>CAVOWB010000022.1:0-222568 GCA_963699995.1 Candidatus Bathyarchaeota archaeon | reverse complement strand
CAGGTCTTCTTAAAAACTCAAGATAAGAAATATCAAGTCTTCTTATGGCAACGAATAGAGCATCTTCATAATTTATAATACTATCAACACCCATAAGGGAAATACAGGATTCAACTATAATGATATATAAAAGACCTATGAAAGCCATCATTATAGAGGCGTATTTAAAAACATTTTTATTGTTTTTTGTGCATAGAGGTATTATAGCAATTATTTCAACGCCATAAAATGAGAACAAAACTTTAGGTATGCCAGATAGGTAAGCTGGTATATCTTCAATAACTATAAAAGGTCTTAAATTGATATAATCTCCAGAAGCAAACATAATAAATTGAATTACTAAAATAACTATAATGAAGATAATACCATATATTTCAGAAAGTCTAGCAAAAACCCTTAATCTTTTTATGATAGTATAATATAAAATTAAAAAGAAACTTATAATAAATACTATAGTTGGAGTCTTTTCAAAAATAGTAATTTTAATGGTTTCACTAGAAATTCTTATAAGTGCACTAGAAAATAAAGTAAAATAAAATATGTATACAACTACAATTAGCTTTGATACATATTTACCAACTAATGACTCACTATACTCATAAAGAGTTTGATTTTTATGAGTATACCCAAGATATAAAAACATATTTGTAATAAGTATGAATATTAAAGTTGAAATTAGTAAATAATCCATCCACCAGTACCACCTAGTTCAGCAATTTTTTTAGGGAGACCTACTATTCCATAGCCAACAACTATTTGAAATATAACAAAGGCAATTTGTTTATTTGTAAGAGTTTCTTTCATAAGTTCACACCACACTATCATTTATATATAATTTATGTAATAAATAAAGATCATTGTTTGTTTTTATTTTTTGTTCTTAAAAATCTAGGTCTTTTTTTAGATAAAACTACATCACTTAGCAAATAGCTTTTTAAATCTTTAAGGTTTAAAGGGGCTATTGGCGCACCATAAGGTACTCCAAAGCTTGAAGTAGAAAGTATATTCACTAATATAAAAGTAAATCCAATAATAAATCCAAATAAGCCCAAAATTCCTGTCATGAAAATTAAAAGGAATTTTAATACTCTAATAGGACTCATTATAGTGAAATCTGCAGCCACGAAGGAACACATGGTAGATAATGATACAATAATTACCATGAGGGGACTAACAAGTCCAGCTGCAACAGCGGCCTGACCAATTACGATAGTTCCTACAATACCAATGGCAGACCCTATTCGTTTTGGAAGTCTTACCCCGGCTTCTCTAAGAATTTCTGATACAAATTCCAGTAAACTTGCTTCAAGTACAGAATTAAAAGGAACAGCACCTCTTGAACTCGCTAAAATCATAATATAAGACAGTGGCAAAACATAAGAATGAAAACCTACAACTGCAACATATAATGCAGATAATGTTAGAGATATCATTAAAGCTAATATCCTTATAACTTTATTAAACATTCCGATATATATACTATCATAAGCATCTTCACTAGAATTAAAAAAATCTATAAAAACTTTTGGAGCGGATAAAACTAAATTGCTACCTTCGGTTACAATACAAATTTTTCCTTCAAGTATGTTTATGCATGCTAAATCAGATCTTTCGATAATCCCCATTTCAGGAAAAAGACCAAAAGGACTATTTTTCAAAAATTTTTGAATATAACCAGTATCAACGATACCATCGATATTTATGCTTTGTAATTTTTTCATTATTTCATTAACATACTGTGGATTTGCTATATTATTAATATAAACTACAGCTACACGTGGTTTTAGTCCTTTTACCTATAATAAATTTATCAACTCTAAGTTCAGGATCTTTTATTCTGTAGCGAATTAAAGACAAATTGCTCTCGAAATTTTCTGTAAAACAATCCTTAGGTCCTCTTAAGGGACCTTCTAGTTCTGGTGTTTGAATTTCTCTTTTTGCAGCTTGCAAGGTATCAGCTATTATATATTGTTCTTCATATGGTATAAAGATAAGAGTATTACCTTTTAAAATATAATCTATGATTATATTTTCATTATTATCCATAGATATTGTATTGATGATATATAATTGAATTTGCTATGGTTTCTATGGTCAAGGTTTCATTTTTGTTATATTGTAATAGTGGTTTAATAATATTATTAGAAATACTATCTTTATCAGAAATCTCAGCAATATATAATATATAAATATCAATGCTTCCCACTGTTAGTTTTCTTATTGATATTCCTAAATTAGTTTGACTTAGTTCTTGTATTTTTTTTAGATAGTTATCATTCATTCATTATTTTTACCCTCTAAAGTTTTGATTTTAGCATTTGGGTCAAAGAGATTTAAATCAGTAATTTTAGTAGAAACCATAATATTTACCTTGGCAGTAGGGTAAGCTTCCTTGCCAATCAATTGATTTATAAGCTTTAGGGCAGTCTGCTCTAAAATATTTTACAAAATTAAATATATCACACTTGAATTCCTTTTGGGATCTAGTTACAATTGTTTGAATATCTGTTTGAATTTTATTATTTAAAGAGTCCTCTAATTGTTTTATTTCTTTTTTAGATATAGGCTCTACGTAATATTGATAATGTAACTCTAAATTTAATTCTAAATTAACATTAATAACTGGAGTATTATCTATATATTCTGCTTTGATTTTGCGTTTTTTAAATTTGCTATGAAAAGAAAAAATATTTTTGAATTCTTGATACCAGGCATGGTTTCTCGGAGTACTGGGTTTATCAGCTAACAAGTATAGTAAACCACTTAGTATCTCTAATATCAATAACATCAATTAATTTTGAATCTTTCATTACCGCAAGACCTAAATATCGTATATCATTATCTTGGATGCCCACATATGGGAGAAGGTATCCTACATCACCTAAGGATATAGATGAAAGCATTTCGCCAACAGTTGTATAAATAGCTTTCCCTGATGCTTTTAACCACTCTAAGTTCTCCTGAATTGAAGAACCCACTGAAATAGCTTTATTTGTTTTTATATTTAAATAGTTCTTCAGGTGATTCTTTAGATACTACGGCAAGTAATGTTTTTCTATAATCTATTATGCCATCAATTCTGTTTAAATAAGGTTCAATACTTTTTTCTGCTAAGGATTTTCCGAATATAACTACTGTTGTGCCACCTAAAAACATTGGCATAGGAACTGAGTTGTCATTATTGTAGCTTAGCATCTTCAAAAGTGGGACCTTGTGATGAATAATTAAATATATTAATTTTTTTCTCTTGACTGCCTGTTGCGCAGAGGGTGGTGAAAAATTGGCAGCTTCACCAGAAAAAATATAGTTATCTGTTGTGGTATCGTAATCTACTCCAACGGAAAGCACCACAGCTTTTTTATTGATGTCAGTATAATCCCAACAACTACATAGTAATAGTGGTATTAAAAATAGAATAAATAATTTAGTAAGTTTTTTCATAATTTTTCACCTTTGTAATTAATAATTTGTGATTAATAATTAGTAATTATTATATTAGTGTGTTATTGTAAACAGAATTATTCAATATTCTATAATAGGTTTATGAAACTTAACTATAATAAAATAAAAACTCTTATGTTTTTAACATAAGAGTTTTTGTGTATTATAGTATTTAATTTATATGTTTTGTGATTTTAATTTAAAATTAAATGAGATCATTGATTATTTTATTTTATGGAATACATTTTTTAGGTTGAGTATCAAAAACTCTCACAAATTTAATAGAGTATATATCACACATTAACTATATCATTTGTACCAGTTTCTTGAATGACAATATAACTAATTCCAACTTCTTTTAAAACACCTTCTCTATCAATTAACATACTAGTTCCAATTAAAAATTCTATTTTTATATATTTACCTATTTGTGTGGTTAACCAACCTTGATTATAGAGTCGATTATTTACAACGGGAGGGACAGGTGATATTTCAAAGCCGGCGCGGATCTGGGGGCGAGCCTTGACGGACGGCCGTTGCCGCTCTGCAGGCCGTTGCGGTCCGCGACGGCGCGGAGGTGGCGTTCTCGGGACGGCGCGCGGGCATGCGCGTGTATCTCGCGGTGGCGGGCGCGATCGATGTGCCCGCCGTGCTCGGCAGCCGATCGACCTTCGCGCGCGCGCGCCTCGGCGGTTTCCGGGGCCGAGCCCTCGCGGCCGGAGACCGGGTGCCCGTCGGACCCTGCCCGATGGCGCGCGGCTTCGCGGGGCGCTGCCTGCCTCGCGACGCCGTGCCGCGGTTCGGGCCGGCACGGACCGTCCGGGTCGTGATGGGTCCGCAGGACGCCGGCTTCACCGCCGAGGGCATCCGGACCTTCCTGTCCGAGTCGTTCACGCTGACCGCGCAGTCTGACCGTGTCGGGTGCCGGCTGTCCGGCCCGCCGATCGCCCACCTGGGCGGAGCCGATATCGTGTCGGACGGAACGGCATTCGGCGCGGTGCAGGTCAGCGGGGACGGCATGCCGATCGTGCTGATGGCGGACCGCGGGACGACGGGCGGCTACACGAAGATCGCGACCGTCGCCACCGCCGACGTGCCGATCCTGGCGCAGGCGGCGCCGGGTGACCGCCTCCGGTTCGCCGAGGTCAGCATCGACGAAGCCCACGCGGCGCTGCGCCTCGATGGGCGAAGCTCGACCGGATCGGGCCTGCCCAGGCAGTGACGGAACCGGCGACGGAAATCTTCGAGGAGGACAGCGGCGCGGTCCTCGCCGCTGCCGCGTATGGCGGCCTGGCTGACGCGTTGGGCGTGCGGGCGTCCCTATTGGCGGAACGCGGCCACGCCGTGCGCGCCGCGATGCCGGGCCTGGTCGTGTCGGTCGGCGTCGCACCGGGCGACGCCGTGGCCGCCGGGCAGCCGCTGCTGGTCGTCGAGGCGATGAAGATGCAGAGCCCCGTGCGCGCGCCGCGCGGCGGGCGCGTCGCGGGGTCCTCGCGGACGCGGGAGCGCGGGTCGAGGGGGGCGCGGTCCTCGTCGAGCTCGAACCCGTGGGACGGCGGGAGGATTGAGCCGATGACGGCACAGCCGCAGACCGTGGGCTGCTCGGGTGGTGGCGGGCGGGCTCGCCGCAGGGCCGCAAGGCGCTCGCCGCCGGCAGCCTCGGATGGATGCTCGACAGCTTCGACGTGATGCTCTACGCCCTCGTGCTCGCCGCGCTCACAAAGTCTCTAACCATGGGACCTCCAGTGAGCCAACGTGAATTCAAAGCGTGTCCAACGACTTTCTTATCATTCGCGGTAATCCAAGGTACAAAGAAAGGGATCCCCTGGTGATCCAACAGCATCAATTCTCCTTGTCGCTAGTGTACGATGTCCATTCTTCGTATCTGCCTTCTTGATACCACTTGGTAAATTCATTCAGCCCCTTTTTGATTGTGTATTCTGGCTCAAAACCAAGCAGTTGCCTAGCCTTGGTGATGTCCGCGCAGAGCCGCTTCACTTCTCCAGGCCGTGAAGATGTGTGCACAGGCGCAGATTTTGTCCCGCACAAATCTAGAATCGTCTTTGCCAAAGCTATAATACTGACTTCTTCTCCAGTTCCAAAGTTAATTGTCTCCCCCAAAATTCTCTCATAGGAGTCCATGACAAGTCTGTATGCTTTAACAGTATCCTTCACATACATGTAATCTCTAGTCTGAAGACCGTCGCCATAGATAATAGGAGGCAAATGCGCTAATGCCTTACGTAGGAACTTTGGAATGGCCGCTGCGTATCCACTGTCTTTCTGTCTCGGGCCGTAAGTGTTGAAACAACGAACTATAACGACGGGCAATTTGTAAGTATTGTAGTACGAAAAACAAAGTCGGTCAGCAGCTGCTTTACTCGCAGCATAGGGGGACGCAGGGTTTAGTGGATGATCTTCGTTCATAGGAGTATGTTTGGCTGAGCCGTAAACCTCGCTGGTGGACGCGTAAGCTACAAGCTCGATATTGTTCTCTAATGCTGCATCCAATATGTTCAATGTTCCCAATGTATTTACCTCAAAAGTATGTCTTGGTTCAATGACCGATCGATCTACATGAACCTGAGCGGCCAAATGGAAGATTATGTCAACATCTGAAGTAGCTTTCGACACAAGTTCCTTATCTGTTACACTCCCACGGATCATTTTGAAGTTTTTGAAGTTGAACAGATGCATTACATTATTTACACTGCCAGTCGAGAAATCATCCATAATTTTAACTGAGTAACCATTCCTAACCAAATCCTCAGTTAAATGGCTCCCAATGAAACCTGCTCCTCCGGTAACCAAGATTCTTTTTTTGGTGGACATTTAATCACTCCTCAGTACAATTTTCTATGCCAACTTATAATACTGTCGCATTAGCAGTCCATATTGACAGTTAACTACATAGAAAAACCAAGAAACACAGAATGAAAATTTACAAATTGTGAACAAATCCAACTTTGTTTTTGAAAATAGGGATGGCGAACATTAGGTTCGCTTTTCTTTTATCCTTCCAAAGAACGTGGTTAACACTATAATGGACAAGAATTAGAAAAAAGACAAATACGCAGAGAATGTTTGGCCTAGCCAACTGCCACGATTCTCAGCAGACAAAAAATGAGGTTATTAGACAAAAATATTACTTACCTGGTGATTCGGTAGAGAGAGTATTTTCCGTCAACACAAACCCTGCCCAAAAACCTCAAAACAGCAGAACCGCCACGCAAACAATCCTCAACCGACAACGCCTCAAACCTAAAAACCTTCAAACCAGAAACATCAACGCTCGAAGAAACCACATACAAACTCGCAAGCCCAAGAACACAAAAAGACTTAACAGACAAATCATCAACACACTCAAGAAAAACCAAACCACTCAAACCAGCCCCATCCACAAAAACAAACGGTTGAACAGAAAGAAAACACCTCACAAACTCACCCACACCAGAAAAACGAACACCAAAAACCTGCGCACTAGAACCCAAAGCAGGCCTAACCCACATCCCCAAATCCCTCTTAAACTTGAACAAACCATCCTGCATAAAAGGAGGAGCCTCGCCAAAATCCATCCTCGCAAATCCCTGCTCAATACCCACAACAATACTAAAATAGTAGGCTGCATAGCTGCCCAAAGTAAACTGCTTATCGACATCTTTCACACCTACAACAGGGGAATGAAGCACGTCGCCATGTGGAACAAGCAAGTTACCCGAAACAAGCTCATCGCCCGACTTCACCAATAAAAGCTCACCCTTCAAGAATAGTTCCTTACACTCAGAATAGCTAATAGGCAACGCATGACCAGAATGCCGCCTCAACATATGAGGCAAATAAACGTCGTAGTAAAATGACGCCAATTTTGAAAGATCCTTAGTAACTTCAAACGTATAACCCGCCTCAGCCACCTGCCTCAACCTACGGCGCTTATCTCTAGCTACGCGGCTTTGGACGACTTCAAGAGAATCTGCGATGTCTAGTATGAAGTCTACTCGGGGCGACAGGAAGAAACCCGTGTCGACCAGAAAACGAGAAAAAAACCAACTTGACTCAACAATAGTTAAATCTGCAGACAGCTGCCCAAAAGAAGAAGCAATCCTACTAAGAGAAAACCTACCTAAAAATTCAACCGTAGGCTCAACCAAAAAAAAAGCCTTCGCAAAATACTCAACACTCATCTTAGAACCAACGATAAGAACAGAAAAAACAGAGCCAGGAGAAACCAACTCACCCTTCAACCTGTATACATCAAAATGAATCAAACTCGGACGTACACTATCAAACAACCTATTACGAAGAATATGCCAAACAACATTACCAAAAAAACCCATAAACCAATCTCCACTTTCTAAATATTCTAGTTGATTTGAATAATCGTTTGAAACAGATCGAAGAATCAAGACTTCTGCAGAGGCTTTTTGTATGCTCCGCAGGTCGTACATTCAGGCAAATATCTTCCTGATGCAATATTCTTTCTCAGTTGTCTGAAACGGCTTGACCGCCATATGTGAGCTATCGTATTTAATTGAAGGTCACCAAACTGCACTTGGGGGTAATGCGCTCTGGAAACTGACTCCGCCATAAGCCCACAAGGTAAAACTTTGCCGTCGAATGTCACATAACATCCTCTGGTTGCGTCACATTCATATGACTCGCTTAGCTCGCAAGGGTAAATGGCTATCTTACTTTTCGGAAGGTTTTCTTCGATCAGAAGCGGCGTATTGACTACGCGAGACTCAATTTCGTCCATCATCTTCCCGAAGTTAATACCGTCGGCGCCCAAATCTTCCGCGAACTTGATTAGCTTAGGTATTTCGGCAAAGTTGCTTTGAGAAATAGTTGACTTGAACAAAAAGAACGGTTTCTTTGCCTGAACCTCGCTTCTCGTTTTTACAAAAAGCCTTATGTTTTCAACGACGTTTTCAAAGCAAGCTCCAGCACGTCTCTCTTCAAAAGCCTCTTTAGAAACGTTGTCAAAAGAAACATATAAAAAGTCCAGTCCGGAATCAATCAACGCAAGTGACTTTTCCCGATCAACAAGAGTAAAATTATCAATCAAGCTCACTTCAAGCCCTTTCTCTTTAGCAACACTGATCATAGCAAATATTTCAGGGTTCAGCAAAGGCTCACCAAGACCAACAAGACTGACACTATCGGTTCTACCCCTGAGTTGATTAATAATCGTTTTAAAAAGATCAAGCGGCATATCAGCATCAATTATTCTCGCAGGATCAATGGTCCTAAGGCAAAGTGGGCATTTAATGTTACATTTAGTAGTAACCTCTATCTGAACAAAAGTTGGCATTCCAAAACGCGCACTATTCATGACATATTTCTGCGCCCGGTCACTTCTCTTCAAAACCGAGAAAGGAGCGTTCAAAGCTTTCCTAGACATTTTGCCAACTCGACCTTTTTGTAATGAATACTGTGGTGTTTTTATGTTTTCTGTATTAGAGTTACGTATTTAGTCCCGCGAGAGAATTCCTCATAAAAGCTGTGACAACGCCGAACACCTTACAAACCGAGGCAAGAATGCGTAAGCATGAACTAATAGGTCAATTAGACAGACACCAAATTGTGGAAAATTGGGTTTTTGCATTTAATTAGATTTACTGTTTTTTCTGAGCCTAAATAATAAAATTGTAGAGAACAACGCAGTTACCTGGTGATTCGGTAGAGAGAGTATTTTCCGTCAACACAAACCCTGCCCAAAAACCTCAAAACAGCAGAACCGCCACGCAAACAATCCTCAACCGACAACGCCTCAAACCTAAAAACCTTCAAACCAGAAACATCAACGCTCGAAGAAACCACATACAAACTCGCAAGCCCAAGAACACAAAAAGACTTAACAGACAAATCATCAACACACTCAAGAAAAACCAAACCACTCAAACCAGCCCCATCCACAAAAACAAACGGTTGAACAGAAAGAAAACACCTCACAAACTCACCCACACCAGAAAAACGAACACCAAAAACCTGCGCACTAGAACCCAAAGCAGGCCTAACCCACATCCCCAAGCCCTTTTTGAATTTAAAGAGCCCATCCTGCATAAAAGGAGGAGCCTCGCCAAAATCCATCCTCGCAAATCCCTGCTCAATACCCACAACAATACTAGAGCGGTAAATTGCGTAGCTGCCTAAGGTAAATTTCGTATCTACATCTTTTACGCCGAGAACAGGTTGCCATAGCTCATCTTCTCGGTGAACAAGGAGGCTCCCTGAAACACATTCCTCACCCGACTTCACCAATAAAAGCTCACCCTTCAAGAATAGTTCCTTACACTCAGAATAGCTAATAGGCAACGCATGACCAGAATGCCGCCTCAACATATGAGGCAAATAAACGTCGTAGTAAAATGACGCCAATTTTGAAAGATCCTTAGTAACTTCAAACGTATAACCCGCCTCAGCCACCTGCCTCAAATTACGCCTCTTGCCGTGGGCGGCCCGATTCTCAATCGACTCAAGAGAACCAGCGAGATCCAGCACAAAATCCACTCTAGGAGACAAAAAAAACCCGCTTTCGCCAAGAAAACGAGAAAACAACCAATTCGACTCAACAATAATTAAATCTGCAACCCGTTTTCTATCAGTCGATGCAACACTACTGAGAGGAAGCTTCCCCATGAACTCAACTCTGGGGTGATCCACATAGAAGAGCTCAGAGAAGTACTCGACACTAACCTTAGAACCAAGAATAACTGTAGAAAAAGAAGATTTGGAAAAACGTGCCTTACCCATTAACCGGTACGCATCTAAACGAACTATCCTTGGACGGACACTGTCAAACAACTTTGTTTGAAGGATACGCCAAACAGCATCGTTAAAGAAAGCCATGAGAACAGAGTCCATTTACCTTATTCTTAACAGAATTAATCAGCTGTTTGCTATTTATCGAGCCCGCTAAAGATGGCTGTGTCTTCTTGAAATAGGATGTTGGAGGAATCAGGACCACAGTTAAAGAGCAAGTCAATTATACTCAATTCTTCAATAAATTCGCCGAAAAGCTGGGGATAATTCACATTCTTGACTTGCAGAAACTCGACCTTTATACCCTCTTTTTCGAAAACCGATTTGGCGCAATCTTGTTCCATATAATTCTTAGCTCCTATGGAGGAAACATAACGGTCCGCCCCAAACATTTTACATATATCAAGGAGTAATGTGGTTCTTTTTCCTTCCACCCCTAATTTTGAAGCTCGCACGAACACTGGAGATAGCCCCAACTGAACAGCGAAATACTTTATCAAATAGATGTTCAGCAAAGCTAGTTCAGTCCAGTTTGACTCATAAACAGACTTGAAGAAGGAGCAATAATTGCTAAAATACGGAGCTTTGCCGTAAGAAGTCTTAATTGCATTGAAATGCTGCCGCTTCCAAGGCTTTGAATTATCTATTTCTACGTCGCTTATTCTGCTTTGGCTCTCACTATGGGTGGGAACGGTCAACCAAACGAATTTTTCAACCGACTTAATGCGATTTCGAGATTGCCAAGATCTCTGTTCAAACTGAACGTTATCCAAGAAGACATAAACATCAGCTTCTTTCATAATGTGAAAATAGCCAGTCCAAGGCAAGTAGGTGGGTTGACTAATTACGACTGTTCTCATTTATCTAATCTTCCTGAAGGGTGCAATCATGACCTCTCTGTACGCTGGGATAGAGCGGAGACTTAATTATAGGCTCTCCGTCAAGACGGACCAATGGAAAGTACATTGAGACCGGGTGATTCTGAGGCCAACAGAATTCCAAGCCCTTTGGATTGCAATATTACTAACCTGCCCGCCTGTCTCGATGACATCGACCTTATCAGCGAACCAAGATAGAGAAGCACTTAGCAAGGAGGTAGCGACAAGTTTGTTTCTGGCCAAAGAGTCAACTGCCGTAAGAGTCATGGTTCCAATTCGTATACCAGTCAAGGCAGTAAGCGAAGGATTGAAGGCACAAACGTTGAACCCAACTGGCTTCCCATCAATTTCAGCAACTAAAACTTCATTTGCTGGGTCATTACAAGAGTTAACCAACCACTTTGCATAAAGCTCACTGCTTTTCGCCCTTGGAAATGTTGGGTCTGCATGGAAACGATCTGTTGAAAGGGCTCTATCCCGGAAACACTCAAGCGCTATCTGTTCTAACTTTGAAACTTCGTCAGGTCTGAACTTCCTGATATGATAATGATTCTCGGTTTGTATTGGGATGTGTTTGCGTAAGTCAATGGAATAGGTCACCAGAATATCCATCAACCTAAAATATTTCCGTTCTAACGCATGAATGCTAGACAAGTCTTCTTTGTTAACTCTAGCAGATACATGAAGCAGAAGCTCTTTGCTACACCCTGCAATCAGGTTGGAAACAAGACGTTGTTTTATGAATGTTGAGTCGAGGTAATTACCTACTGCTAACAGTTGGTCAATCTTCGACATATCGAAGGCAAAATGTTTTGAGTCCCAGTCAGATCGGTTCAATGAGACTAATCCAACAATTTTCCCGCCCTCTCTAGCAACGAAAACGAAGCCCCCTTTGGAAACGGTATCTGAAATTTCAGAGATGACGCCATTGACGAATAGATCTTGGCTGACACCATAAGGTGCATAAGGATTAGACAAGGAAAGAGTGAGAAAGGAACTCAAGTCGCTATGCACATTTGTGCTTAATGGAAGTATTTCCAATAATGGTTTTCTCCTAACTGCCTTATTTTCCATCTATTCGGTTACTAAACACACTGATTGTTAGCAAATCTTCATAAGCGTTGGTTAAATCCTTGACGATTTCACTCCAGGAGTATTGTTCCTCAATAATCCGTCTGCCTTCAACTCCGAGTTTCAGTCTAAGTTCTTTGCATTCCAATAATTCGTTAATAGCAATGGCAAGTTTTTCAACATCGTTGGGGGGTACTACAAGACCATTTACTCTGTCTTTGATGACTTCATTTCCTGTCGCTATTACAGGAGTTGCAGATGCAAGAGCCTCCAGAGTTGTCAGACCCCCACAAATTTGATCAAGATGAGGGGCAACGAGGAAAGTGGCTTTTTGGTACCATTGTACGAGTTCGTCTTCATTTTTGCTGCCTATCAGTTCCACTTTGTGCTTTCCTTGCGAGTTAAGCAATTCAACTCTTTTTAAAAGTTCATCTGAGTATGCAGGGTCTTTTTGGTCAAACGGACCAATAATTACCGCCCAAATAGGGGTTTTCACGTAGGAGAGCGCCTTCAGCAAGATGTGCACACCTTTCAACTTCTGGAGTCTGCCTACGAACAGTACAAGATAATTTAGTCTTTTCGACTCATCTGGCTTGAAAGTTTCAACGTTTACTCCGACGCTTGTCTTATCCAAAATTTTGGACCGCGGAATCCCCATTTTTAGGTAAGATTCAATTTGGAATGGACATGGTATGTACATTTCGGCAATTTGCTTGAATATTCTTCTTTGGAAAAAATTGTTCCGAATTGCTTCAAAAGCTACAGGTGTGAGCGAATGCATTATTTTTGGCTTTCCGATAAGAATAGAGAATAGTGGAAAGCTCAGGTCTTCTTCATCGCAAAAGTGTATTAGATCATAGTCACTAAGGATCCTCGCGAAGCCTGGCATAGGGATGACGTTTATCCTAAACAGCAGGCGAATTGGATTGATTGGAAGAAATGAAAAAGGGTTTGCTATAGCTGCTACTCTAAGTATTTTGAAATCGCCACGCTCAATGGTTCCCCTCAGGAAGGGTTTCCATTTCCTAATCATGTTTAACGTCATAACGTCTGTACAGATTCCTGACGCATTCAGTTGAGTTGCCAATTGACGAACAAAAGTCTCGGCACCGCCAACTATTGGATCATAAGAAGGAGTAACTAGTAAGACTTTCAACGATCCTCCGCCCATAGCAACCATCGTACTGTCAATTGATCTTTTCTTTGCAAATGCTTCTCACGATTCAAGCAGCCATAAACACCAGCAACATAACTGAAAACCTATCAGGCATTAGATACGCGTCGATATTAGTTTAGTGCGCGCTTTCTTCAAAAACACTCTGTCCGCAGTCTGGATGTAATACGAAAGAATGAAAGTGAGTGGAATTATCAAGAAATAAAACAAAATCTCTGAAAATATTGGGGGTAATTTGAACAAATCGAATAACCCCGCTCCGATTGTAAAGAATATAAAGTGAAATAGATAAACGCAATATGAAGATACCGCGACAAAAGTAATTATGGAACGATATTTTTCTAGTTTTATACGTATTCGATTTCTGTTCAGCAAAAGCAAAAGAAACATGCAACCAGAGACAGCTGCAAAATCCAAAATAACAATCTCATAGATTACAAAATTGACGAAGGGGCTGTTAAACAATGGACGACTGTAATAGTCGACTCCTCCTCTCCAATAAAAAACAAAGCTAGAAACAGCGGTTACGACCAAGAACAGCACCGTCTTTCTATTTGAGTAACTGTTCCAGCTCTGGTTTAACCGATTAACCAGCACCCCGCCCACAAATATCATGTAGAAAATGAGAAGCCTGTCGTCAATTAGTCCAAGCATCAATCTAAGGGATATGAGTACTAAAAAAGGAAAGAGTGAGAAAGTAATTGTCTGGAAGACATTTCTCGAAAATCTTATTACCAAAGGGTAAATAAAATAACACACCACGATTAAACCTACAAACCAATTGAATGAATCTGAGTTCTGTACCAACAATTGTGTGCCAATAGACTGACCTAGAAGCCCCAAAAAATTCAAATTTGATACCGGATAGTAAATCGCAAGATGCGGAGTTAAGAATGGAACAAATGTTAACGTGAGAATTACGGAAAGAACTATTGAAACCCAATTTAAGGGCAGTATTCTGACGGCTCTTCTCCTATAGAAACATAAAACATCTGAGTAACTCTTTATTCTTCCAGAGTAGTTTAGGTCCACTAGTAATCCACTTATAAACGTAAAAATTCCCAAGCCTATCAACATAAAGATGTTTTGCGTATTCGCCCAAAAAATATTGCCAGGAACAAAATAGTGCATATGTGAAAATACTATTGAAACAATTGCTAAGGCTCTTAAGAAATCAAACGAAATTATCCTTCTTTGAATAGGAATTCAACCTTTTTGCAGCAAATTGACTTTTACAACTTAAGAAGCATGAAACCCAATAGGGCGTTCATGCCGCGTTAGTAGCGGCTTCGTTTTTGGTTTGGGGCAAAAGATGGGGAACTATTATATGATTTCATTAAACCCTGGAAAAAATCGCCAATTACAAAGGAATGGGCAATGTAAATGCGTCTCACGAATCGCATTCCGACCTCCCTGCACGCGCATCTTCCAATTTGCGAGATATCACCATCGTGAAAGCCACTAAAAAAGTTCCGCTCATTTTGACTGAGAAGCATACACTATGCAATCGCCATTTGTGTACATGAGAGTGCAATTATTGAGAAGTGGAGAGAGTTCAGTTGTATTGAACACCCAAATAGGCGTCGAAATTACATAACCACTATTAACATTATAATATCTTAAGTAGTAGAAAGAATCTAGCGTGATAGTAGTTCGGTTTGACAAGAGCATCAAGTTGGCATCCGATATGAAACAAAAAACCTTAAGCGGGTGGTACATTGAAACGAAATCTGAATATATCATAGAACTATTCGTCATGAATTTGGATAACCAAGATGCACCAGCAACATCTTGTTCTGGTGTGAAAGAGGAGTAGAAATTCATTGAGGTTTGGGGGTCAGTTGATGTTCTTAATCTATCCCAGTCTAGTGTAGTAGATTGTGGGCTCCCTCCAGTAGAATAGTTAATAAATCCATATTGCGAAAGAAAATAAGCACTCGAAATAAGGCTGATAAGCAGCAGTGCTATACTCACACTCTTGGAACCAAACTTAAGGAATCTCACAATCAAACCCAAGATTTTTTCGAATATCAGAAGGAGGGTTTTCCCACCAATTACAAAACATGGAGCAAGAAACAGGAGAGTAATAGCGTAAAACCTATCGAAGTTGAGCGTAGCCGAAAGATTTGGAACTGCAATAGTCAAGAAAAGAAATACTGAACAGAAAAGAACCAAGATACGATATACAAGGTTAAGTTTTCCATCACGTTTGTTCAATACTACAGCTAAAATCCCAATTACTACGAAGAAATGCACTCCTATGAACAAAACCCAATTAATCGAACTCGCAAATGTACTAATAGTATGGGTTGAAAAAATTACATTTGGCCGAGCCTGCGTACTAACAAGGTCTGTTTGGAACCTAGATATGATATTATCGACGGTTCCATAAAGCGTATCAACAATTCCAGTCTGGACTACATAGAACCAAAATACATTCACGCCAATAAGCAGTAGAAGCATTCCAAGATTTGCTATATTTTCGGGCTTCTTTTTGATTTTGAAGAAAACAAAAACCAGAACAAGGAATGCCAAATATATGATCGAGATTGTATAGTGGGAGACTGTAATAGCTGCGCCAAATACTAATAGGATTATCCGATTGTTTCTGGTTGAAAACTGTTTTCCCGCTAAAACAAAAACTGATAAAACTAAAAAGAAGCACCCAATCAGTTGTCTATTTAGACTGAAGGGTACAATTCCATAGAATGCCACTGGGCTGGACACTAAGAAAAGCGACGACAAGAGAGCCTCTAATGTCCATCCTTCTTTTGCGAGAAGTCTATATGTTACTACAGGAACCATAGAAAAAACAACCGGGTATAGAACCTTAAACAGCAATTCCCCGCTTACGTTTGACAGAGAAGAAAACACTGCTGGGAGTATTGTTATACAGAGCATTGAACTGAAAGCTTTCTCTGAGAAATCACCAAAGGTAATCGGTAGCCAGTGCTGATTGGTCGCTGTCACCCTGTAAACATAATATTCTACAACAGAATCCTGCCCCATAATATGTTGGGACATTAAAGTCGTCATCAATGTTAAGGAAAGCGAAATTGAAAAAATGAGTATTGGATAAAGCTTCACTGGAATGAGCTTGGTGGAAAGCGCACAAGCCACAAAAATCCCGGCGATTGCTATTGGGATAATGGGAATTGCTGCTTTGATGGATATTACTGAGATAACACCAACAACAGGAAGCAACATCAAAGCAGAAGCCCTCGCTACTGGAATCTGTCTAAAAGTCTCAAATTTCACTGAATCTAAAATAGACGTAATACCTCTCCGTCTGTACCCCACAAAAAACATAACCGAAACTAACCCGCTCATCGTTATTAGAATTGGAATAGTTGACAAAGGTTGCGAAAAACCTAAAACAAGGCCTGCCTCATTAATGAATAACCCAATAAACATTGCTAGTGCAACACTTAAACCAACGGAATACAAAACAAGGTCAAGAAGAGCAATTTTCTCAATTTTAAGAACACTAAGAAATACGAAACCAGGCACAAATAACAAATAAACAAAAACTGAGAGTTGTCTCACAAGTGGAATGTCAAAAAAGATTGCCATGTAAAGAAGAAAATGAATTAGCAAAAACACCAAAACAGGCAATCGCATATTCATGTTATCAACTCAGTTTAACTTGTGAAACAAAATACAACTATGTGGAATCCAAGTTCTCAGTGTGCCCGTTTGGCTGAGCAATGTTTGTTTTCTGACTTTTCTTGTCTTTGGTTGAAGACCCGAATTCCTTAATAAATTGGTCAACATCCCCGTAGAACTTCTTGATGTTAGCAACAATTTTGTCATCATCCCAGTTCCACCAAGCTATTTTTTCCAATTGGTCGATTTGATTTTTTGTGAACTGATATCGCAAAATCTTTGCGGGAACTCCGACAACTATAGCATATGCTGGAACGTTGTGCGTGACAACTGCACCTGCGCCTATAATGGCGCCATTGCCAATTTTTACTTCTGGAAGAATTATCGCTCCAGCTCCTATCCAAACATCATTACCTATTACTATGGGCAATTCTTTTCGCGGTTCGAATAAACTGTTCGATTTTTCATCAGCAGCTTTTTTGACATTTTCGAGCCACCATGTCAAGGGAAAATTTGCCACTTTCCGAAAGGAGTGATTGTCGCCCACGATTAGTACGTCATCAGCTATAGAACAAAACTTCCCGATTTGCACATGGCCATTATAAGTGGTCACAATTTTTGGGTTTCCATATGTATATGCGCCAATCTGAACTCTGCAGATGCGTTCAGTAAATTTTGAGACGATATTTTCCCATAATATTCCGGAGATAGTCTTTACAATATTCAAGTTTGTCGCCTCATTGTTCGTTGATGTATTAGTCGTTTTTCGTGCTTGCTCAGCGAAATAAGGTAGCAGCGATCCTTGTCAAATAGATGGGAACTGCCCTTAAAAATGGGTCAATCAATTAATTTGAGTTGATATTGTACTGATAATGTTCAGCGCAAATTTTGTTGATTGGCTGGCTAAAAGGACACATGTTTTGAGTATAACATAATTTGCCATCTACCTAAGGCTGACATGAAATAGTCTGCCACAAATTGGGGTACATTCTTTCCCTTTCATGTGTTGGGACTTCAACTCCATAGACTGTCTGAATGTTGGACAAGTCTCTATTAATACTCAATACTCAAAAACAATATATCTTATATACCTATCTCATATATCAATAGACCATAAACTAAGCGTGTAGTGCTATACACTTCGAAAAAGTGAAACGCATGAACAATATTAACAGCTCTTTAATTATGGCTTTGATGATAGCCCTAACTTTGGGCAGCCTGACCCCATTACCTACTGCATCAAGTTTAGTCACGGCAAGCACTGCTTTCTCAAGCGCGGGAACAATAACCTACCCGTCAGGTCCCACGTTGCCCTCGATAAACTCCCCGATAAACAAGGCTGTTTCAGCGTATACTAGCGGGTGGCTAACGACTACACAAATAAATTTTATCGCTCAACACTTTACGCTTCTGAATACGAATTTCGGATTGCCTTCGAGCCAAATGCAAGCTCTACATAATGCAAACCCAAACCTGAAAGTGTTAGGTTATAAAGATCTTATAGCGATGCATAGTGATGGAATTGACCCGGACTGGTCAATTGTCAACACACATGAAACTTGGTTCATGCATGACACATACGGAAATCGAATATTCTATTCGCCTTTCAATTGGTGGCTTATGGACCCCGCAAACCCTGAATGGCAAGCCTATTTCGTAAATGATGCGTTAGCAAAGATGTCCGCATCTGGATACGACGGGTTATTCATAGATGATGTTTGGAACGATGTTACATTCTATTGCCATAACTTACCAACCACAAATGCTCAAACATGGCACAATGACGTGGTCGCTTTTCTGAGATACATCAAAGCAAACTTGCCAGGAAAAATCGTAGTAGTCAACACAGATGAATGGTATGGCTCAACTTACATAAATGAAGTTGACGGAGCCATGATGGAAGGCTTTGCACATGCCGAATGGTGTGCTGCGAACGATGATGGAGGACGGGGTTCAACATTTAATCTAAACTTAGTCGGCAAACTTGCGGCAGACTCAGCCAACGGAAAAATTGTTTGGGCTGCATCTGGAGTTATTCCAAGCACACAAGCAGAAGATGACAGACTCCTCAAGTACTGCTACGCTGAATTTCTTTTGGGAGCAAACGGAGCAACGAGCTACTTTGGCTTCAATTCTTGGTACAGTAGTGACGGCGCGAAGGGGTATTATTCTATTATGGATACTCCGGTTGGTTCTCCGACGGGCGCTTACTACAAGAGCCAGAACGTGTACATGCGCGACTTCACAGGCGCCAAAGTGCTATTCAACCCCTACTCTACCGCCTACACTATCAACCTTGGACGAACCTACAGAACCCTAAACGGCGCAACAGTATCAAGCATAACCCTAAACGCCTACAGCGCAGAAATACTACTACCATAGAAACACAATGACATAACACCAGAGCAGAGCTAAGTAATATTCTGTTCTATGAGCTGCAAGAACAATTTTCATGTTTTCCAGAAATCGGACAATTGTCAATCTATTTCCCAAGGAGGTCATCAGCCGCTCAGACAAAAAACTGCAATATTGATAGTTCTGTATAAGTAGCTAAATTTCAAGTTTAGTTCTTTAAGTTCTTTTCAGGATTTCTCAATGAAGCAAAATCAACTTTTCTTCCCGTTTCCAAAGATTGTTTTGCAGCATTACACGTCGCTAGAACGTTTGCTCCGCTTAAAGCAGACGAATAGTCGTGCTGATTGCTTCTTACCTGTTGGATAAAACTGTCGATTTCAAGTTGGAAAGTGTTCACCTTATTAGCCTTAAAAAGAGGGAGATTTTGGAATTTCAGATTAACGAGCAATTTAGAAGCCTTACGGAATAAAGCAATTTCCAGCAGGTCCGTCGCGTTCGCTTCTAAGAACATATCTGGTGAAACGAACAGATTTCGCGCGGTCCCATGAACACTTAGTAGTTCTATTACGCGGGATGCGAGCCAACTCATAACTCCAATTCCGATTCTGTTTCCAGGATACTCTAAAACACAAACACATGAATCCTCAACTGAGGACTGAAAAAAGGTGGACGCTACTGCAGAAACAGCAAACGGAAAATCGTCAAAGACGTAGTTAATCATGTCGAAGACGTGTGGCCCTTTATCTAATAGGACGCCCCCTCCTGATTGTTGACTAAAGAACCACGGGGATTTGCTCCAGCCAAGTAGGGGATTTGGCGATTGGAGATTAAATTCAATAAGATGCGTGTGTCCAGCACAGCCATTCTTAGCCTGCCAAGCAGTTCGTGCATAATTAGGTTGGAAACGGAGGTTGAAACCAATCATTAACGCCTTTTCTCTTTTCTGCGCCGTTTCGAGCATTTTCTTTCCATCATCTGTGTTGGTTGCCATTGGTTTTTCGCAGAGCACATGAACGTCATTGTTGAGTGCCTCCAACACGATTTGTGCGTGAGTAGTTGGTGGTGTACAGACGCTTAAAGCGTCAACAGTCTGATTTTGTAGTAACTCGTGAATTGATGAAAAACATCCTTTTATCCTAAACTTTCTTGCTGTTCTTTGAAGCTTCTTTTCGTCGGCATCTACTAAAGCAACTATTTCGGCGTTTTCGTTGCGCAAATAAGCAGGAATGTGGGCTTTTGTTCCAATTTCACCTGCGCCAATTATGGCGACCTTAGTTTTGTTAACAGACATTTTCCCAATTCCAGAGTTTAAAGAGAGAATAAGCCGTACAGGTTACTCTTTTTGGGCGGACAATTAAATCGCCGCGCAGTCTCTTTGAAGCTTGCTCCTAAGACGCAGTAATTCGTTGTCCCCAATCCGCGTTTTTGGGCTTCAATAAGATATTTAACCTTACTTGGGTTTATGCCGATTAATTGTGCGATCAAGTGGTCCACTGCAACCACGTCTCTGCCAAAAATAAGAGTATTCATCTTAACTGGAACCCCATCGACGGGACCTCTTCCCTCCATACCAACAATACCGTCAACTACAATCAATTGGGGCTTGAAAACCGCCGTCAAATCAACTAGACAATCATTCAAATGTCCATGATAGATTGACTTCTTAGGAACCGGGTTGCACCCGTATTGATTTTTCATGGTGCCTCCGAATGAGCAAAGCGTATGAATCTTTATCTTTGGCACGGAAATAAGCCAATTAACTCTCTCCAACATTTCAGGGTATTTCACTCTTTTCAAGAAGGCATTCTTCTCATAGACTTTGTAAGAACAAGGACTTTTTGACAAGTTAACTAATTTCACGTTAAGTCTTTCACACAGCCCTTCGTACCCCAACAATTTGAAAGCCATATCCGCAAGCAGTTGAGTCCCGTCGGATTCCACAATGGAAATATCTGAAACGTGGAATTCCTCTTGTAAATATCGTATTATCGCCTCGACAACTCTCAAATCCGTTGTTGCACCAGTTTCAGGGCCTTTAATGCAACATAAATTGGGTTTTATAGCGACCACATCGTTCTGATGAAACGCAGGTTTTCCAATCAACTCGAACCCAGATTGTACCCTCTCGCGAATGTCTGAATCGTCCTGTACTTTGACAATTGATAATATTTCTTGAGAATTCATGTTTTTAGCCTCTTATTGTTCGTTCCAAGTAACAGCCATTTAGAAAACTGTTTAAGCGAATTAAACTGAAGATTTATGATGAAACACCACAATTTTTTTGATGCTTTTAAAATGCATAACCAAGTTAAATATGATACTATGCTTCTCGGTTCGTTTTTACGATAGTTAGAGGGCAATCATTGAAAACTGTGGAGTAATGCCGGCTAATAATGTGCAAATAACTTAATCACGGTTTCTCAACCTTTGAAGTAATGCTGCGCACAGCATTTTGAGTCACTTAGTATGTGAGATGCACAAACGGAACGAACGAAAGACAACTTAAAACGGTTTGCGAGACATTGAGGTGCACATCAGTCTTGAAAGGCAGCAGGTTTGTCATTGTTATAACGTTTCTCGTCAGAAATAGAGACCAGGTCGCCATAGATTTTTACTGCCTTTTTCGCAGTTTTAGACCAATCATAAAATAGTTCCGCTTTCTTTCGAGCATTTGTACCCATGCTCTTTCTGAGAGAACTATCTGCAATCAAGTGTAGAACTGAATCAACGAATTTTGAATCAGGATATTCGGTCAGGAATATGTCAGACCCATTCTTAAGATTTAGACCCTCGGCACCTTTGACAGTGGAGACAATAGCTTTTCCACATGCCATATATTCAAGTATCTTAATTCTTGTTCCGCCACCTCTTAATAGAGGGACTATTGCCAAATCGGCTGCTGCGATGTATTCGGGCAAATTCTCGACATACCCTGTAACCACAAAGTTTGAAAGCCCTCTAGGTGGGTCTGAACCGACTAATAGGAGATGAGTTGAAGGATAGAGTTTGTGAATTTGAGGAAGGATTATTTTTTCAATAATACCAATTGCTTCTAAATTTGGAGGATAACCAAGAGCTCCATGGAAAATAATAACGATGTCGTCATTCAAATTGTACCTGTCTCTTACCGCCACTCCTCGCATCGCAGGCGAGAATTTGTTAATGTCAACTGAATTAGGAATTACCTCAATTCTATTGCAGGAGACATTCCAATCCAGCAGTTTTTCTTTATCATTTTCAGACACAACAAAAATCGAATCACATATACGACATATAGTCATTTCCATTTGTCTCGTAATAGAGACGTAGAGATTTCGCGACTTTGCTGAACCACGCATTCGCTCTGATTCAATATTGTGCGCGTCGAATACGAGCGGAATATTAAGAAGTCTCCTCAAAATATATGCAGTAAATACTGTTGTTGGCGGAAACTCACACTGAACTATGTCTATTCGTTCCTTTTTACAGACAAAATACAATTTCACAAAAAGATAGGGATCTATTGCACGAAAAAATGTAACTTCTGATTCAGATGTTCGAGTGAATAAACAAAAAAGCTTGTTCAAGCTCTCTTGAACAAGTTTAATAAGTCCAGGAAAGATAAATAGGATATAGAAAGGATATAGTCGCTTTTTCAGTATTCCATTTTCTACCTTTTGGTAGGTGTCCCGACCGAGAAGCAAAGCAGATAGTGAATTTTCGGTGTTTCGGTCTATTAGGTAAACGTTCACTCCGTTCTTGGACGCGTTCTTGGCAAAACTATTTATTCTGTCTACTGCGCCGTTGTTCTGTCTCAACCAGAGGTCAGTGCATAAGCATATATTAAGAACATCATGACCCTTTAAGCCCCCAACTTTCAAGCAGTTTTGCCTCCAAGGTGCAAATTTCGTTTCAGTCTGAGCCTGATAGCTGAAAAAAGCCATTCATGAGCGTGAATTAAAAGACAGACTTTTGTCAATCCTTTTAGAAGATAGTTTGCACAGTCTAACCAAATAATGGGGTTTTAGTTTAGCTTAATCACTCTTCTCTTTCAATAACACTCCGAGGAATCCCTGAGGCCACTAAGAATTCCTCGAAAGAGCGGTATAATGGTTTTGCCTTTAGAAAGTTTTCAAACGAAGAACCCAATTGTTCTCTGAATCTAGGCGGGAGTTTTTTGTTTCTTTCAAAAAATATGGGAAACTCATCCCAAAAATCCTCTTGCCTTGGAACTTCACCGGTTTTCTGATAAAGCTCAAGGGCGTAAGCTCTCGCTTCTTCAATGTATTCTTCTTTTCTTTTACTGTAGTATTCGTCTATGGTCATAACGACTCGGCAAGGATTGCCTGCGGCAACTGAATTTGCTGGAATGTCGTGTGTTACAACCGAGCCAGCTCCAATGATCGTGTCCTTTCCAATCCTAACTCCTTTAAGGATTATCGTGGACATGCCAATGAAAACGTTGTCTTCTATAACCACTTTTGCTGCTGACGCCAGAACTTCTCCATATTTTTCCCTCAACACGCTCCAATCAAATCCATGAGTCAAGAGTCTGACGTTATCAGTGAAAACGCAGTCTCGCCCGATTTCAACCAGACTTGGACGGGTCAAGTCTATTGTTATTTTACCATAGAACTTGGTACCTTCCCCCACGGTCGCACCTCTTTTTCTAAGATACGCTGCGTATCTTGCTGAATTGATCCCAAAAACTGCCTGCTCTACAGAATCAAGAAGATTTCTGATGGGGTTAGCCATACTCTTCACTTCATAAAAGTAAAAATCTCAGAAAAGGTCGCCGTGTTCTCAAAGGAAGCATCTTTGCGTTACGCTATTTTGCTTGCTAGTTCTGTTCTATTTGGAAATCATCTTTTCAAGCGGTTTTAGAGTATTATTCCAATCCAACTCTTGCGCTTGTTTGTGTGCTTCTTGACTTAGTTTCTCCCAAACGCTCCTCTCCGAGCAACGATCGACTATGTCAACGAAGTTGGTTTCGTTGTAGGGCAGACATCCTTTGAGCTGATGTGAGAGCAGCATCCAATCAGGAGATAGAACGGGCAAACCATAGGCGAGATAAGTTAGGATTCTGGAAGAAAAATGATTTCTTCTGAAGGCATCCTTTGAAATGGTATTCAACCCAAATTGGTAGTTGTAGAGCACATCGAGTGAAGGCGCAAATCCCTTGTATTTCAGTCTGTACTTCTTACGCGGACGAGGGCTGCCATAAGCACTTATATTGTATGGGCTTATTTTCGTGAGATAAGATAAGAGTTCGACGTTGCTCCAGTATCCGCCCAAACAACCGACTGATACGACCGAAGGCGGGAAAAAGAAAGAGGCTGGTTTGTTCTGAGGAACACACCCATATCTTACAGTAAGAAAATTGGTTCCATCGTAAATATTCTTCCTGACGTAGCTCTCAGTTGTTTCCCAAGGAAAAATCACATAATCTGAGCTCTGACATATTTTCAGTTCCATTTCTCGAAAGCGACGGATGTTCTCAAAATCAGGTGTGCGTTTGGAATTGGTGGCAAAATAGACTTCGTCAGCGCCCATGGCTTCCCAACTAAATATCTTTAAGCAATCCAAATTTTTTGTCAAAACATACGAAAAAAGGCTCTCAATGCCAATTACAGCTTCGTAGTTGCCCTTTTTGAGCTTGGGTTCAACTCTGCGAGCTATCTCTTCCATGAGCGCGGGTTCTTTGTCTCCTAAATAGGCTTTAACGCGTTGATAGAAAAGACTCATTTTCGAAAATAAATCTTCATCGATGCTGACCAAATCAACCCTGTGATTCTTCGACTCCAAGAAGCGTTTGTAAGCTGCCGCTCGTGTATGTCCGCCGCCTGAAATAGGCGTTACAACAATAGCGATTTTCAAATATTTTTCCTCCTCTTAACGCAAGTGTGTTTCTGCTTTCATGATCTTATCTTTACACAGCTTAAAATTGCCAAGATAGAGAAGTTGCCAAACGAGGAATCAAGATTATGGTAAGACTCAGAGCTTAACCTCGCGGTTCACAAAAAATGCCTTACGGAAGCCACAACTACTCCCAGTGAGCGTGCGATAATGGTCACTTGATGTATAAAAGGCAAGGCAAGATACCTGAATTTAGGATTACGAACCCAAAACCTGAACGTTTCCTTGCCATAATAAAGCAACCAAGGTAACCAGAAAGTGACAAAAAGCACAGACCAAAAAAAGAAGCTACCGCTGTAGCAAGCAACAGCAAAAAGACTAACACAACTCACAACCCAACCCCAGTTAAGCATCAAATCTCGTTTGAGGCGATTCTTTATTGAGACGTGCACCAAAAGAATTCCGTAGGAAAACCATTTTTTTGCCAATTGCGCTAATGATGTGGGATGAGGATGGTAAGCTTTTGCTGCAGGAACAATGAGGAGGTTGTATTTTGCTTTATGAAGACGAAGACTGAGGTCGAGGTCTTCTCCTTTAATTTCTGTGCTGAATCCGCCTGCTTCAGTCAGCACTGACTTTGGAAAAGCAGATGCGGCACCACTCAAGCTGTCTATTTCGCGAACCTTCGTCTCACTCAAGGGGGAACAGCCAAAAAACCTTAAGTTCAAACTGGTAGAAATAAGGTCGTTTCTAAGTGGATAGATTACTCCACCTACTCCTCCGATTCTACCTTCTTCATTATCGAGGACGGAGATTAATTCCAGAAAGTAGTTCTTTTCAACGACAATATCAGAATCTATGAACGCAACAACGTCGCCGACCGCCTGCGCCAACCCCAAATTCTTAGCTGCAGACTGGCCCTCGTTGTTTTTCAGTCGCAACAATCTTACTGGAAGACCAGATGCCACCTGATAGGTCTTGTCAGTAGATCCGTCATCCACGACAATGATTTCTTTTTCTACAGGAAACGCTGTAATTATCGAGTTTACGCACTTTTCCAGAGTTTTCTCTGCATTATAAGCTGGAATGACAACTGACAACGATGTGACGCAGTTCTTTGCAGAGAACATTGGATTTAACCGCCATTTTTGTAGGCAAATATGCCGTATGCCAATGTTATTGCACGAATTTGTTTCGATAACGGCTTACGCTATTGCCAAAATCTGTCCTTATCTTCTCTACCGCCCGAGCTCTTGAAAAGTGCTCTTGAGCAAACTGATAAGCATTTTCGGTAATTCTTAGCGCATACTCGTTGTGTTTTAAAACGTACTCCATACCAATCGCCAGATCCTCTGGCGAGGATCGCACAAGATGACCTGTCTCGCCATTATGGACCATATCGCGTATGCCCGTTACGTCAGTAGCAACCAAAGGCAGTTTGACTGACATAGCTTCAATTAACACTCTAGGATTTCCCTCAATCTTTGAAGACAAGACAAACAAATCAGAGTCTTTCATAATGCTGATCACTTTATTATGGTTCTGGAAACCCAAGAATTTGACTGCGTTTCCGAGTTCAAGTTTGTTGGCAAGTGCAACCAGGTTTTTCCGTTCCACGCCATCACCAACCACACTCAACGTCACATTGGGACACACTATTCTGAGTCGAGCAAATGCCTTCAAAAGTAAATCCACCCTCTTTACAGGGTTGAGGCGACCAACAAACAATATTCTGTTCTTTGACTCGGCAGAGTCCTTACGCACTTTTGGAGTTGCGGTCAGATCCACCCAGTTAGGCATGAACGTGACTTTTTTAGCTCCGTATGATTTTACTTTTTCAGACAGGTTTTCTGCAGTAACCCAAACACAGGTAGCTCTCTTAAAACACAACTTCTCTAAGAAAAAGCAGCAAAATGCCTTCAAAACCGTGTTTGTTCATTTTACCAACTTGAGTCGCCACATCGTAGTGATAGTGTATGTAATAAGGAATCCTAAATAACGAAGAAAACAGAAATGGAGTAGGGGAATCAACGTTTTCCGACAGCACCAAATAGATTTCTGCCCGATTCCTTAGTAACCAAACAAAGCTTAAGTGAGAAAAGCGGATCCAACGTAGAAACTTGAAAAGCGTGACAGCTTTTTCAACAGTTTTGAATCTTGAATGCGCGCAGGGCACATGTGTAATTCCCCCCAGTTCATTGGAGAAGTCCTGAACATCCTGCGTCAGAAGCACAACGTGGTCGAAGTCATTGAACATGTGATAACGCTCTCGATGTGCTTCTAGGTTACCTTGGAGTTTTGCCAATTCCAAGGAGGAATCTAAAGAGCAGGAAATGATTAGCAAAACCAACACCTTGTTTAAAGTTGAGATTTCTCAATTATTTGAATAGATCCAGGAAAAATGCAGAAAACACATCGACCTATTGTTGACCGTTAAGGAGCCAACCAAAGAGCTACGTTAATTTGGCCGAATAGATGAGAACAGTCAGAAGTGATTAATAGTCTGCTTGTATACTCCATATGTTACTTCCGCACATACTTTCGAGGAGAACGATTCCTCAATTGTTTTTCGCGCTTCGGTTCCCATTTTGCGGTTAAGAGACTCGTCTTCCAAAAGTGCAACAATAGACTTACCCAAATTTGTGGAGTCTAAGGCCGGGACCAGAAGACCATTTTTGCCAATGTTAATTAGTTCAGGGTTGCCCCCTACGTTACATGCAATGACGGCACAACCGCTGCTCATTGCCTCGAGAATGCTTATGGAAAAATTCTCGAAAAAAGATGGATTAACAAAGACTGTGGCTTCCTGCAAAATCTTCGAGCGTTCATAATAGCCTAAATGACCAAGGAATACGTAGTTTTTCTCCGGAATTCCAAGTCCTACTATTTTGTTTCGATAGAATTCTACGTTCCCACCGCCCACAAACACGAACTGGGTTTCAGGGCAAGATCGCAATACTTCCGGCATTGCATCAATAAGTACGTCTATTCCTTTTTTAGCTATTACACGGCCTATATAGACAACTGTGGGTTTTGAGTATTTTGTCTCCAATTGATCATTGTTAGGTAAATTGAAGAGTTTGGTGTCCACACCATTGTACACGAGGCTAACTCGCTCTTCGCTGACTTTCAAGTCTTCAATGGCAAATTTCTTAGTTGCTTTAGAAACAGCAATCAAACGCTCAACCTTCTTTACGTACTTCTGTTGAAGCAACTCTATTATTGGGTAGAATTTAAGTATCGAGCTTTCGCTTGATTCGAGACCGCCAAACATAGAACGGGCCAAAATCGCATGACCTCTCAGCATCTGAATTGTCCCGTGTACAGTTAGAACAGTTGGAACCGGCAATCTAACAAGCAGTTTGAGAAAAACGTCTGGCATATGACACAGATGAGAGTGTATTATGTCAAAATGGTGTTCTCTGTGTAGTGAAGGGACTTGTCTGAGGCAAGCAATTTGAAAAGTCAAATTGTACAAGAACGTCTCTTTGGACATGGATAAATAATGAATGTTAACTGGCCTATTCAGTATTGAGCTGATGTGCTGACTACTATATTCTTTCCCGGACCATCCAGGTATATCGCGTTTTAAAGTGACCACATGAAGATTTACATTTTCGGGCAATGACTTTAGCAATTCAACAGTGTAGGATCCGACACCGCCCCAAACGGGGAAGAACTCTGGCGCAAGCATACACAGATTTATTCGATCGCCCATTACTCACTCACATTCGATAACGCTTATGAGACATCAATTTTAACTAGACTTTTTCTCAAATTTGCCTATTTTTCGGAAATGACGGTAATATGTTTCGCGAATTCTTTTTAAGAAAAGATTACGACGAAAAGTCCAACAAAGCATCTGAAAATAATTCACACCTCAAAAGAGTGAGCTATACGGGAAATATGAGTGGTATTCTCAAGATTATTCCCTTATTAAACGGTGACTCATTGAAATTGGACATAAGTCAGCGCGTTATTCTTCGCCTAGACTCTGCTTCAGTAATTTGAATGTTTCCTTCGCTTGTTTTTCCTTGGAGACTCCGACCACGATCTCACTTATGTTTGGAAGGTTTACAAGATACTCCATGGCTTCTACAGGTTTGAGATATCCAGCTGCAAGCACACTCATAGCAATTATTTTAGCTCCTGCTGCATTTGCCAACGCTTTCTCACAGGCGACCTGGGAAGGGTTCATTTGAAACCCTGCCTTATTGAACGGAGCAACAATAGCTATTTGCTCTAAGTCTATTTTCCATTCGTTGAATTTGTTTATTAGATATGCGAAGTTTCTCGTTTCGAAACCAGGTTGAATGTGCCGCTTCAACAAGAAGTCAATGTAATATCTGAATAGCCAGTCTAAGTTAAATGCAAGAGCCATGTCAGTCAATATCTCATGAAGCATAACAGAGGACAAGTTGCAGTCTTTTCCAGCGGCGGACCTAATACGGGAAATTTCGTAAATCAGATAGGTCTTCAAGAGCTTTGAAGGATCAGTGTGAATTATCCCTCCAAGGTCCTTTGCAACAACAAAAACGTTTCTTGAGAAAACGATATGGCGAACGATTTCTTTGGCTAGGCCAGAAAAACCTCCTGCGCTAGTTGCCAACCGCGCATATTCGTAAGCATAGGGCACAATGGCGTACAATTCAGGCTTAAGGTCTTTGGGAAGTGCCTTGAGGACTGAAAGGGTGGTTTCACTTACTGAGAACATGAAACCTGTCGCTCCGTTCTGCAAAGAAAGATTCACCAATTTAGATGCGTACTCTTCATTTGAAACGGAGCCGTCTAATGATCGGGCACGTGCTCTATCTTGGGAAAGATGGCTTATGCCATGTAAGGGGTTGTCACCCACGATCAATCCGATTTTTTTATTGTTCATTGGCTTTGCATTCCACTTTTCCGAGCAAATTATCAACCTTCAGAGCTGTTTTAAAGTTGGGCTCAACTTTGGCTCCACTGACTATTGAGTCTACAAAACTCTTGTTCTCACGGAAGTATTCTGGTTCTGCTAACAAGAATGGGACGTTGTCTGACAAGTCCTGTCTATACCACTCGATGTTAGAATACTCATTTGATAATAGCTTTAGTCGACTATCATCCACTGTCAAGAGACCTTGGGAGCCAACAATTCTTAGTCCGAATTCGGGCATGCGGTACCCCTTCGTAATCCATGAAACATCAAATTTACCATGAAGACTCCTTGACCCGCACACTTCAAAGCTTGCTGAGTCTACGGAACCAACCACACTAGATTTATACCCTTTCACTGATTCGATCTCTAAGTCGCCGAAGAACCAAAGAGCCAGATCGACAACGTGAGAACCCAAATCTTTCAGGACACCCCCACGGTTGGGAGATGCTGAAGGATTTTTTTCCGAATCAGCAAAATCTGAAGAATAGGCGTACGCCTCAAATGAAAGCAATTGTCCGATGGCATCTTGGCTGAGCAGTCCCTTGGCTTTGTTGAAGGTAACAGAAAACCGTTTCATATATCCGACCATGTCGACGCCATTAAGATTCGACGATAGCTTGCATAACTCTTCAGATTCAGAAGGCCTTGATGTCAGTGTCTTTTCAACAAAAAGATTACGAGCGATATTCTGTGAATAGACCTCCTTTATGATACCATAGTGCGATGGTATTGGCGTGGTAACATAAACCGCGTCAAGATCTAGGTTCTTCAAGTCTTCCAAATTTTCAGTAATCAATGGTCCCTTTAAGGCAGCACTTGCCACAGTACGCATTATTCTACTCTTATCACATATAGCCACCAGATTAACGTTAGGAAGAACATTTAGCAGCGAAGCATGAAGCAAGCCCATCTTTCCCAAACCAATTACAGCCACACGCAATTTGTGTTCAGCGAATTCCTCCATATGTTTTTCCATCCTCATTCTTAGGTCAAAAATGATAATAAAAAGGTTTCAAATGAGTTCAAATGACGAATATAATGTTCCTGCGAAAGAGCGCGAGTTCAATCACATTAATAGCTGATCTATTATAGTGGAGTAATGTTGAGCTTCAAGTTTACAAAGCGTTCATGATATTGAAAGCCGCCAACCGCATTGTTGTAGATCCAGACCTCGAAAACCAAGTTGCCAGATGTGCGTCTGGTCAGCAGATTCCAGTCCGAAGAATAGCCCTTCAAATCCAAAGCAACACCATTTAGCCTTAAGCTCCTAAAGATGGCCTGCAAAAACGTTACGTTTTCAGCCCTCTGTTCTACCGTTCCGTTACTTCCAGCTCCTGGCGGAATGGTAACGTTGTTGTAAACCGTTCGGGTCACATTCTGAAAACTGTAATCAAATGAAAAGTCAACAGGAATTTCTTGAGTCTCATTCTGTGCAACAAACATGTTAATATTGTAAAGCGGGGGCATACTGCTGGGAGTCGAATTTAGACTATCGGGAGTAGACTGAGTCTCATTACAGAATTTCACTTGAATTTGATAGTATGCAAAAGATTCCAAATGGTTGGCCACCCCAAAATACACCTTATAGTTTTGATTCGCAGTTATGTTGTACGGATAGTTTCCAGCCGTATGTGAAGGACCAAGCAGCCAGACTTCGGTAAATGAAACAGCTTGAGGATAAACAAGGAGCAGCTGCAACGCAGGAGACGCAACTATCAAGGCTAGTGCAGCCGTGATAACAATGAACCAGGTCTTGTATTGCTGAAGTCTTACTTTGCCTCACCGACCCACTCATATTTGCGTTTTAATAAGACCCAAACAGACAAGCTTCCAACAATCACTACAGTAGTGCCTGCTATTGAGCCGACGACGGTCACAAGGAAATCCATGCTTCGCCTTTGCGATGCTGAACTCTGCAATGATGCAGCAGTAGAAATAAAATTGGTGAGGACGATCTGACACTGGGCAGATAGAGTTGCTGCAGTCTGGAAATCCCCAGAAGAATAGGCTGATTCTGCATTCGACAACAATAAACCAGCATTGTTCAGAGTGTTAGTCAAATCCGAAATGTTTGCACCAGCGGCCTCAGCAGCGTTAGTTGCGCTTAGACACTCGACAAGCCTATTTTTGGCTGAGGTTAAAGCAGCATCTGCGTCGGATGAACTCTCTGCATAAACAACAAAGGGTGAGCTTCTAAGCCCAATCAACAGTAACAAAGCAACAAGCAGAACGTAATTCCTGCTGGAAAACCTGTACGTCATTAAAGCATCTCACGACACTGCATCATAGATTGTTTTGCGAAGGCGAGCACAACTGCTCCAAGGCTTTTCGCTTAGCTGCAACTAGGCTCAGACGCTTCTCAACATGTTGACTAGTTTTGGCATATTCCTTGTACGCCTGTAAGAACTCTTGACCTTTCGACGTGAGCGCGAAACTCTGAGACTGCCCGTCAAAACTCACTAAGGATGCGGCAGAAATCTCCGACAGGTAACGCTGCAAAACGCTATAGCTTAAATTTGCCTGATACATGATCTGAGTTTTCTTAGCTCTGCGGTAGGCAACGTTTAGGATGTCGGCTATTATGTCTAAATGGTTTCTGTAGTTCACCAAATCAGCCCCCATTTCTCCAGAAGAATCAGCGACTAGACAAAATACTCTCTCCATGATTCAAGAACCGACTCTGAGATCCACCTATCCAATCTCCTCCTGACAGAGGCAGATAAGAACTAAGGGTGACTCAAAGCCAAACCTGCGAGTTACTGCCCTATTACGTCCCCACCCAATATCACATCGAATTAATATTTAAACATCATTAACAAATCGTCTATACAATTCTTAAACTTATATAGAAAAACTCATCCTGTCCTTACAACGCAAACCGCGAAAAATCCAAGCAACATACGTACCCAATGCTGGCAAGAAAAATGAGTTAATTTTCAATTCAGGGAGCACGCACAACCAAGCTCAAAATTTTGCCCTTCGCAATTCAAGATAATTTTCGGAGATGCTCAACTTGTCTATAATTACTGTGTAAAAAAGCCCACTTTTTTTAGACCAAAAAATTTCTAGCCAACTCAACAATCGCTAGTACATTGTTTCCATTATTATGCGCTTCAAGATAATGGCACCGTGTCTTGCCTTTAGCTTCTTCTCACCGAGACGCGGTCTGTACCTGATAGAGACTTCGACGATTCCAAAGCCTTTCCGTTCAACGCGATGGTTCAATTCAACTTCGATATCAAAGCCTTTGGATTTCACCTTCCAATCCCTCAAGATGTTAGCACGAACCACGCGTAAGCCAGTTAATGGATCGGCCAACTGTACGCCGTTTAGGAAATTGTGCGTGAAGGCAATGAGCCTATTTCCAATGTAGAAAACGTCACGAAGCGCCTTTCTATCCAATTCCGCTGTAAATCTGTTGCCGCAGACCATGCCTACTCCAGAATTCTGCTCTAGTATTCGAATCATTTCAGGAACATGTTCAGCCGGATAGGTATAGTCTGCATCTGTGAGTACCACGTAGTCGACAGCCAAATCTGAGCATTCAATCGCTTTAGCTAAAGCGTCGCCTTTGCCTATTCCATCCTGGAAAGCGATCTCGGCGCCCTTGTTTTTAGCTACTTCAACGGTCTTGTCAGTGCTTAAGCCATCAACTACCAGAATTCTCGGATTGTTTAGATGTCTTTGAAGCTCAGTAATAGTGGGGCCTATGCCTTCCTCTTCGTTTAGCGCAGCTATGATAACTTGTGTTGAGGGCATTTGCCTTTATTCATTCCCTTAGCAGTAGAACCTACACTTCTAACCGAATATTCTAAGAAGTCATATTTAAGATTGAGTAGAAAAGACCACTATACAAATAGCTTCTTTGTTCTATTTCGCCTCCACAAACGGCTTGACGAAATTTGAACAAGCTCAAACAAATGCAGGATCATCAAAAGAATAATGATTCTTCCTGCACCAAACATTTGTTGTTCTCTCAAATCTTGTTCTTGATGACATCACGTACCGGCAGAGAAACGTAAACCTGCAGAGAAAACGCTAAGAAATCCCCTCCCGAAAGAGGCGGAACAGAATTAAAACAGACTTATTTGCAGCTCACTCTTCCACCCTAATCCCCGCAGCGACAATTCCTCAATGTGGCAGCATTAGAAAGTATCTCAAGAAACTGAAACCAAAATAGGAAATCATAGTCTTGTTCCCGCAAGACGTGTTATCCAATCACAATTGCGACATCTCTTCGTATTCAATTTAACCTTGCGATCACGTTTTCGACCGCAAACCTGGCCATTCATGAGTTTTGCTCTTTCATTTCGCGCAATAAGAACCAACATAGAATCTATCAGTGGGCGCTTCCTTTTTTCGAGCGCTGTTCAAGGAGCGACAGCTCATCTTCCATTTCATTCAATACCCCAACTTCTATGGCATCTTCTTTTGAAGGTTTTGCTGCTGTCAAAGGACGCCTCTTAACTGTGGGTTTCTCCTTCCCAAGGCAAACCAGTATCCAGCCAACAAAGAAGATGGGTGCGACAAAGGGAAGAAGTATTATCCTCAGATAACGTCTTCTCGTCAAGCTGTTCGCCAAAATATTAAGCGCTATTCTGAGCATATAAAGAATATGAATTAGCAATACACCGGAAAAAAGCCGTACTTTTTCTGTGCCTCAGCAAACCTGGCAGTTCACTCAGTCAAGTTCAGAATACTTGGCGGTTTTTCAAATCACGTGAAGTAGACCTACCAGCCTTTTTGGGCTATCTAACCTCGCGTCTCTCTATCCAAATGATTATCGATGTGATGGATGCACCAAGAAAACTGACCCTTCTGCAGGGTCCAATTTCTTTTCCGCCAAAAGACTATTTCGAATAAACATAAGCGAGTTCTCAGCGAAGTTGAGCACAACTCGCCCGTTGTTTGTGAGACTGAATACTTTTTGAGGTCTAACTGCGATTGTGTTCCATTCGCTTTTTAAATACCCCTTCTTTTCAAGCCTGTCCAGAAATGGATAGACAGTGCTTGCGCCAAAGTTTACGCCAAAGTTCTTGCGGATTTTCCCGATCAGCTGGTAACCATGCATGGGTTCCTGGTCGAGGATCTGGAGTACGATCATGTCGAGAAGACCTTTGGTAAGTTTGGTTTGCATTTCTCTTTGACAGGTGTTTCCGATCATTTTTTGTTTCTCCGTCTGTTGGTGTGTTGTACACATAGACAATATGTCTTTTTTAGACATATGTCGCATGACTTAACAGTTCCCAGACAATCATATAAATGTTCAGACATACCAAAGGCATACCAAAACATACCAAAACCAACAATGTCTCGAACAACGCATGCCAGAAAAACCACATGAACCACATCCCTCTTCAAAAGCAAGTCACATCCAACCTGAAAAGGACCTGTACAACACAAACACAAGAACCCCAAAAAACAACATTCAAACCCGCCAAATGCTTTGAAAAGACTGCACAAAACTCAATGCATAATAGAAACATAATCACCCCACCATATCGACAATCGTGCACGCTGACGCCGCAGCTGCGAGGTAGCCAGAATTACCTGCTGGAAGAAAAAACATCCCAAATTTTCTCTGCACCAACAAACCAATGTTCGTAAGGAAACAATAGCCTCTAGAAAAGCTCGCTACAGAGACAAATTAACAACTAACAGAGATGAGAGGCGCCAACTCGGCTCTCCGCAACTAACGGCAGCGCTTTCTGCAGCTCTCTGAAATATTTGACCACATTTAGGCCATTCTGAGTTACGGAGTAAACTGCGTTTCCTTTCTTAACGGGGCGCTCTTCAACAAGACCTTTCTGAATTAGAAAGTCCAGATTTTCCTTTGTGACTTTCGAGTTGAGATTGGCTTTGTACATTACATGGGTTAGTTTCTGAGGTCCGCGAAGTGCCAATATGTGGAGCATGTCCACGTATGTCTCCAGTTTGGAGCGTCTCATCCTGTAGCCTTCATTGATAGTGAACTCCCTGCTAGAAAAGCTTTACTAAGCGAAATGAGCTCAGAATATCTTGATTTTACAATTACTGCTTCAATCTGAAGAATTTTCTGGTAATCTATTATCAATTTGTGAAGCAATTTGAAAGCCTAAAATGCATGAAAATTTACATCCAAGAGCATATTTTGTATTGCAGCATGAACTCAAATCAGAAAGAGCGGATCCGAAAAATGTCTTTGGAGCCCTCCTATGTCGTCTCAAGCTATGCGAACTGTTCTAATTCCTCTACTTCAATCACAGCCTGAAGTCTACTCGTCCGTTGCAGAATATCAAGTCTGCTTTCGAAAGCCGTAACCAAATCATCCATCAGGATGTCTTGGAGCCGACCCGAAAGCGACTTCATCTTTTCATCAAATACCGTAGCCATTTTAGCTTTGATTTCAATCCGATCTTTTTGAGTTAATCTTATTTTCATTTGCCGTCTCCTTGTTCTAACTCAATATTATCGACTAGATTTAACTGATTTATGAAATCGAAATCTGAATCCAAGATCAACAAACCGTATTCGCTGCGAAAGAAGACGAAACTCACAATCGAGCAATGTGTTGAGGTAAAAAAGTGTAATAGTCCCCTATTGTGGGCGGTCCGAAAAAGAACTAGTGCCTGAAATCGCCAATAGTCAGTGCCAAATGCTCATAGATTTTAACGTTACATCGTAACCATAATCAGGCACTCAGGAAGCTGCGCAGATGCTCCATATAGTTGGAGAACGAAAATACCTCTTCAGAAAAACTGAAATCACGCACTTTTTTGTGAAGGTTTCGAATTATGGATATCATTAGGATTGAGGCGGCTTCTCCAAAGAGTTCTTCCATTGCCTGTTCGAGCTCCTTGGTGTGTGCTGCAATTTCTGCTTTGCTCATTCCATACCGCTTCTCGATGCTATGATAAATTGCAGTGCGACATTTTTCGCCCAAAGAACCAAAGACCTCGTCCAGGGTCTCCATGAATAATGGTTCGAAGCTTAGAGATTTCGGCTCCTGGGCTCCTACGTGCATCATTACCAAAGTTTCTGGCTGTTTCTCCATTGCTGTTATCTGTAGTTTTGTTGTACTGTTCATTTGTCGCACTTCACTACGCATCATGTATCGCAAGTCTGAATATAACAATTATTTTCACGCTCGACATATTACGAAAATCGACATATCCAACAAGAATCACCGAGCCGACCCAATCACCATCAGCCGAATCTGCGCAAACAAGAATATTGTTAATTCCGACATAGTATCTTAAAACGCAATTCTGTTTTTAAAACGGGACATGTCAAACTGTAAATCAAAAGTGGCCAAGCCCATGCCGCAAAACGGTGACCCAGACAAGAAGACCAAGGTGTTTGAATTCATTATCCAGGCCCTAGGTGACCATGAAAAAGAAATGGACGGCTTAGCCAACAGATTGGAGACAACCATAGAAGATTTTTCTGCAGCGACACAAAAACTAGACGAACGGCTGGATAAAATGACACAACAAGTAGACTACATTCAGGCCCAAATTCAGCAACTGAGAAAACAATGGCTATAAAGCCACGAATCCTGTTCCCCCTAAAGGGTATGGTATATTTTCAGAACAACAATTAGGTTTCTACAACCAACGCGTAGCATTGTTGTATACCTGTTGAACTCAAGTACAAGCCAAACATGGATACAATAATGTTTATTAAGATTCACTATTGAATCTGAATACGAAGAAGCGCGCGAATCAACAAAAAGGAGAACTTGCGACATGGTTAGCGAAAACCTAAAGGACTTCACTAGGCAAATATTGTCTTGCAGCAATTTAGAAGAGGAAATCTTTCGTTTCTACCAAAGCGTCGCAAAAAAAATGGATTCCCCAGAATTGCGCGGTCAAATCGTAAGCATAGGGTATGACAGTCTAAAACATTCCATGACCGTAAAAGAAATCGTCAAAACGGTTGAGAAGACAGAGCTTAACCTTCACAATCGCCCTAAAGTCTTAACTGAACTGACGGAAGAAGTGGCCGAGATTTCCAAACAAATAAACGAGTTGAGTTGCCTAAGTACTGAAGAGTTCATCGACGTTTTCAAAGCCTTAACAGATCTGGAAGACCGCCTCGCAGAAATATATCTGAACATTTATCAACCCAAAATCCTTCGAGCAGTAGCTAATGAACTGGAAATAGGGGCTCCAGTGAACCTAAAGAGCCTAATGAAGATTTTCGAAGATATAATCAGGGACAAGCAAATGCATAGAGAGGTGCTTTTCGACATAAGATACTGCTTCGCATCCCAAGAGCAACGAGCCAGGAGCAGCGCTCCAGTAGTGCGATATACAAACCCTGACAGGTGGATGCCGCCGCAGGCCTTCTAGAAAAAATATTTCAGGAACAAGCACTCCTCAGCAAAATCGAAGAAAATCAAAGCGAAAGACCTAATTCAGACTAAAAACTCCCCAAACGTAAGACAAACAGGACACATGTATTTGTGTCAAAGAGGTGACTTCATCCTGCTCCTACATCAACAAGCAAGGGTTCTTCTCTGTTATTCAAAATGGTCTTCATCAATTCTTATTGTCAAACCTCCATCCGACTATCTGCAGAAGCATTGGTCAAACAATTGGAGTCTGTTCAAATAAATTGCATCCCTCGTTACTTGAGTAGAAAAAGTGAGGCTAAACTTGGAAGAAAACGCGAGTCTGTGACAGCACTCTTAACAGGTTTTCTGGAAGAAGCAAACAGGAACGCAGTCACACCAAATTACCACTCTAATATGCTAATGAGTTTCACCGGACATACCAAACACAATATCTGGCCTCAACCAGGTCGATTCCGCCAATTGTTCAAAGCCTCAAACCACAGAATTCCAACTCCAAGTAACCCAAAAAGAAAAGCAAAAAAACTGTAAAAATTAATGTCCCTGAATTCAAAGAGGTAGAAACCAAACAGTGTTGTCCACATAGACGCGTAGAGAAGCTGCCTTGGGAAAATGAATCCGCGAATTCTGGTGAATTGTTTTAGAATTCCCACGTCAACGATTCTAGTTACATGATACTCTCCAGCGGATTTTTCCACCACTCCTAACTCAACAAGTTTGTCTAAGTGATAGACCGCCAAGTTGGGGCTGGAAAAGCCTAATTTTCGCTGAACGTCTCTTGGACCAACTGACGTGTTGGAGCAGTTGATGAGGTACCAGTAAACACGTAGAGTGTTGCCTTGTAGCTCGCTTGTAAGCTGCGCTTCACTCACTAACTTCACCACAAATGCTATCTTATGATTCACTAATAGCCTTTAAACCTATGTAGCAAAACGCATAATTCAAAAACATCTCCGTAGAGATTTCTTGACATAAGAGAATTACCCCCTGAAAAACAATAGACTATAACCTCTTTATTGCCACAAGTGAAAGAGCACGCGCTGCTAACTAAGGAAGCAAGAAAACAAAAAGGTTGTGTCAGCTCAGCTGCACCTTAGGATCGCAGCCAAGCTTTGGGTTGTTACGGCAATTTACCTTCGAGACTTTCTCAGGAACAGAACCGCTATAACTATGACCACGATAACCAACGCACCTATTATGCCATAGATCAGTTCAGGCTGCACTGAAGCTTGCTGCGAATCCGGTGACTGCGTAGGAGAAGGCGAAGCAGTGGGTGTAGAAATTGGAGATTGGGTGGGGGTCACAGTCGGCGTGGGAATTTCCATCTTTCGACTCTGGAATATGACGGAGTACCCTGCAATTTGGCTTGTCAATTGAGTGTAATCCTTTGGCGTAGCTGTGAACGAAATTGTTGCATTGGGTGCAAGTCCAGTGGTGATAAATGGAGATGCTGTTTCGTTCAGCGCTACTACTTTTCCATTGTCATCGTAGAAGGTTGTTACGGCCCAAACCATGTTCGGACTTGCCTCAAGTCCAGTATTCCTAATGATCCCCGCGACAGTATACAGATTAGTGGTCGGGTTAACATACGAAGTGGAAGCAATATCCAAATTTTGATAAGGCTGAACGTCGGTATCGTTGGCGTAGACCACGGCTAAATCCACATGATCAACCATAGTGTCCCAAGTCATGTTGCCGCCGTAAGAGTTTTGATAAGTAAAGTCCATGTAGAAAGGCGCTTTCTGCCCGGGCAACATATTTTCAACAAACGCCGTTGTCAAGGAGTCTGCTTGAGGACCATCAGCAGTGTAGGCAATGCCTCTGACAACTACATGATCCAACACAGTTGCACCCAAGTTTTGGACCTCACCGACGACAATGAAGTCACCATAGCCATAACTTGTGTCTGGGTAAACGTACCAGCTGTAGCTTAGGACTTTCACGTTCTCTGGCGTAGCGTTCGTGCTCGGGGCTAAAGCCATGCTTAAAGCGCTTATGCTAAGGACTACCAGAAGTAGGGTAACGGTTATTCTTTTCAAAGTTTCTCTCTGTCTCCTCATTTACTCTTGAAACGTTCTTGAGGTCGAATTTGACTATTAAACTTTTTCAGAATTTCTCCCAAATCTCACCCTAATCAAACTAAACCACGAAGCCCACAACGCTTCAAGAGGCGTCTTACTCGAAAAACGCATGAATTCCAATACCCTTGAAACAAAATGTCTCTTTCATGCGTCGCGCGACCAAGGCTTGGTTCTTCACATAACCAACATGTCAAGAATATGCCAAGCTTTACTCCGATAAGGCGGCAAATGTCGAATTGAAGTTAATTGTAACGAGAGATCCATGAAAAAGACTTCAGTGCTAATGGGTTCGTTTAATCAGAAAAGATGCGCGTCAAAAAGCTGTGTTGGTGTCAAATTCCAAACGAATTGCATTTAATCCCCTTACCACAAATTGTAGGAATTAGAATAAAGAAACGCTTAACTGGTGAAGCTGCATATATATAGCAGCTAGAGAGGAACAATTTGCGAACTTGGGGAATATTTCGCAAATCTCGGAAGGAAGAGAAACCAAAAATGGAAGAACAAAAACCCACACTTGCCGAAAACCCAACCGCTCAAGCAGAGGAAAAATCGCCTGAGGAAGAAAACGGACCTAAAACTTACCTCAAAGCTATGCCTCTTCGCGAACTAGCAGACTTAGAAAACGTCAAAACAGAAGTAACAAACGGAAACATAATTATTCTTAAGATAACGCCTTTGGCAAACAAAAGCATCCAAGACGTCTCTAGAGCAGTAAACGAGCTTCACGAGTTCACGGAATTTATTGGTGGAGACATCGCACGACTAGGCGAAGAGCGTATAGTTATTTGTCCCCCAAAAATAAGAATCTGGCGAGAGAAAACTCCAGCCCAGAATGAACCGTTGCCTACAGCAGCCTAAAAGTCTCCAGTACTGCTGGAACAACCGAAGTTATGCCTGCTTTGTTTTCGATGAAGTTTGCCAAGTTGTAAATCTTTGATTTTTCGCCGTGGCACAGGAAAATACGCTCAGGCTTAGGAGATAAGTTCGTCAAGTAACTGACCAGTTGTCTTCTGTCACTGTGACCAGAAAAGCCTTCGATAGATTCCACATGTAGCTTACATTGAACAACAGCCATTTTGCCCTCGTTATCCATCATGGTGACTTCGTTGATTCCCTTCTGGACTCGACGACCCATTGTGCCTTCAATCTGGTAGCTTACGAAGATGATTGTGTTCCGGTCGTCGTCTGCCCAGTTCTTAAAGTATTCGATGACTGGCCCACCTTCAAGCATACCCGAAGTCGCCAAGACAATGCAAGGTTCGCCTTCGATGATACTTTGACGCACACTTGGATGCTCAACAATCGTGAAGTAGTCACTTTGAAATGGGTTAACTTCTTCATGCAAGATGCTGTGGCGCACTTCCCTGCCAAGATATTCAGGGTAAGCAGTATGAATCGCTGTGGCTTCCGAAATCATGCCCTCGATGAAGACTGGTGCTTCCTTCATCATGCCACGCTTCATGTAGCCATCTACGATTAACATTATTTCCTGCGCCCTGCCAACAGCAGGAACAGGAATCAAAACTTTGCCTCTCCGCTCCAGTGTATCGTTAATTACTCGGGTTAATCGTTCTTCTGCTTCAACGCGAGTTGGCATTACGTCTTCTGATCCGCCATAAGTGCTTTCTGTAATTATGGTTTCTACACGAGGAAATTCGTTTGCGGCGGCTTCCAGCAGCATAGTTCTCGCGAACTTGTAATCACCAGTGTAAACGATGTTGTGCAAGCCTTCACCAACGTGCAAATGTGCCATCGATGAACCCAAAATATGACCGCTATTGTGCAAAGTCAAGCGTATGTCAGGAGCAATGTCGGTCACGACGCCGTAACGCAGCGGAATCGTGTGCAAGACGCATTCGCGAACATCTTTCTGGTCGTAGTAAGGTGTAACGCCCTGTTTCCCAGCAACATCCAAATAGTCCAACTGCAGCATAGTCATCAAATTGCTAGTTGGCGCGGAACAGTAAACTGGACCGTCATAACCGTACTTGTACAGAAAAGGGACTAAGCCACAATGGTCCAAATGCGCATGAGTAATAACCACGGCGTCCAAGTTGTCAATCTGGAACTCTGGAGAATCAAATCTTGGGAAAGATTCAAAAGGTCTCTGCGAGCCAGGGTTAATTCCGCAGTCCAAGAGTACACTGCTTTCGCGGGTTTTAAGCAGAAAAGCGGATCTGCCGACTTCCTGAGCCCCACCAAGAACAGTGAGTCGTATGTCGCCAACGTCATAGGTCTTTGGTCTAAAGATACGTTCACCAATGGTACGTAAAATGCGCTCGCGCTCCTGGCTTTCCGAATGCAGATAATGCCGCATGTTGGTGACAATTTTAGATTTAATCGGCGGACTTCGGAGGACATGAGGACGCCATTTAGTTTTCCTTATGATTTCTTGGAGCACAACGCCGTTTCTGCCAATCACCAAACCGGGTTTCTTTGTCTCAATTATTATTTCGCCCAGTGAAGGGTCAAAATTGATGTCAGTAACTTCGGCCTCTTTCGTGATGAGCTCACGCGTTATCTTCTCCGCTTCTATCTCAGGAAGCCTAACGGAAGGATCAGGGCGAACGACTATGCGTTTGCGTATGACTCCGACGATTTCGGCTATAACACTGCTTTGCTCAACTAGGATTTCTGGCTTCTTAGTGTAGATGCTCAGCATAGGTCCTTCGTATTCAATGCGCGTGACCTCTGCTTCTTTAGGAACATGCTGGAGGATATATTGAGAAATCTCTACTTTGTCTTTTTCTTGTTGTTGGCGAGCCAACTTGCTTTAACTTCCTTTGGACAAAAGATGTTTCTTTTCTTGGTCGCTCAGTTCCCGGTAACCTTCCTTGTCAATGATTATAATGTTGTAGTTGTTGCCGCTTGCCACATCTCGCTTCATCGCTGCGTTTACTGCTTTGGCGATTATTGGCAGGGCTTGTTCAACGTTCATTCCTTCCTGGAACTGATCCTCTAAAACACCGATGGCTAATGGTGAACCTGAACCAGTGGAAGTCATCTTCTCTTCTGTTAAGCTGCCATACGGGTCCAAATTGTAAAGATGAGGACCGCTTTCGTCAACGCCGCCAATCAGAATCTGCGCCAAGAGGCCTCTTGCGCTGAAAAGCAAGTTGCTAGTCATTCTGGCTGCTGATTGAATTGGCATGGGTCGATTAAGGTTTATACGGTACAGTTGGGCGTTCGCAGTTATAATGTCTATTACCTTTTGTGCGTCGGCAACGCTTCCCGCAATGGTCATCCCAATATGGTCGTCAATTTTGTAGACTTTTTTGCCTTGCTTGTGCGCCACGAAGTAGCCCATGGTTACTCTGGTGTCTGAAGCTAGAATTACTCCGTCTTTGCAGACGACTCCAATTGTGGTTGTTCCTTTTATGACTAGTTGGTTAACTGCATTATTATGTGTCATTTTGTTCGTTGTCTCCCTAAAACTGAACGTCTGGAATTCATGCGCGGAACGGAATTCCTTCTATAGGAAGTAGCACCATGTAATCAGTCCATGCAGTTTATTAATATTTCGTTCGATGATGATATCCTCGATGATGATATCTCCCGCGTGCATCTTTCCTCTTTTCTCTGTGCGACCGAAGGGAGCCATCCCTTCACTCTGCATATAATGCCAAATACTGGGAAAACTGAACAAAGCTCTTAGCTACAAAGAGCTAACGGTAGTCGGTCAACGCAAAGCCATTGCAGCGTTCATATTCGACTGAAGTATTCTAGCGGGGCATACCAGTAAATTGTAATTGTTTTTCCACATTTTGAATTTTGGCATTTGTGTTTCTTTCCGACGACGTCGGCGTGGTAGCTTTTTTGTATTGGCTTTGTTGTCGAGAATGCTGTGTGGAGTTTGTCAGGGGATTCTACTTCAAAAATCTCGTCGCAAAAGGGACATTCGAGGACACCTTTGGACGCACCCATTACATACCCTCAAAATTATAATATGCTTGACCTGCATTAAAAGCTTGGTGTTTAGATTTGACGCGCGCTGAAGAACTTCACTACCCCATGAGTTTGTTTGAAGCCTCGATTTGTGCGAAACTTTATTATGGTTTAGCTGGTATTGTGCGTGTCGCTGGGTGCTTCATTGAAGTTTGGCTCTTTCACCTTGGAACCAAAAAAAGCTGCGGGCTTTGATTTTCATCTTCTGCGGGTTAAAACCGAAATGGGCGTTAGGATTCCTCCTCAAAATGATATGTATGGCAACGTAGCCATTTTCGGCGACAACATTGCCATCCGAGACCACCCTGACTGGCTCAGCCAATCCGACTTAGGTCCCGCAAAGATGGGCAACTCCAACTATAACATCTACTGGAACATAGTCTGTGCGACCCAACCTGAGCACCGAGCAGAACAACTAAACTATGTTGCAGAAGTTGACAGGCTTTCCTTGGGGGTCTGGCCTAATAGTCAGTACTTCGCAGACCACGGACACTGCACCTGCCCGCGATGCACCAAACTCTGGGAACAAAGCAGATTAGCCTGGCAAGAGTGGCGCCGAAAAGAAGTAACTGACTACATGGCTCAGATCAGAGACCACACAAAAAAGGAACTTGTCATGTGCATTCAACCAGACTCCGTGAGCAGCTACGAGCGATACGGAGTGGATTTTGATGATTTTGCGAAGTACTGTGACTTCTTTAACGTAGTCATGTTCAGCAAAAGCTACGCCACGCCCTGGTACTTCGAAACAATTACCCGCAACTTCAAGAAACTCCTCAAGAAGCCCTTCTACGTCACCCTCTACGTCTTCGGACCAGGCGACACGCAAATCGATGTACCCACACCGCATGAATTGTTGATGGTTAGCGCTCGAATCGCTAGAGCTGGGGCAGACGGCATCCTCTACCTTACCGAGAAAGCGAGCCAAGCACAAGATTTCCAGAGAGCTGCGGTAGACAACATAGAGCTTCGTCAGCGTCTCAAGAGTTACGGTGGAAAACCAGTTCAGGAAGTCCTTGATTTGGTTTCTCGATGGGAAAGAATTGTCAACTAACCATGCACCTGTTGCTATAACAAGAGGCACTGAACTATGCTCCCATGTTGAAAAACCTGTTCTAACATGGCTTCTAACTGGTGTTTTTAGCCTTTATTTCAAAAAGTTTTAAACACTAGCCACCCGAGAACTATATACTACGACCTAGCAAGTGTGACCAATTTGCCCTTGAGCTATCACTACATGCAACTTCCACGCGAGGTTATTGTCGGAAACGGAGCCCTCAACCGCGTCCCTGAAGTCATTAATCGGCTAGGCCTCAAAGGACCAGCGTTGATTGTTGCAGGGCAGAGAAGCTGTGAAATCGCCGGCAATGCCGTCCGCAACCTTCTGGTGCAGGAGGGCATGACGGTCGATACATTGCTTGTTGAAGCTGTCTCAACACAAGACGTCCTTGCAGTCGAGAAACGCATTATCAGCCTTAAAGCTAAAGTGCTATTCGGCGTGGGTGGCGGGACCAAAATTGACGTGGCAAAACTCAGTTCTTCACACCAAAGCATTCCCTTCATCAGTGTGCCCACAACGCTAAGCCACGACGGAATTGCTAGTCCACTGGCTTCAGTCAAAGGAATCGGGAAACCCTACAGTGCCATTTCCCAAGCCCCTCTCGCCATAATCGCAGACACAAAGGTCATTGCTCAGGCGCCTTGGCGCTTCGCCGTTAGCGGCTGCGGAGATGTCATCGCGAAATTTATTGCCGTCAAGGACTGGCGATTGGCTCACAATGAACGAAGCGAGTACTTTGGCGAGTACGCTGCAAGCCTCGCCTTGATGAGTGCCACGTTGGTGGAAGAGAGCGCCGAACATATCCAACAAGGCAACGAAGAAGGTATACATATCCTGCTTGAAGCGCTCATCAGTTGTGGAGTAGCCATGAGCATCGCGGGAAGCAGCAGGCCTTGCAGCGGCTCCGAGCACTTGTTTAGCCACGCATTGGACATGATTAACGCTTCAGACGCTTTGCACGGCGAACAGTGTGGCGTGGGCTCTATTATGATGGCTTACTTGCACGGCGCAAACTGGAAACGTATCCGCGACACCCTACGCAAATTGGGCGCTCCAACCACCGCGGCGGAACTCGGCGTCACAGGTGCGGATTTGGTTAAAGCTTTGGAGTTGGCTGGGAAGATTCGTCCAGATAGGTACACACTTCTTCAGAAACTGAAGATGGACTCTGTGGCGTGTGAAAAAGTTGCGAAAGCCACGGAGATTATCAAATAATTCTCCAACAAGAACTGAAACAAACCCAGAAGAAGAAAAGTTCTTAGCGTTTAGCTTGTGGTTTTTTCAGGTTTGGTCTCTGCTGGCATTGGTTCTGCGGGTTTCGCTTCGGCTGTGGCTGGTTTTTCATCGACGGTTTTTGCTGCCTCGGCTTTTGGCGGTGCTTTGAAGGCTTCGACGAACTTGGTCTCCTCCAAGTCTGTGAAGAACCGTTGGATGTCAAGTGCGATTCCGCGTTTAGCGATTTGGATTCCTTCCATGTAAAATGTTTCTTCGGGCATGTCAATACTTAGAGTTTTGTTAGCAATGGAGAATTTGAATTTGCCCTCTTCCGTCACTTGTATGCGTCTGTGGATAAGAGCGCCCACTTTTTCTTCGGGGGTTTCAAGTTTCTTGCTCACGGTCACTTCGTAGATGAGGGTTTTTCCTGCCAATGGTGGGTTGAAATCCAGAAGGACACGCCCCGCGCCGATGCTGCGTATAACGGCGTTCTTTCCGCCGTATTCAATGCGCATTCCAATCGCAGGGTTTATGCCTTTTTCCGCGAGCTTTTTGATGTGGACTTGCTTAACTTTTTCGGGGTCTCGAGCGCCGAAGGCTTTCTCAGGCGGAATCTCCACTGTAGCGATTTTGCCTGCTTCCATCTCGACTAAACTATCGTCAAGGGGCTTTAGAACCCATCCTTCGCCCACGACGAGGAGGCGGGGCTCGTAGATTTCGCCTTCTTTTTGGAGGCGCTCCTTTCTCGCTGTTTCTGCGTTAGTGGTGTCGAAAACTTCGTTTGTTTCCTTCACTCTAGCAGTGAGGTTGATTAGTATGAAGTCTCCTTTTTGAAGTGCCATAACGGTTCACTCTTGCTTCTTGCGGTTCGAAACTAAGTTTAAACGGCCAATAAAAACCTTTCAGTTGTCATCAGACGGTTTATCTGTTTTTATGCCTTCTTAAACGACTTTTGCTTTGTTTTACGCTGATTTCTCTGCGTTTTTAGCTAGAGTTTCTAATCCAACATCAAACCGCAATATCTGACCTCTTCAGTGTCACGAAGAAAGCACCGTGTAAGAGCGGACCGTTCATTTCTTGCGGCGACCCTCAATTAAGGCTGCGTCTAAGCATCGCTGTTCAATCTGATTTATGAAATCCTGCCCCATGTCATCGCTGCAATGGCATGTCCTCTCCTTTCCAAGACTTTTGTGAAGACCTAAAGAGTCAGTTGCTCGTAGTCAACGACTATGATGATCTTTGTAGTTTCAGTTATGCTTGACTTCCATCGGGAAGAACGATATCGTCCGCTCCGGGAACATTCAGTTTAGTCATGCCGCTCCGCTTTTTGAGATCTGTAATTGTTGCCCTAACATCGGGAACTACTGCTAAACACAAGAAAACGCAGACTGGAATCGTCTCCGCGCGAAAAAGTTAATACACCCATTTAGCAAAAACCATTGAAAACGGTGTGTCACCTTGAGCGCTACACCAACTCCGACGCCAGCCACCAGTTTCCTTGCATCAATAGATTTTCAACTCATAATCTCAGTTCTTATCATTGTAACAGTGGCTGTGGCTGCTGAGAGGTTGTTCTCCAATTACTTGTCGCGGTTTGCCAAAAGAGTCAAGCTGGAACCGCACACCACCAACAACCTCATGCTCACATTACGCATTGTTATTCTGCTGCTCGCCATCGCTGCCATCGCCCGGGTTGGAGGCCTGCAGCCAGAGTGGATTCTCTCCGCGTCTGCAATAGGCGGTGCTGCTTTGGGTTTTGCTTCCCAAAGAACCATCGGTAACTTTGTTGCGGGCTTATTCATAATCGCGGCTCACCCTTTTAAGGTGGGTAACTACGTGCGACTCGGCAACGTTGAAGGAATCGTACAGGAAATTACAATCAACTATACAAAGGTCTTTACCAACGCAAACAATATCATCTCAGTTAGCAATCTGCAGATTTTGGATAGAGACATAACCAACTTCGGCTACGAACCAGAAAAAACTGGAAGGAAGCCTGCTAACTACTGCTACACGTTTGAGATGGGCTTCGACCATAAGATTTCAACGCAAAAAATAGGAGAAATCTTCGAAACCGTCTTCGAAAACCACCTCATTGAGCTACCAAGGAAACCCACGTTCACGCTTATGAGATCAGCGGCTCTCGACAGGGTATACCTAGTTTACCTCTACGTCCGCAATCCCGAGGACATCTTTAAGTTCCGATCTCAGATTGCGGAAGAGGTTTACTCTCTTTGGGACGAGGAAAGAACTAAAACCAAAACATAGATGTTGCAGAAGGCTATCTATGTCTCTTGTGCAAAGGCGAACAACTTGGCAAAAGAAAGAAACGAAACTAAACCTGCTGCAAAAGCCGCCAACCTCGCTGGAATGGTTGACTATCAAGAAGACTCCATCGTAAGCCGCACATTAATTGACAAAGAAGTAGGTACTGTGACACTATTTGCCTTCGACGCTAACCAAGCTTTGAGCGAGCACACGGCGCCGTTCGACGCACTACTTTATGTGTTTGACGGAGAGGCGGAGGTCACCATTTCTGGCAAACCGATCCAGTTGAAAGCGGGCATGATTGTTTTGTTGCCTGCAGGCAAACCGCATGCGGTGAAGGCGCTGTCGCAGTTCAAGATGATTCTAATCATGATTCGGGCTTAGCGGCTGTTTTCTTTGTTTTTCTAGTTAAGACTAATATGGCTAACAGGCGAGTAGATTTATGAGCACGCAAGATTTATGAGATTGATTCCATCCCCTGCTTTGCGACAATTGCTGTTTGCAGGTGAGAGTTCGTATGGAAGAAGTCGCCAGGAATGGTAGCCATGGATGTCGCTCTGACGCTGCTTATGGGAGGACTTGCTTTTAGAATCTTGGGGTTATTCATTTGGCGACGAACGGGGCTTGAGCTGTAGAAGACTTTCCCATTCGTTCAGATACGAAAAGTCCTCCACTGCATTTCTCGGTGGCACCTTCGGGGTTTCGGCGGGGTACCCGATGGCTATTAGCGCTTGCGGCTCCACTTTCTCTGGAATTTTGAGCACGCCCCTTACCGCGGATTTGCAGAAAATTGGCGCACAGTACCAACATGCACCCAAACCCTGCACATGCGCCTCAATAAGGATGTTCTGGATTGCAGCACCAAGGCTCTGGACAGCCAGGTCGCGCTCATTTTTCTGGCGTTCCTCGTCCGAGTACACGTCCATATCCTCCATAGTCAGGCAAGCCAGAATGAGGGCAGGAGCGGCAGTGAACCGCTCGGCTGAGGCTTTTGCGGTTGACCAACAAGTGCTTGTTGGGATGTGATCACTTTCGAGTTCGGAAAGCCACACCTCTGCCATGGCTTTTGCCAAGGCGTCCTTCTGTTCCTGACCAATCAGGACCAGGAAGCGCCAAGGTTGAGCGTTGTGGGCTGAAGGCGCATAAGCTGCAGCTTGAAGAAGTTCCTTGACCAATTCAAGAGGGACTAGTTGATGGGTGTATCTTCTGATGCTTCGTCTCTTCTTGAGGGTGTCGTTAAAACTGGACATTTAAGGTCTAACTGTAATAATCCGCCTGTTCTTTTAACACTTCACATTCACCAGAGGTTCGGTCTAATCGTCAATCGTTTCCATCATCGGTTGACCACAGCAAAATGGAGCCTTGTCAAGATTCCGCCTCTCGTCTCCGGTGACGCATCGTTCATATTCCGAGCGGATTTTTCGACCGCATTTGTTGCATTGAAACGTCGGCAAACCAGCAACCAAAGTATACAGATGATGAAAACTCAGAAAAAGATTCTGTTTAAGGCTTCACCACATAATTCGAAACGACCACCGTATTCGAAGCCACCAAATACCGGTTCGACAGAAAAGGCGATGGGGTTCCTGTTGGTGTTCTTACAGAGCGCATAGCGCAGGTCAATTTAATTCTTTGTCAACAAAACTAAATCAAAATAGTATTCTCTTCAGCCTGTGAATATTTACGAATATGGGTCTTTCCATCCTGAATGTACACTTTTTAAAGTTAAGATACGCTATGCTTTTCATGGTGAAGTTGTATTTTCTGGGCGGCGAAAACGTGAATAGAAGGGAAGCCCGTGAAGTCAACGAAGCAGCCTTCGCCGATGCATGCACTGAACCATCCATTCTGATTTTTCCGTGGGCTCGACCCTCGTTTGATACCAGATACCAGCGAAGAAGAACAGTCACCAACTATTTTAGAAGCTTGGGTGCCGCCACCGTGGAATTCTGCGATTACTTAGAAACGCAGGAAGAAATCCGAGACAAAATCGCCCGCTCCAACGTGATATACTTAACTGGAGGACAAGTAACAACGCTTATTACCCGTCTGAAAACAACTGGTGTAGACAGCTTGCTGCGAGGCTACGACGGAGTGATTGTTGGCAGGAGCGCTGGTGCTTTGGTTCTGGGCAAGCTCTGCTTTGTTAGGAACAGGTACAGCGGCGCCGTTAGGGTTGTATTTGGGCTGGGGCTGGTTGACTTCAGCGTCAAAGTCCACTATGATTCGTCCAAAGACAAATGGCTCAAAAAAATGTCAAAGACAGAGAAAATCTACGGCATACCACAGCGATCAGCACTGGTCTACGATCGAGGCGCGATATACTTCTTGGGCGACGTAGTTCTATTCGAAAAAGGAGAGAAAAAACCCCAAAAATAGGGAATCTTCAGGTACGTCAAGACATTCAAATATTGTGGAACTTTCCCAGCGAAGGACAAATCGACGACCTCTCACACTGCATGTGACCTAAGATTGGCTGAATAAAAAAACTCGAAGAAGCTAAAGTCAAACTGTCGTTCCAGCACCGTTCTTGACATCTGGCTCCAAATTGTGTTTACAAAAAAGCAAAATGCGAAGCACGACTTTGGTTCAGGACCTAGGCGACACTACGGAGGAGGCCTTTTTTGAGCATATTGGTACCTTCGTGGTCGACCTATCCTGGTGAGCATGTTATCTTTGACCAAGTCGACAAGTGCGTGAGCTACCGCTGTTCGGTCGTAGTGGAACCCGCGGCGTGCTAGTTCGTTGTGCACCTCGTCTAGACCTTTGGGCTCAGCGAAACCAGCCTTCTTCCCAGAGTTTTTGGATGATGCCTTTGCAGGTTTCAGCACGAGGCGGAGGAGTTTGCCGTTCTGCTTGGGAGGTGACAAGTTGGAAGTCTTTGAGACGCGCCGTTACTGTGGCAAGAATGCGGTCGACGGCTGTTTGGATTTGGTCTTCTTGTGATTCAATTTCGAATTCTATCTCACCGATTTTCATTTTGACTTTAATGGGCGGCTTTGGGGGTTCTGTCAAGTTCTCTTCTTCTAGCGCTGTTGCATATTGTATTGCGCAAGATGTACAAGCGCAACAGTTAAATACCTTCACCAATAGATATTGCATATTGGTGAATCCTGGTGATTGAACAATACACAATAACAGCAACACCCAAATATAACTTTCCTCAACCCACCTCGCAAACAGCACTTCCCCAGCGATTTATCGAACTAAGTATCAACAGCTTACGCCAAGTACACGGCAATTTCCTTCAGCTAAACCCTCAAATGACTCAGCAAGAGACCCAAGAGACACCAACCCAGTTGCAGTTGAAACGCCAGTCCCTGCCGCTTACTCCAAGACACCAAAGAACAATTATCTCCGCTGTAGATACTTCGACAGTCAAAATCGGGGAAACAACCACAGGCATAATCGTTGCTATCAGAGGGGCAACCGTCTGGAAACAAAAACGTAACTATGATTATACCCGCTTAGGACCTCTTATCTTCCACTTAACCGAAGACAACAAAAGCGCCGTCTACAACAGTCTCGAAAAGACCTATTTCACAACGCAATACGGCGGCGGAAACCATCAATGTGAGCCGACGCTACTGCAGATGCCTACACGCCTTGCCAGCCTTTTGGAACGCTGGCTTCAAACAAGCCTCGTTAACAACGTATCAGACGCTCTAATTCTTTTTGATGGCAGTTTAACCAGCGGAACGATTGATATGCCTGTGCAGCGAATGAGAGAAATTTTGAGCGCAGCTAGAACAAAACGGCAACACTATTTTAGCCTTCAGCAAAGCCACGACCCTGCGCACAAACGGTTACCTAATAACAGATTTGCTGCCTGACAAGGAGCCTCCGTACTTGCTTGAAACGGCTTGTGTACGTTTCAAGCCCCCCACGGTTCTGCTCGGCGATGTATATGTAGCGCGGCTCAACAAGGCAAACATGGCTTTCAGGCTGGATATAGACCACGAATTACCGTTCCGTTGCCATTTGGAGGCTGTCGAGAAGCTTATTGGGAACGACGTGCTTCGCCAAAGCTATCCTGAAAGTCTGCGTCTCGCGCACATTCTATGCACGTTTACCGCTAACGAGATTTTGGCGATGCAGCATTTTATCACACGAAGGCATGGCATACAAATCATCAACCGCCCGGATATGCATCGACTGCTTTTTGGGTCCTTCGGGAGGGAAGGCTACGCATGAAACTGTACAAGAAGGAAGGTAACATCGTACAGATCCTTGGTTTCCCCAATGAAAACGCCGAGAAAGGTGACTATCTCATTGTTGAGGACGCCGATGTCGCCAAAGCCCTTATCATACAGGTCATCGATGTGCAGTTTGCCGCGGTTCCTGGTGTGCTTGAAGAACTACTGCGTACTTTGCCGGACGGCGGCGAACTAATCCGCGGTGAAGATATCGACCCGCTCGAAATCGCGCCGCACATCACGTACATTCAGGACGCGAGCTTGCTCATCTGCAAAATCCGCGCCACATTGGAAAAGGACGTACTGAGCCCAAGCAGTAGTTGGTTGCCCAGCCGTTCGCAGTCGCTCATCAGGAAGCTGTCGGTTCCTGCACTCATGAAACTTGCCAAGGTCGATGGCAGACTTCCCATTATCTTGGGCGGCACCAAGGATTCTTCGCTGCTGACGATAGACGCGACACAACTGGACGGAACACTGAATATTATTACCGGAAAAAAGGGCTGCGGTAAAAGCCACTTGAGCAAGCTCCTCATCGCAAGTCTCGTTGGCTACAAGGCAACGGTAGTTATCTTCGATCTGAACGGTGAGTACGGCAGCATAGGCATGACGAATGACGGTAGACGGAACCTTTACTACGACAAAATCTACGCTTTGACGCCCGCGCAGAACTTTAAGGTGGCCATAGACCAACTACACTTGAACGTGGTCATGGGCATACTCGTTAATGCCCTTCATCTGCCAGGGACGTCGGCACGTGAGTTCAAGCACATTTGGAAGGGGCTCAAAGATCGCGGTTCCCTGACCTTGGCGAACTTGGGCGAGGCCATTCGGAACTGCAACTGCAACCAGCATGTACGCGATGCGTTGGCTTCACGTTTCCACTCGCTTGCTAACTCGGGCTTTTTCACTGATAACAGAGCTGAAGCAAGCTTGCTTGAAGACAACCTGCAAAAAGCTAAAGATCAAGGCGGTGCCATAATTGTAAACCTCAAAAACACAGGCAACATTGACCGTCAAATCGTGGTTGAATATGTGCTAGGCAAGTTGGTGGATTCGCTGCAGAACTGGAAAATTAAAGCAGTCTTCCTCTTTGCGGAAGAGGCACATCTGTACCTGCGTGAGACGTACTGGGACGATATCGTTACGCGGATGCGACACTTCGGCATATTTACCACTTTCATAACGAACCAGCCTGACACAATACAGGAGACCATCTATAGGCAGGCGGACAATATTTTCCTCTTCAACTTCACCAACGAACACGACTTGGACGTGGTCAGCCGAGCATCACGAGTGGACGCGGAAACGGTGCGCAGTATTGCTCGAGATTTGCCGCCGCAACATTGTTTGACGCTTGGGCGTGTGGTCAGGGATTTCCCCATGGTCACCAAAGTCCGCGCTTTAGACTTGAAGACAATGGGTGAAACCCGCCTATTCTTCAGCTCTCCAGAAACTTTGATGATGAAGAACCACTGAGTTGTCAATTTGTTTTTCCTAACAGGATGTTGCTTCAATTGCCTTCTTGTTTTTGACAAAGAAACGGCGAAACGAAGGCGTCAGGTCGTAGCCTTCCACTTCGTTCAGAGGAACCCAATCTAGGGCTTTTGCGTCGCTTTTGGCCTTCGGCTCTCCGTTTGCTTTGACAACGTAGTCGATGATAACGTAGTGGTAATCGATTTTGCCAGTTTTGTCCAGATGCACTTGGTCAACGACGTCTATCAACGCGGTTGACTTCACGTCTAAGTCTGTTTCTTCTTTGGTTTCACGACAAACTGCATCTTCGAGACTTTCTCCAACTTCAACTACGCCGCCGGGAATAGTCCATTGCCCACGCGCAGGCTCGTTTGCCCTTTGTTCGAGAAGAATTTTGCCTTCACGTAGGACAATAGCGCCGACGCCGACTATGGGTTGAGTTGGGTAAAGCCGTTTCACCATTGCTACTCGTACCTCAACGCGTCCACAGGTTTAAGTTTCGAAGCACGCCACGCTGGGTACAGGGCGAATACGACGCTGATGCCCACACCGAAAGCCAATGCTCCCAGCAGGACTTCTGGTGTTAGGATGGGTGTTATGGTTAGTGCGCTGCCGATGATTCCGCCGCGTCCAAGGAACAGGGAGACCGCGTTTGCCAAAGCCCATCCTGAGATTATGCCGACGGCGGCGCCAATCAAGCCGATTATGACTGACTCGGTTAGAAAGATGTACAGAACTGTCCTGCTCTTCATGCCCAGCGCTTTGAGAATGCCAATCTCCCGTGTGCGTTCAATGAGCGAGACTATCATTATGTTCATTATGCCTATACCTGCGACGAGGAGCGATATGGCTGCGATTCCGCCCAGGAACACTGATATGGTGGAGAAAATCGTCGTCAGGAGACTTTGAACTGCAGTTGAGGAAATGACTGAGACTTGGTTGCCGAAGTAGTCCGTTATAGCTTTTGATGTGGCTTCAACTGTCGCCGGGTCGCTGCTCTTAAGCTTCACGATTATCATGTCAGCCTGGTCGGTTCCGAAAAACTTCTCCGCTTGGGATAGCGGAACGTAGACTGCTGTGTCTGAGGGACCGCCCAAGCCGAAACCGCCGATTCTTTCAAGCACGGCTACGACGTTTGCGGTGTAGGTTTCGTTAACGAACGGAACTCGGGTGTTGTTTGTCCAGGTTAGGTTGATTTCGGCGTTTGCTCCGATGAACACAGTGTTGTTAAGCCGCGGGTCACTCACACGAGCGCCAATCACCACGTCGGTGTCCGATGGGTTCAAGGGTATGGAACCGCTAGCCGATATGAAGGTGGTTGGGTAGGCGTCTGCGTATTGGGAGAAGTCGACGCCTAATATGGAGGAGACTATTCGCGTGTAACCTGAACTGTTCTCGATGTAACCGGACTTTTGAATGATCGCCAGAGACGTGCTTATTTTGGTTGACAACGAGTTTATTTGCGCCGTGTAATTGACGTATAATGGTGCGCTGGTGCTTGTTCCTCCGCCCAAGCCTCCACCGCCTCCGAATCCGCCTCCTTCTCCTGTCCCGCCTCCGAGCGCGCTCGAGCCTGGGACAACGATGAGGGTGTCTGCTGCCAAGCCACGTTCAAGTTGACCAGTTATCGTAGTTTGCAGTCCTGTCGTAATCGAGAGGAGCGCCACTATGGCTGCAATGCCGATTACCACTCCCAAAGTTGTCAGAGCCGCTCGGAGCTTTCGCAGTTTAATGGCGCTAAACGAGTAAGCGAAGACGTCCCGTATCTTCATGTCAGTTCACCACGTCCGATGTAATCACGCCGTCCATCATGTGAACTGCTCTCTTAGCTTCTTGCGCTAAATGCTGGTCATGGGTTACCATGATTATCGTCACCCCATTTCTGTTGAGGTTCTTGATTATTTCCATTAATTCGTGGGCTGTCTTTGAATCAATGTTTCCCGTGGGTTCATCTAATAGCAGGAAACTTGGATCGTTCGATAAGGCTCGAGCAATCGCCACACGCTGCTGCTGGCCGCCGCTAAGTTCAGCTGGCTTATGGTTCATCCTGTTCTTCAGCCCAACCGTTTCAAGAAGATCTCCTGTACGTTTTTCACGTTCGACTCGGCTTTTATTGGCGATGGACATGGACAGTTCCACATTATCTTTTGCTGTGAATCTTGGAATTAGGTTAAAAAACTGGAAAACGAAGCCCACTCGCCGCCTAAGGTCAGCGAGTTGGTTGTCGGTGAGTTTGGAGACGTCAACTCCGTCGATGAGCAACGTCCCCGAAGTCGGTTTATCCAAAGCTCCGATGAGGTTAAGCAACGTGGACTTACCGCTTCCTGAGGGCCCGAGGATAGCGAGAAAATCGCCCTTCTCAACCCTCAGGTTGACGCCTCGCAAGGCCTCCACTGGGACTTTTCCAAGCATGTATGTCTTTTTCAAGTCTAACGCTTTAATGACTGCTGCCATAGATTATTCCTCGATTTTCTTCCATCATGGTGAAATGCTAAGCGGTATCTACTTGTTCAGGTATCTCCAGGACAAAACTATTCCTATCGCTGTTAGCACTATGGCGAAGATTCCGACGTAGACATACTGGAAGGCAAGCGTTGAATAGTCGATTGTGTCGTTGATTAGGAGTTGGCGCATTCCGTTGATCGTGTAGGATAGCGGGTTCACGTTTGCAACTGCTTGGAGCCAAGGTGGCATCCTGTCGATTGGGAAAAATGCGCTGCTGGCAAAGGTTAGTGGCAGGTTTAGCAGGTTCATCACGGCCATGGGTGTCTCTATTCTTGACGATCGTATGTTGATAGCGATGAACAGAGATGATAAACCAACGCAGATGAGGAACAGGAACGCATAGATTCCGAGAATGTTGATTGGTGTAAAAGCCAAACCTGCTTTGAACCCGAGTGGGATGGCGATGAGCAGTATTATGGACGCTTGGAACATCGATCGAAGCGTCGCTGAGAAGACCTTGGACAGTATTATTACGCCTCTGGAAACTGGCGTGCTCAGCACTTTGTTTAGGAAGCCTAGGCGTCTGTCCCAGACGACTGACATGCCACTGAACATCGTCGTGAAAAGCGCTGTGAAGGCAATCATGCCAACAGCCATGAAGGAGATGTAGCTGGTTGTTCCAAATGTGCTCTGCAGTATTTTATCGCCGACGCCTGCAAAGAACTGCTGCAATACAACTACTTGGGGCTGGGTTAGCTGAAGCTGCGTTACCAACTGTGAAGGGACAATAAACGAGCCCGAGCCAACCAAGCTTCCTAGGTTCAGGGCGTTCCCTAACAAACCTAGCCAAATAATCGGTTGAATAAGGGTCAGAATGAAAACTGCTGGAGCTTTGTACCATTTCTTGAGTTCCCTGTTGGTTAGAGCCCAAATCCCATGGAGTTTGTTCTCAGAGTTACCGTTTGCCTTGGTCATCAGTGAGCCGCCCTCCGCATCTTAATTCTCTGTGTAATACCTTCATCTCGCGATTCATCTGCCGTATCCCGCATCGATTTTCCAGTGTACTGCAAATAGACTTCGTTAAGCGTCGGCTTCGTGAGCGATAGCCTAGTTACAACGTGACCATCCTTCCGCAAGGTCTCAATTATTAAGGGTGCCGTAACCTCGCCGTTCTCCGATTTTATCATGTAACTGCCATTCTCCTTTTTGACCTCTTTCACATGAGCAATCTTCTGAACAAGAGATGTGATATCTGTGTCCTTCTGAATGCTCAAAGTGACTATGTCGCCTCCTAAACTGTCCTTGAGTTCAGTCGGCGTTCCGATAACGATGATCTTTCCGTGGTCGATTATCGCAATCCGATCGCAGAGTGAATCGGCCTCTTCCAAGTAGTGAGTGGTCATGAAAAGTGTCATTCCGTACTCCTTCTTCAACGTCTTGATGTAGTTCCAGGTTGCAGTTCGGGTTTGAACATCTAAACCCAGCGTAGGTTCATCTAAGAAAAGCACTTTAGGTGTGTTGATTAAACCGCAAGCCAATTCTAGTCTTCTTCGCATTCCTCCTGAGTACGTTTGCACCTTCTTGTCTTTGAATTCCGTCAACTCGACTAGCTGCAAGAGCGCTATAGCTCGATTCTTAGAAGTACTTCTGGGAATTCCGTAAAGGTCCGCGCAAAGCAGGATGTTTTCAAAGCCTGTCAGGTCGTCGTCCGCCGTGTATTCCTGGGGCACAAGACCAATGGAGCGCCGCACCTTGTTGCTCTCATTAGCAATGTCGCTGCCGAGGATTGTCGCCCTGCCCTCAGACGGCTTCAAAATCGTGATGAGCATGTTTATGGTTGTGGTTTTTCCCGCACCGTTTGGTCCAAGGAATCCGAAAATCTCGCCCTGTTTGACGCTGAAGCTGATGTGATCGACCGCTTTCAACGAGTGGTTGAAGATTTTCGTCAAGCCCTCGACTCTAATGACGTCTTCGCTCATGCTTTTTCACTCTTCAATTTCCTGCTTATGTCTTCAAGCTTCCGAGAAGTTTCGTCAATAACGTGTAACGCCTCATTTAAGGCTTTTCCAGAATACTCTTCATGCAGCGAGCTGCCAAGTTGGAACATGGCTTTGGCAAGTTTTTTCATGGAAGCCCGAATTTTGTGCAGCTCTTCTGGGGGGATTTTTGTCAAGAAGTGGTCGAAAAACTGGCCCGGCATGAAAGCCATTTCTTCTCTGACCTTGTGCCTTATCTTCTCTTGTTCAGCTAGAAGTCCTTTGCCGCTTTGGGATAGTTCATACCGTTTCAACCCGCTCTCGGAAGGCAACTCCTTGATGTAGGCGTTGTCTTGCAACCAAGCCAGCAGGGGATAGATTGAGCCTGGGCTAGGTTTCCAGAATCCTCCAGTGTGCTTTTCGATTTCTTCCGTAAGTTCTGAGCCCGACATTGGTTTCTCGTTAAGGGCTTCGAGTACGTGGTATCGAATGAAACCTTTGGGGACCATGGCGGTGTGGCGCATCCAGTTTTTGTTTCCAACCACGATTTGTCACCATTGACCTCACTTTCAATATCAAGTGTGATATCAAAAGTGATATTTAAAAATATAGTATAACACCTCCGAGACAACAACATACAGAATACTTATTCTACAGTTGTCCCAACATTAAGACCTTTCACCGCCGCCAAAATGTTCTCGGGCTCAAAGCCGTTTACCACTATCAGTTTAACCCGTTTTCGCTTGAGAACCTTAACCGCTTCCGGGTCAATAATTTGATGCATTCCTGCCTTGTGTGTCGTCTCTGATAGAACATTTTGCAGACCATCGAAGCTTAATTTATCAAGCTTAACTGCATCAGGGTTTTTCCTAGGATCCTTGTCATAAATGCCATCTTGATCCGTGCCTTTAACGAGAAGGTCAGCATTCATATGTTCCGCTACCAAAGCAGCAACGGCGTCAGTTGTGATACCGGGTTTAAGTCCACCCATCACCGTGATTTTTCCAGATTTGAGGCATTCAGCAGCGTCCTCTAAGGTTAGGGCTACCTCGGTGCAAGCCGACTCTCCGAGTTTTTTTAGGAAAAGCTGAGCGAAGAGTCTGGAGACGGAAATGGCGATTTCGTCTTGCGCCTGCACATCTAGACCGAGTTCTTTAGCAATGGCTATGAATTCTCTAGCGAGGGATCCGCCTCCAGTTATTGCTGCAACTTCGTGGCCTTGGATTTTGAGGCTTCTGATTATTTGGACGTATTTGTTGATTAGTTTAGGATTCACGGGTGAAGCTGCGACTGACCCGCCTATTCTGAGCACTATGCGCATCTGTGTGTCTCCGCTTTACGCCTAAAGTGTAGGTCGAATATAAAACAACTTCTGCCTTTGATTTCGCGCATTCTTTTTTTGTATGAGAGTATATGCAAATCTAAAGGAAGAAACAAAAAAGGAAAAGGGAGATTGATATTTACTTGCGTCGTCTGAGCACAACTGCCGCTACAGCTACAACAACGATAATGATTATCGCTGCAGCTATTGCGTAGATTGTTGATTCTGGGATTCCGCCTGGTGGTGGTGCTGCAGTTTCGGTCGGTGATGGTGAGCCTGTTGGAGCGATGGTTGGAGTTGTTGTTGGAGGTGGAGTCGGTGTAGCTGGTGTTGGAGATGGTGTGACGACTGGGGCTGGTGCTGCTGTTACGCCGAAGGCTGTTGTTGCCGAGGATCCGCCGTAGCTTAGTGACCCATCGAATGTTGCGAGGACCACGTATTCACCTTCCACTGGTGGCTTCCATAGTTTGTGGAAAAGCCCGCTTGAATCACTGTACACTGTGCCGATGTCTTGAATGTTGCCGTTCGGGTCTTTTGCCGTCAGTTTTACTGGGACACCTTGTGCTTCTGGCTTGACTCTGTTGTGCTGTATCATGTATTCCATCCAAGGTCCTTGATCTGCGTCAGCGATAGCTGCTGTGCCTTTCAGGGCAGGTGATTGATCGGTGACGGTTCCTGTGATTTCGATACTGCCGCCAAGGGCGACAACGTCGTTTTTGACTTCGACCGTAGTTGCGCTTGGGCCTGGTCCGATACTGTAGACTTGCATGTCGTTCAGGTTGAGAGTTGCCCAGTATCCATCAGCTACTGCTTGCATTTGCCATGAGCTCATGCCATACATCTTGAATTGCTCTTTGCCTGTGAATGCATCAATGCAGCGTAGGCTCGCTCCGTGGTATGGTGGTGAGTCAAGTGAGTGCTCGCATGGGACCATGTAGACTTTGCCGTCAGCGACAGCGCATACCTGTTCTGGGTAGTCGCCGTAGACTGTGTTTACGGTGATGGTGCTGTTGAATGGGTCAGAGGCGTTGTTACCGTAAGTGAATAGTGTTTTTCCCGTTTTGAGATCGTATGCGTAGACTGTGCCGCTGTATCCACCTGCGTAAAGGTTACCGTAGCCGATTGCGTAGGGTGCTGTTAAGCCGGTGGTGCCGCCGTAGAAGTTCCACGCGTTCTCCGAAGGTGTTGGACCCCATTTGAAGTCGCCTGTGAGCATGTCGTAGCCTGACCATTGCATGGTTTCTCGGTAGTACAATGTGAACATGTTGGTTTCGGTGTCTTCTGGACCTATCATTACGGTGAGGTTGTTTGGTGGAGCTGGGTATTTGCGATCAAAGAGTACTTGGCCGATTGGACCTCTTGAAGGGTTCAGGTTGATTGCCCAGAGTTCGAATTGGTTGGGGGTGCCGAAGATGCCGCTTGAGGTTGAGCTGGTCTGTTGTAAGCCTGAGCTTTGTCCGAAGATGAGGTTGCCTGGGAGTATTCTAACGATGGCTGGGTTGGTGTTCCCGTAGAGCGTGTCAGTGTTGCCGGTTAGGCTCTTTGAAAGCGTTACGTTCCAGTCATATGCTGCACTCATGTTGTAGTTTGCGTTTACTGCTCCCCAAGCGGTAATTGCGGTTGGGCTATCTTGGCCTGGGTATTTAGTGTTGTTCCATTGCCAGAGGTATGTATAAGGTGAGGTACTGTTTTGCCTGCCAATTGCATACTGCAATATTTCACCCATCGGTCCGAATGCTCGGGTGCCTGATGGGACGTTGGTTTCGTTGAAGACGTTGGCGCCTGTCATGGGATCAATTGCCATCCAAATCGAGTTGGTCGTGTTTGTGACCGAGCTTCCGCCTGATGCCGTTGCTGCAACGCTTGCTCCTGGTGCATAGGTTCCTTTCAATTGGTTAACTGCTGCCGCGCTGGGTTGTGATACCGATACGCCAACTGGTAAGGATATGCCCCCGCCGAAGCCGCCGCCTGCTATCCACAGGTAGCCGTTCGGGTTGACGCCGTGTTGGTTTGGAGACTCAAAGTCCAACAACTGGCCAAAGTTGACGCTGGTTAAGTCTGTGCGGGTCCATTCGGTTTCTCCTGTGCGGAGGTCAACGCAAGTGACACCGCGACCTGTTGGACTGTTTGCAAGTGGTAGTGCGAAGTAGACGTTCCGTACATGATTATGGGGTTTGCGAATTTCAGCTGGTATGCTGTGCCTGAGTAGTAGGTGATGTCCGGAAGCACGGCTGGGGTTTGTCCGACGATGCCACCGAATGAGATGGGCTTAGTCCACATAACGTGGGCAGTAGCTGGTCCGCGTCCACTGTAAAGGCCATATTTAAGGTATGTTGCGCCAAATTCGTTCTGCCCTAACCATGAGCCCCCGATTGGCCACCAGTTTTGGTTGTTGGAGTCTATTGGGCGAGTCCAATAACTACCAGGTAGAGGTGCTTCTTCGAAGTATGCAATTGCAGTTGGCTGAACTGTAAAGGTTGTCGTTGCGCTGCTTGCTAAGAATGTGTCGTTAACGTATTGGCTGTTGCCGCCGGGGAGTCCGGTTGTTCCGGCTAGGTCAGCTGTTTGTTGTGGGAAGTTGTACTTTACCGTGTAGGTTCCAGTAGCTTGGGGAGTATAGATAGCGTAGCCCGAGCCCACTGGGTCCGAGATGAATGGACCCAAGTGGTCAACAGACCCATCTGGCTTGGTTATATCAAGTGTTAAACCTTCCCACCTATCACCAGTTTTTGCTGATGCTGATGGAGGAGGCTGAGCCTGCCAGAAGACTATTACTGCTTGCTGGTTTGGACCAAGAGGGTTTGGCGATACTGTGACGTAGGAAGTGCTAGGGACTGTCCAGGGTGGCGAGTGAGCATTTACTGGCACTGCGAGCAATGGAAGAGCAATTGTGGCTAAAAGCAAAAAGCAAATTGTAGTGAGTTTTGTTTTGCTCATCGAAATTTTCATTCTTTACATTTCTCCTATTAAGGGTACCGTGAAGGTGGTCGAAACGAATATATAAGACTTCCTTCAGCATCAAAATCCACAGTAAGAGTAAGATTCACTGAGTTTTGGTTCTAAAGAAGGCAGCAAATGTATACTGCTCAACAATTTCATGGAAGCATGAAAGAAACCTATCAAGAATATCTTCATCTGAAGTTCATTTCCGCATTTGAAAATTCAATATTAGCAAAAAAGAAACTAAAGAAGCTCAAAAAAAAAATAAGCTTAAGGGTAGAGAGTTAGTATCTGCGGTCTCTGAATCCGCCGCCGCCACGTCGGTCTCGTCCACCGCCGTAGCCACCGCCACCTCGTCCTCCACCGTAGCCACCACCGCCGTACCCGCCGCCTCCGCCGAAACCTCTTCCGCCGTCGCGTCCGCCTCTGAATGGTCTACGTTCTTGTTCGTAAGCTTTGCTGGAGACGTTATTTTCTGTGTTGACTTCTGCTGTAAGGGGTTCTTTGGCTGGTTCTAGTTTGCCGTATTTACCTATGTTAAGGCGCATGTTGCCCTTGAAGAGCGTCACGTAACCGTTTTCAACACGGATAGAGTCGCCGTCGTTGACTTTGGTGATGTTGTCATCCCACAGCGTGAGATATATAACGCCTGTTTCGTCTCCGACGAGTGCGTCGCAGACTTTGTGGGCTGAGCCGTCTCTGCCCATTGGGATTTCGCGTATTTCGCTCTTTGAGACGACTTTTGCCGTGACGTTTACTGCCCTGGATTGAGGGGTTAGTTCGCCGACTTTTGCTTCAACTGGCTGTTTTTTGTTTTCGAAAAATCCTTCGACTGCCAATCTGTTTCAACACCTTGTAGTTTGTAGACTGACACATTTAGATTGTCTGCCTCACTTAAGTTTTGCGGTGAAGTTTTGGATTACCTTTGAGCTGCTTTTTTGGTTGTTTAGGATTCTGGGCACGGGAATTGTCGGTTTCTTCCGTTTGGCTAATTAGTCAGAAGCGCCATTGGATTCTGCAATGAAGACGCCTGTTGCTCCCGCAGCTTTGTTCGTGATTGCGGTTCTTGTTGTAGGTGCAGGCATGCTTGCCATTTCCCAAAACAAAGGCGTACGACCAGAAACTGCACCCGTGCGGAAATACACTTATACGATTGTGAACACCTTTCCGCATGATCCAAACGCTTTCACGGAAGGGTTAGCCTATGTTGACGGGTTCTTGTATGAGAGTACTGGATTGGTTGACAAGTCTAGTTTGAGGCGTGTTGACTTAGCTTCGGGCAGAGTCTTGACTGAAGTCTCCTTGGCTGGCATTTACTTCGGTGAGGGCTTAGCTATCGTTAACGATTCGATTTTGCAGTTAACTTGGCAATCTCAGGTGGGTTTCGTTTATGATAGGGAGTCTTTGGCTTTGGTGGGAAACTTCAGCTATCCGACTGAAGGATGGGGATTGACTTTCAACGGCTCACTTTTGATCATGAGTGATGGTTCAAGTAGCCTGTATTTTCTTGACCCTGTGAATTATCAGCGGATTGGACAAGTTCAGGTTCATGACGGAAACACTTCAATTTCTTCGATTAACGAGTTAGAATACGTTAACGGGGACGTTTACGCCAACATATTCCAGCAGTCAAGAGTAGCTATAATTGACCCGAGAAATGGGCTGGTCAAATCCTGGATAGAATTAGATGGGCTGCAAAATTCTGTGGTCTTCACGGGCGAAAACGTTCTCAATGGCATAGCCTTTGATGCGAAAGATAACAGACTTTTTGTTACGGGGAAGAACTGGCCAAATCTCTATGAGATTACGCTCGTTCCTACGACATAGCTTGGCTATTGCGTTTACTCTTCCTTCTCAGACTAATTCTATGGTGGGCTATCAAACATACGCAGATACGAACTGATTTTTCTATTGAGCGCATGAGCCACTAAGGTGATGGGTCAGCGGTCGCCATGAAGTAGATTTGTGGGTGACATGTCTCCGCCGCAGCTGAGGTTCATTTCCAATAGCGGCTCTTGTGACTGACGTTTAACCGCAACTACAAAAGTGTATCCTTGTTCTTCATGTGAAGCTATCAGTTTATTAATATCGTGTAACGTACGACATAACATTGTATTGAAGATGTAATGTGAGGTGAATAAAATGTCAATGATGGTAAAGATTCTAAAGAGCGACACTTTGGAGGCTGAGGAGCGGCAGATAGAAAGAATCAAAGAAGAAATCGGGTTCCTGACGATTGATCTTCAGATAAAAGAAGATAAACTAACAAGATTAAAACGAAAGTAAAGGAAACAAAGATATGCGAAAATGCGACGCAATAAGTGTCTGCCTATTCTCTAGTTGCCTAGTCAAACCAACCAAACTCCGATTTTCTTTTGATGTAAAAGAGAGAAATCGCGGCAAGTACTTCATCTATCGATAAGTAGTGTATCCTGCAAACATATTCACAAACTTCAATCTACAGCCAAAAAGAATACGCAACAAGAATGACTACTAAGAAGCCATTCATATCGTCGCCAATTGCCCCTGCGTAAATGCCCTATCAGTGATTCTTCGGCCCATAAAATATCCCAAAAGCCATCATGCGACTTTGGATTTCGCATTGCTAAATCGTTTTAGGTCAAGTTTAATCGCTTTGTCGTTCATCACAAAATGTGACAGAGTACCAACGACGCTCCCTAATAACCACGAGACAGTTGAGTTTTGAATGAAGATTTCAGAAATGGCGAACATGGCTGAAGCTAACAGAAATCCGATTACGCCCGTCGCATTGAAAACGATGAAGCTTTTGCCAAATTCTTTCTTAGACTGACCTTGCATAACCCAGTTGGCTCCAAAATGAGATAGACCACCCACGCAGTTGCCGAAGAGCCACGCAAAAGTGGGATTTGGAAACAGGAGCATTGAAGAGGCGAATGAAACCGTACCCAAAATGAACCCTACGACAGCGGCGAAATTGAAAATGATTAGTCTTCGTAAAGCAGCGAATTTGCCTGCCTTAGAGAAATCGGAACGACGCATTCTTACTCCCGGCAATGCTCGAAAATCAGTATGCGGAAGCAGCATAAAACACTTTTGGGACACCACATTGTTTGCTGCCAAGAATAGTCCTTCCTAAGCAGTGTTTCCATGCGTTTTCTTGTCTATATCAACGCGGCTATTTGTCTGTTGTAGCCCGGTCAAAATGCGCCCACTGCAAGGGAGCTTTCAAATGAGCAAAATTTTGTTAGTATACCCTGAGATCCTTTAGTGAAGGGCTTGCTTTGAGGTCTAATAGACAGGTTTGCGCGTGCTCTTTAGGCTTAACCTTACGATATACCTTCGCGACTACGCCTTTTTCATCTACTACAAAGGTTGTCCGTTCAGTGCCCATGAACGTTCTGCCATAAAGGCTTTTCTGCTTCCACACGTCATACAGTTTAAGAACCGTAGCTTCCGGGTCACTGAGTAAGGCAAAAGGCAATTCGTGCTTTTCCTTAAATTTCCGATGAGATTCAATGCTATCTTTACTCACACCCAAAATGACAGCGCCTTCTTTCTCAAATTCAGCCACAACTTCTTTAAACCCAAGAGCTTCAGTTGTGCAGCCGGGAGTCTCGTCTTTGGGATAAAAATAAAGAACAACCTTCTTCCCCCTGTAATTCCTAAGTGAGACTGGGCTTCCATCGTCAGCTTGCAACGTAAAATTCGGCGCCAATTCCCCTTCATTAACCATTTTCATTCACCTTAGCGTCAATCTCTACCCATATCAGAACAGTGTTGGGTCCCATTTAAGTTCGCAGTATTGCCTCCAACATTAATGTACCAAAAAGAACAAATAGCCACCTATTTGTTACATAGAAGTCACAATATTTAATAAAGATCCAACCCCATTGCACTAACAGCTAACAAAGTGAAAAGCATGATTAATCCCAATATCAACCTCAAATGCCCCGACTGCGACGCGGAATTGAATGTTCCCAGCGACGCAGAAAAAGGCGAAATATTGAGCTGCCCAGGTTGTGGGCTTGAGTTCGAAGTGAAGAAGAAAGCTGAAGGGGGTGGATGCATAGATCTTCAAGAGCTAACTCTTGAGGGCGAAGACTGGGGCGAATAGAAAAGTTCCCGACCCCACCTATTTTTTAATATTAAGCCTTTCGTAATTATGGTTCTGTTTTGATTTTATCCTGCATAGTGTTCGAGTAAGGGCTCTTGCTAGAATTTTATCCCGTGCTTCTTTATAGTTCGAAACTAATAAACAAATATTTAACATCGTCAATTTTGGATTGTTTTACTTTCAAAAATATCTCCACCAACGCACACTAAAGCTTGTATATCACCTGGAGCAACGCGCCAATTCGCGAAGACACACTCATTTCGTTGGTCACAAATGTTATTAGCGCAAAAAGTACTTAATTCTATTAGATTGGTGTGCTCAATTGGGCGACCATGAAGATTTTCAGCAGCAGGGAAAACAACAGAAAAGAGAAGCACTGAGCATTTTTAGAGAATTATGGTCCGAAGCCAATTCCCCGCTGCGCCGAATGTATTCTTCATGGGAAGAACTGGAAAGGAACGTTGACGTAAAATCGGACAGAACAACCGGTCGGAAAACCAAATTCCACCCGTGTCCTTACTGCGGCGCAAGACAAAGTATTGTTAAGCCTCTAAATGGGATTTTTCCCTACCAAAAATGTGAATCATGCGAACGACCTTTCTATATCAAAAGTGATTTGACTGTGAGGAAACTCTCCAAAGAAGAGGTCGCAGAAATTCCCGGGGGCTGGATTCAAATAGTGGAAGACTTCGCCAAGAGAAGAGTCGCGGTGGTTTTCGGACTAGAATAGAAGGAAATTTGCCTTCGTTTGAAGTGATTCTCCGCTCGAACAGACCAAACGCATACAGAAGAAAGCCTCTGTTGCGGTGCAATTTTTTCTGTCGCTGGGCTTGTCCATGTAGTCTTAGACTCGAATATGAGCGTTTTCGGAAACGGCGATGTGCCTGTCGGGGTCGTTCGCTGCAGGGTCAAGAAAAAACAAGAATATCAACAGCAACAACTGTTGTAACGACAACTGCGCGCGTGGTGCATTAAGAAAGGTGTTGAAAGTGGCGGGCCCGACGGGAATTGAACCCGCGGCCTACGGATTAAGAGTCCGCCGCTCTGGCCTGACTGAGCTACGGGCCCACCTGTCTGCGTTCGAAAAGGAATTTCCATCTACAAATATAGAGGTTTCGCTCAACCATAAACCCTTTCTCCGCTGTAACAGTGGCTCTTAAAACAAGCGCAAAACCAAAAGCTACATTTCGTCCTGCCTTCTCAATCGGTTATTCTATCTTTCTCCAAAGAACAGAAGAACCGCCTGTCAACGGTGTCTGTTTGAAGGTTGGACAGATTACGTATTTGCATGTGTTCATTTTTTTCAGTAACCTTCGGAACTAATATACCCATGTTCATTTCACCTATGGTACTCTTGCCTGAAAAAGAGCAAGAGAACGATAACGTGTAAGAAATTTGAATATCTTGTCTTCCATTTAACCTGGCTTCATAGCAGCAAGCAAAAAGTTTTTGTGACCAGAAACCACATCCAATACTATCAGCTGACTCAGGAGAAAATGAAATGCCCAAAAAGATGGTTAAAGGAGAAAAACACTACAAAGCAGAACTCAAAGAAGCCGTCGAGGAATCAAAAGAGCCCGTTGGAAAGGTCCTAACAAACTTCTGCCACCGCCATGGTATCTCGATGGACGAATGCAAAAGATATTATGATGAGTTGATTGCGGAAGGCAAAGTTGGAGAAAAATGAAACGGGGTAGGCGGAAAAAGAAACGCCAACTCTCTGCCATCTATTCTATCTTAATCAATTTTGACTTAAGTGGAGCTTTCAACGGGATCTCGATTCTTAGGAAGCCATTATCCAACTTGGCCTTAGCTTTGTTTTCATCCACGGTGTGTGCGAGGCTAAAGCAACCGAGGTAAACGACTTGGTCTCGGGCCTGCTTCCACGCAGATGCTCTGTTCCCCAACTGAAAGTTCCACGTGTTCTTTTGCAACGCCTGGAAGCTCCATATAGATGTAGAACATCCTATCATCATGATTGATGCTCACGTCGGGAGTCACAACAGTCGTTATTTATTCTTCGGATTCAGGTTCTCTGACCATTTTCTTCTTAGACATTGGGTCACCTTCAAAAATCGCACTAGAAGAACCTATCCGCATGCCGGCTAAAAAAACTTGCTTGTTCTGATAATTGATTTTCACATTTCCTGCAAAAAGTATTTGCCAGTTCCTACTTTATTAGAACGAACAAATAGGCAAATCTGTTGTCGGTCAAATATCCAAATGGAAAAACTAAATGCCAGCAATTGACGCAAGGACTTTTTGTGTCAGTAGCGCTTCTATTCGGCAATTTTCTGCTTTAGCCTTCTCCGAATCCGCCTCATTTCTTTCATGCATTGCAGCATGTGCCTCAATGATCCGCGCCATCTCACCCAAATCAGGAATCAGAAGAGTCTTCATCCCACATTCACAAACAATAATAGGCAAGTCATGTCCAGGGTTTTGATTCTCTCTGTCAGTCATAATGCGGGGTTCCGAGTTCAAACGGGAAAAAGTGAAGCTAATAAGTCTTGTCCAGAATTTAGGAAAACACGTTCCTCTACAGTTCTACCAAGCAACTTATGCTCGATAGTGGGACTCGCTGCATAACCTATCACACCTGCGCCGAAGAACTTCATAAGCAAAAACTCCCTGAGGCAATAGGTCAATTACTTTCTACAACTCGCAGGTATTGTTACACGGACTGCAATTATGCTTCCGTAGGTTACGATGTGTATCTCCTATCAAGCGACTTAGCGACATGCTATTCGTCCTTTCTTTGTACAAAACAGATTTTAGCAAGCAAAGAAGCTTTATCTAGGTCGGGAATTCCGATGACAAAAGCATACATTTTAGTGAACGTTAAGGGCGGAACAGAAGACAACGTACTAAAACAAGTCAAGAGCATTGGCGGCGTTACAGAAGCATACGTTTCCTACGGCGTCTACGACCTCATCGTAAAAGTCGCAGCCGACACCATGCAAGAGCTAAAAGACGTCGTAACCCACAAAATTCGACAGATAAACGATGTCCAATCAACTTTAACCTTGCTAATGACATAAGAATAAGATTCACACAACCAATCGACTGATTGCCACCTCTTCAAGGTCTCTTTTCCCTCTGTACGGCAGCAATCAGCACTTTAGCCAATTCAGCTTGTGCTCCACCGGAAGATTAACTTCATTTCAGGACTTCATGTTCCCCGCCTTCCTGCGCAAATTTCTAGCTATCCGCGCGACCTTGAACATCGCTCAGCCTAATCAAATTCAAAGAAAATTGCAGATGCGGAAATTGAATCCGCGATTGAAGGCATAATCCGCAAGACTCTCTGTCTCTATTTGCCCTTGAGTCTGCATTTTATTGGAAAATTTTTTATTCATACACACCTACTTTCACACCATGGCCAAATTTGTTTCTTGCACCCAACTCTACGAAACCGTTCAACAAAAATCCAAAGAAGCAAAAGAAGTTCTTTGGGTCTGCTCGCCCTATCTTGGCTTGGAAGCCCACGAAGTATTCGCCCAGGAAGCAACCCAGCACGCGCCCGCGGATGCGCGGTTTGTTTTTAGAATTAATCATGCTTCAGTCAAAGCAGGCGAAGTCAATCCGTATGAAGTAGAGTTTTTCATGGAGCATTTCGGGAACAGCAACGTAAGGTGCCTTGACGCGTTCCATCCTAACATTTACATTTTTGACGATTCTGCCTTGGTTACGTCAGCCAATTTGACGAAAGCTGCTTTTGAAAGCAATGTTGAAGCCGGAGTCCTTCTCGATGGCTCAGAAGCTGAGGCAGCGAAAAACTTCTTTTGTGTGAGCCTTTGGGAGAACGCGAAACCGGTAAAGGATGTTAAGAAATTCAAGAAGATATGGAATCCCAAGAAAGAGAGTGCCCCTGATAAGAAGACAAGTAAAGGCAAGGCTATAACGAGAATTGAACCATGGACAGGCGACTCTGTTAATACATGGTACTTTTCCGTTCTTGACCCAACGGCGAAGAAGGCAGTGCGGAAAATTCAGAAGGAGGCAAACTGGGCAAAAAATCTCGAGTTAGTAAGCGACATAGGGCCTAACGCTTTTAGACTGCTTAAATTGGGCGACATGGCGTTCTTGGCTGACTTGACAAAAAAGAGAACAAACACAATAGCGACAAAGTTTACACGAGTTTTCGATAAAGGCCGAGTGGAAACGGACGCCGGCGACTTGCACTTTGCTTACGAAACAAAAAAGACGTATGCAACCGAAAGGACAAAGTTCCATGAAATTTTGAAGAATGCAGGTATTCCGGCTAAAAGCAGCGAAATCCTACTGACCCAAGATCAAGTTAACCTCATGACAAACGCTCTCTCATCAACCAAACCCAAAAAGCGACGCAAAGCTCCAAAGAAACAGCAAACGTGATATAATTCGTAAAAAGAGCATGAGTAAACGGTTAGCTTATCTTTTGCCAGCGGCCACTGCAGGGTCTGTCTGGTTAGTCCAAAGATTGAATATTTTTGCCCAGGAAGAATCTTCAGAAGGGTCTTCGCTGACTTTAGGCGAATATACTCCAACCGTCGCAATAGTTTTGTCGTTTCCGACGAGGAAACATTTCGCTTCGAGAATAGGTCTGCCTGACCCCTCCTGAACAAACGCGACGTACTAACCGTTTGAAGCTTGCCTTGTTTGGATTGATTGGGGAGGTAAATTCTGATTTGGGTAATCATTGAATTCTGGGTAAGCCGCCTTCAACAAAGAAATCGCCTCGGATTCGGTTAAGCCATTCCCAATGATGCCTGTTAAAGAAAAGATTGGAAGAATCATTAGAATGAGAGTCACTGATACTACTAGGGCTATTTTTTGGGAACGTTTCATTTCATTGACTCCAAGTAAATGAAAGCAATAAACCTTCTCAATTCGCGTGCCAAAAGCCGGTCAGTTTGTGAGCTATTGCCAAATTCCGTTTAGTAATTGCTGGTTTTTGGTGTTCCTTTATCGCTTTCCACTTCCGTATCGTTGCGCCATTTGCTATCGCAAATGATAGTATGTTCTCAGAAAATTGGGAAGAATTGGAGGGAGAATTGGGCGGTAGTCTCTTTGCTTCCAGTCGTAAATTGTGACGTTGAATTCCACCCACAGCCAATCCAGCGCTCTAAAAAATGGCGAGGGCAGGCAGTCCATTCATCCAGCTTGGTTTCTCCTATATTCATGAAGCTCCATAAGCCCGCATCAGAAGGCATCCGCCAGCAATCTTATTTGGGTGAAAGCCTTGTTCTGGCGGCAAATCGCGTTTTGTGGTAGAGGTGCAGCAACCACAAAGTCTTATATCATGCGTGAACGCACTTTACATGAAGATAATTCTTCGGGTTTTGAACTATGAACACAATAATGAAAAGACAAAATCTAGCTGCAACCCTTCTGCTCTTTGCCATCTTGTTAGCGATGGTAAGCCAAAGTGTAAGCATTGTTGCTGCTCAAACAGATATCGCCACTGTAATCGTTATGCCCACGCCTGGAGGAACAACCGACCCTGCTCCAGGGGAATACACCTACAACAACGGAACCAACATCGTTCTAAGAGCAATTCCTGACGCAGGCTACAAATTCAGCTACTGGATAATATCAGGCAACCTATTTGCGGGTCACACTCCATCAACAGCGCAGGCACTTCAAATCTTAGATCCTGACACTGGAGAAGTAATCGGATACTTCCCAACGATAACAGCTCCATCGGCAATTGACAGCCTAACATTCACCGACAATCCAACGAACATCCAATGTGGCTACGGGTATTCCTACATATACACTGCAATATTCTCGTCTATTAGCGGCCCCAGTCCAGCCCCTGGCTCCACCGATGCCGTAGTAATCGTTATGCCTACCACAGGCGGAACCGTAACACCAGCAGCAGGGATGTACACATACTCAAATGGAACAAGAATTACCATTTCAGCAACTCCCAATTCAGGCTACGAGTTCAAATATTGGCTGGTATCTGGAGATGTCATTCCAGGCCACAACACAAAATATTCAATTATCGCAGACGACAATGGAAATGTGGTAGCGCAAATTCCGAGACCATCCGTCTCTGGCATTGACAGCACAACATTTACAGCCAATCCAGCGCAAATTACTTGTGGCTACGGGTATACCTACACTTACACAGCAATATTCGGACCAGTATCTGCAACAGCGTCGCCTTCACCAACTTCAACGCCTTCACAAACTTCAACACCAGTTGCCACCACCTCCCAGCCGTCAGCAACAGCAACCCCGAGCGCGCCAGCTGAGACTGACTGGACCATGTGGATAATAGTTGCTGTGATAGCGATAGTAGTAGTCATAGCTGTAGTTGTTGCTTTAATGATGCGGAAAAAGTAGTAAGGTATTCTTCCACCCTTTTTTCTTTTAGACATAAATTGAGAAGTGTTTGCACATTTTATGAGTTACTTCAGCCTACAACGTAACACACGCCTTGGTTTCGTGATTTTCTGCACGCTATGTTTTCGCGCCTTGAGCATTTCAGTATACTTGTCTTTAAATTAGTCTAGAACCTGAACATCCTCAGTTTATAATCAGAGTCAAAAATGGGTTGTGGGATTAGCAGTTTCAAACGTTTAGGTTTCACGGACAAGATTTTTGGATTCAGAATTCTCTCTGACTTATGGAACTATCGCTGGAACCCGCAAGCTGTGTCGCACATCTCCAAGAGTTAAAGAGAACCATGGCGTATCCGCTTTCGAGGAGAAAATCTCGAAAACGGAAGACATCTCGGTTGGGTCCCAAGTGAATCGTCTGCCCCGGAGCTCAACGGGTTAGCTTTCTTGAAACTTCACACAACGCTCAAAGATATGAAGATTTGCAAAACAAGCTTGACCTTGTGGCAGCCCCGATCCATCGCTAGGAAAAATATATAACCGCCACGACTGATACACCAATCGGGAAGAAATGAAAAGAATTCTTGTCTTCATCACTGTTATAGCACTTTGTGTTTTCATAGGAGCCTACATCCTGCTCAGTCAACCGAACGTTCCTCAACAAAACACAACACCCAACTCTTAGCCCCTCTGGAGCAGCAACTTCCACAAACCCATCTCCGTCTTCAAACGCCGCATCAACGGTAAAATACAAAACCGTCAGTTTCACCGACACTCAAGGCATCGGTACCAAAGCTTTCAGCATGCTAATTCCAATCAATTGGCAATCAAGCAGCGACATCCAATGGATACTTGACAATCCCGCAATGCCTGCCTTCGGAACCTTCAAAGCTTGGAACCCAAACGGCGCAGAGGAGTACAACTATTTCGCAAACCAAGCATTCTTTTGGTCAGACAACCCCATGATTGAGCAAACATTTCCTCCAGGGTCCCGCTACTTTGGAGCGGTGGTTCATGCTCCGCTTGGTCCAGTTGAAGCCCTGAAAGAAATCGCTCTCCCAACGTTTAGGAGCAATGTCCAAAACATAGCAGTGATCAGTGAGCAGCAGCTGCCTCAGCTGAGTAACGTCATAAAAACTGGGACCGACCCCAATACGGGCGTAATCACCTCAGCAAACGGCGGAAAAATAAGAATCGAATACAACCTCAACGGTGTACAAATTGAAGAAGAAATGTACTGTGTCATACAATCCCAAGACTCTCCAGTGCAAACCCTCTACGGAACCACCAGAAACATCAACTGGTACATGACGTACATAGAGTCTTTCCGAGCGGCAAAAGGGCAACTTGACGCAGAAACAAAAGTATTCCAGACCATTGCGTTCTCCGCGAAAACCGACCCCAACTGGCTAAACAAGTACAACCAAGTCGTGAACTACTTAATACAAAGACAGATCCAGCAAATCCAAAGCCTTGGTCAGCTGAGCCAAATCATAAGCCAAACTAGCAACGACATCAGCGACACAAACTATCAGGCATGGCAACAAACCCAAAACGTAAATGACAGACTAGCCCATGACTTCTCAAACAACATACTGGGCGTTCAAACTTACAACAACCCAATTGACGGCACTACTGTGGATCTACCCTCTGGCTACAGTCACGCATGGACCAACAGCCTAGGCGACTACATCCTGTCGGACTCACCCAGCTACAACCCTAATGTTGAATCTAACCTGACCTGGCAGCAGATGACACCATAAACTAGGCTTAACCATAGCGAGTTTTCGTTACTTATTTGCTAGGTATTTGAGAAATGAAGCGAAAAGTAGGACCCCAGATTTGATTAACTCACTTGGGAGACTACCTGCTGCCTACGGAGTAGCTTTTTGCATCCAATAGTTGATTAATGAAGGTGCGCAGGCGGAAAAAGAGTTTTAAGTACAGTTCTCACAATCTATGCGGAGAATGGTATGGCTATACATATACGGCGCGTCTTGGTTGAGGCTCTAAAGGCTCGTGACACCTCTCTTGTTAATCTTTCTCAGTCAATTTGCTCCGTAAACGGTGTGGAAGAGTGCGATATTGTTGTAACCGACGTTGATGCTAAGACTGAGACGATAAAACTCACTGTGCGGGGTGCCGATATTGAGTACAGCGGAATTATGAGTGTCTTACAGGAGAACGGGGTTTCAGTTAAAGGCGTGGACGAGGTTAACGTCTCGAAGACCAAGCAGTCTTCGCAGAGGCCATCGCCTTAGCCCTCGGTTAGACGAGTTGGTTCAACAAAAAGCCGACCGCAAAAGCGAGAACTCCGAAGACAACCATTCTTAGGCCTTTTTTGTAGGGGTTTGTTTTTCCTATTCGTCCCATGTACACGCCTGCGCCAAACAACGTGCTTAAAGCCAACACCACAGACACCCATGAGGCGGTTTCAATTTGGAGGAGACCTATTGCGACGAAAATGAAGGGTGAAATCGCTATTGCGCAGGATAACAATGGGGTCGCGAAGTTGATTAGTGTGGCTAGTAATATTGTGGCTTTTGCTTTTTTGAGGATGGTTGTGTCTTGGAGGTCAGTGAAAAGTGCCTTCTCCAAGTCGGAGATTTTTCGCTCCTGTTCCAGGCTTTCGGCTTCGTAGACGCTTACCCCGGTTGAGATGCCTAAGGCAAGGCTTGTGGTTAGCATGGTGACTATGATAATGTTTAGGCCTGCATCCGCGGCGAAGGCTGAACCCACGATTATGCCTAGTAGCATAAAAGTTGAATCAAACAGTGTGTTAATGAAGAATCTGCGGACAACAGGTCCGAAACTTTCATCCCTAAACGTTTTCAGGAGACCAATCACTGACTGCACCTATTATACCGATGGATACTAACATAGACATGCGGACTCTAAAGTTTTCTCTTTCACAAATTGGTCCGAGCGAAAACTAATTGATAACGAGTCATGGTTGGTTAACCAGGCGAGGAGGAGAGGAAAAGGTACGTTAGAAGAGGGGAACCACGTTTTCGTAGGCACCTAGTCCGCCAGCGTTATTACTCTGTGGAGGTTAACACTTGCTATGTCGCAAAATGCCTGTAAAGATTTGTTGCCACACCGACTCAGCAACTAAGGTGAAGACAAACGACAGACAAATTCAACTCCTATCAAGCTCTCCCAATCTGCTCAAAGAGAAAAGGATGTGTCGAACAAGCCCTCAGGAACGCAATATTCGAGTTGAGGATAACATGACACTATAAGTAGCTTTGGTGTGCGTTGATTCCTTTTAAAAATGAATCATGCGCTTGCCAAACAAAAAAAAGGGTGAGCTGTGGCAGATGTTTTTGAGGTGTTACAACCCAAGTCCAAGCCCTATTACTGCAATGCCTACCACTGCAAGTACTGCAACGATTACCACGAAGATTATCACTGCCACTATCGATATTGCAAATGCCATCAGCCAACCACAGTCAAAGAAGTGCTTAACCAGCAAAAGCCAAATCACGAACATTATTACAGCCGCGATTATGCCGCCAATGAAGGCACCGACGATTGCGCCAATGACGACTCCAAGGACGACAATCCATATGGCATCAGTGAACTTCGCTTTGTCTTTACCCACGAGTGCTCTACCAACAAGCCATAGTACTGGCGCAACAAAGATTATGCCGACAACGATGCTTATCAATATACCAATTATGTCCATATTTGTCTCCCGCTTTATCCTTATGAGAGGTTTTGCTTTATAAAATGTCAGGTTCCGTCTGCATCTGTGAAGTTAAGCGCGCACTTCGCAACTTGGCAACCTGCAGCTCGCGACTCTGCCAGGCTGTTGCGTCAATTTGTTATTGATTGGACTCTGCCGACTTTGCCGTCTGTAAGGCGCACCTTGATTCCGTGAGGATGAGTGGAGCTCCCGGTTAAGATGTCCTTAACGATACCCTCAGTTAATACACCGCTCCGCTGGTTCTGCTTCAAGACGATTTTCACGCGGATACCTGGCTTGATTTGACTCCTTTGATGATTAGGCTGCATTCCCAGTTAATTGTGCTCGAGGCTTATAGTGCCTTCGCAAAACACATTCAAAAGTGTACGTCAGTTTACTCCTTTTTATCGAGAAGAACAAGCACTGAAAATCCAACTACAAACTCACTCAGCTATTCCAGGCAACCAGTCACTAGACCGAACAAGCTGGCAAACTCCCAGACCAAATTGCCGCTTGGATTTTCCGCGAACCGGCTTGTCCTACAAAAATGCGGGACTAATCTTGATCAGGCTGCTTGCCATCAGGCTAAACGTGAAAACGATAGCGATCATGACGAAGTCTTTGGCTAGTAGCTCGCCGAGCTTGTGCAGTTTAATAATATCGGTTTTGTGCGCTGTTGCTATTGTGTGTCTTTTTTGGATTAGACGAATTGAAATGAAAGTTGCAAGACCGGCTAATGAACTGTAGTATACCCAACCTAGTTGGAAGAGCATGCCAACCAGAACCATGAGCGGGATCATAGCGTAACCCATAATTATTGTGATGAGGAGGCCTCTTCTGAAACCGAAAATGATGGGAACCGTCCTAAGAACTGCTAGTGATGTCTGAAGCGTAATCCGCTAGGTCCTCCCACAGACTATTCACCGCGGTTGTTACTCCGATTAGCAAGACAAGTGCAACAATGTTAATCGAAAACACATTGAAGAAAGCAGCCACTATTAACACTGGAACAGCGCCCACTGTGAAATTCACCACTGGCTTGTATGCTGTCTTTCTCAAACGGAAAGGGGGAACAGAATACAATACCCCGAAAAATAGGCCAACTCCTACGAACAACAAAACGTAGGGAACCATCGAGAAGGCTCCAAGCGCCAAAGATAAAGCAACAAATCCAACGATAGTATACAAGGCAAGCTTGCCTATCTTTTTGGTGAATTGGGAACGTGCTGGATCAGAGAGCGCATCCAAATCCACGTCGCATACGTTGTTAATGGCGTCTACGGCGCTCCAAATGCAGAACACTGTCACGCTTAGGTAAAGCGCCTGAGCCAAGTTTAGGGACTGAACAATCAGAAACGTTGCGCTCATAGAAATCATGAAGAGCATTAAGCCTCTTTCTACGCTGATGAATTGGGCGAAGCCCTTCATGTCCCGGAACATAGCCCATAAGACATAGTTGGAGTTACTTAAGGATACCTGACAAGGATGTGACTTAAGAGCGCGGAAAATCGATTCAGACAATATTTTCGCGTCAAAGAATTACTCAGGGAGTCTGCATTTTAACATAAAAAGAGAGTAAGGTCTAATAGCAAGGTTTGTTTCTTTTGCTTGTCAAGGTTGATGAATTTTGTCCAAGAAAGCGAAGAAGAATGAGGGGCTCGAACAACACAGAAAATTGGTGCGCGAAAAAGAAATGAAGCGGAAACAGCGAAAACAGGTTTCGCTTCCTGCAAAGCACGCAAAAGGCAAGAAATAATCTTGACGGAATTACTATATTCTTTAACGTTTTCCTACCACAGTTGCTGGTTTTAAAAGATGCGCTTAAATTGACGGCAGACGTTATTTTGCCCTATGAATGGGCAGTTGAAGAGATGCTGGAACACAGATAAACCTCTTTACATCAGATATCATGATGAGGAATGGGGCGTTCCGCTTCATGATGACAAAAAACTTTTTGAGTTCTTGATTCTTGACGGCTTCCAAGCGGGTCTGTCGTGGTGGCTAATTCTTGAGAGACGAATTGCGTTGAGGGAGGCATTCGACAACTTTGATCCCGTGAAAGTGGCTAAATACTCGTCTGACGACGTTAGCCGCCTAATGAATGCCCCTGGCGTAATCAAAAACAAAGCTAAAATTTTTTCAGCCATTAACAATTCTCAGCAGTTTCTCAATGTTCAGGCGGAATTTGGTTCATTTGACGCTTTCATCTGGCAGTTTGTTAAAGGAAAACCAATTGATAACAAATTCACTTCCTTCTCAGATGTTCCATGTGAGACAGAAGAATCCAGATCCATGAGCAGAGAATTGAAGAGAAGAGGCTTCAAATTCGTCGGACCCACGATATGTTATGCTTTTATGCAGGCCGCTGGTCTAGTAAATGACCATTTAGTTGGCTGCTTTCGATATGAACAAATTCGTAATTCTGAAATCAACTCTCCGTATTCACCCAAGTAGTTGAGGTCCCAGATTTGGTGTGCATTCGAATTCATAGACACGGATGTAGGCGTAGATTTTTTAAATGAGAGTGTACATTGTTTCAGCGGGGGAAGAAACTTTGACGGGGTTACTCGGGACAGACGCTGTGTTGATTACTGACTTAAACCTTCTAATCCAAATAGTATCTTTTGCATTGCTTCTTGGATCATTGGTCTACAAAGCTAGGGGAAAATTCAAGATTCATGCCTCCATTATGGGCATCGCCCTCTTTCTGCATTTCATAACCTTCTTGGTTGCTATGGGGCCGTCTTTTGTCGAAGGTATAGCTTTCCTAACTACTGAAACCACGCAAATCGGGGTTCAGACATTGTGGGTTCACGCCGTAAGCGGTGCGCTTTCATTGGCTTTGGGGTTCTTTCTTGTAGTTGCCTGGATTTCTAAAAAATCAGATGTTAAGCCATGCTTCAAAAGAAAGAGGATAATGGATGCAACGGCTTTGCTTTGGGCTACATCTTTGGTATTCGGAATAGCCACCTACATAGCCTTCTATGTCTAAGTGCGCTAGCCCTTACCCTAATCGCTCACGCAAAATATTAAGGAGCATTAGCTGCAAGATTTCTTTCAGTCTTCTCTTTTGCTAACACAACTCAGACTTTTGGACGATACAGAATTACTGTATTCCCAGTCTGCCTCATTGCCAGCTTGTGTTTGTTAACAACTGTGTTTATGCATCGTCTCAGGTCGTCGTCAACCATGCATCCAATATGCACTTCGTAGCGACCATAATCCTGCAGAGTTTTAGGGGCAACAGGCACCAACGAGACACACCGAGCCAAAAGGGATCCAGCGCATTCATTCAGAAGGTATCGTAAAACAACCAAAGCTTCCTCCCGATTCATGATCTGTCCCCTATCTACACAATTCTTTCGGCGCAGGCTCTATAAGAATTTTAATCCTCAAAGAAGGAAATTGCGAGGGATCTCCGACTAGAGAAGGGGTTTAGTCCCAGTGTACATGCCTGTTGCGGTCTTTGAATTTCATATCCTCAAGGCACAAAAGAAACTCTTTCCGGGATTCTTCTCCTCTAATGGCAGTTCCAATAAAGACCAAATCAAAAACACTAGGTTCCAAGAGTGCAGAGTCAAAATCTTGCGTAATTCTTATTGCCTGGAAATTTAGTTCAGAAGCTATTTACTGAGCGGTTTTTTCGGTATTTCCGGTTCGAGTGGAATAGATGACTAGGGTCTTCACTAAATCGTTCCAATAAGCCGTTCCTCTTTCAACACCCAATTTTGAATTCTCGCGCCTAAAGGTTTGCCTTGAGATAGATGTTCCTTCAAGAGCTCTCCTGAAAGGCTACTTTCAGGATGAAGTAGGGTTCGCTGGGGCTCTGGACCCATGATTTAGGAGCGAGAAATGAAAACACATGAACTATAAACTGTATTTCCAGAGCCCGCCCAAGCCCTATTTTCTAGATTCTTGAGTTTTCGTCCGTTCTATCTTGTTTCGCCTCCTTTTTGCCTGAGAAAACCTATTTAGCCGCTTATTAGATTATTTTCCAGAATTAGACCCAACAATTACCCGAGTCTATCCCTAATAGATACAGAATCCAACGTTAGCGGGCGATAATGAAGAAAAAGGGTGCTGGCGATGTCTAAGTTTTGTCTGGGTTCGAATTCCCAGTCTATGCTTCTTCATCAGAGCGGTCGTATTGGGTTGGATTTTTGGCCTTTTTGGAATTCTAATGGAATGAAGTTGTCAAATGTTAAATATGAATTATGTGCAATCATTTTTGAGGGAAGCTCTGATGAAGGTGTTGGCGATTAACGGAAGCGCCAGAATGCAGAATGGGTATACAGCAATGATTTTGAACCCTTTTTTGGAGGGCATGAGAGAAACAGGCGCACAAGTCGAATTGTTCTATGCCAAACAACTCAATGTCAGCCCTTGCACAGGCGAGTTCCACTGCTGGTACGAGAAGCCAGGTGAATGCTACATTCGTGACAGCATGCAAACGGTTTATCCCATACTCCGCGAAGCCGACACGCTTGTGCTGGCGACGCCCGTTTACATTCCCTTACCGGGCGAGATGCAGAATTTCATCAACAGACTTTGCCCGCTCATCGAACCCATCCTCAACAAACGTAACGGTCGGACCCGCGCCCGATTTCACGAGAACGTCAAAATCAAAAGAATCGCCTTAGTGTCTACATGCGGTTGGTGGGAAAAAGGAAACTTCTCAACTGTTCTTCGCATAGTTAGGGAAATTGCGGAAGACACAAACGTCGAGTTTGCAGGCGCGCTGCTGCGTCCTCATGCCAACCTCTTGTCTAATAACGATACGAAGTCTAAAGAAATCTTGGCGGCAGCCAAACAAGCGGGTTTTCAGCTAGCAAAGGATGGAACCATTCCTAACTATTTGCTTGAACAAGTGGCTCAGCCACTTATCTCTGAGGGAACTTTTAGGAAAAGGGAAAACGAGCAATATGCGAATTTGAAAGACGCAAAATAAACACTTAATCAATCGGTGCTTCTCGTTGTTCCGCTCATGTTGCTCTACATTATCCCTCGAATTTGGATAAGAACTCCAATGAAGGCAGATACTTCCCAGACGATGAAAAGTGGCAGCATCAGCTTCTTCATCCTTCTACATGCCATATCGCTCAAAGGCTTAGATAACCAAACCCAAACAACCCAAAAACTCAAAGCCTCAACCGCAAAACCCACCAATACGTAGCAATAGACCAGCGAAGCTGCAAAAATAGAAGTTGAGCTCATATTTGCCAGCTCACTGTAGTAGGCTGGAACCATGATAAGAAATGTCAAAGGGGTATGCAGTATAACCGCCAGAACTGTGCAGTAGCCGTGAATTTTGAGATTTCTCATTTTTGCAGCTACGCCTTTTTCAATTGGCAGTCCTAAAAGGAGAAGAAATATTATGGCAACCTGAAAGAATACTATAACGTTACCCCAAACGTCACCCAATGGAATTGGCATTAAGCAACTAAATGGACTTCTTCTATATCTATGAATAGGATTCAGTGGTTCTGTCCAGGAGGATTAATCTCTGGGGTAGTGGACCTGTGGCAAACCTTGACGCGGTCAAGAATCCTCCATTTTTCAGCCTCCTGCCTAAGAAGAGTGTTCCACGGCATGGTCTTGGGCTATCCCAAAAGGGTGAGGTTTCCGTAAAAGCCGTAGAATGTTTTCCCGTTTATGTCCTTAGATGTGACGAGTTGCCCGTTGAATCCGACTTTGTCGCCGTCCGAAAAGCCTGCGCCCGAAGGAGCAATTTCGCTCGGATCTCTGATGAAGTGACCGTATGCCGAATAGCCCATCCCGGTAAGGGATTTGTCAGTATTTTGCAAGTAGATTTCTGTTCCAATCGGAAGAGCCGCGAAATTCTTAGTAAGCGTTATCGCCCAGACAACAGGCATTGGAGGATATGACCCGTTAGGATGAAACTGTGGAGGTGCCCCCTTGTGCAAGATACCCTCCGACTCATGTGCCCAATTAAGTTCGCTGGGTCCTTTCAGAAGCCCACAGACAAGAACCCCTGCTAATGCAACTATGAGCACAAGCAGAAAGGATAGGAATTTTTTCTTTGACATTTCGTCCCTACTAGTTAGATTGGTGCCGTGGGATGCGAAACTTTCACTTGCCTTCACCTAAGAAGGATCACGTATTTAGGAATTAATACGTTGATAGGAGAGGACTCACAGAACCATTCGCTAAAGATGCAGCTTAGATCCTGGATGGCGTCGCTCGAAGTTTTTGGTTTTGTGTTCAGGTACTTCTGTAAATTTGCAGTAGAGCTGCAATTTTAGGGGGGTAATTTGAGCTGAAATGGTTGATTTGGGCTTGTATTAATGAACGCTTGATATTTTGGGCTTATTTTATTGCAGGGCATTGCAACCGTCTATTGCATTTGAAGATTGCTTGTGCGGATTCCATTGTAATACAGCGCAAAAATAGCATTAAGAATATTCTGCCAACACAGAATTCTTACTCAATGAACTCTAGAATAACTAAATCTTAAATGCCTACTTGATATGTTGCTAATTGACTGGCCTAAAACAGTTGGGGCGCACTTGCATCATGGGAGATATTCTGGGCGGAAAAATTCTTGATAATTTGAATCATCAGCAAAAAGAAGCCGTGAGGGAAACTGAAAAGCCTCTACTCATAATTGCCGGTGCAGGTTCAGGCAAAACTCTAACAGTGGCATCCAAAGTCGCCTATCTAATCGAGAAGGGCGTTAAACCAGAGAACATATTGGCGGTAACTTTCAACGAGAAAGCAGCGGAAGAGCTAAAAAATAGAGTCATCGGCATGGTTGGAAATTCAGAAGAATTAAGCATATCGACTTTTCACTCTTTCTGCAACCAAGTCATACAGGATAACATTCTTAGCACAAAACTTAACGCCAACTTTAAGGTTATCACAGAAACGGCCCAACTGGTCTACCTAACCAAAAACATCAACCGGTTCGGAATTGAACACATAGAATTTAACCACGAACCTTACACCTTGGCGGAAGGAACAAAGAAGTTCATTTCCAGGTGCAAGGACGAATCCATATCAACAGATGACATCGAGCAATGGACAAAGACCCAAGAGAAAAACAAGCTCAGTGAAGAAGAGCAAATCACCCTAAACAACCTCAAAGACATCGTCAAGATCTACCGCTCATACGAAGATTACAAGACAAAAAATAACATGCTCGACTTCGGAGACATGCTCTACACAGTATACAACCTACTAAAAACCAACCCGCTCATTCTAAAAAGCTATCAGGACAAGTTCCAACACGTTATTGTCGATGAATTCCAGGATACCAACTACATTCAACTGCAGATTGTCTATCTGATAGCCAACAAGCACGGTCACATTACGGTAGTGGGAGACGACGACCAGAGCATCTACCGATTCAGAGGCGCCTACCTAACTAACATAGTGGAATTCAAGAAAATGTTCCCAAACTACGTTGAGCAGGCGCTTGAGCACAACTACAGGAGCACCAAAAAAATCGTTGCCGTCGCAAACAAACTAATGGGAAACAGCCCTGAGCGAACAGTAAAGAAGCTATTCACGAGCAATCCAGATGGAGAAAGAGCAGCGGTTGTTGAGACTCCAACAGATTCTTCGCAGGCAAATTATGTTCTTGAAGCAATCAAAGAACATCTAAAGTCGCACCCTATGAAAGACATTGCAGTGTTGTGTAGGCGAAGATCAGGTGCCGAACCCATAATTAAGGTCTTAAGAAAACATGGCATCCCCTTCAACTTCGTGGGCGAGACAGGCTTCTTCCAGGAACCAATAATCAAAGACATTTCAGCCTACATGAAAGTCATAAACAACCCTTTAGAAAGCAACGCAGAGCTCGTCAGGATCTTTCACCGGTTCATCTACGGCATAACTCCAGTTGATATATCCAAATTCAACGCGTACGCAAATCACAAATGCATTTCACTTTTCGAAGCACTCGATAGTCTGGACGAAATAAACGTCGACAAGCCAAAGTTTCTCGCAGTCAAGAAAATACTAACGGAAATAATAAACGCCAAGAAAAGACGGCGAACGCTCGATCTCATTCATAACCTTCTTTTTGAGCTTGATTTCTACAAGTACGAGATGGCTCTTCAAAACAACCGAAATATTCAGCTGCTAAATCAGTTCTACGAGTTTGCCGAAGAATTCGACAGGATATACCCCGAGCAGCGACGTGGATGATTTCACAGACTACCTTTCGTACGCGTCTAACTTTGAAATCGAAGAAAGAAACCTTGAGGAACAAGCCATAGTTATCTCAACTGTTCACGGCGTCAAAGGAATGCAGTACCCAGTGGTCATAGTTCCAGACGTTGTCGAACGAAAACTACCAACAACCTACATGAAGGACAAGTTCCGAATCCCTGAAGAGCTGCTCAAGGGTATCAAGTCAAAATTCGACGAAAAAGAACTTCACCTCCAAGAAGAAAGACGCCTCTTCTACGTAGCCATTACCCGCGCAAAAGAAAAGCTAATCATCACCTACGCCAAAAGATACGGTGAAAACAAAACAGACTCCAAACCCTCAAGATTCCTCAACGAAATAGAATTCCAAACAAACGAAGATATCAGCTTCGAGCAGGCGGATCCTCAAGAACTCGACGTCGAATGCGTAACTAAGGAAGACCAAACACAAACCCGACTCATGAGGCAAGTAATATCCAATCTGAGAAGTGCAAAATATATCGAAGCCATAGAAAACGTGCTCCTATGCGCCAAGTCAACAAACAAAGACCTGAACATTAAGGACGAGATAATATCCAAGATAAAGGAGCCCGACTACAGCACGATAGAACAATGTAATGACGACAAGCCAGTTGCAATCGCTGAAGACCACGTTTTTAGCGTCTCTCAATTCATCAGCTACAAAAAATGCCCCAAACTCTACAGATTTCGCTGCATTATGAAAATACCCGAGAAACCCAGATACTACTTCGACTTCGGTAAATCAATACATAACATCGTGGAACAGCTAACCAGGATGCTGAAAGAGGGCAAAGCCGTCAACGAAATCGTTGCAATGGACCTTCTGGAGAAGTACTGGGATCCAAAGGGATACAAATCGCGCATCGACGAAAAAAGGGACTATCAAGAGGCAAAGGCAATCCTGAAGGTCTTCATCGAAGAGCAAGCTAAAAGCCAGACGGAGATTGTGGATATTGAAAAATGGTTTGAAATCACAATAGGCGATGTGAGGCTGACGGGGCGAATCGATAGGATAGACAAAGATGAGTCAGGGTTCGCGGTTGTGGACTACAAGACGAGCAAGAAAGTTGCGTCTCTAAACAAGCTCAAAGAAGACATGCAGCTTTTGGTCTACACGCTCGCCGTTAAAGAGATGTACGGCGGAGAACCTTCGAAGGTTGGCAACTGGTTTTTGAGGTCCAACGAAAAGGTATTCTTTAAACCCGAAGACCAAGCTATTGAAGCTCTTCAAAAAGAGGTCATGGATATAGCGGGGAAAATCAAGGCAGGTATGTTTAAGCCCAACAAGGAAGGCTGGGAATGCAAATACTGCGACTACAGCTGCCTCTGCGACTGACTTGCGCGAGCTTATGCCTATATGCCTTCTCCGTCGAAGAATAAGTCTACTGAGACGCGGCTGTCAGCCGAATCGCCAATTTCGTCCTCTTTGGGTGCGCTGAAGTTCTCGCAGCTCGTTGAGCTTTCGTCGTTTTCGAGTCCGCAGTATTCACATGTCCAAATTCTCGATTCTCTCCTCACCCGAAGATATGGCGCGAGTCTTGAACTCAATTTTAGCCCGAAGATGCGTTTTGCTCCGTTGAACCAACAACTTTGTTGCTGCCATCGAATAGGTCTATTCTGTAGGTATTCCCCAATATCACATTATGGGGTATCACAAGAGTCTTTGTTTCGTCAATTGCAATTGACAACGGCAATTCTGGTTCTGTGGCTAACATGAGGTTATCATTCACTCGCACTTGGGCAATTGTCACTGTCTCTGTTCCGTTGTTCTTCAACGCCAGAGTTATGCTGTGAGTTACGGTATCGCCTGTTGAGTTGAAGGCAACGTTTGTCACGGTTATTGAGGATGTCTCCGTGAACATGATTGTTGTTTCCCTCTCCGGCAATATTTTTGAGAGTAACCCTGTGATTTCGTAATTGTATTCTCGATTTGCCGAGGTAACAAAAGTAAACTTGAAGACGTAAGAGTTTAGTATAGAATAAACAGTCGGCAGGTCTTTTTCATCTAATTCAGATGCAAATTGCGACAGTGCTGCTAATGTGGCATTGGAAGTGGAGTCAAAGTTGAGGGTGATTGACCCTTTGGAACTTGGCTCCAGAGAAAGCGTTCCGTCGTAGATGTAGCTTTCATTTGATATTGATACTGGTATTTGGTTCGAGTAAACGGTTATTCTTACATCTGATATGTAAATCGTTGCTGTTCCAGAGTTTTCCACCTGAAACGATAGTTCTCCATCTGAGGCTAACAGGCTGCAGTCATATCCTGCAACGATTAAGTTCTCTGAACTTCCGAAGCTTACGTTCGTTGTCTTGGCAATCCAGCCTGCGGCGGCTATGCTTACGATTATTAGGCCGAGGATACTGGCGGCGGTTGCTAGGGGTTTTTTCGATTTCTCCTTGGCAGATTTGGTTTTAGGTCGGTATAGGTATTGGTTTTTTGATGGTGTTTGGTTTGCCAGTTTTGCTTTTGCTTCCAAGTATTGTTCTATGGCTATTCTGTTTTCACTTAGCAGCCGCTCCAGTTCTTCTTTCTTAAAATTGGCGTCAGACACTCTTGTCTTTCCTGCGGCGTTGTTTGGTGTTCTGGGGATTAAAGGCAAAGTTCAAAGAGACTATTAAGTATTACTATACAATATATTGGTGAATTGATGCTGTTGAACGCGACTGCACTTTTTCCTATTCTCGCGGTTTTGATGGAAAGCGGTTCAGGCGAAGCGACGAGAGCGACCGTGTGGTTACGAGCGACGCGCAAGTCTCTTGAGGCGTCACATTTTTTAGAAGGGAGCGGCCTAAACAAAGTTGTTTATGGGTGTTTGTTATGGATAAACTTGTTCAGAAATATCTGTTGATGATAAAACTGAGCCCCAACACGGCAGCAAAACTTTACGAACCTTTAATGCTATTCGAGCAAAAACCTTTGAAAGGTGTGAAACTTGAGGAATCATATCAAGTTTTTGGCCAATGGGATTTCGCCGTTCTATTCCAAGCAGATACCAACGCGAACGCCCTGCATTTTGTCGGAGACTGCATCCGCTTAATAGATGGCGTTATTGAAACTACCACCATACCCTTAGTGCCGATAAAGACCTACAGCGAATAGTGGAACTTACGTTTTCCAGCCATAACGCGCGCTCTTTATACTCTACTACGCGTATTACATGCCTGGGATATGTAGAACCTTAGGTGAATGAAAATGACGAGGAAAGGTTTGAGATGGAAGTATCCTTTCGAGTACGAAGTGACTGCTGAGCCGATACAAAAGGGAACCAACTGGCTAACATTGAGGCTGAAAAACATGTCAAAAGAGACTCTTAGAGGACTCGACATACAATTGCACTCTCTGGATACATATTACCTAACGATTTATGGAACAGGATTCTACCGGATGCGTTTGGAGCCGGATAAAGAAGAGAAGGATTTGGTCTTCCAGGTCAATGTATTGGGGTCAGCTGACGTATACGTGACGATTAGAACACGCAGAGAGTATGGAGAATACTTCTTGTGGGAATCTGGTCGGACGCACATTTATTTAGATGAGGAAAAAGCAGAACTCGAACGACTCGCTGTGCTTTCGCACCCGTATACCCCGATTGGAAAGACCCTCTCTGCCGAGGCAACGGTCAAGGGTTTGAAAGATGGAGTGGGGCTGAGAGTGGAATTCTGGGTGGAAACCCCATCAGGAAAGTTTGAGGAGCAGGCTAAGATGGACATAAAGAAACTTGCCGCCGGAGAGGAGGCCCGTTATACAGCTGAGTTCACACCCGACGAGACGGGGGATTACACCGTGTACGCCTACTTGTTCGAAGGATCGAAAAGAATTGGCTACAAGACGGACGTCATCTGCGCGCAGAAAGAATAGCGACCAACAAACTACGCATCTAATTAGCGCTCTTAAATCATCCCTTTTCCTTTTTGGCCCTACTTGGTCAGTGCGGACTTAATGTGGCACTCGCCCAAAAGGCTATGTAGCTCATGAAAACAAACACATTCATGATATAATGACTATCAAGGAAATTGGATGTTGCGGTGCATACTGTAGAACCTGCATAAACTGGCAAAAGGAGAAATACCCAAATGAAAGAACTTGCCGTGGCTGCAAGTTAGGGTACGAATCAGACAACAGAGATTCAGGTAAGGCCAAATGTAAAATGAAAGTCTGCTGCTTTGTCGAAAGAAAACTGGAAACTTGTGCTGATTGCACTGATTATCCTTGTGAAACTTTGGAGTCATTTTGGAAAAAGAACGGATGGAAATATAAACAATACAAAAAACAAATCGAATTTATCAAGCAATATGGATATGACAAATATCTAAACAACGCAGATAAATGGCAAAGAGCAACACGGAAAATTGACGCTGTAACTGCACTGCTAATTTGGTAACAATTAATAGGATATCAAATAAGATTAGGGTATGGTGAACTAATGTGAAACAAAAAATATGCCAAAGTTGTGGGATGCCCCTGCAAAAAGTAGAAGATTGCGGCACAGATACAAGTGGAAGTAAAAGTGGAGAATACTGCTTTCACTGTTATCAGAACGGCAAATTCTTGGATGAAGGCGTAACGCTGGAAGAAAAGATTAGCAAAAATGTGAAATTTGCAGTTCAAATGGGAATGCAGGAACATGAAGCAAGGAAAATGGCATCAGACGTTTTGCCGAAACTGAAGAGATGGAAAAAGCAAAGCGAAAAGGATGACTGAAACCGATTAATCCAATACTAGTATGGTGCAAAGTTCCTTGAGTATTACGTGAAGCAAGGTTGGCTAAGTCAAGAAGTTTCAGGTGGGAGAGGAACCAGGTTGTATCCCACTGAGAAAGGCATAAAAGAAATGAGGGAGAAATTCGGGACATTCTAACAATAACTAACAGTAAGGGGTTTGGGAATTAGAATCTAATGTGAGCTCTTGTTTATTTCCGCACGCTCCCATTGATTTTCACGTTATTGTCCGTTTGTGTTTTTGTGTGTGGGCGACTCTTATTCGCCTCTGGTATCATTTCTGTTGCATTCCGCTTTTGGTCGGTACTCTCTCTTTCTGGTTCGCTTCTTGTGATGCCTTTCACATTCTTTTATTCGCACAAGCATCCAATCGTTTTCTTCATAAACGCATCCGCAAACCAAAGTTTTAATGGTCAAGATTGGCGCCTCTCGATTCTTCAAATACTCAATTAGAATATCGTAAATATCTGCATAGCGCTCGTTCCTATGTTTTGTCTCGCTGTTTTTTCCACTATTCCTTAAACCGCCCTGTCATCATTGCTCTTTGGGTTGAGTTGGATTAAAACTATGTTAGCTGGGGGAGTGCATGTTTTTGTTTGGTCGGTTATAAATATGCACACATCCAGAGTGGCTGGCATAATTTGAGTTATATCTTCTCAAAAGATCGCAGTTTATCAATATTGCAGCGGACATTATGGGTGCATGCGCGATATGTTGTCTACTTTACGTATGGATACGAAGGAACACCTTAAGCTTAAATAGCAAACTCCCTCAACGATAGTAAAGCAGCATTTGCCATCGGGTATACCCATAGAGAGGTTTCAACACGGACTCTGGCATCTTAGAAGACGGAACAGTGTGGACGAGAGGATATTCTGACGACTACTGGAACGATTCAGTTTCCCCCTTGTTTTTTGAGTTGCTGGGAGATCAGCTGACTCAGATAGTCAACGTTGAACTCAACGGCATAATGGGATACTCAAAGCCAGGCGACAAAACGGATAAGCTGCTGCTTCTGTATCGAGGTCACGCTTACTTCAATCTAGATGTTCTCAAGAGAAAAGTAGAGTATGAAATTCCACCGATGCTTAGGAACGACGACATACTGAATTACTTTCAGGAAGGTGCAGGGCAATATGGCAAAGAAACAATGAAGAAACAACCCTTCCGTCTTACAAAGAGAGTCCTAGCTGAAATCAGGGTCATGCTCTACGACAAAAACGGGTCGATTACAAAGACAGCCTCCGCCTACGAAACCTGGAGTAAAAAAGAATTGGAGCCTTTCCTTGAGCAATTCGACTCTAGAATGCAAAGTCTATCCAAGAGCGAAGATTTGTCGGGGTACATTGAATTAGCGGGCGAGCTGGATCGACTGATGATTGGGCATTTTCGCCTCGTTCGGTATGGGATCCCCGTTCACAACATTGGAATGAACCTAATTGCCCAGTACCTCCTTGGTCGTTTCATAGGAAAAGAAGAGGCTAAAGGAGTCTATCCAACCTTATTATCTGGGCTGAATCACAAAACAAGCGAAACAAATCAGGCGATATTTAGGTTAGCTTCCACTATCATGGCTTCTCCTCGGTTGAGGTCAAAGGTTCTCAAAACCCCGTCCATTGAGCTACTGGCTGCGCTCAGAGTCGATGGAAGTGCAGCCGCTGTCAAGCTGGTTTCTGAGTTGGACTTCTTCTTCAAGACGTATGGGGTTCGCGGATTCACGAGAGAACCTTACTATCCTCGCTGGAACGAAGCGCCCGAACTTGTCCTTAACATATTGAAATCCATGGTGCAAGATGACAGCACAATTACTCGAGAATCAGAGACAAAGACAACTGGTCACAAAATAATGTGGGAACAAGAAGTTGCAGCTCGCGTCAGGTCGCAACGGTTAGGCTGGGTCAAATGGAGACTATTCTCAACAGTGCTTGTTTTCGCGAGGAAATACATAATCTTCCGAGAAAATCAAAGATTCAATCTTGATCGCTGGATAACCATGAACCGCAGAATATACCTTAAAGTCGGAGAAAGCTTCAGCAACATGGGAATTCTGGGCGAGCCATCAGACATCTTCTTCCTCCGCAAAAACGAGATTCAAAGAATTTCTAAACAGAAATGCGATAGCAGCGAAATAGAACGAATTAAGCAGGCGCTTAGAGAACGGAAAGAAGAATTCTTGAGAAACGAAAATGTTACTCCGCCCAAGTTTTTGCGGGGAAACCAAGAATCTGATGATTCTCACTCGGGCGTCGAAACGATGTTGCAGGGAATTCCCGCAAGTCGAGGCGTCCTTTCAGGGCGGGTCAGAGTGCTGGATAACATTGACGACATCTGGCGGGTTCGCGCTGGGGACATACTGGTTGTTCCCCGCACAGATCCAGGGTGGACCCCCGTGTTTCGTAAAATCGGGGGTTTGATAACTGAAACAGGAGGGCTGCTTTCTCACGGCGCCGTGGTTTCAAGAGAATACGGCATTCCAGCGGTCACCAATATTCATAATGCTTGCCGAATATTCAAGACTGGGCAGACAGTAACGATAGACGGCTCCAAGGGAACGGTGACAGTAGAATGAACTGGAACCTGAAACAACCGGAACCCCTAACCCATGAGGCAAACGCCGAAAGGGAATGGAACGAATCGTACTATTTTGTGTTCTATGACAAGAAACTCAACCTGGGAGGAATGACTCGGCTTGGCTTTAAACCCAACAAGCAGGAGGGCACCGCCTTTTTGATACTTTTTCTCCCCGACGGCTCAGCTGCCCTTTTAACGTCCGCAGAAAAAATCACGGATGAAAGCAGAAAAGCAGACCTGCGAGCTGGCGCGACAGCCCATAAAAGATTGACGAGTGGGAGTTGGAACTATAGGGTCGAAGGGAATATGGTTGTTGCAAAAGACCCGGAAAACCTCCCTCAGACCAGGCTGCATCCCGAACTCATAGACAAAATCGCGAACGTAACTATGGATCTCTCTTTGGTCCCAATTAACGGTGTTTACGAGTACAGCGAGAACATGACGCCTGAATCTCGCGAGCTCGGGAGAAAATCTGGAGACGCGCATTGGGAACAAATAGGCAAAGTCGAAGGAAAAATAGAATTGGGCAATGAGGCGTTTTGCATTCACGATACGATTGGTCAGAGAGACCACACACATGGCGTCAGAGACTGGACAGGAATAGGCAACTGGCTTTACTATGTGGTGTGGTTTTCAGAAGATCTCTGCATAAACCCAGCTGCCATAGTTTCCGAAGACGGAAGAATATCATCAGGCGGATTCATGTTCGAAAACGGAAAAAACATCCCGATTAAAACTATCAGGGTAATTAGCCAAGAATATCGTGGCGATATTTATCCGGTTCGTTCAAAAATAGAAATCACTGATGCATTGAATCGCAGTCACATCTTGGAAGGAAAATCTGGTCCTATAGTTCCTATGCCTTTCACGGATGACCAGGGTAGACTTTCAATTCTTACTCAGGCTTTCGGAGATTTTGTGCTTGATGGTCAACCTGGCGGTTATGGAAGTTTCGAAACCCTGCGAAAAATGAAATAGCTTGCTTCGGACACCTCCCCAAATTTAGGTTGTCTCGACTCTACCCAATTCTTATATACCGCAACAGTCCAAACTGATGCTTTAATGACTTTGCTGCTTGAGTGATTTTCGATGTGCAAATGGTGCATGAAACACGGTGCAGGGGGAAAGTGGTACCTTAACGCAAAGAACTACTCCAATGAGCTTGCGGAGGAGGAGAATCTTCATGCCTATCTTGAGGAGCAATGGAGGAACTTTGAGACAGTCTATATTCGAAAGATAATGGGTCTTTCCTCTATAGGGATGGGGTACAAGCTCAAAATGCCCATAATTGGGCGAGTAGTCCGCTGGAAGGCTGAAAGCATGATTCATTCTGAGAGCAAGAACCGCAACCCCGTCAGGGCGGATGGTCATTTTGGGCAGGTAATCCCCCTTGAAGAAGCAAAACTTATCATGATGAACCTGGCGGCTGAACCTATTATTCAGAACTACTGCATGTGCAGGATGATGCAGAGAGGAGTCAAAGACGTGTGCTGCATCAACTTTGGTTGCCTTTCGGGTGTAATCGAGAAATTGCCTCGTTTTATTCCAGAAAAAACCAAGGTAAGACTAGGCAGGGAAGAGGCTGTTGCAGCTTTAGAAGAGCAGAACAAGAAGGGAAGAGTTGCGACAGTGTGGTTCCAACCAGTGCCCTATGTAAACGCTATTTGTTCCTGCGAGGTCCCCCAATGTGGAGGACTCAGACTTCGAACTGACTTCGGTTTAGGTGCAGTTTACAAGGCGGAGTATGTTGCTGATGTTGACCATGACTTGTGTCAAGGATGCAAGGCATGCATCTCCGATTGCCAATTCGGGGCCATCAGATATTCGCCCACTATGAAAAGGACGATTGTTGACCAGAACAAATGCTTCGGCTGCGGGCTTTGCCGAGACCGCTGCAAATTTGGCGCACTAAAGTTGATTCCAAGGGAAGATATTCCAGGAATTGCCAACAAGTACTAACGAGTGAAACTGGAAATAGCAATGAAGAAAACCAAAATCAAAATTGACTATTCAAAATGCGGAAACGCAACAGGCGGCATTGACCCGCGAGAATGCAGCGTATGCCTAAGAACATGTGACCCAGCTGTTTTCCTTCGTCACGAGAACCTCAGTGCCAAAGAACCGAACCCCAATGACCCGCAATTCTGGCAAATAACTGCCGTCTGGCTGGATCTCTGCACCCACTGCGGAAAATGCGTTGCTGCATGTCCTCAAAAGGCCATAACCGTATCATAAGACTCAAGTAGTGGGAACGCAGATTTTTCTTCAGACGCTGGACCAAGATTTAGGGCGAGTGAAGAGAAATTCTATTAAGTCCTGTTCCTCTCTCTCCGGTGGTGGCGCATTCGTGAATTGCCATTTCCTCAAAGAGATCGGTTGATCCATTCGCGAAATCTCGGGAAAACTTGACGAAGCTCTTAGGCGAAATCAAGCCTTGACTTGAGGGTCCTGACTGTTCCATCGACAAATTTTATGGTTGTCAAAGCGCCTATGGGGCTTTTGAGATTTCCTTTTCATAAATTGTTTCGATTTCTACTTGAGAAGCTACCGTCTGATTTCTGGGTGATGTGATTCCTCCAGAGACATGCGGAACGCCGCTGACCATGTCTCTTCTTAGGCCGATAGCGTAAGTTTCAAATTGCGCATGGAGCGCAAACCAGTTTTCTATATGCCAGTTTCGGGGTCCCCAGCTTTTGTCTCGTTGACCGTAACCACAATAGTGATTTTTCTGCCGTCGGGTAATTTTGCTTCACCGTTAATATTGCCTGACTGTTCGAAGTGTCCTGTCCAGGAGGTTTCGCTTCCTTTTCCAAAGTAAAACGGCGGAAAACGCGCTTTCCACTGGATTCGCAAATCCAGTTCGCGTTGGTAAAACTGATTTCCCATTTTTTCATCGGCTCAATGAGACGGTATGTTAAGACTTTGTCTGAAAGAAGACTTTAGCTTGGTTGTCTGTGAGCGTTTTTTGTTCTTTGAAATAAATAGTTTGCTTGTCTTCATGGAAGAAGGCTAATATGAATTCCGCTTTTTGCTGGTTGGGCAAAATGCCTATCGTGGTGAATCCTGATGTTTTGTTATCGCGACTTACAAAATTGAAATAGTAGCTTTCCCGCCACTCCAGTTTGTCTTCAGGGATGTGGCGATAATCATCTGTTTTCAACATTGACCACTCGACATTTTCAGGTCTCTCTTACTGGATTTTCCTGTTCTGGCATCAGGTACATTATCGGGTCTTTTTCTTTAAGAAACGGAAGAGCTTTCATTTTGATGATCTTCTTCTTGATTCTCGAAAATGCTGGGTCCTCATTAGCCTTCATGAAAATCGGTAGGTATTCATCCAGAACAGGCGGGACAAACTCCAAGATATCTTTTCCGTGATTCCGCGGCGTCAGTGTATCTGGCAAAGCATCTCCAGTAAGCTGTGGCGCCCGAGATGAGGAGGTCTTTTCTTTCCATCTGAACGAATTTCATGTAGAGCTCAGCTTGAGCGTTGTCTGCAGCTTCCGCGTATGCGGGTAGCTCGTCCAGTCCTACGGGGACTATTTTGTCGCCGCTCCTTTTGTAGGCGGCAATGCTCTTTACGAGTTTGGAGTAGTCGCCTGGATTAACTGTCATTGTTCCGATGTCATTGAACTTTGCTTTTGCATCCTTCAGTGTCATCGCGATTCCAAAGTTGAGGAAGGCAGTCTAGTTTCGGTGGCTGACCATGGAAGCCACAGTCTACCGTGCCCATCATAGAGATTTGTGTACTCAGTCAGCACAAGGTTCTCTCCGTTGCCGATAGGGTATGGACCATGATTGACGATTTTAGCCCTTGCCTCACATTCATCTATGAAATGAATACAAGTCGATTGAGCCTATGGTTCGTCTCACTCTTGTTGTTTGTTCAGGGGAGACTGGCTGCAGATGATTTTTACCCAGACAATCGACTCATCTTTCAAACCGATGTTTTTTCCGCCGGAAGCCGCAACGGTTGGCTTCCCGGAGGAAAAGTATGTTGTCGCAAGGCGTGCCACTTTTCAAGCATCCATTTCCATTGTTCTCTCTTTTCAGAAGGTTCTTTGCCAGGGTCGCCGTTGCATTTGTTGTAGATTTTGCCCATTCTTGCCAGCGAATAATAAAGCCACAGATACGAAATTGAGAGTGCTTGAATAGGGGACAGTAGACCTCTGTTTCTCTCGGCCATTTCTTCCGGCGAAATTTTCCCCCAAACCTGTTTCATTACTTAAAAAGTTCGCTGTAGGTCTGGTAGAATCCAAGGCTTATGTAGGCGTTAACTGGAAACAGTTTTGACTCAAGCAGGCTCCTTTCGAGGACGATATTGGCGAAAACACGGGATAGATGAGTTATAGACTCGTTAATCTCTGCAATTTTCGTTATTCCAATCTCCCGCAAACGATATTGTTGTTAACTGTAGATAAGATTTGGCATCTTGAGGTATCCAGCAAATCTAATATTCAACCTTGGCCGATAGGAACCTGTTTCCTTTGGAGGAGGATGAGGTTAGTTGAAGGTCGTGGGCAGCGGGCAGATAACCATGAACATTTCTGCTAAGGGTGAGCTTCGAGTAGTCACATCGATCCAAGATGTGATTGGTCTCTGGAAGGAAGGCGCTTACGGGAAAATAGTCGTTGTTGAAGACGCGGGAACAACCACTCTGGGACCGATTCTCTCAAAACTTGCGGGTGTTGTCTGCAAAACTGGCGGAATACTATCCCATTTGGCGATTGTTTCACGCGAATTCTCTATTCCCGCCCTGATGGGAACAAGAATCGAAACAGATGAACCTCTGAACAATCGACAAGCCATGATCCGACCTAATGGAGGCACGGAAGGACTTGCTACTACTCTCCGATTATTGACTTGTTCCGACCTCTTGAAATAGCCAACCAAAACATCAATGGACGGTCTTATGTTTGGAAAGGGTTGAAATATAGGCTGTGGCAGTAATCCCAGCTACTACCAATAGCAGGGTCGTAACAATTGCAGCCCAGAATCCCAATTGATTAACATACTTCATTTCCGTGGAATCGATTTCTACAATCATTCATCAATCCGTAATTCCTGTCAAATTATTATTTGGCTGGTTTTTGGCTTAAGTTCTGTCATCTCCAAAAGGATTATAGATTTTAATCCATCTGACCAATTTTTCTTTGGGACCACAAAAAAGAGCAGGCTTCAGGCAGTATACAACGGTTCAAATAACAATCAAATCAAGTCTCATCCTTTTTTCATGTACGCCAGAGTTTTTTTGTAGAGTTCCTCAAAGTGTTCACCAAATGTCCTGTCGTTCCTTTCTTTCCTATTAGCGGTTATCCAAGGTTGCAGTTTCTTCCAGTTTGAAATTATATAGGAGCCGAGGCGATCAACGATTACGTCAATATCGACCAAGCTTTTGTTGACCAAAAAGCCAACTTCCTCGAAGAAGGCTTCAACTTGGTACGGATAATCGCTTACCTCAAAGTCCTCTTCAACTTCAGCCTTATACTTGTCTATATTTTCAAAATGAAAATCTTTTTCAACCCATCTAAAAGCTTTACGAAGCCTATCTGTCTCTGCCCATTCAAACAGCTTCATTGAAATTTCCAAGTCTTTATGCTTGTCCATGTGTCTAAGCTCAATGATAACGAATATTGCCGCTGCAATACCCGCCAAAGCGGAAAGAATCGCCGTTCCATCAGCTAGTGTTACCACAAACTGCACCCAAGATACAATTACTTCTGACGACAAGCCTGAATATTTTTGTTTTGCTCATAAATCCTTGTCGGTAGGTTTTTAGCTTGGCCCGCAGTGGAAATATCACCCGCTTTACTCCTCATTTTTAAGAAAAACAAACTGTATCTTGAGAAGGCTAAACTGCAATATGTGCACTATCAAATAGGATTTGGTTGCCAAGCAACAACTGTGCTCGTTGGCCCCAAAAAGACAACCAGATTTCGTGGCAGATTGTCCAGAGAATCGGCATCAGCCAAGTCAAGATTCCTCAGTTTTTCCAAGGTCAAATCGGGTAGTCGATTAAGGAATTTTCCTTTGAGAAGCAGTTCGGTTTCGTCTTGTGAGAATTCCTCTTTTTCCACAACCCAGTTCAAGAAGGGTTTGTCTACGGGGCAAACTCTTTGGCAGTGGAAACATCCGTAAAGGCAATTGTGCCACGACGGGTCAATCCAAGATGGGAACGGAACCTGTCCTTTTCTCTCATTGTGATACGAAATGCAACGCTCGGCGTGGAGCAGAAATCGATCCGATGAGATTGCACTGGTTGGGCAAGCTCGCTGGCAGGATTGACATCTCTCGCAGAGTTTCATCATTTGTGGCTTTCGCCATTCATCGTCTGCACAGGGCAGGTCTGAGTAGAATGCTACGAGCTGAAGGAAGCTTCCCATGCCAGAAACATATGTGATGTTATTCATTCCATACTCGGCTAGTCCACTTCGAACTGCCAGCAGTTTTAGCGGCAGTGCAGTTCCAGCTATTCTGTAGCCTTTTCCCCTGAAGATTTCGGCTAAGAATTCTGCAACGCGATTCGTCGTTCGTTGATAGGCAACATAGGTCGGTGGTAGGATGAGCGCCTTTTTCTTTCTGTCGAATGTAAAAGTGGCTTGGGCTTGTGGGCGAGGCACGGCAACTATAACGATGGATTTGACGTTTGGCAGAGTTGCCGGGATTTTGAAATCAAAGAAAGCTAGACGAAGCCGGTAGAACTCTTCGTCGAATAATCCCTCGTTGCATCGTTCTATTATTTCGTCCTTCAATTCAGCAAGGTGTTGGACGGATACGATTCGACCTTGATAACCAAATTCCTTGAGGCGAAGTAACAGTCGTTTACTGTAGGTGTCCATAGCTGCTGTTTCCTCCTCTGCTTTCATTGACTGTTGCGAACAAGCGCATGGAACCAATCACCGATGTCTCATTATTTGGTAACTGTTCTTATATCTTCGCAATTTGCCCTGGGACTTTGTACTCGCTACAACGATGGAGAGAATTCAATTTGCTTGTCAAATCCTGCTTCAAAATAGAAATGTGCCTTGATCAGGAACCCGCAAACAATTCTAAAATCCACAAATTTGGCTTATCCTAGCGAAAAGCCGAAGAAATGAGGTTGGTGGGCCGCTGGATTTTGAAGGTCACCCTCATGGTGATGCCATCGCCAATTCTGCTGATTTTTACGCAGCAACCTTTCCCCTTTTTTCACTTCCAAGACCTAATTTGGCTGGAGAAAATAAGAATGAGTTCAGAGAAGCAAAATGTTGCCCAAACACCGTCACAGCAGTGGGACCATCGGCGGACTAATTATCTTGTATATATGCATGCTTATTAACTTGTATACTAATATATTCTGTTGGTGAACCAGCTTGAGTGAAACAACAACCATCAGGGTTTCAAAGAAAACCGCCGAAGCGCTTGAACATCTGCGAGCCAAGCTTAACGCTGAAAGCTTAGACGAGACAATACAGTCTCTCGTCAAAAAGCAACGAAAGTCAGTCATAGAAAAGGCGTTCAGTCTGGACCATGGAAAAATCAAACCGTTCTCGGAGGGAGACCGCGGCGAAGATCGTGATTGACGCCTACGCCTGGATAGAGTTTTTCATAGGCAGCGAAAAAGGGCGCAGAGTCAAAGAGCTCTTGGAAAACGCTGACGAAATCTACACGCCCGGAACCGTCCTAGCGGAGATTGCCCGCAAGTATATCCGAGAGGGAGCTGACGAAAAGACAGTTGAAGCAAGGTTGCAGGCTGTTGCCTCAGCATCCAACATCGCCCATTTGGATGTCGGAACTTCCTTGGAGGCTGCAAAATGCTATTCGGAGCTGACAGCCACCGCAAAGAAGTCAAGGCTGAACACTCCAAGCCTGTTTGACGCCATAGTGCTGGGAACAGGCAGGTCATTAGGGTCGAAAATCGTCACTGGCGATGAACACTTCAAGAACTTGCCCGAAACAATCTGGGTAGGCGCACCCGTGTAGGGCCGCTGATATCGTGGTTGGGCCGCTGGGATTTGCTCCCAACCCTCAATGGCGATTAATCGCCACTCTGCAGTTTTCTACGCAGCAATCTTCCCTTTTTTTTGTCTCAGCAAACAGGCTTGGCTGGAGGCATATGAAAACGGCCTAGATAGCGAGATATTTCCCAGTTTGTCAGCAAAGAATGCCGGACGAGTTTTTGCACGCTGCCTTGAGCCATTAAGTGTCCTGAATTTGAAGGTTTCAGAACGTATAAAGCCTCAAGACGTCATACTCCAACTGGAGTTATACAACGCTACTATTGCCGAGACTGCGGATACAGATTTTCAAAAAGATGACAACGCGCAAGCTTCTTTGTTGCTCAAGATAGAAGCGAATTTCGCCAATTTTTCCCCTATGGGTTGTGGTTTTATGCCGTGGAGTTGGGACGGGAATCGAGTTGGTCAATTGGCGAGAACGCGGCGACGCCTTCTGCGATCCCCTTCTTTCTAATTGAGAATGGGAATATCAGGTGCTGAAGGTTAATCCTATGAGTCCAAACTGACCAGCTGCGGTCAATGATGTTCAGTTCTTCCTTGATGGTTACTTATCACCTGTTCTAAGTCTCTTGCCAATTGTTTTCGCTATGAAGGTACCAACAGGGATAGTGTAGAGTGGTTGCGTCAGATTGAACAGCGCTATTAAAGGAATCATGGCTATAACAGCTGCTTCATCGACGCTGACCCCTGCAATTGGCCTGAGAAGCACCGCATAATCGAGGACAGCCATAATAAGAATGCGGAAGACAATCCCAAGCGCAACGTAAGACAAGATCGATTTCGACGCATAGCGGCTTTCTTTCTGCCGCATTCTTGCGGGTAACAAGTCTTAAGGCGACGTAAACTCCCAGCAGCATGCTAAGGCATGCCAAAGCATGGCCTAGAGATACAACACCTGGGAAGAAAGCAAAGAGGATCTAGACCATTAATTAATGCTGCTGCAACACCGTATCTGGAACCTATCATCATGAAAGCCGTGACTATCGGTATTTCCCAGATTTGGTAAGATATAAAGGGAAAGAATGGCGCCGGAACAGCAATTCTTGAGAAAGCAGGATTCAACGCTATTGCTACAGCAGCAAAGACTGCCACAGCTGCAATCGACTTGGTCTGCATTCAAGGATCATTTTCAGTTTGGATTGTTCAGCTATTTAACATTAACCGTCCCGCAAAACAGTGTTCTATCTAAGAATTGGGTAACACTCTCTCTTTGAGGTATATTTCGGCTCAAGTTAAATCAGCTCCTAGTCCTTCGTGGGGTCGGGTATAGTTGTAGTATCGTATGAAACTCCAGTGTTCCCTAAACAGGTGAGACTCAACCTCGTACGCTTTATGAAAGGCTTCTATCTTTCCGCAAGTAGTGGGCCTGCGAACGCTATCAGTGATATGCTCAATACCCAGCTCATGGCAGCGCCTGTCAAACTCTGAAGTCCCGCCCCTTGCGGGTTTAAACTGAGTCCCCTGATCAGTAAGAATCTGACCTGGAACACCAAACCGTTTGACAGCCCTATCGAGAAGCAGCATAGCATTCTATCTCCCCGGTTGGTCTATCAAATCTTAACGGATCCCGTTATCAACCTTGAATGGTCATCCTGGTAACTGATCATCCAGTTATCGTCACTGCATAACTTGAAATCAGCCTGCCAAAGACTATTACAATGCTCTCTTTGGAAACGCTTGGTTCCCCACGTCTTTTTCTAGGCTCAGTTATCGGGTGGTTCAAACCAGCTGCACAGATAATCTGGTACGCCTGATTATAATCTATAATGAAGCCATTGTGGTTAAGGTGACTAGTAAAATCTTGTTGGGACCCCAATCGTACCTTTCCCTCAACTTTACAACTTTCTTGCGCAAAGCACCGTTAAGTTCTGGACCTTGGGGACGCCCTCGCTGCTTTTCCTTCAGACCCTTCCAGCCTTCAACCTGGTACCGGTTCCACCAGAAATAGAATACTTTCCTGCTTATCTTCGCTTAAGTACAGATTGCAGTAACACACATTCCTTCTAAGCGTCGCCTAACAATCCACTTTCTAAGCTTCTCCCAATCCCGCTCCATCTAATCGCACTCTCTTCCAATATAGAGAGTGTCACCCATTTTATCTAGATAGAACACGTCCCACAAAACAGGCAATACCTTCCTTAGTTGGAGCGATGAATTATTTGAGAAGGCAGATTGAGAAGAATCGACGGGTAGAAATGGAGAATCTACGATTCCGGTTTCTCTGCGTTTTGCGGAGCAATCGATGTCAGTATTACGTTCATTCCAAAAACAGCTTCGGTTGCTGGTCCTGCATACTTCCAAGTTGGGCTCATGAAAGTGACGAAGGCGTCGAAGCCAGTGTATTCGCAAGTGCCCAAATAGCCAGAAGGCAACGGTGTACTGTATTTCTGAGTTCTTTCTTCACCAATCTTCTCAAACAGTAAGCAGGAAGGAGGGAGGCAAGACGGCAATGGGTGAAGTGGTATTTGGATTGTCCAACCAGCGAACGAGCCTTCCCCCTGTCTGCGCACTTGAAGGTCTTCATTTGTAACATGAATGACATTTAATCCGGCTGGTGTGCCCGCAAAAATAGCTCTATCGAAATCCAAGATTTTTAAGTCTGTGCTGGTTTCGACAACCGCCACAGGTACAAAGGTGTAGCCTTTTGTGGTCTTAAGCCATAGCGAAACAATCAGTGTATTCCCTTCTCCAAAAGTGGATTCTTTTCTAGCATGCCAACAATCAATCATCATGTTAGGCAGACACTGATGAGCCGGAGGACGAATAATAGCCTGACCTGTAGAGCCGATTGCTACGACTCTGGAAGAGTCTTTCTGATACTCACTTGCCCTGTTTAGCAACTCTTTTTCACTGCCTAGCGGCTTCTTGCCTACCGTGACATCGACCGCACCGTACCATTGTTCTTTCCTGACTATTTCGACACCAGCACTTTCCTGGGTAATCGAGGGAACGACCGGTTTCGAACCAAGGATGTCCTCCAGTGTGGCCTTTGACGGAACGGGAGCATTTATCCAGATGTTGTCCAACAGGTTTCTGGTTTTCTCCACATAACCCCGATCGCTCGTGTAGAAGGTGTCCTCAAAATGTGGCGATGCAGGTTTTTTCTCATGGGCTAAGGATGTCTTGAATTGGAAGAGATGCTGCCCGTCAATGATTGTGGTTCCTAGGTGGCTGGCTGAAGCATGTCGCACGGCACAGTATCTTGATAGTTGCAGCGCTGCGTCTAGGTTCTCGCTTGTTATGGGTGCCATTATCTTGACTGCGACTCCTCTATTGGCCCACTCCCTAATCAATGCCGCTTTTTCTGATTGTTCCATGAGACCTTTGGCAGATGTCAACGTCAATATTTCTTCCCTAGCCAAACGGAGAGTTTGTTCATAGGTCCTTCTGGCAGTTGTTGCGTCTTTGATAACGCAGGTTTTCGGTGCTGGCTTGCCGGTTTCTAGTTCAAGAATTTTTTCTCCAATGTCTGTTGAGTTCTGCCAGAGGTCGTCAAATACAGCAGTGAACGCATGTACCAGCTCTTTGCTGTTTGTCCAGAGGCACACTTCATCTTGTCCTACTGAATACGTGTCCTGCCCCGGAGTGATGAAAAATATGATTTCCTCAGTGTCTCTGATAACCATGCGAGGCGTAGCTGCAAACCTAACTGGGGGTTTCTGGCCTTGAGATTGAATTTGGCTTTAGGAGCATTCTTGAGGAAATTTTTCACCACCCTCAAATTTTGGAGAGACAGGTCGGTTAGGAATCTAAATTGAATCTCCCTTCTTGGAGGATGAGCTAGAATGGTTTCGAAGAGACCGAAGCGTTCTGCTCGCAAGAGTAGTGAAACCGTCGACACTGCTGACAAATGGTTTTTGGTTTCCTTCGTCATCTGGCAAATCTTGGGGTAAATCTTGTGGCTTCCCTCAATGACGGCAAATCTCTCCAGAGCTTGTTCAGGTGCGGTCTTGCTAATATTCTTCCAATAGTCTCAGTAAATCTATCTTTTGAGCTTCTATTCGGGCGGTTTCTTCCTGTCTGATCTTTATGTTTAAATCAAGGACTGCCTCAAAAGGAACTGCAGCAAATCGGGCTGGAGCTTCGAGGGTCGCTTCGACCAAGCCTTTCCTCTGCAGATTTCCCAAGATGCGGTAGGTCAATCCTTTGTGAGTTTTTGTTCGTTTGGCTATTTCTCCGCCTTTCAGGATGCCGTGTTTCGCAAGGAATATGTATGTCTCCGCTTCTTTTTCTGTAGCTCCAAAACTCCTGAGAACGTTTCTTAGCTTCTCTTCGCTCATTCATGTCCCGTTCCAGCGGAAGTGGTCACTCACCTTGGAGACTAGACCCATTTAATATACACAATGCAGCCTTAACTGTATTTCGATGGAAAGCAAGAAAATGACAGTCAATTCAGAAAGGAGGTGAAAACAATGAAAAGGAGAGTCCTGGTAACATTTTTTGTGCTTGCTGCAATTATTGTCTCCAGCGCAATTGCCCCCGCCTTCGCCTATAGCTCTCTCGGATCTGAAAACGTAAAACGGTTCGTCTTCTTTGGCGGAGATAGTGGCGAAATTGACCTGCCAGACGATTTCCCTCTCAATGTTGAGCCTTGGAAAGCCGACAAGATGATGATCATGGCTAAGGACATTGTTTGGTCAAATGCTTATGCCGGGGATGAAATCGAGATCGTGTTCCACTGCCCAGGATTGGGCGGCGCATGGGTGCCATGGGCATTGCTTTGCACTAGTATCGATGCAGACAGCAAGGTTTGGCGGCATCAACTAAATACTGGTTTGCCTCCTGAAGACCCACAGAACATCAAGTTACTGCCAAATGACGTTGTGGTGACAAGACACGGCAACAGAATATCAATTGTGTTGAAGACTGCGCAAACACTAAAAGCAGGGATTCCAAAGGTTGTATACTTCACTCTGCCTGCTTTCAGTTTGACATTAAAAATAGCTGGCTGCTTGGAGTACAACGAAGAAGTACACCCCTTCACTGGTTGGCCTCGTGCCTCAGGATGGACATTATATAAATACGAACTTGCATTTGGCGGAAACGGAGCGTTTACCTGCCCAGAATGGGGTTATAATGCAAAGCCGATTGACGATTGCGCCGTCATAGCAAGCAGCCTGTACAAATTCGTTCCACCATAAGGCTAGCGAAAGAACCTGCATCTTACTCTCTCCATTTTTTGTTTTAGACAAACTACATTTGCCTGAGGAAGGAGCGGGTCTGAAACACAAGCTACTAGCGAAAATACTTGCGGGTCTAGGTCTGACAGATGTCGATGCTGAGATCTATCTTCTTCTCGCCAAGGAAGGCTCTCAAACGGGAAGAAACATAGCTGAAGCATTGAACCTGTACAAGCAGCAGCTCTATAGAAGCCTAAATCGCCTGCGGAGGAAAGGCATAGTAACAGCTACGCTTGAGCATCCGGCTAATTTTTCAGCAGTATCTCTGGAGGAAGTCTTGGATGGCTTGATTGAGGCTAGGAGGGAACAAGCTTTGGCCTTGCAGGCAAGCAGGAGCGAGCTTCTCTCCTACTGGCGTTCCATGGTTAAGAAGGATTCTTTAACAAGTTAATTAACTGTGTTTTGCAGCAGAATTTACTAGTTGCTCCCGAACAGGTAGGTTTTTGTCTGCAAAAGAATTCCAACAAGCTTGATGAGCTGCGCCATTTTCTCAGAATTCACTTTGTCAATACACTTCATGTAGTCTGAAGTTTTGCCGAAAGGCTGATGCCTGCTGACTGCGAATTCCTTCTTGAAACGCGGATGCTTATTATCGACAAAGGCTTTCTTGATCTGCTTGACCTCTTCAGTGCTCAGCTTCTTGATTTTTGCTAACACGTAGCGTTCGCTGCCTAGGAGTTGCAGGTTGAAGCCAAGCCGCACCAGCAAATCAGAAATCCTCAAAATGCTTTCTAGCGGCTTTTGCTCAACGATTTTCTTGAGCCCTGCTTTCTCTGCGGAAGGGCTGTATTTCGCCATGACCGCAACCATCTCAATGCAAGCCACAGCCGCAACAGTCCAGGACGCCCAGAAACTCGTTGAAGCAGGCTTCGAATATGTCTGTGATTTCAACGAAGTAAAAGTCTTTAGGAAGCGTAAGTAGACCCTATTTAAATGGGGGCCTATATTATCGTGGTGGGGCCGCTGGGATTTGAACCCAGGATCGCGTGCATCCCATGCATGTATCCCAGTCCAAATTGCACAGCAACCCTCGAAGACAGATAACGACTCAAAGGCCGTATCAACTATTCTGGATGTGCACATATTCTAAATGTGATTAGACAAAAGAACTAAACTCCCCCAGAAATTGCTTTGAGCAACGCGAACGGATTGTGAAGCTTCGCTTGGTCAACAGTTACCTCAACTGTCAGGCGGGATTCCATTTCTAATTATTCCACATATTTTGTCAGGATTGTTCGAGGAGAAAACGAACGTTCTCCCTGCTTTGGGAACAACCTCAACAGCGGGACCAAACGAAGTCGTATAGGCGAATGAACCGTCAATGCCGTATCTTACGCCGATCCCAAGGTATCTTCCGAAAGATTTGGTAGTTTGGCAGGAGATGATTTCCTTAAGCAAGAAGGATTGCTTGTTGAAAAGCCCATAAACCACAGTGAGCTTTTCGCCGCTGATTTCGATTCGAAGACCTCTGTAGTTCCAGAACACAAAAAGTATAAACGTCAAAATCGCCCAGGAAAAGGCGATCCCAAAAAAATCCTCAGGCAAAATCTTTCCATTGAACAGTAGAACCGCAAATGAGACAATAACAACAATCGAAATGATCATCGCGACTAAACCTTTGACTACTACGCCCATTGGAACCCATTCACGATATTCGACGTTTTCCATACCTCAACTTAGGAGCCAAACAGCCAATTAGCCTTTCGGTGACCCAAAAGAGAATACGCGCTCCATGTTTCTGCAACCTGGTTCTGTTTTTGTGGTTCATCTTTTGAGTTAAGCTTAAATTCAGATTGAAAAGAATAGGAACGAGGTTGAAATCTTGCCTGAATCTAATGTTTTGGTTTCGATTACCGCAAGCCGTGTAAAAGGCGAAATCGTGTACAAAGTAGACTGCTCTAACACCGTAACCAGCGACGAACTCGAACATTACCTGAAGGAAATCGTCAAGGGCATCTGCAAGTGGAAGCCGGGGGTCTGCCATGAAAGAATTCGAAGCCTTCAGGGAATCCTAAAAGAAGAGACAAAGGCCCCAAAGTCTAAAGCGCGTGCAGAGAGCAAGCAATGATTTTGCTGAGAGTGGATGGTGCGAAGTGACGTCAGGAGTAACAAGGGTCACAGCGGATGAGGTTCTGTCTGAGAATCTTGTTCGCTTTGAAACAGCCCGTTTGAAGAAAGAAAACGGGCAATTTTTCGACGATTTTGAAAACTGGGGCGACAAGAAGGAAGTATTGGTACACAGAAACCAGTACAAACGTAGGCTTCACTTGCCTCAACCCTGGGATGACCTAGAGGAAGGGCAGGTATTCTTGCTAGGTGAGTTTGAAGTTGTAGATAATCAAGGCGAGCCTAAAAACTTCAAATTCAGCCCAGGCAAGAACAATTTTATCCGCATCGATAATCTGGGCAAGTTCAAAGACAAAGTCAAGCGCCTCTACTCTGACTTGTTGACTGGGAGGTAGATGCACAAACGCACCGTGCTGTTAGGGATGAAGACTTGCTCTTTCACATATTAAATGTTGGTTTCGGAGACAGCATTGTTGTAGAATTTCCCGCCGACCAAACAGGCCAGCGCTCGTATGGACTCGTGGATTGCTACAAATTTGAAAAAACAAGACTGTACTTAGAGAAGCTGAGGTCTGTCAGACCAGGAAGAGCCAAATTAAGGTTTATCTGCGCTACACATCCACATTTGGACCATATTAACGGAATATTGCCTTTTCTCCAAGATAAAGAATACCAGCCTGAAGAATTCTGGGACAGCGGGTTCCGGCACAGCTCAAGCACATACCTAAGCATTTTGGAGACATTAAGCTCGGAAAAGATACAGATGATTCGCATATCTTCAGGGATGGAAATGTACTTTGGAAATGTACAAGTGACTGCACTCGCGCCTTCAGTAGCCCTTAGAAATCGATATGCAACCTATGGCGTGGACATTAACAATGCTTCCATAGTGTTACGGTTTGAACACCACGATCAACCAGTATTGATGATTAAATCAAAGGAATTTGGAGAAGACCAAACAGCGGAAGATGAACGGGAAGCCAGCCCCGCCGTGGTGATTTTGGCCGGCGACGCGGAATTCGACAGTTGGTCGCACGTATGCCAAGAGTACCCAAGACTTGAGAAAACCGTGAGTCATCAGCCGTTGGTAAGAAAAATAATCAACTATCTTGAGTGTTCAGTGGTCAAGGTAGCTCACCATGGGAGCATGCACAGTGCACCATTGGATATTTACGAAAAAATGAAGCCGAAAAAAGCTATAATTTCCACAAAACAAGAGACCAGCAGACTGAAGGTAGGCAATCGTACTCTTAACCGCAGCCTCTTTCCTCATCAATCAGCAGTAATTTCTCTAGAAGAAAACGGCACTGAAATGGCAACCACCGACGGAAGCTACGAATCAATGGATGAGAACGGGAAGATGAAAAACCCCGATTGGGCTCATCAGGGTAGTCTTGTAGTCTTGGTTCCTCCTGGAAAGAAACCCTTTTGGCTTAAACTCAATGATGCTGCAGAGGAAATAGTTGACCCACCAACCCAGATGTAGATTGAATAGGGCTAGAAAAGAGAACATATTCGAAGCAAATGTTAAATTATTTGCAGCAAGGCAATATCGGCTTCAGAACAAAAAAGCAATGCATTCAAACTTAGGATACGGGTGCCTTATCTTCTCAAAGGAACTAGACACACAACCACGAATCTAATATGCTTGCCTTTGAAAATTCAAGTCTATTGCATCTTGTTTCTGGTTGCTTCATGCCTCAAAAATACTCTTGCTACGAACGGCACGATTACCCCTGCAAGAATTCGTGGTAAGAATATGAGTGCAGCACTCTCTGCGCTTGCGCCTAGAATGGGTGAAAACTGGCTAACCAGCACAACCAGCAATGCTCCCATTACGCCTGCGGTGACGCCGGCAACTAGCATTCGCCGGTAGTTGTCTGAACGTTTGCCTAATGCGCCAGCGACATAGCCTATGAGCATGGCGCTGACGAGGTTGCCCAGCAGGCTTATGTCGGATGAGGCTTGAGCGGCGTAGAGTTGATCTGAGAAGTATAGCGCGTAAAGGCTGCCTAACAAAAAACCTGAAGCGCCGCCGGCCCATTGATTCCAAATCATCCCGATGAGCATGGGGACGCCTACGATGACGATTGCTTCTAACAGCGGGTACTTGAGTCCTATTAGCTCCGGCGTAGACAACAACGCAACTGCGACAATTAGTAGGGCGACTAAGCCTGGAACCACTACTCCGAACAGTACATCAGCTATTTTTCCCTGTTTCCAGCTAGAACTCACTGTTGGTTCTCCCAGACGCACTTTTCACCATAGAATGCTTATTAGGCTTTAGGCAAAAACTGAAGATTAAATCACAACTGGAAAGAAAAACAGAGAAGCAAAACCTGAGAAACCCATAGAAGAGAGCATGAAACCCAGCTAGCAACGCTGTAATTGTCACCAGAGCCATTCAGCCTATTTTCAGGCTTCCTGAATTGACTGTTCCCAAACAAAAAAGGGAAAAGGGAAGTTTTTGTGTTTGTTGTGTTTTTACTTGCGTCTTCTGAGCATAAGGGCCGCTGCGACTGCTACTATCACGACAACGGCTACACCAATTGCGATGTACGTGGTTGTTGGCTCTGCGCTGGTCGGCGGAGTTACTGCTTGAGTCGGCGAAGGCGAAATGGGCGTTTGAATTGGAGTTGGACTGACAGGGGTTACGGGTGGCTGGGTGGCTGTTGGTGTTGGAGTCACGACAGGTGAAACTGGTTTTGACACGCCCACCGCGGTTTCTGCGCTTGATCCGTAGTAGGAATTGGTTCCTGCAAATGTGGCTATAACTGTGTATTCGCCTGGAACTTCCGGTGTCCACATTTTCTTGAACATGCCGCTTACGTCGCTTGTGACTGTGGCTATGTGTACATAGTTGCCGTTTGGATCGTAGGTATCCAGTGACACTTCTACGCCTTTTGCATTTTTGGGCATTGGCTGCTGCGCGTACAGGTATTTCATCCATGCACTTTGATCGGCGTCGGATATTGCTGGCTTATCTTTCGCTTCAGATGAGGGTGTCTGATCAGTCACTGTGCCTGTTATCATTACGCTTGATCCTTGAGGTATGACTGTCTGTGGGGCTGACACTGTTGTGGCGCTTGGTCCTTTTCCAAAGCAGTACAATTGGTTGTCGTAAGCGTTTAGGGCTACGAGATATCCGTCGGCAATTGCAAAGTTGTAGCCTGCGTTTCCGGAGGGCATTGAGACTCCGTAAACTGGAAAGTTCCATAGTAATGCGCCGTTTGATGCGTCTATGCATTGCAGAACTGAGCCGCGGTATATGGGCTGGGTTGGCGAGTGTTCGCCGGTACCTATGTAGATTTTGCCGTCAGCGATTGCACCGATGCTCATGGGGTAGTTGCCATAGGGGGACTCAAAGCCTTCGGTTGTGGCAGTGAAGTTCCACAGTTGTTTTCCTGTCGTTACGTTCAAAGCGATTAGGACACCGGCGTAGCCGCACGTGAGGAGTTTGCCTTCGTAGATGTAGTCCGTCATTCCGTAATAGTTTAGGTCTGGTTCGGGTGGTGTTGGACCCCATAGTGGCAGTCCTGTTTGGAGGCTGTAGCCCCACCTCTCTAGTGTCCCTCGGTTTTCGAATAGGAATACGCCATCTTCTGGGTCTACAGTGCCTATGGCTACCCCCCCTGAAGTTGTGGCGGCCCCAGCAACTAAAGCGTCGTTTGTTTGTGGTGGAGTGAATGTAATGTTCCATAGCAATGAGCCCATTGCTCCTTTAGCTCGGTCTAGGTTTAGAGCCCAGAGGTTCCCTTTCAAGACATATGTTCCGTTGTTCTTTCCGCCGGTCCCGCCGATAACGTATAGGTCTTGGCGAACTGCCATTATTGTGCCCTGAACGTCAGGTATTGAAACATTCAGTGAAAAACCGTTCCGTCCATCATGTACAAACATTGGATATTGGCCTCGGTCGGATTGTCTACTACCTCCATAAACTGCAGGTCGCCAGGTATAGAAGTTGGTTCCGGATGTTCCTCCAAGTAGAGTTGGAATTTGGGACGAGTTCCATACGAGCAATCTTTTATTTGCGCCTGTGCCTGAGATGCTGTATCTTAGTATGCTTCCGTCTTTGCCGTAAACTGCTGTGCCGCCGGAGGAGACGTTAGCGATTTGAGTTATTGCTTGTCCTGTGAATCCGTCAATCATTTCCCATGTTGTTGTGCTTGTTGTGTTTGGTGGGGTGACAACGCCAGATGTTCTCCACAGATACGGAAAGCCTCCGTGTTGGTTTCGTGACTCGTAGTTGTATATTTGCGCAAATGAGGGGGTTGTCGAATTCTCAAAGTATAGTGTTTCGCCCGTGTATAGGTCAACGCAGAGGTAGCCCATGTATTGGTGTGCATTTGTGCGATATTCGTAGTACAGTTTGCCATCTAAGATTATCGGCGGGGCAAATTCAAGACCTTGGTAGTGGTACGTGTGGTAGCCTATATCGCCTGTCCGGTAGTCCATTATACCTCCTGCATAGTACGGTTTAGTCCACATTATGTGGGCGCTTTCCGGTGCTGGTCCGTAACCGTAACCGGTTGTGGGACCGTATTGTTGAGCGGCGCCTGCGAGCCAGTTTCCTGTTAACTGCCACCAGTCTCTGTTCATAGCGTTTACTGGTCGCGTCCAGTATTGTGTTGGAAGAGGAGCCTCTTGCCAGCCCATTATTTGCTCGGCTTGCACCTTGAGTGTTACGGGGTTGCTTGCGCTTGCTGCAAAGGTGTCGTTGACGTATGCATTGTTGGAAGGAATTCCTGTTGCAGTTGGTAGTCCTGTCAAGATTTGGTCAGGAAATTTGGCAACAAAAGTGTATGTGCCCGTTTGGGTAGGGGTGAACTCGGCGTACGCTCCTCCCACTGGATCGGAAGCGTATGGTCCCAGCGTTGTTTTTGTGCCATCGGGTCTTGTTACATCTATATTGAATTTCCATCTGTCGCCATATGTACTATCTTCGGGTACTGTTGGCGGCACCCAGTTGCTCCAGAAGACAATTAACGCTTTCTGGTTGACACCTATTATGGGAGGTGAAACAGATGCATAGGTCCAAGTAGGAACAGTCCAAGCGGGTACATGTGCAGTCGTTAACGGGATTGCACATAATATGGCAGCTGATAGCATCAGAGTCAAAGCAATTGCAGTGAAAGCCTGTTTTCGGCGATTTTTATTTTCTTTCTCGTTAAATTTATTCGTTTTTCTCATCTCCTTATTTATTTCTAACTTAGCTGTATGTTGCTTCTTGTATTTAACAAAGTCCAAGTGTTACTTCCACTGACATTCAGGCTAACATGAAGTAGCTCGCAGGTATTCGTTTCTCAATTAGGGTTCTTGCGTAGGAACAATTCTGTGTAAGTACTCTTTTTGAATATTGGCTAAACAGAATGTGAAATACGCCAGATGGTGACTAATCAATTTTTCAGAGTCTATCCGGGAGAGGTTTTGCTGGGACTCTGGATTTGACAAGCCCTTCAGGAGAGATTTTGAAACCCAACGAGTAAAACATGATTGCCCGCCAGAAGCCACTCAGATCCTCAGTCTGTTTCCGAATTGTCACCCCAAACAAAAAAGGGAATGGGAGATTATGTGTTCGTTAAGGTTTCTATTTGCGTCTTCTTAGCACGAGCGCCGCTGCGGCTACGACTATTACGATGACTGCAACGCCTATGGCGATGTATGTGGTCGTTGGCTCCGCACTGGTTGGCGGAGTAACTGCTTCACTGGGCGATGGCGAAGGCGAAATAGGCTGAACTGGCGTTGGAGTGACTGGTGTTGCTGGTTGGCTGGCCGTTGGTGTAGGCGTGACTGCTGGTGCTGCCGCGGTTGTTTCTAACACTCCGAATGCTGTTCTTGCGGATGACGGGTAGTAGGATTTGCTGCCTTCGAAACTTGCAGTTACCACGTATTTCCCTGGTACCGGCGGCGTCCACATAATGCTGTACAATCCAGTTTCATCACTCGTGGGGGTGCCGATGTCTTGGAAGTTGTTGTTAGGGTCGATGGCTGTCAAGTGCACTTTAACTCCTGTTGCATTGTTCGGCTTAGGTTGCTGCTCATAGATGTATTCCATCCACTGTGTCATGCTTCCGTCAGATATGGCTGGAGTGTTCATCGCACCTGGCGATTGGTCAGTAACGGTGCCCTTTATCAGTACGCTTGATCCGCGACCCGAGACTTCTGGTGCCACTGCGATTGTCGTGGCGGTCTTGCCTTTGCCGTAACAGTAAATCTGCGCATCATAGGAGTTGTACGCGGTAAGGTAGCCGTCTGCAACTAGGACTGAGTTGTATGTGTGGAAGCCCAGCAGGCTCCATATTAGAGTGCCGTCTGTAGCGTTTATGCAGTACATCCTTGCTCCCTTGAACAGTGGCGGATTGTAGCCGTGCCCTGCTGTGACATAGATTTTTCCGTCTGCACTAACTGGTGGAGGATTGTTAAGCGGCCATGCGCCGTAGGCTGTTTCGATTCCGCTGTTTCCTGCGAACCAATCCCATACTTTCTTTCCTGTTTGCAGGTTGAAGGCGTGTAGATATCCGCCGAAGTCTATCGCCAAAAGCATGTTGTAGGCTATGCTTGCTTGCCAGGAATACATTCCGAATGCTCGCGTGTAGGGTTCAGTTGGACCCCACAGTTTTTGACCTGTTGACATGCTGAAGCCGTACCATTCCGTCGTGCTTTGATAGAATTCGGTATAGACATCGCCAGCTGCGGGTCCCATTAATCCCCAAGTTGTTGCTCCCAGAGGGGTTGTCCTGTTTACTGCCCACAGTTGGTGTCCGTCTTTTGCGCTATAGCCTATTTCCATTTGCCAGTTCTGTGATGCACTAATACCAGCACTTGCAACGGCAAGAATTACGTCAGAAGTTACCTTACTTATCGATTGAGCAGCTGGGTCTTTGTATGTTGGTGTTGTTACGTTCCACATAAGTCCTTTCTTCCAGTCCATCCGTGTTTGCATGAATGGTCTCCACTGCCATACGTTACCGCCCGGTAAGACTCCGGGTTCCTGGTAGTACATGATGGCTTTAGTGGAATTCCACAACGCCAGCCAGCTGTTAGCTCCGTTCAGTATGTAAACTAAGAGTTCTCCGTTAGGTCCGAAGGTCGTTGTGCCTGAAGACGCGTTTTCCAGGGCGAATATCCACTGACCAGTGTAAGGATCAAAGCAGTTATATGTGGAACCAGTTTGCCATAGATATGGAATTTCTCCGAATTGGTTAGGCGAAGCGTAGTCAAACTCTGCCCGAGAGATATCCTAGTATTGTTTTGCCACCAGAGTTCTTTTCCGGTGCGTAAATCTATGCAAACTGCTCCTCCGGAACCAGCAGAGGTACTTAGTGGCTTGTTGAAGAAGAGTCGTCCGTACATGATTAGCGGCGAGTTAAATTTTGATTCGTAGGTCAATCCGGTGTAGTAGTTGACATCGCTGAAATTACCGCCTGCTACGCCTCCGAACGCTACCGGGTAAGTCCATACTACGTGACTACTCTCTGGCGCCGTGGTGAATGGGTTATATCTGTTACCGTAAGCATCGTAGCCGCTCATGAGCCAGTCTCCTGCAATCGATTGCCATTCAGGATTCAACAGGCTAATCGGTCGAGTCCAATAGTCAGTTGGAAGCGGAGTTGCTGGCCAACCCTTTATTGGCTCCTGCTGTACGGTAAGTGGCACTTTCTGACTTGTGCTAGGAAGGAAGGTGTCGTTGATGGAAGCAGCTCCTGTGGTAGTTCCGAATGGGGGTGGGTTGGCTCCGACTATTGTTTGCCCAGGGAAGCTCATTTGGAAATAGTATGTTCCGATTGCGTCAGGCGTGTATATCATGTAAGTTCCGCCGACGTCATCGGTTTTATATGGTCCGAAGCTTTGAATGGTTCCGTCGGGTTTTGTGACTTTCACCGAAAGTTCCCATCGGTCACCCCAAATCGTGTTAGCTGTTGGCGGGACCTTGTCCAGCCAGAACGTAACCTGGACGGCTTGACCGACGCCTACGGGGTTAGGTGTAACGTTGAGGAAGGCATATGTGGGAATATTCCATGGCGGATAATGTCCGTTAGCGGCAGGCAAAGCAATTGCTGTGACTGCAAAAGTAAGCACTATTAATGCAGCGATGGCATGTTTGTTTTTGTTTATTTTGAGTTTCATTTTTTGTTCTCCAGATTTCTTTCTGATTCCTCAGCTATCAGCACTAGTTGTATTTAAGAAAGTCTAAGTGTTGCTTCCACTGACAATTCAGGCTACAATGGAGTTGCGCCCGCAGTTTCAGCCTGATTCGTATCCTATTTTAGAACAAGTTTCCGGGAATGCAGTTTTTAAAATATTGACAAAGAGGAAGGCGCGAAAAAACAATTGCAGCTACAGCATTTATCCAGGAGTTCGGCTAGTAGAAGTTTGCTGGGCTCTGAATTAGTAGCCAATCCTGCAACTATGCTCAGCCTACAACTTCAACTGGGTTGCTAGGAAATTCTATTGAACATTTGCGTCGTTTGAATAGCCTCTACTTTCCCAATACCCCAAATAGTTAGTATTGTTCGATAACTCAATGCCATTTAGCCATTTTATCCATTTGTAGCCGTACCTGCTTTCAGCTACAAGCTCAAAGGGGAAGCCTCTTTCAGGCGGGATCGTCAAGTTGTTCATTTTGTAAGCCAACATTATGTTGTTGTTTATGACGTAGTCTCTGGGGAGTGCAGTTGAGTATCCATCTGTCGCACGGAAAATAATCGTGCTAGCGTTGGGGTCAGCTCCTGCATCCTGAATTAAGTCCCTCACCAAAACACCTTCCCATAGTATAGTTGCACTCCATCCCTCCACGCAGTGGATGGTGACAATCTTCTGGTAGATTTGATGTTTTCCAACTACATCGTCATAGGATAACTGAAGGGGTTTGTCGACTAAACCGGATACCGAGAGCGTGTAGTTTGATTTGTCCATGAATTGTATTCCTGCAATTGCGTTTTCAAAGACGTTGCCGATAGAGGAAAGGTTCGTACCGTTATACTCTCTGACCTCCCCCGGATACAGCATTATGGGTGGAGAAGTCTGAACTGGAAAACTTGGAATAGTTATGGTCGGGGAAATAAATGATGGCGTTGGTGATGAACTTGGGGAGAGAGAGATGCTCTCGGAAGGAGAAGCTGATGGTGGAGCAGTAGGTGGCGAAGTTGTTGGCGTCGTTGGAGTAGGCAACGAAGGTGTTGAAGATGGACTTGCAGAGGGCACTGTCGTAGTTGGTTGAGGGGTTGGGCTGATTTCGTTTTGCAGATGATTTGCGAGCAATGCAATAAAGAGAACGGCTACGAGGATGCCAACCACGAGTATGGCTTTTGTATATTGATTCAGAATTATCAGTCTCTTTAATGGTTTCTTTCGATTCCAATTATTTAAGGATAGTAGGAAAATGATTGTTTAGGCACATAAGCATCGTGTGCGCAGATTCACTCTCAAAAAGGGTTTGGTGGGGTTCTGGACCCGTGCTGCGGGCGATAATCGTTTTTGACCGCCTCTTTGAGACAGCTTTGCACTATGTTCGAGACTGCATGCGTTTTTGGCATCTTAACTCACAATCAATTCTTCAGATGCGCACGTAGAACAGGATAGAAAACGCTTTATTCCTTTATATGTACTCAGAAGATAATTTCATCAGCATATAACTCTAGAATCAACTCGGGTTTAGAATTAGTCACTGGCGACAACAGATGGGCAAGTCAACAAAAACTCAGCGCTTAAGAGAGAGAATGCGCGCAGACGTGAAGCATTCAAAACAGACTACTCTGGGCAGTCTGCCAGAAGCGCAAAAAGAAGAACCTGCTAAAACGGAGCTGCCGCAACCTGAAAAGAAGATAGAGATTACTGAGATAAACGCTTCTGCAAGGGAAGATGAGTTAGCTCTCAAAGTGGGATTCAAACTGATGCCATCACGAAAGGCTTTTTTCAGGGTTAGTTCGGACTTGGTTTTTGATGGGCAGAAGATTGATTCGTTGCGTTTGCGTATTCTTCAGGGACCGCTGGCAACGGACGATTCAGAGTACTCTTCGGTGCTGGACATGACTGGTATCGCTGAAGGGCAACACAGCCTAAGAGTGGAAATGTATGAACCTTGGGGCTCTGGAGAGAAACTCGCATGTACATCCAAAGAGACAACTGTGAAATATGTTCCAGTGCGAAGAGAAGATAGGCTAGTCAAAATCCCAATCATGAAGAGCATAGCAGGCGCTGACTTGGCTGTCGTCTCAGCCTCGGAAAAGGGCATCTACCGCGAAATAGAAGAAACGATGAAAAAGGAACTAGAAAGCGACCGAGATGAGTGGTAAACCCATTTGACTTTCAACGATGAGATAGACGCCTGCCAAGAATGCGCCAATCTAAGATGCGTGAACCGACTTAAAATCACAGAAAAACCTTACGTGACCTCCAAGGTCGAGGAAAAATGGCTCCCCCGAAAAGGTGTTGACACACTGTTTATCGCGGAGTCTCCTCCATGGAACGGAAAACAGAGCTACTTCTACAACGCCGCCGAAACCGGTAAACGCACAAACCTCAGAAAAGAAGTGCTTAGGCATATGTATCTGCCTTCTCTGGAGGACTTCCAGGATAAAGGCTACTTCCTCATTGACGCCATCAAATGCAGACTCAACAAGAAAGACAAATCAAACGTACCTTCAGAAGTCTTGAAAAACTGCAGTGCCGAATTCCTGGACCGAGAAATCAAGTCGCTCAAACCAAAAACCATTTTCGTTCTTGGCGATTCAGCGAAAAAAGCAGTACAGTACTTGCATCATAAAATTGGTTTCTCAGAATTTGCGGATCTAACAAAGCACAGGGTGACACAAGACTACGACAGAGTTTTGTCGGGCTACCGCGTAATTCTTTGCGTTTATCCCGGGGGACAGACAAGGAAACATGAAGCGAACATCAGACGAGCATTTTCCAAATTGGAATAGCAGACTTTCCAAAAAAGCATTTTCGCGAGCTAACAAAAAAGAAAGAAAAGAGGTTTGTTGTTTACTTGCGTCTGCGTAGCATGAGTGCTGCTGCGGCTGCTACTATGACGATGACTGCTACGCCGATGGCGATGTATGTGGTTGTTGGCTCTGCACTGGTCGGCGGAGTAACTGCCTGGGTCGGCGAAGGCGAAACAGGAGTCTGCACTGGCGTCGGGCTTGCTGGCGTCACTGGTGGCTGAGTAGCAGTTGGAGCTGGGGTGACAACTGGAAATGCAGCGGGTGTTTTAGCCACAACGAACGATGTGCTGGCTTCGGATCCAAAGTAAGACTTTGAACCTTCAAATGTAGCCCTGACTTTGTACAGTCCTGGAACGGGCGGTGTCCATTCAATTGCGTAGTTGCCCAAGTCGTCGCTAACCGCAATGCCGATGTCTTGGAAGTTGTTGTTGGGGTCGATAGCTGTTAGATGTACTGGTACGCCTTTGGCATTCGTTGGCTTTGCCTGCTGCATATAGATGTACTCCATCCATGCACTTTGGTCTTGGTCAGATATTGCTGGAACTCCATTCTTGAAGCCTGCATTGGAAGCGATTTCCTTGGCGCCTACGGATTCATCAGTGACCATGCCGCGTATGACCAGGCTCTCTCCCAGCGTGACACCAGTCATGGGTGCTTCCGCTGTTATGGCACTGGGTCCTTTGCCGAAGCAGTAGAGCTGCATGTCGTAGTAGTTGAGACCGATAAGTCGGCCGTCAGCGATGTAGACGTTGGATTCAGTCGGGGACATTCTGGCGCCCCAGAAGAGGATTTTCCAAAGCTCAGTGCCTGTTGCTGCGTCCAAGGCTCGCAAGTTTGGTCCTCGCCACAGTGGCTGAGTAGGTGAGTGTTCACTTGAGACGCAATATAGCTTATCGTCAGCGATGACGGCAACGCCTGTGGGGTACAAGCCAGCGTATGGCGATTCAAAACCGACCGTTGTAGAGTTGTAGGTCCACTGTATCCTCCCGGTAGTTATGTCGTAGGCTCGTATTTGTCCGCTATAACCGTAGGTCAAGAGCATTCCGTTGTAGACGTTTTCGCTCATGCCGTAGAAGTTGAATGACTCCTCGGGTGTGGTCGGTCCCCAGATTTGCTGTCCTGTTGTGAGACTGTAGCCCCAACGTTGTAGTGTTAGTCTGTGTTCGAAGAGGAAGACGTTGTATTCTGGTACTACTGGTCCGAAGGATACGCCGTAGCTCGTTAAGCCGCTGCCTGCAACTATGTCTGACACTGATAGAGGTGGTGTGAACGTTATGTTCCACAGTAGTGAGCCCATGGCGCCCTTGGCTGGGTCCAGGTTCAAAGCCCAAAGATTGCCTTGCTGCACATAAGTGCCATTGTTCTTCCCTGACGTTCCGCCGATAACATAAAGATCTTCACGAACCGCGAGAATACTGCCCTGAACTGCGGGTATTGACACGTTCATTGAGAATCCGGTTCGTCCGTCATGCACTGCTCTTCCAGCTGGTCTCCACTGCCAGGAGTTAGTTCCTGTAGTTCCCAGTAGCATAGAGGGAATTGCCGATGAATTCCACACCTGCAAGTAATACTTTGGATTTGCCTGAGTTCCAAGGTTGACTAAGTTGTAGCGCAGTATGCTTCCATCTTTGCCGTAGACTGCTGTGCCGCCGGCAGTCACGTTAGCTACTTTGGTTATCGACTGGAAAGTGAATCCGTCGAGCAGCTCCCATGTTTGAGTGCCAGAACCGCTTATGTCGCCTGTCGGCAAAGTTACGCCGGATGTTCTCCACAAGTATGGGAATCCGCCGTGTTGGTTAGGAGATTCGTAGTCGTAGATTTGACCAAACGATGGTATGACTGTGTCATTATCGAAAACCGATGTTTCTCCAGTGTAGAGGTCGATAGCTGACCAGCCGTTGGTTGTGTGTGCAGTGTTTCGGTAGACGAGTATGAGTTTGCCTTGGATGATTATCGGGTTACCCAAGTTGATACCTTGGTAGTGTGCCGTTTCGTAGCCCGTGTCGCCGAACCTCGCATCCATCATGCCTCCAGCGTAGTATGGGCGTGTCCACATTATGTGGGCACTTTCTGGTCCTTCACCGTAAACAAAGTTTGCAGTTGGCCCGTTAATTTGTGCCGCGCCGCCTAGCCAGTTGCCACCAAGTACGTTCCAGTTACGGTTTACAGTGTTCAATGGACGAGTCCAGTACTGGGTCGGAGCGGGCGTTTCCTGCCAGGGCTGAATCGGCTGTTGCTGCACGTTTAGGTACACTGGTTGACTTGTGGCGGGACCGTAGATATCGTTAACAGAGGTACTGTTTATAGGGAGACCTGAAGCGCTGGGTAGACCGGTTACTTTGTACGGAGGGAAGTAAGCGACGATTTTGTAGTTGCCTACTTGAGTCGGCGTGTAGAGTGTGTAGCTTCCGCCTACAGGATCGGATTTGAATGGTCCCAAGTTTTTGACTGAACCATCGGGCGCAGTGACATTTACATAGAAGATCCATCTGTCGCCGTATCGGCTGTCAACGCCAACCGTTGGGGGAACCCAATTAATCCAAAAAACTATGAGTGCCTCTTGGTTGACGCCTATTGTTCGCGGTGTAACGCCAGCGTAGCACCATGCGTCAATTGTCCACGGTGGATCATGAGCTTGAACTGGGAAAACAGTCAATGTAGCCGCAACAGAAAGCATTAGGCATAGAGCAGACGTCTTGGCGTATGTTTTGTTTTTAATTTTCATATTCGTCTCTCCATTTTTCATTTCCTTGCGTTTATGATATACGCAGGAATACGCTCTGGTATGCATTCGTTTTGTATTTAAGACTTGGCAGTCAAAAGGATGAACCAAAAAGAAAGAGCTAAATAAACGACAACCCGTGGAGAACATGTACTACTATTACTGTGTAGAATGTCACTGCAAACGCCGCATGCAGAAAACGCTGTTGCTTAGCAAACTTCCGAAAAACGCTGGAGTACAAGACCATACCCACTGACACAAGAAGAACCATGGCTGTCTCTAACACAATTCCAGTGCCCAAATTAGGGTAACTACTAGGGGGTCTTGTCAGCTGTTGGGCAAAGTGAACTGAGACCAGCAAGACTGCAAGCAAATTTCCTATTATGTGAATATTCAGCGTTTTTCGAAGATGCCTAGGAAATTTCCGTTTCACGATGGGGTAAACAGGTGTGGCAAAGGCGATATACAAAGTGCCTCCAAAACCTATCCAATGGGCTAACGAATGAGTTGCCCCAAGTAAAGTGATATTAACAAATGGCACTCGGAGCACATGCTGAAATATCAGAGCAACTACAATTGCAGTTGCCAAAATGACTATGGCAGCAATAACTTGAACTAATTTTTTCATGTTTGAAAAACCTGCAAAAAAGTAATATTCGTCAAAGATTAATAACTTGCGGTTCAACCAGCATGTTGTCTACTTCGCAAGCATTTAAGAATTTTGGGCAACCAAAAAAAGGAACACTCAGACGTTAAAAGTGCGCGATGCATCAGACGTATGGCTTTACGGTTGAGTCAACTCCGGGAAGGGGAATTGGCAACTTATAGAGTGAACAACACCTGGGGCATGAGGACGGTTCACCTCTGGGACGTATGAAAGAACCAAACGGCGTATATTGGGGAATCGATAGTTAAAATTAGTAACTGCAAAGAAGGCGACAGACACGGGGATTCACTGTGGAAAGAAGAAGTCTAAATTGGTTTGAAAGACGTCACCGAACAAAAGGCTTGGACTTAGCACATGACCATGTGCTAAAAGCACTTGACACAATAGCTCTGCTCCACCAAATTGCAAAGAGTTACTCAGAAGGCAACAAAGCGGAAGTAAAACAAAACCTCGCAACTCTTTTCGCAACAGAACAAGAAGTCGACAGACTCAGATCAGAAACCTTTAGGGAACTTTCTAAGGGAACAGCATTGGTTTCTGACTACAGGGAAGACCTGCTACACCTTGTGAAGCGCCTAGATGTGGCTGCTGACAACGCAAAAGATGCAGCAAGATGCATCGAAATGCTTGCCGAAGCACAACTGCCCGCCGAAATACTAAAGCAAACCATTAAAATGACAGAGCAACTCGCTGAAGCCGCCCAGATTCTAAGAAGCAGCATAGATAGGAGCTTTAATGACCCCGAAGAGGCGATACGTGCAGCCCACAAAGTTGAAGACCGCGAACACGAAATCGACAAAGGCTATCTGAAAACAAAAGCCATGTTCGTCAAATACGGAGACCAAGTCAACAAAGGAGCGATGGTGATACTTGACGATATGGTCGAATTCATAGAACAAACCGCCGACTACTGCGCAGATACAGCCGACTACATCGTCATGTTTTCCACCAGAGAGTAAACGAAACAATGCAACGGAATATCCGCGCTGAATTTTCGGGAACGGCTAGCGCTGGCCTGAGTGAAAAACAAAACAAGAGACCCCGTGAAGGAGGAAAATGAAGAATTTTCTTCCTTTCATAGCGATTATTGGAGCCCTGGGTGCAGTAGGTTGGGTTGTTGGTGCAGTGCTGGCGGTTCTTATTTTGATTTTCTTCTCCAGAACCATTGGCCTCCTTTATGATCAAACTGCTGGAACATGTTCAACCGCCCCTACCCCGGCGCTACACCGACTCAAAATCCATAATTGATCCAACCTTGAACAGCAACGAAACCGACACTTTCCTTTTTTCTGTAAGCCACTGCAGAACTCGCAACGAACTTTTTTTGGCGAAACGGTTCTCCGCACTTCTTAGATAGTGCTATAACCGCGTGCGTTTCATCCAAATCCTTTCAATGCAAAGTAGAACTGGAAATTAACGTGAGCTGACTTCTCAAAAAAGGTTAATTCCTGAATTCCAACTTGTTAGATCGACAAGGAGGTAAGAAGTCTTGACCTTTAAGAAGAAGGAAACGAGTCAAAGTGGTGATTTTTGCCCTAGATGCGGAAAAGTCGGGTTTCGAACAGAAGTTAACCCCAATACTGGGGAAGTCTTGTTCGTTTGCTCAAAAAGGGGCTGTCATTCTCTACTCTCAAAAGGCTGGTTCTGAGGCAACACACAAGCCCGAGTAAGAAAAGAATTTTTGCTCTGGTTTGATTCAAAATGAAGAAAAGACTAACCCTAGGAAGATGGACAGTAAAAGTAACGCTTGCTGAAGACGCTGCAGACAAGGATCTTGTTTCAGAGGTTGTTAAGGAGGTCTTGGCTAAAGATTCCACTCCAAGTTTTCCCTCTCTTTTGTCCGAAAAACAGTAAGATGCGGTTATGCATACTATAGGTTTCATCGATGCTGCCCGATGCGCAGACTACCTAAGCAAGAACGCATCGCAAGCTGTTTTCCTTTCACCCTGTATTGGTTACTTGGAAGCAGCCAAAGTCGCCAATAGAGAGCTCGAGAAGAAACGCAACGTAAGAGAAGATGCCTCAGAAAAATGGTTCTGAAGCTCGAGGAAGCGAAAGTAGTTTTTACGCAGATTCTCGGTTAGGCAAGAAAAGAAGAAAATAAGAAGACCGCGAAAAGCCTGCTGAGTTTAACTCTTTGCTTCAGCTAAATCTTGTCCTGCCAGTAGAGAGACACCGCTTCCTACTTTTTCTTGCCCCTGCTCACTAGAACGAAAATAATGATTATCACGGTTGTGACCGCGAAAATGACAGCTACAAATGTTGCGACGTATATCAAAATGCTTACTGTGTAGTTTTCAGATTGTAAGTCAGCCACCTGTACCCTCAAAGAAGAGGTTTGATTGACAAGTGTGTTTACCATGAACTGCAGATTTGTGTTGTTAAGCTGCAGCTGATTAACGAGGTCCTGTAGACCTTCCGTTTGATTTGTGAGTTCTTGCTTGTCGCTTTGAAGGGTGTTCACTTGAGTCTGAAGAGCGGTGTTGTTGAGCTGCAGGTTCGCCACTTGAGATGCAAGCGAAGTCGCGTTTGCTTGAGCTTCATTCAGTCTAGATTGAAGTAGACTGCTATTGATGCTCAGACTGCTAAGTTGCGTTTGCAGCAACGTAACTTGGGCTTGAAGCGCCGAATTGTTGCCCTGCAGATTGCTAACTTGAGCCTGAAGTGAAGCTTTTTCTTTTTGCAGATTCACAACTTGCCCTTGAAGTGTGGCATTGCTGCTGAGGAGACTGGACAGTTGATTCTGGAGACTGGTTATGTTTGCCTCAGCTTTTTGATAGTTACTCAGCAGAGTGGCATAAGTTGATTGCAGACTCACATAGGTGCTGTTTAGGCTGTTGTAGCTTGTTTGAAGCGTGTTAAATTTGCTGTTGAGCTGGGCAATTTGCGTTTGAAGCTCAGCATAGGTTGGACTCTGAACTAACGCTACAACCAAATTATTGTAGTGTTTGGTGCCCACGTCAACAGTTGCGTAAACGTAGCTGTTGTTAGCAGCCTCAGCTGGAATACCTACGACGTAGGGCGTGTTGAACGAAGCCCCTGAAGTCCAATTTCTAAAAGGCATCAAGTCTTGGTTAACAAGGTATACCGCGACCTGGGCGGAGTTGAACAACCAGATTCTGACGTGCGCGTTTCCGTTGAGAAATGTGTTCAGAGTTAGCGAAACAGTGAACGTCACAACGTCGCCTGATTTCAGAATGTTTGAAGAAGATCCAATTGAGAAATCGAAGGAAGAAGTGTCGGTAAAACTGAACGTAAAGGCTTCAGAGAGAGACGCCAGAACAAGGGGCGCTAAGACTGACGCAATGATGGCGCAAACAAGCAGCCGTTTGCCGCGTTTCATCTTCATGTTTCAGCCCCAACTTTCACGATATCACGCGGTACACCTTTTATTGTTTGCGGAAACATAGGAAACTAAGGCTCATGCTGGACGTTTGGCACCAATTCCTTCTGCATGACCAATTCCATTCGGACGCGAGCTTGAAATTGAATGACTAAAGGATGATTTATGAAAAAGTAAAATAGAAACCTCAGCTCCATACAACAATGGAGCAAGGAAAGGGCGCACGAAAAACCATTGCTCAAGGGAAGACACGAAGGGAAGAGACGTTGGATTGGTGGCTTCCGCTGATTCCACTTCTCCTTACCATAGGCATAGTTTACTTCACATTCTTCCAGGCTGCTAGGCACCTATTTAGAAAGCATCCCTTCGTGTTACTCGCTGTGCTGATTTTCATAGCGCCTTTTGGCATTGTTCTCGCCCAAGTTTCCACCCCGCTCAACTTAGTCTGGGTGTTGGCTCTTACGCCGCTCTACGGTGTCTTCATTCTTCTGCTTGTCGCCACGACCTGGATGATAAGGTTCTACTGCATTGCGTACGCTATTCTAATCCTTGCGAAGTTTCTTTTCCAAAATAGAACCTTCGCTCGGAGGAAGACCGATGTCGAAAGTTATGAACCGTTCTGGCAGAAGCACTTGAAAACCCTCTCGATCAAGAAAAGCACACAGATAGTAATCAGCTACAAAAGAATCCTTAATACCTTTTCAGTTTACGCTGGGAAATATTGGACGCTTGTGGTGGCCGTTGCACTTGTGCTCGTTGTTGCATCCACTTTGGTAAGTGCAAACGTCCCGAGAAACCCAACCTATGCTCAAGCGCTGCAATTCGTTGCATCAGACAAAACCGAAAGTCACATGTATTTAGCTGGAGTTTACTTGTGCGGGAATTTCTCTGCGGACTTTCAAGAAAACGCCCTCAAAGCAGGCTTTAACTGCGGCTATGTCACCTTATTTTTCGTCGACGACACTAAGCACGCTTTGAACTCCTTTAGCACTACCGACAGAGGCGTAATCTTTATCGAGCCTCAGACAGATGAAATCGTATCTGTAAATGTTGGGGAAATCTACAGGGGTTCAGCTTGGAACCTACAAGTGCATAACGCCACTGTAGCTGGTTTCTCAGTGGCATGGCAGCCCTAAACGCCCGCACGGATAAAGAGACTATGCTGGAGTGGGGTGCTGGGCATACATTTTCGTTTTGGGACGATATCTAAGGGCGAATGTGCCTCCAATTGTGCCTAATACGGCTCCAATGATGTAGCCACCCGTATCCACAAATCTCACCAGGCAAAGACGAGAATCAAAGTGCCACACGTTATGTGATCTTGAGGGTGAACCCTAAGCATGACCGCGCAAACAATCATTATTGCCCCTGACATCAATACCAGTATGGATATAACACCAAATTAAGTCCCGTTCTGCCGACTCCACCCATTAATCCGTGGTAGCCGGTGATCATGCCGCCCATCCAACCCCCCGAAGCCTCCCCAATATGGGCCGCCCGCGATTAATCCGATGACTCCTGTGAGAAGAACGATTAATCCTCCGACCAATGATAGAACTGAAGCTGCTATTTTCCTTGACTTGGCTGCATAAAAAATCGCCGGGCAGTATGTAGCATCATGAATATGGATTGTCATTGTCTAAGGGAAACGCCTTGGGTCCGTATCGATATCCACAACGGTGGCTTTCCTGGAAATAAGCGCCTTATCCACGGCTTCTTCGAGTTGCAGAGGCTCAGCAACTTTGATGCCCATTCCGCCTGAGTGTTCAGCGTATTCCGCGAAGTTGAAGTCTTGCAGGTCCGTTTGCGAAGACGGGTAGCCTTCGACCTTCTGCTCTTGCATAATCATTCCAAGACGCTTATTGTTTAGGATGAAGACCTTGACGGGTAACTGATATTTGATCGCAGTGAGGAAATCTCCCATCACTTGTGTAAAACCGCCGTCGCCTGAAACGCAAACTATTTGCCGTTCAGGATAAATGAGTGCCGCCGCCATCGCTCCTGGAAGACCGAAGCCCATTGAGCCGAGCAACCCGCTCATTACCAGTCTCTGCGTGCGTTTCATTCGGAAGTTTCTACCGAACCACCATTGGTTCTCCCCTACGTCCAGGGAGAAAACGGCATCTGATGAAGTTTTTTCGTTGAGCACTTTAATGATGTAAGGTGGTCTAATAGGCTTGGCTGCTGCGTCAGCTTCCCGATGGAGCTGTTCTAGCCAGTTCTCTTTAAGACGGGAAACCTCTTTGAGAATTTCTGGATTCCGTTTCTCCGAGACTTTGGCGGTGAGCTTAGGAAGGAGGACTGCGCTGTTGCCCAGCAAACCAACGTCCACAGGAAATCGTCGAGCGATATTCTTCATGTTAATGTCAATTTGTACCGTTCGCTTTTGCGGCAGATGAGTCAAATCGCTAAAACTTGAGCCTACGACAACCAGAAGGTCAGATTTGGCAACGAGTTCGGCAGCTGCAGTCGTTCCAAGTCCACCATGAATACCAGCGACAAACGGGTGATCCTCGTCGAGAATGCCTTTGGCACGGAACGTCGTAACTATGGGTGCACTAATTTTTGTGGCTAATTTTAGCAGCTTTGTCCCTTGACCCATTGCCCCGAAACCAGCAACTATGACAGGTCGTTGTGCTTGGTCAATGGCGTGCGCGGCTTTCTCGATTAGTGTTTCTTCCACACCAAAAGCCAGGCTAGGAATCCTGCCCTCGAACGGTTCGATGGGTGCTTCATATTGGAGTTTTTGGACATCGTTTGGTATGCCGATGTTGCTGACGCCGCGGTCTAGGCAGGGCATGCTTCACTGCAAGCGTGGCCAGCATAGTTGTTTGTTTCTCAGCCATGAGAACTTTGTTGAAGACACAGATGGGTTCAAAGAACGCATATTGGTCAATTTCTTGGATGCTTCCGGGACCGATGAACTGGCGAGCGACCATGCCAGACAGCACGAGAACGGGCGCTTTATCCAATTGAGCGTCGTATAAACCCGTAGCCAAGTTTGTGGTTCCTGGCCCTGAAACAGATAGACAAGCAGCCACGTGCCCCGTTAGTTTGCCGTAAGCAGACGCCATGAACGCCGCAACTTCCTCATGTCTAACTTGAATATACTTGATTTTGCTGCTCTTCCGAACCGCGTCAACCACCCCCAAAGTCGAAGTTCCTGGAACACCAAAGACGTATTTCACACCCCATTCTGCAATCTGGTCTACAAGGACTTCTGATACGGTTTTGCTCTCCTTCTTAATTTCCTCAGTTTTTTCAGAGAGAACCACAAACGCACTTTGGGGCACGCCGCAAACTGGACAAATCCATTCTTTGGGCAAGTCGGAGAATTTTTTGCCTTCCTTGGCTTCGTCATAAACGTAGTTGCACACGGTACATCGATATTTTGCCATAATTTGGGACCCCAGAAACTATGGGTTCTATGGTGCAGTTGGGTTTATCTGCCTTTTGGAAAAAGACACTGCTGAGCACAATCGAACCAGAAAAAAGAAGAAAATCGTCAAAAAACAAATCCGAAGAGATATTTTGCCTTAATGCAGTTTGGGCGGAAGTTTCAGTTGTCATTTCTCTGTCACGCAGAGCGTGCATTTCTATGTGACTTTTGCACCGGGTTTGCTTTTTTGGGTTTGTAGCTCGGACATCTTGGACTAATGAGAGTAGACCAACGAGAAGAATTGGCAAACCAACTGAAAAACCACAAGTCCAACTCCCAAATATTATGTGCAACCGATTTTTGTATATTTCATAAAAAGTGGTAACCCGGATAGGCGGGTCGGACCCAGCGTTTTACGGAAGTTGCATTCGATGGCGAACCACCCAGCAGTTCCCACTGGGCCCAACCCATTTAGACATGGGAGAAACTCCGCCTTTAATAGTTTTGTGATTGCTGCGTGCTACTCACGACATGGCAGAATCAACTTCTATTGACGCTTCGATTCGGGCTCGATTGGGAGTTCTGTAAGGCTATTCTTGAGGATTTTCAATACAAACGGGCTTTCTTCGGGGTCTGGACTTATCCTTAACCTCGTCAGAGCCATGTGACAGAAACGCCAAGACGAAAAATGGATTGATGAGCAGTTCCTCAACTGAAATGATAAGGTATCCACCATTGGCTTTGTGCAAAAATCCGCCACGAATCATTGTGAAGTCTGTGACCAAAGCCCCGAACTGGGCTTCTTTTTCGATTCGACCAAACAAGTTCGGATATGTTCGATTGCTAGCTATGCCTCCGTCGCACAAGTATGGTATAAGAAATAATTAACACACATTTTTTGTACTGTAGAAGGAAACTGTCAGAAGTCTCCTGGAAAATATGGTGGGCCGAGCCGGATTTGAACCGGCGACCTTTCTATTATCAGTCGAACGCTCTAGCCCGGCTGAGCTACCGGCCCACACTTGCGGTGACACACAACTAATATTATGTTGGTTTAAAAGCGTTTTTGTGCCTCGAGGCATTCAGTTGTTGACAATGACCTTGAAGCAAAACCTTGGACTTGCGCTCTTCACACCAACTTGAATAAGTGGATAGAGTGCCAAAGCACAAAAGTGGCTAACCAAGCTGCTGCCGAGGGCACCATTAGACGAAAGACCTTGAAGCAAGAAAACTCGGCCTTTGGACTCAGCAATCCAAATAACCACAATTAGGACGCCGAAAACAAAGTGAATGCACTTATAACGGCGTGAGGCCAAATTAAATTGGAACTGAGGATAACTCCACAAGACCCTCCACCAACAACACCGGAGAAAAAAGGAAACATAACGGCAAAAACTTTAACCAAGTTCACCGTCAAAGTCGCTGCAGCAAAAAATCCGTGCTCAATCAATTTCAAGCTGTTCTCTCCGCTCTTCACTGGGTAAACACCTATAAGGAGCAGAAGAAAATCCACAACTCGAACAACGATAACCGTAACCCCCAAGTGGTCCAATTCGACAAAAACCATAGGAATCTCTAGTGGCCGAAGAAAAAAAGACGTTCCCCCGGCGCCTGACCACAGCAGTCGGCTTTAGTTACCTTTTTTAATGGCATGCCGAATTTTGGTACATTGAGCAGGGGCTCGTAGCCTAGCACGGCATAGCCTCAAGAAGGTGACATCACCTTTAATTTTTCTCTCGGCGAAACATAATCCTCCCTTTTTTTCGCTTTACACTGTCCACAGGAGGTTTCTGTTTTTTGAAGGCTGATAGGGTTTTACGCAAGCTTCCAAGCTTGCTTGTCGATGGCAGTACAACAGAAAAGAAAAGTTGGAACAGCCTCATGTGTTACCGTTATCGGTTTACTCAGTTTAAGAAGCGGCAGCCTGAGAAATTTAACTCTATCACTAACCGTATTCTGTTAGACCTGTCTGATTTAGAAAAAGCGGTTAATGAATCATAGATCGCTGTCTTTTATCAACAATAAGCTTAATGAAAGATTCTTTACTAAAACGATTTTCCTGACCTCGATACACCGGCGCCATACCAGTTCTTTATATATAATAATGGTGGAGGGAGGGGGATCCCAGCCCCAATTTGTCAGTAAAGTTTAATTGTGGTGGGCCGCTGGGATTTGCTCCCTGCGGTCAACGGCGACATCTCCCGCGATTCAATTTTTCTAAGTTTGCTAAACAAAAGCCCTCATTGGTCGAGGGTTGCTCTTCACCGATCTCGAAAGGGTTCAAAGCCTTTGCTTAAACAGAATTAGATTATGATCCACCCGAAAAAGAAGCGGGACGAGTATTATGGGTTCTTGCCAGTTTCCACAAGCGTTTTATGCTGCTTGATTAGACAATTGATGAAATATGGCAGCAATAGCATCGACTGTTGAATTTAGACGCCTCTCTCCGAAAATGATATTTGTCGTGGCACTTCTTACCGCCGTTTTTGCCGCATCTGTAGTTGACGTTGTTATTCCTATTACGATTTTGGATATTGCGGAGACGTTAGCGTTTTTCCTGGAACAGTAGCTGAGCTTGACTCCTTAATAGCTATAGCTTCAGTGGCGACGGCGTTGTTTTTAGCCCGCTTTATCTCAGTATTCAGGTACAAATCGGTGGTACTGACAGGGTTGTTGTTTATTGCGCTTTGCGCTGTGGGGCTATTCTTGGCTCCGACTTTTCCAGTGGTTCAAATTGTAGTTCTTTTGAATGGAATAGGGTCAGTTATGATAGGGGTAGCAGCTGAATCGTTCATTGGAAACTCTTACCCACTAACAAAAAGGCGAAAGCGATCGGTTGGATCGCTGCAGCTGGAGCGTTTGCGAACGCAGTTGGTGCTCCTATAGTCGGCTTCATTACGGGCATTGGAGGTTGGCATTCGGTCTTCATTTGGTTTACTTTACCCGTAGCTGTTGTCAGTCTGATTCTGGTGCTCCTCGTTTTTCCAAATTATCCGTCTGAACACCAGTTGAATGTCAGAAAAGACCCTTTTATGACAGGCTTCAAGCAAGTCCTTGCCAGTAGGTCGGTCGTCGCCTGCTTCGTCAGTACCATTTTTGGCAAAGCTTTTGGGCTTGGGGGAGCGATTTTTGAGGTGACATTTCTTAGGCAGGTATTCTCTGCATCGCCAGGTTTTGCTGCATTGATTGGTCCGCTGGCTGGTCTTATGCTCATTACTGTTGGGGCATTAGTTGGCGGTCATTTAGTTAACTGCGTCGGAAGAAAACGCCTAACGGTGGTAGCCATTCTTTCGGCAGGCGTATTTACTTTGCTTTCCTATTTCATGTGGAATTTGAGTGTTTTTCTAGCTTTACGTTGGCCGGCCGCGTTTTTTATCGGTATTACGGCCGCTGCCTCATCCAACTTAACGCTTGAACAAGTTCCCCAGTCAAGAGGGACGGTCATGTCTCTTTCCTCAGCGTTTGGGGGCGTGGGTACAGCTGTCGGCATAGCGGTCGCAGGCACGGTGCTTAACCTCTTCGTAGACGCGACAATAGGGTTCCAAACGGTGGGCTTAACTGTAGGCATCTCGCATTCATAGGAGGCTCAGTTATCTTCTTTTTCGCAAAAGACCCAGTCAGGTCCAATGTTTAGCGCCAAAATTTCTGTGATGATCACCCTTTCTTGACACAGGCATAGGGTAGATGAATATAGGCGGATCTCTTCATCACGGTTTTCCTTTTTCAATTAGGTTGTGTTCAAGGGTCTGACGGTGTCTTTTGAAGTGTTAGGCGAGACTCTGCAACGAAATCTCTTACAAAGAATCCATCGGTGCCTGGTCCAGAGTACTTAGAGGAAGGATGTATGAATGTTACGAAGGCGTTGAAGCCGTTTTGTTTGGCCGTGAATGCGCCAGAGGGTCCACTTATCGTGTACGCAGCGTCCTGATGTCGCCGTACCCTTCAATCAGTATGCATGCAGGCGGAAGAACGTATTGCGAAGGAAAAAGCGAGATGGGCACAGTCCAACCAGCAAACATGGTGTTGCCATGCACCCGGATCTGTAGCCCATTTTCTTTTGCGAATCGAACGTTTCGACCTGCAGGCGAAGCTGCAAAATGTCTTTTCCACCATGCCTGAGCTTTGGGGCTGTCGCCTAAGACTGCGACTGGCACATAGGCATGACCACTCGGTGTCTCAAGCCACAAATTGATCATTATGACATCTTTTTCGCCCAATATGGAGTGTTTTTCAATATTATGGGCACGGATCAGCATAGGTGGCAGGTTGAAGAAGTCTGGCAGGTGAATGATAGCTGTTGCCTGGCTAGAATAGACTTTCCATTGTTGTTTCTTGGGAGGATTTTTCTGTGAGTTGATGATTTCGTTCAATACATCTTGTTCTGTCATTTTTCCTGAAGGGTCCTCATTAACAATTTCAACCATCGGGTAATTGCGTTTCTTTGCAGGTTCAAGGAGGAAGAGGATAGAACGTCCCTTAAGGAACTGGACCGCAAATTGCCCCTTGAAAATAGGCAGCGCATCGACTCCGAACGCCTGTTCCTAATATCGACTCCAGATTGTCAGCTAGAGGTTGGCGAGCATGTTTCCAGTGTTCGTTCAACATGGTTTTCATTTTTTGAAGGTATTCGGGATTGTTGGTGTACAGAGTGTTTCCGAATTTCAGTGATGGATCGAGTGGTTGGTTCTCTGGAATGACATTTTGAACTGAAAGAGGTGTTTTCGATCTATGATTGTGGTTTGCAGGTAATTTGGCGGAACATGCTAACGGAGCAACGGCTGGAAAGTTGTTTGGCAGCTTCCACGTTCTCGCTCACGATTGGTGCCATAATTTTGACAGCGACGCCCTTTTCGGTCTTCTTTGAGTTGTGGGATGGTTTTCGAGAGTTCGACGAGACCTTTAGTGAAGTCATTAAGATTTCCTCTTTAGCCGACTTTACAGTTTCGATGTACTTCTTCTCGGCAATTTAGGGATCTTCAATGATGAACGTCTTTGGCGTTAGTTTGCCCGTTTCAATTTCAGTTATCTTTTTCGATGTCTGTTGAGTTGCGCCATAAGTCCTCGAAGACGGCTGATAATGCCCCTACGAGAGTTTTGCAGTCTGTCCAGAGGCATGTTTCATGTTTTTGCGGGCAGGCTTCTCGGCTCTTGGCGAAATAAATAACAAAGCTTCTTCTTGATCTCTTATAGCCATTTGAGGAGGCAAGTCTATACCCAGTTCAGGTGTTCTTCCTTCAAAATTGAACTTGGCAGTGGTGAATGCGCTATCTCTTTCATCGACTTAACATTTTGGCCGGGGAGCGCGGCGAGAAAACGAAACGTGTTCCTCGATTTCAAAGGATGACCAGACCCGATATCGAAAAGCCCAAGTTGATCTGCACGTCCTCAGACTCTGCACGGTCGTTACAGCCAATAAATGATTTCTTGTTTCCCTAATCATCTCAGAAAGCTTGTGATAGATCTTTGGGTTCCCTTCGATTACACTGAATCTTTCCAGCGGGAGCTCGGTCTAGGCTTTTCAATCTTTTGCCAATACGTGAGAAGTTCCATTTTCTTCTCTTTTATCTGAGCAGCTTCGTCCTGTTTGGTCCTGATGCTTAAGTCAATGACGTTTTCAAAAGGAACGGCAGTGTAGCGGGCTGGAAACTCGAGAGTGGATTCGGCAAAGCCTTTTGCCTGAAGGCTCTTCAGGGCCCGGTAGACCAGCGCCTTGTCGATTTTGGTCTGCTTGGTGATCTCGCCGCCTTTGGTGGCGCCGTGTTTGGCGAGGAAAACGTAGATGTTTGTCTCTTTTTCTGTGAGCCCAAAATTCCTGAGAGCCTTTCTTATGGTTTCCTCGCTCAATCTGGTCACGTCGGGGCGGTTAGGTAGTGACTGATTTTTGTTACCAGTCCAATTTTATATCGTGAAGGAAGCTTAACTGTTTTTCGACAAATGAAGCGAGAAAGGAGGTGAAAAGAATGAAGCGAAAAATGATTTTGGTTCCAATGATAATTATTTTGCTGTTGGTTTCTGTAGCTCCAGTTATGGCAACTCAGCCGAAGGTTTGGGATGAAAAGAGCAATGAAAAATTTGAAACATTTACTGTTTTGGTAAAGTCAAGTTCTTCGGCGTCTGTGAGTGGTGATTGGCAGTATATTCCTTCACAAGGAGATCCTGAAAAAATTGTTGTTGGCTGGAATGAAGTCATCACTTCACTTGAAATCATAATTGACGGAGTTCACGTCTACAAAATAGGCACAGATTTTGCTTATACAGGTCGCGCAACAGTGATACTCTATGATCCAGTAATTAATCTCCAACGCCACCGGTAGTCGTCTATTCATTGATTTCGAATGCACGCATGGTACACATGAAAGTAGACTATATGTATGACTTTTCAGCTGTTCCAGGAGGAATAGAGGGCACCCTTCGAATGCAAGCAATACTTACTGGAGACGGTTCTCCCTTAGCTCTCTCCATCAACAGCTTAGCTGGCACAGGTGACCTTCAGAACGTAATGATAAAGGCGACCAGCCATTTGGGTACACCCATTGTCCATGACGGAATAGTAAGTGGCTGGCAAGAGTAGACGTAGAAGAAGATGTGAGCGAAAAATCCTCTTTGTTTTTTTCGTTTTCAATTAGAATGAGGTGGATTGCTGGATTGATTCAGGATTGGATGCTCAAGACTTTGGTTAGCCTCGGGTTCAAGCAGAAAGAGGCTCAGATCTTTGTTCACCTCGCTGTAAACGGGCCTAAGCGAGCTCAAGATATCGCAAAAGCCTTGGACACGCAAAAGCTTCAAGTCTATCGAAACCTAAGAACTCCGGAGCAAAGAAGTTGTGAACGCCACTTCAAATCTCCCCGCAGAGTTCGCTGCCGTCTCCTTTGAGAAAGTGTTGAATGTTTTCATGAAGGCCGCTGCGGAACAAGCGAAGACTCTGCAGGTAAACAGAAAGGATCTTCTCGCCAATTGGCGCTCCATGATCGAGAAGGATTCTTCAAACAGTTGACAAAACTGCAGCCCTCTTGCAGCTGCTCAAGGAAACGGGAATGAGAGCAGGAGAAGCCTGGATGCTCAAATGGACAGACTTCAGCTTTGAAAACAGAACCGTCAACGTAACACCGGAAAAAGGAAGCGATCCACGCCAACTCAAGATTAGCGACCGCCTAATAGCTATGATACACAGGCTGCCAAAGGACAGAGACTCACCTTTCGGATTCTCACACCGCCACTTCGCGAGATACTTCAGAATGCAAATATCAAAGTCGCAACTAAACGCAAGAACGAAAGAATAATCAAGATAACCTTCCGCACGCTACGGTACAGGAAAGCCACATTGGAATACGCCAAAACGAAAGACATTCTTCACGTAATGAAAATGCTCGGGCACAGAAACATCCAAAACACGTCACTATACACTCAGCTAATCAGTTTCGAAGACAACGAATTCCACTCAGCCCCAGCCGCCACAAATCAGGACGCCCAGAAACTCGTTGAAGTTGGATTCGAGTACGTCTGCGACTTCAACGACACAAAACTGTTTCGAAAGCGTAAATAGACCGTATATAAGAAGGGACCTGGAGGAATTGTGGTGGGCCGCTGGGATTTGCTCCCAGCCCTCAGTGGCGGCATCTCTCGCGATCCATTCTTTTCCTAAAGCTTGGGCTCAGAATTAAGATGCTTTTAAGGCGAGGAGGCGTTTATAGAATAATTGATGACAATGTTTCTAGAACAAGTGTTTTAAGAATTGTTCAGAGAAGGGTTATCTGTGAGTGCATATGGGAAAAGAAGATAATTCAAACGGAGAAGCTGAGACAATTAGCGCTCTCAATGAGATTTTCGAAGATGTAATCTCAGACGCAACAGACCTGGTGAATATCTTGGTGGAGCGTGAAGACATACCTTCTTTTCGGGCTTGTACTGATTTGTTTTGGCATATCTGAGATTGCTTACAGTGCGGAGGTCATGCAGGAAAGGTTTTACATACCATTGTTCATTGCTGGTTTGATGTTTTTTGCAGGAGTAGTGCAGATTTACAGCTATTTCCGGCTGACCAGGAAATATGCAAGGTTGCTTAGAGTCAAGACGAGCTTGGAAAAGCCTAGGAGAAGGTTTGAATGTTGCCTTCCCGGAGAGCGCCGGGATAAAACAGCATTAGAGTTATGGGACTGCATAGACGGGAAGAATGGCAAGGCACGAAAATGGGATCTGATTAAGATTGTCGGAACTGAATCGCAGTTTCATTATTGGGTTGAAGAGTTTCTGCTTAAAGACAAGTTTGTAGAAGGTCAGGTTGAGTCTAATCATTTCTTTTACAGGAAAACTGAAGCTGGAGAGCTTCTGCAGCAGCTTTTGGAGAACGGGAGAATAATGAAGGCTCTATTAAGAGTTAGCGGGAGGAAACTCAGGTACTAGAGTAGCGTGCGCTTATGTAATGAAAAGGAGGTGATATAAAGTTGAAGGATTGGGAATGCGTGGAAGTTAAACACAACAAAGATGTCGGTAAAACAATTAAGGAGTGGGAAAAGAATGGCTGGCATCTTCATACCTATTCAGCAGCAGGTAGCGCAGGAGCAATGACACAATTCATAATGCATTACTTGCTATTTGAGAAAGGTGAGTAAACAAGACAAGTTCGTGCCCGTCTGCGTTTGGATTTCCAAAACAAGTATACCTTTGTCTGCAGCAGCAACCCAACAAGCTTGATAATAGTGCGCGCTTTGCTGTAATACTGCAATCGCACTTGCTTAATAAACGAAGAACAGCCACGAGGACCGTTGGAGGAGAAAGGTTGGTTCTACAGAAAAAGAATTTTCAGAAACCGGATGAGACTCAGAATCCTCCGAATGTGAAGACAGAAAACATCAGAATAGGTGACTCTGATGGTTTCGAAGCAGACTATCAACCCGGCTGGCAATGGTCAAAAGACATCAAATCCCCTCGCCAAAACCGATTCCTGTCAAATGCACCATTTCGGGAGTTCCTGCATCCAGGCAGGATGCATGTGGAAGACTGATGATGGGCAAGAAATCGAATTTGGCCCCAGGAGATGTAGCTGACATTCCACCCGGACATGATGGATGGGTCGTCGGAAAGGAGCCTGCAATCTTTTACGCCTTTTCATGCAAAACCAGCAAGTAAGATTTTCCTTTTTTCTTCTAACTGTATCGAATCCGAAGAAGTTAATTCGCAATCGGGAGACATTCTCCCTCGCGTTTTCGCTTTTTAGCTTTTTCACATGTAGTAAAAGCTTTGGATGAAACGTTTCTACATGTAGAAAACACCCCGGCAAAACACAGACAAAAACAGCTCGAACGCTTTCTTTGCTCCATCAAAATCCAATTTTTTGTTAAATAGGGTCTCGAAAATAATTTTGCCCCAGACATTTCTGCATGTAGAAAAAATTTAGCTCGGATAAAGCAGCTGAAAAATTATGGGTTAATGTAGTAAGAGTCTTGCCAGCGCTTTGCTTCTTCCTTCCAAGGTTGTGGGGGAGTGGGAAACTTTGGCACGGAAAAGGGGCAAGGGTACCGAGCTTAGGGTGTTTTCTGATAGAGCGGGGAGGGCTAACGCCGCAATTTTTGATGCTCTTGCTATGGAGAGCCCTCAAACTATCAAGCAGCTGCTTAAGAAAATAAGCAGGTACGAGGGTTTGGAAGAAACCTACTACGCGAGCCTAACCAAACGATTACACTCCCTGATGGACTTGGTTATGTCAAAGAAGCTAAACTAGTGAAAGAGGGTTCCGAAGGCGAGGCAAACTATGAACTTCAAATGAAAGCGCACCTTGCCACATTCTCAAAGAAAACAACATGCAAGAAATCCTGGGTTAGGCAGCAAACACCCAAGCATCCATTATCTTGTTAGCGTTGCTTAACGCGCTTTACTCTAGAAATATCGAGAGTAGCCAATGCGCTATTCCGTTTTTCTATTTTTCTGAGGGTTAAAGTTTAAGACCAATTTCTGATCACTTTACGCTTTTTTGTGTTAATTAAAATCAGATTTCTCCAGGTCTGTTATGTTCCTCCTGCATTTTTTAGGGATATAGTAGGGATAATCAAGAATTATGTCTGGAATTTTCCCCACCCCCTGCAATAATTATACCAGTCAAACTTGCAACTACACATTCAAAGTAAATTCAATAACCAAATCATTATAGTAAACACAATCATTTTAGAATAAATTCAACATAGACAGTAGTGAATTATGTGAAATTATTTTGGCAAATCTTAAATTAAAGAACACAACAAAAGGCTCGATTGAAGTGGGAGAAGCCAACTGGCATAAAATGCGCTAGAACATATAGGCGGGTTTCACACTCACATGGGACCCCATGTAACCCAACGATTAAAACCGTACGTTAAAAGAGTAGACTTATATCACTAGCTACAGAAGCTATAACTGCAAAGACAATCCACACCACTTCTGAAAAGGAGGGTATTGACAATTAATTCAAATAAAACAACATTGAAAAGTGAAAAGGAGGTGATTTTGTTTGGGAAGTTATTCTGAAATTGCAAATGACGCATATATTCTTAGAGAAGTCGGAGATGCAAAAAAGATAACAATTTTTGAATGCCCCTACTGCGCAAATCAGAGCATTGGTTATGCAAAAGACAAACCGGAGCTTGGGAAATCGTCTTTTTTTGGATTTCACTTCGAACCTTTTCCAATGGGTAAGAAGCCAACCGCATTAAAAATCTACTAAAAGCAAAGGGAAAAACTGTAAATGTCAAATACTTTAATCTTCCAAACCCACCGTTTTGCCAACTCAATGAAAAAGCGCGTGCTGGAATTGCCAAAGCTTTTAGTGATTCTGATGCAGCCATAGCTTTAAGTTGCATGGCAGGTTTTGGTGGAATAAAAAGTGCAATTCCTAATGCAAAAGTAGTCCATGGGATGGCTACATTAGGTACACTTGCGGCCTATTTGATTTCTAAGAACGGCAAAATGTGTATTGATAAATCCGAAAGCACAGTTGTCCGTTTCAGAGAAAATGGATAAAACTGCTTAACATTCTCTTTCTTTATTTTCTAAGACAATCGAAATATAGCCAAGCATCATGTATAATTATCGCAGTATTTCCCAACATAATTTAACGAGTCAAATCATTGCCGTCAACCAGCAAAGAATTTTACGCATAATTATCTTGGGAATTACCGAACATAATTCTTAATTAGTTAAGAAATTCTTGGAGATAATTATTCTATATACTCGTTTAGAAGCCATGAGCTCTTGCAGCTCAATTGCAGAATAAAAAAGCGCAAGATTTAGAGCAGGATAAGGATGAAATCCTTGCTAATTGGAAAAGAATTACTGTAACAAATTTGCGATATTATTGGAATTTTGTTTATATAATAACTGAATCATTTTTTTCCATTTACCGCTTTTTCTAACAATTATTATTCTGTTTTTAAATGGTTGAATGAAACAGCAGTTGTCATGGACACTGAGAAAGCGTTCAAGCATTCGGCTGAGTTGCGTGAGTATTGGCGGCTTGAGAAGCGTAAACAAAGAGCCGAAGCGAAGGTTGCCAAGGGTGCTATAACCGAACAAAGTGAGAAAATTGGAGGAGGCGAGCGTAGTGTGAGGGCATAGACCCGACAACTTTACACTTGAGCAGTTATTCCCTGAGTGCTTAGACCCTGATGGCAATGATTTGTCGTTGATGTCTGGTGCCGAATGGGAAATTATGATAACCTATGCGAAAACTCGCAAATATCTTTTGGAGAAGTATCCGCAGTCGCAAGAAGAAGAAGAACGCAGGGCAACCTTGGGAGGAAGAACCAGAAGAATCCTATCAGATTAACATCCCAAAGGCACGAGAAGATTGACAAAGCCGAGCATTCCTCAAAAGCTTATACCAATTGAAAGCGATTTATGATAAAGCAGATACTTTGCAGCGCAGTGCTTCAGATTACGAAAAGTTTTGTTTGCGGCTATATTGGCATTTAACCTACAACTGGAGCCATGCGCCAGATGTAGAGTCTTTTAGGGAAGTCTTGCTTGACAGCGACATATTTGAAATTGTGGAAGCATATTTTAAAATCTGCAGAAAATACCACCTTTCCACCTTTGAGGAACCCTACTACTTCTTGACAGAACAGCGTCGCCGAGAGATAAAGTTGGAAGGCGAAATGCTGAGGTGAACCACAAAGTATAGCGATTTTGAAATCCGGGTTTCAATTTTGGAGGACTCTGAATGAACGAAGTCTTAGAAAGACGCTGGAATTCCTAAGGCTCGAAGCAAAGGCTTTCCGCTTTGCGAGGCAGTGAAGTTCCTGAGCGAAAAATACCACACGTCGGAGAGGAATATCTACTGCGATGCGGAAACTCGCAATACTTGGCAACCCGTTTTGACTCAACTGTTCGATTTAGAAAAGGCGCGGCTAATGGTGATTAACCGCTACGACTACCTCTACCAGTTGGCAAGCCTCCATTTTCAAACTGCAGGCGAAACCCAAAAACCCGTTTACCTTTCAAAAATGGTTGACATTACAGATCGGCTAGTAGCTCTGTTAGGTTTAGAAACGCTTAGGGAAAAACAAGAAGCTGAAAAACGAGCAGTCACAGTGGAAAATGAGCTTGCAAAAAACGAACCGTTACTGCAATCAATGTCTCCATTTAGGTAAAAAGGAGACTATTCATTGGAAAAGAAAACTACAATTAGAGTCCCAGAAGCCTACGTTCCTCTGCTCACAGACATATGTCTTTTAGTTACAGACCAAAACAACCCTAACCGTACCACACTCAAGCAGCAAGCTGAAGTTGGAGGGTTAACAAGCTACGGATTTTGACATTGTAAAACGTTGGAACCAAGCGGATAGTTTAGTCGCTGATTGTTATATCGTATTGAATCATGAAATTCTTGTCTTCCCCATGGTCATCGTCTGAAACAAGCAAAGTATTGTTTGAGTTGTAAAGAGGTAGCCGTGGGAACTTATGGCAAATTGTATGTGAAACTGACTATTTTCCAATCGTTGCTTGTTTTTTCAAATGTCCACTTCTCGCCTTGATTGCTGCTTACACTTACCATTTGACCTTGATCTTCGAAGTTACCAACAGTATCGGCTATAGCGCGAGCGTAGGTTTTGTCTAAACCAAAAATGACTACCACGTTAGTATGTTGCAAAACGGCGAAGTGTGGAAGAGACGCGTAGCGTTTGGCGATTTCGTCTTTCCCGCTCCAAATCTCAACTGATGCGGAGTCTCCTCCGTGTGCATCAGTAATTATTGCGTTATCAGCATAAAGCGATGTAGCCTTGTCGGTTTGTCCATTGACGACGAAGGAAGCTTCTTGGTCGATAATGTGTCTTATTTGTGTCTCTTCAGAGATCAGATTATTTGATTCCTGCAATGCTGTTTCGCTTCTGTAAAAGCTTACAGTTGCCGTTACAAGTCCAATAATTGAGACTACTAGTGCTGCGATTGCGGTGTATTTCGGCCATTTGCTTTCTTTCCGGTACATTACCGAGTTCTCCTTTCTATCTAAGGCAGGTATTCTATGTCCTTAAAGTATACTGTTTGTGATTTTGACCCCGAAAACACAAACTCTAACGGCACATATAGATCGGAAGGATCGGCTGTCGTAAATGAAGTTATTGTGAAGCTGTAGGTTTGCCACGAGGTAGTTAAGTTTTGGACGTCGATTATGGTTTCTGATCCATCATCAGGGTCACCAGCGTCTTTGACGCCAACTTGAACAAGTTCGTTTCCGACTTCTCCTCTAAGTGCCAAGGAGACCGAGTGAAAACCGCTGAAATCTTTCGAAGGTCTCGGTGGATTCACTGGCTCTCCAACTGTTATGAACACGGCTCCCCAACTTTGCCCTGTTGGGTAACTCATGCGCATGCTGCCGTCTTCTGTTTTGGTCAGCCAGTCTGTCAGGTTTTTGGAGCTGTTCACGCCGATGCTGTATCCCGAAGACAAGTTGCCGCCAGCAAAGATTTCTCTGGTTTTTCTTGACTCGACAGGATGTATCCCATTGAAGACTTGGGAAAACTGAGGTTTCAGTTCGCCATTTGACTGAAAGAGTCCCCAGCTTGATCCTGCCATGTTTCCGCTGAATGTTCTGTTTAAGGGCATGGTTAGCTGTATTGTTGATCCGCTTGCTTGTCTTTCTGTCCACTTGTATTCTTCGTCGAAGGCGTCAAAATAGAAGTATCTAATCGAGTTTTTGGCTGCGAGCTCGTGAATTCTTCAAGGAATCTTTTTTGGTTTGCTTCGCTTGGAACTGTTGATTTGGAGACGCCTGTCCAAGTGATGTTGCCTGATGAAGGCCAGCCGGTTTCTCCTATTACAACTTGCTTATCTGGGTATTGTTTTGCTACGTTGTTGTAGCGGCTGATTACGTACTTTGCTGCGTTTTCGATTGATTGATCTTCCCAGAATGGGTGAATGTGAACCATTAAGTAGTCAACTTCTTTGGCTAGGTTGGGATGGGTGATCCATTGGCTCCATGGTTCCGCTGTTGTCACTGATACGGTTGAAGGTACATTTTGTTTGACTTCGCGAATGTATTGGATCAAGGCGTTTTCGCTGAGAGTGTTAGTTAGCATTATTTCGTTTCCAACAACAATTGAGTTCACCAGTTTTTGGTTGGCAAGGGTGATCGCGTTTTCAATTTCCATTTTATTTTGTTCAGGATTATTGGACAAGTGTACGCCTTGATGCACCTTTAGACCAAGGTGTGTTGCGATGGCGGGAATAGTCTCGGATGCATGTGTGGAGCTATAGGTGCGTATGAGATTCGTCATATCCTTCAAAGTTTCCAGATCTTCTCTAATTTGATCAGTGGAGGGAAAAATCTCTGCGTTGGGGCTTTGGCCGTCGCGAAATGGACCGTAGCAGAGTCCGTTTGCTTTAAGGGACTTAGCAACTGTAATAGATTCTGCATGAAATAATGTGAAAAACGCTGAAATAATGAGAACCACTCCGAGTATTGCTGAAACGACAATCAAGGCTCTTTTCTTAGACATTTTGGGCATGATTTCACTACTCGGTTTTTTCAGTTATTTCTCGGGCTTTTTAATGACTCAGAGTATTTTCGGAACATTGGGTATTTTGGGGCAGAGCAGAAATCTTTCTGCTTTATTCTCTTTGGGTTAACTCTTCTTTTTCTTTATTGCAGCGGTGGTTATTAGCAGAGTTGCCAGAATCATTGATAGCGCAAGTGCGGTCGTCGATTCCGGGATAGTTGGTGAGGCGGTTGGACTTTCCGTCGGATTTACTGTTTGAGATGGTACGGTTGTAGGAGTGGCGGTTGGCCGTACGGTAGCTGTGGGGGTTTGGGATGGAGATGGCGTGTTTGTAGGTGTAGTCGTAGGTGTTAAGGTCGGTGTGGGTGTTGTTGGCTTAGGGTCGGACAAATACTCGACGTTATTAAAATAGACTGTTTGCGCTTTTGAACCTGAGAAAACAAACTCCAAAACCACGTACAACTTGGTGATGTCAGCTGATGTAAACTGGGAGAGTTTGAACTCATATGTTTTCCATTGAGTTGTGATGTCGTTGAGGTAGAGTTTTATTTCTGATCCATCATCGAGGTCAGCAGCATCTTTGATTCCTACCTGCACCGATTCTCCTCCTGTTTCACCTTTCACTGTAAGTGAAATGTTTTGGAATGTGCTAAGATTTGTAGAGTTTCTGTTGGCTATGGGGCCATATGTTATGAATACTGCGCCCCAGCTTTGCCCAGTCGGATAAGCCAGTCGAATACTGTTATCTGCAGACGTTACCCAGTCAGTTCTGTTTCCCGAGCTATTAACACCTAAAAAGAAACCAGAAGTGAGACCTCCATTAACGAATATCTCCTTGGTTTCTCTATAGGTTGTTTGGGTTTGTGCGTTAGCAACGCTGGAACTTGGGATAGAAGCTACGATACTGAAAACAAGCAAGGCGACCTGGAACATAATCTTTGGCACCCCATCCATCGAGAATATGAATCTTATCCCAATTAGGATCTTTGTCAGACCAGTAATGGTAAAACCTAGTTATTAGACTTCGTATCATTCCGCGAAGACTACGAGTATAAAATGTATAGGCAATGTCCCATGTGGGAAATTTGAGATGAAGTTGTGCAGCTTTCATGCAGAGGACTACCGTTTTTCCTGAGCCCGATAATCCCCTTATACGTTGTGGACCGTTCGGAATTGGAACAGCAACCTTGATTTGTTCTTTGTCAATACTCATCATTTGCTGTTCGACTTGCCTCATCATAGCTCCTTTTGATTGTGGATTGACTGGCTCTGGTCTGGGTTCTCGACGCAACGCTGGAGTTCCTTGAAGCACACCACAGGCAAGTCCGAACTGTTCGTTTGTTAGTGGTGATTGCCTCTCTTCAGCTGGAACCTGTTGCAGTCTTGTTCTAATCATTAGCGGATCCAAATCGTCTCCGAAGATCATTGTTGTCGGACAAGAAGGCGATAAATTGAACCCTTTTTCAGCCCATTCTGCTCTGGTTATGTAGGGCAAGGCGATAAACACATGAGCCTTAATTACGTCCTGTCTTCTATTTCGCAAAAGGGCTTCAGGTTTGAATTTTCCCATAACCGCAAACATTTGATCTTCAGCTTGAGTATATGGTGTCTCCTGGCTTGAATGCCAATTTTTCATCTTCCAAGAGGCTCCATCTATGCTTTCTATATTGTCAATTTTGCAGCCCTTACACTCGATAATGTATAGTCCCCATAAACGGTGCAGTATCAAGAAGTCTGGTTCGCGACGTGACCTGTCAGCAAAGAATACAGGATATCGGTGAAAACAAAGTCCTTCATCTTCTGTTAGAGCAAGTTCCAAAGCTTTCCAGATTTCTTTTTCCGCATAGTTGCCGCCTTCCGAATCTCCCCAGAAGAAGTCCATTCGCAAGTCTCCGTTGGCTTTTCTGTTATTGACCAAGTTATTCTTAAGTTTTTAGATAGTTGAATATTGGGTAGCTCACGCAATCTACAGAGTTCCTGTAGAACACGTTGAATACTGTCTTAAGGATAAATCAAAGTTCATGTATTCAAAATCAACCAATAATCACTTTCATAGCTCCCTCTCTACTGCGTCAGATAGTCGTTTCTAAGTTAGCTTAAAAGCAGTTTTTAGTGCACTCTTGAGTTCCCAACCAAAGGGAGATGAACCAATATGGGCAAAACTGTTGAGTCTTATAGGATGGCTTTAGAAGGAGAAATTAGCCGTTGGAGCGGCTTTGTTAGAGCTCTTCGCAAAGATGATCGTGAAGCTTTCGAAGATATGATGGATATGTGCCGGGGTTATGCTTCAGAGGCGGGCAACGCGACTAACCCGATACTTTTCGAACCCATGGTCATGAGCATACTGCTGGCGCAGCAGATGAGGATTAGGCAGCTGGAGGAAGACCTTGAAGCCAGGAGAATTGAAACTGCCGATTCTTAATGACACCGAGCCAAGAGATGCAGGGCATAGCGCCCGCTCTTTTTGATGAGGGCTTGCTGGGGCTCTGGACCGCACGTTGGAATATTTTGATTGCTGGTAGCAATCTTATTGGCGATTTCTAAGAGAAAATCGAGCGGTGGTCAATCGAATTGCAGCTCGGTAAATCAAGACACTAATTCAGATATTAAGCGGGCCCGGTGGGATTTGAACCCACGATCTCCGGCTCCGAAGGCCGACACCTTAATCCGTGCTAGGCTACGAGCCCTTTTACATCCATCTCTGATGGTATACGGTGCTAAAGGTGATGCATCAGTTTTATTTAGGCTTTCCATCGCTGCTACTCCGTCTTGGGCTTTCGATACCATGAGACTCCGTCACTGTCCTTTTCTACGAATTCAAAGCCCTTCGCTATTGCCTCACGCCGCTGCTCGCTTGTTCTTGCTTCAAATACGGTATATTCTTGATCGCCGAAGCATTGTTGTGCCAGCTGAGCATAGATTTGAACATAAGCAAGTGAGCTATGCCCCAGTAGGTATTGTACTGCATCTGGGTTTCCTTTGGCGTGCCTTTCTTTGGTTGCTCTCCAGTATCTCTCGCTGTAGAAGCAGATTTTTAGCAGTTCCGGGTTGTTGAGTTTCTTAGCAGCTCTTTTGCGCATTCTTCTATAGATGCAACCTGCGTTGTCGGTTGTTTCGTAGGTGAAGACTTTTTTGCCGTTATCATGTGGTAGTGACAGCAGTAGGTTGATTAGATTTTCATTTACGGAAATGCTTCTGCAATTACCGCCTTTGGCTGGATGGTTTATCATTATCCGTTTGTGGGGTTTGTCTATGTCATCCCATTCAATTCTTAGTGCTTCTATAGGTCGTGCGGCTGTTGCTTGTAGTGTGAAGCAGAAGGCTGCCATTTGCTTGCTTAACGCTGAAAATAGTTGGTCTTGATGCTCCTTGGGTGGTATGTAGGGGATTTTGCGTTTGAATTTGACTCTTGGGATTTCTGCTTTGATGTTATTGTGTGCCAAGAAGCTTTTGTAGGCTTTAGTTAACCCGTTTTTTCTTATCGGCGTCATTTTCTTTAGGCTGTCTGAAGCCATGACTTCTCTGAATGATTCTGGGTTATAGAGGTTGACACCGAGTTTTGCGAGTCTCAGCAGTGAATAGCCGTAGTGTTTGATTGTGACGTCTGCTTTGCCTTCGAGTTTAAGCTGATGCTGAAAGTCCTTAACGATGAAGCTGATGCCTTTCTCTAATTGTGGTTGTGGTTGGTTTTCTCTCTGCGAAACGCTGATTTGCTCAGACGTTTCACCAGTCAAGTTTTTCGCCTCTTCCTTTAAGACGCATACTTGGCTACTTTCGATATTAGTGTCAGCCACTTTTAAATTCAATGATGGGAGATAGCTGTCTGCAACTTGCTTGGCATGTTTTAGGTCGTCTGGGTCTGAGACCCAGCGGCCCCACCACGATAATATAGGCCCCCATTTAAATAGGGTCTACTTACGCTTCCTGAAGACTTTTACTTCGTTGAAATCACAGACATATTCGAAGCCTGCTTCAACGAGTTTCTGGGCGTCCTGGACTGTTGCGGCTGTGGCTTGCATTGAGATGGTTGCGGTCATGGCGAAATACAGCCCTTCCGCAGAGAAAGCAGGGCTCAAGAAAATCGTTGAGCAAAAGCCGCTAGAAAGCATTTTGAGGATTTCTGATTTGCTGGTGCGGCTTGGCTTCAACCTGCAACTCCTAGGCAGCGAACGCTACGTGTTAGCAAAAATCAAGAAGCTGAGCACTGAAGAGGTCAAGCAGATCAAGAAAGCCTTTGTCGATAATAAGCATCCGCGTTTCAAGAAGGAATTCGCAGTCAGCAGGCATCAGCCTTTCGGCAAAACTTCAGACTACATGAAGTGTATTGACAAAGTGAATTCTGAGAAAATGGCGCAGCTCATCAAGCTTGTTGGAATTCTTTTGCAGACAAAAACCTACCTGTTCGGGAGCAACTAGTAAATTCTGCTGCAAAACACAGTTAATTAACTTGTTAAAGAATCCTTCTTAACCATGGAACGCCAGTAGGAGAGAAGCTCGCTCCTGCTTGCCTGCAAGGCCAAAGCTTGTTCCCTCCTAGCCTCAATCAAGCCATCCAAGACTTCCTCCAGAGATACTGCTGAAAAATTAGCCGGATGCTCAAGCGTAGCTGTTACTATGCCTTTCCTCCGCAGGCGATTTAGGCTTCTATAGAGCTGCTGCTTGTACAGGTTCAATGCTTCAGCTATGTTTCTTCCCGTTTGAGAGCCTTCCTTGGCGAGAAGAAGATAGATCTCAGCATCGACATCTGTCAGACCTAGACCCGCAAGTATTTTCGCTAGTAGCTTGTGTTTCAGACCCGCTCCTTCCTCAGGCAAATGTAGTTTGTCTAAAACAAAAAATGGAGAGAGTAAGATGCAGGTTCTTTCGCTAGCCTTATGGTGGAACGAATTTGTACAGGCTGCTTGCTATGACGGCGCAATCGTCAATCGGCTTTGCATTATAACCCCATTCTGGGCAGGTAAACGCTCCGTTTCCGCCAAATGCAAGTTCGTATTTATATAATGTCCATCCTGAGGCACGAGGCCAACCAGTGAAGGGGTGTACTTCTTCGTTGTACTCCAAGCAGCCAGCTATTTTTAATGTCAAACTGAAAGCAGGCAGAGTGAAGTATACAACCTTTGGAATCCCTGCTTTTAGTGTTTGCGCAGTCTTCAACACAATTGATATTCTGTTGCCGTGTCTTGTCACCACAACGTCATTTGGCAGTAACTTGATGTTCTGTGGGTCTTCAGGAGGCAAACCAGTATTTAGTTGATGCCGCCAAACCTTGCTGTCTGCATCGATACTAGTGCAAAGCAATGCCCATGGCACCCATGCGCCGCCCAATCCTGGGCAGTGGAACACGATCTCGATTTCATCCCCGGCATAAGCATTTGACCAAACAATGTCCTTAGCCATGATCATCATCTTGTCGGCTTTCCAAGGCTCAACATTGAGAGGGAAATCGTCTGGCAGGTCAATTTCGCCACTATCTCCGCCAAAGAAGACGAACCGTTTTACGTTTTCAGATCCGAGAGAGCTATAGGCGAAGGCGGGGGCAATTGCGCTGGAGACAATAATTGCAGCAAGCACAAAAAATGTTACCAGGACTCTCCTTTTCATTGTTTTCACCTCCTTTCTGAATTGACTGTCATTTTCTTGCTTTCCATCGAAATACAGTTAAGGCTGCATTGTGTATATTAAATGGGTCTAGTCTCCAAGGTGAGTGACCACTTCCGCTGGAACGGGACATGAATGAGCGAAGAGAAGCTAAGAAACGTTCTCAGGAGTTTTGGAGCTACAGAAAAAGAAGCGGAGACATACATATTCCTTGCGAAACACGGCATCCTGAAAGGCGGAGAAATAGCCAAACGAACAAAAACTCACAAAGGATTGACCTACCGCATCTTGGGAAATCTGCAGAGGAAAGGCTTGGTCGAAGCGACCCTCGAAGCTCCAGCCCGATTTGCTGCAGTTCCTTTTGAGGCAGTCCTTGATTTAAACATAAAGATCAGACAGGAAGAAACCGCCCGAATAGAAGCTCAAAAGATAGATTTACTAAGACTATTGGAAGAATATTAGCAAGACCGCACCTGAACAAGCTCTGGAGAGATTTGCCGTCATTGAGGGAAGCCACAAGATTTACCCCAAGATTTGCCAGATGACGAAGGAAACCAAAAACCATTTGTCAGCAGTGTCGACGGTTTCACTACTCTTGCGAGCAGAACGCTTCGGTCTCTTCGAAACCATTCTAGCTCATCCTCCAAGAAGGGAGATTCAATTTAGATTCCTAACCGACCTGTCTCTCCAAAATTTGAGGGTGGTGAAAAATTTCCTCAAGAATGCTCCTAAAGCCAAATTCAATCTCAAGGCCAGAAACCCCCAGTTAGGTTTGCAGCTAGCGCCTCGCATGGTTATCAGAGACACTGAGGAAATCATATTTTTCATCACTCCGGGGCAGGACACGTATTCAGTAGGACAAGATGAAGTGTGCCTCTGGACAAACAGCAAAGAGCTGGTACATGCGTTCACTGCTGTATTTGACGACCTCTGGCAGAACTCAACAGACATTGGAGAAAAAATTCTTGAACTAGAAACCGGCAAGCCAGCACCGAAAACCTGCGTTATCAAAGACGCAACAACTGCCAGAAGGACCTATGAACAAACTCTCCGTTTGGCTAGGGAAGAAATATTGACGTTGACATCTGCCAAAGGTCTCATGGAACAATCAGAAAAAGCGGCATTGATTAGGGAGTGGACCAATAGAGGAGTCGCAGTCAAGATAATGGCACCCATAACAAGCGAGAACCTAGACGCAGCGCTGCAACTATCAAGATACTGTGCCGTGCGACATGCTTCAGCCAGCCACCTAGGAACCACAATCATTGACGGGCAGCATCTCTTCCAATTCAAGACATCCTTAGCCCATGAGAAAAAACCTGCATCGCCACATTTTGAGGACACCTTCTACACGAGCGATCGGGGTTATGTGGAGAAAACCAGAAACCTGTTGGACAACATCTGGATAAATGCTCCCGTTCCGTCAAAGGCCACACTGGAGGACATCCTTGGTTCGAAACCGGTCGTTCCCTCGATTACCCAGGAAAGTGCTGGTGTCGAAATAGTCAGGAAAGAACAATGGTACGGTGCGGTCGATGTCACGGTAGGCAAGAAGCCGCTAGGCAGTGAAAAAGAGTTGCTAAACAGGGCAAGTGAGTATCAGAAAGACTCTTCCAGAGTCGTAGCAATCGGCTCTACAGGTCAGGCTATTATTCGTCCTCCGGCTGATCAGTGTCTGCCTAACATGATGATTGATTGTTGGCATGCTAGAAAAGAATCCACTTTTGGAGAAGGGAATACACTGATTGTTTCGCTATGGCTTAAGACCACAAAAGGCTACACCTTTGTACCTGTGGCGGTTGTCGAAACCAGCACAGACTTAAAAATCTTGGATTTCGATAGAGCTATTTTTGCGGGCACACCAGCCGGATTAAATGTCATTCATGTTACAAATGAAGACCTTCAAGTGCGCAGACAGGGGGAAGGCTTGTTCGCTGGTTGGACAATCCAAATACCACTTCACCCATTGCCGTCTTGCCTCCCTCCTTCCTGCTTACTGTTTGAGAAGATTGGTGAAGAAAGAACTCAGAAATACAGTACACCGTTGCCTTCTGGCTATTTGGGCACATGCGAATACACTGGCTTCGACGCCTTCGTCACTTTCATGAGCCCAACTTGGAAGTATGCAGGACCAGCAACCGAAGCTGTTTTTGGAATGAACGTAATACTGACATCCATTGCTCCGCAAAACGCAGAGAAACCGGAATCGTAGATTCTCCATTTCTACCCGTCGATTCTTCTCAATCTGCCTTCTCAAATAATTCATCGCTCCAACTAAGGAAGGTATCGCCTGTTTTGCGGGACGTGTTCTATCTAAGAAAATGGGTGACACTCTCTATATTGGAAGAGAGTGCGATTAGATGGAGCGGGATTGGGAGAAGCTTAGAAAGTGGATTGTTAGGCGACGCTTAGAAGGAATGTGTGTTACTGCAATCTGTACTCAAGCGAAGATAAGCAGGAGAGTATTCTATTTCTGGTGGAACCGATACCAGGTTGAAGGCTGGAAGGGTCTGCAGGAAAAGCAGCGAGGGCGTCCCCAAGGTCCAGAACTTAACGGTGCTTTGCGCAAGAAAGTTGTAAAGTTGAGGGAAAGGTACGATTGGGGTCCCAACAAGATTGCTAGTCACCTTAACCACAATGGCTTCATTATAGATCATAATCAGGCGTACCAGATTATCTGTGCAGCTGGTTTGAACCACCCGATAACTGAGCCTAGAAAGACGTGGGGAACCAAGCGTTTCCAAAGAGAGCATTGTAATAGTCTTTGGCAGGCTGATTTCAAGTTATGCAGTGACGATAACTGGATGATCAGTTACCAGGATGACCATTCAAGGTTCATAACGGGATCCGTTAAGATTTATAGTCCAACCGGGGAGAATGCTATGCTGCTTCTCGATAGGGCTGTCAAACGGTTTGGTGTTCCAGGTCAGATTCTTACTGATCAGGGGACTCAGTTTAAACCCGCAAGGGGCGGGACTTCAGAGTTTGACAGGCGCTGCCATGAGCTGGGTATTGAGCATATCACTGATAGCGTTCGCAGGCCCACTACTTGCGGAAAGATAGAAGCCTTTCATAAAGCGTACGAGGTTGAGTCTCACCTGTTTAGGGAACACTGGAGTTTCATACGATACTACAACTATACCCGACCCCACGAAGGACTAGACTATTTAACTCCAGCCGAAATATACCTCAAAGACAAAGTGTTACCCAATTCTTAGATAGAACACTGTTTTGCGGGATGGTTAATGTTAAATAGCTGAACAATCCAAACTGAAAATGATCCTTGAATGCAGACCAAGTCGATTGCAGCTGTGGCAGTCTTTGCTGCTGTAGCAATAGCGTTGAATCCTGCTTTCTCAAGAATTGCTGTTCCGGCGCCATTCTTTCCCTTTATATCTTACCAAATCTGGGAAATACCGATAGTCACGGCTTTCATGATGATAGGTTCCAGATACGGTGTTGCAGCAGCATTAATTAATGGTCTAATTCTCTTTGCTTTCTTCCCAGGTGTTGTATCTCTAGGCGATGCTTTGGCATGCCTTAGCATGCTGCTGGGAGTTTACGTCGCCTTAAGACTTGTTACCCGCAAGAATGCGGCAGAAGAAAGCCGCTATGCGTCGAAATCGATCTTGTCTTACGTTGCGCTTGGGATTGTCTTCCGCATTCTTATTATGGCTGTCCTCGATTATGCGGTGCTTCTCAGGCCAATTGCAGGGGTCAGCGTCGATGAAGCAGCTGTTATAGCCATGATTCCTTTAATAGCGCTGTTCAATCTGACGCAACCACTCTACACTATCCCTGTTGGTACCTTCATAGCGAAAACAATTGGCAAGAGACTTAGAACAGGTGATAAGTAACCATCAAGGAAGAACTGAACATCATTGACCGCAGCTGGTCAGTTTGGACTCATAGGATTAACCTTCAGCACCTGATATTCCCATTCTCAATTAGAAAGAAGGGGATCGCAGAAGGCGTCGCCGCGTTCTCGCCAATTGACCAACTCGATTCCCGTCCCAACTCCACGGCATAAAACCACAACCCATAGGGGAAAAATTGGCGAAATTCGCTTCTATCTTGAGCAACAAAGAAGCTTGCGCGTTGTCATCTTTTTGAAAATCTGTATCCGCAGTCTCGGCAATAGTAGCGTTGTATAACTCCAGTTGGAGTATGACGTCTTGAGGCTTTATACGTTCTGAAACCTTCAAATTCAGGACACTTAATGGCTCTAGCAGCGTGCAAAACTCGTCCGGCATTCTTTGCTCACAAACTGGGAAATATCTCGCTATCTAGCTCGTTTTCATATGCCTCCAGCCAAGCCTGTTTGCTGAGACAAAAAAAGGGAAGATTGCTGCGTAGAAAACTGCAGAGTGGCGATTAATCGCCATTGAGGGTTGGGAGCAAATCCCAGCGGCCTGCAACCGCTAAAGAATTACATTGTCTAAATGGTAGAGTTCAGGGTAATAGCTTAAGAATAATCTTTCATAGAACTTTATGATTGTCTGCTGCTGTCATTTGACTCATTAACTGCTTTTTCTAAATCAATTAAGTCTGAAAGAATACGGTGAGTTATAGAGTTATATTTGTCAGGTTGCCGCTTTTTAAATTGATTGAAACGATAACGATACCGCATGAGGCTATTCCAGCTTTTCTTTTTAGTGGTACTGTCCTCAATTAGTAAGCTTGGAAGCTTACGTTTAACTCTGTCAGCATTTACCAATGCGAAAAGCCTCCAAAAAAGAAAAAGGGAGTGTTGCATTTCGCTGAGAGAAAAATTGAAGGTGAGGTCACCACTTCGAAGCTATGCCGTGCTAGGCTACGAGCCCTTTTACATGCTTTCTGGATGGAATACGTACATTTTAGTCTTTGCTGTGGATGGATTACTTCAGTTTTTTGGATGGAATAGTTACAGTCTATTTCTTATATAGTAATACCTTGATCACGTTTGTGGTTGTTCCCCTTCTTCTGCTTTTAGCTGCCAGCGACTGGCTAACTTTCGAGGGCTGATTTTTCAGGCACAAATTCCATGGAGATGCTGTTGACGCAGTGACGTGTGTTCTTCTCAGTTAAGCCCTCACCCAAAAAGACATGCCCCAAGTGAGCACCGCAATTGGCACATTGAATTTCTGTCCGCCTGCCGTCAGGGTCGGGCAGCCGTTTAACTGCGCCCGAAATCTCTTCATCGAAGCTTGGCCAGCCGCAGCTCGCCTCGAACTTACTCTCGGAACGGTAAAGGGGCGTGCTGCAGCGCCTACAGATGTATTTGCCTTTTTCCCAGAAGGCGAAAAACTTGCCTGTGAACGGGGTCTCAGTGCCCTTGTGAACTATGACAGCTTCTTCCTCTTTAGTTAATGGTCTTTTTTGAGTTGTCAAGAGAGACACCTGAACATGGAACTATTCGGGTCGAGATTGAAAAACCATTCGACTTTCATCATTCAGTATTTGAGACTTTAAGAAACATGTGTGCCTACAGTTTCTCGAGTGCTGCGGGAAGTTCACTTAGGGTTGTGATGGTTTGGTCTGGCTTGTTAGTCTCAAGCTCTTTCTGCGAGCGTCTTTCGATGTAGACTGTTTTCATGCCTGCTTGTTTGGCGCCTTTGACATCTGCGTCAACCGTGTCTCCAACGAAAGCTACTTCCGTGGGGTTCAGTCTAAGCGTCTTCAGTGCGTGCTGAAAAATCTGTGGGTGGGGCTTACGCTTGTTCACGGCTGCCGAGACAACTATGGTTTCGAAGAGAGAATATAGGCTGTGCTGCTTCAGAAGCTGGATTACACATTCAGGTATCGCGAAGTTGGAGACTATCCCAAGCCGATATTGACTATGCAGCTCACGGAGGACTTGTGCCGCGTCGCCATCTATACGGATATAGTTCATAAATTCCCTACAGAAGGCATCTGTAGCGCCTTGCACGAGACCACTCTTGGATTCTCTGCAGAATCCCAGGTTCTCAAGAGTGTTTCTCACACGAACATCAAAATGTGGCTCCTCCATTGTCGGGTCTGCAGCCTCGTAAAGTTGGTCTCGCGCCCTGATGTATGCATCTCTGAACGCCGGGAACGTAACTTGTACACCGTTCTCGGTCAAATAAGTATGCATGCTCTTGACAGCTGGGCTGTAGAATGCATGGTCTTTCTCGATAATCATAAGTGTGTCGAACATATCGAAGAGAACTGCTTTGATGCGCATCTGGAGCTTCCTTTCAATTTCAGATGCATTTAGGGCTTAAAACGGTTTTGCAGAAAACAGCTCTTTTGGCTCATAAACGCGGCGAAAGAAACAAGCCACGCCTTGAGCGATGCTAAGAGCGTGCGTCCTTGTTTTCTCTTTGAGCTTTGGGTACTCGTCAAGCAAAAGCTATAACGACCTGTCACCTGAATTCTGCAATTTCCATTTGCGAACTTAACGGTTTGTTATATCGCTCAATTAGTTAGAATTTTCTGAGTAGGACTTCAGGGGGAATCTTTGCCGCGTTTTCTTCGCAAAGTAGTTCCTTGACTTGCTGGTGTTTTTCCAAGAAGGCTCTGCCTTTCTGGGTGGCGATGTAAATTTCTTTTCCGTTCTTTGGAGTTCTCGACAGGAGGTTGATCTGCGTTAGGAGGTTCAGGTAAAGTGTTAGTTGCGCGAAACTGAGGTTGGCCCTGTACATAATTTGGGTTTTTAGAGCACCTGTTCTAGATATATCCATGATCTCTGCCATGATGTCAAGCTTGTCGCGTCTCTTAATCTGCGTCTCCGCGATAAAGGTGGTCGTTGCGCTTCTCCCTCTTCTAGATTTTCCTTCTGTAGTTAGGAACGTTTTTTCCGTATTAAGCCGTGCTCCACTCGATCAACTATGTCGAATTTGGGAATATTCCAAAAGATACTTCCAAATCTGGACTACAGAAGGCCTTACTTTTACTCCTGCGCAAGTTGCCTGCAGGTGAACGTCTTCGCTCATAAGCTCAACTAATGAGGCGCATGAAAACTTGATGCTTGTCTAGAAAGCAGTTGAAGGCCTAGAACGACGAGAAATTAAGTCTTGTGTTGCATGCTGGCGAGTACACCTCGCCCTTTATAATTGCCAAGTTCAAAATGCTCAACTGAAGACTCATCGGAGTCTTCGGCAAAAGGGACGGCGATCATGAACTCCTCAAGAAACGGTCTGCTGAAACGCAGAACTGCGAAGTCCATTGCAGATTCGCCGAAGCAAACGATGAAGGATTCAAGATTACGCTGCATAATGGCGACGAAATGGAGCTGCAAAACGCCTTGATTGACCACGGCGGCTTTGACTGCGTCGTCAGCTGGCACACGCATGCCCGTAGACAAAGCAAAGGGAAAGACGCTGGTAGTTTGCCCACAGAGAAGTCTGAGGATAGTTGTATTGAAAACACTCGACGGCGCAGATAGATTCGCAGAAACGGGAAGTAATAATCGTAGAATTCTAAAAGTTAGCTTACTGCTGCCCGGAACAGTTCTATGTCCCCAAACAGAAGCTCAGCATAGTTGTTTCGTCTGGGAAAGAAGGGACAGGGTAATAAACAAATACTGAGCTAACCATATTCGCTGCTCAAGTGACCAAGAATGTCCGAAAAACGCCGCGCATCAGGCGAAATTGAAGTTGACTTCGAAAGGTTAGCCCGTGTTGGAAACAAAATCAACGAACTCCTTGTCAGGAAGACAAAAGGCACAGTGGAGGCTTATGCAGTTCTCCGTTTCCTATGTGTCTATTACCAAGAAGAATTGGGTATAGCGTTTGAGCCTGAGTTTGAGGCGGAACTACGGAAAGTAGTCAAGGAGAGTATCGAAAGCCGAGAAGAAAAGACCCAACCTTCAAAATAGCTTTCAAGCGGGCTTGTTGAAGGGTTTTCTGAGCAAATTTGCCTTTGTGAAAAGTTGTTTTAGCTCTTCGTCGGTTGCCCCCTTCCTCATGGGCGTAAGAATGTCAGTAACGTTATCATTTCGCATTAGACATGGTTTCAACTTGCCATCGCTCGTTACCCGCAGTCGAGTGCAGTGCATGCAGAAATCACTGTTCTCCGTAGGATGTACCACCTCCACTGTCACGTTTGGCAAATGGTAAATGAGGCGGTTATGCATGAGGCGTCGGGTTTCGATCTTCAATGCTCTGTCTCGGAGCATCGCTTCTTGGTCGTCCAACAGTCTGTGGTGCTTCTCATAGTATGCGCTGCTAACATTCACAGGGTCCAACTCAATTAGCTGCAGAATCACGCCCATGTCACTAGCGAAATCAATCATTTCTGGCACGTCACCAACGTTTATGCCTTTGAGGATAACCATGTTGAGCTTTACTGGCGAGAACCCTGCTTCTATGGCCGCTTTGACTCCTGCAAGAGCATTTTCGAGTTTGCCGCCGGTGAGCTTCTGATAGGTTTCTGGGTTAAGGGATGGCAAACTGATGTTGACACGTTTCAGGCCTGCGGTGCATAAAGGCTTAGCAAGCCTGTCTAACAGTAAGCCGTTGGTCGTCATTGAAAGGTCCCGCAAGCCCGGAATTTCCGCGATCCCCTTCACGACCTCAGTAGCATCCTGCCTCATCAGTGGCTCTCCACCCGTAAGTTTAATGCGCGTGATGCCGAGGCTGATGGCGACCCTTGCAATCCGCACAATCTCCTCAATAGACATTTTTTCCGCAGAAACATTCGCACGCGCGACTTCGCCTTCCCTGTGGCAATATGTACATTTCAAGTTGCAGCGCTGAGTAATCGAGATGCGTAAATTAAGAAGAGGTCTGCCGCAGTTATCCATCAAAGGAGCCATCGTTATTCCCGAGCGTGCTTAACGATATGACCAGCCTCGGGAGATATAAGTAATTCCACGGAAATTCGCACAGCATCAGGGGACCCAGGGATACAAAACAGCACCTTCCCCTTGACCACTCCAGCCGCCGCCCGTGAAGTAATCGCGCCCGAACCCATCTTGTCAAAGCTTAAGCGGCGGAAAAACTCGCCAAAGCCAGGCAAGGTTTTCTCGAAGAACGGCGAAACCGTCTCGATAGTTACATCCCGCTGCGTTATTCCTGTGCCACCGCAGAAAACCGCCGCCTCCAAGGCAGGATTATTCAGCACGCTGTGCACCGAATGTTCAATCATATCCTTGGTGTCAGAAACGACACGCCGAAACAACACTGAGTGCCCTCCAGTTTTTAGTAAGGCTTCTAGCGCGTCACCTGAAACATCCGTTGCGGGCTCCCCGCGCTGCATGGCTTCCCAGCGGCTGGTACTGCAAATGAAAATCGCGAAGCTAACGTGTCTGGGCGCATGGGCTTTGTGGCTCTGAGTACTTTCACTCACAGCGTTACACCTGCTTGAATTTCTTAACAACATGAATATTCTCGATAGCCGTCGAGGGGTACTGACCTGCAGCGTCTTTCTCATACTGCTTAGTCATATCCCAGACTGTTAGTAGCGCAACGGAAACTGCTGTCAACGCCTCCATCTCCACTCCTGTTTGGGCTTTGGTTTTAACGAACGCACAAACCTCGACGGTTTGGTCTCCGGCAATCTTGGCTTCAACATCTACTCTCGTAATGGGCAAGGGATGGCAAAGCGGAACGAGTTCGCTGCACTTCTTTGCCGCCAAAATACCTGCGACCTTTGCCGTTTGTAGTGGGTCACCTTTGGCGATTTTGCCTTCACGGATAAACGCTATGGTTTCGGGCTTGAGCTTGATTGTTCCCGTTGCTGTTGCTTCGCGGAGCACTTCGGGTTTTCCGGATACGTCAACCATCTTCATGCGCTATCTCACCTTGCCTTGGATAAGCTGAGGGGTTACCGTTTGTTTTTTTGTTCCCAGGCTTCAATTAGTGCCTGCACTGCCTTTGCTCTGAGTGAATTCTGGTTAAACCTGTACATACGAATTCTACCATAAGTTCTTTCCTGCAGAATGCCTTCCTCCTCCAGAATTCTCAGGTGCCTACTCGTCGTTGTGAAGTTAACGCCTATGCGCCTCGCAACATCAGAAACGTTCAGTTCGCCCAGGCGTTCAATTAGTTTCAGGATTTTCATGCGGGGCTTCGAAGAGAAAACTTCCTCCAGCTCCAACCTGCTCAGCGCCTCCTCTGTTCAAGAGCCACCCGCAAAGCTTTTGCCAATTCTTCCGCGGACAGAGTGGGCAAGGAAACAAACGACTGCCGCCCTCGCGCGCCAGTGCCAGAGACTTCCGTCTTCAAGATTCCCAGAGTCGACAGTTCCTGCAGGTACTTCCACAGCTGGGTATGGCTAACTGGTTTTTCTTCGAATTCTTCGCAGGCAACCGCGTAAGCTTTCTCAATTTCCGACAGCGTCACATACGCTTCGTCACCTTCGAGGAAAACTTGTGCCGCCCCCAGAAGGAATAGTTTCTCATGGAGGCTCAGACTTTCCAAATCGCTTTTCTGGATCGTGGGAACTATGCTTGAGACAGCTTTGCGGACGCATTCGGGTACCACAGTGTCCAATTCCTCCGCATCGGCATATTTGCCTGCTCGCCACAACAATTCGATGGCAAAACGTGCATTACCCGTCTCGCTGTAAGCCAAATCTGCTGCCAAACTCACGACGTCTTCGGGAACCACAGAGGGCTCAAATGCTAAGGCAACACGCCCGGCAAGTATGTCTGTCAGTTCGGCTTTCCCGTAACGCTCCAAGCGAACCACATTGCGCTGCAACGTGCTTTTAGCGCTGTCGTCAAGTCGCTTGGTCGACTCCAGGTCGCGCATGATACCGATTAGTGAAATACGCTGTGACATGTTCTGCCGCATCTCCTGCAGTCGAGTCAAATTGTAAACCGCGTCTGACCCCTCTGCCTCGATAAGGCTGTCGAATTCGTCCAGAGCCAAAACTATGAATGCGTTTTCCTCATCCAGGTTCTGGAGCAGCGCTTTAAGAACTTCTTCAGCGCCGTAACCACGCTGCGGGAAAGTCGGCTTCAAAACTGTAAGCGCATGCTGCAGGATAAGCATGAGTTTGCCACGGTATTCGCGGCAGTTGACATGAATGTAATGGAGGTTGACACCTCGTTTGTGAGCTTCCAATGTGATGTCTTGTCCGAAGCGTTGGCAAAGCGCAGTTTTTCCCGTACCGATTTCCCCTGTGACAATCACGCGTTGGGCCATGCGATCAGGGAATTTGAGGAGGAAGCTGAAGAACTCCATGAGGAGGCGGAGTTCCTTTTCTCGGTGAGGCAGCCTGCTAGGTATGTAGTTAATGTCCAGCTTCGATTCGTCCCTAAACAAGCTATGGTGTACCTTCACGCTTAACCCTGACCAAACTTGTGCCAAGTAATATTCTGTTTAGAGCAGACGCCTAATAAATCCATATAGTCACAAACTCGGCATTTGGCCTGTCAATGATTTAGGCGTTTTAGACCAGCAAAATTTAAACCGAAGCCTTCCAGAACAACTGCTTCACAGCCAAGAAGCAGAGCGTGCAAAGTTGAAGTATAAGTGGACCGTGCTGACGGTTACAACCATCGGTGTTTTGATGGCTGGACTCGACGCCAGGATTGTCATCATCGGCTTGCCCCAAGTCATCTCCGCCTTGGGAGCAGATGCGGAGCAAGGCATCTGGATAAACCAGGCTTACATGCTCGGAAGCATAGCGGTGTTCCTGCTCATCGGCAGACTCACGGACCTGTTTGGCAGAAAACGATTCTACACCAGTGGGTTTGCCATATTCACAATTGGATCGGCACTGACCAGCTTAGCCACGGACCCATTTCAGATCATTCTGTTCCGAATCATTCAAGGCATAGGCGCAGGAATCGTCCTAACCAACAGCATCGCCATAATCACGGATGCCACCCCAAAAAACGAATTGAGCTTTTCGCTAAGCGTGAACAATTTGGGCTTCCGAGCAGGAGCAATGGCAGGACTAACCGTCAGTGGCTTCATCTTGTCGCTAATAGGCGACTGGCGCGCTCTGTTCTACGTTAACATCCCAATCGGCATCCTCGGCACTATCTGGGCGCAGAAGGCAATTAGAGAACCCTCGCGCCTGTAGACAAACCCACCCGAGGCTGCATGGATTGGATCGGCTTCGTCACCTTCACCACCTTCATCGTCAGCCTCCTCTTAGTAATGACGTTTGCCGCATATGGAATCGGCAGCCAAATGCTCACCCTCGCCTTCTCCGCCATAACCATTGCAAGCTTAGTTGGCTTTGTGGGGTACGAGAGCCGCTGCGAAACGCCTCTGCTTGACCTGAGTCTGTTTCGGATACGCGAGTTCAGCGGTGGCATATTCGCGCTACTCCTAAACGGCATCGCTTGGGGCGCCGTGTTACTGCTTCTAAGCCTCTACTTCCAATTGGTTCTCGGCTTCAGCCCGCTTGAAGCAGGAATAAGAATAATCCCCTTCGATATTGCATTTCTAGTTGCAGGCCCACTCGCAGGCAGGCTCTGCGACAAATACGATCATCATCCATTCACAGCATCCGGCATAGTGCTCTCCAGTGTCTCCCTGTTTCTGCTGTCTACCGTGAACGGCACGACCCCGTACATCACAACGGCGGCGTACATGGCAGCATTTGGCGCAGCTGTGGGCTTGTTCAGCAGCCCCAACATGAGCTCTGTAATGAGCGCTGTTCCTGCGAGACAGAGAGGCATAGGCTCAGCTATCAGGTCAACATTCCTAAATGTCGGCATGACATTTAGCCTAAACTTGGCGATTCTCATAATTAGTTTCACCGTGCCTTACGCACTCATCACGCAGATTGCATCAGGCTACGCTACATCACTGAACTCTGAAAGAGAACTGTTCATGCAGGGGCTGCATGCAACGTATCTGTGGCTTGCAGGGCTAAATGCGCTGGCGATCATTCCGTCAGTGCTAAGGGGTAAAAACTCCAAAACTGAAAGCATAGCACAATTGACTGAACTGGACGCTACCATTTAGTGGCAGCGCACGCATAACCAATTCTGTACAGATTTGGAACAGATTCTGGAAGAACTTGGTCTAAATTTCGGAAAATCATCTAATAAGCGTTTGAGCAAAGCTTTTTCAGGAAAAGACGGAGGTGAAAAAATCGAAAGAAAAACTCTGGCTCTGACTCTGCTGTCAATCGTAGTTTCAGCCGTCATATTTGCAGGTATAGCTACCACAGCCTTCGCCACAAACACAACGACAAGCGCATCAACAGCCACGACAGACAGTACCATTACAGCAACTGAGTTGCCCTTTTGGGACACGGAAATGATGATGGGCGAACCCGCATTTGCAGGACATGGAGGACGAGGAGGACACGGAGGACAGATGGGTAATATTGAAGTCAGCGCGGAATACAACCAAACCGTAAACCAAATACTCAGCAAAGACACAGACGTAAAGAACCTTTTCTCGCAAGGCTACAACGTAACGACGATTAGACCAATACTAAGCAGCACCATCAGCGGAGACGGAACAGTCACAGCCAAAGCCACCACAGCTATTGTTAAACTCCAAAACGGCACCTCCGGTTACGCCGCGGTTAAAGTCGATATCACAAATGCAAAAGTGACGCAAATAGTCATCCTCACGAGGACAGTAATCGACAAGTCAACAAGCTAAATAGCTGAGGAAACGAGGCTCAGCAAAATGAAGGAAAAGCAGCCCCGACAGAACTTCCACAATTTCCCCTCTTTTTGACAAACAAAGAACCTTGGCTCTGAGCTAACACTCAGAAATCCAATTTGCTAAATCTGCAAGTTTTAAGACTAAAGGAACAAAAGAAGATAGGGCACAGAGCATTCACATGAAAACGTTTTTAAATCCAGGCTGTACAGTCTATTTCCGACTCAACGATGATTCCTAAATACTTCTTCCTGACGAAAGGTGTCGGCAAACACAAAGAGCAACTGCAATCTTTTGAGCTCGCACTCAGAGACGCAGGCATCCAACACTGCAACCTCGTCGCCGTCTCCAGTATTGTTCCCCCAGGATGCGAATTACTACCGAGGGAAAAGGGTTTGAAGATGGTGCAGCCAGGCGAAATTACTTTTGTCGTCATCGCCAGAAACGCCACAAACGAACCACACCGATTGGTCGCCTCATCAATCGGCGTAGCCATTCCATCAGGCAAGAACCAGTACGGCTACCTTTCGGAGCACCACAGTTTTGGCCAAACAGACGAAACCGCAGGAGACTACTGTGAAGACTTGGCAGCCACCATGCTCGCAACAACCATGGGTATCCAATTCGACCCTGAAACAGCGTGGGATGAACGCAAACAGCTCTTCAAAACCAGCGGCTTGATAATAAAGACAACTAACATGACGCAGACAGCGGTCGGCGACAAAAACGGATTATGGACCACCGCGGTCGCCGTAGCAGTCTTCGTTCCAGCGAAGAACGGCAAACTTGCAGGCACCAAATAATCTGCGTTTTCTTCTCCACAGACTATTCGTCGAAAATCAAAGAAAAATATGGAAAATTATTTCTTTCTGGATTCGATTATGCCACGGCATTTGTCGGCATATTCGCAGTATTTGAGACAGGCGGCATTTTCATCGGGGCGCTTCCATTCGGCGCCACAATCGGTGCAGGTGGTTTTATCTTCGTCGCTCCAGATCTCAACATCGCCACCGCAGACATGACACTTGACGTAAGAGGGCTTGGGTTGAAGAAAGTCTCGCAATCCCGGGCAGGTTTGGGGATTCTTTTCTATGGGTTTATTTTCCTTAAAGCTCAACTATTTCACCTTCAATTTTCAGCATCGTATTCCTTGACTGGGATTTTTTTGCCAGATGCTTCAACACCCCTGTCCACCGCCCATTTTAGGCCGCTGCAACAAGGTACCTCCATATGCGCCACCGTTATGCTGGCGATGTTATTGCGTTTGAAAATCTCACCCAGTTTCTGAGCATATGCTCTGGCATCATCGAACTTTGGGGCAACCAATCACTATCCGCTTTCCCGGCAACAGGGCATCATGGAAGTTTTTGAGGGCAACTGGAGCACAGTCGGCCGCTATTAGCAGATTTGCGTCTTCGTAGAACGGCGCCTCTATTGGCACGTAGATTTAGTTTTACTGGCCACTGAGGTTTCTGCAGTGCGCTCGTTTGTTGTGGAGTTATGGCCTCTGAAGGTTTCCTCGTGGTTCGAAGGTGTTCGTGGACTTCCTTCTCATCAAATGGTTCAGCTTCGCGCTCCGTAATCGTGATTGCACCCTGCGGACATTCCCCTAGGCAGGCCCCCAAACCGTCGCAGTAGGTTTCCTTAATTATCTTGGCTTTACCATTCACTATCTGCAAAGCCCCTTCTGCACATTTGGGTATGCAGCTTCCACATCCGTTGCAGAGGTCTTCGTTTATGTTTACAATCTTTCTAATTATCATCTTTTGGTTTCTCCGTTGAGGCATTTTCCGCCTGTAGGGCAGAATTTTTCGGCGTGATTCTCAATTGTTCGAAATATCGGGGCGATTGTTTCCTGGTTCACCGTATAGACATGTTTCTTGCCTTGTCTCTCGGCGAAGATGAAGTTACATTGCAGCAGTGGATGGAGGTTGTGGCTTATCATGCTCTGTTCTTGTCCAAGGGCGGTGGCGAGTTCGTTTACGCTCATGGGCTTATTCATGAGCTGTTCGAGCAGTGCCAGTCTAGTGGGATTTGACAGGTTAGTGAAGAATCGGTGGCAGATAGTTGTGAGTCCGGTCTTCATATGCTTCACGCCTCAGTTCATTCGCATGAACATTAATTCATATGAAGTACTATTCATATAAACCTGCTGGTTTACGCTTCAACACCCCTGTTCGAAACGGCTATTGCCGTCAATCCCTATGCGTTTTCCTGATGCACATACCTTACACATGCAAAACAACAACAGCCATAATCATCCAACCCCCAAACAGAATTCTTCTCATCGAGAAAAAAGTTGCCCTACTCGGGCTTTTGGGCTCTGCCAGGCGGTAGATCAGAAAACGGGGAAACGCCAAAACACACTGTTATCCATGAAATTAAAGGTTAAACAGACCTGGACGTGAAGCCGTCCGTGAGGTGGGCGAGTACAGCGAGCAGGGAATCCAAACTGGCATTAGAATACGACTATTACCCCGCTTGCTTTTCAGTGCGGCCAGTTGGCGAAGCGTTGAAGAAGCAGGAGAGCGAAATTGCTGAAATTCGATACTTCCGCTTAGACGCGCTTCCAGAAGTTTTCGCTTTTGAATATACACAAATGGCAAAGGATTTTGCTGTTCAGGAAAAAGGGAAGAAAGAGAGGAACTACAAGTTCTCCATCTGGTAGAGGTCAACGCCCAGATCAACATTTAGTGATTTCTCTGGTTTGCTATCTGGTTCTAGGTCATAGAGTTTGTGCATGATTCTTTCCAACCTGTTTCTTACCGCCGCCATTTTGGCGCGGGTTGCTCTCGGCTTAATCAGCGGAGCTTCAACTTCGATTCTGTGCAAGGTTCTGACACGGGGGCTGCTGCATATTCCCAGGGGTTGCGTATTAAGCACCTTCAAGTTGGCTGATACGAGCCCCCCAGCATCGTCCAGTGACACTGGCATCTTGGACAGAGCTTCGTCGGGGACGTGTTTAGTCAACGCCCTTTCTCCTCCAGACTTCGGCGCTAATCAAATCTCGGATGGCTACTCGGATGGCTTCTGCTCTGTTTGGGTAGAAACATTCGTCAACAAGCTGGTCCAAAGCTTTGATGTATGTTTCAGGCAAGTATAGGGTAATTAGCTTCATTCGGGTTTTCCCTCGGTAAAGTAGTGACTGCCTTTCCTAAGATATACTCCTATATATTATGTGGCAAATATGTGGACAACATGTTGGTAACACTGCTTATAAGCCTTAGAATAACGATATTGCAGCTTCCTGTATAATCTACTGGGAAGACCTGTATGTTTTTATCCGATGCTGTCGTTTCTAAAGAACTGCAACGATGATAACAATGAGCGTTTTCGTGCGAAGTTTCGGTTGCAGCACAAACACCGCCGACAGTGAAGTCCTCATGGGCTGCTTAGCTAAAGCCGGCTTCTCATCTGCCAGGTCAGAACTCGAAGCAGACGTATTAATCTACAACAGTTGCGCCGTGAAAGGGCCAACCGAGAATCGCATAATCGATGCTCTAAAACGTGTACCACAAGACCAAAAAAATAATCGTCACAGGGTGCCTGCCCCTGATTAGTCTTGAGCGTCTCATGCGGGAAGTTCGGTTTGATGCTGTAGTTGGCCCTGCGGCAGGCGAAGGCATCGTTGAAGTTGTGAAACGCGTGTTGAATGGGGAGAGGGTTTTAGCCTTGGAAGATGCGTTGATGGCGAAACCGCATCTGAATCTGCCACGCACCCAGGTGAATCCTATGGTAAGTATTGTGCCTGTGAATTATGGTTGCTTGGGCTCCTGCGCGTACTGCTGCGTAGTTCACGCTAGAGGGCATCTGCGAAGCTACAGCGTTTCTGAAGTGGTTAACCGAGTGAAACAGGACATCAAAACCGGAGCAAAAGAATTCTGGCTGACTTCGCAAGACACCGCGTGCTATGGCAAGGACATTGGAGCGAACCTTGCCCAACTGCTTAAGACGATTGCTGAGGTTAACGGTGATTTTCGGATCCGCGTGGGCATGATGACGCCAAACCTTCGTCGCGCCGTTTCTTGGCGATTTGGTTAAGGCGTTTGCAAGCGAGAAAGTCTTCAAGTTTGTACATTTACCCGTGCAAAGCGGAGACGACGAGGTTTTGCGTCTAATGCGCCGCTTCTATAAGGTAACCCAATTCAAGGAAATCGTAGCTTCATTCCGAAATGCCTTTCCCGACATCACCGTCAGCACGGATGTAATTTGTGGTTTCCCTGGAGAAAACAATTCAGCTTTTGAGAACACCCTTAAGCTCATTCGCGATTTGCAGCCCGACATCGTAAACGTATCAAAATTCTTCGCTAGACCAAAAACGCCCGCTTGGGAAATGTGCGGCGAAGCTGTGGAAAAATTGGAAATCAAAAGGAGGAGTACTGAGGCCGCCAAGCTGGCAAAGCAAATGTCGATGGAGCGGAATCAGCGTTGGGTCGGATGGAGCGGCGAAATCCTAATTGACGAGAAGGGTAAGGTTGCGGGCTCCTGGGTAGGGAGAAACTTTGCTTACAAGCCAGTTGCTGTGAAAAGCACAGAAGAATTGCTCGGTAAGACGTTAAGGGTTAAAGTTGTGAATGCTTTTTCGACACATCTTGCTGGCCAAATCGAATAGCAGAATCAAGGGCAATAGCTGGAATTTTAATGCAAAAATATTTAGCCGTTCATGCGCTACGAACTGCCAAGTTTCTTCACCATTCTGCGGAGCCTCTGAAGCTGCAACTCAATATTCACGAATAAAGGCACGGACTGTCCAAAAGGTTCACAGTGACGGGCAACAATGGCTCTGGCTAAGGCGTCAACGTTCGGCTCCGCGTCGATTGCTGTGTACGCGTATCCTATTTGGGGACCATAATGCGCGTCCGTTCCCGCCACACGGGAAAGACCAAGGTTCTTGGCTGCTTCTTCGGCTTTGCTGCGGCTGCGGTAAAAAGGGAAAGCCCGCGCGTTGATGGTTTCGATTGCGTCAAATTTCGCTGAAACATTTTTGCCTAAGCTGCCTTTTAAAAGCGCGAATGGGTGGCAGGCGACTGCGATGCCTCCTGCCGCGTGGATATTGTCAACGGTTTCTTCTGCGCTAAGCCGCTTGGGGATGACTTCGCGCACGTTGAGCCCTATTATGTGTCCCTGCTGACTGCTGACTTCGATGCCAGGTATGATGAGGATGTCTTCGATTTCTTTGACAAATTTCAAGGCACCCTCCACGCGATTGTGGTCCGTGACAGCGACTGCAGTCAAGCCGCGTTTCTTGGCGTAGAAAACGAGTTCTTTGGGTGTGATTAACGAGTCAGCTGAGTATACTGTGTGGACGTGGAGGTCAGCTTTGACGGTCATATTAAGGACGCCGTTTTCTGCTCGCGAATTACAGTCAGCATTTCATCAAGTTTCTTCTCGTCAGCATCTATCTTGTGGAACAAAGGTTCAGGCTTGCCGATCTTGTGTCCGGGCTCCAGAGGCGCCACAGCCTCATCCCAACGGTGAGTGCGAACATTTCCAGGCAGTCCAAGAGTCTGCCAAATCTTCTCCGCCGTTCCAGGAATGAAAGGCTCCGATGCCACAGCGAGTGCTTTGACGATTTGCACAGCAACGTAAAATATCGCCGCCGCTCGGGCAGGGTCGGTTTTGAGGAGCTTCCACGGTTCCTTCTCGTTGAGGTACTGGTTGCCAACGCGGCTAAGGTTAATGAGCGTATTTGCTGCTGACTGTAATTTAGCAGCTTCCAAGTCGCCGGATATATCTTCGATTTTTTCGCGTACCGTTGTGAGAAGCATTTCGTCGTCTGCGTCCAGCCTCTCCGCCTTTGGGACTTCGCCGTTGAACTTAGAATTCACGAAAGTCAGAGTGCGGTGGATGAAATTGCCGTATGTGTCGTTGAGGTCTGCGTTGATTTTCCCTACAAAAGCTTCCCAAGTGAAATCCGTATCCTTCGTCTCGGGTCGCGTGGCGATGAGGAAGAAACGCCAGTAGTCCACAGGGAACATCTCCAGAGCCTCGTCTATCCAAATACCAATTTTTCGGCTTTTGCTTGCTTTTTCGCCTCGAAACTGGAGAAATTCGGTAGAAGAGACATTCCAGGGCAAGTTGTAGTCTTCGCCTGAAGCAAGCAGCAATGCGGGCAAAATTATTGTGTGGAACGGAATGTTGTCTTTGCCCACGAAATAGAGGGTCTTTGCGTTCTTGTTGAACCAATACTCCTTCCACTTCTCAGGCTGACCAATGCGTTGACACTGTTCAATCGTAGCGGACACGTAGCCTAAAACAGCGTCAACCCAAACGTAGATCGTTTTGCCTTCTGCACCTGGAAATGGCGCAGGAATTCCCCATTCAACGTCACGTGTAAGAGCGCGAGGCTTTAAGCCCTCTCTAATCCAGTTTAGGCTGAAGTTCTTGGCGTTGCTGGGAATCTGCTTGTTCTCCTCAAGGAACTTGCTTAATGGATCAGCGAACCTTGACAGGTCGATGTACCAGTGCTTGGTCTTCTTGATGACGGGTTTATTGCGGCATATGATGCAGTAAGGCTCATTGAGCATTGTGGGCTCCAGCAGCCTGCCACATCTGTCGCATTGATCGCCTCGGGCATGCTCATAGTCGCAATGCGGGCAGTGACCTTCAACGAAGCGATCAGGCAAAAACCGCTGGTCATGCTCGCAGTAAAGCATCTCTGTCTGCTTCTCAAAGATATACCCGTTGCGGTAAATCTTCATCAGATGCTGCTGCACAAACTCCCTATGCACCGGACTTTCAGTACTCGTGTAATTATCAAATGAGACATCCCACTTTTTGAAAAGGGCGGCGACTTTGGCGTGGTTGCGGTCCGTAAGTTCTTTGGGCGTGATTTTTTCCTTCAAGGCTTCCACTTCGATTGGCGTACCATGGGTGTCTGAGCCACTGACCAACAGGACATCTTCACCTTGCAGCCGATAATACCTCGCAGCGACATCTGCAGAAAGAACTGAACCAACGAGGTTACCGAGATGAGGAGTAACGTTGATGTAGGGCCAAGCGGATGTGACAAGCACTCTTTCAGGCATAGCAAATTACCATCTGAGTCGTATTAAGCATAGAATGCATGCCAAATAATTAACTGTGACGCCTTGACCACAGAAGCAGAAAACCTATTGAATAGGTTCCCACTTGGGACAGCCCTAACTGCTCGCTATATATGATGCGGTTCTATAGACGCGCATTTAGCCCTTGGGAAGGAAAAATGGACTACTTCCTTTCTTGAATACGTTTTCTCTGAAATCAAACAAGGAACACAGCTCTATTCTGGAACTTCAGGAGGCTCAGGTGCTGCTTCTGGTTCCGCCGGCGTTTCAGCTAGTCGTTTTATGACTTTACGTGCATGTGTAATGTACCCTGTGTGACCAGTCATGAGAGTTTGCGGTCGAGTTTTGCCCCTTTCAACTTGCATGCCGCGCATGATGCACTCGAAAGTTTCGATAGCTACGAAATTGTGTTCGCGTAGCGCCTCCACGGTTTTGACGACTTGGTCAATGGTTGGGCTGAAAGAGACGATTATGCCCGAAGGCTTGAGCGCCTCATAAGCTTGAGGAACGACAAGCCAAGGAACCGCCAAATCCAGGATTACAGCGTCGATGTCGCGTTCGTCGATTCCTGCGACGACGTCTTTGAGTTTTAGCTCTACAAAGTCGAGGTGCCCTGAGCGCCGAAGGTTTTTCTCAGCAGTTTTTTGTCCTTCTTCGCGGATGTCATAGGTATAGATTTTTCCGTTTGGTTTCACGTAGTGGGCAAGCGCCGTTGTGAGTGCGCCTGTTCCAGTACCTGATTCAACAACTCGACTGCCCGGACCAATGCCGCTGAAAATTACGATCAACGCTGCGTCTTTGGGGTAAGTAATCTGCGTGTTGCGTGAAGACTTCATAATGTAATCGGTTAACGCTGGCTTAAGAACGGTGAAGTCGACTCCTAAGCTACTTTTGAAGGTGCTACCGTAGTCCTTGCCAATAAGGTCATCAAACTTGACGTAACCTTTGTGCGTGTGGAAAGTCTGTCCCGCTTGGACTTTGATCATGTAGGTTCTTCGAAGGTCTAAGTAGAGGAGGATGTTGTCGCCGTCGGCAATTGCCTGGTTAGTCAACTGGTCAGTATTCTCCTGAGGAGAGTTTTCTGGTTGGTTACGATGCGTTTCTTCTCATTTAAACCTTGGAGTATCGAAACAGAGTTTGGAATGTAAAATGCCGTGCTCCTGAAGGAAAAACAATAAGACGAAAGGCTAAATGGGTTCGCCCACGGGTCAGATTTGGCGGCAATTTTGACGTTTCGACGATTAAAGAGATTGAGGTTTTTGCGTCGGCGCATGTCTATTAGTCTTTGAGACACGGCGTTTGGTTAAATCGCAGTCTGTCTTCCGATGCCCGCATTGTGAATGGTCTTTCGAGGCTAGACCGCCCAATGGTTGGCATTCTGCTCACTCTTTTGATGACCCGACGATGAGTAGCCTTCAAGGAGAAGTGAAAAAGTCTAGAAATAGTCTGTCAAAACGCAAAATGCAGAAAACGATTCACTATCTACTGGGTCGCGCCCATCGAGTACTTCGCAAGAATGTAGCGAACTCGCTAATACGCCAGCAAAGTCTCAAAAATGGTCTACACTTTGTCAGCTGTCTTTAATGTGGGACTGACTTAGTACTATTGTCTTTTTTCCTGCCTTCCTGCTCTTGCTCTTCTTCTTTGGCAACCATTTGCTGCAGCTTCTTTTCCATCTGCAACTCGTAAGCGTGCTCCTTTATGGGTGGAGGCAGCATCCTCTTCTTTAAAAGTAAATTTGAAGAGACAATTCGTTGCTCTCCTGCCTTGACTACGGTGGTTTCCCCGTGTTCGATATCCACAAAATCTTCCAGCGATTCAACGGTCCAGTAGCCTTTGCTTTGGGTTAAAACTTTGACTTCGTGTTTGCCCTTGTAGTAACGGATTTGTTCGTTCAAAAACAACTCACCCAGTAGCATAGTTGGGGGCGAGGAATAAAAATGGCTCGCAGAGGTCTAGCCAAACCGTTTGCTCAGTACTTTGCGCTCTATCTCAAGGACCATCTCGTAGAATTTGTCTGTCATCTTGGGCTCCTTCTCGAGCACGCTTTCGACATTTGATGCCTTGACTTTCCTCGCGCTCAATGCCACTGCGGCTGGTTTACCATATTTCCATAATAGTCTCGCGGTTTCCTCGGCGATTGTCTTGAGGAATTCTTCGTCCTTGGTCAGTTTCAGAGCTTTCTTCTCGATAATCGGGTAGACTTTGTCCTCTTCGACTTTGAGCATGCCCAACGCTTGGCTGCCGCAGTGGGGGCATTTAGGTTTGTCGGGCAAATCCGCGATACGAATCATCTCGCTGTAAGTCCAGCAGTTCGTACACACGAAGTTACCGGTCTCGTTCAGCAGTCGCGCTTTGGCGGACTCAACGAGAACGGCCCGCATTCGTTCAGGCGGGATAAGATCGGTCTTCATACTGACGCGTTCGATGCCAACACGTGCAACCGGCGTTGCGTTACCACCCGTGTCCACTGGCAAAAGCCCGATTTTTTCGTCGCGCATTTGCCCAAGAACAGCTACTAAGCCGTTTGCGTCAAGGTCCTTCGTGAAAACCTCTTTCAAACCCTCCTCGTAAATCGCTGAACCTTCAAAGCTAGTGACGAGTTTTTGGAGGCTTACACTGCTAAAATCTGCCCACTTCTTTAGGGCGCCGAAGCGTCTCGCTACGTGAATGATACGACGTTTGAACAAACCGGTCTTAACCGTGGATTTCGCCAGCGTGTCTCTGACTTGCTTGTTCAGGCATTTTCCTAATTTCCTCGAAGACTTCGACAAGTCGTGGTGCATCCGCTCGTCCCATTGTCTGCACGAAAATGCGATACGGATCATGCTGCACCACAATAGCAAATCCCAGCTTGTCAGAAAGCACCTGCCCTATCAGCTGGGCGAGAGCTCGGTTGATGAGGCTCCCTAAGTTGCTGTGGATAATGACGAATTCGCCCCAATCCTCAAACACGATTCGGCTAGGCGTTGGAACAGGAATGCCCGCGTTGACCTGCTCAACGGTTTCGGCTATTGCGCGCATGAACGTTTCTTTGTCTGCTGGGTACTGCTCGGCAAGCAATGCGCTGGTTTCTTGGGCGGAAAGCCCCTCCTTAATTTTCTCTTCTACAAAACCTCGGACTTGAGCGAGTTCCTGCGCTATCTCGTAAGGCACAGGGATTTCTTCGCCTATCCAACTAGGGATAGAGCCAGTTGGGTCGTCGACGGATCGTACGTATACTTTGTCTTCTGTAACATGGGCGATTTGCCATGGGCTGCCGCGGATGATGAATTTGGTGCCAACTTTGCCGTACTCAGCCATAAAGGCCTCGTCCAAAACGCCTATGCTGGTGTCCGTGGCTTGATCGAGAACGAGAAATTGCTTCTCCTCAGGAATCATGCTTAAGTTGTCAAAGTAATATTCGAACAGTGCTTTGCTGCGGCTAGGTTTAAGGACGACCTTGTCTTCGAAGCTCACCCAAGCGAGCCTCGGGAACCGCTCATGCATGTACTTAAGGACTTTCTCCACGTCCTCCATTGTTAAGTCGGCGTATGGGAAAGCATGTTGCCCTAGCTCCAAGATTTGGCCAAATTCTAGCCGCCTGAGTTTTGAGGAGCATACCCGCGATTTGGTGCGCGAGGACGTCGTAGGGTTTGGGAGGAATACTGACAGGTTCAAGCTCTTCTTTGAGGGCTCGACGAGCAATGACAAGAGCTTCTAAAGTGTCGTCGCTGTCCATACCTATAATTACGCCCTGCGCAATGTGCCCATAGGTGTGCCCTGCCCTGCCCACCCGCTGGATAAGCCGGGTCACCTGCCGGGGGCTCATATACTGGATAACGAGGTCGATGCGTCCAACGTCTATGCCCAGCTCGAGGCTACTGGTGGCGATTAGACCTTTCAGTTCGCCACTCTTAAGGCCGGTTTCGGCTGCGATACGTGAGGGTTTGGCTAGGCTGCCGTGGTGAATGCTCACAGGGAAGTTTATGTCCCAGACTTTGAGTCTGCTAGTCAAAACTTCGGATATGCTGCGTGTGTTCGTGAAGAGGAGTACGGATTTTTGCCTGGTCATGTAATCGCGGATTATTCGCAGCCGCGCCGCCACCTCAGGATGAGTGTACAACTTGCCGGCCAGTCGCGCGTCGTCTTCCGTGGGTTTTGGGTAAAGAATCTGCAGTTTCATGCGTTTGGCGACTGGAACGCGGATTATTTCCACTTTGCGCTGCGTGCCTACGAGAAACTGAGCAACCTTATCGGGGGTGCCGATGGTTGCTGACAGCCCTACAGTCTGGAAGTCTTTGCCAATGAGGTTTCGGATTCTCTCCAGCGCCAGGGACAATTGGCTGCCCCGCTTGCTATCGGCGAGCTCGTGGACTTCGTCTATGATTACCCACTGCAGGCTCTGCAAGTGCTGCCTCAGGAGCCATCCCGACAGGATAGACTGCAGTGTCTCAGGCGTCGTGATTAAGATGTCAGGTGGACTTCTGGACTGGCGGGCGCGTTCCTTCATTTCGGTGTCGCCGTGCCGCACCGCTAGTCGAATATCCAGGTTGTTGCACCACCATTGCAGCCTGTCCATCATGTCGCGGTTTAAAGCCCGTAGCGGTGTAATGTAGAGAACCTTGATTCCGGGAGTCTTGGGGGCTTGAAGGAGCAGGTTAAGTACGGGTAGGAATGCCGCTTCCGTCTTGCCCGTTGCAGTTGGTGAGATTAGCAGGATGTTTTTGCCCGCCAGAACCTGCGGTATGGTTTTCTCCTGCGGTTCTGTGGGCTTGGGGAAGCCTTTCTGTTCGACGAGTCTGCGCAGGGGTTTAACAAGCAGTTCAAAAGCGTTTTCAGAAAGCGGTTCCTGCAAGGTGGGCTAAACCCCGTTCGTTAAGAATAGCGTTAGACCTGATGTAAAAGCGTTTTGGAGGGGCTATGCGGCTATTTTTGACTCCTATAGCGCAAAGCGGCGGAATTCCTTAGGTCTTCCAGTCTAAACGGATTTCCTGCATCAATTTGGGGTTACACAAACGTGGAGCGATGATGCAACAACCTTTTAAGGGCAAAAGCAGCTATTCTTGGCTTAGTTCATCAACAACGTTTGGGGCGAGCAGCAAGTGGAGGTAAGTCGAAAGAAAGTACGCGCAGAAGTTTTAGATCGCGTCAAATACGTAAAAACCTGCGTCATGGCAAGGGAACTGTGCCTTCTGGTGCGTACCAACCGCGCTGTCCTTGAGCCCAAAGACGTGCAGGACATCTGCAAATACATCGCTGGTCTCTGCAAAGAAGAAGGCTGCAGCGAACCCAGCGGACTCTGCCTAAAAGCTGCTGCGGCAGTGGGAAGCGAAGAAGAGGAAAAGTACTTGGACCTGTGCGCTCAAAGCTGCATTAAATGCGGCGAAGCGAAAAGACCTCAGTCGAAGAAGGATGCCTACGTGGCTTAGTCAAAATTGAACCATGGAGGCAAATTGAACTGTTTATAGCGCCGTTTGTTCCGAGTCCTGTACCCGTTGTGCAGCGCATGTTAGAGCTTGCAGAGCTAAAGCCTAGCGATGTCTTCTTTGATTTAGGCTGCGGTGATGGTCGAGCGGTGATAATGGCAGCGAAGACTTTCGGTGCTCGCTCGGTTGGCGTGGAGATGCGTGAGGACTTGGCGAAACGTGCCTTAAGCGTCATACACGACAACGGCCTCAACGACCGCGTAACAATCGTGAACGGCGACATGTTCAAGGTGGACTTGACTTCTGCAGATGTTGTGTATTTGTATTTGACGACGAGCGCGAACGAGAAGATTAAGCCGAAGATGGAAACCGAACTGCGAAAGGGCGTGCGTGTGGTGAGCCACGACTACGAAGTGGTCGGTTGGCGCCCCACCAAAGTGGAGAATTTCGTTGAGAACGCAGCACTAGGGTATCCATCGCACACAATCTACTTGTACCAGAAGCAATAGTCTTGGCTCTTTAGAAGAGGAAAAAAAAAGAGGGATGACTTATCGCCATCATAATCCCGTTTTCTGAGCATCAACATAATCAGAATGCTGATTATGATGCACCCGATCGTGGCTACACCAGTTTTGTAGTTGCCATTGGGTCGATTGCGGTTACGGAGACCGGTACACCAGCAGAATCATTAATCCGTGGGTTTTGCAAGTAAACGTATTCCATTCGGGCGGTTTAGCTTGCTTCAGAGACAGCTGGGATACCATTTGGAAAACGCAGAGCTATGTCAGATTTCGCTATGTCTAGCAAGAGGGCATAGTTTAAGAACCAAGCCAAACCATTGAGGAGGTATGGGCAATCAAGGCAGCTTTGAATGCCTGCGATGCGCAACATGCTGCAGAAACCTCCACGAGAACAAAGCAGGCGTATTGAGAGGATTGACGCTAACAGAGAGTGAAAAGCATCTATTTCCGCCCCAAATGATCTCTCCAAAACTAGCCTTGGGCGAAAACGGACCCACAAAGGTAATCCTGCACCAGCTAAACGTTAATTGCTGCCCGCATGTCACGGCAGAAAACGTTTGCCCAATCTACGAAAAACGACCTTTGATGTGCATGTCATTCCCCATGGTCGCTGGGGCAATTTCTAACCGATGCCGCATTTTCAGCTATCGAAAAATCGGCATGTTGTACAGTGAGCCTTACCACATGAAGGAACAACTGGAAGCCAGCGAAAAACTGACTAAACACATTGAAAACAGCGTCAGGAAGAATCACAGGAAAGGACTCGTACTGTGGGAGTATGACCTGAACACGAAAAAATGGCACTACGTTACGAGATACAATTCCCCGTCATAGTAATTCCAGCTCCGTTTCAGCCTCAATTAAAATGGTATATGTCTCTCCGAGCGATAGCAAAGTCACTTTACTTATGTTTCGGACTAGAGTTATTAACTTCGCCTCAACTGTAGAACCAAAACTCAGGAGCACAACGCAATATGCCTAAGCCAAGAATCGGGTTATCCATGCTCTTCACTCTCAACGAGCCGTTTAGAAGAATGGTCAAGGGTCTAGACTATGGCGCAAACCAATTATGTGGAAATTGTGGACGAAGGCTACCACGTGCTGAGCAAGAAACGTGTTAACTTGCTCAACGAAGCGGCAAAATCCCACAGCTTGAAATATTCTGTCCATGCGCCGTTTGCCGACATCAATCCAGCTTCACTCAGCAAACCCGTCTTGAGGGCTTCAATGAAACGTCTAAAGCAGAGTATGCAACACGCGCACGATTTGGATGCTTACCTCTGGGTTTTTCACCCAGGCAGCAAATCTGGAATAAGCGCGTTCTACCCTAGGGCAGACTGGAAACAAAACGAAAACAGCATTAGAGAACTGCACAAAACAGCGAAAAACTTAGGGTTGGCAATTGCCATGGAGAATATGCCGGAAAAATACAACTTCCTCATGAAAACTCCGGAAGACTTCCAACGTTTCTACAACGAGACAGGTTTAACCGACATTGGCGTTGTGCTGGACACCGGACACGCAAATTTGGAGGGACAAATTCAGCCTTTCCTGCAGAGGATTCCAGACAAAGTCGTACATGTCCATGTCAGTGACAACCACGGAGAATTTGACGAGCACCTTGGCGTGGGCTATGGCAATATAGACTGGAAGCAATTCGCAGAAACAGTGAAAGCAACGGGTTTTTCGGGCACTATTCTTGTGGAATCTGTTTTTAACGTACAGGAGTCTCAGCTGAAACTGAAAGCCCTATTCACTTAGGGGCAGCTTCAGCTCCAAAAAATCTTCAGCAATCACAGTGTTTGGGAAAATCTTTTTCGCCTGGTTCAGCAGCAAAGCTGTGTCTGGGTATCTTGCGCTGATGTGTGTCAAAACGAGGCGTTTCGCGTTCGCTTTTTTTGCCTGCGTTGCTGCTTGGCTTGGTGTGCTGTGAGTATCAAGTTCAGCTTTCTCCGTCAAGGAATCATCAAAGGTGGCTTCGTGGATAACCAAATCTGCGTCTTCAGCGAAGAACCTCAAACCCAATGAATGGCTTCGTGTCACCCGTGTAGATGATTTTTCTGCCTTTCCTCGGTGAATTAGCAACGTCCTGCGGCTTCACAGTTCTGCCGTTGGGAAGAACGTAGTCCTTGCCTCTTTGGAGCTGCCCCCAAGCCTCACCTTTCGGAACACCCTGTGCACGGGCTTTTTCAGGATAGAATTTGCCCGGTCTCGGTTTCTCCAAGAAGCCATAGGCGAAACTAGTAACCGCATGATTTGACGGAAGAGCCGAGACTGAATACTCTTCGCCGTCGCAAACCATTCCCGCAGCTGAGACTTCGTGCACATCAACTTGAAAAGTCAACTGGAACTGCAGAGTTGCCCGCAGACAATCCAAAAAATGCGCCAAGCCAACTGGACCGTAAACCTGCACGGGCTTTTCGCGATTCATCAAAGCCATAGTCTGCAGAAGCCCAGGCAAACCCAATACGTGATCACCATGCATGTGTGTTATGAATATGCCTAGTTTCTTTTGGAAACCGAGTTTTGCGAGCATCATTTGACGTTGCACACCTTCGCCGCAATCAAACATCAGCTGCTCTTTTCCCCGTTGCAGCATAACCGCTGGCAAACCACGTTGCGCCGTTGGCACGGCTGCCCCTGTGCCTAGGAAAACAATACAGATACTCATCTACGCTATGCCTTCTCGAACACAGCCACTTCTCTGGTTAACGTTCGGTGCACGTATGCAAAGTGCGATTCCAGATGCTTGTAGCCTAATGATTCGCCAACCTTTGCTATGCTTAATGTTTTGGGTGACGCGATACAAATTCGTTGCCCCTTACCAAGAAGGCTGTAAGCCGAAGTCAAAACGCCTTGGATGATAGCCTTAGTGTTGGACTTGAGTGTAGTGGCGCTTCTGCCGTAAGGTGGATCAGTAACCACACACTCTACACGGCAAAGCGGAAGCTTACGTGCATCAGCTAAAACGATGCCCTCAGGACTCAATCCAAAGTGCCGCACGTTTTTCAGTGTACCTCTTGCCATTTTGCGCTGCACATCCAAGCCAACAGCCTTACACCCGATAAGCGTCGCTTCTATGGCTACTGTTCCTGTGCCGCAGAACGGATCCAGCACGTAACCATTTGTCTTTGCATGCGCCAAGTTGACCATACACCGGGCTAATTTGGCGTTCATAGCTGACGGATGGAAGAATGGTTTCTTTCTGGCCCTGCGTTCCACGAAGGGTTTAGGGATAATTTCGCCCAGTTTTAAGCCAAAAACAAGTTTGCCGTTTGTTAGGACTCCAAAGAACGTTTTCTGTGGCGTTCTGAGGTTGACTTTGGCCTGCGGGGCAAGTTCCAGAATTAGCTTCCCTAGCAATCGTTCAGTATGCATAGTGGCTTCTTTTGCAGTATGTTCCTTGATGCGTCTTATGCGAACTTCGAACATTTCACCCTTTGCGAGGACTCTTGAAAAATCTGTCGCTCTTGCAGTCTCTCTGATAGCTTGGTCGTTCGCGTCACATGTAAAGAGTTCCAGTACGCAAACTCGGGTGTACGAACTCCTTCGCATGACCTGCTGGATGCTTTCTGCTTGCACTTCCAAACGCAGGGTCTGGTCTAAGTCTTTCAGTGACTTGGTAACGGTAGCCTTCCGTTTCCAGAATTGCCAAAAGCTCCGAAAAGGAAAGGGATTCGTATTCTCCTGAAACCAAAAAGAAAAGTTTAGCCACTATACTTGCGCCTTGAGTTCTTGGCTTATCAGCGGCGCCAACGAGACTTTACTGTTCTTGCTTGGGACGCTGTCTGTGCACACGATTTCTTCCACTCCTGCATCTAGGATGCGTTTTTCTGCGTCACCGATGAGCAAACCGTGTACGCATGCGGTGAAGACTTTTTGTGCACCTTGTTCTTTGAGGACTTTTGCTGCTCCAACGATTGTTCCGCCTGTGCTTATTATGTCGTCAAAGATTATGACAATTTTGCCTTTCACGTCGAGATGCTTGGCGATTTGCGTGGTTTGCCCAGTATATCGGTCACGTTGCTTTTCCAAATGCCCAACTTCTCCGCCTAGAATTGTCTGGGCCTGCTGAGCAATATACAGGGCGCCTTTATCAGGTGAAAGCGCAAAAGCATTCCTGACTCCCCGGTCCACGAAATATTTTGCCAGCAGCGGTATGGCAGTGATGGTTCTTGCTGGAAACGGAAAGAGCTTTAGAGCGTTGGCTTCGTGTACGTTGACAGTTATTAGTTGGTCGATTCCTGCTGCTTGGAGCATTTTGGCCACGGTTTCGATGCTGATGTTTTCACCTTGAAGGAAAATCTTGTCTTGCCTTGCATAAGCCAAGTACGGAACTATAGCGGTCACTTTCTTAGCTTTGTTTCGTTTCGCGGCTGACGCCATAAACGCTAGTTGCAGTAGTCTCGAGTCCTGTGGCGCACAGGTAGTGTGCACGATTGCCACATGTTCCCCTTGAACGTCGCCTTCTAAGCGAACATAGCTCTCGCCATCCGGGAAAATTCTTGAAGCCACCAAGATTTTCTCAAACCCAGTTAAATGGGCAATTCTCTCAGCTAGTTCCTGATGATGCCGGAGCGACAACAATCTTCAAATGCCGTTTTCCCCTTACGCGTCTGGTTTTTAGGTTAACTGCAAAAGCCTATATAACTTTAGCAGTGAGATGGTTGTTCACGCGCGTTTTCACCGGCGCCATCATGGAAAACGCTGAAACGTATAGGAATCCTTTTATGATTTCTCGTGCCTTCAAAATACAATTTCCCTCATAGAAGTGTTAATGTATGACTGAAACTATTCAGCAAAAAGTCCAAAAAGCTTTAGACGAAATCCGACCCAACATCCAAATGGACGGCGGAGATGTAGAGCTTGTTGCTTTCGACAAAGGCGTCGTCCAAGTCAGGCTCCAGGGACACTGTGCAGGCTGCCCCATGTCAGCTATGACGCTTAAGATGGGCATCGAAGCGCACCTTAAGAAGAGAGTCCCTGAAGTTGAGAAAGTAGAAGCCGTCCAGTAAGACATAGACTGGAAACTCAGCCACCTTCCTTGTTTTTCATACAACAACTACTATCCGAGATTTAGTACAGGACGCTGCAACATTCGGAATTGTAGAGTTTCTTGTAGGAATAGGCGTTTCCATAGATTAAGCCTATATACTATATTGTGCGATTATGTAATAGTAAATGCTGGATTCTTAGAGAAACAGGTCGACTGGACCTGTCTTTTCGAAATGATTCCTGCCTGAAAATTCAAAGAGGGAAACAGTTTGAAACAGAAAAGATCCTCGATAAGCGAACACCTTGCTTCGCTTTCGGTTCAGTATGATGTTTATCCAGCTGAGCTTTTTCAAGCCTTGGTAACAGCAAAGGAAAACAAGAAAGCTACATGCCACAACTTAACAGTCGAGTACCGCGGAACAATTGATAACGAGGCCATCTTCCTGCTGAAGCAAGATGGAAACGTCGTTGGCCAATTCCGAGTTGATGAAGCCACTCTTTTGCGAAAAGACATGGAGTTCGCAAACTGGATGGAGGACGACAAAATACGCAGGCAAATAGCCAAACAGAACCCAACTGGCCCAGTTTCAACTCTGATTAAGGATTTGCGGCACGGCATGAAGAAGGTCAACTTAGAGGCGAAAGTCATGGAAATTCAAGAGCCACGCATAGTTCACACGCAGTTCGGCAACAGCGCACTACTAGCAAACGCCACTATTGAGGATGAAACAGGAGCTATCAAGCTTTGCCTCTGGGATCAACAAGTAAACTCAGTCGCAACGGGAGACGCAATAAGAGTTGAGAATGCCTCAGTTTTCACTTTCAAAGGCGAAAAACAACTGAGACTGGGAAAGACTGGAACTGTAGCTATTACCGAGAGCGCGCCTGTCAAAGCGAAGACAAAAGCTAGGGTTTCTTCTAAGCCTCTAGCTTATGCCAGCTAAGTTTTTTTCATTCTGAGAGCAGGAATAGCCCAGTTTCTGCGAACAAGTTCGGCAAAAACCTCACACGCCTGCTTTTCCGAAAATATGCTTCGTCATGGACCACGATTTTTCGTTTTCGACAATATGCTTGGAAATCTGCTATGCTAAGAAAATGCAGGTTAGGCGTATCATACCACTCGTAAGGCAGTGACGCAGTGACTGGAACTCTGCCGTGGAAGAAAATCTGGAACCTGTCAGTGAGGTAGCAAAAGTTGGGAAAGCCCACAACGGTTTTACTGCCAACTCGTAGCGCCTCGGTCAAAACAAAGTTCGGCTTTTTGACCTGCTGAAGCGTCTGATTTAGAATTACAAAATCAAAGCTCTTTTCCGCATATTCAGCTAAGCCGGAGTCAATGTCCTCTTGAAAAACGCTCACCCCTGCCGCAACGCAACGTTTGATAGATTCTTCGCTAACCTCGATGCCATTTGCCCGAATACTTTTTTCTCTGTACTAGCAGTGAGAGGAGGTCGCCATTACCGCAACCCAAGTCCAATACGGAGGCTCCGCTATTTATCCAGCTCAGAATTGTCTGGTGTTCGACTTGGCGTTGTGTAATCATGTTTTTTGAACCCCGTTTATGCCGCCGTTGGTTACAGTTTTGAGGAAGTTGCTGATTAGTTGGGTTTCTTGGTCAATTTCTAACAGAAATGCATCGTGCCCGTAAGTGCTGCTGATCTCGCAGTAGCTTGCGTCTACGCCTGCCAGCTTACAGGCTTTCACGATTTCCTGGCTTTGGTATGCAGGGTAAAGCCAGTCAGATTTGAAGGCTAACACCAACACTTTCGCTCTTAAGCCACTGAAGATTCTTCCCAAGCTGTGTCCATTGAGAATGTTGAAGTTGTCGATGGCTTTCGTTATGTAGAGGTAGCTGTTGGCGTCAAAACGCTTGACGAAGTTGTCGCCTCGATAACGCAGGTACCCTTCCACCTCAAAGTCTGCGCTGAACTTGAATGGCTCTTTCTCGGGCTTTGTCCGTCTGCCAAATTTTTCCGCCATTGAGACATCACTCATGTATGTGATATGCCCAATCATTCTCGCAACGGCTAAGCCTCTGGCTGGAACGGCACAGCCGTAGTAGCTGCCGTTCTTCCAGTTGGGGTCAGCCATGACTGCTTGTCTGCCAACCTCGTTGAAAGCGATTTGCTGAGGCGTATGTTTCATAGTTGTGGCTATGGGGATGGCTGCGCGTATTCGTTCTGGATAGGAAACCATCCATTGAAGCACTTGCATTCCGCCCATGGAGCCGCCCACAACAACCAGTAGCTTCTCGATTCCCAAGTGGTCAATTAAGCGCCGCTGGGCTTCAACCATATCGCCGATGGTGACGAGCGGAAAATCAGTTGCATATGGCCTGCCCGTTTTTGGGTTAATAGACGATGGACCCGTGGAGCCTTTGCAACCGCCTAAGACGTTGCTGCATATGACGAAGTACTTGTTGGTGTCGATGCCTTTTGTGGGTCCGATGAGGTTGTTCCACCATCCAGGCTCCTTGTTGCCTCTGTGGAAACCTGCCGCGTGTGCATCCCCGCTAAGTGCGTGCAGAACCAAGACGGCGTTTGACTTTTCTGTGTTTAATTCGCCATACATCTCGTAGGCAATCGTGATTGGACCGAGTTTTTCGCCAGACTCAAGCGTAGGCTCTTGGGGTGGTTGTCCGAAGGTGAAGGTGTTTAGTTTCGACGCTTTCTAAGGATTTATGGGGTGTTAACGGTTTAGCCTCCGAATGGGGGTTCGCAATTTAGACCGCGAGTTTAGGGTTTTGCTGATGCCTTTAACGCTTGGTCTATGTCTTCGATTATGTCTTGGGGGTCTTCGATGCCAATTGATAGACGAATGAAGTCTGGGGTCACGCCTGTCGCCGCCTGCTCATCTGGAGTAAGTTGTTGGTGAGTTGTCGATGCCGGGTGAATGACGAGACTTTTGGCGTCGCCGATGTTCGCCAGATGAGAAAGCAATTTGACGTTTTGGATGAATTTCCTTCCTGCCGCAATACCGCCTTTGATGCCAAAGCCTACTAAGCCCCCGTACCCGCTTTTCAGGTATTTTGACGCTACTCTGTGGTTGGGGTTCTCGGATAATCCTGGGTAGTTGACCCAACTGACTAGTGGATGTGATTTTAGGAAAGTTGCTACTTTCAAGTGCGTTTTCGGAGTGGCGACGCTGCCTTAACGGCAGAGTCTCCAACCCCTGTAGGAAGAGCCATGAGTTGAAGGGACTAACCGCTGGACCGATATCGCGCAGAAGCTGCAGACGCGTCTTGAAGATGAATGCCACATTGCCCAATTCGGGGAAGTTGCCGAAGACATCCCAGTATTTGAGGCCGTGGTAGCTTGGGTCGGGTTCGGTGAACTCAGGGAACTTGCCATTGTTCCATTTGAATTTGCCGCTGTCCACAATGACGCCGCCAAGGCTGGTTCCGTGTCCGCCAATGTACTTTGTCGCCGAAGCTACAGTGATGTCAGCTCCATAGTCGATTGGTCTGACTAAGCCTACGCCAACGGTGTTGTCAACAACAAGCGGAATTCGGGCTTCATGGGCTATTTCTGCGAGGGCTGCGAAGTCGGGAACGTCCAGTTTGGGATTGCCGATTGTTTCCGCGTAGATCGCCCTTGTCTTGGGTGTTATGGCTTTCTTGAATTTGCTTGGATTGGAAGAATCTACGAAAGTGGTTTTTCTTCCCAGCTTGGGGAACGTGTAGTGCAGAAGCTGGTAGGTTCCGCCGTACAAGTTGTTTGCCGCCAGAATTTCGTCCCCGACCTGCGTTATGGTCAAAAGCGCGAGGGTTTCGGCTGCTTGACCAGAGGCTACAGCTAATGCGCCAGTGCCGCCTTCGATAGCTGCGATGCGTCTTTCGAACGCATCTGTGGTTGGGTTCATGAGGCGAGTATAAATATTGCCGAGCTCTTTGAGGGCAAACAGGTTGGCTGCGTGCTCTGTGCTTTTGAACACGTAGGATGAGGTTTGATAAATTGGGACAGCCCGGGACCCTGTGGTAGGGTCGGCGGTTTCTTGCCCGACGTGAATGGCCAATGTGTCTATCCTTCGTTTGGTTGTCACTTTTGGGTAATGCTCCTTTGGGTTTGTATGTAACAAGTCATTGAATAACAACGTTATATGCTTTCTTGCACGTTTTATTCCAAAAAGAATATCAAACCCCACAGCCTAAACCACAACCATGTTCCCCACCCTCGAAGACATAGCCAAAAAACGCCGCCAATTAGGCCTAAAACAAGCGGAACTGGCCAAACTCGCAGGCGTAAGCCAATCCCTAATCGCAAAACTCGAAGCTGGGACAATCGACTCTTCCTACACCAAAGTAAAAACAATCTTCGACGTCCTTGAAAGACTCGAAGCAAAAACCAAAATCCAAGAAGAAAAAATAGTCCCAAACCAAGTCTTCAGCGTACAGCAACACGAACCAGTGTCAAAGGTAGTCCAGCTGATGAAAGAACATGGATACTCACAGATCCCCGTTTTCAAGGGAAAACAATCCGTCGGCAGCATATCCGAGAAAAGCGTTCTGCGACAAATTCTAGCTGGAAAAGACTTGGGTCAAATCGTCAAGTTTTCCGCTGCGGAAATCATGGAAGAAGCCTTCCCCCAGGTAGCTGAGGATGCGCCTCTTTCTTTGATTTCGAGTCTTCTGCAGGTTTATCCAGCCGTTTTGGTGTCCAAGAAAGGCAATGTGACGGGCATAATCACCAAAGCTGACTTGCTCAGAATGCTTTAGGCTAGCCACAGGTCTTAAGTATAAGCGTGTTATATAACACACTGATTGTGTATGTCAGTAAATTGTGAAAGAGTCGCCCGCCTAATCCTGCCAATCTATCGTTCATTTGTCGCAAAAGAACTGGTTACTAAGTACCAGCTCACGCAGAACGATGCAGCCAAGAAGCTCGGAACCACCCAAGCAGCCATAAGCCAATACATCAACAGCAAACGTGGAGTCAAAGGCGTCCCAAACTACGCCGAAATTGAGCCGCTCGTACAGCAGGAAGCCACAAAAGTTGCAGAGCGAATGGCAACAGCGGACATGACCGCAGAACAATTCGGCGAATCTTTCTGCGAATTATGCACTGAGCTGAGAAAAACTAAAAAGATTTAGGTCAAAAGACCTTTTTTCAGGATAAATATACCTTAAGCTTCCGCAATTAACTCTTTCATTCTATTTGAAGGCCCTGGTGAATCAAGGCATTCAAGTCAAGCTTTCTTCACATGTTTGTGGACAAGGCAACAATCGCCCGACTGGAGGCATACGCAAATGACGGCAAAACCTGAGGGCAGTTCAAGTTCTATACTACGCAAAGTTAAATTCTGTCCAGCGCGATATACAAAAAATAAAACTCCGTTATATTTAGGATGCAAGAAGCAAGTCAAACCTTAAAGAAATGCCGGGTTAATCTCTCTCCCAAAGTTGACTGCAAGGAATTCAGTGATCGACTATGCCTTCATACCGCTTCTGTTTTGCGTGAAAAACCAGAATATTCTGCTAATTAAATGGCTTTTTCCGTACAGGTTAAGTGCAACTGGCAAAAATGAGAGTTGCCAGAAATTCCGTCCTGTGGGAGAGCTAATGCGAGGTCAAGGTGAGCAGTATCTCTTTTGCCCTATCCACACGAACTTTGCGTTCCTTAACCATCTGCTGCGCCACAAGGTCAATCAACGTACTCGTGGCTCCAGCTTGAATTGCAATGTTCCGTGCATGAAGAGACATGTGACCACGCTGAATCCCTTCATTAGCCAAGGCGCGTAGCGCGCCCAAGTTCTGGGCCAGTCCGACCGCTGCCAAAATTTCACCGAATTCTGTCGCTGATTTCACGCCAAGAATTTTCATGGCTACCCTGGCTGTTGGGTGTGTTTTTACTGCCCCGCCTATCAAGCCCACTGCCATTGGCAACTCGATTGAGCCCGCGAGGTCGCCATTTGCGTCCTTTTCCCATTGTGACAGAGATGTGTATGCTCCGTTTCTAGCAGCGTAAGCGTGACCACCTGCTTCAATTGCACGGTGATCGTTGCCAGTTGCGACTGCCACAGCGATAATGCCGTTCATTGCTCCTTTGTTGTGGGTTGCTCCACGATATGGATCCGCTGCTGCAAAGGCGGAGGCATTTACTATGCCATCTACGACTTCTTCACCGCCAACAGATACTTTTGGCACCACGCAGAAAGCCCTTGCGAGTCTTCTCACGGCTAGATTGGTGATTATTCTTAGCAGCACTTTTCCGTTAGTTAGTTTCTCTATGATTGGCGCTACCGATTCAGCCATGGTGTTCACCGCATTCGCACCCATGGCGTCGCGGCAGTCTACATATAGTTCGACAATTACCATTGCACCCTGTGTGGTAAGGATGACTTTAGCGTCCAAGTCCTTGGCTCCACCGCCAAAAGAGTTCAGAACAGGATCTTGGTCGTTTGCTTTTTTCAGGATTTCCTCTTTCGCCCCCAGAACTCGGAGTCGGGAAGCGTAAGGGTCTTTTACGTTAACAACTTGGATTTGCCCAATCATTACGGGAGTGGTGCTGCTGGTGTGGAATCCGCCGCCGTCACGCACCATCTTTGCTGCGTAGCTTGCTGCTGCAACCACAGAAGGCTCTTCAATAGCCATCGGTATAAGGTAGTCTTTACCGTTGATTTGGAAGTTGACCGCGATGGCAAGGGGAAGCGGAAAGGCACCGATAACGTTTTCTATCATGCGATCTGCTACATCCATGGTCAGAGCACCTGTGTTGGCAAGCAGGGCGCATTCTTCATCGGTTAAGTTGGCAAATTCTTGGACTTTTGTGAGGCGCTCTTTTGCGGTGAGCTTGTAGAAACCTGAGATTGCTGAGGATTTGTTCATTCAGTTTCACTAGACCTTTTTACAATTACGGAGATTAGCTTTTAAGTGTTAACTCTAAAACCATCGGCGTCTGTAAGAAAAGCTTACTTGTTCTGGGTAAAGTGAAATAGCAACCACGTTTTTTTCACGCATGTCATCTCTTAGTATATTGCGTGCATTTTGTGTACATAATGCTTGGGCTTCTTTGGGTGGCTTCAAGAGTATTGAACATAAACGTGTGCAAATTTGAAATCTGAACATCCATTTTCTATGGAAACATAAAGAAAAGTCTTTTATCCACCATCATGCGAAACCATGAACTGGCAACATAATTACGGAGGAAATTAGATGACAAAATGTCCAAAATGCGGAACTGATGTAACCAAACCGAAGAAGACGTGGAAGATGGCAGGAAGACCAGACAAAGCAGGTAAACGCATGCAACTAGAAATTGGCCTCTTTGAATGTCCAAAATGTCACGCATCATTTCGCGAAGTCCTAAGCAAAAAGAAAATATAAGCGCAGAATCACGCTTACAAAATCATCTTCCCAAACCTTTTTCTTTCTAAGGAAGATTCGACCAGCATGAAAACTGATTCACAAACAAAAACGCAGCAAAAAGTGGGTAGAAACAGACTCCCGCGCGGGTCAAACCCAATTGGAGCCTGAAGCCAGTTTTTGGAAACTCCTACGCCAAAGCGGTAGGTATTAAAACAACAAGCCACACAACCGACAAGAACAATGTATCACCTCAGCGGAAGGCAAACTGTGATAGCATTAACCAAGAAAATGTGGAAAAACGAATACTTCCAAACGGCTATCGTCGTTGTCTTGGTCGTAACATTGGTTTTTGGCTTCTGGTATGGATCACAATTAGTGTTCAACACCAAAATACCGCCGGCGTTAGCCGTTGTGAGCGGAAGCATGGATACAGTGTCCGATGGACGGATGGCTGGATGGACCCATCCCTTCGCACGCACCCTGCAGATAGGTGACCTGATAATCATTCAGGGGGTTGACCCCAAAACGCTGAACACCAACTATCCTGAAAGTGACATAATCGTTTTCCACAGACCCGACGACCCTAGCGAGCTAATCGTTCACCGAATAGCTGCTAAAACGACCATAGACGGCGGACTCTACTTCTTCACTAAGGGAGACGGAAACCCCCCGTAACGTGGCCAAGTCCGCTTAGCCCTTACATGTACGACCAGTGGTACAACGCTAATATCAGCACTCCACAAGGTGCAGTCAGCCAAGACTTGGTGGTGGGCAAAGTCATCATGCGCATTCCACTTATTGGTTACATCCCAATGTTTATGCATGACGTGTTAGGAGTAAACAACAACAATCTAGTCATCCCGATAATTGTCCTGCTCATTGTTCTGTTAATCATCGCTGAATTTGTAATTCCGCTGCTTAAACGGAAAGAAAAGCAGCCCAAAAAGGAAGCATCCGAGAACCAGCAAGACCCAGAAACGACTGTCTGAAAGAGCTTTAGCATAAAACGATTCTGATAGAGTTTCCGTTCTTTAGTGACGTCCTGCAGGCTATCGTTGATCCACTCGCAGTTCTACCGTTTATTCTCGGGATTTAATCATCCTTGACCAAGCTAAAACTGTCTTTTGACGCGACAGAAACGTAGGTTCTTTAAAACGTAGATGTATTTATAACCAGTGCCATTTAATAGATGATAATATCCCGTGGAGTGCGTGCAGTACTATGCCTAAATCGAAAGCGACGATAAAGGTCGAAAACGTGGTTGCCTCTGCAACGCTAAACCAGAAAGTTGACCTAAACGCAGTCGTCAAGGGATACCCAGGAGTTGAATATCGCCCAGAACAGTTTCCAGGCTTGGTTTTCAGGTTAAAGAGACCAAAAACGGCAACGCTAATTTTCAGTTCAGGAAAAATGGTTTGCACGGGCTCAAAAAGCGAAAAAGAAGCACGCAGAGCAGTGCTTAAAGTCATAAAGGAACTCAAGAAAAGTGGCATAATAATAATCAGCAAACCCGAACTTAAAATTCAAAATATAGTGGCCAGCGCAAGTTTAGGCGGTATGATTGACCTAGAAAAAGCAGCGTACACATTGGGGAGAACTATGTATGAACCTGAACAGTTTCCAGGCCTAATCTACCGCATGGAAGAGCCAAAGGTGGTAATTCTACTTTTTGCAAGCGGCAAACTTGTGTGCACAGGCGCCAAAAAGGAAGAAGACGTATTCGTGGCAGTGGACAAGTTGCACGTGCTTCTTGAAGACAAAACTCTAATCTTCTACGATTGACGCTGGCGCACAAAGAGGTTCTATTTTTTCTTGATTTGCTTTGTAACAGTCTTGTAGCTTTCCTCATCCAGAGTCCCCATTTCGAAAAGTGTGTCCGCGATTTCGCTGATACGTAATAGAGCGTGGAGCTTAACGCCGCTTTTATCTAACAGCTGCTTTCCTGCTTCTTCCCTATCCAAGAAAGCTACGGCGTCGGTGACTACGCCCCCTTCAGCTCGGACAGCTTCTGCGGCTTCCTTGAGTGTCAACCCTGTAGTCACGAGGTCGTCAATTAGAAGAACTCGGTCTCCGCTAACGAGAACGCCTTCTACTCGGCGTTCCCTTCCGTGGAGTTTTATGCCTTTGCGGACGTAAAGAAAGGGTTTTTTGAGATTGTAGGCAACTTGGCTTGCAAAAGGTATGCCTGCGATTGGAATGCCAGCGATGCGGTCGATGATTCTTCGTGCCGATTTGCTCCTTGATAGTCTGTGAGTAGAAGTCAATTATGTCTTTGAAAGCATCTGGAAAGCTGGGCACGATACGCAGATCGATGTAGTAGGGACTGACCTTTCGATTAGTGAGCTTGAAAAGCCCGAATTTAAGGGCGTCAATTTGGGTGAGAATCTTTGCCATCTCAACCTTTTTGTGTTCAGAACTACTCATGGTTTTTCTCTCCTATACTAATCTGGTAAATCTTGTTTTGTTCTGGGACGAGGCAGGTTGTTTTTGGCAATTCCGCCTTGAGGATTTTTGCGAATTCCCGTTGACTCTCTGCTGTGTTCGTATGGTATGGTACTGCGACTTTGGGTTTTGCAAGCCAGGCAATTTCACTGCCAGTTTTTGGCGTGGCTCCCTGCGCAATACCAACGGTGCAGAAGATGATGTCGGAGGGTTCTTTTTGACTGATTTGCGCCATTTCCGGGTACGGCAAGCTGTCTGCAGTGTGCCAGACTCTTACTCCGTCTTCGCTAGTCACGATGTACGTCACAGGGCTTTGGGCTTGATGTTTGCATTTCTCGGCTTTAATTGTGACCTCGCCTATTCTTGTATAATCTCCGACGTGTGCTTCCGCCAATTTGTCTGTTGGGATTTGAAGATTGAGGCTTTTTGCGGACGCCGAGTCGGCGATGACTCTACAGTCTGTTGCTTTCTGGATTTCCACTACTAGGCGCTGGTCTAAGTGGTCGTAGTGTTCGTGAGTGATTAGGACTGCGTCTACTTGCGGAAAATGTTTGGGCTTTATGTCAACCGGATCGATGAGGAGCGTTTTTCTGGGCGTTTTTAGAAGGATTCCAGCGTAGCTGTTTATCCAAGCGAAGTGAATGCTGTTCTTATCCGGGGCTTTGGTTTCCGTCATAGTGTCTTTCCTCAAGATAGTATTATTGTTTGCTCTGGTTTTAAAGAACTTGCTGTATCTACTTCCCGTTGCTTTTTCTTCCTTGGCAAACATATGAATAGAATCCGTGTAGAATTCTGTATGCTGGGATGGCGGAGCTCATAATTTTTTGCTCATGACGTACGCGTCTTCCCCGTCGCTATAGTACCCTGGAATGGTCCTAGTAATTTCGAGCGCCAGTTTCTTGTAAAGGTTGACGGCGCCGTCGTTGGTAACGCGGACTTCCAGGTAGATCTGCTTTGCCTTGTAGTAGCACATGCCGCTCATGGCAGCGTTCAGCAAAGCTGAAGCGACGCCTTTACGCCGAGCTTTTGGCACGACCGCAATACTAACAACATGACCCTTGCGGATTAGCCCGCCCAATCCGAAGTTGCTTAATCCTACTTCGATACGACTCATAATGTAGCCGACTATTTCCTTATCCAACTCTGCAACGATGAAGGTCTCCGGGAAACGCTCGTGCAGGTCCATGAAGAACATGTCTGTGTAGTTTTCTGGCAGGCAGACTCGGTTGATGTGCATGACATCCTGCAAATTGTTTGGGGTGAATTTTCGCAGCCTAAAGGCTTCCTGCATTTCGGGGCTCCTTCTGTAACCAGTTTTCTAAAGATAACTTAAAGCTTACGTTTCCGTCCTACTCAGACTGAACTTTGGGGCGTTTCCTCGGGGGATACTTTTACTTCGGGTAGTGTGAAATTGCCCTGTGAAATCGTCCAGACCCGCGCGGCTTTGCCAACGATGTTGAACGCCTCGTCCAAAGCGTCGTTTACTGCCCGGGCAGTTTTCAGTCTGAAGATGTTGGTGGCGTAGTAGTCAGGCAGCGAAGAAACCAAAATGATTTGGTGGCTCTCCAATGCTTTCATTAGGTAGTATGCTTTATGTCCGCCCAAAACGAAGTTGCGTTTAATCTCTTTTTCCACTGATTTCAGGTCTGGGAACCGCGTCATCCAATCATAGAAAACTTGGCTACCGTGACCTTCTGGGCACTCAGCGACAAGGATGATCACGCCGGCCCGCTTGACCACCTCTAACGCGCTGTCGACGGCTTTGTATGCTTGGAACAGATTAATGTCTGCTGGAAAGCCACCGCAACTGACGACAACGATTTCGGCTCTGCGATCCACAGGAACGCGGAACATCTCGTCGACAAGCTTGACACCTTCTGCAAAAGCTGGCTCCAGCTCGCCCGAAAAAGCCTGCACAATCTCGCACTTGTTGTTGGTAACAACGTTTACTATGAAGTCCACTTTTGCTAAATGCGCTGCTTCATTCATGTCCTCGTGGACAGGGTTTCCTTCCAAGACGCCCGTATGCGCTTTTGCATTGAGCATCAAGGAGTGGTTAACCTTGATTGTTTCTTCACCTGCAATAGCAGGCAAAACGCTTTTGCGTCCTCCTCCGTAACCAGCGTAGTAATGAAAGCCAACGTCACCCAAGAGCACACGTACGTCCGCCTCTGCAAAGACAGGGTTCACCAGGACTTTGTTGCCGTGTTTTGTAGTGCCTACGTTAACGAGTTCTTGAGCTTTGCAGTCATGGCTAATGACTTTGACTCGCTTGAGCGCTTCTTCGCCCAGCAACGTGGTGGCTTCCTCAGGCTTTACTGCCCTGTGGGTGCCACATCCAAAAATCACTGTAATGTTTTCGTCTTTTACTCCTGCCAAATTCAGCTCTGCCAAAACTGGCAGAAGCATGATGTCGCTCGGCGCTTTGCGGGTGGCATCGTCAACGACTATGGCGACGCGGCTTTCGGGCAGAGCTATTTCGCTTAGGCGTCTGGTGCCCTTGGGAATTGGGTCTTTAAGCGCGCGTTCAACCTCCGCCTTGGCGTCGGGGCAGGCGGGTCGCTGTTTGGGTTCGATGGAACCTATGAGGTTTCTGGCGGGTACTCTTAGGCACACGTCAGTTCTTCCGTAGGGAAGCCAAACGTCAACCATGAGTTCATCACGTGTTATTGATTAACAGACACGTTGCAAGGAGCTATTAAGCCTTATTAAAGAAACGAGTTCCACTTTGCTGCGCCTGAAGCCTCAAGATTTGGCTGTAACTGATACAAACGGGCAATTTCTTATGTAAAGCCTCCAAGGCTTATGTTTCCATTCGTCTGCGTAATCTACACCTATCCGCTCCGCCTGAACCATGTCACTTTCCAATACTCTTGCACCGTCGTCGCGGATGTAAAAAGGCGGAACTGTGAGATCCGAGTCGTTTTGCCGATTTGTTATATCCATCGCCATGCAGAGACGGCTAGGACCGTTCGCCAAACACTCAATTCTGCCTTTAGCTGTCGACCGCCGTTTCATCATGAGCTCTATACCCTCCAGCGGCTCAAGTGCTCTGAACAAAACGGCTTCAGGCTTCCCCGAAATTGCCCCCACCGTCGTGTTAAAGCAGTAATACATGCCGTATACGAGATAGACGTAAGCATGCCCTTTCGGTCCATACTGGGTTGACGTACGCTTCGTGCGCAAATTTCCAAAGGCATGTGAAGCTTGGTCTTCTGGTCCCATGTAGGCTTCGGTTTCGACGATTCTGCCGCTGGTTATGCCCTCGGCAGTTTCGTGCACAAGTATTTTTCCCAGAAGCTCCTTCGCCACCACTAATGAGTCTCTTTCGTAAAACGATTTCTTCAGAACCATGGTTTTACAAATTGCCGGCTAGGCAAATAAGCATTCCTTGAATGACATGCGAAACAAAACTTCTCACAAATTGGATTGCCCGAGAAACCCACCACCCCCGAATTCCCATGGTGGAACTTACTATAGGTAAACTCCTGAAACATGAACTTTTCGCGATGGCTACAGAGGCAAGCTCATCGAAAAAGAGGCAATATCTAAAATCACCGTCTGCGAAAGCGGTCCACTTGGCGGTAATCAGCAAATCGGCAGCCGAGCAACCGACATGTCATAGATTTACTCATCTTCTTCTGGAACCTGCTGGAGCCGCTGCTTCATGATCCCAGACAATAGGGCACTTATTCGTGCGGAGGATCTGTAGAATTCCAGTGGCTCGCGACCGCGTTTCCGCTGACTTTGATTTCTTCACCGCTGATGGACAAAGAGCATCCTCAAAACCTATCCGACTACCAAGGTTGCAGGCAACTGTTCAAAGACAAAGCTAACCACTGCCCAATTTAGTAAGCTGAATTACGGCTCAGAGTCAGATTGCGGAAAATCTTGGATTCATTCCGTCTCGATGCCGAAATCGAAGCGAATCAGCTTGTGCTGGCACTTGCTGAGGCTGCAGCCGAACAGAACTAGGTTTGGGTTTCCGCGATTTCTTAACATTAAATTGCAGACGGCTTGGCAAGTGTCACAGTGGCTGGCTCTCATCCGATCCTTCGATATGTAGCCTTGAACGAGTTTAACGCTCCAAGATTTCTCCCTTAGCAAACTCTCCATGCTAAGAAATCTCCTCAGGTTTGAATCGTTCCAAAAAACTGAAGATAAATTTGTCATTTCATACTTATTAGCTTTGCCATTAGCAGCGAAAACGCTGCAAGGACTATTTGGAAACACTAAAATCATTGCAACGTCCAGAATAAATAATCAGGAGTACCATGAAAATGCCCTATAACGAACTCCGAAAAGATTACCTGCTAGACCGCTGGGTAGTCATAGCCACTGAACGCTCCAGAAGACCTACTGACTTCATCAAACAGAGAACGGAGCAAGTCAAGACAGCTTTGTGCCCGTTGTGCCCAGGAAACGAACACCTCACCCCGCCCGCCACCTTAGTCTACCTGCCCGGCAATGGCGGCGTCCAAAAGAACAAGGAAGAGGGCAATTTCCGATACAAAGACTGGCTCATACGCGTCATCCCAAACCTTTACCCAGCGTTTTCTCCACCCAAAGCTCCCGAGGACACGCAGCGTATAATGAGAAGCGCTAACTACGGCTATGCGGTAGGACACCACGAGGTCCTCATCGAATCCCCAAATCACACAGACCACCCCTCAGACTCACCCATTCCACAGCTTGAGCATCTCATTAACGCTTACAAGGATCGTCTAAACGAGCTGACAAAGAAGCCATATGTGAGTTACGTCCAGATCTTCCGTAATCACGGCTTAGAAGCAGGAGCCTCTCTGTCCCATGCCCACAGCCAAATAGTCGCGATGCCGTTTGTGCCCTCCATCTTCAACGGAGAACAGAAAGCCAGCGAGACTTATTTCAACATGCACCACAACTGCTTCTTCTGCAACCTAATAAAAGAGGAAAGCCAAACCCAGCGACTCATCCTCGAAAACGAGCATTTTGTCGCCTTCGCGCCTTACGCCAGCGTGCACCCCATGGAATTTTGGATAATCCCCAAGCGACATGCCCCAAACTTCTTAGATCTTAATGCAGACGAAACGGGCGCGTTCGCGCGGACGTTACAAACCAGCATGAAAGCGCTTAAAACGCTCGTAAACGACCCTCCATACAACTACGGCATACATTTAGCCACATTCAAAAAGACCGAGAAGCACTTTCACTGGCACTTGGAGGTTTATCCACATTTGGCAATTTGGGCGGGGTTCGAGAAGAGTACAGGTATGTACATAAACACGGTGACCCCCGAGACGGCTGCACAAGAACTTCGGAAAATCATTCATGAGTGAATTCCAAAATCTCTTTTTCGAACTTCGGCCTCATCTGCAGAACATCTTCCGCGTAGGCCCGCAGGGGTTCAGCTACGCTCCATGCCTGCGAAATGCAACCACGTGGCGAATGAGGCGAATCACCATCGAAAATCTCGTTCACTGTTCCTAACCCTGATTGAACTATTTGATTAGCGAAAAACCGCTCAATGAAAATTCGCCCAGCGTATTCCCTGTTCTGGACGCTGTAGCCTTTCGCCTTAAGAAAAGCTGATGTGAAAGGCCCTATGAGCCACGGCCAAACGGTGCCGCTGTGATATGCCTCATCTCTGCTTGCCCTGTCACCGAAGTACCTGCCTCTGTATCTTGGGTCTGCGCGCTCTAGCGTTCGCAATCCGCAGGACGTTAAAAGCTCCCTATGAACAACATCGGCAATTTTTGCAGCTTTTTCCGGGTCAAGCATGGTGAAATCCAAGGATGCAGCAATCACCTGGTTCGGACGCAACGACGCGTCTGTCCCCGATTTCTCCAAGACATCGAAGAGGCAACTGCGTTGGCTGTTCCAAAACTTGCCATTGAAAGCTGCTTTCACCTTCTTGGACAAGGCACCGTAGCTTTCTGCCAGATTCTGCTCCCCGAATTTGGCGGACAACAGCTGCGCCGTCTTCAAGGCATTGTACCAGAGCGCCTGGATTTCAACAGCTTTGCCCTCTCGCGGCGTGACCGCTTTGCCGTTCGTTTCTGCGTCCATCCATGTTAAGCGTGGACCATGTGCGAGCAAACCATCGTCGTCCATATGGATACCATATCCCGCACCCTTAATGTGACTCTGCATAATTTCTCGGAGGCTTTCCCATAGCTCGCTACGGACAAAATCGAAGTCGCCCGTGTACTTCACATACTGCAGCACCGAGTTAACATACCACAGAGATGCATCCACCGTATTACAGGAAGGCTGCATCGACAAGTCACTTAGAAAATTGGGAATCAGACCTCCAATGCAGAACTCAATAAAGTTTTTCAGCACGCTGCGGGCTTCTGCGAAACGACCCGTCACAAGCATCAGACCAGGGAGCGAAACGAAGGTATCTCTACCCCAGGTTTCGAACCAGTGATAGCCTGCTATAATGTTTTTGTTTGAGCTGAAGCTTTGAACGGCAAACGATTCTGCCGCTAAGACAGCCCAGCTGAGCCAATCGCTCAAGGGTTCTGAGGTGCAACCTGAGATGAAGGCATTGAGGAAATCCGCTTCGCGTTGCAGCTCCTTCTGAAACTGCAGCTTCACATCGGAGAACGCTGCCCCAAATGAATCCAAAGTCTCGATGCTTTGGTGACTTCCAGCTCCCGCAGCGGCTACAACCGCGAATTCTTTTTCCTCTTTCGCGGGAACCACTAATTCAAAACAGCCTGGCTGAAAACAATCGTCGATGCTGCTTTCGCCTCGTGCCGCTTCTTCGCGGTACATCAACCTTTCTACCCAGCTAGGTTTCTGTTGGAATACACCTTCGGTCACGCGGAGCACAAGCGTCATTTTGGGCTGGTCGAAGCCCAGCTCTATTTCGTGGGGACCGTTTTCTTTTTGTCGGAAGCTCAACTGGCTCTTGTTAAGGACGGAGTGGAAGTGTCTACATGTAACAAGCGGCGTGATTCGAATTGTAGCCTCTGCGCTGCGCCCATTTCGGATTCTGTAAATCGTCGCCACGAGGTTTTTCTGATTTTGCATGAAGATTATTTTTTCAACGTCAACATGACCCGCAGTATAGAGGCATCTTGGAATGGGTGAAACTGAAAAATCTTTCAGAAAACGGAAGCCGTCAGGGTAGAATACGTTGCTGAACTCGTTCGCGCCCAGAGAGAAGATTTCATTGCCAGCAGCAATTTCCTCGTCAAGTTTGGCCAAGCACACGGTTCGGTCGCCAGGTGGATGCAGTGCTGCTACTAGCAACCCGTGGTACTTGCGTGTGTTCACGCCTAGAACAGTGCTTGAGGCGTACCCGCCCAGGCCGTTTGTGATGAGCCATTCTTTCTGGATTGTTTCCTCAAAACGTGAAAGTTCGTCTTTGTTCAGCCTAAGCGTGGGCATGTTCATTTAGGGCATCAGCTTGGCAATGTTCTTGTGCCTTGGGACACAGAAATAGTTTGCCACGGGTGTACATTTAGTGCGGAACATCAGAAAATGAGGCTTCGTCAGCTGGTATTCAGTCAGGGTTTCGGCGTAGCCCATGCCTTTGGCGAAAACCAGTTTTGAAGCTTTGTAGGCTTTGAGGAACTCAGGGCTAACAAGCTTGAGTTGCAGTCCAACGGCGTCTGCGCCTGTGGTTAGGATTTCATCAGCGAGTTTGTCCATGCCGCTGAACTCAACGTCCTCCAGTAGTGGCGTCGTTTATGACTGGTGCCGACTTAACAACATATGTTACGTGTAAGCCCATGTTCTTGAGCTGCTCAACTAAAATCGTGTCGAAAACGATTTCGCCCGCGTTATCCGCAAGATAACAGGATTTTGCTGCTCTTCTTCGCCAATTGATAGGCTTTGTCGACGTCGTCAATTGCCAGGTCTTTAGTTGCGTTTTGAATTGTTTTTCGAAGGTCCTTGAGTGTGAAGTTGTGTCCTGGAATGTCGAATTCCATGATGTTGCCTACGATGGCAGCATAGGCAGGCTTTTTTGAAGCGGTCCTGTTGACCGTAGCCTTCGTCGACAAGCTTCTGGGCAAAAGGCAAGAGCTCTTTGGCTTTCTGGTTGCTGAGCTTCTTGGTTCTCTGATAGGGGTCGCGGTTGCCCGTGAGTTCGCGGATTATTTTGTCGCGTTTTGTGCCCAATTCAGCCGCGTTTGAAGTAGGTCGGAACTCGCGATTGACAAGTTTAACCAGTTCAGCCATGCACCGAAAACGCAGGGCAGGGTTTGTTGTAGCCATGTATGTTTCTGCGCAGCCTCTGGAAAGTAAACACGAGGAGCATTCAGCTTCGACTTTCACAGTTTGCCCTTCAACAGACGCTCTTTGCTGAGTCGGCAAACTCACGCAGCATTATATATGGGTTTTTCGCCTTTACGATGCCGCTAGCAACGAGCACCCCATGCGTTCCTAGTTTTAGTGCCACGGCTACGTCTTCACCGTGACTTATCCCTGCACCGCAGAGGATTATGGCTTCGTCGTTAACTTTGCGGACTTTCTGGATTGTGTTGGTTACGGCTTCAGGTTGAGCCTTGCTGACGGCGACGCCTGTGCCGATGAGTTCAGGTGGTTCAATGCTGATAATGTCTGGGCAAAGATAAGCAGCGGAGGCGCTTGTAGTTGGGTTATTTGTACAAAGGCATGAGACGAGATTGTGTTCCCGAGCTAAACGTATAACGGCGTCGATTTCGGCGAGTCTAATCTGCCGTTCAGAATGGTTGATTAGCGTGCCCGTGGCGCCTGCCTGCTGAACCGCCTCAGGGAGCACGTGTCCAGTATTGCTGCCAGGCTTTATGGAGTCAATGTGTTGCGCGTAAACTGGGATTTCTACGGCTTCCGCCACAGCCTTGATATCTGTGAACTGTGGAGCAACTGCTATGTAGACGCCTGTTTCCTTACTTGCCCTCTCAGCTTGCTTGGCGAGTTCCACGGCTCTTTGTCCTGTGGCTTCAAGGTAAGTTTTGAAGTTAATTATAATCATGGGTGTTTGGAGTATACGCTTCACAGTAGTTCACCGCTTAAGCTTGAAGCGCGTTGACTAATAACATTTTGCTCTTAAAAGAAAAGAAGAGATAGAAGAAGAAAAAAGGCTACTTCTTCGCGGCACGCAACTTCGAATTAGCGGCTGCTCTCATAGCAACATCCAAGGTTAGCATACCCACTAGTTGCCCGTCTTTCACGATGGCGGCGCGTTTGGTCGCTTTATCACGAATGACCCTTAACGCATCTGTCACAGTTTGACCCTTCTCCAGCGTTAGTAGCGGGGTGTAGTCAAGATCTTCTATCAGGGTCTTTTCAGGGTCTTTCTTAGATTCTATGATTTCTTTGAGGAGGTCGCGGTCGGTTACAATGCCTACCGGGGACCCATTTTTGGTAATGAGTACTGAGTCTGCGTTGTTCTTGAGCATCGTGCTGACCAAGTTGCCTGCCGTTTCGGAGATGACAACTGTGCAAGTCGGAAGCTTCATGCCAGCAGCCTGAGACGTAATCTGGGAGACTTCAACGCCTCGTTTCCAAGTGTCATTAAGCATTTCGCTGACGCGTTCTGTCTGCTTTGGGTCGTTTGTGAAGACGGTTTCGTTCAGGTAGAATAATGACTCATCAGAAACATCTTCCAACGGCGGAGATTTGAACATGAACAGGTTCACGTCATCGACGAGCAGCATTGTCATGTAGTTAATTGGCACATGTCTGATCTCGTAGTTGGCAGAGAGTTGCTTGGCGGCTTCCAGGTTGTCCAAGTCCAGCGGCGCCATGAGTCGGAACTTGACTCCTACTTTGTGATGTTTTGCGAATAGGTCCTTTTCGTTCAAGCCGTTTATGCTCTGTGAAGATGCAATCAAAATAACGTCTTGCTTAGCGTTGTCAAGCATCTGTTCAACTTTGAGCCACGCTTCTTCGGGGTCTTTAATAACAACGGTTTCGTATGTGCGCACTCCTGTCTTCAGTTCCTCTATGCGCCTACTGGTTTCGATACCAGTTAGCCACATCTGGTTAAAGAATGCCCTCAGAATTGAAATGAACATCCGGTCATTAATCCACAATCCCTCGTCTTCAATGTTTAGGATGGAGGCTCCGTCACCGCTGGATGCATAGAGTATAGCTTCTTCGTCGTCTTTTATCAAGAAACGCGGGAAGTACCGAGAGTTGAATGTTAGGTGACGGCTTTCAACTCCCGCCTTTTCCGAAGCTATTCTTCGGTTCAATCTCTCCATGATCTCAAAGTTGTCTTTGGAGATATCCGCGATGATTTTGTACTGGATTTTACGTTTCTTAGCTAAATCGACGATGGCATCAAAAATACCCGCGATATCTTCTTGAATGACGCCCAAACCTGTTGTCAACATGTAGATACCTTTTTGCGCTTCATCAATCATGCTGAGCATTTTGTTGTGGATTTTCTTCTTTCCGCCGATTACGCTGAACTTAGCCACAGTATAATCTGATTCGGGCGCGCTGACAGTTCGCCAAGATTCCAGCAAACTGTCCTTCTGCAAAGAGAGGTTTTCAACCTCGCTTTTTTTGGCTTCGATAAAAGATTCCAGCAAGTTGATGAATGGAACTACAGTGAACCTAGTGGGCCTTTCAAGTGTGGCCTCTATGAATCCTTTTTCTTGTAGTTTCTTGAAGGTACGGTAAGCCTGTACTCGTTCCATCTTTAGTCTCTTGGCTACAAAGCTTGTTGATTGGGCGCCGCTTTTGGCTAGGAACATGTAAACTTGAACTTCACGTTTTGAGAACCCGAGGTTTTGGAGGAACTTCAAAATGTCTTTTTCGCTCACTTGAATCAACAACCATGACCTCAAGTTTTGTCATTATAGTTGTTACAACTTGAGTGTACAATATGTTACATCGCAACCCAAATATATATTTATACTTGACCTATCAAATCTAAGCCTGCCAAGTTAGGAGAACAGCGTTTTTCCATTTCTCCGGATTTTCTCGTCGTTTCTGGCGGTTTCGACCGGCACACTATTTATAAGGATGATGTTACAGAGCAGTAATCAGTATTTTCACAGGACCCTTTGAAGACGGTCTTTAACTGATTTGGTGTCATAACCATCAAGATTTGACAGCGCAGGAAAAATCTCGGTAAGGCTTTACGTGAGGAAGAAAAACTTGGATGATCAAGAAAGACGCATACTGATGATAGATGACGACAAATCCATTCTCAGAACCTTCACCAGAATACTCCAGAAGAATGGATACGAAATTGATGTGGCAGAGACTGGTCAGGAGGGCCTGGAGAAATCCAAAAGGAAAGTCTACGACCTTGCATTAATTGACATTCGGCTTCCGGACATGGATGGAACCGAACTGCTCGTTAAGCTGCAACACACAATGAGAGACGCGATAAAAATCATGATAACCGGCTTTCCCTCTCTTGAAACAGGCGTTAAGGCCCTCGACGAGGGTGCAGACGCATACCTGGTGAAGCCCGTTAAGCCTGAAGAGCTGTTGGCGCTTATAGAGGAGAAGTTCAAAGCCAGAGAAATCTCATAGCCCCCAGTCAAAGAACGATTAATTCACGCCCAACCTTCTCCAAAGCAGCAATAGTTCTTCGGTTCATAAAGCAATCTAGTTTGAATTGCACGGGCAGTTGGAGAAAATTAGGTTGCTGAAAAGCTTAAGCATTAGTTGCCTGTAAAGAGAAACGCAATACGCAGATTTGGAGGTGAAAAGCTTTGCCCAAAGTTGTGCATTTCGAAATTCCCGCAGATAGCCCAGAACGAGCAGTCGCTTTCTACCAGAAAGTGTTCGGTTGGAAAGCCGAGAAGTATGGAACCATGAATTACTGGCTAGTTACCGCTGGCGAAGAAAAGGAACCTGGAATCAACGGTGCAATCTCGGGGAGAAGCTCAACTAACCGGGTGACCACGAACACGATTAGTGTGGTGTCTTTTGAAGAGGCCACAGAGAAAATCAAGGCGGAAGGCGGACAAGTGATAACACCGAAAATGGCGGTTCCGACGGTTGGGTATATGTGCTACTGCAAGGAAACCGAAGGAAATGTCTTTGGAATCATCCAAATGGACGCAAATGCGAAGTAGTAGTGTTCAGCTTCCAACATACACTTAACTTCATGTTCTAATTCTCTCTTTCATAGTGATGCAGCTTGAAAAGCAAACCCTTCTTCAGAGCCATGATTTGTGTTTTGACAGTTGTCTTCATTTTGCCAGTCTGCTTTGTCGAAGTTTCCGCTCAAGTGGAAGACAACTATTCGGTTCAACTCGCGTTTCCGAATCTGATTTTTAGCCAACCCATCGGTATCTTGAGCGCAGGTGACAACAGTGGCAGACTTTTTGTCGTGGAGCAAGCAGGAAAGATAATGGTCTTCCAAAATTCCGCCGGCACCACTTCCTCGACGGTCTTTCTAGACATCACTGATCGCGTGCTTTTCGGGGGCGAACAAGGGTTGCTGGGGTTGGCCTTTCATCCCAACTTCATTGGGAACGGCTATTTCTACTTGAACTATGTCGCCTCGAATCCCACCAGAACCGTGATTGCTAGGTACTCTGTTTCCAAGGGCACCTCCAATGTGGCAGATAAAACCAGCGAACTAATCTTGCTGGAAATTCCTCAACCTTTCGCCAACCACAAGGGCGGACAAATCGCGTTTGGCACAGACGGCTACCTCTATATTGGAATGGGTGACGGTGGAAGTGGAGGTGACCCATTGGGAAACGGACAGAACCGCTTAGCGCTGCTTGGCAAAATTCTTCGAATAGACGTGAATTTGTCCTCTGAAGGACGCGCTTATAGGGTTCCGGATGACAATCCCTTTGTGGGCAACGTATTGGGTTATCGAGAGGAGATTTATGCTTGGGGTTTTAGGAATCCTTGGCGCTTCAGTTTTGACTCTGCAACGGGGAAGCTTTGGGTGGGCGATGTCGGGCAAGACCGCATTGAAGAAATTGATGTTGTAGAGAGAGGCAAAAACTACGGTTGGAATGTCATGGAAGGCACACTTTCATACATTGGCGGCAATTTGACTGGACTGGAACTGCCACTTTATGAGTATGGTCATAACTTAGGAAACGCCATCATAGGTGGATATGTCTACCATGGTTCCAATGCGCCAGAACTAGCCGGCAGCTACATCTATGGGGATTACGGATCTGGCAGAATATGGGCTTTAGCCACTAACGGCTCAAACAGCCAGCTTGTCGCTTCAGGTCTCACGATTTCCTCTTTCGGAATCGACGAGAACAAGGAACTGTGCATTTGTGCTTTCGATGGAAAAATCTACAGACTCTATTCCGCGGTTATCCCAGAGTTTTCCCCAATTTCGCTCACTGTTGTCGCCGTTTTAACCACGCTGATGGCAGTCGCCGCGGCTAGGAAAAAGCTGTTACGACTTCCCTGCACTCGATAGTAATGCAATATGTTACTTTGAATGATTGGCAAAGCAGCGAAATATTTGACAAATCGACAAACTCTTTAGCTATGCAGCTAGACTCGGACAAGTCAAGAACAATGTCAACTCAATGGTCGCTTACTTAGAAAGAAGTTGCCGGCTTTGAGTTCTTACAATTCTCTTTTTGCAGGCAATCCTCAGAATAGAAATTTCCTCGTTGCCTCATGAACCATACGGCAAGTCTTTTATGCGAAACACACCTAACTGTTCCTGGAAGAGGAACGAGTATGAATGAACAAATACTCGAGGTTGGAACCATAAAACACTTTTTCGCCAAAATTTCCGTCGCCGTCGTCGAACTGACCGCCCCCTTGGCGGTGGGAGACCGCATATTGATCAAAGGGCCATCAACTGACTTTGAAATGACTGTGGAATCGATGCAGATTGAGCACAAGAGTATCGAACGAGCTGAAGCTGGGCAGGATATTGGGCTAAAACTTGCTGGCCAAGCCAAAGAACGTGATCTGATCTACAAGAAACAGTAGCAACTCAGGGTTTCCAAGCAGTCTGCGGAACAATAGTCCTGTTCCTAACTGACAAAACCAAGAATAATCTCGTCAACGGTCTGCAAGAAAGAATCTTCGAGCTCAATGCCACTGTGCTCCGCCAAAACGAAGGCAGTGAAAAGTAGCTGTGAAAGTAGTGTGCACACGTCTATTTTTCCTTCTTTGCCCGCTTCAGAGTCTTCCAGTTTCTTCATCTTCTGGGCAATTTCAACTGCTTTTTTCACTAAGGCATCGCTGGTACTAACGAGAGCGGCGCGGTTTTCGTCCACAATCTCGAGCTTCTTCAAGGTTTTCATGCTTAAGTGCTGTGCATCACGCAGCGTGAGAGACATAAAGGACCACTTCATTTGTAGAACAAGACCTTTGGAGTTAAAACTTTTCCGCAACCCCCGAATTGGAACAAAAGAATCGCGTCGCCGGAAAACTGACGCCATTCTGCTATGCCTGCAGCGGCGAATACTTAATAAAACAGTGAAATCTCACTAGAATCAGGCAAAGAATATGCAACGTGTTTTTGAAAAAATCCTAGTCGCAGTTGACGGTTCACCCCAATCAAACACCGCGATCGAAATGGCAGTTTTCTTGGCAAAGCGCTTAGAATCACAAGCCGAGATTATTCATGTTGTCTCCCGCGAGATGGTTCTTCCAGATTTCCATAACATGCCCCGGGAAGGAGACAACTACACGCCAATTAACACTTCAACCATGCAGATCTCCAGATTCGTTAAACTCCCAACGGCAAGGGAGTATTTACTACCGGAAACAGTTGTGAATGAGGTGACAACGTGGCTTTATGGAAAAGGAAAAAGCATTGTGAGCAGGGCCGCCTCAGCCTTCAGAGCAGAAGACATCGCCGTCGAAGAGAAGCTCATAGAAGCCGCAAACCCAGCCGAAAAAATCATTGAAGAAGCCGAAACTGGGAACTACAGGCTTATCGTCATGGGGAACAGCGGCGGCGAAGAAAACGAAGGAGTTTCTGACTCACACTTGGGAAGCGTTGCAAAGGCAGTCTCAATAGGCTCCAAGACACCGGTTCTGATTGTTCGACAAAGAAGCCAAGTGAAAAGCATTCTTGTTCCCGTTGACGGCTCACCCAAAACAGAAGAAATCCTCGCGTACACCGCCGAGTTGGCTAAAAAACTAAATGCAAAAGTCGATCTGCTACATGTCCAAGAATCGTCTATTTTAAACTTTAAACCAAACCTCAAGGACTTGGGAATCCAAATTCTTGAGCACGCTGGAACCGCAATTGAAGGAACGGAGATTACGAAAAAGCTGAAGGCAGGTGACCCTGCAAAAATGATTATTCAGACTTCAATTGAGGAAAAGAGTGACCTGATCATAATGGGCAGAGGCCGCCATGGAGTTTTGAGGAACTTCATGATTGGAAAAGTAAGCGACCACGTGGTGCATCTCGCAACCGTTCCCGTGCTTCTAATTAACTGAGGTATAATAGAGAGAAACATAAATCCGACAGCTGCGTAACTTGAAGAATATGGCTCATCTGACCTGGCGCACTTGGTCAATCTGGCTACTTAAAGCTAACCTAATTATTTGGGCTACAAACGCTCTGCTATTTGCCGTTTTGGTTCTGTTGAGCTCCGATTTGGCGGGTTTTGTTCTTTCTGGCTATTTCTCCAAGATAACCCTGCTTGAGACTGGAATTTCGTTCCTTGTAGCAGGGGCTATTGCGTTTTCGGGTTCGGTTCTGCCAAGCAAAGCCAAAGAATACTCACGAAAAACCGATGAAAATTGGTCGATTGATAAACTACGTAATAGCGAGAAGCGAGCGAACAAATACATCGTGCTGGCAATTACTCTGTTTGTAGAATCGCTGCTTATTTCATTTGTAGGATTTTAGTTAAACAAAAAAAGGAAAAAGAAAGGAGGAATTATGCGGGTTTGGGTTTCTTCCTCATCAGGAACACTACAGCAGCAATTATGATTACAATCACAACTACAGCCACTGCAACGTATACCCAGGTGAGGTCTGTTGTCGTTGGTTGCTGCGTCGGCGAAGGCGTTAGAGTCGGTGAAGGTGTTGCCGAAACGGTGATGCTTTGGATGAATTGGTACTGGGTGCTATTGGTATCCAACAGATAGTAGTAGTACGTTCCTGGATCCGTCGGGTTGACGTTGAAACTCCAGAATCCGTTTGCATCCGTGGTTGTCTGTGCTACTTCCGTTAATCCGCTTGGGAAGGTTGCGTTGTCGGTCGTAACCATCAGCTTCACTAGCGTGTCCGGCTTAACAACCACACCATCGCTGGTCAGCGTTCCCTGCAATTTTCCTACAACAGCCGAAGGCGAATAGCCCGCCAGCTCCAGGTTGTTTTTCGCTTGGTTCAAGTCGAATGGTCTTGCAGTTATTGCGTTGTTGTAGAACGGTTGGGTTGGCAACATTGGAGTTGCTCCGGGTCTTCCTAAGCCAGCAAGCAGGTTATCTATGATAAGAGTGCGGGGAATTGCATAGTCAAAGGCCGTGCGTATGTATCGGGCTGCCTCCGCTGCCCGTGAAGGGTCAGATTTGCCCAGTGGAGTGTTAACGCCTGTGCCAAAGATTGGGTGCCGCATGTTATAGCCGAATTCCTGTCGACCTCGACCTTCTTGGATCAAGACTCTGCCCCAAGCCGAGTCGATTGACGGTATGTCAGTCGACATCTGATAGTTTGGATCGAGTATGTCCACTTCGCCATTCTTAAGGGCCGCCAAAGCTGCTGTCTTATCTGCAATATAGCGGATGTAGTAGTCCTTTATCTGGAACATACCTGAGTTCTTTAGAGACGTGGCGTTCCAGTAGTTGTCGTTCCGCACAAGATGGACAACTTGAGCCGTTGCATCATAGCTTTCCCACTTGTATGGTCCAGTGCCGACTGGTCCAGTGTATTCCTTGCCGTTTATTGTGATGGTTCCTTGGCCCGTGTTGAATGGCGATGCTGCCCAGTCCGCCGGAGCAATATTCTCGAAAATGTGTTTTGGAATGATGTTGTTTGCGAAGCTAAGCAAATACGGTTCGAAGTAGCCGAAAGGTTTGCCCTGAGCCAAAATAGGAACCTGTGCGGTAATGCTAGTTCCGTCAGCGGACGCCGCTATTACGCCTTCTCTGGTCCCATTGCCCAAGGTAACTAAGGTTCCGTTGCTGTAAGCAAAGGTGCATTTGTCGCCGTAAACGCTTTGGTAGTAGCCTGCGAATTGCGAGCCTGTTTCTCCGTTCATAAGAGCCCATAGTGAGAACACAATGTCGTCAGCTGAAAAAGTTGCGCCGTCGTGCCACGTCACACCTTGTCTGCAGTTGAAAGTCCAAGTGAAACCGTCAGCGCTGTGACTCCAAGAGCTTAACAGATCAGGGGTTTCAATTTCGCTGACTCCCTTTATTGTTGGCCAAGTCATTGCCAACCCACCAAATATTGGCACGGTAACGATTGTGTCGTACCAGCTGTTAGATTCTGGCGGGTTGAGTGAGTCAATTTCGCCTGTAGCACAGTAAACAATTTGTGTTTTGCCATCACTGCGTGTGAGCAGTTGCGGGTAGGGTTGTGCGTTGAAGTAAAGCCAGCCTTCTCCTCCCGATGGAGGGGTGTACCAGTTGCCAATGGCAGGGTTCACTATTGCAGGTGACTGCTCGTAAAAAATTTGCGAAGCAGGTACTTCGTCATAGTATAGTTGTTGCCACTGACTGAGAACGCTAGATTTTTCGGTGTCGCTTGTCGAAGTGATAAATGTGTCAAGGAGCGAGTTTCCTTGCGGGTTGTTCCATAGATAGTAGTTTTGTCCAGTAGGTGCCAAGAACGCAGGGTCGGCACCGTAGTAGAGTTGCCTTGGTTCAGGAAGCAATCCAGGAGTCCATCCCAGACACAATATGTCGTATCCTAACTCATCATAGGTTTTGCCTACGAAATCAGGAGCTGGGGTCAATGCACGATCATAAACGCTAGTCCAGCCAAGATAAACTACTTTGGCGTCGATTCCCAGACTTTGCAGGTTGCTTGCGAATATTTGAGCCCATTGACGCCTCAGGAGGTTAGCGTTTCCGGGTGCGATGATGGTTACACTGAATAGGGGATTGCTACTTTGCGCTATCGCTGTCAAGGGTGCAATCATGGAAGCTAATAGAGCTAAGATGAGAACTGCCGTCAAAACTTTTTTAGTGTTGTTCATTTTTGGTTTTCTCCTACTAAATACTCTGATTTCTTTTAATATCTATTTGTATATTAAATTTGCCATAGTCCAGAGAACCTGCCACGAACCAGGCAAAATTTCGTTATTTCTTTCATAGGGCAAAATTCAAAAAACCTTAAGTACAATTAACATTGATAGAAACTTAAGCGTGGAGAGGCGAGGTTTGGGGTTTGCTTAGACGACTGAAAGGGCTTGCGGGAAGCTCAATGTTCAGGTACATTATAAGAAGACTCATTTACATGATTCCCGTCATCCTGGGAATTTCTATTATAGCTTTCATAACGATGTACGCTGCAGGAGACCCTATTTCTATTATCAGAGCTGGAAAGCCAAACATAACTCAGGAAACGATAAACTCGCTGAGAGCGTACTATGGATTGGATCAGCCGCTCCCAATGCAGTACCTGAACTGGCTGGGTAACATTCTGCAGTTGAACTTGGGCAGGTCGCTTTACGGCGGGCAACCCGTCAACTTAATAATAGGACCCAAGATTTGGCCAACCATAGAACTCCAGGTGGTTTCGCTCCTGATGGCGTTCGCTATTTCTATACCCATCGCGGTTCACTCAGCCAGAAAGCCTTACTCAAAAGAAGACATTACAGTTACTTCTTTCTCACTCTTCGGAGTCTCAATGCCAACTTTCTGGTTCGGACTCATCCTAATCATCGTGTTTTCGTTCACGCTTGGCTGGTTGCCCTCGGCTGGGTCACAAGGCGCAGCTGGATTTCTTTGGTGGGGTAATTCTTTTCTCGACGTGCTGGCTCATCTGATTTTGCCTGTAGCCGTCCTTGTTTATGTATCGCTAGCGCAGAATATTCGTTTAATCAGAGCTAATATGCTGGAGGTTTTGAGGTCGGACTATATTTTGGCGGCGAGAGCAAGCGGTATTAGCGAGCGAAAAGTGATCTACAGGTACGCTCTTAGGAACGCAATCACGCCTGCTGTTACGTATCTTGGAATCGCGCTCGGAGGGATGATTGCAGGCGCTCCGATGACAGAGTACGTGTTCAGTTGGCCGGGCTTAGGACGCCAGTACGTCGCTTCAACGCAGGGCTTGGATTTTCCAACCGTCATGGGCATAACTATGATAATCACTGTTATGACTCTTTTAGCGAACCTCATCATGGACATTCTTTACGTTTACATCGACCCAAGGGTCAGGATAAGGTGACACGGCATGGACATAGAAAATGAAAAGCCAACTTCGATTCGAAAACGAAGATCCGCAAGTCAATGGGCCGTCGCGTGGCGAAGATTCAGAAGAAACAAAGCCGGCGTCGCAGGTCTTATCATTGTCCTTGCCATCGTTGTTTTAGGAATCATCGGGGACTTCATAGCACCCTACCCAGCGTTTCCCGAACCAAATGCGTTAAAACCCTTCTACAACGGCGACGTCAGGACCCCACCGAATTCAAAGTACCTGCTGGGCACAGACATTTTGGGTACAGACGTTTACAGCGACATTCTCCACGGAACAAAATTCGCGCTGTACGTGGGGATAGTGGTGACTGCAATCACCATGGCTATCGCAATTATCGTTGGAGCAGTCGCGGGGTATTTTGGCTCATGGATTGACAACGTGCTTATGAGGTTAACCGAAGTCTTCCTAGTGTTTCCATCGCTCCTATTTATTCTAATCTTTGTCAGAGTTTTCACGCTGGGCGCGTCAAGTGCGGGCTTCAACTTTCTAGGAATAAACATCCCGATCGGATTGACCATAGTGGTTCTTGTCTTGGCGGTATTTAACTGGCCGGGAAGCGCTCGGATGATCCGCGGCGAATTCCTCCGCGTCAGAGAACTCGAATTTATTGAGGCAGAAAAAGCGCTGGGTGCAAGCAACATGAGAATAATTTTCAGGCACATACTTCCAAACATCTTGTCTTCAATCATTGTCGTGGCAAGCCTCACAATTGCATACGCTATTCTTCTGGAAGCCGGCGTGAGTTTTCTGGGCTTCGGAGACCCTAACACGATGACGTGGGGACAGATCCTTCAGAATAACTTTTCAGAAGCAAGAATAGCCTGGTGGGCGGAAGTATTCCCAGGCATCGCCATTCTCATAACGGTTTTTGGCTTTAACCTCTTGGGAGACGGACTATCAGACGCTCTAAACCCCAGACTCAGAGACTAATGGAGAAAAATACGATGACTGAAACCTTGCTCAGGATTGAAGGACTGAAAACGCATTTCTTTACCGAAGCGGGAGTAGTAAAAGCCGTTGATGGCGTATATTTTGACGTTAGAAAAGGTGAGTCACTGGGTCTCGTGGGTGAATCAGGGTCTGGCAAGACTGTCACGGCACTTTCAGTGCTTCGAATAGTACCACAGCCTGGAAAGGTCGTGGAAGGAAAAATCGAGTTTGAGGGCCAAAACCTCATGGACAAAACCGAAAAAGAAATGCAGTCCATCAGAGGAAACAAGATAGCCATAATATTTCAGGATCCCTCATCGTCGCTAAATCCGGTTTACAACGTTGAAACCCAGCTGAAAGACATTCTGACTGCCCATGCAAAAATGACTAAAGAGGAATGCCATAAAAAAATCCTTGACCTCCTGAATATAGTAGGCATCCCAGAAGCAGAAATTCGGATGCGAGAATATCCGCATCAATTCAGTGGAGGAATGAAACAGCGTGTTGCGATTGCACGTGCCCTGGCTCTAGAGCCCACACTGTTGTTTGCAGATGAGCCCACCACGGCGTTGGATGTGACGATTCAGGCACAGGTTCTTGAACTGCTTGAAGACTTGAAGAAGAAAATGGGGATGTCCCTGGTCATGATTACTCATGACATGGGAATAATCGCGAAGATGACCACTCGTGTGGTGGTCATGTACGCAGGCAACGTTTGCGAAATTGCCAAAACCGAAGACCTTTACGATCACCCCAGACACCCCTACACTGCTTTGCTGCTTGCAGCCGTTCCAAGACTTGACCGCAAAAAAACGCTAAGCATCATCCCAGGCAACATTCCAAACTTGATTGAACCACCCTCGGGCTGCCGCTTCCATCCGCGATGCATATACGCTACAGAGAAATGCGCGGAAGCAGCACCAGTGCTGGAAGAGGTTGAGCAGGACCACTTTGTCGCTTGCTACGAATGGAAGAATATCAAGCTGAAGGGAGAGAGCAAAAGAAGTGACTGAATCAAGCTTCATTCAGGTTAAGAATCTGGTCAAGTACTTCCCAGTATACTCACGCGGGGTTCTAACGAAGAAACTTGTGGGACAAGTACATGCCGTTGACCACGTCAGTTTTAGCGTTAACAAGCAAGAAACGTTTGCGCTTGTCGGGGAAAGCGGATGCGGCAAAACAACCACCGCTCGAGTGGTCCTAAACCTGATTGAACCCACGTCTGGCGAAGTCATCATCGACGGCGAGAACATATTTGAAAAATTCAGCGCAGCTGACAAACAGGAGAAGTTGAAGCTTAGAAGAAAAATGCAGATGATCTTCCAAAACCCCTACGGCTCACTAGACCCGAGAATGACCGTCAGCGATATCATCGCCGAACCCATGGTCATCCACGGACATATTGCAAAGGATAAACGCGCTGACCGAGTTTATGAACTCCTAAACCTCGTTGGCTTGGAAGAGTACCATGCCGAAAGGTACCCGCATGAGTTTAGTGGTGGTCAACGACAAAGAATCTGTATTGCACGAGCTCTTGCGGTGGAACCGGAGTTTATAGTTGCTGATGAACCCGTCTCGTCGCTTGATGTTTCAATCAGAGCCCAGATTCTCAATTTGTTGGCAGACCTACAGAAGACCATAGGGCTAAGTTTCCTGTACATCTCGCATGATTTGAGCTCTGTGCGACAGATAAGTCAGCGCGTGGCCGTAATGTACCTTGGCGAAATTGTGGAATTAGCAGATACCGACGAGCTATTCGATAGTCCACTTCACCCGTACACCCAAGCATTAATCGAGGCAGTACCCATTCCTGACCCGAAAGTCAAAAACATTAAAGCCCGCCTGAAAGGAGAAGTTCCAAGCCCGATTACACCTCCATCAGGCTGCCGTTTCCAAGCGCGATGCCCCCGAGCAAAGCTATCTTGTGCGGAGAGACATCCAGAACTAATTGAAGTCAAAGAGGGGCACTACCTCAGTTGCTTCCGTGGCTAAAATGAGTTGTTTGCCGGGTTAGTCACGCTGTGATCTGATGCCCCATTTTATTTTGTTCCAAAGCCGCTCATGAAAATAGTATAGAACCATCGTTATGGCGTTGTATATTGTGCCCACTGCGGCTGCGAGGTCCCATCTTCCAGTGAAAGCAAACGTAGTGGCTACGCTTACGACTATACAGATTGTCCGCCACAGAATTGACTTCGCTAAAGATCTCTTCCTTGTGCCTTCCATCGTTTCCAAATACACCAAGACCCAATAAAAAGCCTTTCCAAGCCATTCCGACTGACTCTCAAGCAGCCATCTGGCAAGAAAACCTGTGTGTTGTAAGGCTTAAGCTGAACGTAATGAAAAATTAATTAGCCAGCATCAGACAAAGGCACATGGGCAAAAGGAGATGCAGAAAATCGAACTTATCGACCTAAGAAGCGACACCGTCACTTTACCGACTGACGAAATGCTCGAAACCATCAGGCACGCAGAATTGGGCGACGACGTTTACGGGGAAGATCCAACCGTCCGCAAACTCGAAGAAATCGCTGCCGAGAGAATGGGTAAAGAGGCAGCGCTGCTCGTTCCAAGCGGAACCCAGGCGAACCTGATTTCGCTTATGAGCAACTGCAAGCGGGGCGAACTGGTCCTTTTGGATTCTGAGTCTCATATTTATTGGTATGAAGCGGGAGGTGTTTCCGCCGTCGCCGGTCTGCTGCCTTGGCCTCTGAAAACCCAGGCTGGGGCGTTTGACCCAAAGGAGTTGGAGGCGGCAATAAGGCCAAAGAACGTTCATTTCCCCGACCCCACTTTGGTGTGCATTGAGAACACGCATAACCGCTACGGTGGGACAATTGCAACTCCTGGACAAATAGAAGCAGTAAGTAAAGTTGCTGAAGCCCACTCCCTGAAGCTATACATGGACGGCGCCCGACTATTCAATGCTGCAGTCGCGCTAGGAGTTGATGCGAAGGAGTTCACGAAACATGTTGATAATCTCATGTTCAGCTTATCTAAAGGCCTATGTTGCCCCGTCGGCTCTTTGATTGTTGGGAGCCAAGAATTTGTCGAAAAAGCGAGGCGGAATAGGAAACTTCTGGGGGGCGGCATGCGGCAAGCAGGCATCATTGCGGCTCCGGGTATTGTTGCTTTGGAAAAGATGGTTGAGAGGTTACGAGAAGACCACGAAAACGCCAAGCATATAGCCGAAAAGCTCAGCCAAATGAAAGGAGTCAAGGTTAAGCTTGACAATGTACAGACTAACATCGTGACCTTCGTACTTGAACCGCAGATTTGCGATGAGGTTTTCCTTTTGAAGTTGCGGGAGAAGGGTGTTTTGGCTTTAGCGCAGTCGAAGAACAAGATTCGTTTTGTAACGCACTATGGCATACGGCGAGAGCACGTGGAAGCTTCAGCGGCGGCTATTGAAGTTGCGCTCAAGGCTTCTGTAATTGGGTAGCTGCGATTTCCTCTGGCATTTTGGTTTTTCTAAAGTAATGCCAGAAGAGCGCAATGGACACCGCGTACAGCAGGCTCGCTAGGAAAAACGGTAAAGCCAGCAGTCCTCGGTCTATCAGGTAAGCGCCGATGTAGGTACTCAATGCGTTCGGTAGCCTCCACAATGCAGCGTTTACCCCAGAAGCTACGCCGCGCGCGTCTTCATCCACAAGTCCCATGATCATGGACTGAGACATTGGACTTGCCATGTTCATGAGGAACGCCCGGACAGTGTAGACGGAACTGGCTATTGCATAATTTGAGGCAAGAGGAGTTGCAAACATGAATATTGTGGAGGCAGCTTGGGTGAGTACAATCGACTTGATTAAGCCTATCTTCTTTGCAAGAATTGGGGTTACTAGCGTGGCGAATCCGATAAAGAGACTGGAGATGCCCAGAATGGGTCCGCTTAGAGTGTCCGGGATGCCGTATTGTGCCTTAAACCAGGCGGTCATTAGCGGAACAATCATGCCTGCGCCAAAAGCAATAATGGCGCTCGTGAAGACGTACTTTGCTAGGATATTTCGTGACTTTTTGTGAGTGAGTTTTGCTTCCTTTGTAACTTCAGGCGGCGGTTTTTCGCGTTTTACCTCGCTAACCTTGAGAAGAATGACTGTAGAAGCAAGGGCCAACGCCGCCAAAATAACGTATAGGATGGCGTGGCTTGTCTTTGCCGTAAATCCCATAAATTCGAAAACCAGCACGCTGGGGATTACTATACTTCCCACGCCGTAGGCGACGCTCTGGGCAAAACCGAATAGGGCAAAGACGCTGTTGCGCTGGGAGTTTGCTGCTTTTTCTGCCAGAAGGGCTCCGCTTGAAGCTGAAAATGCCGCCTCGGAGACACCCTCGAAAACGGCGGCGACCAACAGAAGAGTTGGCTCTGTGGTTAAAACGAAAAGGACGATTATGAGACCCGCGATTACGTTGCCGGCTATAAGCAATTTTTTTTCTGCCATATCTGTCTGCCGCAATTCCGAGGGGGACGCTGGCGGCGAATGTGGATATCCCCATTACAGTTACAACGAGCCCCATGAACTGGTACGATAATCCTTGAACCGTCGTCAGGAAGTAAGATATGTCCGTGTAGAACATGCCAATGGCTACGGCTGGCAGAATCGACGAGTAGATTAGATACTTTGCCTCTCTATTCATGCCCTTGTAGACGCTAAACAAAGCTGCCCTTCCAGACCGCCCCATTGAACGACTTTAATCTGCAAGCGGCAATCTACACCGTTGCTTTGATGGCTGTTCACTTGAGGTAAGTTTAGGCGTTTCTCATTTTGGACTTATTTGCTTTTTGGCTTACTCAACACGATTCTGTGGTATTTTGGTTATGGAAAAACCAATAAGGGCACGTCGTCATACCAGTTTTCGGTTGTGGGAAAGATGGAGATTTTGTTGTTGCCGGAGCAGGAAGTTGCCAAACTGCTTCATATGGATGAGGTTTTGGAAGTTGTTGAGTTAGCCTTCAGGGAAAGCGCGCTCGGTCATGTTCAGATGCCACCAAAAACATATCTCAAGTATTTGCAGTATGGTGGCGACCTGAGAACTATGTCCGCTTACCTGGAAAGGCTCGATGTATCTGCGGTCAAAATAGTAAGCGTACATCCAAACAACATGAGAGAACACGGATTGCCAACAGTAATGGGAACAATCATTCTCATTGAACCCAAAACTGGGAAGACGTTGGCAATAATGGGCGGCAGAAACATAACAGCCATGAGGACAGGCGCCTCTGGAGGCATTGCAGCAAAGTATCTGGCAAACAACAACTCCAAAGTTGCGGCTTTCGTAGGCGCGGGTGTTCAAGCGCGAGCACAGCTGTTGGCGTTGCTTCTGGTTTTTCCTAGCTTAAACGAAGTCAGGGTCTGGGATGTACGCCTGGACGCGGCGGAGACTTTCGCTTCAGAAATCAAAGTCAGTAATCCTCAGGTCGAAACCTTGGTCGCCGTTGATGTTGAGCTGGCCATTGCTGAATCCGACATCATCGTGACTACAACCCCATCGACAAAGCCCGTGGTTAAAAATGAGTGGGTTTCTTTGGGGACTCACCTCAACTGTATTGGCGCCGATGCCCCCGGCAAAGAAGAAATAGACCCAGCGGTTCTAAGAAGGGCAAAAATCGTCGTGGACAATTGGGAACAAGCGTCACACAGCGGAGAAATCAACCTTCCCGTTTCTAACGGAATGTTGGATAAGAGCAGCTTGTGGGGAGAACTTGGAGAAATTGTCGCAGGGATTAAGCCTGGAAGAATGAGCAAACAAGAGATAACTGTGTTTGACTCTACTGGTTTGGCCATTCAAGATGCGTTAACAGCGGAGCTCGTCTACCGAAAAGCAATTGACCAGAATAAGGGACACTACATAACTATTTGAAACTCCGCAGCTTTTTGTGGCTGTTCCCAAACTAGTTTCAATTGGTTTAAATCCTCTATAGGTTTAATAGGCGTCTCCATCTTTCTAAACGCACCTGAAAGTTTTGGTTCTGTGTTTGCACGAGTTAGCAATTAAGTTGCGATTCTATGGGGTCAGTTGAGTTATTAGTCGTTTGTTTGAGCTTGAATTTGCTAATGCACGATGTTTTGTGGGTTTTCTGTGGCGGGATATTGCAAGAATTCGTTGCGTTTCAAGGCGTTTGGGAGACTCTTAGTTCGGTTTTTCAGGGTTTTCGATGAGAATTCGTCTTATAACATTTCCTTTCTTTTCCTTAAACAACATCTAACGACGACCAGAGCACAGCATACCCTCAACGACAAAGAATAGGGACTATTACAAGCTCGCACTTCCGCAATCTCCCATCTTCTTCTCTGAAGAAGAATATTCCCAACCCCTTTTTTCGCTTCACAAAAATCTGGGGGAATCAGAACACGAGAGAAGCATAGTTAAGTAGCTATATGGACATTGTATTTTGTGACTTGTATGAATTTGTATGCGTTGGCTCTTGTAATAATTATTTTTGCTGTGATGACTTTGTTGGGTCACTATTTGTTTAGAAAGTACCTCGGGTACACCTGCGATGTGCCATCTAATATAGCCGCATTCAATTCAGATTGATCGCTACTCAGACGCACGCGCAAGGAAAACACTATTAAGGTAATGGACGTCGGGTTCGGATACCATGCTGAGATTGAGGGAAATAAGCTGTTCAGGAAGCAAAAATAATCAATGGTTTATATAAAAATTCACGGGATTATTAGTTAGCTGGTGTTTCAAAGAATTGGGGCGAGGGAAACCCAAAACAAGAACATCCAACCCCAAGAATGTTTATTAAAAAGTTAGCTTGTGCGTTCGCGTCCGCATCTAATAATTTCTAGACTTGAATCGCCTTCGTTAAAGAGCAAATCAATTACAGATAAATAAGCTACAAAATTCCCCCATGGCTGAGTATATGTTGGATGTTTGTAACTTTGAAACGTCACCGAAATGCCTTCTTTATCGAACAAAGTAGTATTCAGAAATTCAGCCGCGCTCTTTGCGTCATATAAAGACGTTATGTCAATCTTTTTGCATAAATTAACTACCTTTTCGGTTTTCCCCATATGTTCATCATTCAAATTTAATCGCGATGAGAAGACTATCTTTTTGTCAAGACCGAGAACCTCAGAGACTGTTTTTATTATCGCGAAATTTAGGTCACTCAACATATTGTATTTCTTAGAATATAGGTCCTGAAAGATCGATTCGTAATTGCTAAAGAAAGGCGTCTTTCTATATGCAAGTGTTATCGTCTTCCAATGTTTCTCCAACGGGTTTCCTTGGTTATATGAAATTTCTGCATCACAAATTCGCGTGTTTCTTCCTTTTCGCTTTATGGGCAGAGTTAAAGTTACGACACCATTAGACGTTTTGATTTTGTTCCTTTGCTGCCAAGATTTTCTTTGAAATTGAACATGGTCAAATACAACAAAGACATCTGCTGAATCAATCATTTCGAAATAGCCCAACCAAGGCAAATATGTTGGCTGCAGTATCGTCCCTTTCATGTTCTTCGACCACTCACTGTGAAAAAGGATCGCATAGTGCTCTTGGTAGGTCGCACTACTTGTCCAATTCACTTAACTTGTATAAAAACAGTTAGATTATTGAAAAGTAGCACAAAGAATGAACGTCGTCTGTAGTTGTGCAAAATTACTTGGCAATTTCTTCTGACAGGTGGGTTGAGGTTCTTTTCCTAAAGAAAGCCCTGTGCTCTGTCCCTAAGGCAAGCGAGGCTGTTCCCAGATTGGTCCATAATGGTTCTCGTTCTTCTTTTTCGCGTTGGAAATCCACGTGATCTTGGAACCTATCCATGAGTTCTTTGTACCGGCAATCACTTTTGCAGCTCCAATGCCGGAACTGAAACCACTTTTTAACCAATTTCGGAACACTCACACTCGCGGAAATGAATTTAGCTTGCCCAACCATTTGTAGTTAGAACGGGCGTGGCATTGCAGTTTTTATCCTTTCTTCACGAAGTCAAACAAGTTGTGCAACAAACTATCACTCAAAAAATCATGACTGATAAAGGAGCCAAGAGAGTCTACGAGTCAGAGGACGTTGTAGGATACTATTTTGCGCTAGGCGACCTGTGGAAACCAGAGTCAACAATACTAAACGAATTAAGAGAAAGACTGCCAGATATGAGAATTCTTGACATCGGTGTGGGAACAGGACGCACCACCACGCACTTTGCATTTTTAGCCAAAGAATACATTGGAATAGATTACTCCAATGAAATGATAAAAGCGTGTGTTGAGAAGTTTCAGAATTTTCCCAAGAAGATATCTTTTTTGACCGTTGACGCAAGAAATATGAAACTTTTCATGGACAAACTCATTCGACTTTGTCCTATTCAGTCTTAATGGTATCGACACGACGGACCACGAAGAGAGACTGCAAATTCTTTTCGAAATACGCAGGATTATCAGACCAGGAGGCTATTTCTGCTTTTCAACTCATAACTTGAACTTCCTATTGAAAGAGTGCTCAATTGAACTGTCAAAACACCCAACAATTCTTGCAATCCGTACATTCCGGCTTTTTCAAAAGCGTTTTCTCAACAAAAGAGACGCTTGGAAGATAGCAAGAGGTTCTTCAAGAAATCAAAAGCATGTTTACTTCAATGATGGAGCTCACAATTTTAGATTGAAAACATATTACATCAGTCCTGTTGAGCAACTCAAACAGTTAAGCGCATTGGGCTATTTGGATACTAAACTGTATAGCTTACGTGACGGAAGAGAAATCAAGAATCCAAATAATGCACTGGACTATTGGGTGTATTTCCTGTCGAAAGCTGCATGAAAAATTCTAAATAGAGCAGGCGAAAAGAAAACAAAATTTCAACATCAAAAAACAAAACACCGCCATTCATTATTTCATAGCGCGCCGAGGGAAAAAAGTGAACGTTTGGCGCGAGCAAAGTGGGGATTCCTTTAGGGTGAAAGAATCATAAGTATCCGCGAGGACCCGAGCGACTTGACTTTTTTAGGTTGGGCAGCAAGCGGCAAAAACAGCTTGCGGCGACACTTGTAGCTAAAATAAAAGTGACACGCGTCAAGCCCTTTCAAATTTCGCAAAAATGCACTTCCACACCTTCAGACATTGGAAAGCAACAACAGAACAGCATAAGACCAAAGACCCCCGGCACGTCAAAATGTTACTCGGGCACAAAAGCATCCAGTCAACGAAAGCCTACATTCACCTTGAAAAAATGATGTATGAAGAAGCTGATGACCTGTTCATCGTCAAAGTTGCTGATACAATGGATGAAACAGTTCGGTTAATTGAAGTCGGATTCGAGTTCCACGCTGAAGTTGAAGGTCATAAGCTGTTTAGGAAAAGGAAGCCGTACAATGGATAATCTAGAAAGTCCATGGGCTATTCATGGGATTATTTCGCATCCGTTGTACTTGAGGAACTCGAAGTCTGTCAAGACTGATTTTTCCGTTTGATATGAGTTGCCTAATTTGCGGCATCTGAGATTCCGCAGACTTGATTAAGCTTCGGACGGTTTGGCAAACCAAAGCGTATGATTCCTCACCCAGCGTTTGGTGATGTTTGCATAGAGGCAGCGCCCTCCACACATGCCCGATATGTCGCAGTCGGTGCAGGGCTTGCTGTTGACGAGCGTTTTTTCAAGATGTAAAGGGTCAGCGTTGGCAATATGACCAATGTAGTATTTTTTCATGCCCCACATCGTTGGGCAGGGAATAATATGACCGTCAGTTTGAACTGCATAATTTATCCATCCGCCTCCGCAACGCATCAGACTTGGCGCCTTGGCAAACAAGAGCGAGTTGACGATGCCCAGCAGCGGATAAAGTTTCAACACGATGCCGTTCTGTTCCATATGATTGACCCAGAATCGTGCGAGTTTATCTATGCCTGGCATGTAACTCTCTTGGCTCCACTGTTTAAAATTTCGTCGTTGGAAGTCGTTTCCCCAGAAGCCTGCGTTCAGCTGCCAGTGCACGCTGGAAAAAGAGAACTCGTTGTTGTCGAGTAGCCAGGTGATTTGTTTGTAGATGTCGGTTTGCTCCATGACTGTGACTCGCGCAATAAGTTCGCCCTTGAATCCATTTGCCATGATTAGCCGCAGGTTGTTGATTACTTTTCGAAAGACATCCTTTCCGCGGTAGTAGTCCGTTAGGGGTTCCTTGCCATCTATGGAAACAAGAATCGTGTGAAAACGGTTAACGTACTTAGGCGCCAGTTTGTCGAAAAGTTGCCCATTTGTCTGGATCATAAAGCGCCTCGCTGAAACCGTGTCCATTATCTGTCTAAGCCCTTCCATGTTCAGTAGGGGTTCTCCTCCGTAGAAGGTTATCGTGCAGTCCGGGTCTTTTCTGCAAAATTCATCCAGCTTGATGAAGTCGTAGTTCGCTTTCTTGGGCAGCGAGTAGTCGAGGTCGAAGTCGCCGAAATCCTCGTCGAAGTCGTCCATGGTTTCTCCAAAGCAATAGCGGCACTGAAGGTTGCAGTCTGTGGTGAGGATCACGTGAAAGAACATGGTTTATGCTTAAGCTGCAGACCTGCTTAATAGTATTTTTCCGCCAGCTTCTGCGCTTCTTCATACTCGTCTTTGTTTTCTTCAGGTTTGACTTCGAATTCTAAGTAGTCATCTTTGGATTCTTCGTCGGATTTTTCGGGCTTGGCTTTCTGCTTTTTCTCTGATTCGGCTTTGACTGTCTTCTTGGCTTTTTCGACGTAGCTTTTTAGGTCGCGGTCCTTCATGACTTTGTCAGGCAAAGTCTCTGGGGCATAAATCAGGGGCAAGACCGCTATGAATAGGAAGAAACTAGCAAAGGAGAAGAGTGCAACATATTCAACGTTCGATACAAGAGGCTCAAACAGGAGTCTCATAAAATTGGAGGACAAATATGGCAATGCGCCAACAACGTAGAACTTCTCACCATATTGTCCTTGAGCCAGATCGCCCCAGAGAGTAAAGAGGAACAGCACGTTAAATATGCCCCAAGCAATGCCGTCTGCCACTGTGTAGACGTACCATCCGTATGCAGGAGAAAAACTCAACGCCGCGTATCCGACGCCAAGCATCGCAAACCCAAGATAGCCAGACGTTTGCGGCCTATAGAATGGCCAAGAACCCCGTGACCAAAGCAAAAACTGCTGTGAAGATGTTCTCAATTAGAGCAACAGAACGCACGTATTCGTATCCTTCGGATAGTGCGCTCATAGCAGGAATTGTCATGTAGTTAACTACATTAAAGACAAGCCATGGAATCAGATACAGCAAAACTGATTTGCTAGCGATTATTTGAGAGTAGGACGACTGTCTGGCATGCTCGAGAGATGGGTTTCTCTGTTTCGTCCAGTTGAAAAGAATCAAACCTGCTATCCGAATTGTCAAAAGGATGATACCTGATAAGGCAACGTTATCGCTTGC
>CAVOWB010000021.1:0-232189 GCA_963699995.1 Candidatus Bathyarchaeota archaeon | reverse complement strand
AAGCTTTTAAAGAAGTAGCCTATCTTCACGTCTTCGAGAAGTTCGTCAAACGAACAATCTCTCGGAGCCATGTATGTGTTTCGCATGCGGATAATCGGGGCGACCCGGAAGTCTTCTGCACGGGCGTTGCCAGTGGGTTCCACGCTGAATTTCTGGGCGGTTTCTCGGTTATGCATCAATCCAGCGACAACACCGTCTTTGATGAGCAACGTTTTCTGCGCCGGGATACCTTCGTCGTCGTACCTGAAAGAGCCAAATGCGCCGCTGATAGTGCCGTCGTCATAAAACGTAACCAAGTCGGAAGCGATTTTCTTGCCTAAATTGTCTGCAAGGACGCCCCCTGCCAGTGCCAAATCCGCCTCAGCTAAATGCCCGAAAGCTTCATGCACAAACACGCCGACTACGTTGGGACCCAAGACCACAGGGAAAGGGCCGCCCTTTGGAGGCTTTGCAGTGAGCTGTCTTACCGCGCGTTTTGCCAACCTTTCTCCGACGGCTTGTGGAGTATCCACATCGAAGAGTTCGTATCCTGCGGTCGAGCCTATTTCTTCACGACTAAAGGTGTACACGCCGTTCTGCAGTGCAGAGGCCGTTAGCCTCGACCATACCTGGAGCTTTTCCTGCTCTATGTAGGAGCCCTCGCTGTTTGCAAAATAGCTGGTGCCCGTCAAGTCCAAATAGTCGATGGTGCAGCTTTTCACGCGTTTGTCCAATTTCATGACAACAGCGGTAGTTGCAGATGCGGTCTTTATTTTGTCTTCGATACTAATTTCGGCTGGGTTCTTTTGGGGTTTTGTTTGGATGTGATCTTCAACGGCTTTAGCCGGGGCGAGGCGAATTGGGTTTCTTAGCCTTGTGCTCGCGGCTTTTGCCATATTACAGGCGTCGGATGTAGCCTCCATCAACGTTTCAGGGTTAATGGAACCGACCGAAGCGAATCCCCATGCGCCATTGACGAGCACGCGAATTGCTACGCCACTTTCCAGGCCTTGCCTTGCTGCTTCCACTTTTCCCTCTTTCATGGTGAAAGTGGTTTTGGTAAGGTTTTGTGCGCGGACCTCGGCGTATTGGGCTCCCAATTTATCGGTGGCTGCGTTGGTTAGTCTTTTAAGAATATCTTTCAAGGAGCGTGTGCCTCCAGAGGGTAACGGGTTACAGAGTTAAGCGGGTGAGGGAATAAAATGGTTGCGTTCCAGCATGAAGGAGCGCGAAGTTTTTTCAGATAAAGTCCCCTATGCTACTCTGCTGGACTCGGCCACGCGGAGGCTTAAGTCGCTGCGCTGAATTTTCCTGAGCTTTGTCTCGTGGCATTGTTTCTTTTTCCACTTGGGATAACAAAAGCTTGCCATAGACTCCGTCGTACCCTGGAATCACCGTGACGCTGCCTTCTCTAACCTTCAAGATAGCATCTGCGATACGTGGGTCGGTTGCAGCACCCAACGCTTCTTTGGGCGCGTCGATGAGCACAGCATATTCGTCGCCGAATTTGCTGACAAGCGGGGTGTAGATTTTCCAGACTGCCTGCGTCGAAGGCGAAGCTGCGTCGATGACTGCAGCGATGATTTCGTGGAGCGGCATTAAGCGCATAAATCCAGGAGAGTTAGCCATCTTGTGGTCCCTTGGGCGGTCCGCGAGTTCCTCGACGCGTTGTTCAACACCTTCGGTAAGAGTTCTGCCGCACACGGGGCAGAAGTTGCTGAGTTTGCGGGCTTCTTGTGGCGAAAGCGATACGTTGCAGTTGCGATGTCCAGTCCAGTGGTACTTGCCGTAGGCTGGATCAGTCTCGATTGTGAACTTGAAACGTTTGGTGTCTTTGGTTTGGATGGCTTCGATAATCTCTCGATAAGTGACGTGTTCTAAATCGAAGACGTTGGCTTCTCTCCCCATGCGCCAGGGCCAGAAGCTGTGGCTATCACTATTCGAGACCAGCGTGAACCTGTCGAGGCTACTTAATCGCCAGTTCATGGCCGGATCGCTACTCAATCCCGTTTCCAGCGCGTGAATATGTTTGGTCATGTCCTGATAGCAATCCTCGACGGTATCAAACCCGCTGAAGGCACCGAAAACGCTGAACCAAGGTGTCCAAGCATGTGCGGGGAAAACTACGTTTTCGGCTGAAACCTGCATGATTTCCTCCACAAGCTGAGGTGACGTTATGCCGAAGATTGGTCTGCCATCAGAACTCAAGTCTCCAAGGCGACCCAGTTTTTCGTTAGTTTGAGCGACGCAGTCCAGATTGGGTTCGAGAATGACGTGGTGGACTTTCCTGCTTTTTCCCTCGTAATTGTATATGGTGCAGACTTCAGCCGTCAGCATGAAACGCACAGGCTCTGGAGAGCTATCCTCTTTTAACCTGAACAAGCCGGAATCAGATTCAGGAATCAGAGTCTCCTGGATTTCCTTGAGCCATTGGGGATGCGTGAAGTCGCCTGTACCTACCAGTTGCAGGCCTTTGATTTTGGCGTAACGGGCTATTTCCTTGAGGTTCATTTGCTCGCTCGTGGCCCGACTAAATCGGCTGTGAATGTGCAGGTCGGCGATTACCCGGATTTCCTAACAACCTCCGTGTGTTGCTCGTAGTAGTCGCGTTCGGCTTAAAAACTTATCACGATCCCATTGATTAGCTGCGTATAAAGAATTAAGGGAAAAAGTTGGAGGATAGAGGCACACTGCAATCTTATAACAGCATAAGGTAGCTGGTCTCCGCTACCTCGCCTTTTAGGCATGTGCCTTCCCACTGCATGCGATGCATTATTCCTGCTTGACCCGGAGGATAGTTCGCCGCGTATTCTGCACTGATGCTATACAACGGGTTAGGAATCACCGGGTAGCTTATTGTGACATTCCATCCTCCCCTTTGATAGATGTATTTTTCGGCGCCGAGCAAACCGGTCTCTTGCTTTCCACCTGTCCAAACAAGGTCACCAGTAAATTGTGCAGCCTCGGGGTGATTGGCGACAATGTAGGCGATGGCCGCATCTCTGATTTGTTCATGAATCGTCAGTCTGGGCATTTGGCTTGGAGTTGGCTGATCTTCTGGTTGTTGGACGCTGGCGAGAGCCCAGCAGGTTCCTGCGACGCTGCCAAAAACCGCCAGCATGACTATCAGGGAAACAATTTTTCGGTGTTTCATCATTTTCACCAGGAACAGCTATAGTTGCAGAGTCCTATAGAGCCATGCATTGGAACAAATGTACCAAAACCCTGAACACAGGTGTTCTAAACTTTCGAATAACAAGGAAACCCTCAGAAACTAAGTTTCTGCCCTGAGCTTCTTGGTCCATTTGATAAGCTCTTCAAGAAGGCGCCTAATGAGCTGGCGAGTCTCCTGGTTATTCAAGTTCCCATCCGCATCGATGTACTGTTGCGCGTGGGGTAGCATAACTTCCGGGTAGTTGATGGGAAACATGTTGAGAGAAACAAAGCTCTGCCGCAAATGGTACTGAGCGCGAGCTCCGCCTAACTTGCCGACGGATGCACTCACTATGGCAACGGGTTTGCCGTCGAAAACCTTTTCAGTCTTAGGCCTTGACGCTGAGTCGATGGCGTTCTTCAACACACCTGGAATGGAGTAGTTGTATTCAGGTGTGGCGACAAGCAAGGCGTCAGCGGTTTTGATTTTGGCTTTCAAGTCCTGCACGATTTTGAGGCGGCGAAGTCTCAAAGTCCTGATTGAACTGTGGAATGGATGCGATGTCAAAGAGTTCTATTTCCGCGTTTTCAGGCACGAGTTCCAAGGCGACGCGCATAAGAGCCTTGTTATAGGAGTTTTTGCGGAGGCTACCCACTATGCCAAGTATCTTTGTTTTGTTTTCCACTGGTTAGATCTCCATTTCAGGCGGTGAGAAACAGCCATCAGAACTAGCGCACGCTTTTGCTCAAAAAGGCTTACTTACCTGAGATGCTGCTGCAGTCTGCTAGGATTGTGAGAGTTCAGAAGAGGGCGTAGGGGAATTTTGCACCCACTACGTGGAGTTTACCCTTGATTGGTATGGTTGTTCCGCAGACAGGGCACCGCATATCCTTGGTCAAGTTCCACCTTGTTATCTCGAAGCTGTACCTTTTGACTACGGCTTCGTTGCAGTTGGGGCAATACGTGTTCTCTGCAGGATGCCCTGGAACGTTGCCCAAGTAAGCGTAGTTCAAGCCAACTTCCTTGCACGTCATATACGCCTGCTCAAGCGTTTGAACAGGTGTGGCGGGCACGGTCGTCATCTTGTAGTCGGGGTGGAAGCGGAGCAGGTGAAATGGCGTATCCTTGCCCAAGTAGTCTTTGATCCATTTTGCCATTCCCCTGAGCCGATCCATGTCATCACCAATTTTTGGGATTACGAGGTTGGTTATTTCAATGTGGATACCCTGCACTTTGAGTTCCTTGAGAGCTTCGTAAATGGCAGCTACGTTTGGCACCGCGGAAACGCTCTTGTAAAAGTCCGGGTCGCCACCAGCTTTAAAATCTACCGTCGCGGCGTCCAAGTAGGGCGCAACGGCTTTCACTGCTTCAGGCGTCATATAACCATTCGTAACAAAAGTGTTAAAGAAACCGACCTGATGGGCAAGCTCCGCGGTGTCACAGGCATACTCCATGTAAATCGTCGGTTCTGTATACGTGTACGCAATACCTTGGCAGTTTTTCTCGCGTGCCATCTTTACGATATTTGCGGGCGGGAAGTTTGTGCCGGCGACTTCTTTTTCTTGGCTTATCATCCAATTGTCGCAGAACTGACAACGGAAATTGCATCCTGCCGCGGCAACGGACATGACTTGGGCGCCTGGATTGAAGTGGGAAAGCGGCTTCTTGCTTATTGGGTCTACGCACGCGGAGACTGCTTTGCCATAGTTTAACGTGTAGAGGGTGCCGCCTTGGTTTTTGCGGACCAGACAAAAGCCTGAGGCTCCGTCGCTGATGAGGCATCGACGGGCGCACAGGTTGCATTTGACTTTGTTTTCGGGGTGCCGCTCGAACAAGATGGCTTGATGCAAAGACATTGAGTTCGCCTCCTAAAGAAGCACTTTCTGGTAGATGTCTAAGAAATAAGATCGTTGGGGTTAAAAAAACTATTCAGGGCACTTAAATTCATGGTGGAAACAGGTTTTGGCGCCTGTATGACAAACTGGACCTTTCTGCTCTACGACGTACAGCAACGCGTCGTAGTCGCAGTCTGCAACAACACGTCGAATCTTCTGCGTGTGCCCCGATGTTTCGCCTTTTGTCCACAGTTGTTTTCGGCTTCTGCTCCAGTATGTTCCAAAACCTGTCTTCAATGTCTTCTGCAAGGCTTCTTTGTTAGCGTAGGCTAGCATCAACACTGTCGCTGTTTTCACATCTTGGACAACAACAGGAATTAACCCATCCATTTTTTTCCAGTTGAGTTTCTCGATGAGGTTCGCTTCCGCTTCTACTTTTGTCACGTTCTTATAGTCACTCCCATCTTCCGCAAGTAATCTTTCACGACCCATACTGGGTACTGGTCATAGTGAAATACTGATGCTGCCAGCGCCGCATCTGCTTTGCCCTTTGTGAACGCTTCAAGGAAGTGTTCGGGTCTTCCAGCGCCGCCACTTGCGATAACTGGTACATTCACACGTTCCGAAATCTCCCGCGTCAACTCTAAATCATAGCCGTCTTTGGTTCCATCGCGGTCCATTGAAGTCACAAGAAACTCGCCTGCCCCCAAGACTATGGCTTTCATAGCCCATTGAATGGCGTCTATGCCTGTGGGTTTGCGCCCCCCGTAAGTATAAACTTCAAACCAGACAGGACCTTCAGCCGTGTTCACAGTGATCTTGTCTTTTTGTTTGGTTAAGTTTCGCCTGGCGTCTATGGCGACGACGACGCATTGTTGTCCAAAAAGGTCAGCCAAGTCCGAAATCAACTTCGGATTCTCGACCGCTGCGGTGTTGACGCTGGTTTTGTCCGCACCGCTGCACAAAACGAGCCGCGCGTCGGAGGCATTGCGTATTCCGCCGCCCACAGTGAAGGGTATGTTTATGGCTTTTGCCACTCCCTCCACCACGTCACGTAGGGTTTCGCGTTTGTCTGAAGACGCGGTAATGTCCAAAAAGACGAGTTCGTCTGCACCCGCGTCAGAGTAGCGTTTCGCCAGCTCCACTGGATCGCCCGCGTTTTTGAGGTTCAGGAAGTTTATGCCTTTGACGACGCAGCCACCCGTCACATCCAAACAGGGAATGATGCGTTTAGCTAATGGCATATCGGTTTCAGTTCTCCTCTACAGCTTCTATGGCTTGTTTGAGGGTGAATTTGCCCTCGTAAAGAGCCTTGCCCACAACTGCGGCGTCTACGCCAACGCGTTTTAGCGCCACAAGGTCTTTTAACGTTCCTATGCCACCCGCCGCGATGATGCTGCCGCCCGACCAAATGCAGGCTTCCTTCAACGTATCCAAGTCCGGACCAGAAAGCGTGCCATCAGCCGCTATTGAAGTGAGGAGGAAATATTTTGCGCCCTGCTTCACATAGGCCTCCAATGCATCCTTCAGCGTGAACTTCGTAATGCTTGTCCACCCCTCGATGAGCACCATGCCCTCTCGGTTGTCCAAAGCGATGATAATGCGTTCAGCGCCAAACTTCTCCAGTATCCGAGTTATCGCAGCTGGATCTTGGAACGCCAAGGAGCCCAAGATGACATATTGAATTCCAGCATTAAGGAGTCTCTCGACGGCTTTGACGCTGCGTATGCCACCTCCCACCTGAACAGGCAACTCCATCTCTTTGCTGATTTTCAGAACTGTTTTGAGGTTATCTGCTTTTCCAAATGCAGCATCCAAATCGATGATGTGTAGTCGCTGGGCGCCTTCACGCTTCCATTTAAGCGCGACCTCCACGGGCGTGCCCCAACTGTCGTAGAAAGTTGCCTGCTCGGGTTCTCCACGGGTTAAGCGAACGACTCTGCTCCTCATCAAATCAATCGCTGGAATTATCTGCACTGCCATTTCACCTTGCTACGGCTCGGGCAAAATTTTCTAGAATTTGCAGGCCAACGTCGCCGCTTTTCTCGGGGTGAAACTGCGTCCCGTAAATGTTCTTGCTTTCAATGGCGGAGGTGAATGTTAGCCCATATTCGGTCTGAGTGCAGACTATTTCCTTGTCTTGGGGGACCGGGAACAGAGAATGCACAAAGTACACATAAGCACCGTCAGTGATGTCGTCGAATAGCTCGCTCTCCTTCACTTTTTCCAGTGTGTTCCAGCCCATGTGCGGCACTTTGACTTTGCCCTTTAAGCGGATGTCTTTGCCCTTGAAGAGTGCTATGCCTTCACCTGGTCCTTCCTCGCTGGCTTCAAAGTACAATTGCAGCCCCAAGCAGATGCCTAAGAATAGGCGTTCCCGACGTCACAGCGTCCACTAGAACCTCTTTAACGGGCTCTAAGGCTTTGGCCGCAGCAGTGAAGTTGCCTACGCCAGGCAAGGCGATAGCATCTGCGTCTTTCAGCTTCTGTGTCGGCGGAGAAATCTTCGCCTTCAGTCCAGTTTTTTCCAGCGCGAACTTTAGGCTGAGCAAGTTACCTACGCCATAATCCACTACGAGCACTTGGGGCATCACATCGCTCCTTTCGAACTGGGAATGCCCTTTCGCCTCGGATCCATCGCCATCGCCTGTTTTAGGCTAAGGGCGAGAGCTTTGACTGCCGCTTCGGCTTTATGATGGTCGTTGCCTCCATACTCCGTCCAAACATGAATGTTGGCGGAAAGCGAAGTCGCCAGCGTCTCAAAGAAGTGCACGATGTCTTCGGTAGCCATGTCCTCGACCTTCTTGCCCTTTAACTTTAAGTTAGTCACTGCATATGCCCGCTTGACCAGGTCGACGGATGCAAACGCGAGCGACTCGTCCATGGGGACAACCGCAAAACCGAATCGTGTGATACCTTCGCGATTGCCCAGTGCCTTGCTAAGGGCCTCTCCCAGGCCGATAGCTAAGTCCTCAATGCTGTGGTGTTTGAGGTCTCCTTTGACTTTGGCGATTAAGTCGATGAGACCATGCGTGGCGAAGCTGGCTAAAAGATGGTCAAAGAAGGCTACGCCTGTGGAAATATCGTTTTTCCCTTCTCCGTCCAGGTCGACCTTGACGGTGACTTCGGTTTCCTTTGTTTTCCTGAAGACTTCATCGGTTCTCATATATTATCCCTCATGTACTCCCTTAAGGTCTTTAGTAGTCTTGAGTTCATCTCGGGTAAACCCACTGTGGTGCGTAGACAATTCTGGTACTTTAACAGCTTGCCCAGCTTCTTTATGACCAAGCCCTGCTGCAGCGCAGCCTCATAGACTTCCGCGTATGGCTTGGCGGCGTTGAAGAGGACAAAGTTTGTCTTTGAATCAAACGCTTGGATGCCTTCTGTCTGGTTGAGTTCGGTTATTAGTTTTCTCCGCTCCTTTTTAAGGGAGGCGACGCTTTCCCGAATCAACTCGACGCCTTCAAGCATTTTTCTACCCATGCTAAGGGAAACCACGTTCACGACGTATGGTGCGGGAGTGCGGTCTAATGCCTTAGCCACTGATGGGCTAGCCACAGCGTACCCAAGGCGCAGTCCAGCTAAGCCAAAAGCCTTCGAGAACGTTCGCAGCACAGCGAGGTTTGCATATTTTTTGATGAGCGGCACAACAGAGTAATCTGCGTATTCGGCGTATGCCTCGTCCACAATTACGATTCCTGGGAACTCTTCGATGAGAGCCTCGACTTCGCGAGGCTTAAGCTGACTGGCTGTTGGGTTATTGGGCGAGCATAAGTAAAGCAGCCTAGTTTCGGATGTGAATGCTTTGCGCATGTCCTCCATGTCGATGTTGAAGTCGTCTTTGAGCGGGACGCCAACATGTTTCGAGCCTTGGTAGGTGACGCAGTACTTGAACACCGAGAACGTTGGCGTAAATGTGACTGCGCTGTCGCCTTTTCCGAGGAACAGGCGCACGGTGCGTTCCATGACTTCGTCGCTGGAGTTGCCTACTGTTACGCTTTCGGCTGGCACCTGCAGATAGGCGGCTATAGCTTCTTTGAGCTTTGTCTCTTCGTCCTGCGGGTATATCCGCACGTCAATTTCATCCGCAACCTCCTTGAGCATAGATGCAACTTTTTCCCGTGGAATGTAGAGGTTCTCGTTGTAGTTCAGCTTCACGATGTTGCCAACGTTCAGCCCATACTGCCTCGCGATTTCTTCATTCGTTTTCTCAGCACTGTAGATTTCTGCGGCGTTCAGCTCTTCAAGCTTTTTCTCTAGCCATCTTTCACATTGAGAGCTCATTCTTCAAACCTCGCCTCAACAGCTCTGAAGTGATTGGGAAGATTCTCTGCTTCGGCAAGAACCTTCACATGATTCCTAAGTCTACCTAAACCTTCTTTTGAGATTTCCACAACACTGATTCTTCGCATGAAGTCTATTGCTGACAATCCTGAGTAGACACTTCCGAACCCGCCTGTAGGCAAAACATGGTTGGTTCCACTGCCGTAGTCGCTAAAAGCTACTGGACTATAGGGCCCGATAAGAATTAACCCTGCAGTAGTTATTCTGTCAGCAATTTCCTTCGGCGACTGGGTAATAATTTCTAAGTGTTCGGGTGCAAAGGCGTTAGCCAAAGCCGCCATCTCATCGGGATCATCTTTGCAGATGACTATGAATCCCTTTGTTGAGAGCGCTTTCTCCACGATTTCTCTGCGCTCCGCCGATTCACTTTGTTCATCAAGACACTGCATGACATTCTCAATAAACTTCTTCGACGTTGTGATGAGTCCTGCAATGCTATCTGGTCCGTGCTCCGCCTGACTAATCATATCCGCAGCCACCAGTTTCGGGTTAGCTTCCTCATCAGCCAGAATAAGAATCTCACTGGGTCCTGCAGGCATATCAATGGCAACATCTTTGGAAACCTGAACTTTGGCGGCTGTAACGTATTTACTTCCCGGACCGACAATCTTTCTGACGGGTTTGATGGTTTCGGTTCCGTAAGCTAACGCCGCAATAGCTTGAACGCCTCCAACTCTGTAGACCTCGTCCACTTCGCAGATGTCTGCTGCCACAAGAGTCAGAGGGTTGATGGTGCCTTTCGAGGTTGGGGGCGAGAAAACAACAACACGCTGAACGCCCGCAACTTTTGCTGGAGTCGTAGTCATGACAAGCGTGCTAGGGTAGGCGGCTTGTCCCGCTGGAACATAACAGCCGACACTTTCAATTGGACGCAGCACGGTGTGAACTGATACGCCCTCGCGTGAAGTCTTGTAGCCTATTTGTTGGAGAGCAATTTTTTCATTTGCAAATAGTCTTTCCCTCATCAATTTTAGTGCATTGACTTGCTGTTGACTGACGGCTTTGTATGCGGCTTTAATCTCTGCTGAGGTCACTCGAAGGTCTCGAGCGGTTAATTTAGTCTTGTCAAACCGCTCTGTAAACCCAATTAAAGCGGCATTTCCTTGCCTTTGGACAGTGCTTATTATTTCTTTAACATCGTTTTCAGCGGCTGCGCTATCTTTGTCTTCAGCTAACCTACGCTTGAACCAGTTCGGAGGAAGCTCATTGGCCTTCCAAACTCTTATTTCGATTCGATTACGCATTTACCTTCTTTCCTCCTAGAAATTTCATCCAACGCTAGAACCTGACGAGGCTCGTAAACGACCAACCCCTGGGCGAGTTTGCGGATAATTGGCAACAGCTCGATTAGACAGTCCTTCTCGACGACGGTGTTTACGCTTACCCAGCTATCATCAGCCAAAGGTGAGATAGTTGGATTCTTCAACGCTGGCAACTCGGTCAGGAGCTTTTGCAGGTTCGCCTTCTTGACGTTTACGAAGATATGAATACGTTTGGAGCCGTCAACAACACCTTTGAGCAGTGCGACTATATCGAAAATTTTTTCTCGTTTCTGCGGATCTTCTAAGGCTTTCTTGTTGGCTATAAGCACAGCGGACGAACGCAAGACGGTTTCGATAATTCGGAGGTTATTAGCGTCTATGGTGGTGCCTGTTTCGGTTACATCCATTATGCAGTCACTATTCTCCGGCGGCTTTGCCTCCGTTGCACCGAAAGATAAAAAGATTTTCGCTTTCGGGTTGTCGCCTTTGCGCCACCAAGGGGTAACAATCTGAGGTTCGGCATCACCAAAGCGCTTCCTGTATTCTGGTTGGATCTTAAGATATTCAGAGGCAATGTTTAGGTACTCAGTGCTAACACGAAAGTTCTTGCCCTGCTTCCAGATGGACTCCATGAAGTCGCCCATCGTCCACTCCTCGCTAACACTTTTGGGAACTGCTATGACAAGCCTGATTTTACCGTATTCAAGATCCTGCAGAATTTCTACATCCGCACGGTTTTCCCGGACCCAGTCCTGCCCCGTGATGCCCAGGTCTTGTAGGCCTTCGTTTACGAAGATTGGGATTTCCTGGGGGCGAAGGACTTTCATTTCGATTTCGGGATCGTTTATGGTCGGGCGATACGTGCGTTCGGTGCCGCCGATTTTGTATCCTGAACGCGCGAAGAAGTCTGAAGTTGCTTTGGCTAGGGAGCCAGCGGGTATAGCAAATTTCAATTTGTCCATTTCAATCCACCTAGATTTTTTGTTGAACCCACATTTAGAGTATTCTCTACACGGTTTGTTGCTTTCAGAAATTCAGTGACTTCTTCTGGGGATAGCTCTATTTCACAATAAATAATTCGTTTCAGACTGTTGAGTTTTTGACTACGACTATCGAAGATGAACGCAATCGCCTTTGGTGAATGCAATCCCTCATTGTTCGTCACTGAACCGCACCATAAGCAAGCCATTCTAATAAACGTATACTAGCAGTTGACACCTGATTTAAGGCTTAACTAAATCTGCTTCGTAGCGGGTGCCACAAATGGTTTGCGCACTTCAAAAATCAAAGGGGGAACGCTGTTTTTCAGGTCCAACTCAACTTCCAGCAGCCCCTCCAAGATGCCTGCGAGGATATCAGCCTCATTGATGAAAGGCATTTTTGCCAGCAAATACCTGTCTTTGGTATAGAAATCCCCGAAGCCCTGTATCCTGAGACGGTGGAAAACGCTCTCCCAGTTATCACGAGTAACTGATGGCAGGTCTAAAGTGGTTTCCAAGGAAACCTTCAGGGCAGCGCCCATTTGTCTGCCGATTTCCCGCCACTTTTCCTTGGGCGCTCGCTGTATGAGGATGTTGAGTAGTTCCACATTGACGAAAGCTACGCGGCTTATGCCGCAATAGTATTCTCCAGGGAAATTCCAGTCATAGACCATCATGCTTCTGTAGACGTCAAGCATTTTACTGATGAGCGGCTTGATGCCTGGTTCTTTGCCTTCTCGGATAAGTTTGTCGATGAATTCGCGTTCTCCCTTTTCTAATATGACTGTTGTTCTCTTCGCTGAATCTTCGTCTTGGTCGCGAATTCTTTCGGGGAAGCTTCCCCTGTTCCTCTGCATACTCGATATACACGCGGGCATATGTTATATGCCTTATTTACTCAGAATTCATGTCTCCAAACCTGATTGCCCCCCAAGAAAAGCATCTGAAAATAGTCAAAGAGTCACAATTTGCCTTTTCAAACATCCAGAAAGCTCGAACAATGCTTAATAGCTGCAGCGCGGCTCGTAGAAAATGCCGATGACGAATCCTAAAAGCTGAAGTGATGATGCACCCTGGGGTATCCGAGGCAAAAAAACAATTCAGACGATGACTTTCTTCTGCACTAAATACCGCATCAGGACCAAACCGACGGCGAACAGCACAAAGCCCACCACAAACGAGGCGGCGATGTTCACACCCAGTACGATGGCTAGCCCGTAGATAACGTATGTTGGCCCAGCGAAGACCAGAAAGACCGAGAGTATGGTTAAGAGGACTTTTCCGAACTTTGAGTTGACGAAACTGCTGTCTACAGATTTAATATCTTCGTTTTCTGTCATAGATTCCAATCTCTGCATTCAGCTTACGGCTACTGTGTTTCTGGTAAGCCTTCTTTTATCTCTTTTCCCAACGCCTTCATCAAAAACTTGAATGCAAGCAAACCTGCACCTTTATCAGACGTGTAACCTGTCGTAGACCCTAAAATGCATGCGCCGTCTATCCCCCGTTCTTTTGCCATCGCCAAGGTTAAGCCCGTGCCGCCTACAATTCTACCGCGACTGTAAATTACTGCCCCTTTCTCCATGAACTCCATCGCAATCTTACGCGTAGTGGCAGCTATGTACACTTGGGCTTTCTCTTCCGCTAATGGTACACCCCCTATGGTGATGAGGAACTGGCATCCAAGACGCTGCGCGTAATCAAGGATTTCGCCGCAGACCTCGTAATGCGCCAAAACATCGTCAAACGAAGGCTGGGACTCACCAGTCATTATCACAAATTTGGAATCATCAATTGTAGCTGAGTAAAACTCATACCTGGGCAGTTGGCAGACACCTTTGCTGCTAACGGCAACGTAATCTGGGAAGGTTGGGGAGTACAACTCGGCTAGCGGTTTCGCGTTGGCGTATTTTATGAGCAGATGCGCTGCAATTCGCCCCACGTTACCAAACCCCGGGAGCCCCTGAATGAAAATATGTTTTTCCAGAGCTGGGGTCGATAACTCGCGCAGGTACGGTTTGTCCATCGGTGTTGTGTCCTCGGATGTACAACTGAACGGTCGCCACTAAAATCCCTTTTGCGGAAACAAAAAAGAAACCGTTAATAGTTGGTCCAGAGAGGTAATATTCATTGGTTCTCAGAAAAAACGTTGAACCACACGCGTAGCGGGGTGGGGTAGCCAGGATTAACCCGCTGGGCTCATAACCCAGAGATCAGTAGTTCAAATCTACTCCCCGCTACCAAAACTTTCTCAAAAATATCTGCTAGAAATCTTCATAATTGATTCTTTGTTGAGCATTCAGCAAGAAAGCTTAGAGCCTTCTCTAGACAAGGAGATATGAGGAAAAAGTTGTTGGGTATACATTGCTACCTGGTTCGCGATTATGCTTTGCCTTTTTCTTCTTTACCGAAGTAAGTTGTCCACTTTAGCTTGCGGGGGTCTCGACCGAACTGCAACGAGCTCTTCTTGCATTTGCCTGAGTCAAACCAGAGAATCGTGCCGTCATTTTTGACGTACATCATGCCTGTGCCAGCTGGGAAATTCGGCACCGCAAAATGAACATTTTCTTGGTTTCGGCATATAGTGGGTCCCTTCTTATCTGTTGATTTTCTTGGCTTCGCGTTCTGTTTCTCTGAGCATCAGGATGTCTTGGACGTCGCACTGGACCCTTAACGTTTCGTGTGATTATGCGTCCTTTGTCTCTGCCTTCGAGTATGCGGACTCTTGCCTGTGAGATTTCGCCGGTGACTCCTGTACGGGCGATAACTTGGATAACTTCTGCAGGTGTTAGTTCCTCTGCGGCCTGCGCTTTCTCTTCCTTACTCATTACTGCGAGCCTCTTTTCACCTGCTCAAGGCGCGTGATGATTTCTTTTATTAAGCCTGCAGCGTCTCCTTCTTTGATTATGCAGGCAGAAGCTGCTGGAACATCTATGCCGAGGCTTTGCCGATTTGTTCTTTGCTGGGAACAAAGATGTATGGGATCTTTCTTTCGTCACAGAGCAATGGCAAGTGTGCGATGACTTCTGGAGGTTCAACATCTTCAGCAATGACGACGAGTTTGGCTTGGCACGCTCAACGGCTTTTGTTGCTTCGTTTGTTCCTTTTCTAACTACGCCTGACTTTGAAGCGATTTGGAGGGCTTCATAGGCTGCATCTACAACTTCTTTTGGAGCTTCATATTTCACATAGAATGGTTTTGACATATCTTGGCCTCACCCTTTTAAGGCACAGTTTTATCCACTGCTTCTTATTTAAGTAGTTTTCTACTGCAAAACAGTTTAACTCAACTACGCATTCCGTGTTTTCCAGAAAGCTTTATAAGGCGTATTACGGTGACCATGATGTTTTTCGAGAGGGGAATGTGTTGCAGAGTTTAGGGAGAGTTCTCAGCGTAACGCCGTCACAAAACGTTGTCGTGAAGCTCGAGAATACCCCGAAGATGGGCGCAACAGTTGTCGATGAGAACTTAAGAGTGGTTGGACGAATCTTTGATATTATAGGTCCTGTTTCTTCCCCCTATGCAGTGATCAGACCCTCGGTTAAGGACTCTGAAAGGTTAGCAAACAGGCAGCTCTATGTTACTCCCTCGAAAAACACACGGAGCTAAATGATATATGAGTGGAAGTGGCGGGTTACATGAGGATACCGATCCATCATCGGGTCAACGTGTGGAAGCCGTGAAAGTGCAATCTTGCCCTGAATGCGGCAGCACAAGGATCATGCGTGATTATGAATGCGCAGAAATTGTTTGTATGGATTGCGGTTTCGTCGTTGCCGCCAAGATCGCCGACAGAGGACCTGAATGGCGGGCGTTTGACGATGAACAAAGATCCAAGCGGACAAGGGTCGGTGCTCCCCTAACATACACGATCCATGACAAAGGCTTATCCACAACAATTGATTGGCATGACCGAGACATATACGGCAAAAGCCTTTCGCCAGGTCAAAAAGCCCAGGTGTACCGCCTACGAAAATGGCAGCGACGCATCAGAGTCTCAGACGCTACCGAACGCAACTTGGCTTTTGCTTTGTCTGAAATCACCAAGATTTCTAACAACCTAAACTTGCCCAAGAACATTCTTGAGACCGCCTCAGTTATCTACCGCAAGGCGGTGAAGGAACGCCTCATCCGCGGACGCTCAATCCAGGGCGTGACGAGTGCGGCTCTGTACCTAGCTTGCAGGCAATGCGGGCTCCCTCGAACGCTAGATGAAATCGCCCAAGCCTCCACAGTGAACAAGAAAGAGGTTGGACGCAGCTACCGCTTCCTAATCAAAGAACTCAACTACTCAATTCCGCCCCTCAGACCTAATCAGTACATCACGAAGTTCAGCAACCAACTCACGATGCAGGGAAAAGTGGAAGAAATCGCTCACAAAATCCTCGCCTCAGCTAAAGAACTCAAGTTAACTTCAGGACGCGGTCCAACAGGTATAGCTGCGGCAGCCAGCTACATCGCTTCGGTCCTGACGGGTGAGAGGAAAACGCAGAGGGAAATCGCTGAAATCGCCCAAGTAACTGAAGTCACGATTCGGAACCGCTACAAGGAACTCGTTGAGCGGCTGATGTTCCAAATCAGCATCTAAACGAGTTTTCCTAATTTCTGCCTTCATTAAGTTCTCCTTCTTGGCATTAGACCGCCAAGTATAAAGGTGCCTTCGTCGTCTCCTAATCTTCCGAAAATTCAGATATCTCAGAGCTAATCTTAAAAATATGTTTTCCAAAGAGATATTCTTTTAAGCGCGCAACGGCACGATTGAGATATGCCCTACAAATTCACGTTTGACATTTCTAAAACACCGCATCATTTCTTTACGGAAATCGCGTTGGCTAGCTACAACAGGGGCGTCCACAAGGTTTTTCTGCATTCGCTGCAGGGCATCATCAAGAAATTCAGGATTCAAGAGGCAACTGGTCTTAACCTGCAGGACGCGGTGGTCCTTATCCAGGACCTCATTGATATTCAAGCAGCAAACCTTTTGGAAAGAGGCAATTTCCTCAAGACGAAGAAGCGGGCCCTTTTCCTGCCTCATTGCAGCCGAAAATTCATGGATGGTAGATGCAAAGCCGTCTTCGATACAAGCATTCCCAGCTACGTTTGCGCGCATTGCAGCCCCGATTGTGACGTCAACAGGGCAGACCACATCGCGAAAGAGAAAGGTTACGACGTCTACGTGCTTCCCGGAGGCTCTTGCGTGCCCAAGATTCTAAAGGCACACAAGTATGAGGGCATCGTTGGCGTGGCTTGTGGAGAAGAAGTTAAAATGAGTTTGGAACTTCTAAGAAGCATGAGCGTAAGGGGACAGTCGGTTCCGCTTCTTAAGAACGGATGCGCAAACACAGTCTTCAATATAGATACTTTAACAAGAACGCTCTAATCTAAAAAACAGGTTTTTTAATGCACTCTTTGAATAGGCACACTATAGCCTTGGTAAAGCAACTGACAATAATTCCTACCAAATGGTAGAAAGACTCGCAGTTCCTCGCTTGCACCTGTAAATCTAAAAGTAATGGTTTCTCATGGGAGAGACGTTTTTTGGTTTTGGCCCGCCTAGAAAACGCCTCTCGAAGGCAGTATCAAGAAAGCAAACAGAAACTGCGCCTCAGAAAAGCGAGGGGATACAGAAGAAGAATCAGGCGTCAAAGCAAAAGCTAGCGGGACAAATAGACGAAAATAAAGCTTCGGAAATGGAGATTACTTTACGAGTTCTCTCTTCTTCCACCGCAGGTTTTTACTGTGGCATTTGCGGCATTTTGTTGCTGTAGCTGCGTTTCTGCCACCGCAGTCCCTGCAAATCTTCATATGTAACCGCGCTTTCTGAGCGATCGATTTCTTAACAGGATCCAATATCGGCATTAATGTACCCTCTTTTTGGGTTAACACTCAGAAGGGAACGCTTCAGATATACTTTATGCCTCAGACGCCAGAAACCTTCAGAATAGCGCTACCTCCTCACATCTAATCGTTCCTTCAACAACCTACCAACGTCACTGGGCTTTCCGGCAACCGGAACGCCGGCAGCTTCAAACGCAGCAACCTTGCTTTGCGCTGTCCCGAATTTTCCCATCACAATCGCGCCCGCATGACCCATACGTTTGCCAACGGGTGCAGAACGCCCAGCAACATAAGCAACCACAGGCTTAGGAAACCTCGTTCTTGTGATGTATTCAGCCGTGGCTTCCTCAATATTGCCCCCAATCTCCCCAATCAATGCAACGGCATTCGTTTCAGAGTCGCCTCTAAACAGCTCCAACGCGTCCACAAAACTCAATCCGGTCACCGCGTCGCCGCCGATGCCAAGGCAAGTGGACTGGCCCAACCCACTTCTGGAGAGCGTCGAAGCAATCTCATATGTCAAAGTGCCGCTCCGCGAAGCCACACCCACACTTCCAGACGCGAAGACTTGCGCTGGCAAAATGCCCACCTTACATTTCCCTGGCGTAATGATTCCAGGAGTGTTGGGACCGATGACAAGGGCGTTTTTTTGCTCTGCGAAGCTCATCAGTGCCACGGCATCGTGAACTGGAACATGTTCCGTAATGACCACAACAGTTTTGACGCCGCCATCTAAGGCTTCCAAAGTCGCATCCAATGCGAACGGAGCAGGAACAAAAACAATCGAAGTCTCCACTGCATCCGCTTTCTGCGCTTCTTCCACGGTGTCATAGACAGGAATACCGTGAATTGCAGTTCCTCCTTTGCCTGGACTTGTCCCAGCCACAATTCTTGTGCCATAATCCAACATCAGCTTCGTGTGGAAACTGCCCTGAGCCCCAGTTATGCCCTGAACTAGCACTCGTGTTTCCGAATTAACAATTATGCCCATAGCTTAGAACTCCTTTTTGGCGAATTCAACGGCGTTCTTTGCAGCCTCTTCCATGCTGTCGAAGACTGGCACATGTGCTTCAGAAAGGATTCGTTTTCCTTCTTCCTCGTTCGCGCCGACTAACCTGACGACAAGCGGCTTTGACATTTTTAGCTTCTCTCCTGTATTGATTATGCCTCGTGCAACATCGTCGCAGAGTGTAATGCCGCCAAGAATGTTCACGAACAGAACCTTGACCTGTGAATCGGAAAGGACTAGCCCAAGAGCTGCCCTGATTCGCTCATAAGGGGCTCCACCACCTATATCCAGAAAGTTGGCTGGTCTTCCGCCATAAAGACTAACCAAGTCCAAAGTTGACATAACCAAGCCTGCGCCGTTCCCGATGACGCCTATGTCCCCATCCAGCTTTACATATTCTAAACCACTTCTCAAGCTCTCAAATTCTTTTGCGCTAAGCTCCCTCTGTTCCTCAAGACGTTTATGCCTAAAATGTTCGTGCCTAAACAAGCCATTGTCGTCCAAAATGATGCGCGTATCTACCGCCACGAATCTGCCCTCAATTGTTTCCACGAGCGGATTGACCTCGACCAGCTCAGCATCGTAATCCACACTTGCCCTGTATAGCTTCTCCAGCAACTTAGCTAACACCACCATTTGGTCGCCGGCATAACCCATTTTCTTGGCTATTTGCATCGCGTGGAATCTTCGGAATCCAAGTTGAGAGTTGATGGGTGTTTTGAATACTTTTTGAGGATGCTGCTCAGCCACCTGCTCAATGTCCACCCCGCCAACATCAGAAGCTACGGCAACGAAACATCTGCGAAGTCTATCCAACGTCAACCCAAAATACAGTTCTCGCTGTATAGCCATCTTTTCTTCCACAAGAAGTTCGGTTACGGTTTCTCCCTTCACTTCTGTTCCAAAGAGCCTATCTGCGACCGCTTTGGCTTCATCTGGATTTTCTGCGAATTTAACTCCGCCAGCCTTCCCTCTTCCTGCGACAAGTACCTGCGCCTTGATAGCTACGGGTTTCCCGAGGTTTGCTGTGATTTCTTGAGCTTGCAGACCCGTTTTGGCAGTTGCGCCTCGCGGGGTCTGCATACCATAAGTCGCAATTATGGTTTTAGCTTCATGCTCATAGAGTTTCAAGAAACAGCGCTCCCTAGCACGAAAAGGGAGTTTTATTCTACTTTATAACTTCGATGGTAACGTAGCTACGTGTATCCTGTATGCCGTCTACGGTGTAGAGTTTCTTGAGGGTTTCATCCATGTTTTCCCGCTCTACCATGATTAATGCATCTACGTCTCCTGCGATGCGAAAAGCTCGCGCGATAGCGAGGTCGCGGATTTTCTCGTAAACTTCAATGCGCTTGACAGGGGAGATTTTGATGAGGATAAATGCCGGTGTGGTGGACACGCCCAATGCGTTGAGTCCTTTTTCTGTGACGTCGATGAAACCTCTCCCTGTCCGGATGTATCCAGTAGTTTTGAGTTTTCGCAGATGCACGTTCAAGGCTTGTCTACTTATACCCAACTGCCTTGATAGTTCGTCTTGCTTTACTCGTAAGGTGTAAGTGTTTGTTGATTGCCCTTTGTCATAGAGCGTTTTCAGGAGTTGTATGGAGCGTTTTGTGAGAGGTTCCACATATGGTCATCCTGTATTTTGTTAGTTTGTTAAATTAAATCTTTACAATAGTGAGGTTGCTTAAGAATTTAATGCCCTAAAAGTCAGGTTCAATTAGGGCTAAACTATTTTTTCTTTTTCTCTCTGGGAGGGGCAGGAATTGTCAGTCAATGCACCACAACCTATTTATTTGCGGAGAAAAAAACTTAAGAAGCCCTACAAATGGAACTCAGGAGTACCCGCGTTAGTATGTCAGATAGCAACTCAGTGCTAATCGGAAAGAAACCGGTTATGAATTATGTGCTGGCTTGCATTACTCTCTTCCATGGCGGAGCAAAAGAAGTCAACGTCAAAGCACGTGGAAAAGCTATCTGCCGAGCAATTGATGTTGTTGAGGTCGTCCGGCGGCGCTTTCTACCTGACATGAAAGTCAAGAGAATTGGAATTGGTACTGACCAGCTTTCACCGCAAGAAACAAGCGATGAATTGACTAACGTGAGCACGATTGAAATAACATTGGGACGTTAGACTCGCATTTCCGAATTGGAGTGCGAGCAAAAGGGCTCCTCGAAAGTGGCATTAAGGCGTTTCCGAAATGAAAACCGAACTGTGCAGTTTCTGCCTAAAGAGTGGCATGCTTTGCCAAAAATGTTCAGCCAAGGTAAAGACTGGCGAAATCACTGACTTGGACCTTAAAGTTGCTCGCCAATTGCTGCTTTTGGAGGAGAAGTATCCTTCGCTCCAGAGTGTCTGTTTCCACAAAGCCGTAGATGCAAACCGAACAATCGCGCTGATTGTTGGACACGGGGATGTCCCCAGGCTTTTGGGCTATGGCGGCAAAATAGTGAAAGCTTTAGGCGACGTAACTGGAAAGTCCGTGCGGGTGTTGGAGAATGGCGTGGATGACCGAAAGTTCCTCGAGGATTTGTTTACGCCCTTGAACATTTTGACTATTAACACGATTTGGCTACCTGATGGAACAACTGAGACTCGTGTGATTTTGCGCCGGAAGCGCGGTGCCCAGATGCCTTTTGACTTAGCCGCGATTAAGGAGATTGCACGCACTGTGAGGAAGATGTCTCTGCGTGTAGAGTTTGCCGATTAATTGGTGAGAGGGCGAAGTATGATTTTTGATTCTTTGGGGGATTGGGCTAGAACCTATTATTCGTCAAATTTGACTCCTTGCATGGATGGCTCGGAAGTTACTCTTCTTGGGTGGGTACAAGAGGTCCGAGACCTTGGTGGAATCCGCTTCGTCATACTGCAAGACAGGGAAGGAACGATTCAAGTAACGATTCCGAAGAAGAAAGTTGCGCCTGAAGTACTTTCGAAATCCGACACCCTCCAGAAACGTTTCAGCATAGGTGTCAAAGGCGTAGTCAAAAAGACAACTATGACACCAAGAGGCGTCGAAGTTATCCCAAAGGAAATCCGAATTTTCAACACAGCCGCAGAACAACTACCCATAGACATCACTGGCAAAACGCCAGCGAACATCGAAGTCCGCTTAGATGCACGGGCACTTGATTTGGCGCAGGAACAGAACTCAGCGGCGTTCAAGATTCAGCACCAAGCGTTAGCTGCAATCAGAGATTTTCTTTTCAAAAGGGGTTTTCTTGAAGTTCACACCCCCAGAATAATTGCTTCCGCCACGGAAGGCGGTGCGGAACTGTTCGCTGTGGACTATTTTGGTCAGAAAGCATATCTTGCGCAGAGTCCACAATTGTACAAAGAACAGTTGACTATGAGTCTGGAGAAGGTCTTCGAGGTAGGTCCCTTCTTCCGCGCAGAGTTATCACACACTCGCAGACACTTAAGCGAGTTTGTATCTGTGGACATTGAAGAAGCATTTTCCAGCGCAGAAGACGTAATGCGTCTTCTCGAGCAAGTCATCCAGTACACATGCAAAGCGGTACAAGAAAAATGCGCTAAGGAACTCTCAGCACTCAAGTACAGAGCAACTGTTCCCGAGATTCCATTCAAACGGTTCAGTTACGACGAAATTCTCCGTGACCTCAAAGAACAAGGGGTCAACATTCCGTGGGGCGAAGACATCTCCACAGAGGCTTTCCGCATCTTGGGCAAGGAGCGAGGATACTATTACTTCATCACAGATTGGCCAACCCGTGCCAAAGCATTCTACATCAAACCCAAACCAGGCAAACCTGAGCTTTGCGAAGGTTTCGATTTGATGTGGCGGTGGATTGAGTTGGTTTCTGGTGGAACTCGTATCGCTGACAAAGCGTCGCTGATAGAGCGCATGAAGGAAAAAGGATTGAATCCACAATCTTTCAAGTATCATCTGCGGGCATTTGACTATGGTATGCCGCCTCACGCCGGGTGGGCAATCGGGTTAGAGCGGCTGACGATGGTTTTAACGGGCAAGAAGAACATCCGCGAAACATCGTTCTATCCCAGAGATCGAATGCGGCTAACTCCGTAGAATCATCAGGTCTGGCACTTAGTCTTTCTTCCACACTTCTCTGCTTAATGAAATCAACGCATTTCTTTTGCTTGAAAAGACGTCGATAGAACCCTTCACTCAATTGCTAATCATTCGAAATCGCAAAAGACCGAGACTTGAAAATCGCAGCTCGGAAGCATCAAATTCCATAAGTATGGTGCGGTCTCCGGGATTTGAACCCGGGTCGTCAGGTTGGGAACCTGATGTCCTAGCCAGGCTAGACTAAGACCGCCCAAACAGCAGATACACAAACACGATGCAACTTAAACTTTTGTCCGTGGCCTGTGAGCAAAATCGTTATCAGCACGGCTCGCCACAGAACATACAAAGAAATGGAGAAAACTGTGCATGCCCAAAACCTACACGTACACCGATGCAGGGGTAAACCGTGAACAACGTCACGAATCCAAGAAAGCGCTGGATTTGCTGCATGAGACATACAAATTCGCTCCTTTCGGAACCGTCATGCATTTGCCTTACAGCAACATCTTCCAGCAAACAGAAGACACTTGGCTAGACCTAACCATTGAAGGCGTAGGCACAAAAGTTCTCCTATCTGAGCTATCAGGCAAATATGATACGATAGGTATAGACGCCGTTGCCATGGCTGTCAACGACGTAATCCGCTCGGGTGCGACGCCGCTCGCAATTTCTGACAATATTCATGCGCAATCCAGCAATCCTCAGCTAGTCCGGCAGTGGCTCGAGGGAATAGTGGCGGGCGCAAATGAATCTGAATGCCCTGTTGTCAGTGGCGAAATCGGCGACGTAGCCGAAATCATCAAGGGTATCTCACAAGGTTTGGGCTTCGACATGGTGGTAGCCTCGGTGGGTCAAGTCTCCAAGGAACATATAATCACGGGCTACGGAATAAAACCGGGGGACGCAATTATCGGATTACCCAGCAGCGGGCTGCACAGTAACGGCATAACTCTTGCGAGGAAGATCCTACTCAAAAAATGGGGCGGAAAATACAAGCCGGGCGACGAACCAAAAGATTTAGGCAGGGAAATCGTGACCGAGATGCTGGAGCCCACAAGAATCTACGTAAAGCCATTCTTGGCTCTCGCGAAAGCCGTCAAAGTCAAAGGCGCCGTACATATAACTGGGGACGCTTACCTGAAGTTCAACAACCTTGCTCGGTACTCAGAGGGAATCGGCTTTGACTTCGACAACTTCAAACCCCAGCCCATCTTCGACTTAATTCAGCAGACAGCTGCAGAGCTTGGTTTTTCGATTTCTGATGATGAGATGTTTCGGACGTTCAACATGGGTTGGGGCTTCGGCATAATCATATCCAAAGCTGAAAAGGACAAAGCGCTCGAAGCTTTGGAGAAGGCAAAAGCTCGTCCTGAAGTAATTGGCGGGGTCACCGGCAAAACACAGCGCATAACGGTTATGTATAAGGGCAAGAAAATGGTTTTGGCATAAATGAGTACGCAGATTTCGCGCAAAAGTGTTTAAATCCAATTGCATCAGTCTAAATAAGCCATGACATACCGCACCAAAATCGAAGTCAGCCTCAAACCAGGCCACACAGACCCCGAAGGTAACACCACACAACGCTTGCTCAAAGAGCTAGGCTACGCAGTCAACTCAGTAAACGTAAGCAAAGTCTACACTGTCCAACTTGAAGTTGCCACTCCAAAAGAAGCCGAAGCGAAGGCCAAAGAAATGGCAAAACGGCTCTTAGCTAATCCTACCAAAGACAATTACACCATCACTGTCGAGGACCAGAAATGAGCCTTTACAGCCACACTTCCGCAGCCTTGAACATGCACATTGTCAAAATTCGAAGGGGGTCAGACGTCCAGCTTTCGGAGGTCAGCGACAAACTTGGTTTGTGCTTGAGCCTTTCAGAAATGAAGCAAATACAAGCCTACTTCAAAGACCAGAAACGTGACCCCACCGACGTAGAGCTTCAAGCCTTTGGTCAGACTTGGAGTGAGCACTGCTATCACAAGACGTTTAAGGGCAAAATTCTCGTCGAAGGCAAAGAAATCGAAAGTCTCTTCAAGACTTACATTGCCAAAGCCACAAAAGAGATGGCGCTGAAATGGTGTATCAGCGTTTTTGAAGACAACGCTGGCATAGTGAGCTTTGACAAGGGCTATGGCATCGCAGCGAAAGTGGAGACTCATAATCACCCGTCAGCAGTGGAACCGTTTGGTGGTGCTGCGACTGGCGTTGGCGGGGTCATCCGTGACGTGCTTGGCGTCTGGGCGGACCCTATTGCCTGCACTGATGTTCTCGGTTTTGGTCCTTTGGATTACGATTACAGCAAGTTGCCAACGGGTGTAAAGCACCCTAAATATGTCTATATGGGCGTTACCGCGGGCGTAGGAGCGTACGGCAACAACATGGGAATCCCAACTGTCAATGGCGCCATATACTTCGACGAATCCTACACCGGCAACGTCGTCGTCTACTGCGGATGCATCGGTCTTGTCCCGTTAAACAAATTTAAGAAAGAGGCAAAGGCAGGGCACATCCTCATCGTGGCAGGCGGTAAAACGGGGCGCGACGGCATTCACGGCGTAACCTTCGCCTCGGCAGAACTAACACGAGAAATCGGAGGAGGTCAGCCGACCGGCAGTGCAGATTGCCGACCCCATTGAAGAAGAGAAAGTTAAGCGCGCCATGATTGAGATTCGTGACCGCGAACTCGCCTCAGCAACGACTGATTTGGGTGGAGGAGGCATGAGCAGCGCCGTTGGCGAGACGGCTGAGCGGTATGGGTGCGGTGTCACCGTCGACCTAGACAAAGTACCGCTGAAGTACTCGGGGCTCGCACCGTGGGAAATCTACGTTTCCGAATCACAGGAGCGCATGCTTCTGGCAGTGCCGCCGGAGAATCTATCCAAGGTACTTGAAGTTTTCGAAAAAGAAGATGTAGAGGCTACCGCAATTGGCATTTTAAGCAAGGAGAAGCGTTTACGGCTCCGTTTCGGAGGTTCTATCGTGGCGGATTTGGATATGGAGTTCCTTTTCACGCCTCCTATAAGTATGAAAATGGCGTCGTACGAAAAAATCCAACTTGAAGAGCCTGTGTTCGCCGAGTCGGAGAACCTCACAAAAATTCTTATGCAATTGCTATCTGCGCCGAACATAGCCAGCAAAGAAAGCGTCGTGCGCAGCTACGACCACGAAGTCAAGGGCAACACTTCATTGAAGCCTCTTCATGGCGATTACGCGGGGCCAAACGACGCCGCAATAATTAAGCCTCTGAACAACTCTTGGAAAGGAGTGTCCATCTCATGTGGCATGAACCCCAACTACGGTAAGATTGATGCTTATTGGATGGCAGCCGGGGCCATAGACGAAGCTCTAAGAAACAACGTTGCTGTCGGCGGAAAAAGAATCGCGTTACTGGATAATTTCGTTTGGGGCAACCCGGAGAAGCCTGAGCGACTGGGCTCACTAGTGAAGGCATGCGAAGCCTGCTACGACGCCGCAAAAGCGTTCAAGGCGCCGTTCATTTCTGGCAAAGACAGCCTTTACAACGAGTCACCGATGGGACCGGTGACGCCGACGCTGCTCATTACAGCTGTGGGTCTAGTTCCCGACATTCGCTCAGCCGTATCTATGGACTTCAAGGCGGCGGGCAATGCGATTTACGTGGTAGGCGAGACCTATAGCGAACTGGGCGGTTCAGAATACTACAAACTCCAAGGTTTTCTCGGCAAGTCAGTACCAAGAGTCCGTCTAACGCAAGCTAAGAACACCTTCAACGCGATAACCAAAGCCATCAGCATAGGTGTAGTCAAATCATGCCATGACATGTCAGAAGGCGGCTTAGCGGTGGCTGCATCGGAGATGGCTCTGGCAAGCGACTTCGGCGCGACGCTGGATTTGGTGAAGCTTCCAGTTATGGGTATCGGACGAGACGACTTCGCCCTTTTTTCGGAGTCAAACAGCCGTTTCCTGGTGGAGGTCGCAGACAAAAACAAAGCTGAATTTGAGAAATGCATGAAGAGCAAGACTTACGCGGAAATCGGCAAAATCACTAAAGAACCAAGACTTACGGTTAGCGGTTTGAAGGGTTCCAAAGTTGTGGACGCATCGGTCGCGGATTTGCGTGCGGCTTGGAAGCGTACCTTAAGTGGGGAAGACTGAAAGTATGAATCTTGAAGAAATCCGCGTCTGCGTCATGAGGGTGGGCGGAACCAACTGTGACTCCGAAACCCAACGTGCCTTTCAGGAGCTAGGCGTGCAAGCAGAAACACGCCACCTCAATGAGCTTGTGAAGCAATGCAACCTACTGGACTACCACGCGCTGGTTTTTCCAGGTGGCTTTAGCTATGGTGACTACGTGCGGTCAGGCGCTATATTCGCTCGAATGCTTATCGCAAAGTTGGGCAAGGACTTGCGCACCTTCATCGACCAAAACCGTCCGATTCTGGGCATATGCAACGGCTTCCAAATCCTAGTCGAAGAAGGTCTGCTACCAGGTTTCGAAAGTGCAAGCACGTATCCTGAGGCATCCTTGGCTTCAAACATCCCGCAGGGCTTCAAGTGTCGCTGGATCTACCTAAAAAACGAAAATAACGGCAAATGTATATTCACCAACAAGATCCCAAACGGCAAAGTAATACGACTGCCCGTCGCACACGGCGAAGGCAGGTTCCTGTTCCCCAAGGAGAAAGAGGCGAAGCTGCTGGAGAGACTCTACGATAATGACATGGTCGTACTGCGATACTGCGACAAGAACGGCAAACCAGCTGAAGGCAAGTACCCAGCAAACCCCAACGGCAGTCTCCACGACATTGCCGGCATCTGCAATCACGAAGGCACAATATTCGGCTTAATGCCTCACCCCGAACGTGCCATGTACTGGTGGCAGCAACCTGACTGGACTAGCCAGCAAGCGATGCCACAATACGGCGACGGAAAACTCATCTTTGATGGTCTAATGGCGCACTTTGTCAAGAGACTCTAGGTCTTTTTGGTACGGCAAACCAGCGCGGGCACCCATTTTTGTGACGCTTTGGGAGGCGACGAAGTTGCCGATTCTGCCGCATTCTGCAAGCTGCTTCTTCTTAAGCAGACCATAGAGGAAACCAGCGCAGAACGCGTCTCCTGCACCAGTGGTATCTACAACGGAAACGTCGAAGGCTTCCATGTGGTGTCGCTCTTTGCCGTCTGTGACAAAGCAGCCTTTAGCGCCCAGCTTCACTGCAACGATTTTCACGCCATTGCCAATCAAGAACGCTGCGCCATCGGTGGGGGTTTTTTTCCCCGTGATGAGTTCAAGCTCAATGGCGTTTGGCATCATCACGTGGGCCTTCCGGATAATCGGTTCAAGTTCCGCATAACCTTTTCCAGCGTACAAGGCACCTGGGTCGAAGCTAATTTTCACATCGGTATGCAGGGTTTTGAGAAGCTTTTTCTGAGTTTGCAAGCTTTTTTCGCCCACAAACGATGTCAAATGCAGGAATTTCGTCTGAGAAACGTACTTCTTCCCGATTTCCTGAAGAGTCAAATTGTCGTTGACGCCGGAATTAATGTAAAGCGCTCTTTGTCCATGCTCGTCGACAAAGCCCATGACTGTGCCGCTTTCGCCGCCTTCCGCGCAGACTATACCGTTAGTGTCGACGCCTTCCCTGCGGAAATCCTCCATGAGCAAGGCTCCCTCATGGTCTGTGCCTACTTTGCCGATGAAACCGACTTTGCAGCCCAGGCGCGCCAAGCCAACAGACGTGTTGGCTGCTGAGCCCCCGCATGATTCCTCGCATGTTTTGATGAAGCTTTCTTCTTCAGCCTTGGCGATGCGGTTCACTTTGAAAAGTTTGTCCACGTTGAGTGCGCCAAACCCGACAACGTCAAAGCTCGTCATAAGAACAGCTCTCGCAGGTTGATTTTGTATTTGCCCAGTTTGCCGCCGTAATTGCCCGCCGAGATTCGCACGACGTCTTCAACTCCGCGTGCTGCTTCGATCCCCGCTTTCATTGCTGACCTTACTGCTTGCATGGAGATACCATTTATGACTATTTCGGGGATGTAATTGACGCCTTCGGGAACTTTGGATTCAAAGCCAAGCTTCCGTCTAAGCGAAGGACAATACAGATGATTAGTCGTCGGACCGATGAGGGGGTAGTGGGTTTCAGGCTTGGAGCCTGCTGAACAAACGTTAAAAGGTGTGACTACTCCCGGCACGCGATGGATGGCTTCTAAGGCTTTTTCGCCCGCCTTGTAAAGGGCTTCTTTTGTCTGGCACATTAACCAAATGTTCCCGCCCGTTATACCGTGAGCATAGCCCAAATGCCGCTCGATGATGAAGTCAGGCACCATCAGGGGCACGATTATGACTTTTCTGCCGTGCCTTTTCTCGATCCATTCGTAACCGTCGCCGCAGTTGCCCACACGCTCCATCATATCAAGCATCCCTTCCGCGTTAGGCAAATTATCGAAGACAGCCGTGAATGCCTTGACCAAGATATCCTGACGAATTCTGTAGGATAATTCCGTCACAAACTTCTTCAGCGATTCGGCGAAGGTTTTAGCGGGATTTACTTCTCCCCAGAATTGCAGCAAAGCGCCGAACCGTTGGTCGGGAGTCTCTTTCTTGGTGAGGTACCGCTCGACACCTCCTTCAACTCTGCCGATAACCACGCTTGGCGTCGAGGTCGCGTCCTCCGCTGAGGCGCGCACCGTTTTCTCGTCTTCGGCCGTTAAAATTACGCGGCAGAAAATGCCCTCGAAAACCTCCGCGTAAGTGTCCTCAACTGGAGCCAAAGATTTACCCAAGTTTCCCAACTGTTTCGCCTCGTACCTTCTTCCTAAACTCGCTGCTCTCACCTGACAGCGATTCCATATTCTTGGCTGTTACTATTTGAACTTTCGGCAAAGCATTAGGGTACGCGGCGAAAAAGTGCTTTAATAGAGTTTTGTCAACGATGTCTTTCTCCAACGTTTGACGGCTCCAGTTCGCAGCTATTTGCAGAGCACCGTCTTTGTTGTGCTTGAGGAACGCATCAAAGACAACGGCCGCGGCGAGGTTATTTTCAGATAGAATCGAGACCTCGGCATTCTTCACAGCATATTTGTTGCCATTGAAGGAAACGGCTAGTCCACCGTTTTCTCGGACAAGCTGGAAGGCTTCAACGTCTGTTATGCTGTCTCCAACATACATAACGCTGGAAAGGGGCAGCTCTAGTTTCTTTGTTATGTCTTGGATGGCTTGGGCTTTCTGCGTTCCGCCGACGGGCATGATTTCCGAGTAGATTTTGCCGCATGACATTGTAGAAATTTCACGCCAAAAGATTTCGTTCAGCCGATCAATTGTCTGCCGATCTTTGCTGGAGAAATCCGAAATCGACATGGCATTTGGAGGCATGGTTATCATAGGCATAGCGGCGATTTCTTTGGCGGTTTTCTTCAGCTTTGCCCTCTCCTCTGCCGTGACCGAGTACTTGTCGATGATAATTCTGGTGCAGTACGTGTTTTCAAATGGAAATGAGGTTACGTCGCAAAACGCGTGGATATAGTGTTCGTAGCTTGTGCTGATAATGAAGGCTTTGGCGGTGCCGAGTACTTGTCTTAAGGTGTCTTTGGTGCCTGCGATGAGAACAAGGGTCTGGGCGGAAAACTGTCGCATTTGTCTGTCGGTAACATCGTAAGCCAAGAGAAAAGGCAGGACCAGTTTGAGTGTGTCGCCCGCGTTGTACCCCTGCCTTTTCAGGGAATCTGCGAGCACGTCATCGTATTTGCTTATTATTGAGAAAACCTTGTCACCATCGGGAACAAAATGCGCCACTATTTCATAGGCGTTGTCGTTCTTGCTGATCGGTCCTTCGCAATCGGAGATGAATACGCGTTTCAAGCTTTGTGCCTCAGTTGCTGCATGTGCTTGACGCTTTTTTGAATAGTTTCTGTTGAAGCAACGTCGCTTCGGTTCCACAATGCGCCGCCTTTGATGGCGTTCAAGCCTCTGATGGAGATTTGACGGGCTTCTTCGATGTTTTCGCCCACGCCTAAAACTCCGACGACCCGAGATTTGAGCGCATAGATTTTGCCGTCACGCAGCTCCATTGAGCCAGGGTAGACGCGAATTCTGTCTCCATACTTGCGCGTCAAAGCAAGAGCTTCGGAAAGATCCACGGGCATGTCTATCTCAGCTTTCTTCACTTTGGCTGGGAACATTTCTGCGTAGCCGCCGTAGCTGGCTGGAACCTTGTAAGTCAAAACCGTCGCCGACGGAGCAACTTCTACGCGACCCAATTTCCCTTCTAGCATCTTGTAGCAGGTGTCTACGAAGTCCTCCTTCAAAACGGGCAGGATATTGATGATTTCCGGGTCGCCGGGGCGGCTGTTGTTCTCCAGAATCTTTGGTCCGTCGTGGGTGTGCATAAAAGCCAAATAGAGCGGTACGCCTCGAACTGCGGAAGGGTCAGGCATCTTCGATGTCCATTCCTTAAAAATCTTCTGGGCGACGGCAAGCTCATTATCTCGATCAGCAGCAGTCATGAAGGGCAGGTAATCACGGGTGTCTTTGTAGCTGCCCATGCCACCCGTGTTCGGTCCTCTGTCGTCGTTGAAGGCGCGTTTGTGGTCACGTGTGTCAGGAAGGGGCGCCAGTGTTTTGCCATCGCAAAATCCCATGAAACTGGATTCTTCGCCGTCGATTTTCTCCTCGATGATAACTGTTCCGTACTGGAAGTTGGACATGAAGTGCTCAAACAGTTGCTCTCTCGTAGTGAAGTGATCTCCCCAGACGCCAACGCCTTTGCCCGCCGTCGGCTTGTCAGGCTTCACAACAGCCTGGTTTTGAAGGTCGTCGAGCCACTTGTAGACATCTTCTTTGGCCTCTTGGGTGCTCTTGTAATCTTTGGGATTGAAGATTTGGAAGCGCGGGTTCGCTTCGGGAACGATTTCCTGAAAAAGCAGGCGCTGTTGGACTTTGCTTCCTTCTATGGCGTACTCCTTTTTGGGGCAGATGACAGGTATGCCTGTGCGTGCTTCGACGAGGTCGCGGACGCCTTCAATGATTGGTTTCTCTGGTCCGACTATGGCGAAATCAATTTTGGGTTTGTTGGCTCTAGCGAAACGACAGATGGATTCAATGTTCAAGTCAGGGATGACAACATGCTTTGTGGCTTTTTCTACGTTGAAGGGGTTGCGCTGTTTGTCCACGATGTAGAGATCCACTTTGTAGTTTGGACTTGTGCTCAGAACATCCACAATGGCAACTTCACGCGCCCCGTAGGAAATGACAAGTACGCCTATTTTCTCCATAGTCCAGCACCGTTTTTGCTTACAGAATTAACGTGTGAAGTTAATTTGTTTTACCACTGTACGCCTTGGGATTCGCTGGCGGTCTCGTAGATCCTTGACTTCTCTTGGTAGCCCTCGAGAAATTTCGTCTTCATTTTGTCTGCAAACTCTTGCGCCATCGGTGTCGGATACTTGCCCGTGACGCATGCTAAGCAGAGTTCGTCTCGCTTGCAGCCGGTAGCTTTCACGAGGTTCTCGATGGATTGGTAGCACACAGTGTCTGCGCCAATGATTTTGGCAATTTCTGCTTCGTTATGCGCGGAGCCAATGAGTTGCCCGTAAGTCGACATATCTATACCATAGAAACAGGGCCCGATAATGCGGGGAAAAGTCACGAACATGTGGACTTTTTTGGCGCCTGACTTGCGGAGCTTCTCTATGATGACTTTGGTGGTGTCTCCGCGGACGATGCTGTCCTCGCAGACGATGACGCGTTTCCCAGTAACCTTGGAGCCCAAAATGTTGACTTTGCGGTCAATCGTAGAGTACCGCTCATTGTTGAGCAAAATGAAGGCACGTTCGGTAACGTAGCGATGCCGGCGGCTCGCGCGTTCCCACCTCAGCCCTGAAGCCTCATGCACACCCATAGCGGGGTCATCACCCGTCTCAGGCACGGAAAGCACAATGTCAGAGTCTTTGGCGATTTCAGGGAATTCATTGACTATGTTTCTCCCGAACTCTTCGCGGATCTCGTAGACATACTTGGCGCCAAAAGTTGAGTCGGGTCGCGCGAAGTACGCGTACTCAAATGCGCAGAAAGCCTTTTTGGGCTTCTCGATAAGTTGCTGTCTATTGAATCCGTTTTTGGTTGCAACAACGAGTTCGCCCGGTTCCAGCTCAAATTCGTGTTCAAATCCGTTTATGTCTAGGCTGACGGTTTCAGATGAAAAAACAAGAGTTTTGCCATCTGGACTACGTCCAGTGCATAGGGGCTTGATGCCATGTGGATCTTTGAAGGCGAAAAGTGTGCCGTCGTTCGCTATGCCTATCACCGAGAAGGCTCCGTCGAGACTCAGCATGGTAGATTTGACCGCCATTGCCAGGTTCTTCCCCTTCTCCAGCTCAAGCAGCAGCTTGTTGACTACAAGGTCTGAGTCGCAGCTGCAGATGAAATTGGAAAAGCTGTCCTGAATCTCTTTCAGGAGAGGTTGGGTGTTAACGATGTTGCCGTTAAAAGAGGCTGCGAGTTTTATACCTCCGACCTCAGCTGTCAGTGGTTGCGTGCCCTGCACAATAGATTTGTCGTCGCATTTGCCGCTGGTTGTGTACCTCACGTTGGCAATGCCTACGCTGCCTGGCAGACGCCCGAACCATTCTTGGATAGCACTGGTTTTCAGCTTCGGTACCAAATCGAGGTTTTTATAGCTGTGGAATTTACTTTCGTGATAAGTCAAAAAGCCATGGGATTGGTGTCCACGGTGGTTTTGGGCACGGAGACCCCAGTACATGTACGAAAAAACGGGTTGCTCGTCGAAATTAATTGCGCCGAAGACACCGCAGCCTATGTGGATTCCACCCTCACGGCATAGGATTCAATACAGAAAACGGCGGTGGTTTAAGAGCTTTTAGGACATTTTTAGCTAAAAACCCCTTGGTAACGAGGGTTTCACAAGAATAGAAATAGCTTTTCTTGGTGGCGTAACGGGAAAACTGCACCTCTGCGACTGCAGGTTCCTTATTAACCTTCGGGACGTCAGGGTCATGCGTCCAACTGTGCACATTACACGTTCGAGCGGATAATTCGACCCTAGGGCGAGCGTCAGAAATGTTGGGCGTCCTTTGGGCAACGCACTACACGCAGAGAGATGTGGTTCAGCCAAGAATATGTTAAGAATAAGATATGCGCAAGACGCTCCGACGTGAAACCCGCAAGAATCAAACCTTGACGATCTCCGAAAATTGATCGCATATTTCTTGAAGACCCTTCGCGACTACGTGTGGTTTTTCCCCGCTTACCTCTAAATCCCCAGCCCCATAAAACTGCGAATGCATAAACACCGTTTTCATGCCTGCTCTTAAGGCGCCTTTAATGTCTTCTTTTGGGCTATCACCAATGAAAACCGCCTCCGCCGGTTTGACTTTCACCCGTTGCAGCATATCAGCGAAGATTCTTGGATGCGGTTTACGCCAACCATTCTCTTGTGAAACCACGATGGAGTTGAAATAGTGGTTGATGCCCAGTTTCTTGAGGCTGGCGTAAACTACAGGCGCGTAGGTGAAGTTGGAGATGAGTCCTAGCTTACAAGTTTCCGTGGCCTTTTTGAGAAGTTTCTCTGCGTAAGGCCTAAGCTCCAAAGAATCTATAAAATCCTGGAAGAACACGTTGAGGGCGGCGTTCATGCGTTCGTCCCCGACGTCTACGTCGAAGCCTAGATTGCAGAGCGTCTCAGAAACCCAAACCGCGTTGGTTACCTCCCGAAGCTCGCCGTAGCGTACAAGGCGATATTTCTCGTGGACGACCTGGTAAGTACGCAAAAATTCGGCTTTTTCCGTTCTGAATCCCGCTTCTGTGAGATTGCTGTGCAGTTTCGACATTGAATCAGCCATGTTGTAGCTGCGGGGGCTAGCCAATGTACCTATGTAATCGAGAATTATTGCCTTAGCAATTGGCATCGGGTATCTTCTCGCTCCAAAGGTGAAATAGAGGGCAAGTTATACTGCTTGCACTACTTGCCCGACTTTTTTTGCAAGCTTCGTACCCAAAAGCCGTTGTGAATCACCTATTGCCGCCTCCACTGTGGAATCGAAGGGGATTTCCGCCAGAAACTTAACGCCCAACTCTTCCGTCTGCCTCTGCACATCTTTCGCTTTAGTCATTTTCATATTTTCCACGATGCCGACAATTGGAACCTTCAACTCCTGCAAGAGGCAGATCTGTTTCTTTACGGTTTCAAACGCCAGCTGCGACGACGTTGTCACGATGAGGAATTCGCCTCGAGGTATTAGTCTGATGAGGTCGAGCATGGCGTCGCCTATTCCAGGCGGCATGTCAATGACTAAATAGTCCAGGTTGCCCCACAGTGTAACCGCCAGCAGTTCAATCAGCGCGTTGGAGGTGTCGACGCCCCTAAGCGGTGTGGGGTTGTCTCCGACATAATAGACCAGCGACATGTACTCCAACCCTTCGACCTCTGGCGGTATGAGACCTTTCTCCTCGGTCGGCTGCACATCTTTGATGCCCAAGATTACGTGGGTCGAAGGGCTCGTAAAATCTAAGTCTAAGAGCCCCACCTTGCAGCCGCGATTTGCCAGCGATAATGCAAGTGTTGTCGCTACCAAACTTTTGCCCACGCCGCCTTTGCCGCTTGAAACGGCCAGAATCCGCCTTATACTTTTTAGGCGGCCTGCAATGACGCTTGTTCGTGGGTCAGCCACGCTTATTTCTCCCCTTTTATGGTTTCGAGCCAGACGCCGCGTCCCTGTATGATTTCGAAGTCTGGACTACCGCATTTGGGACATTTAATGTAGGCGTGTACTACTTCGGGGACGAAGTGGATGGCTTCTACGGTTTCCTTGTCTAGTTTGGCTTTCTTGAATTGCCAGGTGTTTCCGCAGACGCGGCATTTCAGGTTGGTTTTGGCTGTGGATATGTGGAATTTAGCTTTCTCGAAGTTTGCTGGCTTCATCTGTTGGATGGCGAAACGGAAAATGGGGCGTTCCACTTGCTGGAGTTCGCCGATTCTCACGAAAACTTCGGTAACCTGTTTTAGGTCTTCTTTCTTGGCGATATTCTGAGCCGTCGTGATTACGGCTTCAGCTAGAGCCCATTCATGCATAAAAAGCCCTAAGGGTAAGGGGCAAATTAAACTTTTGCAGAGCCGCCACAAATATGCGAGTGGACTATTTTTGGGGCCAGTTTGAGCGCAGTATCCAGAAGGTACGAAAGTCTATTTTTTGTCTTTTTCAGAGCAAATACGAAAGCATCATCCGACGCACAAGAAACAAAGAAAAGGGAAAGGGTTAGATGTTCTTCTTTGCAACAGCCGTTTCCAAGGCGACAACGCCGGGGAGTTTTTTACCCATCAGGAACTCGATTAAAGCGCCGCCTGCTGTGCTGATGTAGCCGATTTTTTTGCTTAAACCGTATTCGTTGATGGCTGCGATGGTGTTTCCTCCGCCTGCGAGCGAAAAGCCTTTGGAGGCTGCGATGGCTTCGAACACTTTTTTAGTGCCGTAGTTGAATTCCTTATTTTCGTAAACGCCCATTGGACCCGAAACCACGATTGATTTGGCTTTAGCGATAATGGCTGCGTATTTCTCGGCGGTTTTTTCGCCGATGTCAAAGATGCTTTGCTCAGTCGGTAGCTTGGCGATGGCGATTTCTTTGCGTTTGCCATTCATGTCCAATGCGACATCTTCGGGCAACACGATTTTGTCAGGATACTTTGTCAGAAGTTCTTTGATTCCGGGCATGAATTGTGTGAGTTCTTTTCTCGCTAGGAAATCCATGGTTTTCTTGCCTAAGTCCACGCCTTTCGCTGCGAGGAACAGCTGTGAAGTCACGCCACCGACAAGCACGTAGTCTGCGATACCGTTGCCAAGGACGTACTTGCTGATTTCCAGTGAATCGTCCGCTTTGGCGCCGCCCATGACGTATACGCATGGATGCTCAGGTTTCTCCAAGGCTTTGGCTAGGGATTTGAGTTCGCGCTCCATGATTCGGCCTGCTGCAGACGGCAAGACAGCTGTGAAACCTACCATGCTTACGTGTCCTCTGTGTGCTGCCGCAAAGGCGTCGTTTACAAACAGGTTCGCGAGGGAAGCCAGGTTCTGCACTAGAGGTGTCTTCGAATGTTGTTCTGGGGTACCGCTTTTGGTTTCTGGTTCCCAGCTTCGTACGTTCTCAAGGACGAGGATTTCGCCGCCTTTGAGGTCTTTGATGGCTGCTTTGGCTTTGTCTCCGAAGACGTCGTCGACGTATTTGACTGGGCATTTGAGGATTTTTGCCAGAACTTCAGCATGTTCCTTAAGTGGTGTGTAGTCCGGGTCGCCTTTTCTGCCTTGGTGTGCAAGGATTACTGTTTTGGCGCCTTTTTCTGCGAGTTCTTTGATTGTGGATTCTGCGTGTGCTTTTATGCGCACGTCGCTGGTGACTTTCTTGGTGTTTGGGTCTATTTCGCTGTTGAAGTCTACTCGGACCAAAACAACTTTGTTTTTAACGTTGAAATCGTCTAGGGTCTTGTATTTAGCCATACACGTCACACTTCGTTCCGAACATAAACTGGGAAAAAGAAAAAGAAGATTGGATTCTTAAGCTTTTACATCCGCATCTACAAGCCAGCTGCTTTGCCGACCATTTCGATAAAGTCAACCATGCGGTTGCTAAAGCCCCATTCGTTGTCGTACCAAGAGAAGACCTTCACGAAGCTACCCTTGTTACCTAAGACCATTGTTAAACCTGCGTCGAATACGCTGCTGTAGGTGCTGTGAAGCACGTCGCTGCTGACGATTGGATCTTCAGTGTACTGCAGGATGCCTTTGAGTGAGCCTTCGGCAGCTGTCTTCATGGCTGCGTTTATTTCCTCTTTTGTTACATCCTTGCTTAGTACGCATGTTAGGTCTACTAGTGAGACATCTGGTGTTGGTACTCTAAGGGCTACGCCGTTCATTTTGCCGTTGCACGTTGGGAGAACTTCTCCTATGGCTTTGGCTGCTCCTGTGCTTGTTGGAATGATGTTGACGGCGGCTGCACGTGCACGCCTTAGGTCCTTGTGGACGACGTCTTGGACTTTCTGGTCGTTGGTGTAGCTGTGAACTGTGGTCATGAAGGCTTTTTCTAATCCAAAATTGTCAGCTAAGACTTTACTGATTGGGGCTAAACAGTTGGTAGTGCAACTGGCATTGCTGAGAATGTTGTGCTTCTCTGGATTGTAGATTTTTTCGTTTACGCCTAGAACGATTGTAGCATCCGGATCTGTTGCTGGAGCTGAGATGAGGACTTTTTTGGCTCCTGCAGTCAAGTGTTTGCTGGCCCCTTCACGATTTGTGAAGAGCCCAGTGGATTCGACCGCTAGGAATACGCCCATATCTTTCCAAGGAAGCATGGCTGGGTCTTTTTGTTGGAAGCACTTAAGGAGTTTACCGTTGACAACTAGGTCGTTGCCTTGGACTTCAACTGTGCCTGGGAATCGTCCATGCACTGAGTCATATTTGAGAAGGGTTGCGTTGGCTTTAGCGTCTGCCAAGTCATTGATAGCGACAAAGTCTATGTTGGTTTTTCGTTCCATTGCTGCGCGATATAGAAGTCTTCCGATTCTTCCGAATCCGTTAATTCCTACTTTTATTGTCATGTTATGTGTTCACCTTTTGCTGCGTGGTTATGGGCTGGTTTGGGTTAATTAATTTTCCGACCCCATCAGGTTTTTGGAAGGTAACTATTTGATAAAGGATGCTGCGCTCTTTGCTTCTTGGCCACTTTTTTATATAGGCTTGTTCATGGAGGTATTTGTTGCTGTGGTTTCTTACTTTCGTATTTTATGTAACAGTGTTGCTGCAGCTGGCGACTATGACGATTATGGCAATTCTGATTGCGATGTATGCTGTTGTTGGCTCTGCGCTTGTTGGCTAATGCCTATTGTGGCGGGTGAGAAACTATGCTGGGACACCCCATGCGATGCTGGGCGCAGTAGCGGAAGGCAATCGGCGGTGAAAAGAACGATAGGGCCAGCAGAAGCACCAAAGCAGTTGCATATGTCTTTTTTTGTTTTGTTGTTTTTCATCTTCCCTCTCCAAAATTCTCTCTGATTTCCACATATTTTCCGGTATCTGAATTCAAGAACCTACAAGTGTTGCTTCCACTGACAAGGGCAAATTTTAAATGCAAATCTGCGGAAATAAGACTGAGTTCCTTCCCGAGGGACCCATAATTGAACAGTGGAGAGAGAATCGAAACCCTAACGAGCCTAGGATTGACTCTAAATCAGGCCAGAGCATACCTTTCCCTCTTACAGCTCGGTCCAGTCGGCGCCAAAGAACTAGCAGAAAGCTCGAAAATCACGCGCCAAGACATTTATAGAGTCATGCTGGCGCTCGAAGAAAAAGGCATAGTGGAAAAACTGATTCTTACACCTACAGTGTACCGAGCCCTGCCCGTTGAACAGGTGACGGCAAAACTGCTTGACAGCAAGGTGGCACAGCAGAAAGCGTTACAAAGAAAGACTCGGCAGTTGGTCGCTGACGTACAGACCAACGGCTCAGATAAACCAAATCAAAATGAAGTAAGCGAATTTATAATGGTCCCCGGCAAAGAAGCCATAGTTCAACGTTTGAGCGAGGCGCTCTCAAAAACCAACATGAGTTTGGATGTCGTCACATCTCGAGAGAGATTTTCGCCCGCAATTCTTGAATTTGCAAAGGCCTACGGAAAAGCTCTTGAAAGAGGCGTCAGAATTCGGATTGCTGCAGAAAAGCATTTGCCGCAAAATGGCGCCTTAGAGATCACCCGAAACCTTACGAAAGTGAAGAATTTTGAAGTTAGGTTTTTTTCCTGTACGCCCGAAGCGTTGATTTCGATTTTCGACGCAAAGGAAGCTTCAGTTGCAATCTCTAAAACAGCTAACCTCGCGAGGGTTTCTGCGCTTTGGTCGAATGACTCCGGTTTTGTGGCGTTAGCACGGAACTACTTTGAGAACATGTGGAACAACGCAACCCAACTGACCGAATGAGTTACTTTTTTCGTCTCATGGCGGCTGACAAACACCCAAGTCTTGTTGTCTAACTCTGTGTGCAAGGTCCCGTGCCCATTTGCGGATTTCATCCCAGTCCCGCATGTCGCATAATCGAGCGTGGTTCTCTTTGAAGCCGTCTGCCTCAGACTACCAGCAGAGGGACGCGGATAAACCATTCAAACCAAAAAGCTCAAGCCTGCTCTGCAAGCGTAATCGGAGACTTCTACAAGGATAGTTGGGTTTATTGTCACTTCCAAATTTGTAAGAACAATCATGTTTGTGTATTCTTAGGCTTTGTCGATGAGTTTTCACTTATTTTGCGATTCCGCCCGATGTGACGCCCAAGTAGAATCCATCGGGCAGCGATTTCTGGACGGAGGCACTTTGGGAAAACCAGAACGCCATAATAGAAATCAAACAGGAAGAAAGCACCATAATTAAAACTGCCAAAACCAGCGCTGTGCTCTTTAGCTCCGCGCGCTCTAACTGTTCCACTTGGGATAGCCCAACAAATCAGAATAGATAGAAACCTAATCATACCTAAAGAACGCGGAAAGAAAAACCAAAGAAGGAAAAAAAGAAATGTGGATTTAACGCAGCTTGATGAGAACCATTTCGGCCGCTAGAACCATTGGTTCCCAGGTTTCGCATAGCGGCGGCGCATAGGCTGTGTCTGCTTTGGCAAGCTCGCGAACGGTCATACCTTTCTGGATAGCGAAACTGAGGCAGTTTATGCGTTGAGTAACTTCTTCTCCGCCGATGACTTGACCACCTATGATTCGCTGCGATTCCTTTTCTACGACAAGCTTCACTTTGATGGGCTTGGCTCCTGGGAAGTAGTCTGCTTTGGTTTTGCTGCTGATGGCTCCCACCACGACTTCGATGCGGTTCCTGATTGCAGAAGTTTCGGTCAGGCCCGTGTTACCTGCCTCAATCTCGAACAATCTCGTGACAGCGGAGGCTAGGATGCCTGTGAACTGAGAATAGTCGCCGCCTGCGTTTGCGCCCGCTACTTTGCCTTGACGGACAGCGATAGTGCCCAGTTGAGCGCACATAGCCTTGTGTGTGATAATGTTTGGCGCTTCTGCGCAGTCTCCGACTGCGTAGACCTCTTTCACGTCGGTTTCCATTCGTGCGTTTGTCTTTATCGCCCTTGTTTCGCCCAATGGAACGCCCGCGTCAACCGCGAGTTTTGTGTTTGCGCGCACGCCAAAGGCACTGATGAATAGATCAGCTTCGATTTTTTCTCCGCCAGCCATTACTGCGGTGACTTTGTTCTCTCCGAGGAATTCTTCGACACCTTTGCTTGTGAGGATACGCATGCCCTTTTCTTCTAAATGCTCTTGGACAAGCTTTGCCATGTCTGCGTCAAGAAGCTGGGGCAGAATCTGCGGCAACATTTCAACGACTGTAACCTTCAAGCCCTGCTCGATCAAACCCACGCCGACTTCTAAGCCGATTAAGCCTGCACCCATGATGACTGCAGATTTAGCCCCTGCTTTTGCAGCAGCACGGATTCTTTCGCCGTCTTCGAGCGTGCGGAGACTTAGGATTCCCTGCTTCTCGCGGCCTTTAATAGGTGGCATGAATGCATCTGCGCCCGTGGCTAAGACGAGGCTATCGTACGCCATTGTCTCTGTGACGCCTTCTTTTGTTGTGCAGGTTACCGTTTTTTCCTTGGTGTTTATGGATGTTACTGTGGTTTCGTTTTTAAGCGTCAGTTTCAGCATCTGGAAATACGCTGGTGGGTAAACGACCAAATCAGTGAATTCTTTAATGTGCCCACCGATCACGAATGGTAATCCGCAACGACTGTAGCCTGCGTATTTCTCCTGTGTAATTAGTGTGATTTCGGCTGTGCGGTCCTTCTTCCGTGCTGCATGAAGCGGCTTCTACGCCGGCAGCATTTGCTCCGACAACAATAACGCGTCTAGCCATAATGGTTCGCCTTCTATTTGGCTTGGTTCTTGTGCCATTCGACCGCGGCATTAAAGTCCATGAGGTTAGTCAGTTCAGTCTCGCAGGGTCACGGGTTTAACGACAAGTAGCCAGCCACGCCCGTAGGGGTCTTCGTTGAGAAGTTCTGGCTTGGATTGGACTTCATTGTTGACTTCTTCGATGATCCCGCTAACCGCGGCGATGAGGTCGGAGACGGCTTTGACTGATTCGACCGTTCCGTAAGGTTCGCCCTGTTTTACTTCTCCGCCTGCACTGGGTAGTTCTGCGTATACGATTTCTCGCAAGGATTTTTGTGCGTAGTCTGTCAAACCCATGCGGATTTTGTCGCCTTCGACTTTGATCCATTCAAAATCTTTTGAGTAGTAGAGGCCTTCTGGTACTTCGTATGCTCCAACTTTAACCATGTATCTTGCACCTTGGTTACTGGTGAGAAATGTGGAATGCTTCGAAGCTTAAAAGGTTTCATGAAGTAAGGAAAGTAGAAGAAAAGCTTAACGTTCTCGGTTGCCGGCTATCCATTCTTCAGTCCATTGGCGCGCTACAGGGTCAGGCATCTGCACAGGCGGATGCTTGAACGCATAGCTGGGCATGCTTAACAAGGCGCCTGAGATTTTGCGGTCTAACGCGATTTTTGCAGCGCGTATGAGGTCAATGACGACGCCTGCACTGTTCGGGCTGTCTTCCACTTCGAGTTTAACGCTCATGTTGACTGGGCGGTCGCCGAACTTGCGGCCTTTGAGGGAGATGTAGCAGATTTTCTTGTTCCGTAGGAAAGGCACATAGTCTGAGGGACCAATTCGTGTGGGCAATTCGTATGGGACCAGGCTGGTGACGGCTTCGGTTTTGCTGATGCGCTTAGATTTGAGGCGATCCTCGACGGTCATGTTTTGGAAGTCCGTGTCACCGCCCAAATTCAGCTGGTAAGTCTCATCCACGATGACGCCACGGTCCAAGCAAAGTCGTACAAGGGTTCGGTGCAGTATGGTGGCGCCGACTTGGCTTTTGATGTCATCACCCAGAACTGGTAAGCCTGCCTTTTCGAATTTTTTGCCTTTCTTCAGCGTTTGAGCCGATGAATTCAGGCATACAATTCACGAAGGCGCAGCCAGCGTCGATAGCACTTTGGGCGTAGAAGCGTGTGGCGTCGTGGCTGCCCACAGGCAAGTAATTCACGAGCACTTGGGTTTTGGCTTCTTTGAGAACTTTGACTACGCTTGCCTTGATCCGTTTTGCTGTCGTCGTAGACGTTGAAGGTTTCCCGCATGTGAGGCGCTACGCCGTCCAAGATTGGGGCTGGCGAAACTTTGACGCCCAGTTTGGGGACGTCGGCGAATTTCTCGCATACATTTGGCTTTGTCCAGATGGCTTCGGAGAGGTCTTTTCCGATTTTGGCTTTGTTAACTTCGAAGGCGGCAACGAATTTTATGTCGCTGATGTGGTAGCCGCCATAGTTGACGTGCATAAGTCCGGGTACGGTGGTGTCTTCTTTTGCGTTTTTGTAGTATTGGGTTCCTTGGATGAGGGCGCATGCGCTATTGCCTACGCCTACGAGTGCTACGCGGATTTCGGGCAAGATTGATGACCTTCTGTTGGGAGGCTTAACGCTGGTCTGTGCTATAACTTTTTCTAGACATGGCAAGGTTAAAAGGGACCCCATGACAGACTACCTTTAGCAGGTTGAATGAGTTTATGAGTACAAGCGAAAGCAATGTTAAGATAACTTATGAGCCTTTCAGGGAAATTGTCATAATGGAGCAAACCCGTTTCCGCTCGCCCGATGAAATGGCAAGGTTTACCTCTGTAATTGCAGGTGGCAAATTGGCAGGCTTGTACTGGGCTGAAGGAGTCGTTTTCCTATATTTTCCGCTACCGCCTTCGAATGCAGCTGTCGCAAAGATGCTTATCGAAAGCGGCAAAGTGTTTTGGACTTTCGTCGGTTATGCATTGATGCCAAAGTACGAATCAACAATCGAAACTCGGGAGAAGATGATTGTACCCGTCATCGACATAACGACCAACTCACTGCTCCGAAGAGTAGCGCGGTGGTTGAAAGAACAGAAATAGGCTTCACTGTTGAAGACGCTAACGCTTGAAGGCAAAATCGCCACAGGAGAAGGCAACGGAAAAAAATACCTTCAACTGCCCTGGGTTAAACAGCAGTTGGAACAGAAACTTGGCTTCACACCTTTCCTAGGCACGCTGAATTTTGAGGCTAAGTAGACAGAGCGCTAATCGCAAAAGAAAGCTGCCCAAAACAAAGACAATCATGATTTGCCCGCCCAAGGGCTACTGCGTTGGTTTATTTTTCAAGGCATCGATCCGTGGGTTAGAATGCGCCATCGTTTTGCCCCAGGTTGAAGGGTACGCAGAAGATCTTTTGGAGGTTATCGCGCCCGTGAGCCTGCGGGAAGCTCTAAAACTCGGAGATGGGGACACGGTGAAGGTGAACGTGTATATTTAGAAGCCTTACGGTTTGTTTCTCTTCTGCAGGAAGTCTTTAATGTATTCTTCAGCAACGCTGTTTCGTTGCAGGTATGCCCCGTATGAGACCAGCGCTTTCATAGCTCGAGCTGCATCTTCGGGCGACGAGTAGCTGGGAACGCCCAAACGGTCAAAGCGACTACGCGTGTACAGCGCCATTTCAGTTTCGCCGATGTCACACATAACCACGGGTTTGCAGTATTTGCAGGCGACTTTTGCGACGCCGTCAATGTACTTCTCCCTTAACCCTGGCATATGGTGCAATCCCAAAAAGATCAAGCCATCAATCTCGTTGTCCTGCAGCATAAGCTCAGCGGACAAAACAAATTGGTCATCCGTAACCGAGCCTGTAAGGTCCACAGGGTTATGTGTAGCGGCAATCTTGAGTAAGACACCTTTATCTTTAAGTTCCTCAAACCGCTCGTTTGTCTCCGCGGAGAACGGCTCCACAGTTAAACCTAGCAACTCACATTCGTCCACAGTCATAACTCCGGGGCCGCCTGCGTCGGTTAGTATGCCGATGTTTCTGCCCAAAGCTGGAGGTTGCATTGCAAGAGCTTTTCCGAGGTCGAAGAATTCTTCCATGTCTCTGGCCCTTGTTATGCCACCCTGTCCGAAGGCTGCTTCATAAATCTTGTCGGATCCTGCAATGGCTCCTGTGTGCGAAGCAGCTGCTCTAGCGCCTGCGGCGCTTTTGCCTGATTTGATGACGACGACTGGCTTTTTCACTGTCACTTTTCGGGCAACTCTGAGGAATTCTCTGCCATCTTTGATATCTTCAACGTAGGCTGAGTATGACGCGGGTTTCTTTGTCGTGGAGCAGATAGCTGAGGATTTCAACTTCGGAGACGTCGCACTTGTTGCCGAAACTGACGAACTTGCTTACGCCCATCTGGCGTCCTGTTAAATAGTCTAGGGCGGCGACGCCGAAGGCTCCACTCTGGGTAATCATTGCGATGTTGCCAGGCATGGGGCGAGGCGTGGCAACGACATCTTCGCCTGTAGTCAAGACCTTGGTTTCGGGTAGGAACAGTGAGTCAACACCCGTTTTGGAGTAATATATGCCTAGGCAGTTGGGACCCAGAACCCGTATGCCACCTCTTTTGGCGGCGGCGACGACTTGTTCTTCGAGTTCCGTGTTGCCGACTTCCTTAAAACCTGCGCTAATTATGATAGCGGCTTTGACTTTCTTTGTGGCGGCTTCCTCGATGATAGATGGCACAATTTTGGCGGGAACGATTATGGCGATTAAATCAATTTCATCTGGGACGTCCTTTATGGAAGCATAACACTTGAAGCCAAGGATGGAGTCTTCGCCTGGATTAACAGGGTATAGTTTACCTTTGAAGACGCCACGGAGCTTGTTTGTGGCAAAATTTTTGAAGATGACGTGACCTGCCTTGTCGACTTTCTTGGTTGCTCCGATGACTGCAACGGAACATGGATTGAAGAAGGCATCCAGCTTCCTTATTGATTCTTCCATTTGCTTATCCCAACGAGATTTGGCGTTAAAATTAAGCCAAGGGCTTTTATGCTTTGCTATTTGTAAACCCACGATGAAGATGTTCATTGCTGATTTAGCAAGCCTAAGGTCAAGGTTGTTGAGGTTGCAGTGTATGCACTGCTCTGCGCACAATCACAACGGGCTTGTGCTTGACCCGCGCAAGCATATCCCAAGTGACTTCGGTTGTGAAGACCTTGAAGCGGGCTGCCATATCCCAAACAGTTGCTCCTGAACCTGGACCCCGCGCCTTGTCCGCTATGTTGGCAATGGTCAATGCTTCTTCTGCAGAAAGACAGCCTCCAGCAATAGCGAGTGGTGTGGGTCTTCTCCTAAGTCTGAGCGATCTGCCCACAACGTAGGCGACTACTCCGGCGCGGCTTATGATACCCCGAATGGGTTTGGGTCTAGGCGAGAAATGGAAGTTTCCAAAACTGTAGGTCTTGTCTGTGTCCACGATCACAACTGTGACTGCCTTGCCAAGTGTCTGATGAATTTGCCTGTAGATTTCAACGGCCGCTGCATGCGAGTCTGACAAGGGCAGGCTGACGAGCGAGTATGGCAGATTAGAACCATCGATGCCGCCTTCTGAGCCGAACATGAGAGCTTGGGAGAATCCCGCATACTGGAGGGCTACTTGTTTGTGGCGGCTGCCTGCTTTCGCGGGGTAATGTCTGACTCGGCGCAGGAGCCTTCTGCCAAAATGGCATTTGACACCCAAGAAGTAGCCCCAAACTATGGGCATCCACACTCTGGCGAGTAACTTGGCGGTTAAGGTCGGCTTAAATGTTTTTTCGTCAACGACATTGCCGTGCGCCGTTGAGAGGGCTTTTTCTGAGACAACGACAAAGTCGCCGTTGCGCACTCTTCCCTTGACTGCATCCACAATCGCGGCTGTCGCTTCTGTTCCAGGATTCCAGTACTTCGTTGTCACCGCTAATGCATGATATCGCGCCATCACTTCACAACGTAGCTAGCTCTTTTTGGTTTTTGTTATTAAAAGGTTAAGGAGTCTCCAGCGTCTTCTGCGCTGAGCAGACCATTGCTATTGGCAGTCAACGCTAAACTGCAGAATTGATGATTTCCTTTAGTCTGCCTTTGTAAAATGTGGAGGGCTTTTGGGTGGAATTGACAAGTCTTTGCTGCAAAAACCTCGGATGTTATGTTCTTGTTACTGCTACTTTGTCACCTGTCTTTGTTGAGAACTTGGCGGCGGCGTCACCTTGGTTCAGGGCAATTTCTAGGTAGTTATGACTGCCAATAAGAGCAAGGGGCTCATGTGGCTTGGTGTCTGCGTATGACCTTGAAATCTTTATCTCCAAGGTGACGCCTGATAGCTCAACCCGAATAACGTCCTCCTTGAAGACAGCTAAGTCCTTTGCAGGTAGGTTTGTAATTATGTTCCCAAAATCATCTATGTGAAGGACTTCTCCGATCAAGGAATCCTTGCCCCGTTCGACCGCCGTGAACTTCGGCCTAGCCAGTTCGGTAATCAGTGGGCCCATCTCCTCAATATCTACTCCACCCGCCAAATGGGCTGCTACGGGCGCAAAAACATCTCGTCCGTGGAAGGTGCTAGAGACATGGGATAGCATAAACCGCCTACTTGTAATCTCATGAATCCGAACTATTCCTTGAGCTTCAGCTGGCAGAACTAGTAAACCATTGTCTGGACCCACAAAGAAGCCGCGTTTTGTTTCTATGGCTATGGGTCGTCTCTGAGTGCCGACACCTGGGTCTATAACAGCAACGTGGACTGTGCCGTCTGGGAAGTATGAAGCAGCGGAAGCCAGCACAAAGGCGCCCTCCCGCACATTGAACTTCTCCACCAAATGCGTTAAATCCACAATGACGCAGTCTGGACAAATGCTCAATGTTGCAGCTTTCATTTCCGCTGCGTACGGGTCTTTCAACCCAAAATCCGTGGTTAAGGTGATAGTCTTTGGCAACATTTTAGCCTCCGTGCACCACTGGAACAAAAACGACTTCGTCCCCGTCCTTGAGCTTCGTCGCTAAGCCTTCGAGTACACTGATTTCTTTGCCGTTTACCAAAATCAGGGCGTTAGGCTTGGGTTCCTGCAGATGTTCATCCAGCAGGTTTCGGCGCAATTCGGGAGTCTTTTTGCTTATTGTTTTGACCAAGCCCAAGATAGAGCCGCCTGCAGAGTCCAAGATGAGCGTTTCTTTGCCGCATGCTTGGCGTAACGAGCCTAAGAATTTGAGTTTCAACGCCAATGGCTTCTGACCCGCTTTTACAGTATCACAATCACTGATATATCGTTAACATTCGTGCCCGTTGCACCTGTGACGATGAGGTCGCCTAGCTGCGAGAAGAAATTGTACGAGTTGTTTTCGGTCAGATGACGTCCCGGGTCTAATCCCAACTCTTTTGCCCTTGCCAAGGTGAAGCCGTCGACGATAGCCCCCGCCGCACCCGTGGACCCATCTACCCCGTCAGTGCCGATTGAAGCAAGGACGCACGCGCCTGAATTTTCAAACTGCAATGCCGCGGCAAGAGCCAGCTCTTGGTTTCTGCCACCTTTACCCTTTCCGGTGACGGTGACGGTAGTTTCTCCGCCAGCAACAACACCAGCAGGCTTCGACAATGGTCTTCCAGAAGCGGCAATCCGACACGCAAACAACGCAAGTCTTTTTCCACCTTCACGTGCCTCTCCGGTCAACGCGTCTTGAAACAAGAGAGTGTTTAGACTCGCTGACTTCAGAAAAGTGACGGCGGCGTCGGAGGAGATTTTGTTGTTTCCGACAATCACATTGCAGACTCGTTTGAAAGCGGCTTCTCCGGGCTTGGGAGTCTCCTCTGCAAGACCTAGCTCACCGTCAGACAGGAGTTTGCGAATGGAATCCGACGCATCACTCCATAGATTATGCTTCTCCAGAATTCTTCTGGCATCAGCAAATGTAGATGGGTCGGGAACTGTCGGACCAGAAGCAATCGCGTCCGGCGAATCGCCAATAACATCCGACAACAATAAATTCAGTACGGTAGCCGGGTAAGCTTTTTTGGCTAGCCAACCGCCCTTTAAAGCGGAAAGATGCTTGCGGACAACGTTGATTTCGCCAATCGCCGCACCGCTCTTCAGAAGTGCATCTGTGAGCTTCTGCTTGTCTCTGATGGATATGCCTTCTCTCGGCAGAGGCATAAGGCTTGAACCACCACCCGAAAGAACACAAATTAACAAATCATCCTTTTCAGCTTTTTTGGCGAGCGCCATCATGCGTCGTGCGCCTTTCTCCCCTGCCCCATCGGGCACAGGATGACTTGCCTCATTGAGCTCTATGACCTGCGTTTGCCGCTTGGCACCGTAGGGGACATTTACTACACCCGCGGAGATGCAGTTGCCCAAGATTTCTTCCAGAGCCTGAGCCATAGCCCCACCCGCTTTGCCTCCACCAACAACATAAACGTGACCAATCCTGGTTAGGTCGAAACTGCAGTTGTCCGCGCGAAGACAGGAACCTTTCAAGGTGAGCTTAGACTGCAGGAGGCTTCTTGGTTCAGCAGCGTTCAAAGCGCGTTCGAGGCTGTTTAGGGCGAGCATGCGTGCATTCTTTATGAGAGGCGTCTTGCCGTTTTCGATGAGATGATTTTTGTTGCTTATTTCAATCATATTCTGCTGCCTTTGGTTGCTAATGTCTGAGTGGGAAAGGCGAAATATACAGTTTAGCCCAGGAGACAAGCCAAGATGGCTGAAATCGTCGCGCAAATCTGCTGGCGCTTTTCAAGGGCAAAAACCGCCGAAGGTGGCTATAATTGAAACATGGAAAAACCGAGCTCTAACGAGGATCCTCTGAAAAGTCTCGCACGTGCAATCTAATCCAGTTTTTCGCTGGTTAGCGTTTCAACGAAGTCTGAGGCGACCTGCACGATGGTGCCTGCCTGCTTCATCATGGCGTCGCTGTTTACCTCTTCCAGCTGCCCAAGCTGCTGCACTGTCTCTTCCAACTCAATAAGAAAACGCAAAATGACATCGTTTGCGGGCTTCGGTTTGCCCACTTCTTCTCGAACAAGAACTTCGATAAAGGCTGGTTCGCCCAAGCTGTAGTAGATGGCGTTTCGAGCTTTGCGGATAGCTTCCAAAAGCAAGCTGGGCGCCATGTACGGAATTTTTCGTGCTGCTTCCAGTTCAGCTTTGGCTTCGCGAAGGTATCGGTGCGCCCACCCGCGCCTGTACTCATCCATCATGGCTCGGTTCCAGTCGGAAATAGGGATTAGGATTCGGGGTCGTCGATGTCTTCTTCTTCCTGCTCGGGGATGCCTCGCTGGTTTAGCGTGCACGTGCGGGTGATGTAGCCTGCGACTTGGTTGCGGACTCGGGTGGTTGCGCCTATGGTGAGTTCATGTACCATGTGCTTATTATCGTCGAAGTTTGTGTCGAATTTGTCAGGAAACTTTGCGATTAGCTCTTTGGCCAAGCGCTTTACCTGTTCAGTCTTAACTTTTCCCATGTTTGTTCCTCCAATGTACCGTGAAACTGTTTTCCTTTAACGCTGTTAAGCGTAAAAGCAAATTCTCAATAGAGCGGGGCTTAATTTAAGGTTGCGCCTCACGCCATGGGTTTGATTCAAAAACCCACGACATAGGCTCAGTTTAAGACAGCTTTAGGCTGAAGAAGTCCTCAAAATTCCGAGTTATTTGGTCGGCGGCGTCTTCCGCAGGAATCTGCTTAAGGTCGGCTACAGCACATACTACCTCGCGGATGAAGGACGGCCGTGTCATTTGCCCGTTGAAAGGCGCTTTCCTGAAAAGTACAGGTCCATCGGTTTCTGTGAGCAGGTTAGTCAGCGGAGTGTTTAAGATGACGTCTCGAATTCCGTTCGAGTAAACAGCTGGCGGACCCTCGGTGATGTAGTAGCCGTGGCCTATGGCTTGCTGAAGTGCGGTCATGGGGTGGCTGAACCAGTGGAGCAGCACGCGTTTGAGGTTGTAGGAGGGCAGCATGTCGACGATGAATGCGGTTGTTCCTCTCGAATGGATGATAACTGGCAACTTTAGCTTCTCCGCGAGACGCAGCATCTTGTCGAATACGAGTAGCTGCTGGCTCCAGCTGGCTTCGTACTTACAGTCTAAGCCGATTTCACCTATCGCCAAAACGTTGCCTTTCCCGTGTTCATCGGTGATGAGTTTTGTTGTGTTTTCAAGTTCGCTTTCTTTAAGTACGTTCACGTTCCACGGGTGAATACCCAGCGCCGTGTGAATCAGCTCTGGGTGTTGCTGTTTAAGCTTCAAAACGCTCACGCAGGATTCATAGTCCATGGCATTTGAAACCAACGCGAGGGCGCCTGCGTTTTTGGCGTCTTCAACCAGCATGTCCGTGTACCCTGCGTATTCTTTGTCAGAAAGATGTACGTGTGCGTCGACTATCTTCATTGTGGTGGAACCTAAGCGGGAATATACCTGCGTAGGGCATTTTAATATTTTTCTGTTTTTTGCGTGTGCAAATGGATGTTGCTCGTTGTTTTAGAGAAGTTAGCGATAAAAAAGGTTAAATATTGCCTTAATCAGAAAAAGAGGCTGTTGAGGGTCTTTATGGCCGATTTAGAATTAGCAGTAGCTCCAATGCACAGGTTGTGCAAAAAAGCGGGCGCTGACAGAGTCAGTGAAGCCGCAGCTAAAGAACTCGCGAAAGCCTTAGAGGAAATCGGCGTGAAAATCGCCAAGGAAGCTTTAGACTTTGCAATGCACGCAGGACGCAAAACCATCAAATCAGAAGACATCGAAATCGCAGCTAGAAAAATTATGGGCAAATAATCTAATCATAGCTTCCCCTTTCCTCTCCTTTTTTGTTTCTTGCTAGCTAATAACTACTAGGAGCAACATTCAGCCTAGCTATGGAACACAGAAAAGTGGAGCTTTCTACTTTTGTTCCGAACGGGATTGTTGGGACTTTGCAGCAGCACTAGAAGATTATATGAAAATCGTGCTTATCTGGTATGGTTTCTACCCAATTCTGCTTCTCACATACTTGTTTTTCTAGTCTACAAAAAAGAAAAAGGAAAAGGGGGATCTATTTTTTCCTGAGCACTAGAAAGGCAACAACAAGGATTAGTACAACTAGAATTGCTGAGACCGCGTAGAAGATTTCAGGCGAGACTGCGTTTACTGTGTTGGCTGTCGTTGCTGTTGACGCTGTGCTGACTGCGATACTGGTTTCTGCTGTTGATGCAAAGTATGATTCCGTTCCGTCGAAGGCTGCTTTGACAGTGTATACTCCATTGGATGAGGGAGTCCATGAAACCGCGTAATGGCCTGCTATGTCCGTGCTGGTTGTTCCTATTGTTGTGGTTGTGCCGCTTGAGTCTGTGGCATAAAGCGTCAATGATACCCCTTTAGCATTCTGCGGCGGTGCTTGCTGTTCATAGAGATACGCCATCCAATCACCCATGAAGTCATCTGCTATCGCGGGTGTTCCTGCTGCGGGTATGCCCAAGCTGGTCTTGCCTGGAGACTGATCTGTGACGGTTCCTTGGAGTGTTACAACGTTTCCTACGCCCGGTGTTGCTGATACTGAAGTGGCTGATTGTCCTCTACCGAAACAATAGATTTGGTTGTCGTATCCGTTGAAGCCGACCAGATACCCCTCGGCAACTGCCATGCCAGACGTGAAGAATCCGTTCATGCTCCAAAGTTGCTGTCCAGATTGCGCGTTGATGGCGTACAATTCTGCGCCTCGGTATAGTGGGTCACCGTACTGTATGCTTGAGGCTGCGAAGACTTTGTTGTCGGCAACGACCATGGCTGACTGCATGAATGGATATGTTGGAGTGCTGGTTTCAACGCCACTTGATGGCGCTTCGAAATTCCACAGGACTTTTCCATCAGACATGCGAATTGCGTGGATTCCGTCCATGCATAGCTGGTAGATGTTGCCGTATGCATTGGTCTCGTATCTCGGAGGTGTTGATGGTTGAGAGCCCCATGGGTTCGGGAACTGCTCGGATGGCCCCCAGAGTTGTTCGCCTGTATATGCGCTGAAGCCGTACCATTCCATTGAGCCCAAATGGAATTCTCCATAGACTCCGTTGCCTATGATGCCCATCAGGGCGTATGAAGTGGAGCCGACTGGAAGACTTCTGTTTTGTACCCACATCTGCTCGCCGGTTTTAGCGTTGATGCCGATTTCCATCTGCCAGTTTTGCGGTACCTGCATGTTTCCTGTCGTGGCGATTAACACGTCGGGGCTGATGCATGAGAGAACTTCACCTGCGTAGGTTGTTGGGAAAGTCACATTCCATTCGAATCCATTGATAGCATTAACGGTACGACCTACAGGTGGTCTCCACATCCAGTAGAAAGCTTCTCCTGTTGACAAGTGGTTCAAGTTATTGTTGGGGTACTCCAAGGCCTTGCTTGAGTTCCAGAGTGTCAGCGTCTTCGCTGCTGCGTTTAGAGTATAGACTAGTATACTTCCATCCTCACCATACATGATTGAGCCTGAGGGCACGTTGGCTATACTGCATATCCAGTTTCCATTGAAGGCGTCGAGCATTTGCCAGATGTTAGAGCCTTTTGGAGAGTTGAAAGAGAGTTCGGTGCCGTTGCTCATTGTGTATTTGTAGGTGGCTGGTTCTTGCGAGACATAGTTTTCCCAGAGGTATGGAATTGCACCTTGCTGATTTGGAGAGTAGTACTTGTAGATTTGCCCGAATTTGAGCTGAGGATACTGCCAAGGTATGTCTGTGGCGCCTATGTGAGCGGAGGTTTGTGCACCAATTTGGATTGGGCCTGTGCTGTTCTTCCACCACAAGGTTTCTCCAGTGCGTAAGTCTACGGCGTAGAAGCCGAGTCTGGGAGCTGTTGCTTGTCCTTCGTTGTAGTATAGCACTCCATTCATTATGATGGGTGGCGTGAATGCTCCTTCGTAAAGTTTGCCAGTGTAGTAGTTGCTCATGGGGTCGCCTCCATATTCGCCTCCAATCTGGCCTCCGAACATAAGTGGTTTTGTCCACACGATGTGTGGAGTGTTTGGAGCTTTGGAGTACGGGTTAAAGTTGCTTGTCGAACTGTATGTTCCGTAGAGCCAGTTACCAGCAATTTGGTGCCAATCATGGTTCTGGGCGTTTATTGGTCGCTGCCAGTAACCGTTAGGAAGTGGAGTCTGAGCTAACGGAGATATTGCCTGCTGTTGAACAACTACAGACACTGTGCTGCTACTGGGTTCATAGTAGTCGCCCACGAATGGGGTTGTGCTGAAAATTGAAGGAATAGGCGGAGGATTAGCATTAACCAAAGTTTGACCTGCGAAAGTCATTTTGAACTTATAGGTGCCAATCATGTCGGGAGTGAATGAGGTGAAGGCCCAAGCAGTCGGGTTGGAAACGAATTCACCCAAGTTCCTGACTGTTCCAGATGGATCCGTGACTTCCAACGTAAATTCCCAGTTGTCCCCGTATATTCCGTTCGCAGTTGGTGATAGCGGGTTCAGCCAGAAGCTAACCGCCAATGTCTGGCCAACGCCGACCGGGTTTGGAGATGCGCTGATGTAAGCGTAGGTAGGAATGTTCCATGCAGGGCTGTGTGCGTTAGCGGTAGGAAGAACTGCAACGAGACTCATCGAAAGCATCAAGAGTATGACAATACTTGTAAAGAGTTTCCTAATCTTCATTCTTTATTCTCCTTTGAGTTTTTGCGTCCTTCGCTATGCCACCTTTTGATATTTATAACCACCGCAAAAAGTCACGAAAACAAAAAGAAGCCTCATCCAAGAGATTGATGAAAATCGCCTTTCTGACGCTTTAAGCAGTTGCCGAAGAATCCCATAGGAACTGAAAATACTCCCGTGCAAACCCAACCAAGCCCACATGGCTACTCCAAATGACTAAGCTCGGCTTGTCTTCGCCAAGGAACAGCATGGCTTCTTTGCCGTCAGCAATGACGCCGCCGCCGAACATGTGGTCACGAACGTGTAGCTCATTTATGCCCGCGACTTTTTTGAGGGCTTTCCAGTCGCCACTTTTTCCCGCAGCCATTAGCTTCACGTTTACGTTCTTCTTCAAACCCGCAAGGAAGTGTTCTGCCGACGTTATAATTGGTTTGGCGAATACAGGTGCAGCTATCATAACTTCTTTGTTGGCTTTTTTGAGGACCTCCTCTAACTTCGTCAGAACCGCCTGCGACCCATGCAGGATCAGGATGTCAGGGCGCTCCACAAGCTCCCGTTTCTCATACAATGGCTGCAGAGTCTCTGCGACCGTTTGCTCCCAGCCCAAGTACCTATCTTCAAGCCGCAACTTGGCGCTAGCAGTAGCTTCCAGTGGCGGAACGGGGAAATACTTGAAGGGACGTGTCTCTGAGCTCTTAATCCAGCTTTTCTCTTTAAGCGAGTTTAGAACTTCGTAGATTTTGCTGTAGGGCACTTTGGCTTCGCAGCTAGTCTCCATGGCGGTGAGCTGACCTCTTCTGAGCAGCGCAAAGTAAGCATCTATTTCATATGCGTTCAAGCCCATTTCGCGGAGTACTTCATGCGTGTTCTCATCTAGCGACATGCAGTTGTTTACCCCTTATTCACCGGTGGAATGGTTTGGAAACATTATTATGTGGTCAACGGCTCTTAAGCACTTCGAAATCTAAGTCATGCAAGCATAGTGAAAAACATGAATCATATCAAAACCACCAAATCCATCTGTCCTGAATGCCTCCAAGCATTAGACGCGGAGATTTACGAGGACGGTGGCAAAGTCTTCATTGAGAAAACGTGTCCCACGCATGGCCCGTTCCAAGAACTCTACTGGTCCGATTATGAACAGTATGTGCGGGCGGAGAAGTTTCGCTACGACGGAGACGGAGTAGAGAATCCTCGAACACAAAAATCCAAGGGATGCCCCTACGACTGCGGCATCTGCCCAGAGCACAAGAGCCACACTGCACTCGCTATCATCGACGTTACTAACCGATGTAACCTCAAATGTCCCGTATGTTTCGCTAACGCGAACTACGCAGGGTACGTGTATGAACCCACGATGGAGCAGGTTACGGGCATGTTGGAGAACCTGCGCGCTAACAAACCCGTACCCGCGACGGCGCTGCAGTTTAGCGGTGGAGAGCCGACTATCCGCAAAGACCTTCTTGACATGGTCCGTAAGGCCAAGGAACTGGGTTTTCGTCACGTCGAAGTCAACACCAACGGCTTGCGCATCTCCCAAGATGTTGAGTATATCCGTCAGCTTAAGCAAGCAGGCGTTAGCACGTTTTACCTGCAGTTCGATGGGTTAACCCCGGATGTTTACAAGTTCATCCGCGGTGTGGATCTGCTTGACATAAAAATGAAAGCCATCGAAAACCTTCGCGCGGCAGGATGTGACAGCGTGGTGCTCGTCGTCACCCTAGTCAAAGGCGTAAATGATCAACAGCTGGGCGAGATCGTAAAGTTCGCTGCGAAAAACAGCGATGTCATCAGATGTGTAAACGTTCAACCTGTTTCGCTCTGCGGCAGACTACCTCAGCAGGACAGAGAGAAAATGCGCATAACCATACCCGACTTCATGCGGCTGCTTGAGGAGCAGACGGAGGGAAATATCAAAGTCTCAGACTTCTACCCAGTCCCAGTCGTCGTGCCAGTCTCCAAAGCTGTGGGCGCCTTGAAAGATAAGCGGTATGTAGAGTTCACAACACATCCACACTGTGGCATGGCAACGTTTGTAATCGTGGAAAACGGCAAGATTACGCCTGTCACACAGTACGGAAACATCGAGAAATTCCGAAAGAGCCTCCAGAAAGTTTACGAAGACGCCTCGAAAGGCAGCAAGAGCAAAGCCAAACTGCGCCTTTTAGGGGCAGCGCGGCACATGAAGTTCAGCTTTCTCCGCAAGTACGTGCTCCGCGTGCTGATGGAAGGCGACTACAAGAGCCTCGGCGATTTCATACGCAACGTGCTAATGGTCAGCTCCATGCATTTCATGGATCCCTACAACTTTGACCTGGAACGCGTGCAACGCTGCGTCATCCACTACGCTGTGCCAGATGGCCGCATCATACCGTTCTGCACTATGAACAGCATCCACCGACCTGAAGTTGAAAAGAAACTTGGCATCCCAATCAAAGAGTGGCAGCAAAAACATAAGGTTGAAATAAGCCAGGTAATCTAGAACAGGAACGCAAGTGATATTCATGGGTGGAAAAAAGAAGCTCGGACTAAAACAGATGGAACGCCAGCAAGGCAAAGAAGACGAAGCAAAAGCCGCAAAAGAGAAGAAAGACGGTAAGAAAGCGGGTGCGCCGGAAAAGAAACGAACAAACATTAACGTGATTCCGCCAGACGCAAAAAACGACAAAATCGTCGCTGAAATCAAAAAGATGCCTGTCCTGACACCTTACGCCGTCTCTACAAAGTACAACGTGCGCATAAGCGCGGCGAAGCAGTTCCTCGCTCAACTTGAGCAGAACGGCGCCGTTCAGCTGGTTTCAGGCAACCACAACATAAAGGTCTACAAACCCTGCGCGTAATTTTCTGCGCAGCCAACAGTTTATTTTCTCAACCCAAGCGAGGAGCAGATTGCCAGTGGAGTTTCCAGAAAGAGTCTACACGAAGAAGGAACACAAAGAAGCCAGACACCTCATAGATCAAGGCTACAAGCATCAGTTGACAGCCAGCGGAGATGACGACTTCCTCTCGAAAGTTAACGAGGCGTTGGAGCTGGCGAAGACGGCTGGCTGCTACGATTTTCTAAGAACCTATTTACGGCATATCAAGGAGATTGACGGATTAACTCAGCTGCGCGAGACTGAAGTCTCCATTTGGGCAAATAAATTCGCGGTAGATAACGCCGTGGATTTCGCGAGTCTTTTGGTGCAGAAGGCTCACCATATGAAAGAGTACCTGGAGGGCGAACTTTACTATGGCGGCGCCTCAGAGAAACGCACTGTTCAAAAACGCATAGAATTCCTCGAAATCCTCAAAGCCAAATCCGCTGACGAAAGAATAAAGGCGGAGTGCGAGCGACTACTGGAAATGTGGCGAGAAAGCTCACTGGCTTTCTAGCGGTTCCAAGCGGATGCGGGTACCACTTTTTACCAACTTGAAAACTTCAAGGTTTTTTGTTATTTTACCAAGAATGCTCACGGGACTGTAGGGCTGCGAGTTGCCGTAGAATATGCACAGCGCGCTTCCCATGGGCCAAAATGTGATGGCGCCTGTCTCCACAGTTGGTTTAGCTTTCTCCTCGCCCATTTTTATGGGGATTTCGAAGTAAATCTCTTCTTTCCAAAGGGCAGCGCGTCCTTCTAAGGGCATTCGGCGGACGATGGTTTCAACAGTTCGGGGCGCCATGAAACGGACGAGTTCGCCTTCAGCTTCACCAAGGCCTTCAATGAGGAACTTTACCTTTATGCGGGAAACATCTTCTGGGTTAGTACTCAAGTCTTTCGCCTCTCTTCTCAAGAAATCCATTTAGGATTTGTTCCATGCAGACGGGTCCTAATACCGCTAGTCCTTGTTTAACTCTCACAGATATCTTGCCGATTTGAGTAACGCGACTCAGGTCGATATGTGTAGCAGCCGATATAAACTTTGGCTGTGCATAAAAATGGCTAAAGCAATAGCTGCAGAACCGTTTTGCCTATGAATTCTATCTGCTCTCCGGTCACCCCTGGGTGAATCGGCAACGAGAACACTTGTTTAGCTGCCTTCTCAGTTTCGGGAAGTCGTTTGACGCCGAAGTTTTTGCGATAATACGGCATCTGGTGCACTGGGTTCACGTAGTAGGCTTCCGCGCCGATGCCTTTCTGGTGCAGCTGTTCTAGAAGGTTGTCACGTTCACTTTTTTCGCCTTTGTAGATTCGTGCCGTGTAGAGGTACCAGCTGTGTTTTCCGCCTTCCGGCTCGGAGGGCAGGCAAAGCCTTTGGCTTTCTGAGAGGACTTCTGTTAGTTTGTGCGCGTTTGCATGTCTTTTTGCAACGAACTCAGCCAGCTTCTCCAGCTGAGCCGTGCCGATGGCGGCTTGGATTTCGGACATGCGGTAGTTGTTGCCCAGTATTTCTGAGGCATATTTGGCTTTTTCTCCGTGCGTCCGCACCATGCGAGTGACTTCAGCGATTTTGGTGTCGTTTGTGGTGACGACGCCGCCTTCGCCCGTGGTTATGTTCTTGCTTGCATATAGACTCCAGCACGCCGCGTCCGCCAATGAGCCGGGGGGTTTGCCCTCGTAGCTTAAGCCAGCAGCCTGCGCGGCGTCCTCAACTACAGCCAAAGAGTTTTTGTTTGCGATTTCTCGGATGGACTTCATGTCGGCTGATAACCCGTAGAGATCAACTGGCACGATGGCTTTGGTCTTCTTTGTAATGTTTTTTTCGACAGCCTCTGGCGACAAGTTATATGTTTCTGGGTCGATGTCCACAAAAACGGGCTTTCCCCCTGCCAAAACCACTGCCTCAGCCGTGGCGACAAACGTGAAGCTTGGCAAGATTACCTCGTCACCGGATTTGATGCCGACTGCCGCTATTGCTGCGTGCAGAGCAGCGGTGCCCGTGTTCACTGCAATGGCATGCTTGGCTCCAGCGAACTTTGCGAAGTTGGTCTCGAACTTTGTGACTTCTGGTCCTGCGCCTAGGCCGCTGGTGAGGTAGCCGCTGCGCATGACTTTGATGACGGCTTGGATTTCTTCTTCGCCAATTTTGGGCATGTTAATGGGTATCAAGCTTATGCCTCAGGAATGTAAGATAATTCAGAGCCACGCTATTTCAATTTAACTCCAAATCAACAAAAAGGAAAGAGAGAATAATTGGTTGCTCGGCGCTCTTACTTCTTGAAGAGGGGAACCGAGATTGATTCAGGCTCGTAATCCACGAGGCCGCCGCTAAAGTATTGCTCATATGCTGACAAGTCTAGCAGGCCGTGTCCGCTGTAGTTCATGGCTAAGATCTTCTTCTGGCCCGTCTTCTTACATTCCAACGCTTTGTCCATGGTGCATTTGAGGGCGTGGGCGGTTTCCGGCGCTATGATGAAGCCTTCCGTCTGTGCAAGAGTCTGCGCAGCTTGGAAGATTTCTTTCTGGTGATAGGCGACGGATTTCATGTAGCCTTTGTAGATGAGGTAGCTCATGAGTGGGGACATGCCGTGGTACCGGAGTCCGCCTGCGTGAATGGGTGGACAGCTGTAGTTGTGTCCGAGAGTGAGCATTTTTACGATTGGGGCTGTTGCTGCGGTGTCGCCGTAGTCGTATGTGTAGACTCCGCGTGTCGTGTGAGGAACGGCTTTGGATTCGCACGCGATGAATTCGGTGTCCGATTTACCCTTGAGTTTATCTGCCATGAATGGGAAGCTGAATCCTGCGAAGTTGGAACCGCCCCCGACGCAGCCGATGACGACGTCGGGTTTCCTGTCTATGAGGTCAAATTGCTTCATGGCTTCCTGTCCAATGATGGTTTGATGCATGCAAACATGGTTTAGAACAGAGCCGAGCGTGTACCTTGCGTGCTCATCTGTGAGGACGTCTTCAACAGCTTCGCTAATGGCGATACCCAATGACCCGTTATGGTTGGGGTTTTCTTTGAGGAGTTTCTTGCCGAATTCAGTGTTGCTACTTGGAGAGGCGAACATTTCGGCGCCGTAGGTCTGCGCTATTATGCGCCTGCCGGGCTTCTGGTTGTAGCTGGCGCGGACCATGTAGATGCGGCATTTCAAACCGAACATCTTAGCCGAATAAGCGAGTGCGGTTCCCCATTGACCTGCTCCTGTTTCAGTTACGAGGCGAGTAGTTCCTTCCTTCATGTTGTAGTAAGCTTGGGGTATGGCTGAGTTGGTTTTGTGGCTTCCAGCTGGGCTGAACTGTTCGCATTTGAAGTAGATTTCTGCGGGTGTGCCCAAGAACTTCTCGAGTCGTTTGGCCCGGAAAAGCGGAGAAGGCCTTGGCAGCCGGATGTAGGCGTCGTAGACCTCGTCGGGGATTTTAATGTAGCGTTCGGGGGACATTTCCTGCATGACAAGTTCTTTGGCGAAGATGCGGAACAGCTTGGCTGGGTTTATGGGGTCCTTGGTTACGGGGTCGAGTGGCGGCGGGATAGGTTCTGGGAGGTCTGCTTGGATGTTGTACCATGAGGTTGGGGTTTCATCTATGGGTAATGTGACGTAATAGTCTTGGTTTTGAGGTTTGACCATTTTTTCACCTTGATATTGTACGATGGTTGCTAACGAAAAGTTACGGGAACATATTTATACGTTACTGTACATAAATGTACAGGAGGCAGCAACGGTATGTGGACCAATATCAAAAGGCACTTTGAAGAGTATCCAGAAAGGCTCAAAGTCGCACGCGTCCTAGTCGAAAACGGCCTAAGCGTCAAGGGTCAAAAAATCTTCCTCAACCAAATCGAAATCCCGCCCGTCCGCATAGCGCGAGTCGCAGGTGTAGATCGACGCACCGTTAATGAAACCGTCGGGGCAATAGGAGACAGCCGTGAACTCCGCCTCATATTCGAGGAGATCCGTCCCGCGGGTCACTCGCTTAGAGAAATCGCTAAGCACCTCAACCTAGGTGTTGTCGAAATTACGCCCACAAATGCTAGGGCACACGGCATCTTGGCTAACTCTTCGATGGTCCTCACCAAAGGCGGCTTAAGCATCAGGCAAGCTATCGTGGACGACCCGGAGCTTTCGCCCGAGCCTAAGCTCACCTTGATTGTAGAGAAAAAGATTCCAGGCGAACTTATCCCCAAGCTACTCAAGATTGTGGGTGTTGCCAAAGTTTCTGTTTACTAGCGAATGATCCCTATCTGATGCCCATACGCGCACAAATATGGTAAATAATGTAGAATGCCCCATGTAAAGCATGGTTAGACTCAGCATCTCTTAGAAAAATTTATATGCTAAAGCCGTTTTGTTGTTGTTCGCATTAAAGGGGTTTATCGACTTTGTCTTCAAATGCTCCATCTGGTAGTGTACCAGTTCTCGTATTAAAGGAAGGCTCCTCACGCAGCCGCGGGAGAGAAGCCCAGCATACAAACATCACCGCAGCTAAAATTGTCGCAGAAAGCGTCCGAAGTGCCCTAGGCCCAAAGGGTATGGATAAAATGCTTACTGATAGTTTCGGCGACGTAACCATAACCAGCGACGGGGCAACCATCCTAAAAGAGATGGATGTACAGAACCCAGCAGCCAAAATGCTGGTCGAAGTCGCCAAGGCACAGGACAACGAAGCAGGCGACGGGACCACATCCGCAGTTATAATCGCCGGCGAACTCCTTAGCAAAAGCGAAGAACTCCTGGACAAGAACATTCACCCAACCGTAATCATTGATGGGTTTAAGATGGCACAGGAGAAAGCCCTTGAGGTTCTAGAAAAAATCGCCTTACCAGTGGATCTAAAGAAGCAGGATTACCTCAAGAAAGCCGCAGTCACGTCCATGGCAAGCAAGCTTGTAGCTGAATACAAGGAGTACCTCGCAGACATAGCCGTCAAAGCGATGCTTGCGGTCGCGGAGAAAGAAGACGGCGGCTACAAAGCAGACGTCGACGACGTTTTGGTAGAAAAGAAAACGGGCGAATCCCTCAAGGAAACGAGCCTCATCAACGGCATTGTGATAGACAAGGAAATCGTCCACAGCGGCATGCCCAAACGGGTTGAAAAAGCCAAAATCGCACTCCTCGATGCTGCACTCGAAATTGAAAAGACAGAGTACGATAGCAAACTTAACATCGAATCTCCACAACAGATCGAAGCTTTCCTAAAGCAAGAAGAAAGCATGCTAAAAGCCATGGCAGACAAAATCGCTGCGGTAGGCGCCAACGTCGTCATCTGCCAAAAAGGCATAGACGACATGGTGCAGCATTTCCTATCCCGAAAGGGCATTGCTGCTATCCGCAGAGCCAAGAAGTCCGACATGGAGCGCTTAGCAAAAGCGACTGGAGGTAACATAGTCAGCAACCTCGAAGCCCTTACAGCAAAAGACTTGGGTGAGGCGGCGCTTGTGGAAGAACGCAAGATAGCCGAGGACAAGATGACGTTCATTGAAGGCTGCAAACATCCCAAGGCAGTCACCATTCTTATCCGCGGTTCTACGCCGCGCATGAACGCCGAAACCGAACGCTCAATTCATGATGCCCTCTGCGTCGTGCGAGACCTCATCCTCGAGCCAAAAATCGTGGCTGGCGGAAGCGCACCTGAAATGGAAATGTCGAAGACGCTGAAGCAATTTGCAGAAAAACAGTCGGGTAGAGAGCAGCTTGCCATCAAAGCGTTCGCCGAAGCCTTGGAAGTAATTGCCATAACCTTGAGCGAAAACGCTGGATTAGACCCAATCGACATACTCTCAGAGCTCCGCGCTCGCCACGAGAAAGGCGAAACCTGGGCGGGAATCGAAGTTCTCTCAGGCAAGGTCCAGGACATGAGCAAAGCAGGCGTATTTGAGCCATTAGCTGTCAAGAAGCAGATTATCAAGTCCGCAGCTGAAGCTGCCATGATGATTGTCAAGATCGACGACGTCATAGCATCCCAGAAAATGAAGACGCCACCAATGCCTCCTGGAGGTGGAATGCCTCCGGGTGCGGGGATGGGTGGCATGGGAATGGGAGGCTACTAAAATAGCATCTCAAGAAAAAGTCGAAGTTGGTCCACCAAAAATAACCCGGTTCGAGAAAGCAAGAATCGTCGGTGCGAGATCGCTTCAGATTTCCATGGGCGCCCCAATTCTGCTTACTTTAGATGAGAATCTGTCCAGCGGCGGCACAGGCTTAAACAGCCCAATTGAAATTGCTCTCAAAGAGCTTTCAGAAGGCATCTTGCCAATGACCGTCCGCAGAACGCTACCCGACGGAACATACCAAGATATTCCGTTGAAATGGTTGATGGTCAGCTAAGAAGCCTAAGCCTACTTCTACTCTTGTCCAGTCTATCTTTTGCTTCGTCTATTATGGCGCAAATCTTTGTCCAGTGAGCACCCTGCCAGTAAACGGAACCACAGTTGGGACATCGCCAAAACTCATCGTAATGCAAAAACGTATTTTTCTCCAAATTGTCCGCGATTTCCTTCTTAGACACAGAGACCAACGAATTGTTGCATTTTGGACACCGCGACACTTGCATGTAGATAACTAAAGGCATGCCGAAGCGGGCTGCAAGCTCCGAAAGGCGCTGGGGCTCCGTTTCGCCCTCAACGTAGTACGCTTGGATTCCTTTACTTACGGCTTTTTGGTACAAAGCGAAGTCACGTGTAAGCAGAACGCGGTCTTCCTTCTTCGCAACTTCAAGCAGTTCAAAGTCTCTGAGAACATTGGAGTACTTCGTGTCGTGCCCCATCATGCGCAGCCAACGAGCGAGCCTTCCCAGCATGCCGTCCAAAATGAATTTCAAAATGGGGTTCTCCGAATGACGGCGCCATTTCCTGCCTTCGCCACAATCTCGCCATCGTCCATGACCAGGCTACCATTAACGTATGTTCGCATTGGTTTGCCTTGGACTTCCCATTTGTCAAAGGGCGAGAATTTGGCTTTTGATTTGAACTCGGAAGCATTCAGCCGGTACTTCTGGTTAAAATCGACCACTACAAAATCTGCCGCTTTGCCCTCGTTAAGGCATCCTCTATCTACTAAGCCGAAGACCTCAGCGGGCTTCTGCGACATCAACTCAACGGCTCGCGAAAGCGTAAGTCGGTCTTTGTGCACCATCGTCAGGATTAGAGGAAGCATAGTTTCCAAGCCTGGGATTCCCGCTTTCACCTCCCAAATGCTGGCTGAGTCTTTCTCCGCCAACGAGTGCGGGGCGTGATCAGAGCCAACCGTATCCACTGTGCCTTCAACTAAGGCCTTCCATAAACCTTGGACGTTCTCTTTGATCCGCAGCGGGGGCATAGTCAGACCAATCGCTCCGAAGCTGGGATAGTCTTCTTTTGTGAGGAGCAAATGGTGCGGTGTAACTTCACAGGTGAAGGCTTTGCCCAATTTCTTGGCTTCCCCAACTGCGTCGAGAGCTTTCTTTGTGGAAACGTGGCAAAAATGCAGACGCATCTTTTCAACGTGGCTCGTCAGTTCGAGAAGACGCTCCACGGCAGCTAGTTCCACGCGGTCATCGTGAGCTCTCAGGAAAGCCGACATGTCGTGACGGGCCTCGAGCTTCATCCGCTCCACAGACCTCTTGAGCAAACTGTGATCTTCTGCGTGGACAGCAACAGGCAAGCCCAAATCAGCAGTCTGCTTGAACGCGGTCTTGAGCGCTTCATCGTTGTCGATGTCTAAGCCCCCGACCTGATTAGCCATGAAAAGCTTAAAACCAAAAGCACCCTCCGCAACGATGGCGCCTGTTTCCTCTGCGCTTGCCGGGAACTCGGAGAGGAAGCCAACGTTCACAAGGATCCGTCGCTGTGCAAGCTGCATGCGATTCCTTAGCGCCTCCACGCTCATCGTGACTGGCGCGTTGTTAGGCATGTCGAGCACGGAGGTGACGCCACCAGCCGCTGCAGCTGCAGTTCCTGTCTGGAAAGTCTCTTTGTAAGCTCTTTCCTCGTCGCGCAAATGCACGTGGCAGTCTATAACGCCTGGCAGAACCAGAAGCCCGTTTAAATCAGTTTTCTCGTCAGCTCTGGGCATGTGGACTTCTTTTCCAATTTTCTGGATTTTGCCTTCTTCGACGGCTAAACTGCATTCTACGATTTCGTCTTTGAGGTAGGCTCTAGCGTTGGTCAGTACGGAGTCAACAATCACGGTTGCGACACTTCCATTTTATAGGATAAACTAAGAGGAGTTGAAGTGGCTTATTTGTCTTAAACTGAAAACAACTGGAAGGGATTGCGGGTTTTTGGGGGTTACTTTTCCTGTTCCACTTCTATTCGACAGTCTTCGCAGAGGTACTGACCATTTGCTTCTTGGAGGTTTTCCGAGTAAGCGCCACATCGGTCGCAGTATCCAGACAAAGGTGTTTCGCTTGCACCTTCAGAGGTGCCTCCGCTTTCTATTTGCGTTTTCTCCTGAATCATTTCCACAAGTTCTGGAACTACGGCGATAATGTCCTTGCTTGAGACTAAACCTATCAGGTCACCTTTGTAGACCACTCCGAGCCTGCGGATGTCTAGTCGACTCATTCGCCTAGCTGCATCGTTTATAGTTGCCTCAGGCTCGATGGTGGCTAATGGAGCAGTCATTATGTCTTTCGCTTTGACTCTGTCAGGCTGAAGGTTCTTAGCCAAAACGCGAATCACTAAGTCCTTTTCCGTGATTATGCCCAGAGGTTTCCCATCTTTGTTGCTCACTATAACGCAGCCTAGCTTGTTTTCGTCCATAAGTTTGGCGATTTTGTTCGTCGGGGCTTCTTCGTCGGTGGTTACAACTGGGCTGCTCATAACGTCTTTAACGAGCATTTTTGTTCTCAAACCTATTTCAGACATGGCAATCAACCCTCGGTGACTTTATGGAGCTTGGACCTTCAAATCAACAATTGGGAATGGGCAATTTAAGAGTTTGCCAAACCCAAAACGCCAGCTTATTCGGCGGCATTCACCGCATGTTCGCAGATCTTAGCAAAATCGCCAAAATCTAGTGTTTTATGCCAAAAATTAACTTGAAATCTGTCAAAGGTTTTGCTCTAAGTCATAGAGCAGATATATAAGGCAGCAGAGTGAGTAAAATGTGGTAACGAACCAAGAGAGGTTCCACCAAATTGCCGTCTAAACGAAAAAGCCGAGGAAGATCAAAAGGCAGCAAAGGCAGCAGCAGCCTTGTCCAATGCGCAAACTGTGGACAACAAGTGCCCAGAGACAAAGCCAAAAGATCCACACGCCGAGTGTCATTCGTTGAACCTCAGCTAGCTAAAGAACTACGACAAAAGGGAACATACATTGCATCCTGGGTTGATACTAAATGGTACTGCATATCCTGCGCTGTCCACCGAGGCATTGTGAACGTCAGAGCTGAAAGCGAAAGGCATTCGCGGGCAAAACGAAGATATTAAGTTACAACACTAGAGCTTCCTTTTCTCTACAAACACAGATTGCTGCAACATATAATGCTTCGTTAAAGGGCGACAGAAACAATACACGCCTAGTTTTCTACACTTTTCGTTTTCTATCAAACGATTTGTAAGCGTATATGCCCCTTTGCAGCACTGTGACCGTCGCAAGCACCGCGATTATTACTATGCCTATGCCTAAGGCGGGAAGCCAAAAAATTGCAGCCAAACTCGCCCCAGCAAGAACGATCATGCGTTCAGGTCTTTCAGCGATGCCGACGGACTCCATTTTAATGCCTGCTGCTTCGGCGCGTGCGCGACTGTAACTGACCATAAACGAACTTGCCAACGCCGCCAACCCCGCAACTAGGCTGAATGTTGGGCTGATTATAATTCCTTCGCCGCTGATAATTACCCCCGCCAGCACAAATGCGTCCGCATAACGGTCTAGCAGAGAATCTAGAAACCCTCCGAAAGGCGTGGCCTGCTGGAAAGTTCGGGCCAACGCACCATCTAAGGTGTCACAGAACCCAGAAGCCATCAGCAGGGCTACAGCAACAAGAAGCCACAACGGCTGAGTCTGCGAAACCAACGCGTACGCAACTGCGGCCAAAGAGGAAAGGGCGAAACCAATTGCGGTGACGCCGTTAGGTGTCAAGCCTATCTTGTGGACGGTTGTGGCTTGGGAAACAAGTAACTGCTGGACTTTCTGCTTAAATTTGGTGAGCATCGCGGGGTTCTCTTTTTTGTATGGTAACGCTTGCTATTAAAGCTGGGCGGAAAAGGGCAGCCAAGTCTGGCCTTCCGTGTGAATACTCGTGTCCTTTGCTGTGACTTGGAACATGCGACCTTCATCTGCGCATTGCTCAAGATACAACACATATGAAGGTCGATTAACTACAACACCTAAGCACAAAAGGTTTGCCCAATGGAGATATAAGGAAGATTTTCAAAATATTAGAAACCAGTAACGATCTGTCGAGGACAGGCGCAAAAGCACCCGGCAACGTTACACTTAGACAAAAGGAGTAAATGAAATGACAGAAAACGCAGACGTTATCTTCGTTGGAAACAAACCACCAATGAGCTACGTTCTGGCAATCATAACGGCTCTCTCTTCAGGAGCACCTAAAGAGATTACGCTCAAAGCCCGAGGACAAGCAATAACCACCGCAGTCGACGTGGCTGAAATAGCCCGAAACCGATTCGTCAAAGACCTCAAAGTGACTAAGATCGCCATAGGAACCGCTGAGATGCCGCCGCGTGAAGGAGAGACTAAGTCCAGAATGGTCTCCACAATGGAAATAACGCTCAAAAAGTAAAAAAGGCAAAACAGAGCAAATTCCCTCAAACCAAACTTTCTTTCATTTACCACGTTTTTTTAGGTTAAGCCAGTCACACGCGTGCTAGTTCGCCGCTTTTTCAGCCCGCATAGCGCCTCTATTAAGGGTACTAAAGTTCCAAGCAGCAAATTCCATCGCAAGTTAAATAACCATGCGCCCCCCAAAATTGAGTTGGCTTCGTGACTAACATGTTGGACATCAAACTTATCCGGGAAAGCCCAGAACTCGTCAGAAGCAACTTGGATAAAAGAGGAAATCCAGAGAACCTCAGCATGCTGGATGAACTCATCGAAGCTGACAAGAAATGGCGATTGGACCTCACCAAACTTAACGAACTGCGCCACAACCGCAAAGTCTGCACGCAAGAAATCGCCACTCTTAAGAAGGCCAAGCAAGAAGTCCCAGCGCAAGTCCAAGTGCAGAAAGCCAAATCTACGGACATAGAAATCACCGCCGTCGAGAAAGAAGTCGCGCAAATCGAAGAGCGAACCCGCCAATTGCTCATGACTTTGCCAAACCTGCTGCATGAAACGGTTCCTTTCGGCACAAGTGACGCCGACAACGTTGAAGTCAGAAAATGGGGAAAACTCCCAGCGTTCAGCTTTACGCCCAAGAGTCATATTGACTTGGCTTTGAACCTAGACATAGTGGACATTGAACGCGCTGGAAAAGTTGCTGGGGCCAGATTCTTCTACTTCAAAGGTTTGGGTGTGCTTCTGGACTATGCGCTTATGAACTTCGCCATAGAAACCCTCCATAACAAAGGCTACATGCTCATAGAGCCGCCTTACCTTATGAAGCGCCAACCGTACGAAGGCGTAACTGCCATGGGCGACTTTGCAGAAGTACTCTACAAAGTCGAAAACGAGGACCTCTACCTAATAGCCACGAGCGAACACCCAATGGCAGCAATGTACATGAACGAGGTCATCAAACAGGATAACCTGCCACTGAAGCTCGCAGGTGTCAGTGCATGCTTCCGCAAAGAAGCAGGTGCACACGGCAAGGACACGAGAGGCATATTTCGCACGCACCAATTCAACAAGATTGAACAGTTCATCTTCTGTACGCCAGAAGACAGCTGGAAAATGCATGAGGAACTCGCAGCCAACGCCGAAGAAATCTTCCAAAAGCTCGAAGTCCCATATCGCATGGTAAACGTCTGCACAGGTGATATTGGCACAGTTGCTGCCAAGAAATACGATGTCGAGGCTTGGATGCCAGCGCAGGGCGTTTACCGCGAAGTTATCAGCTGCAGCAACTGCACCGACTATCAAGCAAGACGCTTAGGGATTAGGTATCGCGAAAAAGAAGGCGCAGCACCAAAGGGCTTTCTGAACACCCTCAACAGCACCGCTATAGCCACGGGTAGAACCATCGTCGCTATCCTTGAGAACTACCAGCAGGAAGATGGTTCCATACTTGTGCCAAAAATCCTGCGAAAATACATGGGGGATATAGAGAAAATAAGCATCAAACTCTAAACCCTTTTATATTTCCTTGAGAATGCTAAAGGCGCAATCGGAGGATTAACTTGTCAACAAAATCCGCTAAGCACGTACGCGACAAATGGCGAAGCAAAACATGGTACATGATTGTTGCACCACCATACTTCGGCAACGTGGAATTAGGCTCAGTTCCAGCTGAAGAAGACGCTCGCTTAATGAGCAGAGTCTCAGAAGCCACTCTATACGACATCACAGGTGACTTTTCACATCAGAATGTGAAATTGTTCTTCCAAGTTAACGCCATAGAAGGCAAAACAGCACGCACAGTCTTCAAAGGACACGAATACAGCCGAGATTACCTGCGAAGCCTCGTGCGCAGAAGAACCACCAAAGTAGACGGACTTTTCAACGTGGCAGTCAAAGACGGGTACAAACTACGCATTGCTGTCTCCGCGCTAACGCTTTCCAGAATTAAAACCTCACAGGAAAAAACCATCCGCAAAATCATGGATAAAATCATCAAAGACAAAGCCACAACACTTACGCTCGACCAGTTTGTGCAGGAAATGGTTCTGGGCAAAATCGCTTCAGACATCTACAATGAGGCCAAACTCGTTGCGCCATTGAGGCATGTAGGTATCCGCAAGTCCAAGCTCATCTCACAGCCATTGGAGCAGCCGAAGCCAGAAGCTGCTGGGGAACCAGAAGCGCCAGTTGAAGAAGAAGCAGAAGCCTAAACTGCCGTCCAAAAGGTTTTATTTCTAACCTTTAAACATACTTTCTTGTCCTATTTTCCCTTTTCATTCTGCTCTCAATTTGTTGTCTAAGGGCGAATCTGTTATTTACTTGAGACTTCTAACAAATTAGCAGGAAGTGACATCGTGACTCATCAATCTGGCGTTCATGAAAAGGGCAACTTCAACCTACAAGATCTGATAAACAGCATTAAGGAAAGCGCTGACTACGAAAAAACGGGAGCCATTGCACTGTTTATCGGCGTGGTTCGGGGAGCAAACAATGAAGGCCAGAAAGTCCAGAAAATCACGCTTGAAGCGTACGAGGAAAAAGCCAATGAGGTTCTTGAGAAGATCAGCAGTGACCTCCAAGAAAAGAAGGGCATAGTGGACGTGCAGATTCACCATTTGCTGGGCGAATTCAAAGTTGGCGAAGATTTAGTCTACGTTTCAGTTGCAGGATCTCATAGACCCGAAGTTTTTAACGTTTTGCGCGAAGCAGTTGAACGCTACAAACATGAAGTGCCTGTCTTCAAGAAGGAACAAGTCGTCACAGAAACAGGCATGAAACAAGAATCTTGGGTTTCAGAAAAACAAGAACAGCATCCCACGTGAATTTGGGGCACAAAACTCTTGATTACAGCTTTGGCGGGAGGCGTGGGTGCAGCAAAACTCCTTGTGGGCATAGCGAAGATTGCTGACCCAAGAAACCTGACCGCAATCGTGAACACAGGCGACGACATTGAGCTGCATGGCTTGCACATTTCTCCTGACTTGGACATAGCTGCTTATTCTTTGGCGGACATCGTGAATACAAAGAAAGGTTGGGGAATCCGCGGGGACACGTTTGCTTGTCTTGAATCTTTGCGGAGGTTTACGGGTTCTGAATGGTTCAACTTGGGAGACCGAGATTTAGCCACGCATATCTACAGGACAAACCTGCTCAAGCGAGGGGAAACACTGACGGAGGTAACCGCCAGAATCTGCGCAGCACTAGGCGTTGAGGCTACGATTTTACCGATGACGGATGACAAGTTGGAGACTAGAATCTTTACGAAAGAGGGCAAGATGCATTTTGAGGAGTATATGGTGAAAAGAGGGGCAAAAGATGAGGTATTGGGAGTGGAACTCTTTGGCGCAGAAAACGCAAGACCAGCCAAAGGGGTGGTGAAAGCTATAGAAAGCGCGGAGGCAATTGTGGTTTGCCCGAGCAATCCAGTTGTGAGCATAGGCACAATTCTCTCCGTAAAAGGAATCCGTGATGCCTTGAAGCGGAGCAAAGCCAGAAAGGTCGGTGTGAGCCCTATTGTTGCGGGTTCACCCGTGAAGGGTCCTGCAGACAAGCTGCTTCGCGGTTTGGGACGTGAGGTTTCCTGTTTTGGTGTGGCTGAGCTTTACGCGGACTTTCTAGATGTTTTTGTAATTGACAATGTGGATGGTTCTGAGAAGAAGCGGATTGAGCGGCTTGGAATGAAAGTGAAAGTGACGAATACGTTGATGCAAAGCTTTGGGGATAAGGTTAGACTGGCGAAATTCGTACTTGAGGCCTAAAACTAAAAGTTCAAACGTCGATTTCTCACTTTGCATTTTACGGTTTTATGCTGTTCACTATTTGGGCAGGACTAAACTAGCGTGGAATCGTGGATTTTTTGTGAAAGAAGTTGGGCTAAATGGAAAATACCAAGCATGAGGCAACAGAACATGGTTTTTCAACTTGTGTAGTTTCAATATGATAGTCACGAGCTGGTTGAGAGGAGCAAATCTCCGAAGGAAAACCAAAGATGTCAACTGACTTTGAAAACTCATTATTGCTTTTTAGCGTTTGATGCTTGCTGGGGGAAATTGAAAGGATATGGAGCGGTAGGCTGTCGCAGATTTGAGAGAAGGGTTATATGGGAACTGCGTGAAATAATGCTATGGGGGATTTGACCGTGGAACGAAGAAGCTACGACTGGTTTGAGAAACGTCGTCGAACAAAAGGCTTAGAGCTAGCGCATGAACAAATAACGAAAGCTTTCGACACGGTAACGTTGCTACACAAAGCTACGAAGAGCTTCGCAGATAGAAACTTGGCTGAGATGGGAAAATACGTTCAGAACTTGTACAAAGCAGAAGAAGAAGTGGATAAGCTTCGCACGGACGTTTTTACGGAACTAAGCAAAGGGGCAGCGTTAGTCGCTGATTACCGTGAAGACCTTTTGCACCTTGTGAAAAGGTTGGATACATTGGCTGACCACACCAAAGACGCGGCAAGATGCCTAGAAATGCTGGGAGAGGCGAAGATTCCTGAGGAACTCTGCAAGAAAACAGTTTTCATGACGGGAAAACTTGTTGAGACGGCTCAAGCGTTGCGTAGTGGCATCGAAAAGATCTCGTCGAACCCAATTGAAGCAGTTGCAGAAGCTAGAAAAGTAGAGAATGTGGAGCATGAGCTGGATCAAGAATACTTGAAAGCCAAAGCATTGTTTGTGAAATACGGTGATGAGATTAACTGCGGTGCCATGGTCATCTTTGACGATTTAATCGAGTTCATCGAACACGCTGCAGATATGTGTGCAGACACAGCAGACTACATTGCCATACTTTCAAGCAGAGAGTAGAACAAGCACCCCTTTCTAATTCCTTGTTTATTCATCTCTGGTGCACAATTTTCCATATCCTTCTATGAAAGAAATCTGGAACTTGACTCTCAAGTGTCCACAGTTACTGACCATCTAGATTATGGTTTGGTTTATTTAGTTCTGTTGCACATCCAGTTTCTTGCAAGGACACAGCAATGAGAAAGCCCTGGCGCATGCTAATTGTCCCCTTCCTGCTACTTGTTATTCTTCAATCGTGCTCCATATCGACAGTTTCAGCCTCAACCGCAGATTCCAGCGCCAACGACTGGCCTATGTTCCGCAAGGACCAAAGCCACAGTGGCTATGCAAGTGGAAGCGGCCCGGCGAATTCGGCGAGGCTTCTGTGGACTTGGCAGACGAGGCAGGCAGTCTGGTCATCCCCTGCAGTAGTCAAAGGGCACGTTTTTGTCGGGTGCAAAGACACAAATGTTTACTGTCTTAATGCTTCTCACGGTGAACTTTTGTGGAACTATTCGACTGGAGGTGAAGTGAACTCATCACCAGCCATATCTAACGAGCATGTGTACATTGGCTCAGACGACGGCCACGTCTACTGTCTAAACGCTGCCACAGGAATGCTCCTTTGGAGGACGGCGATTGGAGGTTGGGTGCGTTCTTCCCCTGCAGTCGTGGATGCGCACGTCTATGTAGGTTCAGGGGCACAGGATTTCTTCTGCCTTAACGCTACCGACGGGACGACAATATGGAGACACCCGACGCTGTTCCGCGTGCATTCATCACCCGCAGTTTCGAACGGCATAGTGCATTTTGCCTGTGAAGATTACTCTGTTCACGCTGTTAACGCTTCTACCGGCAGCGAAATATGGCAACGCCATACGGGAAGCAACCTCAACTCTCCAACTGTGTACGACCGCCGCGTCTACATAGGAGGATACACCGGTTACGTGTACTGCTTGGACGCATACACGGGCAACGAAGTATGGAAGTTCCGAACTGAAGATTCAGTAGCTTCCTCTCCGGCCGTCGCTTACGGATGCGTCTACATCGGCGGGGAAGACAACAGCGTCTACTGCCTAAACGCGTCAACCGGGAACATGATATGGAAAACCTCGACCGGGTATTGGGTTTGGTCTTCGCCTACAGTTTCAGACGGCAACGTGTTCGTCGGCTCCGAAGACTACAACATCTATTGCCTCAATGCCTCTACGGGGGCAAAGAAGTGGAGTTACGAAACCGAGTGCTATGTCGATTCTTCGCCGACAATCGTGAACGGCGTCCTTTACGTCGGCTCCCATGACTACCACGTTTACGCTCTTGCCTTAAGCGAGATTGTAGACCTTCCACCTTTGGATTCTCATGATTTGTTGCCTTGGACAACGATAGTGTTTGATGCCATTGCGTGCTCTGTGGCTACCGTGACTGTGCTTGCATTCCTGCGCTTTGTTCAATCGACGAGGCGAAATAACCGAAAACTCGAAGGCACCGAAAATTCTAGGCGCAGGTCTTGGTTTTCCGCTCATGCTGATGCGCTATGTGTTTTTGGTATTTTGGCTTCTTCGATGCTGTTCCTCCTTAATTTGGGAACTGGATTTCTTTGGGGAACTGACGAGCAAACTTACTCCCAAATGGCATATCACATGGTTAAAAACGGAGATTACTTGACGCCCTGGGCGTTTGGTGATTATGCAATTTGGACTGGCAAGCCACCGCTTGTTATGTGGCTGATATCTCTATCGTTCCAAGTCTTCGGTGTCAACAACTTTGCTGCGAGGCTGCCGAGTGCTGTTTTCGGCGCGTTCTCTCTAGTGCTTGTTTATTTTCTGGGAAAGAAACTCTACAATGCCCCCGTGGGGATCTTGTCAGCCTTGGTTTTGGGCACGTTCGCAACCTTCTACGAATTCGCCACCCATGCCATGCTGGACCTGCCATTTGTCTTCTTTACCATAGCAAGCATATACTTCATGGTCTTAAGTGAGGGCACAAAGAACGTTAATACCTATGCAGTTCTGAGTGGACTGTTTTTTGCGTGCTCGTTGCTAACAAAGCTAGTTCAAGCACTGCTGATCCCCCTAATCATACTCACTTATCTAGTAATAACAAGAGGAAGCGTTAAGTTTCTCTTCACCAAACGAACCGCATTCTTCTTGGGGACCCCCCTGTTGATTTTGATTCCTTGGTTGCTTTACATGGACCAGCGTTTTTACGGTGACTTCTGGCAGTGCTATTTCGTCTACACAGGACTCACGCGGATAGTCAGCCCCCTCGAAGGACACCCCGGAGGTTACTTGTTCTACTTCAATTATTTGGTTAACAATGAGAACCTGTTGTGGGTTGTATTGCTGCCTTTCTCAGTTGGACTCTGTACCTTCAATTCGGTTGTTAACCGCGTAAAAGAAGACACACTGGTTTTAACTTGGATAATTGTTGTGCTGCTGGTGTTTACTTTCGCCCAAACAAAACTTCACTGGTATGTGTTGCCGGCGCTCCCAGCTTTTGCCATATCCATAAGTAGTTTTCTTGTCAAGCTGGCAAAGAGGATGCAGCGCCCACGAAGACCAATTTTGTCTTGAGTATAGGAAAATGATGGCGGGCCCGTTGGGATTTGAACCCAAGACCTCCGGCTCCGCAGGCCGGTGTCATAATCCGTACTAGACGACGAGCCCTGCAACATGGTTTTGGATGGATTACTACACTCGCAAATCTACTACTTAAGCTTCCTGAAAAGGCTAACGCCATCCTTATCCATAACATATTCAAATTCTTCTTTTAGAAGTTGTTCTACTGTAAAGGGTTTGGAGTACCTTTCAACACTTTCTCTTTTAACTCATCCTTCTTGCGAACTACGGAAGACGCAAACTCATCAAAAGACTCTAACATGCGTTATTCTAACCTCAGGCACCATGCTAACGGAAACAGGTTAGTATCGATTAAAATTTAAGACTATAGGGACAAGTCGAAATCACCACGTACGCTGAATCTGGAAGCCATACTGGGAAAAAATCATTTGAGCGAAGACAGAACGACATGGAAGTTCCCCGAATATGTGTGTGTCATTTTTGAAGCAGATCGGTTGTGAAGGTTGGGAAAAATCCAAACAACAAGGACAAGCGCGTGCCTAACGGTTCGCGTCTATATATACCCCCTCCATTCTTGGACCAAATTGTCCAAAAATAGCGAAAGACAACATAAATCCCTGGCCTTCAGGAAATCAATTATCTTCCAGCAGACTTTGATAATTGAGGTGACGCATGCTCTAATGGGTTTGCTGGGCCCTCTGGACCGCTAATAGGAAAGAAGAGAATGAAAACCCAACGAGCAATGGGGTAATCGTTCCCAGAGCCCACTCAGCCCAAATTTTCCACTTACTGCTTTTCCCCTGAACAAAAAAGGGGAAAGGGAATTGATTTTCTACTTTCGTTTTCTGATCAAGTAGACGCCTGTAATCCTAGCAACTGCAGCTATTACCGCGACTAATATGATGATAATGGCTGCTATGGTGTATTCTGCTGGTACGGAAGCTGGCTTTGCTGAGAGTTGGTTGCTTATCGCCTGAGCGATTTGGTCAGCGGTTGGGTTGGCTGGAAGGTTCGCCACAACTTTTTGGGCAACTTCGTCAGCTGACACTCCAGCAGGAATGCTTGGGAAGGCTGCGATCACTCTTCTGACAATTTCGTCTACAGAGACGGTTGCTTGTGTGGCTGCTGGATCGCTTACGACGAACATGGCTTTTGCAGATGACGCCGAGAAGTATTGGTCGCCCTCAAATTTCGCAGTAACGACATATGCACCCGGCACAGGCGGCGTCCATTTGGCTGTGTAGAAGCCGCTCTCATCGCATGTGGGAGTTGCTATATCTTGGTAGTTGTCGTTAGGATCGATTGCTGTCAAATGCACCTTAACAGGGATGCCTGTAGACTGCGCTTCTACCATGCCACCGAATGCCACCTGTCTGCCAAGGATCTGGGAATTCGGTGTCACTGTCACTGTTGTTGTAGTTGCCATTGCTGGACCTGCAACTTGGACCGCGGGGGCTTCTCCAAAACAGTAAAGGCTCCCATCAAATGTACCAATGTATAGGCTACCATTGTAAGGTACAGGCATCGAACGCATCTGGCTTGCGGGGTTAAAGTCGTAGTAGCTGAGTGTGTCTCCTGTCAAAGCGTCAAGGACATAGAGGGATCCGAACTCGGTTACAGTGTATATTCTTTGGTATCCATAAGAAGACCAGCTTGCTAGATTCTCTCTTGAGCGATATGAGTGCCAGAACTCTTTTCCATCCGTTGCGTTAAGGCAGGTTATGCCGTAAAAGTCGTTGAAGTACACAAATCCGTACTTGTAGAGCATCGGCATATACTGAACAACGCCTCCAAGTTGACCCGGGGTGCCAATGTTATATCTTCCATCGTAAGTCCACATTATGTCTCCTGTGGTAGCGTTCAACGCGTAGTTTAGTCTAAATCCGTTGCGTATGAAAACCTTGCCATCCGCCACCGTCGCTGAAGCCGATAGCCAGTTTCCTGCGCCTGTAGTTGCATTCATCAAGTATGGAATCGTTTTCTTCCAAATGACGTTGCCATTAAGATTCTAGCTTATACACCGTGCCGTTTGGTGCAGGTGTACTTGCCGGGAGATAAATCACACTGTCAACAATTGTTGGCGTTGATTGAATACCTCCACCGTTACCTGCATTAAACTTCCAAGCTACTGTTCCTGAATTAGCATCAAGACAATACAGGTAACCATCCAGCGCCCCCACGTAGACCCTGCCTCCCGAGACAATTGGAGAACTTCGTGTATTGTCAGCGCTAATGAAGCCGCGTCCGCCATGTGGATTCTTCATTAGACCCCCTGCGTAGGTTTCCCAGATTTTGCCCCCTGTTGCTGAATTAAGGCAATAGATGCTGCCATCGTCTGCGCCCGTGAACACTTTTCCGTCAACTACAGCCAGAGACGAGTGGATTTGATATTTGGTTGAGAAGTTCCATATCTTTTTCTGAGTGTTAACATCAACAGCATAGATGGAACCTGCCAGTGTTCCAAAATAGGCTACGTCATCGACTATGGTTGCAGCCGATACAATAGGCGCATCAGCTTGATACTTCCATTTGGGTACCAGGTTTGTCGGTCCAGCACCCTCAGAAGAGTGGGCGGGGTCGGCATATGCCATTGGCCAGTCTTTTGCTTCATTACTTATACACCAAACCTCATTCAGGGATCCTCCGCCTCCGTATTCCCAATAACCAGGCTTTGACGGAGTACCTTTGGTTGGTACAATGTAGAGGTTGCCATAGGCTATGCATTCGTGCGTGCTAGTGCCTGCTCCAGTCTCAACTGGAAGGGACCACAACAGCTCGCCGGTAAAGGCGTCAAAGCAGCTGTATTCGGGGTAGGCATATTCGCCAGTTTCAAAATCGCGGTATTGAGCTTCACCCATCGGAGAATAGATTTTGCCGTCACCGATAACTATGCATCCAGAATATCCGATCCCGGGTCCTTTTGCTCGCCAAACCATCTGTCCAGTTGTTGCGTTTATTGCATATAGGTAGGTATCTTGGTTGTGCTCGTAAATCATGCCGTAGGCAGCTCCGCTTGCGGTTGCCCACATTCCGTACCATGTCCCAGGGTTGTATGTCCATAGCAGCTTTCCTGTGGTTGCATTCCAACAGTGCATATTGTTGTTTAATCCTCCGTGAACGAATGTGCCATTGACATAGGTGCCTCCGTAGATTGGAACGTTCGTTGAGTATGTTGTCCAAAGAGTTTTTCCAGTGCGAGCATCGACGCATACGAGTGAGCCGTCTACCCATGAAGTAAACAACTTGCCATCGCCGTAAGCAAAAGTGTACACTTCACTGACCAGAAGTTCGCTTGTTCTGTTCCACTTTAACGTTGGTGATTTTGACGGGTCGGCAATCTCCCAACCGCACTTACCCGAGTTATCTACTACGAGCTTCAGTTCTGGGACATAACCTACTTGCCTCCAAGATGCAGCGTAATTGAAGTCTGCTGGGCCAGTCCAAACAACGGTTCCATCAGATATTTTAACGCCTTTGTTGCCGACTAGCATGTAGGTGTCATCAAGTTTGGCAATGCTGCCTGATAGTCTGGCACTCCAGATTATTTTTCCTGTACCGCCGTCGAGAGCATAGGTCATTCCTGAGCCCTGTACGAACACTAGACCGTTAAAAGCAATGGGGCTGCTGGATGCGCCAGGTATTTGAGCTTTCCATTTTATGTTAGGGGCGTTAGGAGCTGGCCCGTCGCCATAAAAGGAAAAGGCCGAGTCTGCGCCAAATTGTTTCCATTCGTATTTTAGCATGTTGCTAGATATGCTTGTCGATTGGGCTTTGACTGTGCTTGTATTGGAGAAGACAAAGAAGGCCGAAGAAAGCAGCGCAAACATCAAAATGACTGTCACTATCATTTTATCATTTTTACCAAGTTTCTTAATTCTTCTCATCCTCCTTTTGGTTTCTAATTCATCTAATATGGCTGCAGAAAACATTTAAAATTTTCCAAAGGCTGCTCTCTCTACAGCCAGGGCAAGCTATGGAGAGGTAACAGGTGTTTGGTTGCTGAAATGGTCGATGAAAGCTTTGAAGTCTTGCACTTGTAGTGGTGGTTTGCTAAACCAATTTTAGACTGTAGTTTTTGTAGCGTGCTTAGTGTGATTAACTTCTGCTTGCCTAAACCATAATTAGAAGCACTTTCCAATCTCGTCATTCTATAGCACTAGCTTATTTACGGAAATATCATTATACGTGTGGCTGCACTTTCAGCAATTCACGCGGTGAAAAATTGAAGAAACCAACTGCCTTATTTTTCATAATCTTCATTACGGTTATCCTATCCTCGACCGTTCTTGTCACCGCAATTGCGTACTCTAGCCCGTCAAATACAGCCTCTAAATCAGTTTCAATAACGTATACCAAATTCGAATCTACCGAACAGCACATCTTCCTAAACCCTGGAGCCTCAGTCAGCTTCAACGCCACAGCCCTTGACGGTTTTAAGTTTAGAAGCACACATGTTAGCATAAACGCTACAAACAGCAGTTTCCTAAAAGAAATAGAAACGAACCTGTATACCGAAACTAACAACTACCTTTTTGGCGGAACTGTTGGCGCTTGGACTCCCAACGAAAGCTTCACCTTAAACAACCCTACCACTGAAACGCAAGAAATCTTTCTGCATATCAGCAACTCATACACTCGTATTGCTTATGCCACGGATGTTATTAACAACCGAAAACACACAATCGCGTTCACGACCGACACTGTCTGCTGACCAATTCTCAGTAAGCTGGGGATTCTTCGGAGAGTTGGTGAGTCTTGACATTAACGGATCTCGATTTAACCCATACAGTGTATCTTCTGCCAACCGCATTAAAATGGAGCATGTTAGCTATGCAGCCGTCTTCTATTCAGCTATGACTGGCACTTCAGTGGTTCTGAAGTTGCAGGAAGGCAACATTCCTAATCCTACATCACCATACATCGGTGCATGGGTCTTTAAACGCAACTACATAACCCTAAGCCCACATCAAGATTACATGTTTGATGTCCCTGACCTAAACGATTGGACCTATGCCTACGGCATAATCACCTGCAACATCACATTGTCGCTTTATCCACAACCTTATCCCTTCAAACTTGTCAACTTAGCAGTCTATGACCCTGACCAAATACCGCTGCTTTGTACTCCCACGAACACAACCTTTGGAATAAGCAACTTGTCCGACGACACGTACAGCATCTATTTTGATACGACGCTCTATTATTGGCAGAATCAAACAAGCAGCATCACGCACAACGACCAAGTGAACATCACTGAAACATCAGTCTATCATAACCTAAATGTCAATGTGCCAAGCGCCACCGTGGGTTCCGAGTTAGGGTTGAGCGGCCAGTATGTGGCGTTCCAATACGTCGGCAAGATCCTTAGTTACACCGCTCCAGATCCTGTTGGAAGGTACCAGCGTATGTACATGCCCTTGAAAAGCGGAGACTACAACCTCGTTACTGTTGACCCTAGAATCGTACAGGAAGCAACCATCAGCGTAGACGACTTTGGTTTAAGGGCTACCATTAATGTCGTTGTCACTTTCGATGGGGATCCATGTCCGAACGCGAACGTGATTGTGCATCAGGAAGGTACGTTTACAGACAGAACCTACACGGCTATAACTGACCAGAATGGTGAAGCGAACATAGTTGTTGCAGCTGGCGCTCCAGAAGCAGATCAGTTCACGATTAAAGTTGCTAAGGACGCCTACAACACTGCTGAACAGGTCTTGGGTGCCATGATTGGGATAACATGGATCGTGATAGTGCTGTTGGTGATCATATTAATTGTGGTATCGCTAATTTTCCTTCGAAGACATAAGAAGCAAGGTGCAATGTAGCCGTCTGTGGATCTTTAGCAGTTTTTTTTGGCATTGCGCGCACAATCAGGCAACGTGGCTTGGCGTGTGTGCTTTGGCGCGCACACATATTTCAACGACAAGAAACTATGACCGACTAATTTTCTTAGTTCAAATTTTGATTTCTTTCCCAAAGAATGCACACACTACTTAATTTAATAGGGGTTTGCTGGGGCTCCGGAACCCAATAGGAGAGAGAATGATGAAACCCAACGAGCAGTCGGGTAATCACTACCGGAGCCCTCTCAGCCCCCTCAATCTGCTTCTGCTCTTATGTTTCCCTGAACAAAAAAGGGAAAGGGAGATTGTTGTGTTTGCTGTGGTTTCTATTTGCGTTTTCTGAGAAGCGCTGCCGCGACTGCGACTGCCAGTACGACAACTACTACGCCGATCACTGCGTACGCCGTGGTGTCTAGTGCAAATCCTGTTGTCGGTGGGGTTGGCGTGGCTGTCGGCTCTGGCGTTGGAGTAGCGACTGGAGTTGGCTGAATGGTTGGTACTGGTGTTGGAATTGGAGTCGGGATCGGTGTAGGTACGATTGTTGGTGCTGGAGTTAGTGTTGGAGTTGTAACTGGTGTTGGGGTTGCTGTTGGTTCCGGAGATGGCGATGGAGCTACGGCGGCCTGGGCAGACATGATTCGGGCGTCGCCAAGACAATACAGGTTGAAATCATTAGCGCCCACGTACACGCTGCCATTGTACAATGCTGGCGCAGCGTGCATCTGGCTGTAGCCAAAGTTGTCGTAGTACGATAGTGTTTTTCCTGTTACTGCGTCAAGAACGTACATGACGCCGATTTCGTTGACGGTGTAGATTCTGCCAAAAGCATAAGCCAATGCAGGACTGATGTTTTCCCTTGAAGTCCACTTATACCACACTTCTGAGCCGTTAGCAGCGTTCAAGCATACTATACCGTAATAGTCGTTCATGTAGATAGCGCCGTATCTGTAGAGTGGAGCGTTGATTTGAATAACTCCTCCCGCTTGGCCTGGAGTGCCTGGGTTAAATTTTCCGCTGTACACCCAAATGGTCTCGCCAGTTGTTGCATTTATGGCGTAGTTTTTGAGGAAGCTGTTGCGCATGAAGATCACGCCATCGCCGTATGCGACTGAAGATACGAAGAAGTTGCCTGCACCGCCAGTTGCGTTTGTAACATATGGAATGTCCTTTTGCCAGATGACGGTTCCGCTGTTGGCGTCAAGCTTGTATAGAGTGCCGTTAGTTACTGTCGGACCCCAACCTATGGGGTAACCTCCTGTTGTTGAGGGGAAGTACACTGCGTTTCCGACCACGGTTGGAGCTACATAGATCGGTCCTTTCGTTTGATACTTCCAGAGCACATTTCCGCTGTTTGCATCTAGGCAGTAGAGGTTACCGTCAAGTGAGCCCACGTAGACTTTACCTCCGTAAACAATGGGCGAGCTTCTTACCTGAACAACCGCTATGCTGTTCCAAATAACATTGTTGCTTATGCCTCCCGCGAATGTTTTCCAAAGCTGCGAACCTGTGGCTGCGTCTAAGCAGTAGATGCTGCCGCTGTCAGCGCCAGTGTAGACTTTACCGTTAACAACTGCAGGCGAAGACACCACTGGAAACGTCGTGTTGAAAGCCCATTTCTGAATACCTGTGTTGGCGTCCACAGCGTAGATATTGCTGTCTGTTGAGCCAAAGTAGCCTACGCCGTTAGAGAAGGCAGGCGTCGAGTAGATTTGACCATTAGTCTGGAACTTCCACTTAAGCGCCAAATTTGTTGGACCGTCACCTTCACCTGATAGAGTTGAATCGCCCATGAACATAGACCAGTCTTTAGGTGTGCTGCCGATACACCACACCTCATCCATTGTCACACCTGACCCTGAGACTTGACCTGTGTATTTCCATACTCCCGGCTCCATTGGCGATGCCGTTGAAGGTATCAGGTATAGGTTTCCGTATGCAACGCATTGATAATTGTTTGGTGAACTGTTTTCCAGTGGTAAGCTCCAAAGGAGTTGCCCGGTGTAGGCATCGTAGCAATCGTACTCGGGATATGCGTACTCGCCTGTTTCAAAGTCACGGTACTGATATTCACCCATTTGGATGTAAACTTTACCGCCTCCAACAGAAAGCGTATTTGAATAGCCTATGCCAGGTCCTTTTGCCCGCCAAACCAACTGACCAGTTGTTGCGTTTATGGCGTAAACATAGGTATCTTGGTTGTGCTCATAGATCATTCCGTAAGCTACCGCAGTGCCCATAGCCCATTGTCCATACCAAGTTTGCGGGTTATAGGTCCAGAGCAGTCTGCCTGTGTTTGCGTCCCATGCTCGCATGTTATTGTCCAGTCCGCCGAAAACAACTTTGCCATCGATGTAGCTCATTCCGTAGAAGAACATGCTGGATGATGGCGCTTTCCAAAGGAGCGCTCCAGTTTTTGCTTCGTAGGCTCTTAGGAAGCCGTCATTTGACCCTATGAAGAGTTTTCCGTCACCGTACATCGGATAGCCCACCTGGATATTTGCCTGAGATGTGAGGTTCCATATAGCGTTGGTGGTTTTGATGGGTCAGGAAGGCTCATGCCGTGCTGTGCATCCAAAAACATTTTCTCTTCAGGGACATAGCCGACGCCTGTGGACCAGCTTTGACCCGAGATAGGAAGGGTTGTAGTCCACACGATTCCCCCATCGCTTATTCTCACGCAGTTCCGTCCTATCATCATGTAGGTCGAGTCAATTTTCTGCATGTTGCCAGTTACATTGTTTGACCAAACTATGTTTCCTGTGCCTCCGTCCAAAGCATAGGTCCTTCCTCGGGCTTGGGCGAAGACCAAGCCGTTGATGGCTACCATGTAACCGCTAACGCCTGGAATGCGTGCTTTCCAAGCGATGCTTGCTGTGCTTGGTGCTGGGCCAGGGTTGAAATATGTATGTTGGGCGTCGTGAAAAGGCTCAGGCCATTCGTATTGAAGTAGGTTACTGGGGATTGATGTTATTTGTGCTTTGACTGTTGCTGTGTTGGAGAAGACAAAGAACGCTGAAGAGAGCAGCGCAAACATCAAAACGACCGTAGTTATCATTTTTCTATTTTTTTGTTTCTTCATTCTATTTTATTCCTCCTTAAAATTCCATGATTCGATTATTGTTCGCTAGTTGTATTTAAAAAAATGCAAGTGTTGCTACCACTGACAAGTCAAGCCACCATGAAGAAACTCATACAGTCTCACCCTAATTCACGGCTTCAGCTTCTTATGAAAAACAAGCTTCATCGAAAGCGCGGTCACAACCTGGATTCGGGGGATTTGCCGAGGGTTTGCTGGGGCTCTGGACCGCTAATAGGAGAAAAGAATGAAAACCCAACGAGCAAGTCGGGTAATCGAACTCCAGAGCCCACTCAGCCCCTCATTTCTACCTCCTTGTTTTCCCTGAACAAAAAAGGGAAAGGTTGGTGGTATGATTTCTCTCGTTGCTATGCTTTCTTTCTTAGGAGTAGTACTGCGACTATGGCGATGGCGATGACGATTATGGCTGTTGCTGCAATGATGTACATGCCCACGGGTTCGGGGGATTCGTCTGCCGTAGTCTGTGGGGAGGCTGCGTTTGAAACTATGAATGATATGCCTGCTTCACTGCTGTAGTAGGATGCTGATCCATCAAATGTAGCCTTCACCGTGTACTGTCCAGGAACCGGGGGCGTCCACGAAACAGCGAAGTTGCCTAAAGCGTCACTCGTAGGCGTGCCGATGTCTTGGAAGTTGCCATTGGGGTCAACAGCGGTCAAATGAACCTTGACTCCTGTTGCGTCAGCAGGTTTCTCTTGCTGCATGTACAGGTATTCCATCCACGCAGTCATGCTTGAGTCAGAGATTGCCGGTGTGCCTGCGGCGGGAACGCCGATAGCTGTCTGGCCAGGCGACTGATCAGTTACAGTGCCCTGAATTATGACTGGAGTGCCTAATTGTGCAGCGAAGGATTGTGTTGAAACTGTGGTGGCTGTTGTTCCCTTATCGAAGCAATAGACTGAGTTGTCATAGCCGTTGGCTACTACTAAGGAGCCGTCTGCGATCAAAGCTGGCGAATTCAGACCAAAATTGGATACTTTCCATATTTCCTTTCCTGTATCAGCGTCCAGGCAGTGCAGTTCTGAGCCCCTGTAAAGAGGCTTAAGATGAGTGTGGCCAGTAGTTACATAGAGCTTTCCGTCAGCAACCGATGTGCTCATTATGGGTGTATTGCCGTAAGCGGTTTCAAAACCCATGCTTGGAGTGTTAAAGTCCCACAGGTGTGTACCGGTCTTTAGGTCATAAGCATGTATCATTCCGTCAAAGTCTCCGGCGAAGAGTTTGCCGTATGCGATGCATGATCCTGGAGCGTTGACGTAGCTGCCGAATGCTCTCGAATAGGGCTCAGTTGGACCCCATAACTTGTTTCCAGTCTTGATGTCGTAGCCATACCATTCCATCGTATTGGGTATAAACTCGCAGTACACTCCTTCACCAGCAACGCCCATAATTCCCCACGGTGTTGGCTGACTGGGGAAAGTACGTTCTTGAGACCACACCTCTTTGCCTGTGTTTGCGTCGTAGCCTATTTCTGTCCAAGATGTCGCTGTTCCCAGCAGAAATGAGCCAGTGAAAGCAAGTATTATGCCTGATTTGTAGTCGAGAAGCGGAGTAATTGCATTGTTAGTAGTGATCGATTGTGGGAATGGCCCGATGTGAGTTGGGGTCGTTACGTTCCATTGTAAGCCGAGTTTCCAGTCAAGTACAGATCCAAACTGAGGTCTCCATTGCCAAGCGTTCGTACCGAAAGTTCCAGGCGGCGGTATTGCTTTTGTGGAATTCCACAATGCAAGCCAGCTGTTCACTCCGTCTAGGATGTATAGCAGGAGTTCGCCGTTTGGACCGAAGGTAGCTGTTCCGTAGTCAGGACCAAAGCCGCCGAACGTGTAGCTGACGTTGTCAATTGTTAGGATGTGTCTTCCTGTGTATGCGTCATACATGTGGAAGGTTGTTCCTAAGGACCACAGGTACGGTATCGTGCCAAATTGGTTAGGGGTTTCATACTTCAGTACCTGACCCAACGTCAAGGTTCCTCCTCCGAAGCCCGTGTTGTCAGTAGCGGTTGAGTTTTGCCACCAAAGCTCTTGTCCCGTGCGTAGATCGACGCAGGCGAACCCTTCCCAACTGGATGACCCTAGTCGGGTGTTGTAGTATAGTCTTCCGTTTAGAATGAATGGTGGAATGAATTTGTTCTCATAGCTAAGCCCTGTGTAGTAGGGTTCACCGCCGAACATGCCGCCTGCTAGGCCTCCCATAGCCAGTGGCTTTGTCCATAGTATGTGAGCGCTCTCAGGTGCTGTGGTGTAAGGATTAAACTTGTTGCCGGTGGAATCGTAATAGGTCATTAGCCAGTCTCCGGAAATCTGCGCCCACTCTCTATTTTGAGCGTTGATGGGGCGTTGCCAGGATCCCATTGGAAGTTTAGCTGCTGGATAAGGTTGTATTTGCTCCTGCTGAACCGTAAGTGGGACTTTGGCGCTGGTGCTCGGCTGATAGTAGTTGTCAATAACACTACCAGTGAGCATTGGACCTGTTACCCTCTGACCCGGAAAGTTAAGGGTTAAATAATATTTGCCCAGCTGGTCGGGGGTAAAGTATGTCCACATGCTTCCCACAGGATCAGAAGTGAAGGGACCAAGGGTCGTAGAAGTTCCGTCGGGTTTTTCAACCAGTACAGTCAAGCTTTGCCATCTGTCACCCCAATCTGCAACTCCGGCTGTTGGCGGGACCTTGTCAAGCCAGAAGGAAACAACTGTGCTTTGGCCTACACCAACAGGGTCTGGCGCAACATTAAGGAAAGCGTACGTTGGAACATCTGCAGCGTTAGCCATAGGAACAATAGCCATGAACGCGGAAATAGTCAGCATTAGAACCAATGCAATAGCAGACTGCGTCTTTTTTCTTTGAGACTTACCTTGTTTCATTTTTTATCCTCCAAAATTTCTTTGATCTTTCTTTCTGTTTAATAGTTGTATTTAAATGTTCCAAGTGGAACCCCATGGGCAACAGCGTATAATGGAGCAATTAAAAATCAGCGTAATGTGCAAAATAGAACGTTTGTTGTTCATTTAGATGTGGCCGGGGGTTTGCTGGGACTCTGGACATCTAACATAGGAGAGAAGACAAAACCAAAAGAGCAAGTCGGGGTAATAGTCTTCCAGAACTCCCTCAGCCGAGTACTTACTATCGCTTCAATGTCGAAAAAAAGAAAAGGGTTGTTTGTGTTGTCTACTTTCGTTTTCTTCTCAGCATTACTGCGGCGATTGCAGCTATGACCACTACTACAATGATGCCTATTGCATACAATGCTTCTGCAGGTATTGCTAGTGCCGGGGTCTGTGAACTAGGGCGCGGGGATTGGGTAACGATTGCGGATGGCGTGCTTGTCTGTCCTGGAGTTGGCGTCGCTGAGTTGCCAGACATTAACCTGGCTTCTCCGAAACAGTAGAGGTTCCAGTCGTTGCATCCTATGTACAAGTTCCCGTTGTAGAGCGAAGGCGAACCATGCATCTGATAACCCCCAAACTCGTAATACGACAACTTCTCTCCAGTCAAAGCATCAAGAACATAGAGAACACCGAATTCAGTCACCGTGTAAACCCTGCCATAAGCGTAAGTTAAGCCCTGGCAAAGATTTTCCCGCGAAATATAACTATGCCAGATCTCAGTTCCGTCTGTGGCGTTCTTGCAGCTAATTCCATAGAAGTCATTGAAGTAGAGTCTGCCGTACTTGTAGAGAGGCGCGTTCATTTGTATGACACCTCCGATTTGGGAGGATGTGCCGTTGTTGAAACGTTGGGTGATTGTCCAAATGGTTTCGCCTGTAGCCGCATCGAGTGCGTAGTTGTAATAGAAGCCGTTCGACACGAAGACCATCCCTTGAGCCACAGTCGGTGACGCGTGAAGATGGTTTCCATGGAACAAAGTCCTGTTTAGCACGTATGGAATCTCTTTGTGCCATACTACTGAACCAGTGTCAGCGTTGAGGCAATAGAAGTCGCCGTTGGGTGCTGGTGTCTGCAGAGGCATTGGGAATCCACCAGTGCATGAGGGGAAGTAGACTTTGCCGTCCACTATTGTTGGCGTGGCTAAGAATAGGTCCGTTTGTGGAGAATTTCCATACTTGGTTTCCAGAGTTGGCATTTAGACAGTATAAGTTGCCGTCAAGCGAGCCAACGAAGACTTTGTCGCCTACTACCATCGGGGAGCTTCTTACAGGCGGAGCAATGTTCAGGTAAGTTCCGGAGCCTAGCAGATTCTTGGTTACGCCTCCTGCATCAACTTTCCACAGTTGGCTCCCTGTGGCTGTGTCTAGGCAATAGATGTTGCCATCGTCTGCACCTGTGTATACCTTGCCGTTAACCACTGCAACTGACGATGCGACCTGGTAGCCGGTCTTGAAGTCCCACTTCTTAGCTCCTGTTTCAGCATCCACTGCATAGATTCTGCCGTCCAGGCAACCAAAGTAAGCCACTCCCTTGACCAAAGTTGGCTGAGAAACAATCTGCGCGCCCGCTTGGAACTTCCATTTTAACGCTAGATTTGTGGGGCCTGCCCCTTCAGCGGAGTGCTCAGGTCCAGCCATGAACATAGACCAATCCTGCACATCGCTGCTTATGCACCAGAGCTCGCTTAGGCTTGGAGCCTGAGTCCCATAGGTCCACACTCCTGGCACTTGGGGTGTTCCAGGTATAGGGATTACGTAGAGATTGCCGTATGCGATACACTCGTGTGCCTCATAGGCCGCTCCGTTTTCCATGGGAAGAGTCCATATCAGTTTGCCTGTATATGCATCGTAACAGTTGTATTCAGGATAGGCATATTCGCCTGTTTCAAAGTCCCGGTACTGGTACTCGCCCATAGGACTGTAGACTTTTCCATCTGCTATTACTACGCAACCTGAATACCCGATGCCAGGTCCTTTTTGGCGCCACACAAGTTGCCCTGTATTTGCATTTATCGCGTATAGGTAGTTGTCTTGGTTGTGCTCGTAGATCATTCCGTATGCCGCTCCCGCGTCTGAGGCCCATTGACCATACCAGGTGCCTGGGTTGTAAGTCCAGAGAAGTTGGCCCGTATTTGCTTCCCAGGCGTGCATATTGTTGTCAAGGCCGCCGTGAACCACTTTGCCATTTACGTAGACTCCACCGTAGTTGTGCGCTGTAGAGGTGGAAGGTGATTCCCAAATGACTTTACCTGTTTTTGCATCTATGCCTCTCATGAAGCCGTCTTCGCCGCCGACAAATATCTTACCATCTCCGTAGGCAACTATGAAGCCATGGCCCACGTTGTATTCTAATGTTCGGTTCCATGCCAGTGTTGGCGGTTTGCTTGGATCCGGCAGGTTCCAACCGTAGTTGTAGTCAATAAACATCTTCAGTTCAGCAACGTATCCAGCACCGTTTGTGGATTTAGAAGCACTGAACCCTGGAGGCCCAGTCCAGACTTTTGTCCCTGTAGCCGTCTCATAGCAGCTGCTGCCTATAGCCATGTATTTGTCGTCTATTTTGCAGATACTGCCTGTCGCTCCCATTACTTTCCATGCAAGGTTCCCAGATCCGCCATCAAAAGCGTAAGTGCAGACATAAGGTTGTTGGACGAAGACCAAGCCGCTGAAGGCAATTGGGAAGTCCGCGACGCCAGGCACTTGGATCTTCCATTTAATGTTTGGTGCATTGGGTGCCGGTCCTTCAGAGAAGGATGTTCCTTCGGGATCAACCCCGTACTCTGGGGTTTCGTATTGGAGCATGTTGCTGGGTATGGTTGTTGTTACGGCTTTGACTGTCGTTATGTTGGAGAAGACAAAGAATGCTGAAGAAAGTAGCGCAAACATCAAAATGATGGTAGCTATCATTCTATCATTTTTACTTAGTTTCTTCATTTTCCTCTTTCTCCCATTAATTTCGCGATTCGGTTATTGTTTGTTTCTTGTATTTAAGACAATCTAGGGAATGCCCCACCGACTGTCCCAGAAGAATGCAAAAACCATTTAACTACCTGATTTTCAAATTCCAAAAATATCTGATAATTTTCCACATTAAATACCAGGCAGATAATTTCGACACGTTTGTGTTTTCCATCAAATTCTCAGCAAGTCATGTTTGAAAGATGTTGTAATGGCTTTGGACGCGTTGGGTTTTCCGAACGCAAGTTCAAGAATATGAAGAAGGTTGATTAAGCGTTTTCTGGTATTAAAGTAGAGTTAAGCTTCCTACAATGTTCAGGACGACGAGGAGATAACCATTTGCCGAGAAGTAAGCTCCAAATTACTGTTTGCTCGTCCTTTCTGGCTATAGTAGTATCGCTTAGCTTGTGTTGTCCCTTTGAAGCTTGCGCCCAAATCGATTACTACCACAAAGAATTCAAATGGAGCTACCAAGGCTACGAATGGACCTTCAACCTCGATATACCAAAATCCTTGTATGAAACATATCAGAAGGTGCCAGTGACTACCAAGCTGCTCCATCAATCTTCTGGGTACGGTTTTCTAACTACCACGAATGACCCATATCTGCAAGAAGTGGCTGCCGAGTTGAAGAACGCCTCATCACAAAAAGGATACGACTCGTATGACGAAGTAAGCCTTGCCTTGGCGTTTATCCAGAGTCTGCCCTACACTTCGGATTCCGTGAACTCGAAATACGACGAATACCCCAGGTTCCCATTGGAGACTCTCGTGGATAACGGCGGCGACTGCGAGGATACATCGATACTTTTTGCCACCGTGACTCTCATAATGGGGTATGGAACAGTGTACATTAATCCTCCAGACCATTACGCCGTGGGCGTCTTAGGCGACAATCTTTCAGGTTACCATTACACGTACAACAACAGAACCTACTACTACTGTGAAACCACGGGAGACGGCTGGAAAATCGGACAAGTCCCTGACGAGCACAGAAATGCTGACGCTTACATCTTTCCGATAAATGAAAATCAACAGTTTGACGCACTTGCGCACTATTCTTCTGCTTTGCTTACTCGACCACCAACTGCGACTTCGATGATTACCACATCACCTATCCCGTCGCAAGCGGTGACTTCATCGCCTTCAGATTGGCCCGAAGGCTATCTGCTATTATCCATGGAGACTGTTTGCCTGATCGCGGTTTGTGTGTTGCTCTTGATAGCGGTCTGTGCGCTTTTGGTGGTTCTCAGAAAACGCAGCATAGAATAACAAGTTGGTGAATTTCCCCTGCTCCGGACAAGGAATAGGCGAGTATAGAAGTCAATCCAAACAAGTTACTACTGCTCTGCTGCAGCTAATTAGCTTAAATTGCTTTAATCGAGTGTCAGAAAATGATATAAACAAATTTTCTTAAAGTCATCTAGGGGACAAGACAAATGGTTCTTATTGGGCGATGGACAAAGATCTGGATTCTAATTAGCTTAGTCTCCCTGCTTCTGTGGGCTTTTCATTTCTTTCCATTCGGCTACGAAAAATTCTTCATTGCTGCAATCCAGGGGAACCAAGATTCCTACGTAGCCAACCTTGGTTTGGCATTCTGGACCAGCTTCATTGGAACACACACGCTCTTGTTCGCCTCAGTATTGGGCCTGGCAGCGCTCGCTTTTGACAGCCTAAAGAAGAACACCAAATGGTCGATTCTCCTGGCAGCTTGCGCGTTAGTTCTCTATTCCTCTTTCTACATCCTGGAACTACCTTACTTCCAAGTTTTGCTCGGAAGATCCACAGTTTTCTTTGCTTACTCCTATCTGCTTCAGGTGATTCTTGCGGTCCCAACGATGACGGTCTTGGGGCTAAAACTCTGGAATTATGACGGAAGCAGCCAAAAATCACTCAGTGTTTGGAGATGGGTCGGCATAGCTTTTGCGGGCTTCACCGGAGCTCTCTGGGCAAACGTCGTGATGCGCTGGTTCGACATGATAAATACTTCCGGGTTTGGTTTCCTTTTAAATGGAATAATTAGTTTAGGCTTTTTGGATTCAGTATTACTGATGTCTACTGCCTTGATCTTCGCGGTGATGGCTGCTTTCATAATGGCAAAAGGCAACCGAAGTCTCGCTCTCAAGTTGATCGGGGCATCCTTGGCTGCTATAGGATTGCACTACATTATCTACACCGCATACTCCTATTACGCAAACGTGCTGAGCTTCGTGCTCCTGGTTGACGTTTGGACCATACCATCTCCTCGGCGTGGGTATTTCCCTTCTGATAGAAGGGAAGAAGCAAAATCAGGATGCACGTTCCTCCCAGGGCAGGTGAAAAAGCACAAAACTAACGCCGCTCTTCCAGAATGAGAAAATCGCCGTCAAAATCTCGAAAAGTACCTTTTGGCAATAGAACTAAATAAGAGAAACGAACGTTCATAAATCATGAAACGCAGACTACTCCTTGTTCTTCCCCCGATCATCATCGCAGTCTTGCTTCTTTTCTTTTTCATGCAGAGCTCCGTTCCGACGCAACTAAAACCTGCAGAACCCAAAACTCTAATCGTTCCAGATAATTTTCAAACTATAGGGTCCGCCATCGCAAATGCGATCGAAGGCGACACAATTCTTGTCCGAGAAGGCGATTACAGCGAAATCCTAACAATTGACAAATCTGTGACTCTCATCGGCGAAAACAAAGAGGCAACCGTAATCCGCGGGCAAGGCGACTTAACAGTAGTCTCCATAGTCAGAGATGGAGTATACATCTCCGGCTTCACCGTAACAACTGGGGAAAAATCGCCAAAATTTGTTAGCCAGTCCTCTCTAGCCCAGGTTCCTTATGCAATTGCACTGGCAAATGTGAGCTACTGCAACATAACTGCAAACACCCTGGTAGACAGCAGCTGCGGACTGCTCTCATCCAACTCTCCTCTTAACTGGATTTCCGAGAATAATATGGAGGGCAACGGTTACGGCATAGTTCTGACCGATTCTTCTGAAGATAACCAGATAGTTGGTAACAACGTCACTCAAAACAAAATTGGAGTAGCTCTTTATGGATGCAGAAACAACACGCTTTCTGGCAACTACATAACCGGAAGCGAAAGAAGCGGGATTCTAATGCGGAACTCTGAGTTGAATAAAATCGCCAGAAACGCAGTCGCCAACAACACTTACGGTGTTCTGTTCTCTGTTTCCTCCAATAATTACATCCACCATAACAACTTCATCGAAAATCAGAACCAGACCGACGACGAAGGCTTGAACGCCTCCGGTCTCCCTAACTCAATTCCTTATTCGGTCAATGTTTGGATTGACGGCGTAGAGGGCAATTACTGGAGCGACTACAACGGCACTGAGAGCTACGGCTTCGAGTTCAAGCCGTACATAATAGACCAAAACAACCAAGATTCCTATCCGCTCATTGAGCCTGCCCGAATATTTATGTCTCAGAATTCCTCGACAGCTTTGCCCTGGCCTAAGGATCCTTCCATAACTGTCTATTTATCTAGCCAGTTTCGTGACTGGAAGACGGATTTTCCCAAAACTTTAACCTGCAAAGCATCATCGTAAGGGCACATCTCGACACATCGGAAACATAGAATACAGCCCGAAGCCGTAACATCGCCCCCTTTCATCTTGAAAACTTCTTCAACCTGCGTTGGACAAACTCTCTTGCATACACCACACTTTGTGCACTTCTCCTCAACCTTATGGAGCCTAGTAAAAGCAATCCACTTAAAGGGTGCAAACGTGCTGAAAAGCGCAGATAATCCACCTAACGGGCAAATTCTACACCAAAATCTCCGATAAACTAGCGCTCCAATTGTGACAACTGCTAATACTAGCACGTTGAGTGAGGTAAGATAGAATCCGGCCTCCAGAAGCATCCCCGTTGTCCTTGAAAGCACATACTGAAAGTTCATTAGCCCGAGACCGCTTTCCAACAGTACACAGAGTGGTCGCATCGGACAGACCTGGCAGAAGGGCGCGCTGAAATAGTTGTTCACGTATCCGCCTGCTTCAGTTCCAGAAACTAACTGCGCGCCTACAATGACCTGTGCACCAAACAAGAAACTCAGAATCAACATCAACGATAGAATCAAGTATCTGGATTGGCGCAGGTAGGCGTTTGTTTTCTCTGAAAAGTTAAGGTGACCTTTCTTGAAGATTTTGCGGAAACGTATCAGCAGATCCATGTAGAGCCCAAACGGGCATATCCATCCGCAGAAGAACTTGCCAAGGACGAGAGCCGTAACCATCACCAAACTCAAAACGATTATGAGTCTTTCCCAGCCACCTAGAACATAGTTTGTGCCCCAGCCTCTGCCAGCATCCCAGAAAGGAAAAATATATGCTTGAATCTGCCAGATAGGGCAGGTGACCGTTCGTCCAGAAGGATAATAGCATGCTAACACAGGAACTGAAAGCCCATCTGGAAATAGGTTGCTTGCGCCCGTCACAATTAATGCGTCCCGCGGCGCTGTTCCCAACAGGTTAAACCCAGGTGGCGTAAAGGGTCCAATGAAAAGGCCTATGAAGATAGCAGGGACCCCAACCATTTGAACGAATAGTCTCAGGATGCTTATATTTTTGGTTCTGTCCCGAACCCACAAAAGAATAGCAAGAGCTCCAGCAATCACGAGTCCCGTTACGATTACTATTCTCGCTACTTCGCCGAACGTTTCAAAGGCCATACTTTTGCCTTCTTTGCAGGGATGCTCTTAGTCTTAAGCTGGCGGGAACAAGTTCTTCGCTTAATGTCCACATAAACCGCCAGCATTAGCAATGCTAATGTTGGAATTGCATTCGGAGGAGATATTTCTTGGCCAGAGAGACCTGTCTGTAGCGCCATTTCTACCTCTATTGTTCTAGTGTTCCATTGTAGTTGATAGTTCTGATGGCCTGGGTCATCTGGATATGCTTCTTCTGGTGGATAGGGGAATCCTGTCATGTTTTTGAATGGCAGTGGGTCAACTGTGAATCCGAAGCCGAAGCCCCAGTTTCCGCTTTCGTCTTTGAACCAGCAGGCCTCGTAAAGGAAGTAGTCTCTCACCATACCTGCGGGTGCAGGTTTCAGGTTACCTGCTGGGAACTGAAGAGAAACAGTATCGCCTCGTCTGCCGATGACGAACATGTCGTCTTCCTTGAGGATGAGTTGGGTTACATTGCCGTATCGGGTGAAGTTACCAGTAGCTGCTCTTGATCCAGCTGCGAACGCCTCGCAAAGATACGCTTGAGGCTCAATCTCCTGGAAATTTATTCTCTGTTGGGGCGTAATGTCCACAGCAATGTAATCGTAAGTCACGTTCCAGAAGTTGCATATACGAAGTGAGTAGTCTTCTGTGGGGAATAAACCGGTTAAATCAACGACGTAGGTTCGGGGGACTCCGTCTGGGGGCAAGGGGATCTGTCTGCTTTCTGGGATGCGTATCCAGTTGCCACGCGCGTCTTTGACTTCCATATAGGGTGGCGGAGTGACTTGGGTGCCGTCGGGAACAGGCTGCGCGAAGAACTTGTCCAGCCAGGTTGTGTACTTCTCGGGTGAGCCCCAGTCGACAACTGCTCTTACAACCAGCTTAATTTGTTGAGAGCCCGTCAAGTTGCCAAGGTTCAGGGTTAGCTTGTTCCACGTGATGTTATTCCACGCGGGACTCTGAATCCCGTGAGTTCCAGTTGTGAAAACATCATCGATTTCTGCGATCTTGGAGAGAACGCTTTCTCCTTTTTCGTTCACCGCTGAAACAGGCGCAAGCGGTTTTTTAGTTACAGTGTAGATGTTGCCCATATACTTCGGATCCAAGTATTGCTCCACCATGGTTGAGTAGACGCTAACGTTTGCAGGGTGATCTACTACAACCATGTGCGCTTGGTCCAGGTAGAAGATCTCGTTCCACCTTTGCTTCAAGGTCAAATTGTAGCTGCCGTTTGTCGCCTGCAGTTGGCTGCTGTCCAGTGGAATGTAGTCCCAGGGATTGTTTCGGTAAAATATGATTGAGCCATCTTTGTTGATGTAGTTGATGTATCCTAGCCAACCGTGGTTTGAGACATCTCCAACGTAAACGTCACTTGAGCCGTTCCACATGTACAGCGAAGGGCAGGAGGAGCCGTTTCCACTGTAATAAGCAGTTGCAACAACTAGGCTGTTCAGGTTTACTCTTCTTCTAACGTCTCCAGATCCATCTTCCCAGTTGCAGAATGTGTACACACCGGTGGGGTCTGTTTCTGGCACCTCGACCGTGTGGTATCCAACGGGCAGGAGAACCGAGTATGGCATCATGTGGCTTTTGCCGTCCAGAAGGACTTCAACGTTGTCGGCCACAGCGTTTCCACTAACTGGACCCGCAGCCACAGCGAGCGTGTGGTAACCGTTGGGCGCAACTGCAAGAAAACCTTGAAGCGACTTTCTAACAAAGGTGCCTCCTGCAGGCTTCAGCTCAACTGAGTAGTTCCCCACGTCTCTTGCGTTTACAGTGAATTCGACTTTGTCGCTTCCTTGTGGTGGTAGTTGCACCGTTTTGGTTTCGCTTTTTTTGCCGTCGATCAGTAAGTCGACGAAGAGCTTCCCTTCGGAGTTCCCCCAGTTTCTGACTTCTGCTGATACAGAGACTAGATTGTTAGGCCAGGCTTCTGCTGGTTCGATCATTAGGCGTGATAGTCTTATGTCTTGTTCAGCGAAAGACGATTCAATGGGAGAATCTGCAGGGCTGGATGTTGGTGAAGTTGACGGAGAAACAGAACCATCGGGAGATGACGTTTCACCTGGTGTAGGTGCGACTGGGGATGATGGCGCGGGCGAAAACGTGGATGGAGGCGATTTAGAAGGCAAATAGGGGCTGGGTGATGAAGCCGCCTGATCTGCTGGTATCCAGTTAGACTCCACAACGTAATAGCTTGCAGCTACCGACGCCACTACAATCAAGTCTAGCAGGAGCAGTATCTTTAGCAGTTTTCTAGATTTTTACGGAAGGAGGCAACTGGATACCCTCTCTTTCTCCCTTTTACGGCCATATCGATTATTGTTCTGTTTCAATATTTAAGACAGCCCAAGTGTGACTTCCACCAACAGCTGATGCGAAGGCAAATGTCCGTCCAAAGAACGAAAAGAAAAGCTATCTTCTTACCTTCGAGTTCATGGATTTGCTGGGGGTCCGAACTCTTCAGGAGAGAGACAACGATAGAACAACGAGGAAAATTGGTTAATTTTCTTCGGAGCTCGCTCAGCTAATTTACTTTGCATTTTAGATTTTTCCCTGAACAAAAAAATGGGAATGGAGGTTTTGTGTATGTTACGGTTTCTGTTTGCGTTTTCTGAGTACTAGTGCTGCTGCGACTGCTACTATGACGATGATGGCTGCGCCGATTGCGATGTAGGTCTCGGTTAGCATGCCGCTGGTTGGAGGTTGAGGAGCTACTGTTGGTGATGGCGAAACTGGTGTTTGGATAGGTGTTGGGCTGATTGGTGTTATTGGTGGTTGGGTGGCTGTTGGTGTTGGCGTGACGACTGCTGGTGCCGTGGGTTCTGAGACCACAAAGGAGGTTCCCGCTTCACTCCGATAGTAAGAGGCAGAACCTTCAAACGTAGCTGTCACTTTGTACAGTCCAGGAACTGGCGGCGTCCACGAGATTGCATAGTTGCCTAATGTGTCACTTGTGGCGTTACCTATTTCTTGGAAGTTGCCGTTGGGGTCAATTGCTGTTAGGCGCACTGTTACACCAGTTGCGGAGGTAGGTTTGGGCTTCTGCATGTATATGTATTCCATCCATTTAGCTTGGTCTTTGTCTGAAATGGCTGGTACCGTGCTAAACTCGCCGGCTGAAATTGCTGCCTTGGCGCCTGCCGATTGATCTGTAACCGTGCCTCTTATCACAAGCTTTTGTCCCTGGGGTATGCTGGTTAATGGGGCATCGACTGTCGTGGCGCTGGGGCCTTTGCCGACAGCGTAAAGCTGGTTGTCGTAGTAGTTGTAGTAGACTAACACCCCGTCTGCAAGAACAGTGGTCGAAGTGCCCGGACCTCCCGTTTGACCTGCCCACCCTAGCATTTTATAGATTTCTTTTCCTGTGTGGGCATCTATGCAGTAGATTGAGTTGCCTTGGTAAAGTGGGTTGTTTGGAGAGTGTTCATTGTTGAATGCGTAGACTTTTCCATCAGCAATGGCAGCTATGAATATTGGTCTTAAACCCCACGGCGTATCAATTCCGCTGTCCGTGTTGTTGTATTTCCAAACGAGGTTTCCGTTCTTTGAGTTGAGGCAAAAAACTTCCCCTCCGTAGCCCTGTATGTAAACATTGCCATAAGCTATGACTCCTCTTTGTCCGCCGCCTTCACCTCCGCCATAGTATTGATATGCACGCATAGGTATGTTCGTTGGACCCCAGAGCAGTTGTCCAGTGTCTAGACTGTAGCCCAAGAACTGCATTGTTTCTACGTCAGACATGATAAATACACGATTCACTGGGTCTATAGGGACGGTTAGGAATCTTCTTGTTAGGTTAGCTGATGGTGCGGGGTAGCTTTGCTTCCATAGCAGTTGCCCTCTTGTTGAAGGTTTATCACTTATTGCCCAAATTGTGAATGGTTCTGGAGTGAATTTGTCACCAACACCAGCCGCTATTGCACTGCTTCTGCCAAGTATTATGTCTCCAGGTAAGATTTGGACTATTGCGGGCGCCGAGTTCCCAGACAAGTTTGGCAATGTCACATTCCATGAGTAAGCGCGGCTCATGTTGACAGATTTTCCGGCAGGCCGCCATTGCCAAGCGTTGGTCGTCGTTCCTAAGCCTAAGTGTAAGCCCATCTGCTCTTGTGTGTTGTTCCATAGCGCCATCCAACCGGTGTTTGTTGTGATGTTGTAGTTGATCACGTAACGTACTATTTCGCCATCATCAGAGTACACTTCGGTGCCTCCTGGTACAGCAGTTTCATTGAATATCCATTTACCAGTGAATGCGTCAAAGCCTTGCCAAGTGGTTACTCCGGAAGCCGAAGAACTCTGCCATAGAATGCCTCCGGTTACGCCGTGTTGGTTTGGTGACTCGTAGTCATAGAGTTGAGCGAAGGATGGTGCGGCAATTAGGGAAACTGCGACGTTGTTTACTGAGGGAACTGAGTTGTTGTACACGTTAAGTGTGTCACTGTGCCATTTTACTTGTCCAGTCTTCAGATCCACGCAGGTGTAACCGCCTCCGCTGTTTGAATGACCTAAAGGTTCGCTGTAGAACAGGAGTCCGCTTATGATAATTGCGTTGGTGAATCTGCCTTCATATGAACCGCCCGAGTAAAAGCCAACATCTGGTACAGCGCTATCTGTGATGCCCATACCTTGAGCCCAATTGCCTCCGACAACGCCGCCTAACTCAATTGGCGTTGTCCACAGTATGTGAGCGCTGTTAGGGCCTTCTCCATTTTGCCAAAGATTGTAACCGCCACTTTGGCCACCTCGTAGCCAGTTTGATGCAATTGATGCCCATGCGAGGTTGTCTCCGGCTATGGGGCGAGTCCAGAAGATAGTTGGTAACGGATAGGTTTCAACTGGGGTTATTGGTTGTTGTTGTACGGTTAAGGTTGCAGTAGTTTGGCTTGGAAGGAAAGTGTCGTTGATGTAAGTACTTGTTGCGCCTGGCAGCCCATTTGTGGGGTTATATAGCGACAAGACTTGTCCTGGATATTTGAAAACGAAGGTGTATGTGCCGATTTGGTCAGGTATATACGAGAAGAAGGTAGAACCGGTAGGATCAGAGTCTATTGGACCCAGTCTTTGGGTTTGCCCATTGGGTTTCGTGATATCTACTGTAAACGCTTTCCATCTGTCACCAGCGTTGCCAGCAGCTGTTGGTGGCGCCATGTGAAGCCACGCTACCAAGAATACCGACTGACTGACACCCGTAGGATTAGGTGAAATGGCTAGATATGCATAGGTTGGAATCTGTATAGGTGGGGTACTGGCTGCAGTCATTGGTAAAGCAGCAAACAACGCAGAAAAAGACAGCATAAGGGCCAACGTCGTAGCCAATATTGTTTCTTTGACAAGCTTTGGGGAGTGTATTCTTCTCTTTTTCTCAATTGAGGTTCTAAACATTTGTTACTCTTTCTCCCGTTTAGTCTTCAAAATAGAGCAAACCTAGAGTCTGTTCCAAGGTACTTTTATATTTTCCCCAAGAAAGACCTCGACAACTTGAATATTCAAAAAGCGAATCCATAAGGATTGAATGGTAGGTTCTGCAGAATGCAGATTCCCAGAATTTATTCGGTTCAAATGCCAATTTAAGAATGGCTTCCTGCTGTTTATTGCTCTATTGTGGAATGGAATAGAGGTAATTGTACCATACGAAACAGGCGCACAATATGAAAAACTAAACCCAATGCACTTATTACCCGTTTAATTTTTTCGTGATTCCTTCAAGCTCATGAATTCTCTTAAATGGTGCACGCCGTTTCAAGTTCCACATAGAATGTCAAACTCGCGTGCGACAGGAACAAAATTAATGAAGCCCTTTATCGCTAATCCCTTTGCACCATATCGGTACATCCAAGAGTGGGTGCTAAAGAAATGTCTAAATTGTTGTGTGACATCTGCAAGATAAAACCCGCAACTGCACAGGTTACAGTGTTGGAGAATGGAAGACGAAAAGTCTTACATGTCTGCACACAAGATCTCCGAAGGCTCCAGCAACATTCTGCTTCACCATTTGACCGAATGTTTGGCGGTTCCCTTATGGACAACTTGTTCCAAGGCATTGACGAGTTCGGAGACTTTTCGTCAGGACAGGAACAGCCTCTGCCTCGTCACCGCGAAGCCGTGGACATGGATCAGTACCTGTCTGCGCACACAAAGGAGTTGCTGCAAAACGCCGCTCAGACAGCTCTAAAGTTCAAACGTGACGAAGTCGACACGGAGCATTTGCTCTATGCAATTTCCGACAGTGACGTCGTTAAGGAAATCTATAAGCAATTCAAAGTCAACCCTGACGACGTAAAAAATTATATCGAAGCAAACACACCGAAGGGCGCGAAGGAAATTAGAGAAGGCGAACCAGCTCAACTGTACATTTCGCCAAGAGTCAAAAACGTGCTTGAACTGGCTTTTCAGGCAGCTCAAGAACTTGGCCACAGCTACATTGGACCGGAGCATCTGCTTGTTGGACTGATCGAAGAAGAGGACGGTATGGCAGGAGACCTTCTCCGCAAATACGGATTGTCACCAGAAGCAGTCAGACAAAAAATCATAAAGGTCGTCGGGAAAGGAGCCCAAGAAGGTCGCGTGGAATCCCAGAGCACGACTCCTCAGTTAGACAAATACTCAAGAGACCTAACCAAGCTCGCCAAAGAAGGAAAGCTCGACCCCGTAATAGGCCGAGCTGATGAAATCGAGACAACTATCGAGATTCTTGCCCGCAGAACAAAGAACAATCCGGTGCTAATTGGGGAACCAGGCGTTGGCAAAACTGCAATCGTTGAGGGACTTGCTCAAAGGATACTGCATGAAGAAGTCCCCGAAGTTCTTCATGGCAAAAGATTGATCGAGCTTAACATTAATTCGTTAGTTGCGGGTTCGAAATATCGCGGAGAATTTGAAGAAAGAATAAAACATGTCTTAGATGAAGTGTTAGCCCAGAAAGACGATTTGATTTTGTTCATAGATGAACTACACACTATTATGAAGGCAGGAGGAACTGGAGAAGAAGGTGGTCTGGATGTCTCCCAAGTCATTAAACCACATTTAGCGCGAGGCGAACTGCATCTGATTGGAGCGACAACTCTTAACGAATACCAGAAACACATAGAGAAAGACGCGGCTCTTGAACGTCGGTTTCAACCAGTTTTTGTTTCTGAGCCTTCGGTCCCCCAGACTATTGAGATTCTGCGAGGTCTACGTGACCGTTATGAAGCTCATCATAAGGTGAAAATCACTGATGCAGCCATTGTTGCAGCAGCAGAACTGTCTGATCGATACATTACTAATCGTTTCCTGCCTGACAAAGCTATTGACCTGATTGATCAAGCTGCTGCGCGGGTTCGAATTGGTATCACGTCACGCCCACCGGAAGTTACTGAATTGGACAAGAAGATTAACGCGTTGAAACGCGAGGTTGAATCAGCCTCCTTACGTAAGAAGATTGAAGAAGCCAAAAAGTTGGAAGCAAAAATTAGAACGTTAGAGAAACAGCGTTCTGATTCTGAGAACAAGTGGCGAAAGGAGAAAGGCGTCACTACTTCTGAAGTCACACGTATACACATTGCTGAGATTGTCTCCAAAATAACTGGCATCCCAGTGACGGACTTGAGTCAAGAGGAAAAAGAGAAGCTACTCAAGATGAAAGAGAGACTGCACGAGCGAATCATTGGCCAGGAAGAAGCAGTAAAGGCTGTGTCTGACGCTATTCTACGAAGCCGAGCCGGACTCACTGAAGGCAAACATCCCATCGCAACGTTTCTGTTCATCGGTCCAACAGGAGTAGGCAAGACTGAACTCGCCAAAGCCTTGGCATGGGCAGTGTTTGGCGACGAAAACGCTGTTGTCAGAATTGATATGTCTGAGTATATGGAACGACATGCAGTAAGCCGGCTAATCGGCGCTCCGCCAGGCTATGTAGGTTATGAGGAAGGAGGCCAACTTACTGAAACAGTCCGGAGAAGACCATATTCCGTAATATTGCTGGATGAAATAGAGAAAGCTCATCCCGATGTACACAATATTCTGCTCCAGGTATTTGACGACGGGCGCTTAACAGACGGTAAAGGCCGTGTGGTCGACTTCACCAACTCCATCATAATTGCCACTAGCAACATAGGCTCCGATATTATTCAAGACAACCTAACTGCTGCAAAACCCAAGGGTTACAATGAACTTAAAGAAGAACTAATGGGCATCCTTCGCCAGCAGTTCAAGCCCGAATTCCTCAACCGCATCGACGACATAATCCTGTTCCACGCTTTGACAAAAGAGCAAATTAGACTTATTGTCCAACTTCAACTCGAAAAGGTAAAACATACTGCACAAGCGCAGGGGATAGAATTGAAGTTCACCGACAGGGCATTAGATAGGCTCGCAGATGTTGGTTACATGCCTGAATTTGGCGCTCGAGAATTGAAACGGAAGATTCAAACAGAAATCGAAACGCCGCTTGCCAGAGAAATGTTGTCAGGTCACATCTCTTCAGGTGATGCAATCTTAATTGATTTTGAAAAACAAAGTGGCAAAATGACATTTGTCAAAGGATAAATTACTGGCCGTCGCAGAGACAGTGATTGGCACTGAAGTCGAGTTTGTATATCAAACATCAAAAAGCACAAGCTATGAGGAATCCTTCAACTTTCGCTCTTCTTGGTGGGAATAACCGCCTTTGTCGGCAATTCGCTATTCATATCATTGATAGTTATGGAAGCGCGTTCAGAAGGGGAAGACGATGGCAGCTTCCCCAGAATAGCACCGGCGACATACAGCGTGGTACATTGATGTTATTGCTATTATTGAAATGGGCACTTCAAAGTCTGAGCGTCAATTCACTTTTTCATAGCTCACTCTCGCGGAATAATTAGCCTAGGAATAGCGCTGGCGTCACAATTAACGCTCTCTGACTTCTTATCTGAAATCTGGACCTTGCGCGATAACGCGGTGCGTTTGGGTGACAAGATGAAACTCGGAGATGCAACAGGAGCCATCATTAGACTGAGTTACAAATCCACTTGGGTCAAGATTAGCGAGGCAGCGTCGTCATAATGGTTAATTTGACTCTTCGTGATGGACGATGTCCTGCATGGTTTTTCCGCAAACGAACAATCGCTTGCGCTAAATTTAATACGTTTGGCGTAATTTACATTTACACGTGAACGAGTATTTTTAGGCGACAACGCGAGTTACCAATAAGTCTCTTGGGAGCATTGGTGAGCGCATGACTGAACCTTACGCGAATGAGAACGAACTGGTGCCACTTCCTCCACGAATTGGCAGATTGTTTGAATTTGCCCACAACTTATGGTGGAGTTGGCATGAAGAGGGACGGCAGATTTTTCGTTCTTTGGACTATGCGCTTTGGCGGCTCAGCGGACATAACCCAGTCAAGCAACTACGAGTGATAAACCCAGGAAAACTCGAAGATGCCGCCAGGGACCCCGCGTTTCTCGAACTGTATGATTCTGTAATGGCAAGATTCGACACTGAACTTTCCCGAGGCGGTGATTGGTGTGGAGAAGCGGAAATCCACAAACTACATGGTCAAGTCGCATATTTTTCTGCAGAATACGCTATTCACAATTCATTACCCATTTACGCAGGAGGCCTGGGAGTCTTAGCTGGAGATATATGTAAAGAAGCATCAGACCGGGGATTACCGCTGGTCGCGGTTGGCTTCATGTATCCTCAAGGTTACTTCCACCAGCACATGTCTCCTGAAGGCAATCAAGAAGAAATTTATGACCAATTGGATTTCAGAGACGCTCCTATCTCGCCATGCGCATGGCCTTTTGCTTGTGGACCCTTAGTGCCAGTTCAACTTGCCGACCGAGTGTTGTACCTTAAGGTTTGGCAAGTGCGTGTAGGCCGAGTCAATTTGTATTTGCTAGACACCAATGTGGACGAAAATAGTTCCCAAGACAGGCTTCTTTCCGCGCGTTTGTACACCGCTGATCAGGAAGAAAGGCTGCGCCAGCTAATCGTTTTGGGTGTAGGCGGAGTTCGTGTCTTGCGAGAGCTTCGCATAAGCCCATTAGTATGGCACGCAAACGAGGATCATACAGCCTTTATGATGATGGAACGCCTTCGAGAGGAAACAAGGAAAGGACTTTCTCTAGGAGACGCCATAGCAGAAATTCGGAGAAACACCATTTTTACGACACACACTCCTGTTCCTGCTGGCCACCACATCTTCCCAGTTCAGCTGATGGATAAGTATTCAAAGAATTTTTGGGAACCCTTGGGAACCGACAAGGAATCATTCCTTAGGTTGGGGCAGTTCGATGGTTTGGAACCTGGAAAATTCAACCTAACAGCTTTCGCAATCAGGCTATCTAATCAATGTAATGCTGTCAGCAAACTACATGGAAGGGTAACTCGAAAAATGTGGCGCCCCCTCTGGTCAAACGCATCGGAGGACGACATACCTATTTTGTCAGTAACAAACGGCGTTCATTTGCCCAGTTGGCAAGCCCCAGAAATTGCAGCACTCTGTAATAAGAAGCTGGGTTCAAATTGGCTACAGAACCAATCTGAAATCGAATCCTGGAATTGCTTGAATGGAGTATCTGATGAGGAATTTTGGCAAATCCGCTTGGCAATGAAGTCTAGGTTGATTCATGCTATTCAGGATCGAGCCCAACGGCGCTGGACCGAAGAAGGTGCCAGCACGCAGCAGATTATCGCCATGGGACTGCTGCTTGATCCGTACGCCTTAACCATCGGTTTTGCACGCAGATTTACCGAATATAAGCGTCCGTATCTTATCCTGTCTGACATTGAAAGGCTAAAACGGATAATTACTAGTCCAGTTGGACCTGTTCAAATAGTATTTGCTGGCAAGTCTCATCCAGCTGATTTCCAATCCAAGCAGCTTCTCAAGAGCGTCTACCAGTTAGCCTTAGATCGACAATTCCGAGGACGAATAGCGTTTGTTGAAGACTATGATTTGAATTTAGCTCGTGAACTTGTCAAAGGAGTTGACGTCTGGTTAAACACACCCAGGCGCTTGCAGGAAGCTTGTGGAACCAGTGGAATGAAGGCTTCAATAAATGGTGTAGTTAACTTCAGCGTCCGAGATGGATGGTGGGATGAAGCATACAATGGAAGTAACGGGTGGGCAATTGGGGATACTTCTGAGAGCAGTCTGGGGGTAGGAGAGGATCAAAGAGATACTGAGTCCATCTATAGCCTACTGGAAAACGAAATCGTACCTCTTTACTACGAACGTGACCGTGAAGGTGTGCCACATCGATGGATAAAAGTCTCCAAAGAGGCGATAAGAACGGTCAGTCCGGCTTTTAGCGCCTGCCGGATGATGAATGAGTATACCCGAAAGATGTATTTGCCTGCTGCTCAAACCGCAGAGAAATAAGCAATCGTTTGAAAGGAGGAATATGATGTCGATAGAACCAAACCAAGTTCAAATCTATTTTGATTCGGCAGATGTCCTTATGATAGTCATTAACCAGGATGAATTTGTAGTTGATGTAAACAAAGTGGGCTGCAAAATTCTTGGATACTCTAAGGAAGAGGCAGTAGGCAAGAACTGGTTTGACAATTTCGTACCCAAAACAGCGAGAGAGAACGCCAAGACGGTTTTTCATGAAATGCTAAAGGGCGCTCTTTCTCACGTGCATTCTGAATATCCCATTATGACAAAAGGGGGCAAACAGGTTATCATTAATTGGCATAATGTCCTCGCAAAGAACGAAATGGGCAGGACTGTTGGCGTGTTGAGTTCTGGAGTGGATGTTACAAACCTAAGGAAAGCAGAAAAGACGAGCAAAATGTCTGAGAATCGTCTGCAAAACACATTGGACAGTATGCTTGAAGGTTGCCAGATTATCGATTTTGATTTTAGATATGTTTACCTTAATGATTCTGCCGCCAAGCAGGCTCGTCGCAGGAAAGAAGAACTCTTGGGTCGTTCCATGATGGAAATGTTTCCAGGCATAGATCAAACCAAAATGTTTAGCCATCTCGCATACTGTTTGACTAGCCGGGTTCCGTACAAAATGGAGAACGAGTTCACCTACCCTGACGGAGCAAAAGGGTGGTTTGAACTACGAATCGAACCTGTACCCGAAGGCGTTTTGGTTTTTTCAATTGACATAACAAAGCGCAAAGAAACAGAGGCAGAACTCGGTCGTTATCGACAAAGGCTTGAGGAAGTGTTGGCTGAACGCGCTTCAGAGTTTGCAAAGATGAACCAGAAGCTGACTCAGGAAATTGATGAACGGCGCAAGTCTGAGGAGGGGCTAGTGCTAAGAGCGATAATTTTGGACAATGCCCGAGAAGCCATATTTCTCGTGAACAAGAAGGGCGATTTTGTCTACTCGAATGAGGCGGCCACTAAGAATTACGGATACAGCCGAGATGAATTTCTAAACATGAACATCAGACAACTTCTGCGACCTCAGGAAGCACCAATGATCGAGACCCGGTTTAAGAATGTCATTGAAGCAGGGCAGTTGGAGCTGGAGACAGTTCACATTAGAAAAGATAAATCTACAATTCCCGTTCAGGTACATCATAGCCTAGTTAAAACGCTTCATGGAGAATTCATCGTCAGCGTTGTCCGCGACCTAGAGAATGTCAGAATTAGATAGGACAATGTTTTCTTGTTTCAGCTATGGGCAAACGGTCAAAATCTACTGCAAAGAAACAACAATGCTCCTCCTGCTACTGTAGTTGAGAACCACGTTCGAATCGTCTGTGTCAGTTTAGGTTTTGGTCTGTTGTCAGGCTAGGAGGTGAAAGAAGATGAAAATCCAATGTAGAAGTCAGGATTCGTCATCAAATTCTTTTGTAAAAGTCTTTGGGGTCAGACCAACAGACAACAAAAGATACTCGACATCTCGGATTTCGACAAACATGATTCTGAATCACAACGTCGCCGTTTACACCGCTTGTACAGGATTTGGCAACTGAAGGAATAGGATGTTTATCATCCGGCTTCTCGCTTCTCATTATCCAGTGACACAAAGGGCACTCAAAAGGAACTCTTGCTGTTTCCTTTTTCAACTCAGTCTCATCCAGCCGAATCGCAGAAATAGATTGCTTCTTGCTCTTGGAGGTTTTAGATTTTTCAGAGGATTGCTGATTCATTTCTATCCACGTTTGGGTTTGATTTCTCAATTTAGGCAGGTTACCGATTTGGCTGCTACAGCCAACTTCGCCTATTTAAGAATAGTGACCAAAAAACGAATAGTTCCAACATGCAGACGCTTGTGGCTGCGATAAGGGCGCGTTGGCGGAAGCTGAAGACTCAGAAATTCAAGATTGGTGTTTCCAGCTTCAAAATAAAAAAGAAGAAAGGGGTGCAGCTTTTGGCTGCTTATTTTTTCCTGAGCAGCAGGACTGCTACGATGAGGATGAGGACAATGATGATTGCTGAGATAGCGTAGAACATTTCTGCTGAGACTGCGTTGACTGCGCTGGGTGTTGGTGTTGGTGATGCTGCTGGGGGTGCATTAACGCCTACTACGGTCTCTGCTGATGAAGCCCAGTACGATTGAGTTCCGTCGAAGCTTGCGTGAATGGTGTATGCACCTGCTGTGTTGGGTGTCCACATCGTCTTGTAGATGCCGTTTGCGTCGCTTGTTACAGTACCGATCTCCACTACGGATCCGTCTGGACCGACTGCAGTAAGGTGTACAGGTACGCCAGTTGCGTCTGCTGGTTTCGGATGCTGCATGAGCAGGTATGCCATCCAGTCGTCCATGTATTGGTCGACGATTGCGGGTGTGCCTGCCATTGGAACGCCTATGTTAGTGTCTCCTGGAGACTGGTCAGTCACTGTGCCCTGAATGAGTATTGGAGTGCCTTGGGGCTGAACAGGTAATGGAGCGGTTGCTGTGGTTGCACTTAGTCCTTTGCCGATGCAGTAGATGCGACCGTCACCATAGTTGTATATTGCTAGATAGCCATCCGCAACTGCGCCATACTCGTACCAGCCTAAGAGACCCCATAGCCTTTCGCCTGTGACTGCGTCGACGCCATACAGCTTCTCGCCTCGATACAGCGGTGTATCCGGTGAGTGCTCACCGTTGCCAGACATGACAACTCCTCCGGCAAGGATGACCCCGCCCCAGTGTGGGTATGTTCCGTACGGTGTTTCGAGTCCTGGGTTATCGCTCTCTGCGCTCCAGAGTTTGACGCCGGTGAATATATCATAGCAGTGGATTGCGCCGTCGTATGTTGTGCAGTAGAATTTGCCGTTGCCAGCAACGTTCAGGTTGCCCGTGCCTGACATGTACATAGCCCATGCATTGGTTAGAGGTGCATTTGGACCCCAGATTTTGTCACCTGTTGCCATACTAAAGCCGCTCCAAGTGAGGGTTTCTTTCTCGTATTCAACCCAGATTCCGTCACTCAAAGGACCACTGGTTAGGCTTGTTATCGTGTGGTTCTTAGGTCCCCACAACAGGTTGCCCGACATATCAATTGCGTAAGAGGTCACTATGTTTGGGAAAACTGTTGCATCTGTAGCTTGTAGTAGAATCTTGCCGTCGCCAATTTTGCGAATGCTTGTTCCGTTTATAAGATTAAGAGTCTGGTTTAGTTGCCAGCCGTTGTTTCCGTTGAGCGTTGAGCCCACTGGAGGTCTCCATTGCCAAGCACCTGTGCTAGCATTGTCTGGTGGGGGGATACATTTGGTGGAGTTCCACATTGCGATCCATTTGGCGGCTACGTTAAGTTGGTAGACCAGGATTCCGCCGCTGGGCCCGAAGACAGTGGTTCCGCTCGGTGGATTCCTCATATCCATTATCCAGTTGCCAGTGAACGCATCGTACATGGACCACGATGGAAAACTCTGCCCAACCTGGTTGCCCTGAGTGCGCCACAGGTACGGGATAGCTCCGTGCTGGTTCGGTGTATCAATTTCCACTATTTGCCCCATGTTGATTCCTGGGTTGAGGTAGTTGTAGAAGCCGCTGGTCACCAATTGCGCTGAAGTGCTGTTCTTGAACCACAGTTCTTCTCCTGTTCTAAGGTCAACGCAGTAGTAACCGTATCTTAGTGGGTCGGGCGTATTATAGAATAGTTTGCCGTTTATAATCACGGGCGGGTTGAACTTGTGCTCATACTGAACACCTGTGTTGTAGTCCTTATCTCCGAATTCGCCTCCGATCAATCCTCCGTCCGCAATGGTCTTTGTCCAAAGCACGTGTGAAGACCTAGGTGCAGTAGTGTAGGGATTGAATTTTCCTTGAGCGTTGGCGTTGTTGGAACCAGCCATTAGCCAGTTGCCTGAAATTGCGCCCCAGTTTCTCATTTCAGAGTTTATGGGTCGTTCCCAATAGCCTGTGGGAATTGCATACTCTGGGTATGGCTCAATCTTAGCCGTTTTGCCATCCTATTGTCCAGAGGACCCCGCCTAATCAGAAAAAAGCAAACGCTTCCTATATGACAACGGAAAAGGCTTTGTTGTCTCTAACTCAATGCCCGTTGCAACGCCGCGATTACATTCTGTTTGCCCATAGCCAGCACGTAAGGGCCCAATCTTGGCCCTTGGGGCGCATCCATCAGGATGGTGTAGAGTTTCTTGAAGAATTCGCGTGGTTGTAATCCGTTGCTTTTCGCAGAGTTGAATATGGCGTTCTGTATTGCATCTGGGTCATCTGTGGCAGCTAGCGCCGTGATGAGCGCGGCTACTGCTTTCTTCTCGGGCTCAGCTAGGCTCACAGGGGTTTCCTTGATGTCTTCAAAGTCGCTGCTCCAGTTCAACGAGTATTCCAAACGTTTCTTGAGGTCGGCATCTATTGGCTGGTTCTTCTGCAGATACCCATAGCTCTGCAGTTTCTCCGCTATGAACTGTTCATAGTTTTCTTTGGGCGCCATCTTAGCCAAAAACGTTAACAAGTTGTAAGGAACGTGCACGCTTGGCTTCGCAGGCGGTTTGGTTACAAAGCAGTACTCGTAGAGCCCCTTGAGTCGTATCGCTTCTTTGTCGCCGACTAGCTTCTTCGCGAAGTAAACATCTTCGAGGTAGTCCAGCTCGTTCATGTAGGCCGGAATGTCGGAGACGTCCAAAGTTCGCGTCCCCACAAACCGTTTAAGCATAAGCAGCAACAGTGACTGGGGCGAGCCGTAGCGGAACCAAACCTGCGGTGTGAACACATTGCCCGCAGACTTTGAGATTTTCTTTCCCCCCTTGTCAAGAAACATCTCGTACTTTGCGTGGCTGGGTGGCTCAAAGCAGAGCACCTCGCGGCTGATGCGGTCATTTATACGCACAGAATCGGCGATGTCCTTGCCATAAGCCTCAAACCTAATGTCCAGAGCTTTCCAACGAGCCGCGAATTCGCCTTTCCATGTGAGTTTGCCTTCACCGTTAGCTATGTCCGCTTCGCCCTCATATCCGCAGCCTAGAATAAGTTTGCCTCTGATTTCAAGGCCTTCGCATTTGTAAAGGACTTTGTCAGTCTTTAGGTCAAATTTGACGGCTTTGGTCGTGTAGATGCGACCGCAGTTGGCACAAACGGGGAAAAATGGCAGGCGCTGCATATACCTTTCTTGACCTACTTCTTCCTTAACAATTTCACCCACTTTCTGTGCATTGTCAAGTATGATGCGCATTTCGGGGAGAAGCAATCCTCTCTCGTAGACTTCCTTTGCGGAGAAATACTGGTATTCTATGCCGGATTTGTCCAAGGACTCCAGGAGGAGTGAACTCATGTGTTTGCCGAAGCTTTCGTGGCAACCAAACGGGTCAGGTATGCTGGAGACTGGAAAGCCTATGTATTTCTCTAAATCCTTTGATAGTCCCTTGGGAACCTTACGCAAGCCGTCTTTGTCGTCACAATAAGCCACAAGGTCCGAGCGGAAGCCTAAGCCTTCTAACGCAAGCGTAACTGCGTAGGAACGCGCGGCGTCGCCCAGGCTACCGATGTGTGGGAACCCGGAGGCGCCTAGTCCCATTTCCGTTCGAATCTTGTCCATGTTCCTGCCTAGCAGGTGTTCCTTCTCAACGATTTTTTTAGCCATCATATCGTACCATGTGCCGCGTCCGATGGTTTCTTCACTCATGACCTGAAGCCTTCTGCACAATGACTACGTGGTGGTATAGAAAAATGTTTAGAGGGAAGAAACTTTGGGTTACTTGCGTCTTAACGCTTCGGCAATCGCCAGCGCCGCGAGCAACAGCAGTATTAGCGCAAGTGAATAAACCCAATTGAAACCGAGAACTAGCATAGACAAGCCACCGCCGACGGCGATTAGCAGTAAACCTAGACTTAGCGTACTGAAGGCGTTGCGTTCGTATTTTTGAGGTTCTCCACTGCGCATTAAGCCTAAAGCCAGTAGCCACAAGCCAAAGAGCATCAGAATTACTGGAACCACGAGGTACCAACCAATGAAGGGGACAAGCAGCAGTCCTGCTACTATAACGATTAGGAGTGCTCCGAGGGTTAACAGTTGCCTCCTAGCTTCAGCCATTCTTACCGTTCCTCCGTTTACGAGGAGATGAGGGTCGCTCTTAAAGGTTTTAGCGAAAACAAGTCTAGAATCTTGTGGAGGGGATGTCGCCCTTTAAGGCGTTTCCAGTCGCCCCCTCAATTATCAACTGGTAGAGTTTGCCTTTGTACTCATATTTTATGAACCAGATGGGCGCATGTAGGTAAACCATCTGCTTGAGGTTAATTTCCGTTCTGATTTCGATGATCCTATCAACGTCTTGTTGCAACAGAAATCGATGTTGCGTTTCAATCTGTTGTCGAGCAAGCTCTAGAGCGGCATCTCTGTCGATTTCGCTGTTGAGAAGTTTAGCGAATCCTTCGATTTTACGGAAGTCATAGGGGATTTTGCCTTCGAGCGGAACCTGATATTCGCGCGATGGGAATCTTGAGGCTTCTCTGGCGAGAATTATCCAGTTGTATTCTTTGGATATTGTGCCCTCTTTCATCATGGGGGGCGCAATACGTTCGAAGATGCCTTTATAGGTGCTTCTTGCTTCGGCGGAGACGACCCAAAAAGGCAAGTAAACCAAGTTTTTTTCGACGACTTTGGTCTTCCTTGCCAAGTCGCCTGGCTTCAGGAATCCGCCTTCCATCCAATCCCGAATGCTCTGCCCTATACTTGTTTGGTCAAATTTGTTCAGAATAAGCGAATGTTCAAACGTGAATGCCTGACCAGTTTCAATTACTGTGGTGAAGCCACAGTACTTGCAGGTCGCGACAATTTCGCCCGGCTTGAACTCCACTGGCCCGCCGCAGTGACTGCATCTTATGCTCTGGGCTACTACATCCACCATGTTTACGCCTTCAAGTGCTCACGTTTCAAGATTTCCCTTGCTACGATAACGCCTGAGATGGAAGCTTGAATTAAGCCTCGGGTGACACCTGCACCGTCGCCAATAGTGAACAGGTTCTGGATCTTCGTCTCCAGCGAGTCAGTAAGTTGCAGATGCGAGGAGTAAAACTTCACTTCCACTCCGTAAAGCAGCGTGTCCCGTGAGTCTACGCCTGGCGCGATTTTATCCAGTGCTTGGAGCATTTCGCGTATGTCTTGCAGGTATCGGTAGGGCAACACGAAACTAAGGTCGCCAGGCGTGGCATTCTTAAGGGTGGGGGTAACAACGCTCCTTGCTAGGCGCTCGGGAGTGCTACGTCTTCCCGCGACCAAGTCACCCAGACGCTGCACCATAACGCCGCCGCTAAGCAGGTTCGAAAGCCTCGCGATGTATTTGCCGTAAGCAATTGGTTCCTTAAAGGGCTCCGTGAATGAAGTGCTCACAAGGATAGCAAAGTTGGTGTTGTCCGTTTTCCGCTCAGCATAGCTTCCGCCGTTGACGGTTAAGACGCCGTCGTAAGATTCGGTGGTGACTTCGCCGTAAGGGGAAACACAGAAAGTCCTCACCATATCGTCGAAGATTTTGGAATAGTAGATGAGCTTAGGCTCATAGAGAACCTTGGTTAGTCTTTCCATGGCGGTGGCGGAGACCTCTACTCGGACCCCCACGTCGACAGGGTTGTTCACAGTCTTTAAGCCGCGGATTTGCGCTTCAGTCTGCAGCCATTCTGCGCCACCTCTTCCAGGAGCAACAATGACGTATTTGCCGTGAAACTCCTCGCCATTAGCGGTTTCAACTCCTTTGATGAGGTGGTTTTCCACAATCAGTCCCTTCACGTCGGTCCGAGGCATGAACTTGATTTTGTTGTTAAGTTCCTTGCGCATCATGCGTAGAGTATCGGCGCATTTTTCTGTGCCCATATGGCGGACTGCTTGCTTGATAAGTCGTAATCCCGCCGCGGCGGCTTCATGTTCAATTTGGTCGACCACGTCGGAGTCCGCGCCGTAGACTTGCTCGCTGGCGCCAAATTTTAGGTAGATTTCGTCAACGTACTTGACCAAGTCTTTTAATTGGGTCTCTGAGACGTACTGGTTGAGCCAGCCGCCTGTTTCTGTGGATAGTGTGAGCTTGCCGTCACTGTAAGCACCTGCTCCGCCCCATCCTGAAAGAATTGAGCAAGGCTCGCAGTGGTGGCATTCTAAGCCGCGGCTGCTGGGGCATTTGCGCTTATCGATTTCCGGTCCCCTATCAAGAACAAGCACGTTCAAGTTGTTCTTTTCAGTTAGCTCCAATGCTGAGAAGATACCTGCAGGACCTGCACCGACGATTATAACATCGTACTTCAAAGGGCATTTGCTCCCTGAAACCCAGAGTGTAGTGTAACCTCTAGGATATATTAATAGCGAAAAGACAAAACAGAAAACTAGAGGAACCTCTATGTCTCAGTATCACGGTTATAGTCGTATTTAGCGAAAAGACGATTCTAAGAGGTCTTTCTCTCGGTCAGTCTTTTATGGCTTCGATGAGGCTCATAACGTTCCAAAGCTTAACTCGCGTGTAAGCAGGCATGTTAGGGTCCTGCAGAATCTCATCTAGTATGCTAATGACGTTTGAAGCTCTAACAGCGGGTGTGAATTCACCGCTCTGTAACGCGTTCATGGAGTCTTTCGCTGCACGCCGAATGTTTCTTGGCGTGGTGCTATCTTCAGATATCGCGCCTAACACAACCAACGCTTGCTTTATGCGTTCCTCGTACTCTTCAGATTTCTTTTTGCGCACCATAAAGGGACTACCCACTGCAACTTCGCAGCAACCAAGTTATATAAGCTTTGATACGTATTTACTTTGGGGTCCATATAAATGCAAAACACATCTGATAGCGCAGATATTAAACGCATGGCTGACCTGCTCCGTCAAGGCGCCACGCTAACGGATTTAGCCTGCCCCCAATGTGGTTCCCCGCTGTTTCGGCTTCGAGACAGGACTTTGTGGTGCGGCAAGGACGAGAAGAAAGTCATTCTGCTCAAGGAAGGCGAAGAACTTCCAAAACCCTCGACGAACATTGCGATGGGTAAACTTGAAGAAACCCTCATGGCAAAAGTCACGGATTTGCAGGAGAAAATCCAGAAAACCAACGACGTCGAAGAGATTTCTAAACTGACAACAGCTCTTAGCGATCTGCTTGATAGCCTCGAAAAGACAAAACGAATGAAGAAGAGCTAAGATGGAAATGCTTGGGCTTTACGAGAACTTCCCTCATAACAGCCATTTGGCTGAAACGTTCACGTCTTCCCTTGCCAATAAGAAACTTCAGGAAAGACTAATCCAGGTGCTGCAAAAGATCAACTCAGAGAAACTAAGTTTCGAACAAGTCTGCGTTCCCACTGTACCTAACGGCAGCGTTATTTTTGAATTTGGAATCGCAGACACGGGTGGTTTCAACTTCTTGAACGACGAGGAAGCAAAAAAGCTTCAAGAAGCGGTTGCTAACCAATCCCTTCAGGTGATGGACTGGTTCTGCGGCATCCGATATTATAAAGACACAAAGTTGAAGAAGACACCACTTAAGTTTGACTACTACATGATCCGCGTTGGCTTTGGCGAGAGCGAAGTGGTGGAATTCTTGGTTTATCACGAACGTGGTCCACGTTACATCTCTCCGCAGGATCTCATTGCGTTCATAACGCGGCGGGTGAACGAGGCGGACAGAAAAAAAATCCTCAGATGGACAAGGCAAAGTTAGCAGCGGGTTTTCAGAAACGCACAGACTACCGCTAGAACCTCTCTTGCCACGGTTTTCTTGGAGTTGCCCCCCTCGATTTTGGCAAGCTCGCCCTTCTCAGCGTACCTGAGATATATGCTGCGGACTTTCTGCTGAATCTCCAAAGTCTCCATGACACTCTTCTTGCGTCTCAGCCGTCCAAGGACAACCTCAGGAGATACATCTATGAACAATGCGAGGTCAGGCTTTAGCGAATGCACGTTGATTGTCTGTATCCAGTCCAAGCTAAGACCAGCGCTTCCCTGGTATGCGAGGCTCGAGTAGAGATAGCGGTCGGAAATCACAACGCGGCCTTCTGCAAGGGCGGGAGCGACTTCGCGTTGGACATGGTCAATTCTGTCAGCCGCAAAAAGCAAAGCTTCCACGGAGGCAGATGGGCGGAATCTTTCGAAAAGGATGCGGTTTCGGATAAACCTGCCGATTGCGCCTCTGCTGGGCTCTACGGTGCAGACAACGTCGTACTCTTTCCTGAGTGCGGCGGCGAGCATTTTGGCTTGGGTGGATTTTCCCGAACCATCTAAACCTTCGATGACTATGAAAGCCCCTCTCTTTCCCACGGTCGGTGTCCTCGATTGCGTAATACTTAAGCACTAATGCGTGAAGAGATAAATAACATTTCACAGGAGCGTGAAGCGATACGCCAAAGCCTTACTGGGGTGAAATCAAAGATCCCGTCCACGGATACATCTACATCAGCGAGGCAGAAAAAACAGTCATAGACTCGTATCCAATGCAGCGTCTCCGCAGGCTGAAGCAGCTTGCAGGCTCCGAATACGTCTACCCTGGCGCCAACCATACTAGGTTCGAGCACTGCGTCGGTGTCATGTATCTTGCGGGCAAGGTCCTAGAGAACCCAAATGTTTCCCGCGTCGTCAACGAAGAGGAATCAGAAGCCGCCCGTGTATCAGCGTTGCTGCATGACGTTGGTCATGGACCGTTCTCGCATGTTTTTGAGCATCTACTCGTAAGGGATTTGAATCGAACACATGAGGACATTACTTCGTGGCTAATCGAGAAAAGTGAAGTCGCAGACAAACTTGGCAAGATGGGCTACAAACCCGAGGAAATCTCCAAGCTGGCCGTCGGTAAACTGCACAAACCAGGTAGGGCTTTTCTGGACCAGATTATTAGCAGCGCCGTAGACGTTGATAAGCAAGATTTCATCGTCCGGGATACTTATCACACAGGCGCTGAATATGGATTCATCGACGTCTTCAGGCTTATCCACGCCTTGGATGTGCTTGGGGAGAACCTTGCAGTAGAGCTCGGGGCTTTGTCAGCACTTGAATCCTTCATAATCGCGCGAATTGAATCGTTCAAGAGCATCTACTTCCACCGAGTAGGCAGGGCTGCCCAGTTGATGCTTGCGCTGGCTATGGAGAAAGCAAATGAAGAACTGGGCTTAACCGCGTTCAAAACGCCTGACGAGTACCTTGTAATGGATGATTACACGGTCTGGTCTGCTGCGAAGAAGTGTGAGAAGTCAAGACAAATCATCGACGATTTGGAGCACCGACGCATGCTCAAGTGCGCATACGAACGGACATTCTACGACAAGGACACGATGATTTCGAACATTTTCAGCCGCGATGCTTACAGAATGCAGATACAAGGGGAAATTGCCCGCGAAGCAGGCGTCGAAGCGGAAGCAGTTATCATCGATGTGCCCACGGTTCCCTCCGTGCCTTACCACCATTCCGCGTTAATGGAGAATATGGAAATTCCAGTTTTCAGCAAGACCATCCGAGGCGCCAAAACCATGTTTCGCCTTAGCGAAATTAGCAAAATCTTCGAAGCACTCAAAGGCTTCATTAACATACTGCGAGTTTATACTGAAGTAGCAAACCGTGAACGCGTCGAAAGAGCAACTGAAAGAGTTTTGGGAAACATTCCTTCCACAGCAAAAATCTCCTATTAGAAATAGGCACTCGAACGAAATAGAAAACGTTTAATGCATCTTCACGCGTGAGGAACTACTCAACGGGAAACCATGTCGGGGAGTGGAACCAAACGGAAAAGAAGGCAAAAGACCTCTTACAGGAGCCAAAAGTAATCAGAGTTAGGATTCAAAAGGGCAAACCGGAACCGACTTCGACGCTTTTCACTTCCAAAGAAGTGCGGCGCTTTGTCACCGAATTCGTGTTGTCATGGATAAGAGGAGATATAATCATCCGCTTTCCAACAGCAACTGAGTTGAGCAAGAAGAACCCGCTTGCCATAGCCTTCCCAACGGACCCTTCCGTAAAGGAGGAACTCAAAATCAAGGAGCACTACATTGACTTGCTGCTGATTTGCGCAGGGGCAAAACCCGCTTCAGCTGAGGAACAGGACAAAGCCGTGACCGAGGTTTTCCGAATGCTCCTTATGTTTCGGAGCGCGAACCGCATCGAAGGTAAGATTTTGAGCAATGATCTCGAGAAACGGATCGCCACCCTTGAAGATAAGCAGCGAGCAACCACTGGTCTGATTAACCAGATTACGGGGTTTCTTTTCAAAGAAAAAAAGCCTGAACCATGAAGCCGAGATTTCGTGAAGGGTAAGGTTTATTCATCGGAAAATTCATTCTGCTTGTACGCTCTTTTAAAGTGTGCTCCGGTAGTATAGTCCGGTCAAGTATTCCGGCCTTTCGAGCCGAAGACCCGGGTCCGAATCCCGGCCGGAGCACCATCTAACTAAATACTTGCCAGCAAAGAAGACCCTTTACATGTCTGGCTGAAAAACGATAAATAAACCCAGCAACAAAAAGGAGCTTGAGGTCACGATATTGCCCGAAGAGGTGGGTTCAATGTACAAAAGACTTCTTGACAAGAACAGGGACTTGCTTGTTCTTGGATCTCTTGAACAGGTTGTTCAATGGGACATGGAAACGATGATGCCCGCAAAAGCGGTGATGCTGCGAAGCGAGCAGATGGCCCTGTTAAGCAAATTCCATCACAAGTTGACCACGTCGCCTGCCACTGGGAAACTCCTTGAGGCTATCTTGAAGCATTCACAGTATGATAAGCTTACCCAGACGCAGAAACGCAATATTTACCTTGTTAAGAAGAGCTATGACGAACAGACCAAGTTGCCCACCAAACTTGTCACCGCCATCACCAAGCAGCAAGCAATCTCAGTGAACGTTTGGAAGAAAGCCAAAGCCGCCGAGAAGTACTCAATATTTAAACCTGAACTCGAAAAACTTGTAGATCTGAACAAACAAGCCGCAGAATTGTTGATGAAGGTCAAAGAAACCAAAACACCTTACGATGCCCTGCTGGACATTTATGAGCCGAAGATGACAAGCGAGGAAACGGCAAGAGTCTTCGCTGAACTTCAGAAAGAGCTCAGAGCACTTTTGGCAAAAATCGAAGGCGCAAAGCCCAACAAGGAAGTGAAAATTAGGGAAACTGTGCCTTCGCAGAAGCAGCGAGAAATCGCCAAAGTGTTGATGCAGACACTGGGTTACGAGACACCGCCTTCGCCCAATGCTGCGGGGCGACTGGATGAAACTGAACATCCGTTCACGGCTGGTTACTACGACGACGTACGCATAACAACGCATTATCATCCTGACAACTTTATCAGTTCCATCTTTAGTGTGCTCCATGAAACAGGGCACGCGATTTACGAGCAGAGCCTGCCGCAGGAGTGGAAGTACCTGCCAGTTGGGAACGCCGCCAGCATGGGTGTCCACGAATCCCAGAGCCGCTTCTACGAAAACATCATAGGGCGCAGCCGTGAATTCTGGACCAGCCTGCTGCCAAGAATTAAAACCGCTGCCTCGCCAAGCCTTGCGAATCTCCAGCAAGAAGAGTTTGTCCGCGCCATCAACGTGGTTAAGCCGTCCAAAATCCGCATAGAAGCCGACGAAGTCACCTACAGCCTGCACATTGTGATTCGCTTCGAAATAGAGAAAGCCCTCTTCTCAGAAAAAGTAAGTGTTAGCGAGCTGCCCGCCATCTGGAACCAGAAGTACAAAGAAATCCTCGGCATAACCGTGGAAAACGACTCAGAAGGAGTCATGCAGGATACGCATTGGGGAAGTGGCTTGTACGGATACTTCCCTACTTACGCTTTGGGCAACATCTACTCAGGGCAAATCTTAGGCGCGCTTCAAAAGGCGAATCCTCAGTGGCGGAGCGAATTGTCTTTGGGCAACTTGGCAAACATACGTGGATGGCTCGCAAAAAGTGTTTACAGTCAAGGTAACCTATATGACCCAGCGGACTTAATCAAGAGGGTTTCAGGGTCGGACCTAACAGTGAAGCCTTACTTGAAGTACCTTAAGAACAAGTTCAGCGCGGTCTACGGCTTCTGAGCCCCTTCTCTTAAAGAACGGTCAGACACAGGAGCTTACTGGGCAATCGTTGAATTGCGAAGGAAAAGGAGAAGTCTTCGCGGTTTCTTCATTTCTTGGGACCGTGCGACTGGCAAAGTAGTTGTAGATGTATAGGGCTATAAGCGCGATTATTCCGCCTATGAACAAGAAAAAGCCGAGGTAGCCCGCGAAGGCGTTGTACATGTTGGCGCCCACGAGAAACAGTATAAGGCCTATTACGATTATAGCCATGCATGCCCAATCTTCCCTCGACATAGTCCGATGGCGCTCCTACAGTTGAATTGAAGACTCTACGTTCACCTGAATATATAGAGTTACCGACTAGGACATCATATAGCCACCAACTTTGTCTGCATAAGCAGCAAAACATGGGTCAAACCTCGAATGCCGACACATATCGAGAATTAATAGCAGCCAATCCGACACTTTTAAATATGAGATGCGTGAATTCTCAACACGGAGAAGCGAATAGATGTCGGGAATTGACGTTAAAAAACCTGAAACACATAAAGAATTGATAAGCTTGCTGACAGAAGCAGCAAAGAAAGAAGCAAATTCAAAGGGCAAACCGACAAAACCGACAATTTCTGGAATCGCCAAAGCATTGAACATTCACAGAGACACAATTTACACCTGGATGAAGGAATTGAGTGTCGATTTCAAAGAGATTCTTGACCAGATGCCGACAGCAATACTAGAGGAAACGGCGGAAGACTCATCAGGAGTCTACCTAATTGGCGAATCGCTATTAGGCGAGGGCAATGAAGTTGCGCATATAGACCTCATGATAGGCGACAAGGCAGGACCAATCGGACAAGCTTTTGCCCAGGGCATGACCATGCTCTCCGCCGGACACACCCCGCTACTTGCAGTCATAAGACCCAACCTGCCGCCTAAGCCTCACACACTCATTGTGCCCAAAGTCACCGTTAAATCCATGGAGGATGTGGGTAAAATCTTTGGCCCCGCCCAAGCAGCCGTCGCTAAGGCAGTTGCTGACTCCACTGAAGAAGGCATCATCCCAGCCGATAAAGTCGACGACTGGGTCATCGTTTGCAGCGTCTTCATCCACCCGCAGGCAGCTGACGCCCGCAAAATCTACCAATACAACTACGGCGCAACCAAAATGGCTATCCAACGTGCGCTCAAGAAGTATCCGTCTGTGGAAAAGATTAACTACGACAAAGATCGAGCAAAGCACCCAATTATGGGTTTCAAAGTGCCACGCCTCTGGAGACCACCCTATCTGCAAATCTCGCTTGACGCACCTTCACTGGATAATGCCAAGAAGGTACTTTCACAGATTCCAGGCAGCGACCGTGTAATCATCGAGGTCGGTACCCCACTGATTAAACGCTACGGAACCAGGGTGATAAATGACCTACGGGCTGTCGCCAAGGACTTCTTCATGGTTGCAGATCTCAAGACATTGGACGTCGGCAAAGTTGAAGCAGACATCGCATATGAGGATACCGCAGATGCCGTCGTAGCCGCAGGACTTGCGCCGCCTGAAACTCTCGATTCAACCGTGCACGAAGCAAAACGCATGGGCATCTACGCATTCATAGATATGCTTAACGTCGACGATGTCCTGGGAAAACTTAAATCGCTCAAGGAATTTCCAGACGTCGTCATCTTGCACAGGGGTATCGACCAAGAAACGGGCAGAAGCAGCGGCCTAGAACGCATACCGCTCATCCGTAAAGCGTTCCCCGAAAAGAAATTCCTCATCGCAGTCGCAGGCGGAATCGTTCCAGAAACAGCCAGAGAAGCCCTAGAGAAGGGTGCAGACATTCTAATCGTCGGTAGATACATCACACAAAGCAAAGATATCGAACGCTCGGTTAGAGACTTCCTCGAATTGACGCCGAGTATGCGCGAAGACGTAGACCTCTATAGAGTACACATAGAATAAACCCAAAACTTCTTTCTTTTTCTATGTTTCTATGATAGCAATTTTAGGGTCACGAAGGCACAGAGGAACAAGACTGCCGCGATAAGGAATGTTGGGATGTAATTCAAGGTCTCCGCCAAGAAAGGCCCGAAGAATGACCCAACAGCGGCGCCCAGGCCTACAAGCACATCGAACACGCCAGTTCTCCCGGCTGGAATAAGCTCCATCGACAAGGACAACATCATTATATAGTACATAGCGTAGGCAAAACCCAGAAACAACAGCATCACGCCCGTCACTATATTGGGGAAAAAGGCAAATTGAATGGCAGCGATTAACGCAAACACAATGAGACTGCGAATTAGAACGAATCTGGGCATTTGCCTTCTTATGTCCATGCTTCGAGCGCGTCCACGGATCAGGAAATACCCAACAGTGGCACCCACAGAATTCAGAATGTACGCAACGTAGACCCATTGCGCCTCCAGATGTAAGCCCTGATTTAGGAAGATGGGCAGGGGAGTAAAGAAGATGCTTGTTGCCAAGGAAAACAGGACTATGGCTAAGGCGAATCCAAGGAAGCTATCTTCTTTGAGGGACCCATCCCAATTCAGCCCATCCATGAGTCGTGAGGACGACTCTATGCCTCGGTAAGTCCAATCGATGCGTTTCTCGATGCCGACCAATCTTCGCTCAAAAATTATCAATGGATCAGCAATCAGAAACACAGACAAGACGAATGCAACCGCACTTAACCCACTGCACAAGTACAACACGTAAGTAGCGATAACGTTGAAGCTTAAAGTGGAAATGAAGGCGAACAAACCTATGGCTAAACCAACGATGAAACCTATTTCAGTTAGTCCCTCGTAGAACCCGTAGGATTTCTCCCAATCATCTCGGCTGTAATGCTCGGCGATTAATACGTTTTTTGGAGCTTCATGAGCTACATGAAGCATCTGCATTGCTACATACAATATTACGAACATGACTATGTCTTGAGCGAAGGGAAGGGCCATAAGAAAAAGGATTACCGCTGAAGAAAGAAAACTTAGTAAGATGAAGATTTTGAAGTGACGTGTTGAGTCGCAAAGGTAGCCCCATAAGAAAGAGGCCGGAATTGAACAGAAAATTGCAAGAGAAGTCATGACGCCCAAAGCGACGAGGGGACCACCTATAGTCTCGGTGTTCTGGAACGTCACCACATATAGCGGTATAAAGACACTTAGCAGTCCAAACGCTATCTCGTGGAAGAAGAACCCTAGCCGCCACATAGCACAAGCCTTGTTCTGAAGAGGCATTAAAACGTTTACCTCAAACACACCGAAAAATCTAGTTTTTTCTGAGAGAAGCACTACTCACTCTCATAAATCAGAGTACCGAACAACCTAATTGGCCCGGCTTCGAAGGCAAGGAAAACTCATGTTTATACGATAGAGACAATTGCTATCTGTAATCGTGAGCGAATCCAGCAATATGGAAATCACAAAACTATCGAGCGCATATAACATCAACCTCGCTCTTCCAGAAGGCTTCTCGTTCTTCGAACCCTATCTCCAATACTTTGTCAGTGAGGTCCTTGAGATAGGAGGCGAGGCCTACGCATCAACAGCTCCTGACGGCACCATTTCAGGATTATTCATCTATGATGACTTTGAGAGGTCTGGAACGGTCTTCACGAGATCGAGGGAAGTATTTGATTACTTTTACGGATCGAAGCCGTTCAATTTTCTTTTTGCAGAGCTGAAAACTGAAGCTGAACACGAAATCTACAACATACACAGTATACACCTGGAAAAACACGACATCGTTCACAGGTTCAGCCATGAAATCTCAATGGCTAGCGATGAGCAAACAAGTGAAATAGAACGGTTCATGGTTCTGGCGCACCCTGAAATAAACAGGAAATGGACAAGAGTCGCGCTAAAGAACGGAGACAAATGCTTCACTGTCAGGTTAGACAGCGAGATTGCCGGTTTAGGCTGGGCTTCATGTGTTAACGGCACCGGAAGAGTTCACTCTCTTTTTGTGAAACCCCAATTCAGGAAACTAGGCATAGGCGAGGACATCCTCTACGCACGACTTCTGTGGTTGAAGTCAAAACATGCACGCCTAGTATTCTCAGAAATAGCCCACGACAATTCTCCCTCTTCAAGAATCGCCACGAAAGCGCAAATGATGGTGTGTGGGCAAGTTTACCAATACTTCAAGAAGAAAACAGCAAGCAACGAACCCGCCAATGTCTATCTTCGGGGAGCTCCGCAGTAAGGACAATTCGTAACGCGTGAATCTATCAATGCTCCGCAGTATTGGCAGTTTACTTTTACTATTTCTTTGACAACGATTTGCTGTACAGGAGCCTGTTTCGGAGTCAGATCAATATCCTCTCGCGGGGGCGGTGGCGGCTGCTCAATCGGAGGCGTATAAACCGGTCGTTGAGCGGAGTGTCTCGGGAGCCTTCTTCTGCCTCTCGAAACCGCGTAAACAATCAAAATGATCGCAACAACTACCAGCACTACCACAATGAGGACGGCATATTTCAACAACCCTGAAATGACGTCAGGGCCAGTAGGCGGGGCCGTCTGCAGCGGATAACTCGCCTGCGTGATGTACAGCTTCTCAGTATAGGTGAATCCTGCCGAAGGATCAGTGTCATGCTCAGTGTAATCGTACCCTATGATGTAGCCTGAGACAGGATCAAAATATGCCTTCCAAGTGTATGTAGCAGTAAATTGCCCGTAATCGTCGTTTCTTTGATAACTCGAGTCGCCTTGGGCGAAAATTGCATACACGTTTCTGTTTTCTGACGGAAGGAAATAGCTATAATCGCTAGACTCCACAGTCATCAAGGTATCAAGAAGATAGAAGGAGCCGCCTACAGGAATACTGCTGTCGATGCAAAACCAGACGGTTGGATTTACGTACCCAACTTGGTCATCAGTTCCGTTGATGTAGTGAAAGTTGCTTGAAGAAAAAGTGAAGTCTCCTGATGAACTACCGCTATCTGTTGACCCCTCATTGCTGCTGAAATCCCACGTGTAGCTGTAATGCGCAGATACGTTTCCATCCTCGGTCACTCCGTTAACAGTTACCGTTCCAGTCACGACAGTATGGTCAGTATATCCGGCATAGTCGCCAGAGCCGTCTCCGACGTCAATAACTTCATAGTAGCTGAAAGTGTCCCCTTGATGAGGAACAAACATCGCAAAGGCGGAAACCGGGAACAGAGCTATGCACAGCAAGAGTGCGATGATAACAATGGATTTTGAGTTCAACTTGCTAACCTCCAAAACCGTGCACGTGAGCAGGATGAGCTCCTCCGAGACGACTGAAAGTTGAATGATAATATGAATGTGCCAAAATCAGCGGCGTACGGTACCTGAAGAACAGAATTGAAGGCACGTACGTGAATTGAATGGGAGTCACCGTAAGCTTCGCAGTTGGATCAAGTGCTTTCACAAGTTCATTCCTAATTCCATGTATCATTCTAACAGAAAGGCTTATCAGTTCAGAACGTTCGAGGCTTGGGGCATAATTTCCAAGCAGAGTAGAAGCTTTCTCCATCAGGTCCAGAGTCTCATTAGCTTCAAGAGTAGGAATTGAAGTGAGAATTGCAGTAGCAACCAACGGATACTCTAAGTAGTTTTTCAATGCGCTCAGGATTATGTTCATTTTATCTTTTACCTCATCTTGCGTGAAATCGGAAATCGCCAAATAAGCAGAGGCCAAATCAGTATCCTCTGACTCCCCATATCCCCAAGTACCAAACAAATATCTGAATTGCAGGAATTTGCTATGTACTTGGCCAAATGGAACATCAAGAACAGACAGTATAGCGGCTGACTCGCTAGAAAATGTCACTTTAGAGAATTCCACCAACTTGTCAATAGGAAAAGTACCGTCATATCTCCTCGCAAACAAAATAGTGGCTGCAGCCCCCACCGAAAGCTCCCTTGGAACATGAGCTTCGTCCCTAGCTTTATGCTCGAGGCTCTTGAGGGATTCTGCCAGCCCCTGAAGGTCAGAATTCGCAGACACCTGAGAAGGGTTCACTTTAGAAGCCGTCATAATTTCCGCCGCCATCAACTTGTTTTCAAGGTTAGAATTGGACTCCTGCAACATATCAAGCGCAAGAAGAAACCTTTCACTGATCTGATTCGGATCACCCTGAAGCTTACCCAACCCTATCGAAACACTCCACAGCTCAGAGAGTTCAGTGCCAGGATAGTCATTGTTAAGAATAGAAACGTAATAGCCACCTTTATGCGCTATAGTCCGTAATTCGCTAAACGTAGCCATACGCTCCTGAACAAAATCCGAGAACTCCGTCTCAGAAACCCTGTAATTCTTAACGTTAAGATCATTCAACGTAATCACTCCAAGACCCGTAAGCGACACGTATCTCCCGTCATACGGCACCATTCTGTCAATCATGGATTTCTTTTGAAGAAGCTCCCTCATCTTTGACTCCTTCTCAACCACATCTGCTGCTTCTTTCGAAAAACCATCCCTGTGAATAGCTTCTCTCTCAAACTCAACCTTCTGATCCTCTTCCGATCTTAAACGAAAGAAGATTGAATGAGTCCTCCTCTCGTCTTCCTCAAGAAGAGACCGTGCAGCTCTTTCCTCAGCCGCCTCCCGAGCCAGCTCTTCATTCACCTTCCACATATTCGAAACCTCAGCAAAAGCCTGATCATACTGCTCTTTCCACATTACAGAGATGTAACCATTCGTCGTCAGAAAATCCAAATCAGCTTCAGAAATCTGCATCGAAACCGACTTTCCAGCTATCTGCGAAAAAAACGTTCTGACAACGCTACACTGCATCAACGTCACCAATCGATAATTGCGAATTCTTTCATTAAACTTTTCTCTCCCAAAACATTGCCCAACACCAGCTGAAGGCGATCTCCGTCACGTGAAACCTGGACAACATCATCCTTCAAAGCCTCCTTCAAAAGATATTCAAACTGAACCTTCCTCTCCACAAAATAGCCGAACCTTCTGGATCGCTCGCGCTCAATCTGTTCATAAGCAAACATAAACTCGTACAGCGATCTGTATATCTGGTCATCTATCTTTTCATGAACCTTATTCTCCGGAACACTGATCCATTCCAAACCCTCAAGATCCACAAAATAAACAGTCCCATCCGGAGCGAGCACCGCATCCTTATCCAGCCAAACATCATAAAAATCAAGTCCGCTATAAGTCCCGTCATCATTGCTTCTCATCGATCTAATGAACAACGTCAAGAAGGCAATTCCGCTTTTAACAAAGTTCTTCAAAAACTCCAACGCTTTCTCATTCTCATCGATTCCAAACAGCCTAAAGATTTCGCCTATGTTCCCGCCGATCGTAATTCCAGAATGAAAGTAAACCCGCACGTTCGAAGGAACCAATCTTGTTTCCTGAACGATTCTGCCAGCAAATTTCCGGTACCAATATATCTCCTTGATTTTCCCCTCAACGTCCTCAGGAAGGAAAGCTATTTTCACAACAGGCGCGATTCGAAACCCATGAATAGACGTAAAATCAGCCATTTCTGACACCCTCATCGAAGTAACCGCATGTTCCAGTCCCTGCCCACCATACGGTGAACCCCGCAGCCACAATTCCCCCGTAATATACCGTGGAGCCTTCTCCTCCGAATTCACGATCATATCCTTCAATCTAGCATCTTTCAACAGACTGCATACCTCAGCTTTTCCAAGAAGCTGCTGAGAAAAAGGATTCGTTGTTGAACCTATCCCCTTGACCGAAAGATAGAAGCCAGTGCCATCCAGCTCCAAAACCGGCGAAGCGGAAACTGCTCCCCTATTATCATCGGCAACAAACGCTTTCGTCTCCGTTGGTACAAGATCCACGAAAGGTCTCATACTCTCCGGAAGGTAAAACCTCTCAAATTCACGAAAATCAAAATCTTGAAAATGCTTGTTCGTCAACACCTCAGAAGCTTCATATACATCTAGATCAACCGGCTGACCCTTCAGCTTCAAAGGAACTCGACCATCTCCCGAGACCAAATCAACTTTCAACTGCTGCAATTCCCCATCCAAGTGCTTCACATGCAACATAATTATCTTCGCCCCTCACTCATAAGCCTAAGTTAAACTCGCTTTAGCCCGCCACTCCACTTTAGGACCAGCAAACGCCTAAAAGAAGAACATTTCGCAAGCACACCTGAAGAAATAAGGCAACTATGCAAAGCAGGGTGGGCAAAATATGACGAGACGTTGCTAAATGGGATGCAGCTGCACTTTATAGAAAGCCGAAGCGTTTTTAGCGGTTTGAAAATATCCCCCTATTAAATCAGAAATCTCCGTGATAAATCCTTAATAGAGAGCGTTTCACCTTCATATGCGCTAGAAGAGTTGACCTAAATGGCTAAGTTCAAGATAATATTGTCCGACCCCCAGGCAGGAACGTCCAAAGTTGTCGAGGTCGAAGAAGCGAGGGCGGCGCCATTCATAGGAAGAAGAACAGGAGAAGTCATGGATGGAGCAGTAGTGGACATGCCTGGATCCAAAATGAAATTGACCGGGGGCTCAGACAAAGACGGCATCCCGATGAGACCAAACGTTCACGGCGGAGTCCGCAGAAGAGTGGTCCTCAGCGGCGGAGTAGGATTCAACGCCAAGAAAAGCGGCGAAAGGAAACGCAAAGCAGTACGCGGAGACATCATCACGGACGAAATCGTCCAGCTTAATGCTAAATTGGTTGACCAGCCACCAAAGCCTAAGGAAGCCAAAGCAGAACCCGCCAAACAGCAGGCGCCAGCGGCAAATCCAGCTTGATTCGTCAAAACTTATTAAACTCCTCATCATTTATCCTTCCCAATTCATAGGCATTTGTGGAAAAAGCATGAGCGACCAGACCAGAGCCCTGCCGAAGCAACCAGAGGTCAACATTGGCACCATAGGTCATGTTGACCACGGAAAGACTACATTGGTGCAATCCTTGACGGGCGTTTGGGCTTCACGCCATAGCGAAGAACTCAAAAGGGGTATTACGATAAAGCTGGGCTACGCAGACTTACCAATCTACAAGTGCCCAAAATGCGAACCCCCAAAAAACTTCTCCACTAAAGCCGATTGCCCAGTATGTGGCGAAAAAGGTGAATTCGTGCGGGCATTAAGTTTTGTTGACGCTCCGGGACACGAAGCATTGATGGCTACGATGCTTTCAGGCGCCGCAATCATGGACGGAGCAATACTTGTCATTGCTGCTGACGAACCCTGCCCGCAACCTCAAACCCGCGAACACCTCGCAGCCGCCGAAGTCATAGGCATAAAGAACATAATCATCGTCCAGAACAAAATCGATATAGTCGATGAGAGAAGGGCGATGCAGAGTTACCAGGAAATCAAGAACTTTGTGAAAGGGACAATAGCCGAGCACGCGCCCATCATTCCTGTTTCAGCACAGCGCGGCATAAACATCGACGTGCTTCTCAACGCCATCGAGGAAATAATACCCACCCCAAAACGCGATGAAACGAAGCCGCCTTTCATGTACATTATTCGTTCTTTCGACGTTAACAAACCAGGCACGCCTATTGAAGAGATGGAGGGGGGCATAGTAGGCGGAACAATCGCCCAAGGCAAATTCAAAGTCGGTGAAGAAATAGAAATCCGACCCGGTATCATGGCTGAGCGCGAGGGCAAAACGGTCTACGACCCCCTGGTCAGCGAGATAGTAAGCCTACAAGCAGGCGAACAATACGTGAAAGAATCAGCCTCCGGCGGACTAGTAGGCGTCGGAACCTGCTTGGACCCATCTTACTCGAAGGCAGACGGCTTAACAGGAAACGTCGCAGGAAAAATAAGCATGCTCCCACCTACATTGACCGAACTAATCTTGGAAACTCATGTCCTCGACCGGGTCGTCGGAACAAGAGAGCTCCTCAAAGTCGAAAGAATAAACCTTGACGAGCAACTGCTGCTGCACGTAGGCGCTGCATTAAACGTTGGAAAAGTTACAGCCGCCAAAGGTAACCTCATCAAAGTCAAACTGAGTAGACCCGTCTGTGTTTTGTCAGGATCTAGAGTAGCAATAAGCCGAAAAGTGACGGCCCGTTGGCGCCTCATCGGCTACGGACTTATAACTGAGAGACCAGGCGGTAAACTGTAACCACAATCCTTGCGGCTTTTACTTTTTCGCCGAGAAATCCTGAGCTTTGCGTAAGACATCTTTGGCGTTCTTAAAAGTCAGCTTCTGCATGGCGCCATCATAGGTTAACCATGCGTAATCAACGTGTTCAAAAGAAATTTTGACATCTTTAGTTTTTGATTCCATTAGAAAAAATACAACTTCTTTAAAGACAGTTGTACCTTGCCTCTTGTAGTAATAACTGATTCTTTCTTTGAAGCCATCTACGAAACGGGCGTTCGTTATACCTGTTTCCTCTCTGAGCTCACGAACAACGGTTTCCTGCTCCTTTTCGCCCTTTTCAACGTTGCCTTTGACGAAGTCCCAATGCCCTGCTTCATATTGGAGCAGGAGATAGTTTATTTCAGAGTTTTTTGAGTATACTACTGCACCACAGGATTTCTCCGTTAGCATGAATACTTCACCTGTCCATGTATTGACTACTCTAAAGAACTTTGGACTTTAAAAGTGATTCTGAAAACAGTAAACGACCATCCTTGAATAAGTATAGTGACAAAAATAATTGTAGTCAGAAGGAGCGTGTTTTCACAGCAAACAGGTTTAAATCTGCACACCGTGAAAATAACCAACGCAGCCACGCTTCCACAACCTCGTGGAGGACACAATGTAAAATGACAACAACCATGCCAATAAAAAAACAGTCCCTAAGAATAATTGTGGATTCTAACGCCCTGTTCGTCCCTCTCCAGTTCAAAATCGACATCTTCGCCGAAATAGAACGTCTCATCAAAAGAAGCTTCGAGCTAATCCTGCTCTCACCTGTTAAGCGGGAGCTGGAAACCCTTGCCAAAAGAAGTGCGCCAAAAATGCGGAAGAATGCCGCCTTCGCATTGCACCTTGCAGAGAAATGCACGTATGTTGATGTGTCATTGAAACCAGATGAGCCTACCGACGAAGCCATTCTGCGCATAGCGGAAGATTGGAGAGTTCCAGTGTTTACGAATGACAAATTGTTAAAGGAGAAGCTAAGAGATATAAGCATCCCAACGATTTATGTGAGAGAAAAATCTCGTCTTGAAATTGACGGGTTGATATCGTAGATGTTCAAGCTAATTACTCTTCAAGATACCATCCGCATCCCGCCCGAAACCTTCGGTAACCCACTGGAAGCAGTAGGCAAAGAACAAGTTAAAGCAAAATACGAAGGTGTAGTGGACGAAGAACTTGGTTACGTAATAGCTGTAAGCAAAGTACAAGTTAGCCCCATTGGGAAAATAATCCCTGGCGACGGAGCGACATACCACAAAGTCAACTTTTCGCTATTAACTTTCTACCCGGTAATCCAAGAAATCGTCGAAGGCGACGTGGTTGAAATCGCTGATTTCGGTGCATTCGTGCGCATCGGACCAGTAGATGCATTGCTCCACGTTTCACAACTGATGGACGATTTCATCAGCTACGATGAAAAACAAGGTGTTTTACTAGGCAAAGAAAGCAAACGCAAACTCGCCACCGGAGATCAAGTCCGTGTGAGAATTACAGCCGTCTCACTTGGCCGGGCAGGCAGCAGCGGCAAAATCGGCGTAACTGCAAGACAACCGTTCCTCGGTAAACTAGATTGGCTCAAAGAAGAAGTGGCGCAAGTCAAAGAGGCCACAGAGAAAAGAGCCACCGCAGTGGAAGAAAAAGAAACCAAGATAGCTAAGAAGGGAAAAGCATAGTGAGCGAAAAAGCCTGCGCGAACTGCCACTTCGTAACAAAGGAAAACGTCTGCCCCAAATGCAGATCCACCACCTTCAGCGAAGATTGGGGGGGAATAGTTGTCATATTTGATCCCGCCAACAGTGCCGTTGCAAAAGCTATGAAAATAAAAGAAAAAGGCCGCTACGCACTCAAAGTGAGATAGACGTAGCCTCATTCCGCACTCGTTCTACTTTCATATATTAACACAGCTAAATAGTGGAGCAAAGGTTTCAGCCCTGTGAGAAAGCAATGTCAGTCACCTACATAGTCACTCCGGAAACTCTATCAGCCTTCAAAAATCCCTTCGGCACACTCATCCAAGGGGACCCCACAGAAACCATGATTAGGCTCGCAGGAATCGTGCGGAAACAGAAGCCGCCAAAAATCATATCTGTAGGAGACACCGTTTCCAAAAACCTCCACAAACACGGCATAATTCCTCAGCTGGCAATAACTGACAATCTCGCCATGCGGAAGAAGACAGCGCCACAAATATTTGAAGGCAAGAACATAATCAAAGTTAAAAATCCGCAAGGCACCATAACGCAGCAGGCAATAGACTCCATAAGAAACGCCCTGCAAACCAAAGATGACGCTCATATTACTAGTTGATGGGGAAGAAGATCTCTTGACCCTTGTTGCTGTTCTGTACGCCCCAGAAAATGCCCTTGTTGTTTACGGTCAGCCAAACCAAGGGATAGTTGTTGTAAGGGTCACATCTAAAAAGAGGGCTGAAGCAGAAAGAATCTGGGGAGCCATGAAAACCGTAAAGAAATGAAGAACTTTTTGTGCAGCGGGGTTATGCGCTGTAGTCTCTTCCAGCGGGTTTTGTCATTTCCGCAGTTTTTCCCTGCTCAGGTATAGCGGGCAGCGGAATTGGAGGTGGAATGCCAAGCACACGCGAGATTAGGATTGACTCAGTGAATACGACGTTCGATATGGACTGCAAGATTACTTGCGCAGGCGGCTTTTTTTGGCCATATTCCTCAAGAATCTTCTCGAGTTCAAGCTTCTCGCCCTGCACGTTAGCGCTGCCTTTCATGCTAATCTGTGCGACAGAAGGATTATAGTTTATTGTTAAAACAAAAGGCACATCAAGCAAGTCCTCAGCCTTCTTGTCGACGCTAACCACATTGATGTTAGTGTTAATTTGGATGTTGGGAGCAGGTTTTCTGTTGTCCCAGAAACGTTCAGCAGAAAGGCTAGCTATTGATACGTTGACCCTTATCATGCTTAATCCCTGTGCACGATATCAGCGCGTCAACCGCTTATAACTATTCTTGCCTATGCCCGCTTATATCTCGTGAATCCACAGTGGCCACATGTGTACCTGTCTTGGTGATCAGCCATGAAGTAGCCGGTACCACATCTCTCGCAGGTTGGACGCTGCCTCGTGACCTTTTCGCCTTCAACTTTGTATATAGCGTGAATACCCTTTTCTTCTTTTTTGGCTTTCTTTGGTGCTGCTGCAGGAGCCCCTGTCTTTTGAGGTCTTGCCTCTTCCTTCTTTGGCGTTTCGGTCTTCGCCGCTGCTGGTGCGGGGGCTTCTTTCTTTTCAGGTTTCTTTGACATTCTATGCTTTCGCCTCTTCCTTTGGTTTTTCCGGTGGACTGTTACGTTTTATGATGTATGCCGGCTCGATGAGTTTTGCCTGTGCTTCTGATTCGTAGGCGTTTGCAAACCCGACAGTCGTGCTTGTGCCTGTCATTGTTTTCATCTTTTTGATGAAGACTAGTTTGTCCGTTACTTGTAGTTCGCCGGCTAAGGACCTCTTAATATCTAAGCGTAAGGGTGTTCTTCCCTGTTTGTGCTCCACTGTAAACTGGACTTCTTTACGTTTCAGGAGAGGATTGTCTTTCTTTAGGATTATTTTGATGTCCATGCTTCTTCCCTTTCTATTTCAGCGGCACATACATTGATGAACGAGACGCACCAATACCTGGAGTTCCATGCCTGACGGGCTTGTTAGTTATGGCAAATTCGCCAAGGTAGTGGCCTATCATTTCGGCCTTAATGTCTATTGCGACGAATTCTTTGCCGTTGTGGACATTGATTTTGGAGGCCACCATTTCAGGCAAGATAACCATGTCGCGGACATGCGTCTTAACCGTCAATTCTTTCCCGTTCTTCTTGGCCTCTTGGGCTACTCGCAGCTTCTCAAGCAACACACGTTGTTCGGGCGTTAAGCCACGCTGTAGGCTTCTGCGTTGTCTTGAGGGAAGCAGATTTATGAATTCGTCCATTGACATGCCTTGCACACTGGCAAGAGAATGACCGCGGTACATGAATTCTTTTGGCATTTTTCTTCAACCTTCATCGTTAAATTTTAGGCGCTATAAACCTTCTCCTACCGTATAGCCCGTTTCTTTTTCTGACCTGGACCTCTAGCTGCGATCAAGCCGACTTTTTGACCTGGTGGTGCGCCGTGTGAAGTGGTGGTACATCTGCGTGCGCTGCGTTTGCTGCTACCGTATGGATGGACAGCTGGAACCATTTTGCGTCCGCTTGTTCTCGGGTACTTGTGACCCTTTGCCTTCATGAGATGGAATTTTTCTCCTGCTTTCAAGAAAGGCTTGTCGGTTCTGCCGGCAGCTGCAACTACGCCAATGGTTGCCATGCAATAGTCGCTAACGTATCTTGTTCTGCCGGAGGGCAATCGGACCATTGTACCCTGCGGTGTGTGACCAACCACAGTGGCGTATGCTCCAGACGACTTGGCGAGTTTTCCTCTGTCTCCAGGTCGCAATTCAAGGTTGCATACGAGGACACCTTCAGGAACCTTGCCAAGCGGGACGATATTGCCGATTTCCGGTGGAGCGTTGCCTCCCAGGCGAATTTGCTGTCCCTCAAAGGTCCCTTCGGGAGAGGCTATGTAGCAGTTTTGACCATTTTCGAATTTGATATAAGCCAACGGTGCGCCGCGTCCTGGATCATGAACTAGAGATTCCACGATACCGCTGATGGCTGTTTCGTAAGCTTCTTTGGGTGTCATAGCTGGATATTGAGCTGGTGCAACACGCTTGTGTGTTGATGCTCGATAAGTTGACCCGCCACGTCCTCGTCTTTGTACACGTATTCGTTTTCCCATAATTAGTCCTCCATGTTAGTTTAGAGTATGCCAAGTTTAATGGCGACGTCTGAAGCCTTAAACTCTGGCATGAGTTTAACAAAGGCTTTCTTTTGTCCTTGGCAGGTTATGAGTGTGTTGATTTCTTGAACTTTAACTTCGTAGAGTTCTTCGACTGCCTTCTTGATGTCAGTTTTGCCGGCTTTCAGGCTGACGATGAATATGAGTTTATTGTCTCTTTCTACCATGAGACTGGCTGATTCCGTCATGAGAGGGTAGAAGATTACTTCGTTGGATTCCATTATGCGTTTTCTCCGTCACTGTAAAGTTTTGCTATCTGTTGAATGGCGCCGTTTGTCCAAATTGTTAGTCTTCCTGGGTGAGTACCCGGCGCAAGTATCTCAGGGTTAAGGTTCTTGACTGTGACGATGTCTACACCTGGGATGTTTCCTGCTGCGTTGACTAAGCCCTTGTTTTCTGAGACGACGATGAGTGGACCGATTGCTTGTTTCATTTTTCTGCCGCGATGTTTGCCTTTTCCTGCGCGGATGTTTCGGCTTTCCCTGACTCGGTAGATGTCTGTAAGTAATCCAAGATTGGTTAGGGCTGTTTCGACTTCTTTGGCTTTGGTGAGTTCTTGGAGGCTGTCTTCGACGATAAGTGGGATTTCTGGGATGCCTTCGACTTCGTGCCCGCGTGAAGCCACTGTTTCTTTTGAGGCTGTTGCTGCGATTGCGGAGAGTAAGGCTAGTCGTTTCTCTTTTTTCGGGATTTCTTTGACTATGCGTGACGCGGCTCTGGGTGGGTGAGCTTGTCTTCCTCCAACGGTTCCTGGAGCAAACGCTGCTCTTCCTCCTCCACCTTTTTCACGTGGTACTCGGGCAATTGCCATGCCTGTTCCGCGGCTTTCTGCAGAGGTTTTTTTGCCAGCCATTGGGTCTCTGCCTTGGTGTTGGAGTCTGTGTGATTGGATGGAGAGAACTGCTCGTTTGATTACGTCTGGTCGGAGGGGAGTTTCGAAAACTTTCGGAAGTGTGACTTTTCCTGTTGGTTTTCCTTCGAGGTTAAAAACTTTTGCGGTTTTGAGTTGGCATTGTTTCATTCACCGGTTATTTTCCTTGGGGTGATTCTAAGGAAACGTAAGTCACTTGGGGTGGTGCTTCCGCGATTGTGGTTGGTGGGCGTGCTGGGACTCGGAGTTTTATCATGCGTTTCTCTGTTCCTGGGACTGAGCCTTCAATTATTATGTAAGCTCGATTTGAGGTTGCCGTATCGGATGAATCCGCCTTTGACGTTGACTTCTTTGCCGTCTTTGCCAATTTTGAGGATGCGTTTGTTGTATTCTATGCGTTGGTGGTAGCCCATTTGTCCTGCTCTGGCTACAGAGTACATAAGGTGGTGGGGGTTCCATGGTCCCAAGGTGGCGATGCCACGTTTGGTCTTGCGTCCTTTTGCTTGAAGGATGGTTACTCCCCAACGTTTTACTGGTCCTTGCCAACCCTTGCCTGTAGTTATTGCTGCTACATCGGTGTATTGTCCGCTCTTGAAGACCTCTTCAGCGGTTACGGTTTTGCCCAGAAGTGATTTCGCGTAGTCTATTTGCTGTTGGGTACTCCCTCCGCCTATCTCAATTTCTGCTATTTCAGGTTTCTTTTTGGCGAGATTGGCTTGGCTGGGTTGTGTGGCGATGATTGCTCGGACAGTTGTGGTTCTATCTTGGTTCTCATCTATTTTTAGGAGCATTTGTTCGGTGTTGAATTTTTCTGGGAGAACTAGCGTCCTTTCAAGTTCGGTTGGTGGGTTGCTCATCCAGCATTCGGTTAATTGCTGGAGTCCATACGCGTTGTGTGTGTATGTGCGTATGCCGCACACAATGATTGGGGGGGTTTCAAGGATGGTTGCAGCTCTCATGACTTCTTTACCGAAGTTTGGGCTGCGTTTTCTGTCTTCGATTGAGAAAACGTAGGTCATGCCTGCTTTGTATCCTGCAAACCCTAGGAGTTTGGGTGTTTCCGCGCTGATTTTAGGCCAGTAGCGAATTCTTGCTACGGGTTTTTTGGCGCGGTGCCTAGGTAAATATGCTAATGATCCATGTCTTGGAGCATGAGTTTTTCTGTGACCCATCTTACTTCCGCTTCGCGAAGGTTAGCAATGAGAAATTAGGGTTATAAACGTTACCGTTACGTTTCGTGTTTAGTTTGCTGTTTTCTTCTGCCTATTGTTTGACTTGCTAATGTTTTTAGCAAGCGTATCTTATGAGGTTTACCGAAATCTGATACCGTTTGGGTTACACCTTCTGACAATTTGTTCACAGTTGTTACTTTGATTTAACGACCATCAAGTCAGAACAAACAATAGCCCTTGCAAATAGAGGGGGTACTGAACTCCGAAATCTATTCACGGTCTCTCTACGATAAATGAGGCTTTGAGCAAAACCAAAGTCTCGAAGAAAGGCAAAGCCCGACTTGCAACAATCTCAGCTTTCATCCCAACAGCGCGGAAGTTCTTTTTCGTTTGCTCCACGCCTGCCAATGTGGACTGTAAGAGCAAGATTTCACCCGCCGACTCCAGGTGCCCGGGGGCTTGTGTTATGAATTTGTCTATGACCTGACGCCCTGATGCGCCTCCCGCCCAGGCGCGTCCAAGCCAAGTCTTCTCTTCGCCCTCCTCCGAAGGCAAGTAAGGCGAGTTGAAGAGTATAAGATCGAATTTCACAGTCTTGCATAAACCAGAAAAGAGGTCCGTTTGCAGGAAAGCCATTTTCTCGCTGACTTTGTTTCTTCGGGCATTCTGTTTTGCACAGTGGATAGAATGGGGGTTTATGTCCAAAGCAACCACTTCAGCTCCCTGTTTAGCTGCAGTTATCCCAAGGATTCCTATACCCGTGCCCATGTCTAGCGCGAATGTGCCTGCTTTCACGTGTAGGTTTTCTGCAAATAGGAACGTATCTTCAGATGGTTCGTAGACTTCTTCGCAAACCTCAAAGATGCAATCGCTGAAAAACTTCTTTTTATCTGGAGAGTGCATCTGCTATCGTCCCAAAATCCTTAGGCGCAAGCTCTCTCACTCGCTTGTCCCGAATTGGAAAAGCCAAGGCAGTTCTTTCAGCCTCTTCCTTGTTCGTCTTCAGTTCGGTACGAATGAAAGGAGCCAGCGCATTACCGAGTTTCTTGTTTCGTTGAGTAAACAGCCACTTTGCCAACCGTCTAAACAGCGCTACGTCCATTACTTTGAAAGATAGAGGGTTCAAAGGGGTTAGTCGGACAATTAGGGAGTCGACTTGCGGCTCAGGGTAAAACATCCAACTGGGAACCTGATCCAGAAGCTCTACTTCGGCACCCTGGTGTGTTGCGACGGTAATCCAGCCGTATTCTTCGCTGCCAACTTTGGCGGTTAATCGTTCGGCGAACTCCTTTTGCAGGATTAACACTGCGACATCGAAACCATGATCGAGGAGCCATATTACAAGATGCGAAGACAGGTAATATGGAGGAATCGAAACTGCCTTGTTGAATATGGGTATTTCTACTTTGAGGATATCCCCTTCGATGACTTTGACATTGATTAGGCTTCGAACCTGTTCAGTGAGAACTTCGGTTATCGCTCGGTCTTTCTCCACGGCTATTACTTGTCTGCATTTTTCTGCCAAAAAGCGAGTGAGAAAACCAAAGCCTGCACCTGCGTCCAGTGCTACGTCCAGTTCGTTTAGTGCGGCGTATTTGCCGAGTTTCGGATAGATTGAAGAATCAACCATGAAGTTCTGTCCCAAAAGTTTGTTTGGGCCAATCTGGTGTTTTTGGAGCAGAAGCTTGACTTCTTGAAGGCTCATTTGAATGGATACCTAGTGGAAACGTGTGAACAAGCGATATTTGCTTTCGCTCTCAAGCTCCTCCATCACGCGTTTTGTGACAAGCTTCACTGGGTTGGGCAGTTCAGTCCGCTTGTTGATGTCTTCATAGCTTTGAAAAGGCTTTTTTTCTCTTTCATTTATGACTTGCCACATGTATTTTTTGCCAATGCCTGGAATTAGCTCCAGCGCGTGCATGCGGGGCGTTATGGCCCGGGCGGTATTGAAGAAGTTAACGAACCAAGCTTCTCTGTTCTGCACTATCTTCGCTATGGTAGAGGGCAATTCGGCTTTGGCTGACGCCGTCAATTCTTCATAGCCTATCCTGCCGATTATGTACGTGACTTCCTCGCGGCTTTCCTTTCCTACGTAAACGCGATCCGCGGGCCTGAGGACCAACCCCTCTCTTACTAGGGCTTCCAGCAGCGTGAAGAATTCTTCGCCGACGCATTGTATTAGTGCACCTGCTCGATACCCTGCTCTACCAGTTGGACGAGCGCCGGGCTTGCCGTGTTGCAAGAAGTCCAGTACGTAAGCGTACTCCTCGTATTGCTTCTCCATGGTAGTCACTTATCTATTCATCTTACTGCTTAAAAAGACTTGTATTGGTTAAATTTACTTCAGAGTTCGCTTTTCGTTCAATAGGTTCACGATGGATGCCAGTTTTTGAGTTTCGATTATTTTTCTTCCGCCAGCCAAGAAAATCCTCAGTTCATCCACACTTTCCGGCATGCAGTTAACGATTTGGACTGCTTCGTCTTCGTCTAAGGCGTATTCCTTTACGAGTTTTTCCAAGAGGAATTCAGCACCCGCAGGATCCACTTTTGCAAACTTCGAAACGTAGTCTAACGTGCGACGCTGAAACTGATCCAAGTTTTCTTCGCCTATAGATTCCAGGGTTTGCTTAACTTGGGGCAAAGTGATCTTGCTTTCGCTTATTTCTCTTTTACTCATGAAAGGTTCCCTTCTAAGTTCCCTTGTAGGGCTCTAGATGCTCGGTCCGGACGATTAGGTCTCGAATGGAGTCTCCTTGAGCGACACGTACGATATATCCTCGGCCACGTTTGTCGATGACTTTGCCGATTTTGCCGTGGAATCGTCTATGGGGTAGAGCCTTCTGCTGGGCAGGGTCAATTTTGATTATGACGCTGGCGCCGGTCGCGTATTCGTAAAGATACTTTGTAAGTTTGGGTTTGCCTTTCTCTCGGAGCGGTTTCCTCATGAGACTTCGGGTTCCCGCTCGGTATCCTTTTGAGGGTTTCATACATTTTTCACCTTACTGGTCTTCCATGATAACTTTTAAAACGTCAAGTTTGATGATCTTCGCTGGGTTACTGAGTAATTCGGTAACACTGGGAACGGTTCGTCCTTCATCGCCTGACACCAATTCCTTAACGTAGAGGCCTCCTTGGGTTCGTATTTCCATCAAAGCCTCTTTAGGTGACAACCTCTTAACTTTGAGCTTATATATGTACCTTTCTCGGACTAAATCTGCCCTTCTATGCACAACCCGAAGCGGCGTTTGCTGATGAATCGTCACTCCGTTGAGTTTCTGTTCAAGCAGATGCATGTCCGTGTCGGAGACCTCTTTCTCGAAGTTCACGAGGGCACGGTATTCTTTCTGCGCGTTTTCTGCCTTCTTGAGCTTCCGAACGACCTCGCGGCTAGTGAAGCGAAGACGGGAAATCACAACCTTGTCTTTGGCGTCTGTGTTTATGGCGTCCTCCAGCTTCTTGAGGTCAAGGACCCTCTTCTTGGGCTTGCTGATTTCCACGACGAACGGACGTCCGGTGCCTAACATCCGCGCGTCGATGTCTTCCCTGCCTGATGCGTGGAATGCGCTGTCTTCCCCCTTGGATGCCTCCAAAACAGGCTTTGATATCAGAGCCTCAACTGAATCGGGATACATCAAGCCTGTGCCGTTGCATTTGTCACAGCCTCTCCCGCGACAGGTGCTGCAGAACCATTTTGACTGAGGAATCGTCCGCACAAGTTTCTTGTATCTTCCAGCGATGAACAATGGGTTCACTTGCAGTTTGATTTTAGAAGTGAAGGGGTTAACGATTATCATGAGGTCGGGTTTGCGATAGTCTGGGGGTTTACCGGTTTGCGCTTCCACTCGCTTGCCAAGGATACGACCGAATTCGTGTTTGATGTTTTCGCTGTAGCCCACGCTGAAGGCACTTTTGAATTCATCTTCGCGTTCTTCCACGGAAACTGGAATTTCGATGCCTATGAGAAATGTGGCATATTCGTAGTGTTGGGTCGCCTCTAAAATTAGACTAACCAACTTATCTACCTGCTGAAACCGATCATCGCACAAGAAACAATGCCGAGCCTCGACTTTTGGCAGTCGCTTTTTGAGGTGTTTCAGAGTAGCTTGGGCTATCTGTGAAAAACCGTTCGCCGCCAAAACCTTCAGGCACTTTATTCCTTCAAGTTTCTTATTGGACGCTTGCGCGCTGGCTTGTAGCGTTAAGCCGAGCTTTAGTGCTTCGCCGCGGCGATTGTTTTCCAAGTTGTAGCCCAGCAACGCGAACTGTCTGCCCAGGCAATGATCGCATAATGGGTACTTCTGAAGCATCGCGGCTGCTTGTGCTAAAACATCCATGTTCGGGAACCTACTTGAAGTTCGCTGGGAACCCTTGACCTCCCATTCCAGGCATGAAAGGCATCTTCCCTTTTTTGCGTTTCATCATCTTCAGCATTCGTCGCATCATAACGTACTGTTTCAGAAGTTCTTTGACGTCCTTTTCGGTGGTCCCTGACCCTCGGGCGATACGTCGAGCACGGCTGTAGTTGAGCATCTTCGGGTTCTCTTTCTCCTCAGGAGTCATCGATTGGATTATGACGCGCCACTTCTCGAGGCGGTCCTCCGCCACGTTAAGCATATCGTCCGAGACTTTTCCTGACATGCCTGGCAGCATCTGCATCACTTTCTTGAAGGGCCCCATGCCCTTAACCGCCTCGAACTGCTCGTACATATCGGTTAATGTGAACTTGCCGCTCATCATTTGCTTGGCTTTCTTCTGAGGCACTTTAATTTCGGCTTCCTGAACCTTCTCCAGAAGCGTCTCCAAGTCACCCATGCCTAGCAGGCGACCAACAAAGCGGGAAGGAATGAATTGCTCGACGTCCTCGACTTTCTCGCCTGTGCCGATGAACTTTATCGGGGCACCTGTCGCAGCTACAGCGGAAAGCGCGCCACCTCCACGAGCAGAGCCGTCAAGCTTGGTCACCAAGATGGAGCCAATAGGTGTTGCCTCGTGGAACGTCTTGGCTTGAGCCAAGGCCTGTTGCCCAATTGTACCATCTATAACCATCATGATCTCGTTGGGTTTTATGCTGCGCTCCAAGTCTTTCATTTCTTTGATTAGCTCTTTCTCTTCTTTGTGGCGGCCAGAGGTGTCGACGATAACAATGTCTTTGTCTGGGAACTGTTTGAGTCCTTGCGAAACGACTTTCACAGGGTCTTTTCCGTGGGGGTCACCGTAAATGGGAACATTAATCCTTGTAGCCAGCTGCTGCAGCTGCGCGTAAGCGCCTGGCCTAAAAGTGTCCGCACAAATCAACGCTGGCTTTAGTCCCCGTTTCTGCAGGTACCTTGCCAGTTTGGCTGCGTGCGTGGTCTTCCCTGAACCCTGGATTCCGACGAGCATTAGAACATAGCGTTTTCCCGGCTCGATTTTGAGAGGCACGGGTTTTTCGCCCACAAATCGTGTCAGCTCTTCGTAGACTACTTTGATCACGTGTTCGCGGCGGGAAATGCCTGGGGGTACCTTCTCTTTGAGTGCTCGATCCCCGATGTTTTTGCTTATGCCTAAAACCAGCTGCACGTTGACGTCTGCCTGCAAGAGCGCGCGCTGGATGTCTCGGACAAGCTCTTTTACTGCAGCTTCGTCGACCACGGAGGATTTGAAGATTTTTTTAATGGCATCAGTAAGTGAGGAGCCTAAGCGGTCTAGAGCCATCTGCGTCTCCAGCCTCTAAAATGCCTGTGGCGCTCTTAAATATATATTGCGGGAAAAGTCCCATCAGAACTGCGTTCCGAACGCGTTTGGAAGCCTCAGTATTCCCCATATTGTTGTCTTCTTCATAAGATTCAGACGGCTCTTCATGCATCATTGGCTTCAACGTAATAGTGAGCTGTGCCTATAATTAGGTTTGACGGAAAGTCTTTTATCAACCCAACATCCAAACCATACAGGCGGGAGAAAATCAACGTGACGTCAGAGCGCGCCATCCACACAGCCATGTTCCTTCTCATTCTCGTAGGCCTATGCATATTGACAGGTTGGGTAAGTTACCGTTATGTTGAAGATTGGGTGCTCAAAATTGCGGCAGTTGCACTGAGCTGGGGTGTAATACTGCTGGCGTTGTATTTGGTTTTCAAGAAGTTTGAGTGGGTTTGGTGGAGCTAAGCCAGAGATTCGACTTGAACCGCAGAATTTCCTAAAGAGAGAACCTGCGGCTAAAAAGAGAGAGTCGGTTATTTGACTCTGGTTATCTTTACTTTGCCCAAAATCTTCCAGTACTCGATTTCTGCGCCTGAAACGAGTTTGCTCTTTTGGACCTCGGCTTCGTCTGGGAACGGAGCGTCAAGATACTCGTAAGTTTCCAGATCCATAATCTGGACGCCGCCTGGGTTTACTGCGAACACTTGGCCGGGGCGCTTATCGATTATGGGTACTTCAGCGCCGCTGTCTACAGGTTTGACGAATTGCCGTTTTTGGTTGTCGAATACGCCAATGGCGACTATGCGGGCTTTGGCGCTGCCGTGCTTTCCTGGTTTGGATTTGGTTATATCCATTATTTTGCACGGTTCGCCTTCAATCATCATGTAGCCTCCGACGCGTAGTTCTCCAACGTCAACTGGTTTAGTCATGTTCTTACTCTCGCGGATTATCTAGTCAATTAAATGCAATTCTTAACAACACCCATATATAGATATTCATTAAGTTCTGCAGATAGGCAATTCTTTTGCAGATTTCCGCTAATCATTTTGGCTTTCTGATTATCGCGCTACACCTGTTAATTCATCTAAGGTCTTGTTTTTCTTTCGAGGCAAGTTCGTAATTGTACCGACGTGACAATGTCTCTCACCTCAGCGCAACGCACGGAGTTTTTGAAGGGAAGAAGATTGCAAATGCTACTTCAGACTGATTTGCCGCCAAAGCTTAGGAGGATTTGGTAGAAGTGCCAACTAATAGATATCTTTTCCATAGTTTTGTATCCCCGTTGCTGCCTTCTTTTGCCGATTCTTTAACGCATATTTCAGTCTCAAATATTGAGAAGAAAATTCGCGTAAACAGAATAAACTGCTTAATCGCTTTGAGAAGCTGGGTTTGTGATATGCAATTTCGGCTTTTTTGCTTCTTCATAGCGCACTAATGAATACTACGATTCACTTGGTCAACAAGTCCACCCATGATCCCGGTCTGAGGGTAAAGCTTAGCCAGCTTCCTTCTGAGATTTAAGTGGCCGGCGCAAATCGCGTATCCTATTGAGCCTTTCTTAAACTCTGAAAGAGCTCGAACTCTCATGACAAGCTCAACACTCACTCGGATTGGGTTTAGATCAGGGTCAAAAGCCTCCTCAACCACTTTCAAACTGTCCAACCAAACTGGAACTGTACGGTTACGACCAAACAGGAAAACCAAGATCGGAGGCGACGTGTTTCCAGATTTGTATTGAGAGTACATAACTGACTCCAAAACTGCAAGAGCAGGATGCAAACCGTTCTCAACAACGTCTCTGTTCTGATCAGCATGCTCAAGCTGATCAGCCGAATCAAACTCCAAGATCAGACTTATCAGCTCTGAGATTGAGCCCGCATCGCTCTTTCCTTCCTTCTGGGATAATTCCTCATCATCTTTCGGCGAAGAAAACGTGTGTGCGAGCATTTCTGGATTGTATTGAAAGATTAAAGTTGGTGTATCAGGATCGATGAATATCCGAGAGTCAGGCCTAAGTGCTATTATTGCTCCTTTTGCTGTTTTTGGTCTGCGTGGAAATTCAGCTGACACCAGGTTACGCTCCAATATTGACTTTGAAGTCTACAGGTTATAGCGAAGGCTCTGTTGGTTCGGTTACGCTATTGTCTCTCTCCCAACCCTCGTTTTCTATCTTTATATGCTGAATGGCAATAGCGTTGGCATTCGCGTCAAGGTCAGGTAAGGCTTGGTACTCAGAAACCCAACATCGATAGACTTTGTATGCCAGAACTATTTGACCTGCTTCGTTCAAGATTTCAATTATTATGTCCTTTCGGAAATCCTTGAGAGAAACTTCGGCACCCATTCCCGCACCGAAATTCCACACTTTTTGGGCCCATTTCTCAAATTCTTCATCGTGGGTCACTCCACGCTCTAGAGTGATGGCATCATACTCGGTGCGGCCTGGCGATTTCCTGCTGCTACTGGGGTCTCCTCCTGTCCGATGTTTAATGACTTCTGTGGTGCGTTTCAAGGCAGACATTTTGCTTAGACCAGCAACATACTTGCCATCCCACTTGATTAGGAACTTGAAGTTCTTGTAGGGATCAAAACGTTGTGGGTTAACACTGAACTGAACCATTAAATCACCATTCTCATAATGAACAACTTTGACTATTAATATTATCGCCAAAATGAAACAAATCAGGAGTTATTGGGTGAGCTACATTTTGTCACAGTTCCATAGATGAGCACTGTGGCTCCTAGCGGTTGCGCTGTCTGCAAAGCTGAGATAGTCGTTTTGGTTAAGCTATTGCCGAAGCGGTCCACTTGTCCGTCATAAGAGTTCGAGACTACCATATAGCTGTCAGCGACAACGCGTGCTGTGCCATAAAAGAAAGAAAGTTAATTAACGTTTCTTGTTCACATGTTTGCTGCCACGGTAGCTAGGTCGATTTTTGAGTCTTTGTTGTAGTCCAGTTCAGGCACGTAGTTGCCCAGTCCCGGCATAGCTCTAAAGCTTCCCATCATTTGCATCAGATCTTTGAGACTCGCTGGGGGACCTGCTCCAAAACTAAAGGGGTTCATCATTTTGTTGGTTGTCATAGAAATCTGAATGCCTTGAAGCGAATCGACGCCATCAATTATGATGCTGAACTTCTTCCAGTCTGGCGTAATTTGTAGCTGCCCCTTTGCTTGCTTAGCTATTGAGGTCACATCACGAACAGTCTTGACAGGAGCACCGGTTTTGTCAAATTCAGTGGTAATCTTGATTTTGTTGACATTCCATAACCCCGTGATGTTTATAATCATGTCATCTTGTTTTCGAATTGACGTCAGTGTTACAAGTCTTGCACTGTAATGCGTGAATGTGAATTGTCCTTGCCCTGTAGGTTTCTTTGAAGGAAACGGCGGTTCATTCGACCAGAATGCGTCGACGGTAACCCGGGGTCTAAGGACCGTGGGTGGTGCTTTGCCTGTTTTTGTATTTACCGTTAAGGATCCTTGGTAAGATTGACTTCCCCATTGCTTAATGGCGCCTTGGTATCGCATCCATCGAATGGTAAGTGGTGGCTTAGTAGGAGATGGAGGTGTAGGCCCAGTTGTCTGGGCAAATGTCTGACCCGCTAATAATGCAAAGCAGCTGAATGTCAAAATTACGATGATCAATGGCACTAAGATTTTGCGCATTTTCAGCTCCCTGCCAATAGTACAATCAGTTCGGGAATAAAACGCTATCTAAACGGTTCAATTTGCTCAAACAAAGTTTTTGTCAACGTTAGGTAATGGGAGAGAGCGAAATGTTCATTGTCGGGAGCACAAATCGTAGGAGAGAATAGATGCATACCTAATGAGCAACGGCATAATTACCCATTCCAGAGCTCACTCAGCCCTCTCAGTCTGCTTTCCGACTTTTTCCCTGAACAAAAAGAGGGAAGGAATGTTTTGTGTTCTTAATGGTTTCACTGTTTGCGTCTTCTGAGCACTAGCGCTGCTGCAACCACGACAATGATGATTACTGCTGCACCTATGGCGATGTAGGTCTCGGTTGGCATTCCGCTGGTTGGAGGCTCAGGAGCTACCGTTGGCGAGGGCGAAGCTGGAATGGTTGTAACTGGCGGAGCGGTTGGTATCGGAGTCAAAGGTGAAGTCGGAGATGGCGATTGTGTCACCACGGGGTTCGGTTTTGCAGGGTCTACGCCTATGTATGTCGTTGCTGTAGATCCGCCGTAGGATTCTGATCCCGCGAAGGTGGCTTTGATTTGGTAGAGTCCCGGAACTGGCGGAACCCACATGATTCCGTAGTTGCCGTTTGTGTCCGTGACTGCGGTGCCGAGGTCTTGGAAGTTTCCGTTCGGGTCAATTGCAGTCAGCTTCACTGAAACGCCTTTGGCGTTGGTTGGCATGGGTTTCTGCATGTAGACGTATTGCATCCAAGGTCCCATGCTCTCGTCAGACATTGCGGGTACGACACTGAACTCTCCGCTTTGAACTTTCACTTTGGCGCCTGCACATTGATCACTCACGGTGCCTGTAATCACTACGCTTTGTCCCTGGGTTGTAGCTGTCGTTGGTCCCGCGACTGAAGTTGCGCTTGGTCCCTTGCCGATGCTATAAATCTGCATGTCATAGAGATTTATGTAAGAGAAATAGCCGTCTGCGACTGCAAATCCTGTGCCAGAGCCACCGCTTAACCAAGACGGAATCGTCCAGAGTTCTTTTCCGTCGGTGATGTTAACGCAACGAAGTAGAACGCCTTTGTATGGCGGAACGTTTGGAGAGTGTTCGCTTGTGTAAAGGTAGATCTTTCCGTCGGCAACTGCAGCGATGCTAAGTGGATAGTTGCCGTATGGATTTTCAAATCCACTGTAAGTATTGTTGTACTTCCAAAGGATGTTGCCGTTCTTTAGGTCATAGCAAGTTAGGATTCCTGTGTAGCCTCCTGTAAACAGGTATCCGTAGCCTATGGTTGCGAATTCGCCCAAGGCTGAAGCCGAATAGAAGTTCCAAGGCCCCTCAGACTCGGTTGGACCCCAAAGTGGTGCACCTGAATCCAGATTGAAGCCGCTCCATTTCATGATTTCTTTGTCGTACATCGTGAAAACGCGTTGGTTCGCGTCAGCTTGGCCAAACATGCGTGTGACGTTGCTTGCCGGCGCCGGGTAGGTTTTGATCCACATGAGTTGACCTCTGGATGCAGGTTTTAAGCTAATCGCCCATAAGGTGTATGGATCAGGAGTTCCAAACCCTGAGAAACCCGCAAGTGAAGAGCTAGCGCCAAGTATCAAATCGTCTGGAAAGACTCTGAGAATGCTGGGATTGGCTTGTCCTGGTAAACTTGGTATTGTGACGTTCCAAGAGAACGCCGTACTGCCGTTAACGTTTTTGCCGATAGGTCTCCACTGAAAGGCGTTTGTTGTTGTTCCAGGTGTCAAGAGTTCCCCTGGAGCTGCAGTGTTGTTCCATAGAGCTAGCCACCGCCCTGCGTAGTTCATTTGGTAGACCAAGATTTCGCCGTTTGGACCGTAGACTTGAGTTCCAGAAACGACGTTTGTTATGTTGAACAGCCAGTTTCCGTCTAGTGGGTCGTACGCCATCCAGACAGTCCCGCCGTTGCTGTTGTCAGTTAAAGTTCGCCATAGGTACCCGTTGGGTATTACTCCGTGTTGGTTGAAAGTCTCATAGTCGTAGAGTTGACCAAACGAGGGCATAGTCATGTTCTGGAAGTAAATCTGTTCCCCTGTCCTCAGGTCAACGCAGACGTATCCGTTGCCTGTGGCAGCGTCGCTTCTGGGCAAATTGTAGTAGACTCGCCCGTACATTATGATTGGACTAGCCATCTTGACTTCGTAAGACAGCCCCGAGTAGAATGTTGCGTCTGGTATTCCCGTGTTGCTTCCGCCGACGACGCCTCCGAATTGGAATGGTTTCGCCCACATTATGTGAGCACTGCTTGGCGCTAATCCGTCAGGTTGGAATTTGCCGATTATGTGTGCCCCCATTAGCCAGTTTGAGGCAATCTTTGACCATGCAGTGTTCTGGCCTTCTATGGGTCGCGTCCAATAGCCTGTTGGCAATGGAAAATTCGGAACTGGTAATGTTTGTGTTTGCTGCACTGTCAAGGTTGTTGTGGCACTGCTTGGCAGAAATGTGTCGTTAATGTAAACGCTGTTTGAACCCGGTATTCCATTTGGACCCTCGAGGTGCACCGTTTGCCCAGGGAAGTTGAAGGTAAAACTGTAGGTGCCTATTTGCTCGGGCGTGTATTGAACGTAGCCATTGCCGACTGGGTCGGAAACGTATGGTCCTAAGGTCTCCTTTGAACCGTCAGGTTTCGTCACTGAGACTGCCAGGTTTACCCATCTTTCGCCGCCGATGCCAGCTGCGGTTGGTGGAACTTTGTCAAGCCAAAAAACCAGAACCGCCGGTTGCCTAACGCCTATTGGGTTGGGTGATGCCGAGATGTAGGCAAAGGTTGGAACGTTCCATGGAGGGGTATGTGCAGTAGCGATTTGAATTCCTGCAGTCAATGCCGAAGCTAAGAGCAAAGCAAGAAACAAAATACATGTTGCCTGTTTTTTGTCAATTCTCATTTTTTCATTTCTCCAAATATTTTGCTTGTTCCTTAATCCAACTGGAGCGCATTTAAGTTCTTTGCAAATCGCTCATTGGGCTAGTTAGTCTTCTTTGAGTTCCAAGAAGGAGGAATGGTGACGGGCACAGCCACAATTATGCCCAATATAGCCCGGTAATCGATGGAGTCATGGAAAAAGGAAAAACTCCGAACTTTGATTACGTTCTGTGAGGTTTGTTAGCCATTCGACAGCTCTTTAGTCTTTTTTAAGAAATTCTAGTGCACCCATTCCTTTCTTCCAGCTCTTTCAATTTAAACCGGTGAACAAAGGTCAGTGTTGATAGCAGGCAGGATTCCCTAGTCTCATTCGGGCTTTTAAGATGCCCACTTCATTGCTGAGACAAACCCTTTGTACTCTGCGTTTTCTTTGGCAAGGGCAGTCTCAGTTGTGTGTTCCTTGAGACTTGGAAACAGTCCCCCCTAAGCGTTTTCCCACAGTTTTAGGAATAAGCCAAGCCGATTTAGACCTCGCGAAATTTTCAAGCGATATGCAGTCAGTCGATTCTCGCAAGAATTACGGTTACTCGATGGTGACTTTGGGAAAATTTGAGGCTTTTCTGTACAATGGTCCATATGCAGTTGGCTTTTCACTTTGGACGCAGGGCTTTTATAATCAACAGGGAACCTTTAGGAAGATAGAGTTGTCAGTGCGATATGTCTGCAGCAAGTGCGGGGAGAGTTTTTCGAGGCAGGACTACGATGAGAGCAGGTTCTGCAAAACCTGCGGTTCTTTCTTAATGCAAAGACTAATTGCAGACTCCTTTAGGAAGAGGCAAGTTTCATTCGACAGAATGAATAATTCCGAGTCTAAAAATACTTCCGAAGAAAAGACTGCCCTGATGAGAGCAGCAGAAAGCCTAAGGCAGAGAGCTGTAAGTGCAAAAGAGTATGAAATCGTTTCAGAAACCGAAATGCGAACGGAGCAAAATCAAGCCACGCCAAATGAAGGCTGGATTTGGAACTCAGAATACGAAGACGCATTGAAGCTTAAACAAGAACTGGTTTTGAAGTACAAAGGCAAGACGTTGGAGGAGGCAATCCCGGGAGAAGTCTTGTCAAATGAACAAGGTCAATGCTACGCAATATCGGCAAAATGCGCTTGCGAGTTCAAGAAGGCGAACTACGAAGAAAGCAGGCGACGGATAATATCAGACCTAAAAATCCTCGCAGGAATTGGTCCCGTCCGCGAAAAAGCATTGAAACAGCAAGGCTACAAAACCATCGAGCATCTTCAAAACCACCTTATCTGGAGAAAGCAAGCCCGCGACTTCATGAAATTGGTGGATGCCAAAGAGGTTGGATCAACCCAGAATTGGCTTTGGCGACGCCTTCCAAAATCCCACCCTTTGCTTCATTATTTGGCGGGATTCTGCAATGATGACGACTTTGCGATAATTGACATCGAGACCTTGGGGCTATCGGAAAGACCCATAATTTTACTCGGCGTAGCCAAACCTGGAAAAGACAGCACATGCACTCACCAATATTTGCTGCGAGACATCCAAGACGAGCCAAGCGCAATTTGGTCTCTCGTCTCGCAACTTGAACCCCACGCCTCACTCATAACTTTTAATGGAAAAAGCTTTGATATTCCATACATCAAGCAAAGGCTGGCTTACTACGGATTGGAGAGTTCTTTGGAAAATCCTCACTTCGACGTTCTCCACTTCACCAGACGCGCTTTGCGTGACAAGCTCACGGATTGCAGGCTCGAAACGGTCAGAAAAATATCTTGGAATAAGGAGAGACATCAACATTCCTGGAGCTTTGGTGCCCAGCTTCTATGATACCTATCTCAGAACCCGAAACGTGGGACCCTTAGTCGCTATCGTGGAGCACAACAAACAGGACCTGCTCACTTTGGGAAGCCTGTTTTCGAAGTTGTATGAGGAATGGGGCGCATGATAGAAGAGTTTCTTGCAAGCATAAAGAAGATGAGCTCCTACAAGAACCAGATTGTCCACCTTGAAGAAATCCTTCCAGAAGAGGCACGATATGGCGAACTGGACTCGCCTCTGCCCAGCAAACATCCAGAATTGCCTGAAAAACAGGGAAATCAAACTCTATTCCCACCAAGCTGAAGCCATAAACAAGGCACGTGCAGGCAAAAACGTCATCATAGTCACCCCAACGGCTTCGGGAAAAACCTTAGCCTTCAACGTCCCAGTCCTTGAAGCCCTCTATAAGGATAAGCAGGCAACGGCGCTATATCTTTACCCGACAAAGGCGCTAACTAACGACCAGCTGAAAGTCCTCAGGGAAATGGAAAAAGAAACAGGCATTGACTTCAACCCAAATGTCTACGACGGAGACACTCCTCAGCATCAGCGGGCAAGCATACGGGAAAACTCCAGAATCATCCTCAGCAACCCATACGGCTTGCACCAGTATCTTCCATGGCACTACAAATGGCGAACCTTTCTACAGAACCTCAAATTCATCATCGTCGATGAAGCCCACGTCTACCGAGGAGTATTCGGCTCCAACGTGGCAATGCTTTTCAGACGCCTAATGCGAATATGCAACTACTACCACGCAAATCCCCACATCATACTGTCATCGGCAACCATCGCAAACCCAAAAGAACACGCAAAGAAACTAACGGGGAAAGATTTTGAAATCGTTTCTGCAGATGGCGCCCCAAGAGGCAAAAAACTCTTCGCGTTCTGGAATCCGCCCATTTATCGACGACACAAAAACAAATCGCCGATCGACGCATCAGGAAACCAAAGACCTCCTAACCCTCAACGTCATCAACGAACTTCAAACACTGTGCTTCACCACATCAAGACAAATGGCTGAACTCATAACACGATGGACAAGAGAAGACCTCCGCAAAAGATCCAAAACGCTACCCGATGCAGTAACCGCGTACCGCGCAGGCTACCTACCCCAAGAAAGAAGAGAAATAGAAAACAAACTCAAAAACAAAGACCTAATCGGAGTAGTCTCAACCAACGCACTGGAACTCGGAATCGACATCGGCTCCTTGGACTCCGTAATCATCTCCGGCTACCCTGGCACCGTCATTTCAACTTGGCAACAGGCGGGAAGAGCAGGAAGAAGCAATTCAGAATCCCTCGTTACCTTGGTGGCTTTCCAAAACCCCCTGGACCAATACTTCATGAAGCACCCAGAGGACTTCTTTGGCAGACCACATGAACAGGCAATAATCGACCTACAGAACCACTACATATCATTAGGTCACATAATGTGCGCAGCATCCGAACTTCCGCTAACAGAAAAAGACAGAGAATATTTCCCCCAACTCTTCAACGAAAGCATCAAAGCGCTTGAACAGCAAAACTTGGTCCGAAAAACATCCCGCGGCTGGGTTTACTCAGGAACCGCAAGACCAGTCGAAATAGTTAACCTTGAAAGCATATCCGACAAAACCGTGACAGTGACCTGCAACGGCAACATACTCGAAACCCTCGCGCTAACCAAAGCGTACGAAGAAGTCCACGAAGGCGCGGTTCTGCTCCACCAGGGAGAAACCTACATCTCTGAAGAACTGAACTTGGCTACTTTAACTGCCAAAGTAAGAAAAGAAGACGTCAACTACTACACGGAAGCAAAAAAAGACGTTGACGTCGGCATCAAAAAAACCTACGAAGAAAAACAAAACGATGTCACAGTCGGAATAGGCGAACTTGCCATTACCGAGCTCTACCACGAATACGTCATCAAGACACATGACGAAATTGTAGACCGAAAACCGCTATTCTTGCCGCCTTTGTCATTTTCAACCGTCGGCTTGTGGTTCGTAATTCCGGAAGAAATTCGAAAAGAAATCGAAGACAAAGGACTCGACTTTGCAGGCGGACTACACGCCGTGGAGCATGCGATGATTGCGATGGCTCCGATATTTGCGATGTGCGACCGATGGGACATAGGAGGCCTCTCAACACCGCTCCATCCTGACACGGGGAAACCAACTATCTTCATTTACGATGGCTTTGAAGGCGGCATTGGAATCTCAGAAACCCTTTACGCCAAAATAGGTGCACTCTGGGAAAAAACGCTACAGCTAACTGAAGACTGCCAATGCGATGAAGGATGCCCTTCATGCATATATTCGCCTAAATGCGGAAACGAGAACAAACCACTGGACAAGAAAGCTGCAGCCATAATTCTACGTGGAATCATGGAAACCATAAAATAGAAAGCTCAAACGTGATTGAGTCTCCAAAGGTTGTTGGAACCATTACTATTGAGCAAAGCCACCCGTGTTTTATCAGGAATTGGTGCGAAAAGGATTATTATCGCGGCGGGCACCGTTGGAGTTGAACAACATGAATTTACCTCTGCAACCTATTTACTTAAGCCTTATAGCTGGTTTAGCCACAGGAATTGGCGGGCTAATTGTTCTTTTGCTCAGAAAAGTCAGCGACAGAACTGTTAGCCTGTCTATGGGTTTCGCCTCGGGCGTAATGCTGATGGTTGCATTCAACAGCCTCTTCCTCGAAGGCCAAAAACTTCTTGCTCACGTCGAGTTGATAACCATGTTCTCCCTCGGAGCCACGATGATGATGGCTCTAGAACTTGGCAATACCCCACATTGAACTGACAAGGAGAGAAGAAAACGGTCGCGCACAGAGAATGCATCGTTCAGGCGTGCTGATAGCCTTGGGAATAACGCTACATAATTTACCCGAAGGCTTTGTAGTCGCTGCAGGCTACATCTTTAATCCGACCCTGGGGATAGTCATCGCGATTGCGATAATGCTTCATAACATTCCTGAAGGTTTGGCAACTGCCCTCCCACTGTCAGAGGCTGGAACTAAACCGCTGAAGATCGCGGCTATCACTTTTCTTTCTGGCTTGGCTGAGCCTGTTGGAGCGCTTGTGGCTACTGTTGCCTTGTCTGCTTTTGCCCCGCGAATTGTGATTGGCTATTCGCTCGTTTTTGCGGCAGGGGTAATGACCTATATCACCGCGGATGAGTTGATACCGGTGGCGCATGAATACGGTTTCAAACACACTGTTTCTGTGGGTTTATTGCTCGGAATAATATTCGCTTTGCTCATTGATGGGATACTGAGTTAGTTTTTCTTTAGGTGAGATGTGAATTTGCTTTTTCATCAAATCGCGCTTCACGACCGAACCTTGAATTTCCGCTACTTATTTCGAACACACAACGGTTATATGTCGCAAGTGATATCGGAAGAGATAATTTCAGGTGTGTAGGTTTGGTTTCAAGCCTGTTGGGTAAAACAGTGGGCGTTCCCAGAGGTCTTCTCAAATTTCTGGTTCTGCAAATGCTAAGCGAAAAGCCAAGGTCGGGAGCGGAAATCGTCGAGCTCATTGAAAAACAGACGGCGGGCCGTTGGAAACCAAGCCCAGGGTCAATATATCCGTTGCTAGCTTGGATGCTGGACAAAGGTCTAACAAAGGAATCGCCCAAGGAAGAAGGAGGGTTTCAAACGTTACAGTTTCACAGCTCAAGGCAGTGAATACTTAGAAAAGCAGATACAACTCGGACAGGATTTCATAAACAGAATGGAGTTTCTTCTGCCTATGCTTGTTGGAGGAGTTCAATTGAGATCTGGCAGGGACAAGCTTCGCGCCGCAATAGAGCCTGCTATGCAATTGACAAGAGCGTTTATGTCTATCCGCCACAATGTTGATGGGCTGTCGCAAAATGATGTTGAGGAAATAGCTCAAGCTTTGAGCGATTGCGCAAGAAAGCTTGAAAGATTTTCTCAAAGACCCAAGAATGATGAAGAAACTAAATTCGGTTAGTCCGGGGTTACTACGGGAAAAAACTTTGGTTGATGAAATATGGGACTAAAATCTAGTATATTGATTGCGTCGAGGGCTCTTTCCAGGAGGAAAACCAAGAACCTCAGCGTGATTTTAGCGGTAACTCTGGGAGTCACGTTACTTGTTGGAATCCAAATCACTACCGATACGCTACAGAACTCATTCTTAACTAGTCTTCTTCAAAGGGAAGGTGAGGTGGATCTTCAAATTGCCAACGCTACTGGCGGTGCATACCTCAAGGCTGAGGACCTGGAAACAATACGTGGACTTGTTCCTGAGGCGGTGGGCATAATGCCTGAACTCTCAACGCAAATCCCCGTGCTAGTTGACAGTCAGTTTAACCCAAAAATGGATGTAGCCGGAATACCTCTAGACCACCCTGAAGCCTTCGGAAATTTCTATGATTGGAAAACTGGAAATCAAATTGACCCGAACGTTCTGCTAGCAGACAAAAACAGTATTCTACTGTCTAGTAAACAAGCTGAAAAACTTGGATTGACCAAAGATAAGGCTTTGCCCGTTGCCGTGACCACGGAATTCACCAACCTCACAGTCGCGGTTTCCAAGCCACCGGTAGTTACTTTGTCTGGCTGGATGGTGAATTCCAACTTCACGACTGGTGCATATGTTCTTAACAGTAGCGAACCTGGGCTCTTCGTTGAGCTTAATCCTGTTAATCCCGCCAGTATGGTGACGATTTTCACAATCAACGGTCCAACTCTGAATCTGTCAGACTACGCTTACGTTAATGTTACAGCGACAGGAACAGAGAATGCAAGGGTTCTGTTAGGCTTCTCGTTGCAGAACGGAAGTAGCTTCGACTTGGCAAACTGGACAGATCTTGCCACGCTCAATGATGCGCAGTTTGATTTGACGCCTTACTCTGGGGAATCTTTGAGAGGAGACGCTTATATGACATTGATGAGTGCAAACGGAACCCAGGCAAGCGTCGAAGTAGCAGAAATTGCATTTGGATCCCGGGCGCCAGTTATCTCATTTGTTCCACAAACTGTAAGAGTAGAAATGAAATTAGTTGGAATTTTCGATTCAAATCGTCCAGGTATAGGTTCTCAGTATCCGGGTGTTGTCTTCAGGCTAGATCGATCTGCAACAGTGGTTGAGTCTACAAGATCCACAAAAAGAAACAGACATAGTTAGCGCTTTCCTGGTGGCCTTGAAGCGAAATCATTTTACGTCTGAAATTAAAGAAGACTACTTGAAATCCAAAGTGAAATTGCTTGAAGAAGCAATTCCTACGCGCATCAACTCTCAAACAGGCAAAGTCGAAAAAATCTATCAGGTCAGTTCGGCGAGGTTGGATTTCTTTGCTATTGCAGCATTCATAACTACATTATTGAGCACCATCTTGACTGCTTTGGGTTTTCTGATAATGCTTACTGGTGTTTTGCTGATTACTAACGTGCAGCTTATGAGTGTGGAAGATCGGGAATTTCAGACTGGCGTTTTGCGGGCAGTGGGCGAAAATCGGAAGGGTATTTTCCAGTCCATAATGGTTGAAAATCTGTTTCAAGGAATTATCGGAGGAGTATTGGGGTTTGCAGGGGGCTTGGCTTTTGGTCAAGGTGTGGCCATGTACCTTGCTGGGCTGTTTGGAACTGGGGAACTTAGTGTTAAGCCAGTGATTTCTCAAGAAGTAGTCATCCTGTCCGTGATTGTGGGAGTGGTTCTTAGTATAGTAACGGGGATTCTTCCAGCGTTGCGGGCTTCTCGGGTTAACATTGTTGAGGCTTTGCGAGGAATAAAAGTTGCTTTTGAAGCAAAGTCTGGTCGTAACTTGGCTGCTCTGGGGGTACTTATGGCTGTAGGCGGAACTGTTATGCTATTCTACAACGGGATCTTTGACAGAATCGTATCAGGTATTCTGGAGCAGCAAAGGATGGGATACTCTGGAGGAATGGCGGGCTCTTATGATTGGTTTTGGCCTACTATCTGGTGGTCTTGGAATTGTTCTTTCCAAATTTGTAAGCCGGGTTAAAGCGTTTAACGTAACAGCAATTACCCTCTACGTTATGCCCACTGTTCTGTTTGTCGTAGCAATGGGTAGTTGGATAAAGGATGTAACGGGGATCCCGATTGAAATCTTGGTTTTGGGAATGGTTGAGATCATAATTGGCTCCGTTATGTTTGTAGCCATCAACCTTCCGATCCTGATGCGTAGCTTGAGACATGTTCTTATAAAGGTTAGAGGCTTAAAAGGAGTAGCGCAGATTTCGCCTTCTTTGATTTCTTCACACATTACTCGCTCTACTCTAACCTTCGCTATATTCGCAATTATTCTAACTTTGAACGTTATTGTGGCGACGCTGATTCCAACAAACCTTGGTACTGTATCTCAGAAAGAAAATGAATCCAGAGGAGTAGACCTCTCTGTTTTTCTGAGCACCCCCGAGGCAATCATTCCTGGGACATCATTTTCGCAACAGCTCTTCAAAATAGATGACCGGATAACTGACGTGATTGGCTTTAAGACGTTTCAGCCAAAAGACTATACAAAGTTTTCAGCCTTGAAAAAGCCCTTTTCTCAAGGATTTGATGCTAGCACTGACATTCTGCCAATAAGTCTAGGAGAATTCAAAGTCGGAGCAAATCAGGGGTAACGCTTCAGATGCTTCGGTTTCAGGATGGCGCTACGACTTCTACTTAGACGGCTTTCCCGATGGCGTTCGCCAATCTGTGACCTCAGACCTCACTGAAACCCAACTTCTGCAATTATCCAAAGAGAGCTGGGACAAGTTCTTTGACCCAGGGTATAAAATGGCAGCATATAACGTTACTTCTTCTCTTCTGAGCGTGATCACTGGAGAATCTGATCTATCTAATTTTGAGTTTGGCTCAGGTATAGCTGGATTTGGCGATGATTCTCTTAAGAATGTTGAGCCCTTGAGGGACTCAAATGGGAGCATTATCGAAAATCCCATCGTATTCACAGACTCATTTCTTCTGCCCGTCGGTCTTGCAGATTTGGATCCCGATGAATACTTCTTCTCAGGGAATCCCAGCTTACCAAGCGTTCACGGTTGGAGGTCGTCTTGACAGCCAACGCGGAGGCGGTTTTCCTTTAGCTTCATCGCTTGAATTTGGATCTGGAGATTTCGACTTCTCAGCGATACTTAGGAACGCTGTATCTGCCAGAACATTGGACCAACCAAACAAGTTTCTTAGGGGAGGCGGACGGCAAAACAGCTTTTTCAAGAGCGCCCAACCAGTACGATTCCTATTTGATAAAAACCAAATTAGGTTTCGCATGACCCAAAACTTGAAAACATTGCTCAAAAAATCGAAGTCTTCACCAACACCAACAATCAAGGCTATCGCCTTCTAGCTGGAGACAACTTCATTTTCGGCAGCTCAAGTCTTGTCTATGCCAGAATTGAAACCACGACTTCAAATGACGGATAGGATAGCCTCTTTTCTGCAGATTTATGTATCCTTTGGCCTTGCAATCGGGGCAGTTGGCATGGGTGTCATCTCTGTTAGAAACGTTGCAGAAAGAAAACGAGAAATCGGAATGATGCGAGCCATTGGATTTCCGAGAAAGCAGGTGATGCTTTCAGTTCTGCTTGAGTTGGTAGTACTGGGAGTCATTGGGTTAGTAATTGGAATCGTAAACGGTTTATTGGTTAGCGTGGGTTTCGCGAACTTGCAGAATATGCCCTTGATTATCCCTTGGGAACAGCTTGGAATGTATCTTTCCTTTATTGTACTCATAGCAATAGGGGCAGGCTCAATCCCTGCGTATATCGCTTCAAGAATCCCCCCTGCAGAAGCATTGAGGTATGTTGGATGAATAAGGAAACCACTGAAAAATTAGTCTCGCAAAAGCCAATTTTGAAGATCTCAGAGCTTCATAAACGGTACAATGAGGGCAAATCCAATGAAGTTCACGCTCTTCAGGGAATAAACCTAACGATTAATCAGGGAGATATGATGGCGATTATGGGCTCGTCAGGATGTGGAAAAACTACTCTGTTGAACATGATTGGTCACCTAGACCGGCGCTCCTCTGGAGAAATTGTAATCAACGATGTGGACACCTCCACTCTGTCTGATGCACAGATGACGGCTTTTCGCCGAGACAACATAGGTTTCATATTTCAATTGTTCAATCTCTTTCCGTTCTTGTCTGCTGTTGAAAATGTGGAAACTCCATTGTTGCTCAGCGGTGTCAATTCTGGACTTAGCTAGAGAACAGGCTAAGATGTTGCTTCGGGAACTAGGCATGGGAGACCGACTTTACCATTTGCCTACTGAGCTATCTGGAGGTCAACAGCAACGAGTAGCTGTCGCCCGAGCATTAATCAATGACCCCGCGATAATTCTGGGAGATGAACCCACTGGCGACCTGGATTCTAAAACAAGCACTGATGTGATGAATCTTTTCCGCAGAATAAACCGAATCAACCGCCAAACACTGATTCTTGTGACTCACAACCGCTGGATAGCTGAGCAATGTGACTATATCGTTCATATGACTGACGGCAAAATCTCAACGATAGAACAAGGACCATTTGAGGCCGAGGAGAAGAAAACAATGAAAGCCTATTTACCCGCGCTTATTGACAAATCCGTTTCTACAGAAAACTCGAAGATTAGCCAAAAAACTTCAAAAGCGACTTACAGAATAACCTCAAAACACCAACCTCAAGCATAAACAGTCAACATGCACAACGCTTTCATTTTCTTGGGCGCAGAAAAAACTCACAAAGAACAATTTGACCCCAAAACCGACAGAGAATATTGAAACCATACATTTCCAAGCGCCTAAGCAGGTACTACTTAAACAACAAATCCAACTCTCCAAAAAAACTTGAAAACCAAGCAAGAACTGAAGGAAACAGCGCAAATAGTTAAGGATTTTCTTGAGGAAATAGATCCTGACTTGCCCAAGGTGTTTAATCTTCGACTCAAGAAGGTGATGCTGGATCTTCCAGCTGAATACTGTAAACTCCAGACCAAAAGTCTGATTACTCTTTGGCATTTGGAAGAAGAAAACAAGGCTCAATTTCGCCTTTCAGGATTTGAACCTCAAATCTTCCCGATGTCATCGATAAAAGCTGACTTGAATTTGGAGGAAATGGTTGACAAGCTTGCGATGCTAAACTTCTTCTGGATATTCATAAATCCGACATCTGCTGCGTTTGCGAGAAATGAAAGGGGTGCTGGAACGGCTAGATTTGGGTCTTAAAGGAACACATTACAAAAGCAACAACCCTGAGGTGCAAGCCAAACTTGAAATGTTCTTCCGTATTCTCTCAGCTAAGCTTAGTGCACTGCAAAATATGGAGAGGACAATCCACTAGTATCCTTAAGCTGTTTCACGAATCTCAAGCCTTTTGTCAGCAAACCAGTACTTCAAAGATACTTGCGAAAATCTCCACATTGCACTTAGACAGATGTCTTGGAAAAATAGACCAGGGAAAAAAGCTTCTTTTGGAAGTGCAAGAAAAACTCGAAGAATGCCAGATGCAACTAAAAGAATACTTCGATGAATCTAAGAACGGTGTGAAAATCATTCAGTCAAGCGATGAGTTCAAACTTGCTCTCTTGCCCATGGCTGAATTGAGTTCTGACTTGTTTGTTGAAACTGAATTGTTGAAGATGTGGGTGGACTTTTTTGGCTCCGACTTGCCATATTTCACTTATCGGAAGAGACTGTTCACTTCCCAAACATTCAAAACGTGGAAGTGTCCTCAACAGACATTATTTCAGTTCGAGGGTTGGTCAAGAACTACAGTCTTGGACGGACAACGGTCTATGCCCTGAGAGGAGTAGATCTTGACGTCAAATCTGGGGAGTTCTTGGCGATAGTTGGCAATTCTGGGGCTGGGAAAACCACTCTTCTCAACTGCATGGCTGGAATTGACGAATCTGATTATGGGGTTGTGCTTGTTTAAAGGAAAAAACTTGCACAAAATGAGTGATTCAGAAAAATCAAAAGTTAGACTTTTGGATATGGGCTTCATATTTCAAAGCTACGCGTTGCTTCCTCACTTTAACACCCGTGAGAATGTTGCTTTACCTGCTGATTTGGCAGGGTTGAGTAAAGGTCTAAAGGATAGAGTAGAAGACCTGCTCAGAGGTGTTGGAATTGACAAACAAGCCAAACAATACCCTGCTCAACTTAGTGGTGGACAAATGCAGAGAGTCGCAATTGCCAGAGCATTAACAAACAGTCCAAAAGTTTTGTTTGCTGACGAACCTACAGGGGACTTGGATTCAGAAACTGGCAAACAAGTAATGGAGTTAATAAAGAAATTCCACGAAGAAACAAAAACCACAATAATAGTAATAACTCACGATCAAGAGATAGCCAACTATGCAGAAAGACAAATCATGCTTGAAGACGGCGTGATAGTTGACAATAACACAGGTTTTCATTGAAATCATGAGAGTGTCATTTGTCCTTTTCGTTTCTGTACCAAATTGAAACAATGATGCCCGATTCAGCCGGTGAAAACGTAATTTACACAAGACGATTAGGCTTCCTTCCGCGTATCAGCCTCTCTAAATGCACGCTTAAAGGTAAAAAATCACTCAAGGAAATTGTTGAATAGGGAACTGGAAATCAGCATATCTGCTGTTGCTCGGTTGCATGCGGTTGGTATATTGTATAAGACCGCTATTCTCAGAACAGCTTTTACGTCAACATCGTGGGGTTGAGACTCCAGTGGATCCCAAAAAAATATTAGACAATCTAGTTTTCCGTGGCAATCATGGCTCCAAGCTCCATGTCCCCGCCGTAAGGACCACTCTTTAGCAAGTTTATCTTTAAGGGTGTCTTCTCAATTATCCTCTTTCCTGTAGTTCCAGTTGCATACAGGCAATAGTGAGAAAGTTTTCTTTTGTTAAAATCGCACCATTCAACCATATCATTCTTCATGTGATCATGAGCTACGAGGCCAATGTTCTTCATGTCTCTTCATCCCGGTTAGCATGAGCCAACAAGATAACATGTGACTTTGTGACATAAACTCTTTGTCTTCGTTTAGGGAATACTGTGAAGTGGTAGAATTGGGAATCCTGTTCAGAGGAAGAAAGAGATTGTGCTGGTCTCCAAAAATAGTGCGGGAAATAGAAATGGAGCATAAAAAATGCTACCTTGCCGACTATTTCACTGCTACTTTGTGCTTTTTAGGTGTGGGTGCAATTGTCTTCTTTGGGACGTAGACTTCAAGTAATCCGTCTTTGAAATGTGGATTCGGCTTTCTCAGGGATTACCTCTTCGGGGAAAGACAGCTGTTTATAAATATGCGAGTAAACGCGTTCTCTGACAACAAAGTTCTTCTCACTGTTTTGCTTTTCAACATCTGTTTCAGCCGAGATTTCGATGCCATCCTTAGTTAGCGTTACGTCGATTTTGTCTTTAGCGACACCAGGCATTTCAGCGTGCACTATGAACTTGTTGCCCTCATCAACCAGATCTACAGTTGCCTCACGGACTGGAATGGCGGGAACGACCGGTTCAAGACTCACCCAATTCCACGGAAAAGCTATGCTTTCAATGAAACTATTGCGAAAATCCTCCACTAAATCCTCAAAGGTTGTCAGCACGTGAACTGCGGGAACGTGCTTGGCAGGAATTTGTTTACCAGGAACGTGTTTAGCAGGAACAGACTTCATAGGTTTTATAGTTTTCACTGGGACTTCAGCTTTTACGATTGCTTTCACGGTTGTATTTTTTATTTCTTTGCTCATTTTTTTCACCTCGATTAACTTATTATTGTAAACCCAAGAACGGGAAAATCAACTTTGTTAAGATATTTTGGATGTAGAGAACATGTCTTTTGTGTTGCGTTTGTCTTGGTGCGGGAAGGGACTTTTGTAGGATCTATTCTCTGTTGCTGATCCACGTCTTTACTGCTTGTTCGACAGCTTTGGACAAGTCGCCTTTTTTCCCGCCGAACCTCTCAACTGTTTTAATTCTGAGTTGCTTTTCCAACTCATCTGGGAGATCCACACATATTCGACCCATATTCAATCACCTTTATGGCTATAGTTAGTTGCACGGTTCCACGTGTCAAGCAAATTTCCAATAAGCGAAACGCCAAACCCCTGACGCTATTTTTGTTTTTGTTGTCATTTTTCATCCAACTTTTTCGCTTACCAGCTTATCAACATAAGGCATTATATGCTTACACGCTTATATACGTATTGGTTTAATCTGACTTATTCCAACGCTAACACTAGATGGAATCCAACTATAGAAAGCGGGCCTCAACCTACCACGTCCTAGTTCTCAGAAAAACACTCGCGTACAAAGCTCACCAAATTCGTTCTCCAAACGTTTATCAACCATATTTCAAAGAAACGGTTATCCGTCTTCGGCGAGCTGCCCCGTATTCCGCTGTTTATCCTTGCGTTTCCTTTTCCTTTGCTTGTGTGTCCAACCCGAGTCTTTATAGAAGACCAAAATAGATAAGCAACCAAGTAGCCACAGCGAAGTAGATAGTAATAGTGGTAACATCGCTAATCATAGTGGCAAAGGGACCGGATGCTATAGCAGGATCTATATGCAACTTAATGAAGATAAAAGGAAAACCAGTAGAAATTAGAACCGCTGCCACAATGCTCAGGAACATCGACAACCCCACAATTAGACCCAAAACGGGGTCTTGCCAACCGATAAGGGCAGCTACTGAAAGCATCCCTCCACAGATTAAGGCCAAAGCGCACGCAACACTAAATTCCCTAAGAAAATACGATCTCAAAGCAAGTTGAGGATCAATTGCTAAGCTTCTAACAACCAGAGTCTCTGATTGAGTCCCCACAGCGTCACTCAAGTAAGCCAGTACTGGCGCAAACGCAGCAAGAGCCAACAAGGTACTCAAAACAAGCTCAAAATTGCTGATTATTGAGGCAGGTACTATTCCTCCAAAGACCCCAATTATTAACCAAGGTGTCCTTGTCTTAATCATAGTTAAGGTTGAGGCTTTGGTTGTGCCGTAATCTTTTCCGACTCTGTGGAAGAGGCCACCAAACCTGAAAATGTCTTCACCGACCTCTTCATTGAACACTTTCAAAATAACATCGTAGGGCACAATCCCTAGAAGGTGATTTTGTTTGTCAACAACCGGAACAGCTTTTATTCCATGAGAGAGAGCAAGGTAGACTATTCTTTCCTGATGCGTCAAAACGTGTACAGAAACCAGTTTTCTTGCCATCAAATCTTCAATGTGGGCGTCTTTTGCTGAGCTGTGAATCTCCTTAATTGACGCTACACCAAGCAAAACCTCATTTTCATCAACAACGTAAACGTAATCTATTGTTTCAAAGTCCTTAGCTTTCTCAGCCAACATATTCTCTACGTTTCTGACAGTATCGCCGACCTTCGCCCTTGGAAAAGAGGTTATTGCTCTGCTTCCAGCGGTTCTAGGCGGAAAATTCTTGTCTGACATTGAATGCAGTTATTTTATGAAAACTTATATGAGTTCCTCATAGAAACTTGACCTTCATCCTAAAAATGCCTTCAGACCAAAAGCCCCAGCAAACCTATTCCCTCAATGTTGGAACATATTTTGGAGATACGGTTATTCGTTTCTGCCTAAGCTTGCTTTGGACTTCTTTGTTCATTCTTGTATTTTCTCTTTCTCTGCCATTCGTGTCCACATTAGGTTGTTTTCCAGTTCTCCATGTTTCATAGTATCATCCATGGATTCCTTGCTAAGATGTAGAAGGGAACTCTCATCTGCGAGACGTAGGAATCGCCAGCCTTGCCTTGCGAACCGAAATTACGGGTTCAAGAATAACGCTGTCCCATGGATAAGCAATATTTTCAATATGGTTTCTGCGAAGATTATCCATCAGAACGTCAATTGTCTTCAGAACATGAACTGCTGGAACGTGCTTGGCAGGAATGTGTTTAGCAGGAACATGTTTTATAGATTTTGCAGCTACTTCCGCTTTTGCGATCGCTTTTGCCGGTGCCTTTTTTTCTTCTTCACTCAATTTTTTCAACTCGATCAATTTGCTACTTAGACTCCTGATCTGAAGCTATCTCTGTTCCTTCTGCAACTGCAGTCTTGCTGCTATTTCTTTGGAGATTTTTTCAAGCCCAATTGCCAACTCTGCACTGTTAACTTCGGTTAACGAGTAAAACTTGCCCTCTTTGTCGACGAACGCAAGCTCCAAATTTTTGTTTTTGTCAACCACTGTTTCACCCCCATGAGAAAGCTAATTATTTGACAAGAGTTTCCGCAATATACCGCCTTCAGTTGCTGTGGCCGAAAAGATAACTTTTCCAGCGCCACATTTTGAAACGGGGGGACCACAGCTCTTGGCCCCTCACATCGAGCTTAGCCTTCAAGTGTCGAGGGCTAGCTGGCTTTCCCCTGATGCCTTTCCACGAAAGGATACTCAAAAAAGAGTTATTTGGAAGTAATGGAGGAATTCGGGTTACTCTTTTTTGGCAATCCACGTTTTTACTGCTTCTCCGACAGCGCGGGATAGGTCGCCTTTTCTTCCTCCAAATCGCTCAACAGTCATCAATCTTAGCTCTTTTTCTAATTCATCCGGTAGATCCACGCCGATGCGACCCATACTTAATCACCTATTTTCACTGGAGTTTTATGCACGATTCCTACGTGTCAGATGTTCTTCCAATAAGCGAATTGCCAAACGCCCGGTCTTTCTCTTGCATTTCATCTTTCGTACGCTCGGATTCGCTTATCTATATAGTCTACTATATGTATAATCGCTTATAAGCTTATTGGATTATTAGAGTGTTGATTATTTATTTAACCTCTAAAGAGGTGCAAAAGGTAATTCCCGCAAAACCTGTGCGCCAATTAGATCGTGAACAGAAACTGAACCCCGCTCAAAACAAAGAGTTAACCGTTTCCTATCTTTCTCTATTACCGCATAATAAACAATCATTGCCTACAAACCGCGCTAGTTGTCGCGTTTTATTCTTCCGGCGCCATCACATTTTGGACATTTTTTTCTGAGAGCACCTGTGCCTGTTGAGCCGTTACCACGGCATTCTGGGCAAGTCATTAACCAATCTTCGTCTCGTTCATAATATGTTCCTGGCATAAAGCCACTTAACCAAACATCATCTGAACTACTGATTTCCACCGTCCTTCTATTCTTGCGCCAAATATTTAGACCTTGCCAAAAGAATCATTTTTGTTCTCATACAATCAACCAAGTTCTTCACTGCAAGGTTCGCCATTTTGGCAAGAAACTCTTTTCAGATTGCTTTCTATGAATGCATATTCTTCCCTTCTCTCTTCAGCTTCAAAGCTACTGTCAAGAACAATGCGATGGCCCGGTTGTGCCGCGGTGCGGAATTCGAACTACAAAGATCAGTGCTGAAGTCAAACGTATCGCCCCCTTGGCACTCAGCCCTTCAAATCCTTATGGTTTAAATCCTCGTTTTGATTATACTTGTTTTAGGAGCGTTGTTATGGCCACTTTCTTGATAGTTTCTAGACATTCTCCTGAGAATTGCCCAATAAACAATGAGCAAATGAAAAAAATAACACTTGAATTACCCGAAAAATTGGGCACCTTGGAGAAGAAGCATGACCTAAAGAGGATTGGGGTATGGACTGTCATTCCTGAGCATCTGACTGTTTGGGTGTATGAGGCGCAAGTTCAGAGAGCCTCCATAAATTCTCCATGGAACCCGACATAATTAAATGGATGGCTTGGAACATAAACGAAATCAAGCTAGCCATGAGTCTTGAAGAGAGCATAAACTTGTTAAATAAACCAAACATGAATCTCACGCTCGAAATATGAGTAACGCAAAAAATTGTATGGATGGTGAAAATTAAGATGGTTAGCTCTACAGTATCTCTGCCCGCAAAGTGGGAGAAGTTTCTCAAGCAGTTGGCGGAAGATCACCAAATGGACCTGGATAGTGTCGTCAGTGAGTTATGCGCCTGGGCATTTTCCAATTCTGAAGGCAAAAAACAGTTTGAAGCGTGGATAGATAATGCCTATCCACCAAAAGGTGAAGCTGAAGACAAAGAAAGAAGTGCAAACGAAGAAATTTCCGAGGCTGAAGAAGACGCTGAAGAAGAATCCGAAGAAGAAGCTCACGAGGACAGAGACTACAGTGAAGACAGAGAAACAAAACCTTAACAGAAACATTCTAAGACAGCGAATCATTTAGCCGATTTTGTTCGAAAAAAACCGACTAGCTGAGGTGAGAGAACACGAGCAAAAAAGAAAATGACAGGATCGATAAACAAGAAGCAATGCCCCAAACTTCTGTTGGAAGAAGACAACAAAGAAGATATACGAATGAGAACGAAAAAGTAACTGCGAGACTCAATGAGCAAGTAACAGGACCACAAAAATCTCGCGGAAAAAAACAAAGAAGACAATTCAAACTTGCCCCTAATAGAGGGTAAGACATCTTTTGCAGTAAGTCCTGCATCCTACCGGGACTCTCTCCATACTATTCGCTTACACAAGTTGTGCTTTTCGACGCAAGCTCTGAATGGGTATAAATAGTTACTTTCGCTTTAAGATTGTGGGTTGAGGTTTATGCCGAAATGTCCAAATTGCACTTCACACATGCAAGAACCCGACAAAGAATGGAATTATGGGCGATTCCGAGTTAAGATGTATAAGTGCACTAAATGTGGAAATCAGTTTAGAGAATTCTTCAAGGAAAACTCGCTGCAATTTGTTTTAAGTGCACATAACGGTGGTTTAGGAAAAGTCAGAGCAACCAAAGAAACAATGGACAGGCACAAAACCTATCAATAGCCGTTTCTGACTCTTGCGCGAGAATCCAACACCCTTCGCCCTATCCAAAATAACTTTTGGTGTCGGAGACCGCGAAGCCACAGCAACAATTAAGGAATAGCAAGGGCGCCCGCGAGAGGTTTTAACCCTATGTTATTGAACAGTGAGATGGCTTAGAGGGTTTTTAAGCTTGAATGTGTCTACCCTTCACAGTAGCAGGCAACAAAGAAGGAGAATAAAATGAGTAAATCAAGGCAAGGTGGCGGTTACGAAGGAAAACGTGGTCATGGCAAGGGCTTTAAACGTTGCCCGGTCGAGTTGGGAGAAGAATTAGAAGTAGAAATTACGGAGTTGAGTTCAAAAGGGGAAGGCATAGCTAAAAACCAAGGTTATGTGATTTATGTTGCAGACACAAAACCCGGTGACCGCGTGAAGGTAAGAATAACCAGAATAACTGACAAAGCTTCCAACGCACAAGTAGTCAAATAGATACGCGCGGTGGAAAATCAAACTTAAATTTATTGAATCAACGTGTCAGGTGTTAACAGCAAATTGTCAGTTAGAAATTGCGATGATATGTCTAAACGAGTTTAAATCTTGGTGTAGCAATATACTTGTAGAAGTGAACAGTTTTGGAAAAGTCGAAAGTGTTTGGAGCCCTAGTCTTCCAACGGTCACACCTATCTTACCCAGCTAGAATCTAAGATTTGGGTATTTCCTAAGAATTACAAGAGTCTTGTTATAGGTAGAAACAGATTAGTAATGAATAAGATTAAGGAGAGAATAGCATGGCGTATTTAACTCAAACCCAAAGTGGTCAACCTGTACTGATTTTGAAAGAGGGGACCTCTCGAAGCAGAGGCAAAGAAGCCCAAAGAAACAACATCCAAGCCGCACGCAGTAATCGGCGAAGTTCTCAAAACCACACTCGGACCACGCGGCATGGATAAAATGCTCGTTGATAGTTTAGGCGACATAACAATAACAAACGATGGGGCAGCAATTCTGAAGGAAATAGAAGTGGAGCATCCAGCGGCGAAAATGATGGTAGAAATCGCCAAAACTCAGGATGACATGGTTGGCGACGGAACAACAACTGCCGTTGTGTTGGCCAGCGAACTTCTCAAGAAAGCAGAAGAACTCTTGGACCAGAACATTCACCCAATCATACTCGTCAGTGGATACCGCAAGGCAGCAAAGAAAGCAATCGAAATCATAGAGAAAAACGCGGTAGCCATCGACGTTGAAGACCACAAAATGATGATGAAAGTCGCTTTGACATCCATGGGCAGCAAAGCAGTGGGTGGCGCTAAAGAGCACTTTGCGGAAATAGCCATAGAAGCTGTAAAGCAAATAACCGAGAAACGCGGAGACAAGATGACAGCTGACATAGATAATATACAGCTAATAAAGAAAACTGGAAAAAGCCTCATCGAGACGCAACTCGTCAGAGGCATAATCGTAGACAAAGAAGTCATTCACCCTGGGATGCCCACGTAAGAAAGAAAACGCGAAAATCGCACTTTTAGATTCGGCGTTAGAAATTGAGAAAACCGAAATGAGCGCCGAAATACGCATACATGATCCGAACCAGATGAAAGCTTTCCTAGACCAAGAAGACAGCATGCTCAAAGAAATGGTGACCAAGATCAAAGCTTCAGGCGCGGATGTTGTGTTCTGCCAGAAAGGCATAGACGACATGGTTCAACACTACCTGTCTCAAGAAGGAATAATGGCTGCTAGACGAGTCAAGGAGTCAGACATGGAGAAACTCGCGAGAGCAACGGGTGGAAGAGTTACCTCCAATTTAGACGATTTGAAGACGGCAGACTTGGGTTTTGCCGGCATGGTCGAAGAGCGCAAAATCGGCGACGACAAAATGATCTTCGTGGAGAAATGCAAAGATCCCCATTCCGTAGCTATACTCATACGAGCAGGGCTTGAAAGAATGGTGGATGAAACTGAAAGAGCAATAACCGACGCGCTTTCAGTTGTTTCAGACGTAATAGAGAACAACAAAATCGTAGCGGGCGGCGGTGCAGTGGAAATCGAAGTTGCGAAGGAACTGCGCAAGTACGCCACCAAAGTAGGCGGACAGCGAACAACTTGCCGTAGAAGCATTCGCAGACGCAATGGAAATAATACCCAAAGCCCTCACAGAAAACGCTGGATTCGATCCAATAGACGTTCTAGCCGAACTGAGATCAGCACACGACAAAGAAACCGGCAAATACATGGGAATAAACGTTTTCACAGGCAAAGTCGAAAATAGTATTGACAACGGAGTTATCGAACCAATCGTAGTTAAAATACAGGCTATTAAATCAGCAGCCGAGTCAGCATCGATGATACTACGCATAGACGACGTAATAACATCCAAAGCACCCAAAGGCGGCCCAAGCGGTCCAGGCGGAATGCCTGGCGGCGAAGGCGAAGAATAAACACCGGCCAATTCTTCGAAAAATAACCTGATTGCCGTAAGAATTCTGCCCTGTCACAAATGGACGGGAAGACATAACACCGGAAGGTCAAGGTGATTTGGCCTTCCGATACTCAATGAGCAAGAAAAGAGACTACAAGACTCGCGCAAAAGTAATGCTGCGTTACTTGAGAATAAGTGTATCGCCTTGGGGTCTTTCCAAATTTTGGCACCGCCGCAATGGGGGCAATTTAAGTTTTCTGATTCGGCTGTTTCATTTGCTGCCAAATCAGTCCTGGGAAGAACGCCGCTAGAAACAAGGAAAGGGAAAGATGAGGGAAATGGAGATTTTGTTACTGCAAGGATTAATATAGATTAAAGTATCGCTATTTACTGAACGGTGCAAAACTTGTTTAAAAGCGTCGGATTAGTTGCCCGATACGACAGGAAACAAGCGATGACACTGGCGGAGGATCTAGCTGCTTATCTATCGAAGCTCGACCTCGAGGTCTATCTCGAGGATACTCTGCGCGGTAAAGTCAACGCTCAAGGCAAACTAATCCCGCTTAGAGAAATGCGCACTGACTTCGTCATAACTATAGGCGGTGACGGCACTATTTTGAGGACCTGCATCACCCTGCCTAAGCCTGAGCCGCCAATCTTAGCCGTTAACATGGGCGTCCGAGGCTTCCTGACCGAAGTCGAACCCAAAGAAGCATGCGCATCAGTTGACCGAATACTCATTGGCGACTTCAAAATTGAGAAATGTACCAAACTCGCAGCCATTGCAGACGGGCAGCCTACGCCTGATGCACTCAACGATGTGGTGACTTCTGGCGGGGAGCCCTCCAAAATACTCTACATGCGAATATACAAGGACGACCAGCCCGTTGCTCTTCTTGAAGCGGACGGCGTAATTGTAGCTACTCAGACAGGGTCTACAGGCTATTCTCTGTCTGCGGGCGGTCCGGTGATGGACCCCCAGGTCGATGGCATCGTGTTGACGCCGATATGTTCTTTGACTACTTTCCGCTCCCTGGTTTTTCCTGCTGAAGCTAAAATTCAAATAGAACCCTTGCGCCCCAAAGAAATGCTGGTTCTCGTGGACGGCAGGCCACTGTCGACAAAGACAACCACGTTAACCGTGGTACGCAGCAAGAACATAACATCGTTTATCAGGTTCAAGCAGGATTACTATCAGCGGCTGCAGGGCAGGCTGCTTTTCAGAGGAACGGGATGAAGAATTTTTGGCTTCGAGCCGACCTAAACGCGTGATGGTTCTGGACACTTCTGCCTTTGTCGCCGGGTTAGACCCCTTCATGACAAGGGAGGAGCAGGTGGCTCCCCCTAGGGTGGAGCAAGAGGTGAAACGTAACGCCATGACTAAACTTAGGTTTGCGACGGCAGTCGAAAGCGGTCGCCTCAAGATTTTTGCACCCAGCCAAGAATTCGTTGATAAGGTGAAGGCTTCCGCCACATCAGTGGGCGACTCGTTTTACCTTTCAGAAACTGATATCCAGGTGCTTGCGTTGGCTCTGGAAATCAAAGCTAGGCGCGAGGAACCGGAGATAATAACCGATGATTACTCAATCCAGAATGTGGCAAGACAATTGGGACTAAGGTTCGTTTCGCTGGCAACCTTCGGAATAAAACGTCTTCTAACGTGGATTAGGTACTGTCCGGCATGCCACAGAACCTACCCACCCAACTTCAAAGCTACCGAATGCCCCATTTGCGGCACCGAACTCAAAAGGAAACCCATACGGGCACCCAAAGAGCCGACCAAGAAGACGCAATAAGAATAGAACAAGTTAGACTTCTTTTCTATTACAGAAGGATGTTTCGCGGCAGGACGGTGAAATTTGCTTTTCGTCCTTGCGCAGATACTAGCCCACGGATCACGGGAAGAGCCACGGTTCGGACCTGCACTAATCAGGAGCCTCTTTGCTAGGAAAGGAGACTGCGTGCGCATCAGAGTTTTGGCGTTAGAGAATGGCCAAGAGCAGAATCAGCAACAATCCCTCGAATGCGAAGAGGGGAATGACTATTCGTTTGGCTTTCTGAATGGTTTTGTCAACGAGGAACGCGAGGAGGGTTAGACATTCGCCTCCGATGACGCGAACTTTGGGAATCGTAAGCTTTACTCTACCGGCTTTACAGCTTTCCAATTTCGACGACGCCATTTCCACAGTCTCCCTAATTCGTGTGATTAAGGCTTCTTGACTTATTGCTTCACCGACAGGATGATAACCGCGGCGTCCAACCACGACCGCGCTCACAGCATGCGTGTCAGTTGTGAAGATTTCTCCTTCCTGATACCCGATTGAGAACAGGGCGGAGAGGATTTTTTCGCGCAAACCTGAAACCATATTGTTTCCATCCACAACGACGTACGCCGTTTTTTGCTCTGCCACTTTAACGACGATTGCCGTAATTCCTCCTGTTCCCATGCCCTCCTTGAGGCTAAACTCAGCAGGGCGCAGGGTTGCTGAGCCCACCTCAAAATTGTAAGACCTCTGACTAAGTGCTTTTCTCATGGATTTGGAGGCAACGTCTCGCAGCTCCTCCAAAGACGCTTCGATTTCTGTGCTTTCAGTTAAGCTATTGTGAGCGTTTACCACTACAGCGGATTCAAGCCCAAGATTCGCGGCTTCCTCGCGAACAATGTTTCCCAGCTCCTGAGGCAAATCCTCCGTTGTTTTAGGCGCAAGCGTGAACGACAGCAATGCGGTTTCTCCGAAAAGCTGGCAAGAAGCCGAAACAAACCCCTCCGAGACCCTAACAAACGGCGTCGCTACGTCGATAGTGGCACTAAACTTTGCAGCTGCGAGGACGCCGCTTATGATTTTTTGGTTTTGGGCTTGCGAAGCTGCGTCCAGCTCGTGCCCCAACAAACCCAAGGGCACACAGGCATCGCATCCGTATTTTTTTTCAAACTCATCTTTGAGAAGAGAGGGCAATACGCTACTGCCAACATTCTTGAAGGGACCAGGATGCACAAGTGGCACAATCATAGCGGCCTTGGGCTTTGACGAATCAAACTTTAGTAGTGAAACCTCCACATCGGCTTCTTCGCCCATTTTCTCAAAAAAACTCTCCAGAGGCGCATTAAGGGCAGCAACCCAATTGAGCATGAAAGCTCTAAAAACCTCCATCGATGGAACAGCGTATTTCTTCTGACCAACGCGGTTTAATAAGCCAACAAAGAAGCAAGCGAAAAAAACCGCAATCACCGGTGAAACGGCGATAAACGGCAGGTATTCTATTAGATCCATACCTCGGAAGCCCCAATACAAAGCAAGTGGAGCAATGCAGGCTAACGGCTGACTCAGAACGGCCAGCCCCCGTTTGCCAAAGCTGGCGGACAAGGTCGAGAAGAAGACGACAGCCCGAAAAGTCACCAACGCAGCGAAACCTAAAAGGCAAAGCTTCACCCACCAGACAAAACCAAATGCCGCATCTAAGGCGACTCCGAGTAATATGAAGAGGAACCAGAAGATCCAGCCAAAAAGAGATAGAACAACGGTGCGCCTGAGCACGAAGATAGGGTCTCTAAGCACAACACGGCTGAGAACCAAGTCACCGAGCAAGTTAACTGCGAAGAGACTTAACCCCAAAAGCATTCCAATTGGCAAACCGCCAAGGTTTGGCGTAAACAACTCCGCTGATATGCCAGTCACAAAGGAGACGACCGCAATCCCTGCGATTGCTGTCTTGACGGAAGGTAGAAAGAACAGAGAGCGGTAGTGTTTTTGTGCGTTGCCTATTGAATGGCTAAGGGATTCGTCAGTCGCCACATTCATCAGCTCAAGTGAATTCAGTATGAGAGCCCGGATGCCTATAAAAGAATAGCGAATTCCCACGCAGTGTTGCCGCCCGGTTCAAACGAGAACAACAGATTACAGCTAACTCAGAGAAGCGAAAGAGGGTACTTTTACATGAAGAGAGCAAATAACAAGGCAAATTTCGCCCAAAAGTGGAAAGAGAAGCTTCCTTGGCCTTTCTAGCGGGAGCAACTGTTTTATCCTTAAATCAGCTATAGTAGTCATTTTGCGAGAGCCATGCCTGAGCAAGAACTCCCCCCGTCCATTTTCCACATGCTGGAAAGGAACGTAGGCAAAAAAATCAGAGTCATTTTGGACCCGACTTACGGTTTCGATGGCACCCTCGTATCCGTTACGGCTGAGCCCGCAGGAATTTGGCTTTCAGAGGCAGAAGCTATTGTGCTGCGGTCAACGATGGCGCAGCCAATTCCGCAAGTGGCTAGTCGAGAAGAGAGAAGCGAAATATTCCTTAACCTAGGCTCGGTTCAAAGAATAGAAGTTCTGCATTCTACTCCGCCAAGACGCTGAGGTGGAAGAGCGTTAAAAATGGTCTAAGAAGAAGATTTTTGCCAGGACGGAGACTACGATGAGGCTAACAGACATGACCACGAGCAGTTCAGGGCGTACCTTGATGCCTTCGGTTTCTTCTTCGAAGAACCTGAGCAAACCAGCGCTTGCAGCGGGCATCGGACCCTGGTTTTCTTTTCGTTTGCGACTCAAACGTATTTCCTCTTTGACACAGAGCAATGGTCAAAGCATTATTTAATGTTGCGCATAAGAAGATGGAAAGGCACAATTGGAAGTTGAAGAGCCAAACAGTTTGCTTCTGTTGTACTTGACTAAGGAGGGACCATTGCTTTAACGGGAAACATGCGTCCGCGGCTACAATGCGGGGGGCTCAGTCTTCTTAAGGAGTCTTGCCATTTCCTCTTTTACACGATATTTAAATGGCAGCTTCCCCGTCTCCCTTTCTAGGTAGCCTTCTTCGTAGAGTTTCTTCATGAGTCTCGACGTGTGTTCCCTGCTTAACAGAACACGTTGCTTGATCTCTGGCGCTGTCTTGGGACCCTCCGCAGAAAGAAACTCGAGCACCGCGACTTCTGTGTCAGTTAGAGTAGCCATGGCTTTGTCCCGTCTTAGGGGCAAGACGGGCATGGGAGTCTGCGGCGGTGTTGATTCGTTTCCCGTTTCGACATCGGCAGCTATTCGCCTTCTAATTTGCTCCTGCAAAGCAGAAACATCAGCCTTCAGAGTTTCCTGTGAAGCCAATATCTCCCTTACTGTGGTGGCGACTGAGCTAACGTCGAGGTTTGAAAGCTTCTCGATTGTTTTCATATTGGCCTCTGAGAGATTGCTCACGGCGCTCGTGATATCCCCCAATTGCGTATTGAGTTGTTCGACCTTCCCCTCAAGTGGTTGAATCTTGCTCTGAACTCTTTCCAATTCCTTGAGTCCTGCGTCTGTTTTTACAGCGGTTTCTTCTAGCTTATATGTTACGCCTTCGAGCCTGGCGGCTTCATTTTTAAGTTCCCTATTGAAGCTCAGCACTATGTCTTCAACGAATCCTTGAGCCTTCTCGTATTCCTTTTTTGCTTTCCGAAGTTGTTTTTGGTATTCGATTGCGGCATAAAATGTTAAGGCTAACAAGCAAACCAAAAGCACGCCTGCAATGATAACTGAAAGCTCAATCAATCTGTGAGCTCCTGTGATTTCTTCCGTGATTTGGCCGTGATTGCCACGTAACTGAAGCTGTTGCATCACACATCACATATTCTCATGGAAAATTTAAGTTTTGCGGTGTAAATTGTGATATCTTGGTCTATGACGTCACATATCACAGACACATAAATACAAGAGTTGCACCATTTCATAATCAAGCTACGCAAAAAATAGGAACAAAAACAGCTTATTTAGGGAATATTGCCGATAATTGAGCTTTTTTTGAAACTATCCTTTTGCTCTGTGACGCGGCATCCTCACATGTGACCTGGGAGCACATAACGCCGTTATTGTGTGATTTGTGACGTCACATTCTGCTTTCAGAGGGGTTAGAAAGGTGTTTTAGGCTTGTTTCGAGCTCATCCCGGATAAGTTCTATCACCTTCAGGTGGTCTTCCACACCCATCCGACGTATCTAATAGGTTGGCGTGTGCGTCCATATACTCCTTCAGTTTGTTCGCTATTTCAAGGTAGGGATCAAGAGTTGTGGTATCGAAAACGCCTAAGTAACCCAAGAGAAGCACAGTGTAGATTGACTTTACTACGTTTTCTTTTGACTGCTTTAGGGTCCTATTAAACGAACCGCGGCTCAATTTTGCCTTGGTTAGTCTGAATCCTGCCTTTTCATCGTATTTTAGTTGTTTGCCAGCCATATTTTCGGCTAAAATGTCAATAAGCAGTGTTTCGAGCTGCGTTTTTGTTAATTGGCTGTTTTTAGACAATATTTTGACAATGGGGTCGTTTAGTGCGCCATTTAGCCATAGTTGAACGTTGTCTTTTAGCTTCAATTTCCCATGCTCCGCGTTATATCGAATGGATACAGTTTTGTATACTAGCCGCCATTTTAAAAACCTATCCATGGCAACCTGTGCTTGAAAAACAAAAGAATGTGCTGACTAATTCGCCCCGAATTAAATACTATTCAAACAATAGAACATAAAGCGTGATTAGACTCCATTTTAAGCTTATCTAACGAATTAGACTGCAAATAATCGAGATACATTCCTGACAGAGCATTGTAGTATAGCCACTTTTTCAACTATTTCTTCAAATTAACGGGAACCCCTGTTTTGGAATCTCATCCTTTGAAGCAACAATTCAACTTGAATCCCATTGGCTTTACGCCCTCCTGCATGTATTCAGGACTTATCCGCGCTAATCTCAAGTAACCTAACAATCCAAAGGCTTCAGTCTCTTCGTGACGTCACCAATCACAGCTGAATCACGGAGGAATCACATGTGACTGACTCAAAAAGGCATGACGTCACACATGTGTGATGCAGGCGTGATTCGTGTCCTCTCTTCAGACTAAAAGAATCCCTCAGATGTGAAGTCGCAAAAACGGGTTTGGGCTTTCTCAGAAGCATTCAGAGAGTCTCTTTAACTGGTCGAAGAGTTCCGGGCGTAGGTCCCTAAGTGTAGGGATGAAAGCTTCCGCTGATCGCAGGTCGCTGTATCTAACGTCACAGAGCACAAAATCTTCTTCATCATACTTTGCCTTAGCAAGCAAATCCCCTGTGGGAGAAACGAGTCTGCTGCCTCCCCAAAACTGCAAGCCGTCCTCAACTCCAACCAAGTTAACGTAAGCGAGAAACGCCGTATTTTCTATTGCTCTGGCAGCTGTGAGGATTTCGAAGTAACTTCTGCGCACAGCAGGAGAGGCGGAAATGCACACAATCAATTCCGCACCCTGCAGCCGCACCAATCGAGCTACTTCGGGGAAAAAGATATCGTAGCATATGCACAAACCTATCTTCCCTAAAGGAGTGTCAAACACCGCAATTTGATTGCCTGACCTGAAATGCCTTTTTTCTTCGAAGACGCTATGGGTGGGTAGGTACATCTTGCGGTATTTACCGATTAAACCGTCTGGCCCAATGAAAACCGCCGTATTATAAATTGTGGCTCTGGCTTTTTCGCTCAACTCAGGCATTCCGAAGATTATGTGCAGACCAGTGTTTTTTGCAAGGCGCTCCATTCTTTGTGTAGCTGGTCCGGGAACGGTTTCTGCCAACTCATAGATTTGGTCTCTGACCACATAACCCGTCAGCGAAAGTTCAGGAAAAACCACAAGGTCCGCACCCTGCTGCTTGGCTTTTAGAGTTGCTTGCTCAAACCGTCTGAGATTCTCTTCTTTGTCTTCTCTCTTGCTGCTGATTTGTGCGAGAACGATTTTTATCTTGTCTTTCATTTTGGTGACCCCTTAGTACGCTTCAATTGGAAGCCTAAAATCAGAGCCCACGGTCCGGAATTCAAGCTTTGGCGTCAAGGGCATACGCCTCTTGTGTTCCACGCTCAGCCACCGGGCTTTGACCTGCGCAACCTGCGCAATCTTGATGCCCAATTGTTCAGCGATTTCGGCTGGCGACATGAACCTTTCAAGCCCAAAGAGGATAAGGTCAAGTAACTCATATTTGATTCCCAATTCACCTTCAGCCGATTGACCCTGCCATAGGCCTGGCGTCGAGGGTTTCTCTGCAAGCTCAGCCGGGATACCTATGTGTTGGGCAAGTTTGCGCACCTGTGTTTTGTACAGATCCATAATAGGAGCTATGTCTGCGGCTACGTCGCCCCATTTTGTGAAGTACCCCATCATGGTTTCTGATTTGTCACTGCTTCCGCAAACGATTCGGTTCTGTTTATTAGCGTAGTAGTATAGGTAAATCATTCTGGTTCGGGCTTTTATGTTTCCCTTGCAGAGTTTGTCCGCCGAGTCGAAAACTGGGATTGAGCTATAGAGGCGTTCGAGCGCAGGTGTGATGTCACAAACCAGTGACTTTATGCCGAATTTATCGGCGACAAGCTTAGCGTCGTCTATTTCCTGTTGACTGTGGGTTTCCTTTTCTGGCAACATGAGTCCCAATACGTTTTCCCCACCAATTGCCAATGCGCTAAGCGCGGCGACGGTATTGCTGTCTATGCCGCCTGACATTCCCAGAACGACGCCCTTTGCTCCAGTGTTCTCAACATAACATCTGATGAACCGCTTAATCCTACTTCCAACATCAGGCAAATCTAGACCGAGGGCGGAAGGTTTAAGCTCCAAACAACTCACTCTTCCTTCACGTTCATAGGTTGTAGGCAACTATTTAAGGGCAAGCACAGATATTACAAAAGGACAAATTCATTTGAGGGTTCCAAAATGGGGCGAAGAAGGAAAAAAGTTATTCACATTCCCAAGAAGCGCTTGCCAAAATTCTTCTCCTGCCCACGATGCGGAAAAGAAACGGTCAGAGTAGACATCCTCAGGGATGAAGCCCGAGCCATCGCCGGTTGCAGCAGCTGCGGGCTCCAAGAAGAATTCCCCATAAAACAAGCTCAAGGTGAAGTCGACGTCTACTGCATGTTCACTGACAAGATTTATGGCGCCTCTCGCAGGTCATTGCCCGTGAAAGGTCCCTAGCAGGACAGGTTTGTGCATGGTTGGACGTGTTGAACGTTACTTGCTCGACAAAATAAGACGCGGAAGGCTCCATCCACCTGACGCTGATTGATCCAGAAAAAGTAACACCTCGGCAAGCCGCAAATATTGCTGAGCACGCAAAAAATAGCGGAACAGCAGCTATAATGATAGGCGGATCTACTTTTGTTTCCCAAACTCATCTTGATGAGGTTCTGCTAAGCATCCGCAAATCAGTCGAAATTCCCACCATCTTGTTTCCAAATAATATCACAGGGTTAAGCCGCCAAGCTGACGCTTTGTGGTTCATGTCGCTCCTTAACTCCGTGGACCCTTACTTTCTGGTCGGTGCCCAAATCTTGGGCGCACCATTGGTGAAGAAGTTTGGTTTGGAGCCTATACCAATGGGCTACATAATCGTGGGAGAAGGAGGCACCGCAGGCATAGTGGGTAAAGCTATCGCCGTTCCATACGACAAACCCGAACTCGCCGCAGCCCACGCATTGGCAGGCCAATACCTAGGCATGAGATTCATCTACCTGGAAGGTGGGTCTGGCGCAAAGACCCCAGTGCCGCCAGAGATGATTCGCACAGTCAAAAGCCTTGTGGATGCCACTCTCATTGTTGGAGGAGGAATAAGGACCAAAGAGCAAGCCTCGACCGCAGCGTCGGCCGGTGCAGACATAATAGTCACAGGCAACCTAGTTGAGACAGCTGGCTCCGGGCAAAAAGTAGCTGAAATCATAAGCAGCATCAAGAACGTCAAAACTTGAGATTTGATTTAGCCATTTTTAACGAAATTTTTCTCACGTTGCTCTTGCTGTAGCTTAGCTTTTGTTGTGATTTCAGTTAGAAAGCCAAAATAGCCCCCTCGTTTACACTGGTTGGAGGAGACAATACACGTGACTGCCAAGATGAGCAACGCATATCGCGCATATGTTGAGTCGATGCAAAGCGAACTCAACCGTATGTACAACGTATGCGAAGCAGCGCGTGCAAAAGGTCTTGACCCTGCCCTGAAAGTGGAATCTATTATCGCCCAAGACATTGCCGACCTAGTTGAGGGTCTAGTCGGCCCAAAGGGCGTAGCCGCAAGTATCAGAGAGCTAAGCAGCAAAATTGGCAGAGAAGAAATAGCTTTCAAAGTCGCGGAGAAAATTGTCGAAGGAAAATTCGGCGCCATGGATCCCGAGTCTGCCGCTGAGCAAGCTATTCGGACGGCGCTGGCCATTTTCACTGAAGGCTTAACCGCAGCGCCTATTCAGGGCATCGCTCAGGTAAAAATTAAGACCAACTTTGACCGGACTAAGTACTTGGCGATTTATTTTGCCGGTCCCATCCGTTCAGCAGGAGGCACTGACCAAGCCCTTACACTTGTTGTGGGGGATTTCGTTCGTCGCCTGCTAAATCTAGACCGCTATAAGCCTACGCCTGAAGAGATCGCCCGCTTTATAGAGGAACTCCGCCTATACGAGCGGTCTGTGGGGCGTTTTCAGTATCACATCCCTGATGAAGAACTCAAGAAAGCCTTTGATTACCTAAGCATAGAAGTCACCGGGACAGAATCTGACCCAATCGAAGTCTCCTCCTACCGAAACCTGCCCCGCATAGAAACTAACCGTGTCCGAGGCGGTGCCCTCCGCGTCGTCAACGACGGCATCGTTGGGCGTGCCCTTAAAGTCCTAGTTATCGTGGAAAAGATGGGATTTCAGGGTTGGGACTGGCTGCGCGAATTCAAGCGGAAATCCGAGAAAAAATCAGCAGGCTTCATGGATGACGTCATCGCAGGGCGCCCAATATTCTCTTTCCCGTCCAGACGCGGCGGCTTCAGGCTCAGGTACGGCAGGTCTCGAAACACTGGTCTGTCAGCGGTGGGCATTCATCCATCGACGATGATTGTTGTGGAGAGTTTTTTGGCAGCGGGAACGCAGGTTCGTTTGGAACTTCCAGGCAAGGGCGGTGTGACCGTTCCCGTGGACTCGTTGGAGCCACCGGTCGTGCTGCTGAAAGATGGCTCGGTCGTTAGGGTTTCGCTGAAAGATATCCCGAACGTGAAAGGCAAAATTCAGAAAATCTTGTTCTTGGGGGATATGCTCATCAGCTTCGGCGACTTTCTCTACTGCAACAAGGCACTCTCGCCCTCCGGTTACGTTGAGGAATGGTGGGCAAAAGACCTAACCTACGCGATTAAAGAGAAATTCTCAGGAGATTTGGACAGAGCAGCTGCGTGTGCCAAGCTCTCGCGCTCAAATCTTGAGAGGAATCTTCAAGATCCGTTCGACACAAGCCTCACAGTCAAGGAAGCCATCCTCCTATCGCAGGGTTTGCAGGTGCCCTTGCATCCACGGTTCACGCTTTTCTGGTCTAACTTATCCTCAGTCCAAGAAGTCAGGCAGTTGAAGGACTGGGTATCCAATTCTGAAGTCACAGAGGAAGAAGGTATCATTGAGGCGCTAGTGGGAGACTTAGATCAGAAGGTAGTTGCAGTTTTGCGACGGCTCTTCTTGCCCCACCGCATCGCAGAAGGCAAACTTATTATCGAGGGCGAAAACTCATTTGCACTCGCTTTCTCTCTGGGTTACGGCTCCCAGCGCACCCTTGAAGGGACTTCGGCTGATTCAGTGTTGAAAGCAGTCAGCTGGCTTTCAGGCGTAGAAATTAGAGATAAAGCACCTACGTTCGTTGGCGCCCGCATGGGTCGCCCCGAAAAGGCTAAACGTCGAGAGATGAAACCTCTGGTTCAGGTTCTGTTCCCCGTTAGTTTGGCAGGCGGATCTCACCGTGACCTTGTCGAAGCAGGCAAGCACGGTCCATCGTTTGTTGAGGTTGTCAAGCGAAAGTGCCCTAACTGCAAAAACTACACCCTTCGTGTGAAATGCCCAGAATGCAACTGTGAGACAACTGTTGAAAGGAGTTGCCCCCGATGCGGGCGTAGTTTGAGGGAGAAAGGCTGCCCAACCTGCAAGTGTGAAGCTGTGTTTTACCAGAGACAGACATTCAACTTCAAAGAACTTATCGAAGTGGCCTCTCGTAACCTCGGCGTTTCCACGCCAAAGATGCTGAGAGGCGTTAAAGGCTTGACTAATGAGGACAAGACGCCTGAGATCCTCGAGAAGGGCATCCTACGCGCAAAGTACGACCTGTCAGTCTATAAGGACGGCACGATTCGTTTTGACGGCACCAACGCGCCGCTGACCCACATCAAACCTCATGAAGTCGGCGTATCCGTGGAGAAGCTCAGGCAACTAGGGTACACCCATGATATATGTGGCAACCCACTCACCCGCCTTGATCAGATTCTGGAGCTTAAAGTCCAAGATGTCGTCATTCCCCGAAACGCAGGCGAATATTTTGTTCAGATTGCAGAATTCGTCGATGAACTCCTACTCAAAGTCTACAAACTCCCAACCTATTACAACATCAAGACGCCGGAGGAAACGGTCGGGCATCTTATTTTCGGCTTAGCTCCCCACACTTGCGTGGGTATTTTGGGTCGCGTTGTCGGCTTTACGGACCTGAAAGTAATTTATGCCCATCCGCTTTGGCATTCAGCTAAACGTAGGGACTGCGACGGCGACGAAGATGCCATCATGCTTGGTATGGACACACTCCTGAACTACTCCAAACGCTACCTTCCAGCACAGATTGGCGGAATCATGGACGCTCCAATTCTGGTAATCCCATTTGTTAACACCAAGGAGGTCCAGCGGCAAGCCCACGACTTCGACGTAGATGCAGCATACCCTGAAGAATTCTATAAGAAGACCATGACAAAAACCGAAGCCAAACAAGTGAGTCCCATGATGGATGTCATTAGTCACCGGTTAGGCACCGAGACGCAGTTCGAAGGCTTCAACTTCACCACACCTGTTTCAGATATAAGCATGGGCAACTCGGAAAGCAGCTACAAGCAGCTCAAGTCGATGAATGAAAAATTGAACCTACAGCTAGAGTTAGGTGCCAAGATTGAAGCAGTCGACGTTAGAAATGTGGCGTTGAAAGTACTAACGAAGCATTTCCTACGAGACATCTCAGGCAACCTCCGGGCTTTCTCCACTCAGGCTTTCCGCTGCAAATCCTGCAACAAACGTCTTCGAAGGCTGCCCCTCACAGGTAAATGCACATCCTGCGGCGGAAATCTGACGCTTACCGTCTATCGGGGAAACATAGAAAAATATCTCGACGCTGCACAGCAGCTAGTCGATAAATATGAACTGCCAAAATACTACACGCAACGAATCGTCCTAATCAAAGAAGAAATCCACTCGATGTTTGATAACAACAAGCCCAAGCAGACAAGTCTCTTCGATTTTGGCTAAAGCTTTTCAACATAGAAAATTAATATAGATTCGGTGCCTTGAATCAAAGAACCCTGCAACCCAAACGCTTACCTCCGCAAAATCAATAATATTAGTAGCGGCCTCGCTGCCAGAACCAAAATCCTAAACAATCTAGAGAAACAGTCTGTGAGCACTGCCACTCTGGCGGAAAAAACCGAAATGTCCAGTTCTGCCGTGAGGCATCACCTACGGCTGCTCGAAGTAGAGGGAACAGTTACCCGTAGAGGTAGACACCCCAGCATATGGATGCTCACAGGGCTAGGTCAGAAACGCTTAATTAATTAAGCGGGCATTTGCAGAGCGAGCAGCTGCATTTTGGGCATTTGTAGGGGTACTTATTTAGAGCAGCTTTCTCTAAGTCAACGTCCATCAAGTTAGCTAAGCTAGAGAGCCACGCGAAAACGTCTGCGAACTCGCTTTCAGTCGCTTCCTTGTCAGAGCCCTCCAGCGCCTCACCCAATTCTTTGACCTCGTCAACAAGCCATTCGTATGTTTCTTTCACGCCTCGCTGGGAGTCACGGTGGACGAAAAGGTTTTTCATCATTTTCTGAAATTCGGAAACTTGCATTCAAAGTCACTTACCAATACTGTGTGCGTGGCTTTCGGTTTAAAAATGATTGGAGAGTAACTTGAAAGGTCGACTGGAACTTGTATTACGGGTGTTTGGTTGATGCTTTTGTATACCGCTCAGAAATGGTTACTTCATCTTCTGCTTTATAACAGCTTGTGGAGTTACTGTGGAAATCTTGTATTTGAGGCTGTTCGCATTTCCGGTTCTGAGCAGGAAACCCTTGTTGGCCATCCGGGACAAGTAAGTTGAGACTGTGCTTAAGCTTATTGGCTCTCTGAGGTCTTGCTCAAAAAAGGATTGAATATCCTTCGAGGAGAACCACACCAGTGGGAAACTCTTCTGAACCACGGAACGCACTTTCTCAAATCGTGAAGAAAACACACCAGCCTGCGCGTTTCCAGAGGGGGATGCTGGGTTCTCTCCAGGCATACCTCCTAGCAACTCAACAAGATCCAGGAGCCGCAGAGCCTTTTCTCTCGTAATCTGACCTTCGAAGGCCAATGTGTATCGGTTGCCTTCGCTGTCGAATAGCTCGACGCGCATTTTTCGAGCAGGCATCTGCAGTATGCACCCTAACCGAGTTCACAACTTTACAGTTCACACCTTATAGCTGTTACGGTTAAAAACGAAAATATAAAAGCATTAAATCTTGCTTAATTTGTCCGAATTGACAAGAAATGAAGTCTATTTGAAATTACAAGGTTCACAATTTTTCAGAATGTCAAAAAACATTCAAGGATAGCTTAGTTCGTTTGTTCCAGTAGAAGCGCAGGGGTGTGTGTTTCACTGTAAAAGGACATGAAGAGGGCACTTTTTCTAAAATGCGAAGCTTATAGAAGACATTTTAAGGTTAATTTCACATGGTCTTCACAGGTTTGTGAACAACAAATACTAATACAGGAAAATGCCTACCAGATAAAGTTCGAAGAGGAGCGTATCCACATTTGGCTAACGGAAGTCGTCAAGAAGAGGCATGGCTCACCCCAACGATTAAACATGAGTAAACATGGGGGGAGACACACCCCTCCATTTCCTCTCGAAGAAAACAACTCAAATGGCCAGTTTGCGTGGTTCTAAAAAAATTTTGAAGTTCTCTCATCTAAAAACTTTAACAATAATTATTAATATACTCACGAGTGTATTACCTCTCAGAGTATATTTCCCAATTTTAATAAATCATACATACTCTTACTAGAGTATTATTGAGTTCCAGTAGAAATTTTGGGGTGTGTCTGTTGGAGAGTATGGAGATAACCCGAAGATTCTTCATCCACTTTTAGGATTGTTATGCTTCAAAACCACTTTTTTGTACTGCATGCTTTATCTGCTCCAGTTGAAATAACGGTGTTGCCTCTGAAGCAAGGTGGGGATGAAGGATGGCTGATTTAAACATACTAGATGATGTATTCGAAAAATTCGTTAACGATGCAAAGCTGTTCAAAGATAGGGAAGTTCTGAGGCACGATTATCTGCCCGATAGGCTTCCTCACCGGGAAGAGCAAATCCGGGTGCTGGGTCAAGCAGTCGCACCGGTGCTTAAGGGGTCAAGATGTTCTAATATTTTCATTTACGGCAAGACGGGCACGGGAAAAACAGCTGTAACAAAATTCGTGTTAAGCCATCTGGAAGCTAAAGCTAAAGAGTATGGTGCTCCACTCAGGTTCTGCTATATTAACTGCCGAATGACAGGTTCTGAGTACCGTGTTTTCGCGAGTCTCAGCCAAAATCTTGGGCTCTCGATTCCGTTTACTGGTTTATCAGTAGGCGAGGTATTTGACAGATTCCGAACGGGATTAGAGGCAACGCGCACCATGTTCATAATTGTCCTTGACGAGATAGACGCCCTAATCAAGGAGCGCGGCGATAGCATCCTGTATGAATTAACGAGGATTAACGAGTCTTTGAGCAAAAGCAAAGTCGCCATAGTCGGCATATCGAATGACCTGCGACTGAAAGAATTCCTAGACCCCCGTGTTTTCAGCTCCTTGAGTGAGGAAGAAATGGTTTTTAGACCCTACGACGCAAGTGAGCTGCGCAACATTCTGTTGGAACGTTCGAAGTTGTCTTTCTTTGAGGGCTGCCTTACGGAAGCCGCGCTAAGCATATGCTCGGCTCTAGCCGCTGCAGAGCATGGCGACGCTCGGCGCGCTTTGGACCTGCTGCGTGTTGCAGGAGAAGTGGCTGAACGTGATGCATCAAAAATCATAACGGAAGATCATGTCCGAGATGCTGAGAAGCACATTGAGCACAGCCGCGTCGTCGACGCCCTCAAGAACTTGACACTGCACTCCAAGCTGGTTCTGCTCAGCATTTATCATTTAAGCAAGGCAAGCGGCAGCGCTTCGACAGGCGAGATATACGACGTCTACAATGAATTATGCGGCGAAATCGGTACGGGTTTGCTGACCCAAAGACGTGTGGGCACACTGGTTAACGAACTTGATGCCATGGGACTTCTTAACTCGAAGGTGGTTAGCATGGGCAGATACGGTCGCACGAAGAAGATTCGCTTGGAAATCAGCCGTAGCCTCATCCAAGACGTTTTTGCAAACGACTCTAGATTGAGTCGCATGATCAACTACGAGCCAAAACTCTTGTCGAGAAGCCCGCAAAAACGTTAGGAACTCTTTTCTCTTCTATTCGAATGAAAGGACGGTGGTCTCCATAGTCTCAAGGTTGACCACAGGGACTTTTCCAGGGGTAGGCACCAAACCGAGCTTTGCCATGTAGTTGGTCTGTTCCTGCCAGCCCCCCGAGTTCACAACCAAAACCCCACGATAATTGCACATACCCAATACATGGATATGCCCCGCGTGAAAGATGTCTGGAACGCGGTCTACGACCATGAAATCTCGGTTCTCAGGCGAAAAAGTTGTTTTCCCGCCGTAAATGGGTGCCAAGTGGCGGCTCTGCATCATCAGTCTCATGGCTTTCTCTGGGTGCATATGGTCGGTGCCTGGCACGGCTCCGATTATGTCGTCTAAACTTCGCCCGTGATACATCAGAACCTCTACCCCATGCAGGCTGACCGTGCACGGGTTACCCAGAGAATAGATCTTTCTAGAGCCAATCGTCGTTGGCAAGTAGTCTTCGGAGATGGCTGGCTGGGGAAGAGCCTTTCGGGGCGCGTCATGATTTCCGGGCGAAACCACGACCTCAATGTGCTCTGGCACCTGGGCCAGTCCTTTCACCGCGAGCTTGTATTGCTTGTGCACGTCTCGAACGTTGAGTTCCCGGGCTTGCCCAGGAAAGACTCCGACCCCGTCAACAACATCTCCTGCAATGAGCAAGTACTTGACGTGACCGGATATTTCTCTCATTTGTTCGTTTCCGTATTGCCCATTAAGCCACATAATAAATCGTTTGAAAGCGTCTTTGTTGAATTTGTTGCTCCCAACATGTATGTCTGAAGTGAGCACGGCGTAAACTGGTGCCGAAGCCCTCCGCCGTGGCTTTTGTCCGACTTCGGGGAAGATTATGTCCTCAACCAAAAACAGGCGCCCTCTGGTCTTGGTTACCGCTACGCAGATGACTTGGTCAGGTAATAGTATCTGCGCTTTCCTCTGAACCTCTTCTGGCGCTTTCAGGGGCACCAGACCGTGGCACTTGCGTGTAGATCCTCGAGGGTTATTAGTAGTTGCTGTTTAGCGTCGCGTTTTTCGGTGACCATCCCGATTATCTTCAGCTTGGTTCTTGGTTGCGACTTCAAAGCTTCAGCAATTGGGGTTGCAGCTTTCACGTCCATTCTTTGTCTGAGCAGTTTTTCAATGCGTTTGAATCGGTCTTGGAAGTAAGCCATAAATTCTTCCATGGTTCCGTTTGAGCTGAGCTTGCCTGTTGGGTCTTCAAGGACATCGATTTGGGACTCCACGCCTTTGGCGTAAGCACGATTTGGGCTGAAGACCGCAGGAATTGCCGCCTCTTGGGTTTCCTTGGATTGGGGGGTCACAGGTTCTGTTCTCTGTTGATGCAATTCCCCTATCTCTGCTCGGGGCAATTCTGGCTCTTGGAAAATCTGTTCGAGAAAACTTCTTCCAATGAACATGGGTTTCTCTTGGAGGGCTTCAATTTTCTGCAGTGCTCTGTTCATAACGGCCTCCGGATCGTCCGTGGCAGAAAGCGTGCTTAGGTAGTCAAAGCCTTCTACGTCGATTTGATATCCGGCGGCCATGGTAGTTTCAAGGGCTTTTTGAAGCCTTCCCGCCTCGGTCATAATCTGCTGGTCTCCAGTTCCCCTTTTCAATTCAGCACTGCTTTGTATGCGTTCTCCTCTATTAGCTTATTCAATTTTTCTGTCGACAGTACAGAGCGTATTTATGATTAGATATTTTACGTTCCCAACTACGCAAAACCCTGAATGGGAGCGTTTTTGATGATTGATTTACGGAAAGTGCAGGGTACTGTAACAGGAGCCTTCTTCGTCTGCCTGCCCCGAGTATGGGCAGAAAGACAAGGCCTAAGAAAAGGAACCATAGTTGCTTTGGCTGACACGAGCGAAGGCAAGCTTGCCGTGGACCCCAAGAAAATAATGAACCAACCCCGAGGAGCACCTGTCTCAGCGTCAGACCCTATTTTACACGGGAAATCGTCGGGCACTACCTTTTAGGCTCAGAAACAATCCGAATTGAGGCAAAAGAACGGATACCCTTCGAAGCCAGAAAGGTCGTCAAAGCCAAAGTCGACTCCTTAATCGGTCTGGAAATCGTTGAGGAAAACTACCCCAAATTGTCCCAGGAAGCTATCCCGCAATTTCTAGATACGTACCCAAAGCCGCATCACTGCGGCCACGAACAACTATTTACCAAAAATTGGAAAATTGAGCGGCGTTAGCCGGTCTGTCTCGCCACTGTCATGAACGGCTTTTGTGTTCGGACGAACATTGCATCGGACACTCTCTTCAGAGCTTTCATGTATGCTGCAACTCGCATGTTCACTTTGTACTCCTCTGCAATAGCCAAAACATCTTTGAACGCAGTAACTATTGTGCTCTGAAGCTTGTTACGTACCTCCTCTTCAGACCAGTAGTAGTTCATTTGGTTCTGAACTTGTTCGAAGTAGCTCACGATTACACCGCCCGAGTTTGCCAAAATGTCAGGGATTATGAAGATCCCTTTTTGGTGGAGTATTTCGTCTGCCTCTGGCGTTACAGGTCCATTTGCGCCTTCAGCTACTATTTTGGCCTTTATCCTTCCCGCGTTTGTTCTAGTAATTTGGTTTTCCATGGCAGCTGGCACAAGGATTTCGCAGTCCAGTTCCAGCAGTTCTGAGTTGCTTATAGCCTTGTGGTTCTTGTAGCCTGCTACGGAGTCAGTCTGGTTCTTGTGCTGCATGACCTCTTCTGGGTCTATACCTTCTTTGCTGTAGATGCCACCTTTGGAGTCTGAGACCGCGATTACTTTGCAACCGAGTTCGTCGAGGAGTCTTGCAGCGTGGTATCCCACATTTCCGTAGCCTTGAACCGCAACTGTCGCGTTCTTCAAGTCAATTCCTTTTTGTTTAGCAGCTTCAATAACCGTGTACATCAACCCTCTTGAAGTGGCTTCGTTTCTGCCAAGCGAACCTCCCAAACAGACTGGTTTGCCAGTGACCACGCCAAAGGTATTGCGCCCAACAATTTGGCTGTATTCATCCATTATCCATGCCATAGTTTGTGAGTCTGTGTAGACGTCAGGCGCGGGTACGTCAGTGTATGGTCCGATGTATCTTGCGAGCGCGCGTGTGTAGCCGCGCGTCAGTTTTTCCAGCTCGCCGAGGGACATGTCCTTTGGATTGCAGCGGATTCCACCTTTGCCTCCTCCAAGGGGTAGTCCTGCAACTGCGGTTTTCCAGGTCATCCAAGCTGATAGAGCTGTGACTTCATCGATGGTGAGTTCGGGGTGGTATCTGATTCCGCCTTTCGTTGGCCCAAGAGCATCGTTGTATTGAACTCTGTAACCTGTGAAAACGCGGAGGTTTCCGTCGTCCATTATCACTGGGATGTTCAGGATTATGGTTCTCATCGGGCGCTTGAGCATTTCGTGAATGCCCGCGTCGAGTTTGAGTTTCTCTCCGGCGATTTGCAACAAGTCAAGAACGGCTTTGTAAGGATTCGGTGTCGTCACCAAAGTCGACAATGTCTCACATCTGAACGATACCGCTTTCTGCGTTTTTTCCAGGAGGTTTTGGAAGTCTTCTCGGGCTGCTTCGCCGTTTCCCTCGGAAGTCCCGAAAACCCACTTGTATGTCTCTATTGCAGACTCAAGTCTGTTGCCGACAAATCCGCTCGCAGGGGACATTTTTGGCTGAGCCGAGAAGTAGTCAGCAATCACTCGCAGCATATTAATTTCTTCAGGAGAAACTTGGAACCATTTCCTGATTGGGCTGGGAGCTTCTACGTGAACGTAGTCTGCCTCTATGATTTTCTTTTCCACTTCTTCAAAGACTTTCCATGCGTCAGCTTCTTGCATGTCGAAGTTCTCTGAGTATGTTTTGGCTAAAGCGTAGTGTGGAGTGGTGCAAGCTTCAAGTTTTCCGCACAGCTCAGGCGTTTCTGTAAGGAAATCAACCATTAGTTTTAGCATTTCCAGTTCTTGTTTTGATAGATATACTGAGTTCAACATATATTCTTCATCTCCATTCATCCAGAGAAAGGGGTCCCTCGCTCAAGTTCCGTCCTCTCGATTCACCGTTCTGATGCCCTTGAAATTCATAGGCGCTTCGGAGACATCCTTTTCGAACCTCACCTCGTAGACATCTCTTGACCCGCACTTTTCGCAAGTCCGTGTTTTCATCCTGCACACTTGGCATGCTTCAGATTCAATTCCGATGCGCAAATACAGATCCTCTCTTCCGATTCTACGCCCGATTACCAGTCCAACCGCTTCGACCCAAGTTAACCCGCAATTTGCACATGCAAATCTTTTTTTCGTCAGCTCTTCAATTGCTTCTCTGTTTTTGAGTTCTTGGAATACTTCTTCCAGTTTCATCCTTTCTCTACGTTTGGTTTATGTCCTGTAAGTACTTATAAATTTTGCCTATTTTGTCGAATTACGCTGTAAAAAATCCTTCATTATAAGATAATAATGCGTGAAAATATAGAAAATGTCGACAAACCATCTGCACTGCACAATAGCGCTTCTATTTCTATTCCAACAAAGCAATTCTTAAAAAGCCTTCAACGTCTATTAATTTCGAGATGCTATGTATTCCGAGAAGCGAATCGATGAACTCGACGTGAACATTATTAGGGCCCTGCAGAAGGATGCACGGACGAACTTTCCAGACATTGCAAAGGAATGCAAGGTGTCAGTGGACACCATAAGTAAAAGATTCGAACGACTCGTGAAGACAGGCGTGGCAAGGGGAACTACGGTGCTGCTGAACCCCAAGAGTTTTGGCTATGAATGTGTCGCAAGCTTCGGAATTCGAGTGGATTATCCGCATGTCGAAGATGTGGTTGACTTCATTGGGAAAATACCTGAAGTTGTCTTCTGCACTTCCTCAATGGGCAGAGACAACGTTTTCGCCATAGCCCTTCTCAAGAACGTAGGCAGACTAAGCCAAGTTAAAGAATACCTTCAAGGTCACCCGAGAATCACAGAGGTCAGCGCGAGCATTTGGGTTGACGACATTTTGCTGTGCCCAGAAAACTTTGAATTCGACCATCTGGATATGAGGTAATGGGCATGGATGAGCTGGACCTCGCTATAATTGACAAGTTAACTACGGATGCCCGTATGTCATTCAGGAAGATCGCGAAAGATCTTGACGTCTCACCTGATACAGTAATAAACAGGTACCAAGCGCTCCAGAAAGAAGGTGTAATTCGGGGCTCCACCATTGTCCTTAACTCAAGAAAAATCGGTTACCACGCCATGGTTGTTTTTCTAATTGACGTCTCACCCGCGCACATATCCACCTCTCAGGTTCCTCCCGTGGATTCCTCGCAGATTCTGGAGAAACTAATTCGTATGCCGAACATAATCGTGGCTACCAAATGCGTAGGTGACCATGACCTACTGGCGATAGGGGTCGTTACGGGGTTTGAGCACTTGACGAAAGTGAAAAATGAAATGGCGAAAATGATCGGTGTCAGAGACATCCAGACTTCTTTTTGGGTTGAGAGAACGGAGCTCTGCCCCAAATACTTCATAATATAATGTGTATATCCAACCAATTCTACGACGGCTGGAGGGCTTTGTAGCCTAATTTTGCTTTTTATGCAAATGCAAAATCCTTAGTTTTGAGCGACAGTTACTGCAAACGTATTTAACGTCACGGAAATACTATCTCAATAGGAAGAATTTCCGATGCCACGTGCATTTGTCCTAATTAATGTCGAGAGCGGAGCAGAAGATACCGTACAAAAACAACTTAAGAAAATTGACGCCGTGGAGGAAGCCTATGTCACGTATGGCGTATACGACCTTATCATAAAGATCAAAGCAGATACAATGGAGGAACTGAAAGACGCAGTGACCCACAAAATTCGGGTACTCAACCAAGTGCGGTCAACACTAACCTTCATAATGATGGAAGAATAGCAAATTCAAAAGCGCTCCTATCTGATGTTGCCAATTGTCATAGAATTTGCAGAACTATTGCAGAAAAGTCGTCTTCCAATGCATTTGAATTGTTGGAAGTACGTCTCACGGACGTCAGTGTGATACAACATAGATTCGGCCCGCTTTTGTTATATTTCGGTCGTTATCTGGGATACCTGTGACTTCAGTATTCATGGTTCTCGCATTCTAGTAGGAATTCCCGCCATTGAATGGGTCTTCCCAGTATGTTAAGAATAGTGCTTGGAAATGGATTTTTGGGAGCTGAAGAGGTTTTGCTCTTGTCATGGCCAGAGCCCCAATGTTTTTATGGCGTTCGCGACTCTTCCTACTCCAAGCATCAGCGCAGCCGTTCTCATGTCGCTCTTCTCTTTGCTGCTCAATTTGTAAACTTCGTTGAATGCCCGCGTTATCCTATTCTCCAGTTTCCCATTCACTTCCTCAAGTGTCCAGTGTTCCCGCGTTAGGTTCTGCACCCACTCGAAGTAGCTAACCGTTACACCGCCGCAGTTGCACAGGATGTCTGGTATCAGCAGAATGCCTTTCTCGTATAACGCCTTGTCTGCTTCGGGTGTGGTGGGTCCGTTTGCTGCTTCCGCCACAAGTCGGGCATTAATCCTGTCGGCGTTCTTGCAGTTTATCTGGTTCTCCAGCGCCGCAGGTACGAGCACGTCGCATCGGGTTTCCAGCAGCTCCTCGTTCGAGATATCCCTACAATCTTTGAAGCCTTGGACAGAGCCTGTTTTCTCCTTGTGCGCAAGGACTTCCGCTGGATTAAGTCCGTTCTCGCATAGGATTCCGCCTTTGCTGTCGCTAACAGCTATAACTTTGCAGCCTATCTCGTTTGCCTCATGCGCGGCTTGGAATCCAACGTTGCCGAAGCCCTGAATCGCCACCGACGCGTTGCCAAGTCTTAAATGCATATTATCTGCTGCTTGTTTGACGCAGTGAATCACGCCTTTACCCGTAGCTTCCTTGCGCCCCTCGGAACCGCCAACCTCCACGGGCTTTCCCGTAACACATTCGGGAACGCTATAGCCCTTAAGCTGACTGTACGTATCCATTATCCACGCCATTGTTTGTGCGTCCGTGTACATGTCAGGCGCTGGCACATCGCGCTGCGGTCCCAGATATTCAAAGATTAAGCTCACGTACCTTCGTGTCAGCCGCTCCAGTTCGCGTTTGCTAAGTTTCTTGCTGTCCACGCAGATGCCGCCTTTCGCTCCGCCAAACGGGAGGTCGGCTATGGCACACTTCCACGTCATCAGCATCGACAACGCCGTCACCTCATCCAATGTGATGTCAGGGTAGTAGCGTATGCCCCCCTTGAAAGGTCCGCGTACATCCCAGTGCTGCACGCGAACACCGTTGAAGACGCCGATGGCGCCGTTGTCCAAACGTATGTCTATGCTTACAATCATCGAGCGTTTGGGCTGACTCAGCATCTTGTGAATTCCAGCATCTAAATTGAGCCTTTTGGCTGCAAGCTTCAGTTGTGCTTGCGCCACGGTCAGCGGCGTGTGCTCAGTCTCCCCCATAAGAAACAACCTCAAACCCCGCCTGCGCAAAAGTACCCGCGCACGAGCTTAGTGAACAGAAACGTCCTCCAGCCAGGAGCAGGATATTGATGCTTTTCATTCGCAAGGTCAATGTATGTGAACCCCTCCCGTTCAAGGAATACTCTAATCTTCCAGGTTTAGTAATCTCCGCAGCTTCTGGAATGACACCTATAACCAAGGTAACAAGACCCTCGGTGATTGTTTTCTTGTCCGCTTTCTTCTTACTTAAAATTTCGTCTACCGTTTTCGGTATAGTATCCACCAAAAAAACATCCCGTGGAAGAAACCTAAGCTGATGCATTTTAATTAATTTTCCTATGAAAAGAAAGAAACAAAAATGGGAAAGAGAGGGAACGCGTTTAACCGAGAATTCTTTCGACCGCGTCCTTCTCAACTTCGTCTGCCAGCGGAATACCAGTCACTTTCGTGGCGATCTCCGACAGGCTCATGAGGTCGTTTCTTCCGATGAGGCTGAGGTTCCACTTGCGGTTGCCAGCCATCAGCTGCTTCAATCCAACGCCCACACGGTCCGACAGGTAAGTGTGGACGCCTATGCCCTCCAACGGAATCTCGCCGAAGCGTTTCCTGTATTTCGCCTTCAACTCTGGCGTGGCGATGAAGAACTTATCGGGTGTGGCGCCGAAACGGTCCGCGAACGTCTTAGGCAGTTTGCCCTCCGCTGCCAACTGCTTGAAGTAACTCGACTTCATGGAAGCGGTAATTGGCGATCTGCCCATCAGCACGGCTTTCACCAGAGGACCGTCTCCGTAGTTGCTCATTGCGATGGTCTTGAAGATGCTTGTTTCCTCGATGAACCCGCCTGCCATCACCAAGTCTGGGACGTGCTTACCCTTCTTTTTCAGGATCTGTGCGCATCGGAGTACGATGGCTTCTAGGAAAATCGTAGGGATGCTCATCTCGTCCATCATGGGGACTGGGCTCATGCCTGTGCCGCCGCCTGCGCCATCAAAGCTTAAAGCGTCAATCTTAGCCTCGGAAGCCCACTTCATTGTGTACGCTACGGCTGATGGTCTGTACGCGCCTGTCTTGAGGAAGACCTTCTTGGCGCCCTGTTTGCGCAGCCATTCGATGTCTTCGAGGAAGCCCTTCTCTCTGGGTATGCCGACTCTGCTGTGGCGCTCGAAGGTATTGAAGACACCTTCTTTGAATGCTTGCTGCACCACCGGGTCTTCTGGGTCCGGGATGACAATGTAGCCGCGTTTCTTGAGCAGAATCGCTTTCTGGAGGTCGCGGAGTCGTACTTCGCCGCCGATGGCTTTGGCACCTTGACCCCACTTGCGCTCAATGATGTTCACTTCCAGCTTGCTCAATGCATACGTGTCTATGCCTAATTTCTGATCTTCGACGTTAGTCTGGATAATAACGTCACCGTATTTCTCATCCCAGAATTTTCTGAAGAGGTCAACTCTCCTCTTCAGCTCAGGTGACTGCGCTACCTTACCGCTGGTCAGTTTGGCTTCTACGTCCATCCCGACAACGTTTTCTCCGACGGTGATGGATACGCCCGAAAGTGCTGCTCCTGTCGCTAAGCCTTCCCAGTTCAGTCTTGCTACGTCGGTGGAGCCGAAGGCGCCTGTGAGTATAGGCAGCTTAAGGGGCATGCCGCCGACTTCGGTCTCGATGCTTACGTTTGGGAATATGGCTTCTTCGCTGGTTTCCTTGATGCCTTGTGCGTCGAATAAGCCTGCTTGGATGCTGAAATGGCTCCAGTCTATACCGAAGTTCTTCAACGCGCCAGCTGTGCTACTTCCGAACTGCGCGGGTTCAGGGTACAGTGCTTCGCGCCCTCGGAAGGCTGATAGGCTGATTTCACAGACGACGGGGCAGTCACGGATGCAGATTGGGCACATTCCGCTTATGGTACTTGTGTCCCTTACCCGGGTGTTTGTTCCGACCGTTGATTTGCCGTTGAGGTAAGAACCGTTCTTTTGTACACGTTCACTCATTTTTTTTGCAACTCCTATACATTTGAATATTTCTTTCGGTTTCTGAGTTGGGAAACTATACGCTTTTCTACATATTTATTTGTAGTCACTGTTAATTGCGTGCAGGAAAACGAATTTCTAACTGATAAACGAAACATGTGTAATAGAGGTGCCTGCAAGAAAAACGCTTCGAAAAATATGCTCAGAATGATTCCTCGAAACCCGAAGGGGCAAAACAGCCTTCTATTCAGGGATTGTTCTTCCTTCTTCGAGGCATTTGCCGCAAACACAGCTAAAAGGCAAATTCTTGGTTTCGCACAACTCATAATATCGACATTCTTGACACGGAAAGTCCTCGCCGCAGATGAGGCAAGTTTGCGTGAAGCACACGGTGTCATTGAGAATTTCAGAGAGAATCCCAAGTAGCTTGTCGATGTTGCTAAAGCTGACAACGCTATAGGAGAGTTGCGCGCGATCATACTGCAAGCCTATCCGCATTACAGTCCCCCATGTAGATGGATCCACACGGGGAAGCTTGAAGGCTTTCTTGTTCAAGACAATCATCGTTGGATCGCTCCTAGAACTTGTTCATCTTTGCCAGAAAGTCAATTTCTTCGGGGGCCAGCTCAAGCCACGAGATTATCTCTGCCGCTTTCTGCTTCGTAATTAAGACTTTTATGAAGGGTACGAATTCTTCTTTTGCGGTTTTGCGGGAGACATGGCAACGCTGGCCGATCTTGCCGCATATGCCCTCTAGCGTGGTTCGTTTGCTCTTCGTCCAAAACAGCGTAATGACTCGTATGGGCGGCGAGATAAACTTAAACGGCTTGGCAGAGTCAGGGTTAACGGCTGCCGCTTGAGATAGGGCATTATAGAAGTATTTCAGGAGATGCCAGTTCTCCGTGCCAATTCTGCCTCTGGTCATGTCTGCCTGCGAAATAAACTCATATGCGTGCGCAAGCTCGACGGAGTCTGTGTATCTGAGCGGCAGGTTATCGCCAACAGCCATCAGCAATTCGTCGTAATCAACGCTTGACCGAAAAAGTAGCGTTGACGCTTCCTGCAGAGACTTCGCGGAGAAGTATCCCCTTAACGTTTCGTCCATGCCTACGTCCCTGTTTCTATAGGTTAGTCCCATGGTGTCTTGTAGCGTAAGTGTCTTGGACTTTTCCGCAAGCATCTGCAGGTCGTTTATGGCCGAGCGGACATCGCCATGGCTATTCTGCGCAATTTGCTCGAGGGCTTCAAATTCAGCTTTAACGGCCTCTTTTTGGCTGATCTTCTGCAGCAACGCGATAATGAGTGGTATGCGAACCTGCTGGAAACGAACAAGCGCGCAGACTTTCTTGAGCGGTCTGAGCTTTTCTATATCAGGATCATTAGCAGCCAATATGACGGGTACCCGAGCATTTTCTATGATTTTTATGATAGCGCCTACTCCGCCGCGATCCTCATTTCCCGCGATGCCGTCCACTTCATCCAAAAAGAGGATGTTACCTTTGATATCAGAAGTAAATGTGTCCAAGGCAACGAACGAGGTTGCGGGTCCTGCGACGGCGTTTATGGCTTTTTCTGAGCGGGTATCGCTAGCGTTCATCTCGATGACTCTGAAACCGAACTCTGAGGCGGCAGCGTTAACCAACGTGGTTTTGCCTACACCAGGAGGTCCGTAAAGCAAGATGGCTTTCTTTGTGCGGCGTTTACTCTTGAGCCAGTCCAAGAAGGCGACTTTGGCTTCTTCGTTGCCCACTACGTCGGCGATTCTTTTTGGGCGATATTTTTCAACCCACAGGAGGTCTTTGCTCAACTCATTTCCCCTGATGTCTTGCCGAACTTGGCGAATTGGGCAAGCAACGCGGAAAGCTGTATGTCGCTGTTGGCACCTTGCGTCAAGCGGTAATCGTACTCGCCAATTATGCGGGACAACTCGGCTTTCTGCTCAGGAGCCAAAGTGGACATTTTGAAGAGTTCCCGCTGTATCTGGCGAACTATGTCGGGACCCGAGAAACCGTATGATCCCATGAGGTCGTACATTGTTCGTCTGGCATCAACGAAGTCGCCATTTAGAGCTTTTCGAATCATGAGTTGCACCTGCACGGGGCTAGCTTCACCCACAACGAGCGAAACTACCTTCTCATCAACCACACAATCCCTGTATGCTGCAGCGGTCTGCAACGTGTTGATGGCATGTCTGAGGTCACCTTCAGAGTAGTCCACGATTCTTTCTGCCGCCAAGATCTCCAACTTGACTCTTTCTTTTGCTGCTATGAAGCAAAGGTGCTCTATCATAGCTTTTCTATCGAGTTTAGAGAAACGGAATATTGCACATCGGCTCTGAATTGGCTCGATGATTTTACCTGATTGATTGCAGATGAGGATGAATCGACTAGTGCGGCTGCTTGTCTCCATTATGCGCCGGAGGGCTGTCTGTGCAGGCCCCGTCATCTGGTCACTCTCGTCTAGAATAATGAGTGCGAAAGGTACGTCGCCAAATCCAGCGCGGCTGTATCGTGAGAAGTCCTTGACTCGGTCACGCACGGTGTCTATGCCTCTTTCGTCGGACGCGTTAAGCTCCAAAGTGAACGTACGCCAATTCTGCCCAAACAACTCGTGAGCAATACACAGGGCAACGGTGGTTTTTCCCGTGCCAGGGATGCCCGCTAGGAGCAGGTGAGGCATGGTCTTTGGGTTCTTCACGAACGCTTTGAGTCCTTCCACGATATCTTTCAGGTCTACAACTTCGTCTAAGACTCTAGGGCGGTACTTCTCGACCCACATAACGCCTTCTTCAGTAGCTGCCATAAATAACCCTCGTTCAAAGGCGCTATTCTAACGTGTCTGCTGAGTTAATTTACTTTTCCATGAAAGAATAATCAGAATTTGCCCAAGAAAAATTTTTTGGATATGCGCAGCAGCTAGCCTACTTTGCTGCCTTCGGTGACGTCTCGGTCAGGCTGAAGCACAGAAACCGTGCCTTTCTCATCTTCCGCGGCCAAAATCATGCACTGCGACTCGAAACCCGCCATCACACGCCGCTTCAGGTTCAGGAGAAACAAGCATTTCTTGCCAACGAGCTCTTCCGGCTTATAAAACTGCATCAAACCTGCGACTGCCTGCCTCGTTTCTGTGCCGAATTCTACCATGATACGGATGAGTTTCTTGGAGTTGGGAACAGGGATGACTTCGAAGACCTTGCCGACGCGGAGGTCAAGTTTCATGAATTCATCAAAGGTGATTTCAGGTGTTGCTGTTTTCTCTTCTTCGATTTTTGGGGGTTCCATACTGCTTCGCTACAGCACCATTCACGGAGTTTGGAGTATTAAGTTTTCTGGGGCATCCCGCTGCTCATTCATTTTGTCCACGGTCTTTCAACACCCTCCAGCTTGCAAACCCTTTTGCAGTGACGGCTTCAAATGCTTCCTTGAACGTAAGCGTTGCCCATTAGGGTTGGCCTTTGCTGCTTTTCTTCTCTTCCAGAGCTTGCTCAAAACTTCGAAGGCGGTCCTCCAAGACTTTTCTTCGGGCTTCCTGGGTTATGTCCCCGCGGGTGGACTCGATGATTCTTCTGGAAACGTCGTTTTTCCTTCTGAGCCCCGGCACCAACATATAAGCCTCATCCAACGCCTCCAACTCAACGTAGATTTCATCCATTGTTTGCAAGCACTTCTCCCCTTTCGCAACATCCCCTTCCCTCAACGCATCCAAAGCCAATCGTCTGAACTCGCCCACAACATCCGCCAAACCTAATACAAAATCCATTTGCGGTACATCAATTTCCTCGGGCGCGACGAATTTGTCCTCTTCAATTAACTTCACAAAGATGCACGCTTCCGAATACTCCTGGAGCGCGGCGCTGAACATTCCTCCGTAAATCATAGCTGGCTGCTCCTTCGCTAGGTCTTTGAGCCTAGTTATTACCTCATTCGCCCTGGCAAGTTGCATGTGGGCCTCTTCTAGCCGTTTTTGGTGGCTGAGCAAAATAGCTTGTTTGGAGAAACTGGTGGCTTTACGCATATTCAAATGGGCTTCTTCGCGCATCTTCTCTCTCTCTGTTAGGTCCCGTTTGACTCCTTTCAGCAGGTTTTTCAAGTTGGGCAAGCTTTCAAGTCCGAAATTCGCTTTGTACAATCGTTACAAAAGTTGTAGTGAAAAAGGTGGCTTATAGGTTTCTCTATACAGTTCTAGGCTGTTGTTTCTACGGCGTCCCATTTTTCCACGTATAGTCTGCTATCTCCCAGCTTGAAACTTACCTTGACGAATATTGAGTCGGCTTCTTTGAATGGGAACATGCTGTCTTCCGCGAGGTCTTTTGGCAGGTAGACTAGGTATTTGCCATCTTTTCTTTTGAACAGACGTCCTCTTCCTTCGTTAACCATACTTCACCCCCCCTTCTGACTCTACCCCTCGATTGAATTCTGAGTTCAAGATTCAGGCGTCCAAATTTTTATTTAAGGTTTGCAGTCAAGGTTCTCAGAGTTCCCCTCTTGATTCAACTGAAAATAGGCAAAAACTGAATTACTTACTATGCCCTCAATGTTTCAGCCTGAACCAAACCGAATGGGCTTCTCACGTTTACTCAGCAGCACTACCCGACTATGTGGGGCCTCATCCAAAACCTTGTAACCAGTCTTCTCCGACAACTGCTGAGCGAATTCTTGGATTTCTCTGTGGGAAGGCATGCTATCAAAGCCCAAGCGTAGTCCAGAATAACCGACATGCATGTAAGCTTTAACCTCGATGTAGGTGGGTTCTGATTCTGAGACGAGTTTTGCGTATCCATCGGTGTCTTGCATATTGTGGTTCCGCACGAGTGTGGACCTGATGACGGTGGGGCAACGGAAACTGGGCAGCAAAGAGAGTGTCTCATTCAGCTTCTCCCAAGCGCCGCCTATCTGGGGGCGGCAAATCCGATTGAAAGTGTCTTCGTTTGGAGCGCAAACCGAAACGTATAGCTGAGTCGGCTCCTCGCTCAGGTTCACAAGCTTCTCGGGCAACGTGCCGTTTGTCACCAGAAAAGTGGTCAGTCCGCGTCCGTTCATTGTTCTTATCAGCTCACCCAGTGGTTCGTACAGAGTCGGTTCCCCCGCTAAGCTGATCGCTACGTGTTTTGGTCTTTGAGCTTCCCTATACTTTTGCGGGTTGACTTTTGGGTGCGCCTTGTATCCTGTTAGGATTCTATCTTGGGCCTTAAGAATTCCCTGCATGATTTCTTCCGGAGAATCCCAAGCTGGCGTCTTCATCTCGTCCCAACTGATCTGAAGATCTCCGCTTTGCGCCCTCCAGCAGAACAAGCACTGCTGTGTACAGTAAAACAACGCTGGCGACATCTGGATGCACTGATGGCTGTTTATGCCGTAGAACTTCTGCTTGTAGCAGGTCCTGCCCGTTGTCAGAGCTTCGTAGAACCATTTGCATCTTTTTACTGCAGAGTGCTGGCCTACCCTGTGGTACTTCTGCCTTTTGAGGGCATCTGTAAGAGGTGTTGGTACGAGGTTATCCAATACACTTCACACGCAAATCCATGGACCGGAGACATATTTCATTGGGGTATTATAAAGTCGTCTCGTCGTAAACTCTAATTCTGCACATACTTCTTAACAATTGCTTTGACGCGACGATCGTTACGCTATAGATAAGACTACGTCTCTGACTAAAGGCAAAGTTTAAAATGTTCTCCAATAGTAAATGTTCAATCTCAAAGACCAAAACTTGGCTGCATAGAGGAGTCATCTGGTTTGAAACAAAAAGTCCTAACAATCGCACTACTAGTCCTAATGAGCACAGCCCTCCTGTTCATCGTTAACGCTCCCGTTAAAGGGCAAACGCTCGGCTTATACATCTATGAAGTTACCCGACAGAACTCATTCACCGCCATACAAAACGCCTCGGTAGGCACACCTGTTACTCTAGTAGGAACTGTGTACACTGTAAACGGCACATACGACGTCTACTTCGGCGATAAACTCGTCGAGACTGGTACAGCGCAGCAACATTATGTTGCTTCAAACTTCACCATACCCGAAGTTTTAGGGGGTAACTACAACCTCACGTTGGCAGACATCTCTTTAGGCCAGAACTACACCTATCCGTTCCCTATTTTGACCGAGTATTCGGCCAAACCGATTATTCCCTCTTCGCCTGCCCAATTACAGGAAGGCCAAAACATCGTTCTCAACGTCACAATCACTGGCGGCGACGCCAGCACGGCTTATGGCGCAGACATCACGATTGTTCAGCCGTCTCCTCTGAGCGCGAACTTCACCAGAAGCGTCTCCCTGACAACTTCGTCTTTGGGTACGGCTCAGATGCAGATAAACTTCCCAGACACAACTTTCTCGCCTTCTGGATCCAACACGCTCTATGCAGGCACATACACGGTTTACTTTAACCAATCTCAGAGTTTAGCCCAAAACACCTTCACCGTCGGCTTCACTGATTTAACAACGTACCATCGTGGAGAAACGGTAAAGATTAACGCTGTTGGTTATCAACCGACTCAAAGCGCAACCCTTGCTATCCAATATAACAATGGTGTGATTTTCTCGCAGGCAGTAACCGCTTCAGGTCAAGGTGTAATAGCGTTCTCTTGGTCTGTCCCAAATGATGCTGCTATCGGAACGTACACTGCGACCATAGCGCCTCAGACAACACCCTCAAAGACAATAGCTGATGTCCAGACTTTCCAGTTGCCCGGTTACCCGATTACATTCACAGCAAAGAACCTTGCCGGCAAAGTTGTCCCCGACATCCTTCTTGAAGTCCTTGACCAAGCCAGCGGCAACTACTACAATCAAACAACATACCTGGATGGAACGGCAATCATAAACCTTGAAAAGGGCAACCAGACAGTTGACGCGTATTGGAACCAGGTTAGGGTCGGCGAGGCGAAGATTTCGGTTACCGGAAACAGCAGTTACACAATCAACTGCCAGCTAACTGACCTTAAAATCAAAGTCCAAGACAAAAATGGCGTGCCCATTCCTTTCGCCAACCTGAACTTGACCTATCAATATACCACACGCACTGGCTCAACCCAGACAGGTGCCACAGTGGGCCAAACTGACCTTTCTGGCGTATACACTTTCAACTCTACCTTGCCAGGGATAGTCTACACGGTTACAGCCGAAAAGTACGACATGGTCTTCAACGCGGGCAACAACACAATCGGCAATGTCCCTACTCAAGCTTCCACGCAAGCCACGATTATCTGCCCAGAGGAAACCTTAGGATTAAGGATAGTCGATTACAACAACAACGCTATTCCCAGCATACGCCTTGCCCTTATCGAACAAGCAAGCGGCATATTCTATAGTCTTACCACTGACAACAACGGAGCAGCCCAAACTCAAGTGACTTTCGGGCAGTACAGGCTCTCCGTCTACACGGCAGACAACGTACTCCTGAACGAAACCGTAATTAACGTATTGAGTAACACACAGAGCCAAATCCGTTGCGTAGCCTACAACCTCAAGGTCACCGTTAAAGTCGTAGATTACTTTGGAACCCCAATAAGCAACATAAACGTACAGATTAGCCGACCAGGCATGAACACACAGACAGCCACAACCGCAGGCGACGGAATAGCAACGTTCAATAACGTGATAGGCGGCGACATGGAAATCGTCGGCTACCCTACCGGAAACCAAAACTCCTTCGTAGCCACGAACCTTCAGGTGACTTCGCCGACAACAACTGTGATACTTGACATGAATAAATACGTAGTTTTCGGCGGCGCATTGGTTGACGCTAGCTTGCTGGCATCAGTAGCCATAATACTCCTCGTTGCAGCGCTGCTCATTATACTTGAGACTTACAGGCGCACTGGCTTTAGACTCCGCAGAAGTTCTGCGTAACCATTGACAAATTAGGCTACGACACTAAAACTTTATATTTCCAGCTCGGGATATGCTCATTAGCGATGCAACATCAAATTCTAAAAACGATACACAGAGGTGTATAACGATTGGCTCAGGCAAAAGCTTGTTCTCCAACTTGCCCATCTTTTAAGTGCGCCAAAAACTCCGCGTTCTACCGCCGCGATGGGGTAATGTGCCAATGGACAGAAGAAATATGCAGCATACCAAACTGCCAGTACTCCATGTGCGTCAAAAGACGCTTGCTACCACGGGGAATATGTGGAGAAACCGTCAGACGGCAAACCGTTGAAAAAGACTTTGAAGAGGACATCGAAGAACCGGTCAAGCTTAAAGGAAAGGCATTCCGCAAGTTCGGAGAAAGAGACCTCTACTAAGAATAGGGAAAACACAAGAAAAATAGGGCTGGCATCTCCCAGGCAGGAGACGTATCCACCCAATTTTTTGCTTTTCTATTTGGCTTGAATACGTTTAACAACGGGTGGTTTAACTTTCTTCAGAATTCGGTAACCGCATATGATGCATTTGGTTTCGCCGCCCCGCATTTCCAACTCTTCAGCGGGTACTCTTGCACCGCAGCGCATACACTCATAAACAATTCCAGATTTTTCCATGAAAGCGTCCTCTTCGTAGAAAGGAAATGTTTTTTGCTTTTAAATGTTTCAGTGGATTTCTGTACTAACGAAGGGCGAACTTTGCGTAGGAAGCTCACAGAAATCCTCAAGAAATACGATGGCGCTGACTGCTCAGCAATAGTTTACAACTCCTTCGACATTGTCGGCGACATAGCCATTACGAAATTGCCTGATTCGTCGGCGGATAACGCTCAAATGGTCGCAGGAGTTATAATGAACCGACATAGGAAAGTCAAAACCGTATTAGTCCAAGAATCCAAGGTTTGTGGCAAGTTTAGGCTCCGCAGGTTTACTTGCATCGGGGGAGAAAACAGAACCCACACGCTCCACAAGGAATCTATGTGCGCCTTTTCCGTGGATTTGCAATCGTGCTATTTCTCGCCTCGTCTTTCAGGCGAAAGATTACGCATAGCCCAGTTGGTCCAGCCGAACGAGGTTATCGTTAACATGTTTGCAGGAGTCGGCTGCTTCTCCATAGTAATCGCCAAGCGAGTACCTTCCGCAAGAGTATTTTCCATTGATTTAAACCCCAGCGCCTATGTGTTCATGCAGAAAAACATCGGTTTAAACCGAGTATATGGCAAAGTGACGCCGTTGCTGGGTGACTCAAGAACAATAATTCAGACCAGTTTGAAAGGCTGTGCCGACCGCGTCCTGATGCCCTTGCCAGAAAAAGCTTACGAGTATCTGCCAGATGCCATCTCTGCACTCAAGCCTTCAGGGGGGTGGATACACGTACATACTTTCGAGCACGCAACAAAGACCGAGGATTCTGCCGAAAAAGTCAGGCAGAAAGTGAAGGAAATATTGGGCGGAGTACTTGTAGATTTTGAGATCCCAAGGGTTCGTATTGTGCGGAGTACTGGTCCGCACTGGTGGCAGCTGGTGGCAGACATCCGAGTGAGGTCATGCACGATCAACAGACTGTTGCCTTATATCGATAGAAAATGAACTTCATTCAGCGCCAAATCCCGCTCTTGGCAAAATACTGTTGATCAAAAATTGCCTTCCCGAAAACTTGAAAGCAGGGAAATTGTAGAGGCTATCAGTCAAAGGTATCAATTAAAGCATTCCTTTTCTCCCTTAAACGTTGATTCATAGTGTTTCCGATTTGCCAGTTCACTGTGTTTTTCTCCATTGAGCAAGTCTTAAATGTAGCGCTTTGAGTAACTGTTCCTAAGTGAACTTTGATGAAGCGCAGGCTTATGGAAATTCTTGCTTGTCCAATCGACAAATATCACCCACTTGACTTATACGTCTTTGAGGAAAAAGATGAAATTGTCGAAGGCATGATTGTCTGCTCCAAATGCCAAAGATGGTATCCAATCCGAGACGAGATCCCCGAAATGCTTCCAGATGAGCTCCGCAAAGAAGCCGAAGATTTGCCATTCCTGAAGAAATGGAAAGAAAAGGCGCCAAAGACCGTGGTTGTTGAAGGAAAACCCTTTAATCTCAAAGCCTAAACTCAAACTTTCATTTCTAAACCCTATTTCAGTTTCACAACAGCATTTTTGGCAGATGACTGCAGAACAGCAATGGCAACTTGCAAAGCTTTCAAACCGTCCAATCCCGTAACCAAAGGCTTCTTCTTTTCCAAAATGCACTCTGCAAAATGCTGCAGCTCCATCTTCAATGGTTCCTGGAAAGCCACCCTGGGCATCACCGTTTCCTTGGCATTCTCAATCCATAAATCCTGTGTGATGTAATCCAATCGCATGATCGCATCACTTCCAGTGACGTTTAACGTTCTTGTTTTGTAAGGAGTCAGCCAGTTTGATTCTATAAACGCTGTCTTTCCGTCTGCGTAAGTTAGCATTATTTGAGCGTAATCCTCAAATTTTCGGTGTCGCATGCTTCCAGTTTTCGCGTAAACGCTAATAGGGTCTTGACCCGAAATGTACCGCATGATGTCAATGTCGTGAATCGCTGTGTCTTTCACCACGCCAACATCGCCAATGCGTTCAGGCCACTGAGAAACCCTCTTCGCCGAAGCAGAAACCAAATAGCCAATCTTCTTAGTCTCAACAGCTTCACGAATGGCCTGCACACCAGGGATAAATCGCATCAGGAAACCAACCGTTAAATGCAAGCCATTTGTTTTGGAAGTCTGCAGTAGCTTCTCGGCCTGCTTCATATTGGTCGCCATCGGTTTCTCCACCAGAACATGTTTTTCAGCGTGCAAAGCTTTTTGCGCTTCTTTAGCCAGCTTTGTTGACCAAGTGCAGACGCTTACCGCGTCGATTTCTTTGTTCTTCAACATACTAACGCTGCTTGTGTAAGCTCTAACGCCGAACTGTTCGGCGATGGCTTTGGCTCTTTCGGAGTTCACGTCGCAGATCGCTACAAGCTCCGTGCATGGCAGTTCCTTGTAGACTCTTGCGTGATTTCTTCCCCAAAAACCTGTTCCTATTACAGCGACCCCAAGCTTCTTCATTTCTTCCAAGTGCCTCTTCCTAAACCTCTATATGTGAAGCCTTCGCTCCGCACTTTCGAAGGTTCAGCAATCCCTGCTAGGTCGACAAGTGATGCTGGTGACTTCATTACGGCATGCAGCTTCTTAAGGTTTAGCCGCCGAAACTGTTCGTCATCCGATATAAGCACAAGGCAATCCGACGTCTCCACCGCTTCGTTCAGTGTTCGCTTTACGGACGAATCATCCGCCGACTCCACATTTGGCATTGAAGATTGGCCAAAGCGGTTGACCTTCGCACCTTTTGCCCTCAGCTTCTTGACAAACAATGCAGCAGCGGATCCAGTCTCAGCGGATCCCAGCACGGCAACTCTAGCCCTTCGTAATGACTTTCCAGAATCCCGCAGAGCTTCCTGAGTCAAGCCTATTGCATGCCTAACTATATCTTCGTTTGCTTGTTTTGCCGCTGCGGGCACACGGAGTCTAGCATTAAGGTTTTCGGCAGCGTCCAACAGCAAGTAGGTTTCGTTTCGGTTTTCCTCTTCTGAAATCGACGCCGTAAAAGGTTCCACGCAACCCAAGTTCTCAAGAAGCTTTCGTATTTCTTCAAAATCTGCTTCTGCGTTCTCACAGAGTACAGCAAACTCGTTCGCCAAAGCTGCATTTGCATCCCATTTTGCTGCCTCAAACAGTGTTGCCAGTTCTGCGGATTTTACATTGGGGGCCTGAACGACGCCTCTTTTCGCAATTGAATCAAAAATCACTACTGCTGAATTTAGGCTGGTCTTGTCGTTCGCTGCCACCAACACTGTTTCGTTGCCAAACGCTCTTTGTGGTGGACTGTAAGCGAGCCCAAAGTCTTCCCCTACTTTAAGGCCAGAAGTGTCCTCCAAAACCTTTTTGACCACGTCTTGGAACAAGCCAAACCCAGCCACTCCGCAGTAACCGATCAAGCTTCCCTTTTGCAGTGCAGCGCCGACCTGCCTGCACACGCTTTCAATTTCAGTGTAATCAGTGCTTCTTTTCTCGTCAATTCTTGCTCCAACTGTGATCAATATTACGTCGCTTTTTGCCACAGTGGCTTTTAAGTCGCTTGTAGCTTTCAACTGTTCCGTTTTGAGGTACGTTTTAAGTTTGGTTTCCGCTTGTTTATCCCCAAGCAGTATGCTGCCCTTAGAAAGCCTTTTAGTAGCGCTTTGGTCAGCATCAGCGAGCACAACTTTGAAGCCGGCTTCAGCAAACCTTAGCCCTAAAAGAACAGCTGTTTGCCCGCAGCCGACTATGCTTAAAGTATAGTTTCCGCGTTTGTTTGCTGTGTCGACTTCCTCATGTACTAAGCCCATGATTGCTGGCATCGCGTTCGCCGGATTCTAATAGACTAAGCTGGTCGTATTAAAGAGTTTTAAGGATCTTCTCAAGCTTAGTCGTGTATTCACTGACCAATTCAACAGCTCGTTCGGGGGTTTTAGCTTCGGCGTACATGCGATAAGCCGGCTCAGTTCCGCTTGGACGGACGAGTATAGCACTTTTGTCAGGGAACCAAATTTTCACCCCGTCCAAAGTATTAATGTTCATGTCTTTTGCCTTTTGCAGCAGTTTGTCGAGAACCTTTTGTTTTTTGTTTTCTGGGCATTCAACTTTGCCTTTTTCAATGAAATACTGTGGCTGCTCAGCAACGAGTTCCGAAAACCGCTTGCCTGTTTTTGCCATGATGCCCAAAAGCAAAGCTGTAGTCATAGCTCCATCGCGCACCGCCTGGTGTACCCCGTAGAAAACTCCGCCGTTTTCTTCTCCGCCAAGTTTGGCTTTGACCTCCTTCATTTTCTGTGAGACTGTGACGCTGCCGACTTTGGTCCAGACGATTTTGCCTTTGTATGCGTCCGCGATATCTTTTATCAGCGTTGAGGAACTCACTGGCGTCACGACTTGGGAATTTGGGTTTTCCAGTAGAAACTGTTTGAGCACAACGCCAAAGCTTTTGTCTCCCATGTGGATCTGCCCGGTTTCGTCTACAAAAATCGATCTGTCTGCGTCTCCGTCGAAAGCAACGCCCAAGTCTGCACCAAGCGCCTCTACGATTTCGGCGAGTTCCTCTAGATTTTCGGGTCTGAGGTTCAGGCATTCTTCCAGGAAAAGTACCATCAATATTGGCGTTGAGACTGCTAATCTTGCAACCTAAATCGCGCATCAATATTGGAGCCGTCAATCCGCCGACGCTATTTGCGGCGTCAACCACGACGTGAAAGTGTTTCGCTGCGATTTTTTGGGTGTCCACGTGAGTTTTGATTGCGTGGATGTATTCGTCGTTTACTCCAAGCAGGTCTTGCGCGCTACCAAGCTTGTTCCATTCAACGAGTTTTTCAGTGTTTTGGAAGTAGATATTTTCGATTTGGGTTTCTTGTTCGTGGCTGATTTCGATGCCATCGTTCCAGATGACTTTTATGCCGTTGTATTCAGGGGGATTGTGAGATGCCGTGACGATTACGCCACCATCAAACTTGTGACTCTTTACGGCTAACTGTAAGGCTGGTGTGGGGGCCATACCTGCGAAGTGGACATTGCATCCTGCTGCTGTGAGGCCCGAAATGACTGCTTTGGAGAACATTAGCCCGCTTGTTCTGGCGTCATGTCCCAAGAGCAGACTTTTGCCTTCACCAAAGAAGGTCCCAATAGCGCAGGCCGCTCTTACAGCCATTTCAGGTGTGAGTTCAGTGTTTACTATTCCGCGAATGCCGTTTGTTCCGAAAAGCTTTTCTTGGCTCATGGTGTGTCTGTCTCCACTCTAACACTGTGACTCGTTAGATTCTAATATATTTTCAGAAAATTTTAGAATAGCAGCTCAGAAATTGTATCCTCTATTTATGATTCAGGCTTAAGGCCCTACATGCGCTTTACATTGAGGGATTGTTGCACTTGATCCTGATCTGAACGTTGGGACTAAAGTGGTTTTATGTTACTTCTCTGGCGGGACACACATGTACCTTCTCAGTTAAGGTGGCTCCTTCCTTCACTTTCGCATGGTCCGCGATTATACAGCCTTCTGTTATCTTGGCATTCATGCCTATCATTGCTGCTTCACCTATTAGCGCCCCGCTTATGACCGAGTAGTCATCTATTTTTGCGTCGGCGAAGATTACCGAATCCTGAATCTGAACATTCTTGCCAACTGTCACGTTCTTTCCTAGCACAGCGAACGGTCCGATTACGGAATTCTCGCCCACGCGAACTCCTTTGGCTATGGCGACGGGTTCTTTGCATTCAAACTTGCCTTTTCCATGCTTCACGTCGGCGCAGGTTTCCAGCATCTTAATGTTGGTTTGAAGATAGTCCTCGGGGTTACCGATGTCAATCCACAGTCCGCTGACCTTGTGGCCAAAAAGTGCTTTCTGTTCCGCGAGTTTCGGGAAGACTTCGCGCTCCATGGAGACTGCCCTTCCCGATGGAATGTAATCAAAAATCCTTGAGCTCAGAACGTAAACGCCCGCGTTGATGAGTTTTGAGGGTTCTGTTCCCTTGGGCGGCTTTTCAACGAACCTCTTAATCCTGTTATCTTCTGATAGTTCAGCCACGCCGTATCTGCTTGGGTCCTCGGCATGATGCAGCGCAATCGTGGCTATCGCTTCCCCATCAAGGTGGTTCCTTATGAGGGATCGATAGTTTATGTCGGTGATCAAGTCGCCGTTCAACACGAGAAATGGAGCGTTTCCTAAAAGTTTCTGAGCTTTCTTTATGGGTCCGGCTGTTCCAAGGGGCATTTTTGGCGGGTCAAGAGAGAACTTGACCGTTAAACCGAACCGTGAAAAACGTTGCTGTCTAATATGGAATTGCGTAAGTTTGTTTACGGCAAGCACAATCTCGTCTATGCCGTTTGCAGCGAGATCCTCAATCGTCCGCTGGAGCAAGGGCTTGTTGACTATGGGAAAGAGCGCTTTAGGTCGCGTGCACGACAGAGGTCTCAGTCTAGTGCCGAATCCGCCTATGAGGATTAATGCCTTCAGCTGTTCCACATCCATCAAACAGTAAACCTACTATTCGCTGTTTTCGGGATATAAACCGTTTGAGGAAAAATTGCCTATTCCCACTCTATGGTTGCAGGCGGCTTATGTGTGATGTCATAGACAACGCGTGTGACTTGAGGAATTTCGTTGGTTATTCTTGTAGAAATCTTTTCAAGTACTGGATAGGGGATTTTGGCGAAGTTGGCGGTCATGGCTTCACGGCTTTCAGCAGCTCGAACAGCAACAACGTAGCCGTAAGCCCGCGAGTCGCCCTTGACGCCAGTGGCCTTCGTATCGGTCAAAACGACAAAGTATTGCCAAAGGTTTTCTGCTACGCAGCTCTTTTCAATCTCCTCGCGAACAATAGCATCCGCTTTCTTAGCAACATACACTTTTTCTGGGTTCAGCTCGCCAATTATTCTGACGGCTAAGCCTGGTCCTGGGAACGGTTGCCTGTTCACGAGCTCCTTGGGCAAGCCTAGCATGACGGCGACTTTGCGAACCTCATCCTTGTACAGGTCGCGGAGGGGCTCCACGATTTTCTTAAACTTGATTTTGGATGGCAAGCCGGCGACGTTGTGATGAGACTTAATGACGTCTGAGTTCTTTCGGAAGCCTGACTCGATTCGGTCAGGGTAAATCGTTCCCTGCAGCAGATATTTCGAGTCTGACTTCTCAGCGATTTCCTCGAAGACCCGGATAAATTCTTCTCCAATTACCTTGCGTTTTCGCTCTGGCTCAGAGACTCCTTTGAGCTTCTCCATGAATCGATCCTGAGCGTTTGCCGTGACGAAGTTAATGTTAAGTTTGCTGAAAGTTTCGTGGATGGCTTCGGGTTCACCTTCACGCATGAAACCGTGATCAACAAAAACCGCTGTAAGTTTGTCGCCCAGCGCTTCAGCTGCAAGTGCGGTTGCGACGCTGGAGTCTATGCCGCCACTTAAGCCTATGATTGCTTTGGATTCGCCGACGTCAGCTTTTATCTCTTTGACCATTCTATCTATGATATCTTCTACTTTCCAGTTGGCTTCGCATTTGCAGACTTCGAAAACGAAGTTACGCAGCATAAGGGCGCCGTTCTTTGTATGAACCACTTCGGGGTGCCATTGCAAGCCGTAGATTGGCTTCTTGCTGTTCCGATATGCGGCCACTAGGCAGTTGTCGGTATGCGCCAAAACCTCGTAGTCTTCGGGCAAGGCTGAGACCGTGTCGCCATGACTCATCCAAACCGTTTCACGGCTGCCCAAGCCACTTAGCACACCCACCGGTTTGTCGATGTTTACTTCGGCAATGCCGTATTCTCTGCATTGAGCTCGGGATACTTTTCCCTGAACGATTTGGGCGATAAGTTGGTGCCCATAGCATAAGCCTAAGACTGGTGAGCTCGACTCCAAGATCGTCGGATCAATGCGCGGGGCGTCCGGCTCGTAGACGCTTGCGGGTCCGCCAGAGAGAATTAAGCCTTTAACGTTAAATCTCTCGTTGAGAGCCTCGATTTCGGCTAGTGTGATATCGTGAGGGACGATTTCGGAGTAGATGCCGTGTTCCCTGATTCTTCTGCCAATGAGATGGCAGTACTGTCCCCCAAAGTCCAGGACTAGTATCGTGTCGTACCTAGTTTGCATGTTGCGGCTCACGGTTACCTACTGAAGGCTTACTAATTTAAGATTGCCTCCCTCTTCCAACCAATTTCGCGTTTCTCAAATGTGCACAACTTTCTCTTTGACGCTTTTAAGTGGACCAAGAAACTAAACTTTTATAAACATATTTGCTCGATAATTAAAAGAACGTTTCCAAAAGGCAAAGCTAATTGGAAAAACGTACAGGGGCAATAATTGATGGAACTAAACGAGATTGACGTCAAAATCCTCAAGGCACTCTTGGAAGACGCTAGGTATTCCAGTAGGCAAATTGCCAAGAATGTCGGTGTCTCAGTAGGCACCGTTCTCTCCAGAATAAAAAAAATGGAAGACGAAGGTCTAATCAAAGGATACTCAGTCAACTTGCACCATGAAAAACTCGGTTATCAACTAACCGTTGTCACAGAAATCAGTGTGTCAAAAGGGAAACTGGTGGAAACTGAGAATGAAATCGCTAAAATCCCTAACGTCTGCAGCGTGTACGACGTGACTGGACTAACCGACGCTGTAATCGTGGCCAAATTTAAGAGTCGAGAAGACCTAGGTGCCTTCACAAAGAAACTGCTGACACTGCCTTTCGTTGAACGGACAAACACACACGTAGTTTTGTCAACTGTAAAAGAAAACTTCCGTCTCATCTAGCCAACTGCTACTTATACCGATGAGCCGTTTTTCTCTTTCTTGTACTTCTGTTCAGGCGGTGCTATTGTGATTCTTGTATTTGACGGCACAGACTGGGTTATCCAGACGTTTCCGCCTATGACGACGTTGTCCCCAATGACTGCATCGGCGCCCAGAAGTGTTGCACCAGAGTAGATGACGACGTTATTTCCAATGGTTGGGTGCCGTTTTCTGCCTTTGATTATGCGTCCTTCCTCATCTTTGGGGAAACTCAATGCGCCTAACGTGACTCCTTGGTACATTTTGACGTTGTCGCCGATTTCGGTGGTTTCTCCTATGACTACGCCTGTGCCGTGGTCTATGAAGAAGTTCTTGCCGATTCTTGCGCCAGGATGAATGTCAATACCTGTCAGTGAATGCACATGTTCGCTCATAATTCGAGGGATAAGCGGAACCCCACTCAAGTAGAGCTCGTGGGCTATGCGATACGTGGTTATAGCCAGCACGTAAGGGTAGCTGAGTATGACCTCTTCCCTACTCATGGCTGCGGGGTCGCCTTCGAAAGCCGCCTGTACATCGCCGTTTAGGAGCCTACGAATCTCTGGAATCTTCAGCATAAGCTCCTTCACGACCACCTGTGCTCTCGAATGGCAGACGTCTGAGGGGCACTCTTTGATTTTTCTGCATATGTGCTTAAGGCTTTTTTCAACTTCGACAGTGAGCCTAGCATAAATTGAGGTCAGCGTGTTGCCAATCGTGTATTTCACGTTCGACTTTGTGATTTCTGTCTTGCCCAAATAGCCTGGAAAGAACACCGTCAAAAGGTCTTCAAGAACCTCAATAACTGCCTTCTTCGATGGCAGGTCTTTTCCTTCAAGGTGGTCCATGCCCCCGAAAGTTTCATAATTCTTTATTATATCTTCCAAAAGTTTAGGCAAACCTGTTTCAACCCAGTTGTCGCGGGGGTTCTCGCAAGCTAGGAGTTGTGTCAACATTTTCTCTGGGCTCCAAGCGTACGCTTGGCCCTCTTGCTCTTTGGCCACGGATTTCTTCGGTTTCGGCTGGATTGACTTTGGGACCATTACAGCTCACTTCTCTCGTATTGTGGAAAAAGGGGAATATAAGAGAAGCGTTTGGCGAAAACGCTCTAAATGGTAGGTATTGGCATGGTCTTGTTTTCTTGGAACAACTGGGTACTCAAGTAGCGTTCTCCAGTGTCGGGCAAGATTACCACGATGAGTTTGTCCTTATTTTCTGGCCTCTTTGCAACTTCTAGCGCCGCCCAAGTTGCTGCCCCCGAGGAGATGCCTACGAGCAAGCCTTCCTTCTTGGCGAGCAACCGCGTGGTTAGAATGGCGTCTTCGTCTTTAACCTTCACGACTTCATCTACCAGGTCCAGCTTTAGGACGTCTGGAACGAAGCCAGCACCTATGCCTTGGATCTTGTGTGGCCCTTTTTGTCCGCCACTAAGGACTGGGGACGCTGCAGGTTCGACGGCTACGGCTTTGAAGGACGGTTTGAGGGTTTTAATGTACTGGGCGATCCCAGTGATGGTTCCGCCTGTCCCCACTCCTGCGACGAGTATGTCGATTTTGCCTTCGGTGGCATCCCAGATTTCGGGTCCAGTTGTTTGCCTGTGAACCTTTGGATTGGCGAGGTTTTTGAACTGCTGAGGAACGAAAGCATGAGGGGTCTTGGCGGCTAGTTCTTCGGCTACTTTGATGGCACCTCCCATGCCTTCGGTTCCGGGTGTAAGTAAGAGCTCAGCTCCATATGCCTTGAGTAGGTTGCGGCGTTCGATGCTCATGGTTTCGGGCATCGTGAGGATGAGGCGATAGCCTTTGACGGCAGCGACCATGGCTAAGCCGATGCCTGTGTTGCCACTGGTGGGTTCGATTATGACGCTTTCGGGTTTGAGAAGGCCCTGTTTTTCGGCTTCAGCTATCATGCTTTGGCATATGCGGTCTTTGATAGAGCCGCCTGGGTTGCGGGATTCAGATTTGGCTGCGACCGTGCAGGTTAGGCCTTCTGTGAGTCTGTTGAGTTTTATGAGTGGGGTTTTGCCAATTGTATCCAGGACGTTGTTGTAGATTCTCATGTGCTTCACCAGCATATAACAGCGTTATTGTGCTGGGGTGTATAAAAACTTACTCGTTCAACCAACAGAGTAAGCACAATCTCCAATAAACAATCACAGAAGGAACCATGCTTATATACGTTCCAAATGGCCACGAGGCAGTATTTCTCCTCAATCTGGAAGCCCCATGCGACTTTCGCCTTCGTCTGCGACATAAAGCCTTTTAATATGCTGCTTGATTTTATATTCTGCCACATCACTAAACATGAAACAAACAAATGCGGAGGTCGCCCAGCATGGTCAAAGGCGTAGGACTGAGGCTCCTATCCCGCAGGGGTTCGTGGGTTCAAATCCCACCCTCCGCACCAACCACTAACCCGGTTTCTGAAAAGTAATAAGGGAGACTTATTTGACTCAGACGCTGGAGCCTGCAATGCTTTCGACATCGCGGTGTCCGCAGTTTGAGGCAATAGGGCCTGCGTTACTTTGTTTGTATGTTTTCGACCGCGCCGGTGTCTGCCCAGATTCCCATGGAAATTTGATTTATTCCTCCGGGGTACGTTCTATCAAGATACAGGGTGACGTACCAGTATGGATACAGGGTTAGGCTGTTCACTTCCTTAGTGTGGGAGACCAACACGGCGAAAACTGGGGTATCTAGGGCTTGGAGGTTGCTTACCTGTGTTCCGTTAGCGTTGTAGGAAAATGTTCTTACGGCTTCTTTGGCAGCGGCAATAGCCTGGTCCTTGGAAATGTTAATTTGGCTACTACCAACCTTATAGAGGAACCAGTCGTCGCTGAATTTGCTAATGATGCCGTTCTCGAATCTTATGCTCATGCATTTACTTTCGAAATCGGTTCCGCTTTCCGTGTACATAAGTAGGGCTTCGGCGCTTGCCCCGTAACTAAGAAGCCTGAGCTTAGTGTTCCCCAACGTCTGGTCGGCTCCCGTGTTTGTAGATGCTTCTAGAAGCTTGGTTGCTTCATCTATGTAAGTGTCGTTCATTACCGTTTTGTATCTTTGAATCAGAGCCTTTGTTGCCTGCAGGGGGTCAGTCGGCTGGGGTTGCGTGTATATTGGCGGGAAGTTGGGGGCTCCCTCGAGCTGGGTTAGCTGAAACTGCTCGAAGTGATTGTCCCTAAAAACCAGAGTGAGTTCGAATTTGCTTTGAGTGTTCGTTAGCGTGTAGCTGAAGTCTTCTTGAATTATTCCTCCTAAGTCATCGCGTACTTCTGCCGTGCTGCTTGTGATTTTTGCGTTGTATTGGGAAACGTCGATTTGGATGACTTTGTTTATTATGTTTGATGCTTGTTCGCCTGAAGGAGTCCAGTGCAGCAGTCTATCGTTTAGAGCTCTTACGTTATCGTAGTCCAACTTCAGGGTGTTGTAGTCACCCGCAAGCTTACTAATAGCTGAGTACTGAAGGTAAGCGAAACTTCCAATTAGGATGATGGCTACGGCAAACAAGACGTAGAGGGATTTCCATCGGATGGGCAATGCTGAGAAGCGTTTAGTGTGGGCATCCGGAACTTCCTCGGCGTTCTTCATCATTGACACAGAGGCATTGCCGAAACTTGAAAGTTTGTACTTTCCGTTATCATCTTTGAGGACCAGCTCGCCGAGATTTTCGAGGTGGTACGTCAAGTGTGAACTAGGAATTGCAAGCTCTTCAAGCATCTGCGAAAACGTCATGGTCCGTTCCGAAAGCATCCGCAAAATCTTGCGGCGAGCCGGATGCCTTAGGGAACTGAACATAATAGAGTATGTTTCTTCCTCGGACCCAGACATTCCCATCCCTTAAGCAGTACTGCATGTTAAGGCTTTAGAACTTATCTGCCAAACTCTGGGAATTCCATAGTCCAAGAATCTTGTATGATTTTCTTGTCACAACAAATCTTTACAAAAACCGTTTTATCCAAAGGGCGTCTCAGAAAGATACGTCCGAGGCCTCACGATGAAGGAATCTGCGAGACGCCAAAAATGCGACCTCCAAACCACAGTAGTTGAACACACAGTAGCCAGTCCGAAGCTAAAATGCCTAACTATGGTGGTCTTCGAAGAAAAGGGAAAGACCATTCTTCAACCGTTAGGTACAAGCCAGGAAACGCAGGGCATACAAGACCTGTTCCTGAGCAACACGCTTGAGGTTTGGCTTTCCAACGGCCAATCAGACCCCGCGCAGTTTGATTTAAAAATTCTCAAGTACAAGCAAATGCTACAGTCGTCAACCATGTGCAGTAAGAACAAGAATCGCGTTTGCCTCAAGAATCATTTCGAAACGATTGTCTCCTGCGACCAATGTCCCATAGTCGCTGACGGAGGCAAAAAATAGATGGCGAAGGACAATAGCTCAACTTCCCAACTTTCCTCTCCAGTTGTGGAGGCTGAGCTAGGTTTAGGTTTTAGAATGTGTGGTTGGTGGTTTGTTTGAAAACCTGTAAAGCTCCCTTATACATGGTGACTTGGCGTTGTACCCGACACTGCGTCGGCAACTGCCTCTACTGTAGCTATAGTCCTCCCGTGAAACCTGAAGATGCGGAGGTCAACACGAAGCTTGCCTACAAGATTGTCGATGAAGTTTACGATTTTGGCTCTCCGTGGTTTGGCATAAGCGGGGGCGAACCCCTGGTTAGAGAAGATATTTTCGACGTCATCGAATACGCTAAGCGGATGGGCTTTGAAGTTAGCCTGATAACTAGTGGATTCGCTTTCGACGAGAACCGCCTTAACCGCCTCGTCAAGAACGAGGTGCACACGGCGGTCAGCGTAGACGGCACGCGGGAATCCAATGACATAATTAGGGGCAAAGGCGCCTACGATAAAGCCCTGTTTGCGATGAAGAAACTCTCCGAAAACGGCATTCTAGATTGCGTCGTCACAACAATGACGAAATACAACATCAAGGACATGGATAACCCAGCGAGGATCGCCGCAGAATACGGGGCTCGAATGGTCGTCTATCACAACTTGGTGCCTGTGGGTCGTGCAAGCACAAATATGCCCGACTTGGCACCGACGCCCGATGAGTATGAGGCGGCTTTCAACCAGATCTACGACTTGCAGGTTGCATACGCAGGGAAACTTAAAGTCAACGTTTACGCGCCCTTCTACGCCCGCATTGTTCGCCAGAGAAACCCAGTTGACTTCTGGGATTGGTTTAGAAACGGGTTCCTAGGCAAATGCAGCATAGGCGGCAACTACATGAGCGTCACCGAAAACGGCGATTACCGCGCATGTGGTTTTCATGAGGGTCATCGAATCGGAAACATAAAAGACAAATCCCTAACGACGGCTTGGAACGAACTTCAACGCGACGAACTTCACCTGAAACTGCGAGACAAAAGTAACATTAAGGGTAGATGCGGGGTTTGCGAGTACCGAGAAATCTGCGGCGGCTGTAGAACACGCGCGGAATACTACACAGGTGACCTGTTCGAGTCAGACCCAGCGTGCGCTTACGTTCCCAAGGTTTTGCGAGGGGACTAGTGGGTTTTTCATTCTCTCTCCTTTCTCCTATACTTAAGCGTGTGGGTTCAATGCCCACCCCCCCGCACCACATCTTCTTTTCTTAACGACTTCTTCTTTTCATCGAGGCTTGCTTGCAGTCGTAAAAAATCAGGCTTCCCGTCGTTTCGTGTAATGTTCACAGCAAAAAATACTGATTATGGAGCCAATGAAGGCGCTGGGGTTTGGAAAAGGCACCCGTAACCAACGACCTGACCGAGAAATACAGGGGCATCTGCGCAATCGAAGACCCAAACCTCTTTCAGGAACGACAACCATGACAGCAAATTATTTTGGGATAGGCAGGAAAGCAACAGCCCTCTCTCTCGCGCGTCTACGCTGCCCGCATTGCATGTATGTCTTTTCTCACATTTTGCTAACTTTGGCTTCAGTTGACCACCACAATCTAGCCAAATACCCTTTAGGAACGAGAATGTGCACACAGTGAATTTTTATATACTCGACGTGCTTTTAGAGTGAAGGTCTCAGTCCTTGATTTCGAGGACGTTTCCTTCTCGAGGTTGCCACCATGTTGAAAGATGACAATCGCAAGAAACTGATAGACAAGATGATGAAGGATCATAACTATGAAGAAAGTTCTCTTCTAGAAATTCTTCACAAAGCCCAAGAAACTTACGGCTATTTGGACAAAAGCCTTCTGACTTACATCTCCAACTCAATAAATCTTCCTCCCAGCCACGTTTTCGGGGTCGCAACGTTTTACAGCTACTTTAAGATGCGAGCGCCAGGCGAACATGTGGTCACAGGATGCTTGGGTACCGCCTGTTACGTTAAAGAGGTTGACGACATAATGACCGCCATTGAAAAGGAGTTTAAGCTCAAGCGCGGAAGCTCAACTCCTGACGGGAAGCTTTCGCTTTTCATTACAAGATGCATAGGTGCCTGCGCCATGGCGCCCAATATAATCGTGGATGAGGAAGTCATCGGCAAAGTAACCAAGGAAATCGCTATCGAGAAAATCCGTCTCGCACTAGCTGGGGGTGCGAAGGCTTGAAGCTGGACGATCTCCAGAAAGTAGCTGAGCACGAGTTGGATTTCCAGAGAGCCTACAAATACCGTATTAACGTGTGCTGCTCAAGCGGGTGTGTTCCCTTCGGCGCGCTCAAAGTTCTTAAAGCATTCGAGGATGCGGTGAAAGAATATGGCGTCGAAAAAGAATGCAAAGTCGCGCGGACCGGCTGCGTGGGTACCTGCTCAGTGGGTCCCGCAGTCGTAATTGAACCGGGTGACTACCTATACCAAAGCGTTACGCCTGAGAAGGTCCGTGAAATAGTGCGTGACCATGTTGTCTTGGGCTTGCCCGCCAAAAACATGCTTTACCAGAGCGAGGCGTTCTTTAAGAAACAACATAGACTCGTCCTCAGGAATGCCGGAAAAATCGACCCGTCCAGAATCGAAGACTACATCGGCATGGGAGGCTACTCAGCCATAGTCAAATGCCTTGCCACGATGACTCCCCAAGGTGTTATCTACGAGGTCCGCACGAGCGGTCTACGAGGCAGAGGCGGCGCGGGCTTTCCCACAGGCCAAAAATGGGCTTTGGTCGCAAGGTCTCATAGCACGCCCAAATACATAGTCGCCAACTTGGATGAGGGTGACCCGGGCGTCTTCGCCAATCGCACCTTGGCTGAAGCTGACCCTCACGCAATTCTCGAAGGCCTGCTCATAGCTGCTTATGCCGTGGGCGCGGAGAAAGGTTACATTTACATTCGAGCCGAATACCCACTTGCCATTCAGACCCTTCAGAAAGCAATCGCTCAAGCGCGGGCTGCGGGTCTCTTGGGTGAAAATGTATTGGAGATGGGTTTCAAGTTCGACGTTGAACTCCGCTTCGGTGCAGGTGCATTCGTCGCAGGTGAAGAAACCGCAATCCTCGCATCGGTTGAAGGTCGCAGAGCGATGCCTCGACCCCGTCCGCCTTACCCAGCGAACTCAGGATTATGGGGCAAACCGACGCTTATTCAGAACGTTGAGACTCTGGCAAACATTCCGCTGATTATACAGAACGGCGGTGCATGGTTCGCCAGAATTGGCACAGCACGTTGCTCAGGTACCAAATGTTTCTCTCTGACGGGCAAAATAAACAATCCAGGATTAATCGAGGTTCCGATGGGTATAACACTGCGTGAGGTTGTGTTTGAGATTGGCGGTGGAATCCCAGATGGAAGAGCGTTCAAGGCAGTCCTTGTGGGTGGCCCCTCAGGCGGATGCTTGCCTGAAACTCTGCTTGATTTGCCCATAGATTATGACTCGTTGACGAAGGCGGGTGCCATCATGGGTTCAGGAGGTATCGTTGTCATCGACGACCGTTCATGCATGGTTGACACAGCCAAGTTCTTTACTGATTTTTGCGTGGAAGAATCTTGCGGCAAATGCGTTCCATGCAGGGCTGGTCTTCCGAAGATTAGGGAAGTCTACGAAGGCATAATAAAAGGTGAAGGCAAACCGGAAGACATTGCAACGCTCGATAGGTCAGGCAATTATATTCGCGACGCAAGCCTCTGCGGCTTAGGACAGACCGCTCCCAATCCAGTTCTGACTACTCTGAGGTATTTCCGCGACGAGTACATGGAGCATATTACGGACAAGAAGTGCCGTGCGGGCAAGTGTTTCCGCGACTTGCCTAAAGAGGAGGCTGAATAAATGAACATTGGAAACGTGAAGCTCAAAATCGACGGCGTCGAAGTTGAGGTTCCTGAAGGAACTATGATTCTCGACGCTGCAAAGAACGTTGGCATAATCATACCCACTTTGTGCACGCTTGAAGGTTGCACGCCGTACGGCGGTTGCCGACTGTGCATGGTGGAAATTCATGGTTCTCCTAAGCTTTTCGCCTCCTGCATCACCCCAGTGAATACCGGCATGGACGTCGTAACGAACTCTGATAAGCTTAAAGATTACCGAAAGATGGCTTTACAGATGATTTTGGCTGAACGTACGCATATTTGCTCAGTTTGCGTAGCCAACAACTCATGCGAGCTGCAGAAACTCGCCAATGAGCTCGGAGTCGACCACGTCATGTTTGAACGCGAGTGGCCACGTGAACCAGTCGACTCTACACATGACTTCTTGGTCCTTGACCGAAACAGATGCATCCTTTGCACACGGTGCATACGTGTATGTGACGAAATCGAAGGCGTCCACACTCTTGACCTCATGCACAGGGGAAAAGAAAGCCAAGTCATTGTTGATCTTGACGAGCCATGGGGTCAATCCACCTCATGCACTTCCTGCAGGAAATGCGCGAAAGTCTGCCCGGTAGGAGCTATCTACGTGGAGAGCGAAGCACTTTCAGAGACCAAGGATAACAATATCGCCAAGTTCGTACTGTCCAGGAGGATGCGTTAGATGGTAAATAAAGTGCGAGTCGCAACGATATGGCTCAGCGGCTGCGCAGGATGTCACATGTCCTTCCTAGACCAAGACGAAGCACTCCTCGAGATCGCGAACCAAATTCAACTTGTGTACAGTCCGATTATGGATGCGAAGGTTTTCCCCGAAGACGTCGACGTTACTCTCATCGAAGGAGCCGTGGCAAACGAAGACCAAGAAGAAACACTGAAGTTCGCGCGGGAACGCACCAAGATTTTGATTTCACTAGGAGACTGCGCTGTAACTGGCAACGTCACCGCACTGCGAAATGCCTGGACGGACAGCGCCAAAGAGGTCCTCAACAGGGCTTATGTGGAGACGGCTGATGTACAGCCTCAAATTCCAACTGACGTGCCTACACTTCTGCCCAAGGTTCTTCCACTGCATGAAGTCGTCAAGGTGGACTTTTACATTCCTGGGTGCCCTCCGCCCGCTGGGCTCATAAACTACGTTATTTCGCAACTTCTGCGTGGGCTACCCGTCAGTATGGAGGGCAAATCCAAGTACGGATAAACTGGAGGAACAGAAAATGAAGGAAATTGTAATAAACCCTATCACAAGAATTGAAGGACACGCCAAAGTAACAATATTCCTCGACGAAGAATCCAAAGTCAAAGACGCAAGGTTCCAGATAATAGACTTCCGCGGCTTCGAGAAATTCTGCGAAGGGCGTCCCTATTACGAAATGCCCAAAATAACATCGAGATCCTGCGGTATCTGCCCCGTTAGCCATCTGCTTGCCTCGGCTAAGGCGTGCGACGAAATCGTCTCGGTTAAACCTCCGCGGTCAGCCATGCTTCTGCGTCGTCTCATACACATGGGCCAGATGATTCAGTCTCACGCGCTCAACTTCTTCCACCTTTCGGCTCCAGACTTCCTCTTGGGTATGGATTACGACCCAGCTCAAAGAAACGTTTTTGGCTTAATCGAGAAGCAGCCGGAACTCGCAAGGCAGGGTATAAGATTGCGCAAATTCGGTCAAGAGATCATCGAAAATGTTGCTGGGAGAAAAATCCACAGCAGTGACTGGATTGTGCCTGGAGGAGTAGCGTGGCCACTAACTCAGGAACACCGCGACTACCTGCTATCGAATCTACCCGAAGCCTTGACAACGACGCTCCAGACTCTTGCTATGTTCAAGAGTTGGCTTTCAGGCTGCACAGAGCAAGTGGAGACTTACGGCGACTTCCCATCCATGTATATGGGATTAATAACGGCTGACGGCGGCTTGGAGATGTACGACGGCAACATACGTATCATCGACAACAACGGCAACATCGTCGCCGACCAGCTGACCCCTAACAAGTACGCTGAGTTCATCGGCGAAGCTGTGGAGCCTTGGTCGTTCATGAAATTTCCCTTCTACAAGCCAATCGGTTACCCAGACGGCATGTATCGAGTCGGTGCCTTGGCAAGGTTGAACATCTCATCCAAATGTGGCACCCCACTGGCAGACGAGGAGCTCAAGCAATTCAAAAAGTTGGGCAAAAACGGAATTGTCCAAAGCACATTCCACTACCACTACGCTCGCCTAATCGAAGCACTCTTCTGCGTGGAAAAGACCAAGGAGCTCCTTGAAGACCCAGAGATCTTGGCAGAACGCGTCTGCAGCAAAGCCTATGTCAACAACATCGAAGGCGTCGGCGTCGCAGAAGCTCCCAGAGGCACTCTGATTCACCACTACAAAGTGGATAAACAAGGGATCGTCACCAAAGTCAACATGATCATCGCCACGGAGCACAACAACCTTGCCTACAACAAAGCTGTAACTCAGGTCGCCAAGAAATATGTCAAAGCCGAAAAACTCCAGGAAGGCATGCTGAACCGCGTCGAATCCGTTGTACGCTCGTTTGATCCTTGCCTGAGCTGCGCGACGCACATGGTTGGGCAGATGCCGCTGGAAATACAACTAGTCGACAATCAAGGGAACCTGCTGGACCGCAAAACGCGGTAACAGGTACCTTCCCTCATCTTTCCTCTTGAAGAATCTCTCTCAGTTGGCTACATTCTTTCTGGTGCAGTCACACCAATCAGGTTAAGTGCGTTGCTGAGCACAGTTCTTACAGCAGAGGTTAATGCTAGCCGTGCTTCTGCGAGTTCTGACGATTCGGCTTTTATCACGGGCAACGCATTGTAGAACGTGTTGAACTTGTCCGCCAAAGCATTTGCATAGTCAGCAATCATATTTGGTTTCAAGTACTCAGCGCATTCGACAAACGTGTCTGGCCACTTTGCCAGTGCCAACACAAGTTCGTGCTCCAAGCTTTCTTTGAGGCATTCGAAAGCAGGCGTCTCGAGTTTTTTTGCGGCTTTGCGTATTATGCTGCATGCTCTTGCGTGCGTGTACTGTACATATGGAGCGCTGTTAGTTTCAAAGTTAAGAACGCGGTCCCACGTGAAAACCACTGGCTTCCCTGGGTCTACGTCTATGAGGGCATATCGGACGGCTCCGATACCCACGAAATCAGCGATTTTTCTCTTCTCCTCTTCCGTCAGCTGAGGTGACCGCTTCGAAACTTCTTCGAACGCTCGTTCAACCGCTTCATCTAGAACCTCGTCGAAGGTGATGTAATGACCGCGGCGACTGCTCATTTTGTACCCTGGCAAAGTGACCAAATTGTACGCAAAATGTACGAAATTCAACGCTTGCTTGTCGCATCCCAAAGCATACAGAGCTACTTTTAGTTGCAGCTGAGCGAGGGACTGCTCCATGCCAATTACATTGATTACGCGGTCTCCGCGAGTGAACTTCCAGAGCGTGTAAGCCACGTCCCTCGTCGTGTAGAGCGTTGTGCCGTCAGCTCGCACAAGCGTTAGGGGTGGAACCTCTTGCTCTTCGCGCAGTTCAAGTTTTGTACGAAGGTCCAAAGCTTGAATGACCTCATTGGCGTCGAACTCGAGTACGCCTCCCTCGCTGTAAACGAAACCTGAACTCTGCAGCTGTCGCATAACTTCGTGGACCTGACTGCTCCACACAAAATCGCTCTCCCAATCCCACGAATCATAAAATACTGCGACTCGAGCCTGCGTTTTCCGAAAGCCCTCAAGGCACAGGTCACTTACTTGCCGGATTAGTTTCTTGGCATCTGATTTGCCATCTTCGTATGCCCTGTTTAAGCGACTAATTTCTTCTTCAGGGTTGGCTTCTCCTCCAATTTTCTCGAGCAGCGCTTTGAAGAGCGTGGGATGTTTGTCTTCGAGCTCTTCGGCTATGCCCATCCAATCGTCGATTTCTTTGGTGATTTTTGCTACATCTTCTGTTGGTTCAATGGCTTTCGCGAGGTCGAGTTGCCGTTTGAGTCGCTTGATCTCGACGAGGCAGGCTGTTATCGTGTAGATTTTGCCTACAAAGAGATCTGCCTTCTCGTCTGGCGTGGGTCTACCCAGCTTTTCGTAGCCATAAGCGACGACACTGCTCTGACGACCTACATCGTCGATGTAGTAGTGGGTGTAAACCTTGTGCCCCCTACATTTGAGCATACGTGCCAATGAGTCGCCCAGCATGGGGTTTCGCGCTTGCCCGATGTGAATTGGGTGCAGTGGGTTCACGCTCGTGTGCTCCACGATAATTTTGATGGGGTTGTCGGTTTTAACAAAGCCGTATTCGTTGCCCAATTGTTTTATCGACTCGAGCGTAAGTGCGGAGAATTTGGTCCAGTTAACGTGGAAATTTACGTAGCCACCTGCGGCCTCCACTTTCGCAGTCAAGTGAAAATTTTCTTTTTCCATGGCGCTGGCAAGTTTGGTCGCCGAGTTCATTGGGTTTCTGCTTTAGCTTCTTAGCAAGCTCAAAACTCACCGAAGAAGCAAGCTGACCAAAGTTAGGGTTTGACGGTTTGCCCATAGGTAGGGCTTCAACTTTGGATTCTGGAAGCGCTTTTGCCAATGCTTTGGCTAAGATGGTTTGACATTCGCGCTGGAATTCTGCGAAGGGGTTAGAAACATACATCTTTGGCGTTTCCCTGCAAATCCTTTGGATAGTGCGATATTTTAAATGAAACCTTGCTTATCTACGTGATGGATGTCTAATGTCTCCGAAAACGCCCATAATCTACTCCGAAAGATGCCTCCACTACGGTGGGTGGCACATTGAGGGTCCACAAAGAGTAAAGAAAGCCCGGGAAATTCTTCAGGAGAAAGGCTACAACTTTCTGGAGCCACAACACGCTTCAGAAGATGATCTGCTGTGTGTTCATGATCCGGATTACATATGGAACCTTAAAAAAGGCTTGGTGGAAGACTCAGACACACCCGCTTACGACAATATATTCGAATTTGCCAGACTCAGCGCGGGAGCGGCGCTTCTCGCAGCTAAAGTCGGAGGGTTTTCGCTTATGCGACCCCCTGGACACCACGCTGGAAAATGGGGCGCAGCAATGGGCGCACCTACGCGTGGGTTCTGCTACGTAAACAACATTGCCACAGCCGTCAAAACATCGGACAAGCCAACATTGATCCTAGATATTGATGGGCATCATGGGAACGGGACGCAGGAGATTTTCCAGGGCGACCCAAGAGTCTGGTACGTTTCGGTCCACAGGCACCCACATTACCCTGGTACAGGCATGATAACCGAAGGAAACTGCATAAATTTTCCATTGCCCGGAGACATTGGCGAGACGAAGTATTTTTCCGCCCTCAACAAAGCATTGGCAATGGTTGACCTGGGTAAGATTGAAGCAGTCGCTGTCTCTGCTGGATTCGACACTCACACCGGTGACCTTGCGTCGCTGGGGTTAACCGAAGCTAGCTACAGGAAGATTGGCAGGCGCATTGCAGCGTTCGGGAAACCGACGTTTTTTGTGTTGGAAGGTGGTTACCGTGGCGAAAAAAACGGATTATGCATAAACGAACTCTTAGCCGGCTTTGAAGAAAAACGATAAAGATATCTTGGTTCAGGAAACTTAATTACAAAGACAAAACTGACCGCTTGGAGGCAAAATGCAAGTTTCACTTGCATTTTGCAGCTTTTAGCTCTTAGTTATCGCTTCTTCACTGTTGCTTTTTTACTGAGTGCTTCTAGTTTCTCGGCGACTTTGGCGCTTCGTTTCTCGGCTTCAGCAAGCAGCGGTTTCCAGTCTCTGTTTCTAACAGTGACTGTGAGTTCTTCGCATTGGGCAGGCATCTTTTCGAGTGCATCGGTGAAACGCTTCTCAGACTCTTCATCAGTGGCGACGAGCTCTAGTGCTTCTTCGGGGCAGAATTCTACACATTGAGGTGTGCCGCCGCATAAATCGCAAACTACTGCTAAGCCTGTGTCGCTGTGGATGGTTATGCCGCCATGTTCGCAGGCTTGGACGCACCAGTCGCAGCCTTTACATTTCTTATCGCTGACCATGATGATGCCTGTGGTATCAGATTGGGTGAGAGCTTTCTCTGGGCAGGCTCTAACGCATTTAGCGTCTTCGCATGTTCTGCATGCCAAAGCAAAGTTAAAAACGGGCTTCATTCTCACAACGCGGATTCTCGACTTCAAAGGGGTAGACTCGCCTTTCTCTTGGATGCATGCTAACTCGCAGATACCGCAGCCAGTGCATTTGGAGGGATCAACAGAAACAAATTTCCTTTGGGTGAGTTTTGCGGATGGCATTGGCTAGTCAGATTAGTTTGGGGTATCTAAATATTTCTATAAGATCACTAAGATTTCACGTCGTTCAACGGTGAGTGCTGGGAGTCCATTTTGTTAACTCTTTCGAGTCTTTTTCAAAAAAATGTTTCCGTTTGGACGAATCGTCATCTGGGTCCCCGCCCATTTTCTATGTATGTTTTCAAAACGGCGGTAAATATGCCGCAATTTTGATGTATGCTCACTCCTAACAACCTGTTAGGTTCTGGAAAACGCTGAGAGGAAGGTGAAGGTCTATTCTATGCTAACTCTTTTCTCTTTTGTTATCTTCTTTAGCGAAATTTCCATGCTCAGTAAACCGTTCTCAAACTTCGCCTTGGTCGCATCCATGTAAGCCAGATGCGCCAGCAGGTAACAGCCGAGGAATTCTACATCTTCACGGGCTGCGCGGACGCAAAAGCTCTGGTCACTGACGGAGAGTTCGATATCTTGCTTTTTCACGCCTGGCAACTCGACTTCTATGTAGTAGAATTTTTTGTCGTGATCCATGTACGCGTTAGGCGTCATTGTTGGCTTCTCTTTTCCGGATTTACCTTTAGACATTTGGGAATCAACCTCTAAAAAATCACTGCGTACACTGTGCAAGGGTCTGCTTTCAAATCTCACCTTACCATTGGAGCGGCGATTGAGTCTTAAGCCTGTCTATGGTTTCAAATAGAGGATATATAGAATTGTCCGCTGATAGCATTGCAGATATCTTCTAATTGTCTTGAGCTCCACAGTTAATCTTAAATACGTCTTCGCAAATATCGACCGCTCGATTACCTGGTGTCTATTGAGTGTTGGTCGTCTCGAACATCGACCTAACCCCTAATACGCGAGCATTGAAGCCCAAAACGTTTCTAGATAGCACAATCAAAGAACCCGTTCTCAACATAAATAACGATTATCGATACCTCAAAACAGGCTACTACGTTTCCTTGCACGCAGAAGTTCTGGGCTCAAAAGTCATTCCGTCATGCGAAAACATAATAGACTCCAGCAGAACACCCCTTTTGTTACTTCGTGCAGCCAAAGCTGGCGTCCCAACCCTTCCAAACCTCGTCACAGACTCCGTCAAAAGAATAACCGCCCAATTCGGATATCCTATCGTTCTATTCGCCGTGAATCCCTTCATTTATGAAGGCTACAAGACCGCAAATAACAAGAGCGCACTATACCGCGCCATGAAAAGCTTAGGCATGAGCCGCAAATTCGCGGTGTGCGCACAGCCGCTGAAAGGCGAAATGTTCACCGTTAAATGTCTCCTCGGCAAAACAGCAAAAGAGGACCAGCAGACACAAGCAATCGCCCAAAAAGTCTACGAAACCTTTCGAATTCCCCTCTGCGGACTTCACATGCAAAAAACCAAAGACAACACTTATCTTTGCGGATTGCAACCCATACGAAAAGAGGAGCTTTCCGAACAAGACTTGCAAACGATATCCAAAGAGGTTTCGCGCATTTCCGAGCAAGGTGAACTCTTCGGTGTCTAAAATCGCCTGCTTCGTGGAGAAATATAATTTCTCCGACCCCCGAGAAGAAGCTGCCCTCGAGAACTTTAGGCAAGCCGCGAGAAAGCAAGGCCAAGAATTCCACTTTCTTTTCCGAGAAAACATCTCAGACGTTCCAGAATTCGACGCAGTCTTCATCAGAGCAACTACGGATCCGCTTAACACGGCATACGTGGTTTCCAAGATGGCTTGGGAACTCGGTCTAAAAGTAATAGATGACCCAGAATCCATAACAATATGCGGCAACAAAATCCATCAGTACGCCTTGTTTGAAAAATACAACGTGCCACGAATACCCACCGTTTTTCTAAACAAAGACGAGCTGCATCACAAAAAAATCAGTGACATATTTGACCAGCTCGGAAAGCCAGTAGTCATTAAAGCACCATACACGAGCTTCAGCAAGTACGTCGAAAAAGCCGCCTGTGAAACGAGCTTCAGAGAGGTCTGCAGACGGTTCTTCAAAAAATCAGATGCCTTGGCAATACAACAATTCACACCCACTGAATTCGACTGGCGTGTTGGCGTACTCAACAACGACATCCTCTACGTCTGTAAGTACATGATCCCAAAGGGCAGATGGAAGCACGGCGCCAAACTCCGAGGCAAACCCACGTTCACTTGGGGCAAAACCATCTCACTCAGAAGAGAAGTCATACCCCAAGAACTCCGCAAGGTCGCCCTGAAAGCATGCAGCGTGATTGGCAAGGGACTTTACGGCGTGGACATCAAGGAAATCGACGGCGAATTCGTCGTTGTGGAAGTGAATGATAACCCAAGCATCTACGCTGGTTACGAAGATCTGCGCGCAAAGGACCTATACGGCAGAATAATTCATTACTTGACAGAGTAGCCGATCTACTTTTCGACACGTATTTATCTTAACCATAACACAAACAATACCGCAAACAAATGGAGACTTGGAAACTGTTGAAAGAAGCAGTCAAAGACTACGATTTTACAAAAGAACTAACCACCGAAGAGCTTGTCAGCCAAATGGAGAACGCGTGGGGCTTCACAGCAGGCAAGCTTGCAGTCGCCGTAAACATCATGCAAGCAATGATTCAAATCAAGGGCTGCGTAAAATTCCTCTCCTTCACAGGTAACCTCGTTGCCACTGGCACACGTGGTGTTCTACGTGAACTCGTAAAGCGAAAACTCGCCGACGTTGTAATCACAACCTGCGGTACGATTGACCATGATTTGGCGCGTTGCTGGCGTGACTACTATCGTGGGAGCTTCGTGATGAACGACAGCAAACTGCACGAGCAAGGCCTGAACCGTCTTGGCAATGTTCTTGTGCCCAACGACAGCTACGGAGTCATAATCGAAAAGAAAATCCAAGGTCTGCTCTCAGATTTATACAACGAGGGCAAAAGAGAGCTTTCCGCGAGTGAACTCGTTCGCGAAATAGGCTCACGTATATGCAACGAAACCAGCATATTGTACTGGGCAGCAAAAAACGGCATACCCGTTTTCGTTCCAGGCATAACTGACGGCGCAGTGGGCTACCAAACCTGGCTTTTTAGCCAAGACCATGCGTTTAAGCTGAACTTGCTTAAGGATTCTGGAGAACTCAACAACATCGTGTTCGACGCCAAAAAATCAGGCGCGCTAATCGTTGGCGGCGGAATTAGCAAACATCACACAATTTGGTGGAACCAGTTCAAAGACGGCTTAGACTACGTCGTATACGTTAGCACGGCTGACGAGTGGGACGGCAGCTTAAGCGGTGCAAGGCCGCGTGAAGCGGTATCTTGGGGTAAAATCAGTGAGAAAGCCAGGCGCATTATGGTTGAGGGCGACGCTTCAGTGATTCTGCCCCTAATGGCTGGGGCGCTATTCACGCGGTTAAACAAAAAATAAGCCAAAGAAAAGGAAGGTTCAGGCGTCTATTGGACGCCTTTAAAGAGCCAGCTCATATCTGGTCCTTTGCGCTTTGTTTTTACGCTTTCGCAAAGAGCATGTGTTATGAGAGGCAAGGCGATAGTGGCGTCGCTGTAGCACACTGCCCGTGTATTTGGTTGGCTTTGATTTTGCCCCAGCTGATGGCTTCTTCAAGTGTGCAGCCGCTTAGTCCACCCCATTGTGGTGCGTCTGTGGTTATTTGTATGGCATATTTATGTGGGTAGTAGTATTCCTGTAGGCCTTTGCGGAGGTGTCCGTCTCTGCCTTTTACTCCGTGGTCGTTTGTTATTGGTGAAACCGATATGGCTATGAGCTGTGTTAGGTCTTTTGGAACTCCGCCGCCAATGTAGATTACGCCCACATCTTTGGTTTTTGTGCCGATGGTGACGAACTGGTCGAATTCTTTAGCTGAGTCTAGATTGGATTGTGTCCTTTGTTTTTTGCCATAAGGAAGGTTTCGCCGTATGCGCTGTCGACGATAGCTGGGCTGAAGATGGGGACTCCGTTTTCGTAGGCTTTGGCTGCGATAGCGGGGATTTTCTTTTTGCTGAGGAATTTCCCAAGATCGTAGAAGAATTCGTGGCTGCTGTATGGGTAGTCGGTTTTCAGTGTCATGACGAAGTCGGTTATGAGTTCTTCCATTTTGCGGTAGTCAGTTTCTTTGCCGTATACGTCGTAGTATCGGTTCACGTCGTCCTTGAGGAGTTCTTCGTCGTTTACCATGTGGCTGCCTTGCCAGTAGCCGAAGCCCATTGCGTCCACAATGTCCTCGGAAACGTTTGCGCCTGTGCTGACTAAGACGTCGATGAAGCGGTTTTCCATGAGCCAGTTTATGATAGTCCATTGTCCAGCGGTGCTCATGCTGCCTGCGTATCCCATGACGATGGTAAGGTTCTTTCCTTAACCATCTTTTCCCAAATGTCGACTGCTTCGCCCAGTTTTCTTCCTTGGTAAGCGGTTTTGCCATCTCACTGAGCAGTTCGTTGACGGTTTTTGGCTTGACCTTTATTGGTTCAAGTTTTTTGTTGAAGTATGAGTCACTCATTAGTGTGGCACCCTTTTTGTTTGATGTGATTATAGGGCTTGTATTTGAAATTTGTTATTGAAGAAAATTGGACATAGGTTTGGAACGGCTCGATAATTGCTGAGTAGGTTGGAACCATTTTTGTGGCTGGTTGGAAAGTCATTGTGGTTAAGT
>CAVOWB010000020.1:0-111414 GCA_963699995.1 Candidatus Bathyarchaeota archaeon | reverse complement strand
CATCAACGCTTGCCTTACCTTGGCTCTCTCCAGCTCGTAGACCGCTTCGATGGTTGTTCCGCCTGGGGTGGTGACCATGTCGCGGATTTTTGCTGGATGCTCAGGCAGGTCCATGATAAGTTTTGCAGTCCCAAACATGACTTGAGCGGAAGCTTTTTCCGCAATTTCTTGAGGCAAACCCACTTTGAGTCCCGCGTAGGTTAAAGCTGCGGCAATTATGGACATGTAGCCTGGACCGCTACCGCTTAGCCCTGTGATGGCGTCCATGTATTTCTCATCTACCTCGTCGCTTTCACCCATCAAGTTCAATAGGGCTTTGATTTTTTCCTTATCTTCTTTTGTGACGGTGGCGTCGCAGCAAAAAGCCGTGTACGAAGCCTGTACCAACGCACCAATGTTAGGCATGATTCTGACGACTTTAGCTTCAGGAACGTCTTTCTTTATGAACGAGAGGGGCACAGTGGCAGCGGTTGAGATGACGAGTTTACCTTTGGTTTCCTTGCTGATTTCCTTAAGCACCTTGGAAAGGTCACCTGGTTTGACACTGACGGATCTTATGTCTGCCTGGGATGCAGCTTTACGGTTGTCCGCGGAAACCACAACGCCCAGAGATTCGAATTCTTTGAGTTTTTCAGTCATGAAATCTGCAGCTGCAATTTTGCCTTGGTATTTACCTTTGAGAAGACTTTTAATTATGGAGCCACCCATCATGCCGGCGCCTATGACTGCTACTCTTTCGGACACACAAATCCACCGCTGAGTCGACTAAATTTCCATTTTCGTTTACTACTAACCGTCTGTGCTCTTAAACTTTTACCCGCTAGCATTAAGCCTAACTCCGAGAAGCAAGTTTCCGCAGTGTGTCCTGCATAGCAGCAGCTGACGCGTTTGTTCGAACACCACGAGAATTAAAATGCGTGACCTCCGCCCTGAAGCCGCCTTCGTGCAAAGCTTGGAAAAACGCGGCTGTCGAGGGCGCAGGCAGCCGTATTTTTTTACTTAACTTGTCCAAGACAAAGTAAGTAGGAGGCATGTCCGCTTCCGTTCTGGTTTTGGTGAGGAGTTTGCTGATCTTGCCACTGTTTCTAAACGCGGTTTTAGCGTTTTCCTTAACCATAGAATCAATGAATGCTGAGTCGAAGATGCCCCTCAACCAAAGAGGCCCCGCGTAGTCCATTTTTGCTTCACATTCGGGACATTTTGCCGCGGAATCAGGGAAGGGTTTAAAAAGAAATCAGTCCTGTGCAAGCAGTGGAAGCAGTGGAGCACATAGCCGACATTTCTAACAGCGTGGTCAGCTTTTTGAGCGCCGTACCCAATCTGCGCATAGACCCGAATATAGTGATTACTGCAATGGCTAAAGAGGATTCGAACACCGATGTCATGTTTCGCTGCGGTCGATGCAACGCATCCGGACAGTAGACGGACAGCGAGTTCTTGGCAGTACTCAGTGCGTAAGGTGTACCGCCGTACTTACGCACGCACGCTTTTGGATTAACTCCACAAAGCGGCGCCATATCCGTAGCTGTAGCGGCGAGCAAACCATTGCTGCGTAGCGCCTGCACTGCAGCGACCTCCAAATACGGAACAGGGGTGCCAAACGGATCGATGTCGATTATGTCGAAGCGTTTCTTCGGCGCGCTGTGTTCACCTTAGAAGGCGGTTAGCGTCTTTGTGCTTCAGCTTTACGCGGTCTTGAAGTTTATTGAGCGCCACATTGTAAGCTGCGAGTCGGATGCTGTGCTGGTTTATATCGCCGCTGATAACCTCTTTGATGCCGTCGATTTCCATTGCAAAACGTATGCCTCGTATGCCCGTGCCCGTGTGAGGCTCACAAATCGTGATTTCCCTGTTGAACATGCGTTGGTAAGCTTTGAAAGCTAACACCGTCACATCGCGATTAAATTCCATCACGGGGTTGTAGAAAACCGGCGCCTTACTGGGAGCGTAGTCAGAAGGGCATACTCCGTAGGCGGCGAGTTTGGGCACCAAGGCTTGGATTTTGCCTTCTTTAGCAATTTCGGAGGGAAAATCAGGTTCAAATTTATTCTCCATCGTCTGCGCCCAAAGTTCTTGTTGCTGGAAAAAAGATTTTATGGACATATTAGACTTCTGGTTAATTTGAGCGTGAAAATATCTTGGAAAAGCGTCTTCTTGTTTTGACGGGAAGCCCAGGAGCAGGAAAAACTACTGTCTTCACAAGAGCGGTTGAGGCTTTGCGGGCGCAGGGCTACAGCGTGGGCGGGATTGTCAGCCGCGAAGTCCGCAGAGGCGAAATCCGAGTGGGCTTCGAAATCGAAGACCTGACAAGCGGGGAGAGGGGTTGGCTGGCCCACGCCGAGTTGGAGTTTGGTCCACGGGTCGGTAGATACCACGTTAACTTGCAGGACCTTGACAAAGTCGGCACGTCAGCAATTCTAACAGCGTTAAAAAGCTACGATGTCTTAGCCATCGACGAAATTGGGCCCATGGAATTGCTCTCCCAAAAATTCAAGGAAGCCGCTCAAAAAGTCCTTGACAGCAACAAAGCAGTCTTGGCTGTTGTGCACCAAAGAGCCAAAGACAAACTGGTAATTGAAGCGAAAAATCGGGAGGATGCCGAGGTTCTGACTGTGACAGCTGAAAACAGAGATACGCTGTCAGCTGTTGCCACGTCAAAAGTCGTAGCGTTTCTTGAGCGTTGCCGCTAGATGCGGCTGCGACAGCCACGTTGTCAAGGTTATGGAAAAAAGGCAGAAAGGCGCGAGCAGCAAGTTGCTAAACATTGACAAATTAGTGCAGCATTGTTGTAGTTTGTTGCAGTGTGGGTACAGTCACAAGGTCTTATAAACTTTCGGAGACGTATTGGTATTCAGTGTCCTAAAGCCATCAAACGTTGCATCCATGTTTGGCGGGTAAGGAATCAGCAAAACGCGGAGAAAAATGTCCCCTCATTCCCCAATAAAGGTTCCTTTTTCAGTCCGCGCTGGCTGATGAGCCTATCCCGTCAAACCTTCCTTTTGGGACACGAAAGAAATCCGCATCTCCTAAATTCACTACAGGTGCAATGAGAGACCTGCATTCAACTCAACCCACAAAACCACTGACGCCACAACAACCTCGACGATGGAGAGGACTGCACCGACTTTAAGGTAGCTTCTAAGGCTGATGTTTACACCTTTGCGCTTCATAGTTTCAAGCCAAGCGTTGCATTCAGTGTTACGAAATTGACTAGCTGAAACAAACAAAACTAGGGTAAGAAGACAGAAATTGAAAGAATGGACGAATGGAAGAGGAAAGAGGTTTACTCTTTCTTTGGCTTGCTGGGGCGTAGCGAACGTACGGTTGCTCCTGCACGCCACATCTCGCTGTTACCCATGGCTTTGAGTTCATCTGCGAGTTTCTGGCGGTAATCAGTCGCCTTGCTCTTTTCAAGCACGATGCGTGTTTCTTCGCCTGCAGCAACCAAGTCGTAGAGCGAGTCAAAGAGCGGTTTGGTTCCTTCGCGGAAGCGGTCTCTCCATCGGAGCGCACCGATGCGCGCGGTTTCGCTGCAGTTGCAATACATCCAGTCCATGCCGTTCTCGTCAACCAGGCGTATTAAGCTTTGAGTGAGTTCTTCGACGGTTTCGTTGAAGGCTTCGCTTGGGCTGTGTCCTCGCTCGCGCAGTGTTGTGTATTGGGCTTCCATTATGCCTGCTAATGCGCCCATGAGGACTCCGCGTTCGCCTGTTAGGTCGCTGTATACTTCTTTTTCGAAGGTGGTTGGGAAGAGGTATCCTGCGCCGATGGCGATGCCTAGGGCTTTTACGCGGTCTTGTGCTTTGCCTGTGGCGTCTTGGGCGACGGCGAAGCTGCAGTTGATTCCGCTTCCGTCAACAAAGTTTCTGCGGACGGATGTACCTGAGCCTTTTGGTGCAACAAGGATTACGTCAACGTCCTTGGGTGGGATGACGCCTGTTTGTTCTTTGTAGACTATGCTGAATCCGTGGCTGAAGTAGAGTGCATCTCCAGCTTTCACGAATTTTTTGACTGTTGGCCACGCATCTTTCTGCCCTGCGTCGGTAAGGAGGAACATTTTGATGGTTCCACGTTTTGCAGCTTCTTCCATCGGGAAGAGAGTCTCGCCTGGAACCCATCCGTCTGCTACTGCTTTGTCCCAGTAGGCTTTGTGCGGTCCGGTGTTTTCTTGTCCGATTATGACTTTTACTCCGTTGTCCCGCATGTTAAGCGCCTGTGCTTGACCTTGGATCCCGTATCCTAGGGAGACAACAACTTCGTTTTTGAGAATTTTTTGTGCTTGTTGGATTGTGAATTCTTTTCGTGTGATGACGTCTTCTTTTACGCCGCCGAAATCTATCTTAACCATTTGTGATTCCTTCAAGGCTGACTATGTGATTAAAAGGACATAATTAAGACTTACCCACCGCTGGAACAAAATTAGCAAAAAAAGCTGTTTCTGCTCTTAAATTAGCTAATTTACGCAGCAACGTTGGCGAAGACCTTTGGTTTGTCGGAGGCGTCGTTGCTTTTTTTTGTTATTGCCCTCTTTTAAAACTGCCAAACCTTGTTTTCTCGTTGCTCGGTCGGTTATCCTGTGAAAAGTCTTTTATCCTTAGTAGGTCCACATACCCATGGTGAATGTACATGCCATCGCTTGAGAAGAAAAACAAAGCAAAGAAAGCTAAACACGCTGCAAAGACTGGTAAGCAGTAAACTCGACAGGGTTTTCCTGCTTCTGACCATTTGCCATATTGCGCAGCCGCTGTATTAGTATACTTCAGCGTTTTTTGCTCAACTGAATTTTAGAACCCGTCTATTGCCCTAGAGAAGTGTACGCTTTAGTCGTGATTAGTGAGCTGACAAGCATGGCTGTAAAGCAAAACGTGTGCCAAGCATCGGTTACGACTTATTTAGGCGCGGCTAAAGTGGCTTGCGTTGCGGCTTGTAAGTTTAAACCAAAAACAGCAAGCAGTCAACAAAAGGCGCAACCGAAGCTTCTTCAGGCTAAACTAATATGTGCCTTTCCGCATTGCTTGAACAGAGGGAAACCAACTGACCAAGTCACTCATGCCAGAGCAAATCAGAGTATCCGTCGGATCAGCCATAGCTCTTGGGTTGTTAGAAGGCAAACTGGATGCGGAACCAACAACAGCCTATCTCATGACTCACAAGACTGGTAAATGTACAGCAAACTGCGCCTTCTGCCCCCAAGCCAAAGGCAGCCAAAGCAAGAATGAACTTCTCTCCCGTGTTTCCTGGCCAGCCTTCTCAACGGCAGGCGTAATCACGCAAATCAAAAACGCGGCGGACGCTGGAAAAATCAAGCGTGTCTGCATTCAAGCGCTCAATTATCCACAGGTTTTTGGTGAAGTCTGTCTGTTCGTTCAGACTCTTAAGGCAGAAACGTCTATACCAGTTTCGGTTTCCTGTCAGCCGCAGTCCAGCCAAAACATGTGGAGCCTAGCCAAAGCGGGTGCGGATCGCATTGGCATAGCAATTGACGCTGCAACGGAGCGGCTTTTCGAGAAGGTCAAAGGTGAGGAAGTAGGAGGCCCCTACAATTGGCAAAATGAATTGTTGCTGCTTCGCACGGCAATCGGGGTTTTTGGTGAAGGCAACGTGAGCACACACTTAATCGTCGGCTTGGGGGAAACTGAAAAGGAGGCCTGCAGCCTTCTCCAATATTGCGTTGACATGGGAGTGCTGCCTGCCCTTTTCGCGTTCACACCTGTTCGGGGAACCGCTTTGGCAGAACATGCTAAGCCGTCGCTTAAGACTTATGGGCGCGTTCAGATTGCGAGGTATTTGCTTGTACATGCGTTGACTCGGTTTGAAGACATGGACTTTGAGGCTGAAGGGCAAGAAATTGTTGATTTTGGCATTGACAAGGAGCCTCTGGTAGCGCTGGTGGAGTCTGGGAAGCCGTTCCTCACCTCAGGGTGCAATGACTGCAACCGTCCCTTCTACAACGAAAAACCCAGTGGCCCCATCTACAACTACCCCAGAAAGCCGACTGCACGAGAAATATCAGCCATTAAGAAGTTGTTGGAGTTGGATTAGGAAAGCGAAAAGCCGGTCAGCTTATTTAGTTGTCGGTGTAAACGCTTTCTCGCTGCCTTCGCCTGTCTGGGGTAACTTGGGTTTTTGCCTTGTCACCTGCTCGACGAGGCGCCAAAACTCTGGTAAGACCAAGCCTTTCTGCAGTTCTTTAAGCAGCTTCTTGACTTGGTAGAAGGTCATTTGGGATTCGCCTTTGTCCAAGCTTTCTGCAGGTCCCCTCACGTGCCGCAAGATCTCATCTATCTGGCGTGGAGAAGCCCGAATGCCCGCTTTCTCCAGCAGACCTTGCAAGAGGGTTTGTCCAGTGTTTCTGCCGACGAATAGGTTGGTTTCGCGTCCAACGATTTCAGGCGGGAAAGCCTCAAACATGAGTGGATGTGCTAACATACCCTCTACGTGCTCATCTATTTCGTGGGTGAATATGTTGTCTCCGACAATGGGCTTGTGGAATTGAATTGGCAACGCGAATGATTTCTCCGTTAGTTGCGCCAATCGGTATATTCGTTCCATGTCGATGCCCGTATCAATGTTGTATAACAGTTCCAAGGCTGTGACCACTTCTTCAAATGGTGCCAGCCCAGCGCGTTCGCCGTAGCCGATGAGACTTGTATGCAGGTAAGTGGCACCTTCCTCCACGGAAGCCAGAGTGTTCGCGGTGGCCAAACCGAAGTCGTTGTGGCAGTGCACAGAAAGCGGGATTTTCTTCCGAACTGCGTCAGGCAGTCCGTCCCGAACGTGACTAATCAAGTACCTCATGGCTAAGGGTCGCAGGAAGCCTACGGTATCGGCTATTGCGAGCTTGGTAGCTCCCGCGGCAACTGCTTTCTCGAAAATCATCAGAATGTCCTCGAGCGGCGTGCGGCTGCCATCAGAAAGCACGAAGTTCACGGTTACGCCATGCTTCTTAGCATATTCGATGCTTTCGACTATACGTTTGACCGCTTCATCTTTAGAAATTCTCAACCTGTATTGCAGGTTTAAACCGTTAATGGCCGCTTCAATGTTAATTTCCTTCATTCCCGCTTCTAGACAAGCGTCAACGTGAGTTTTGGCAGCCGCTGACGAGGCGGTCAACTTGGCTTTTGAGAAGGATTCATTCACGATACGTTTGACGCTGCGTTTCTCATCCTCGCTTAAGCCTGGAAAACCTACATTGATGACGGCAATGCCAGTTTCATCCATCATCTTGGCAAGCTTCACTTTTTCCACGTATGTCAAAAAGACCATGGGGGTTTTAATGCCTTCTCGGAAAGTCTCATCCACAATGTAGACACGATCAGGCAATTTGGGCGGCAAGTTCTTACGGAGGCGGTTGTAGTTAGCGATTAAGCCTTGGGCCTCTAGCTTCTTAAATATGGTCTTCCTCATCAGCCACACAATCCGGTCCAATAAGGCGGCGGTTAACTATTTGATATTCTTACGAGCGCTTATATAAGAACTGTGACACACACCATATAGCTTAGACTCTTCTAATCCGCTTTCACCCCCCGGATCCGGCTCATTATAGTCAGAACGAGAGTTGCTTGAACGGAAGATATGAACAGGAGGTGAGGCTACAAGAACACAAGCGATCCGGTTGTCTGAGAGCCAAATCAATACGCTCTCTTGAGGCAAAAGTCTTGATTGAAAGGTTAACGAAAACCAAATATATTGGGCACCGAAAAACTGGTGCGGGGTTAATTACCCGATGCAAACGCCAGAGGAGTTGAAGGAAAGAATACGCGGGCTAGAAACGGAACGTGCTCATCTCCAAAACGAATTAGAAAAGCTGCGCAAAGCTGCTGAAAATCACGCTGCCGAATTGGAAGAAGATATAAACCGCATGCGCGAAGAAGCAAAGATTCTAAACGAGATTGTAGCCGCTGATGAGAAAAATGAAGGCATTCCCCCCGTTACTCAACCCAACCCGCCGCTTGCGGCTCCCGCTACACTAGCCGAACCTGAAGTCTCCTACGAACCAACTGTCCCCGTAAGCGCGGAGGGTGAAGCGAAGGAGACAAAATCAGAGTTTGAATCTATCTTGAAAACACTAACTGCCAATGAACGCAAAGTCGTCGAACTACTATTAGCTCATGACGGAAAATATCGGCAACGACTTATTCGAACTGAAGCCGGACTCAGCTGGCTCGAAACTCGCAGAATCATTTCGCATCTATCTGAGCGCGGCGTAGCGACCACAGAAACGAGCGGCGCCGAAGCCTATGTTGCTCTAGCCAACAAGTGGAAACAAGCTTCATTATAGCTAACGACAAACCAGTCAGGTAGCAGCTCAATTCCTCTGCAATCTCGCCTGTCTTCCCGCTCTCTTTACCTTGATTCGTACTTGCGAATAACATGAATCCTATGTAAGTTGCAGTGTCTGATGAAAACGCCAAAGCTGCATTCACAAAAAATTCTTGAGACCAAAAAACACGCCTTAAGAATTAAAGTCAACTACATTTATAGCAGAGAAAGTCTCCTGAAAGAGCAGCAAACGTCCGGTTGGTTCCAAATGAACACTTGGCGCATCCTCAAACTCGAATCTAAATATGCAGCCATGAACATGGCGATCGACGAAGCAATCTTGCAGTCGCGCGTGTCAGAAATGGTTCCGAATACGTTGCGGTTTTACCAATGGAATCCCAGCGCTGTCTCAATCGGTAGGTTCCAGAAACTCGAAAACGAAGTGAACGTTGAAGCTTGCCGCGAGTTGGGTGTGGATGTTGTGCGCAGAATGAGTGGCGGCGGAACCGTGTACCACGACGCGGAAGGTGAGGTGACCTACAGCGTCATTTCCAAACCCGAGGACATGGGCGCCAAAGACATAACAGAAGTCTACTCACGCATCTATGCCTCTATAAGCGAAGCGCTTCGGATGTTGGGCATCCCAACCGACTTCAGCCCAGGCGACTCCAAAAACTGCCCAAACCTAACCGTGAACGGCAGGAAGATCAGCGGCAGCGCCCAAGCCAACAGAAACGGCATCGTACTACAGCACGGCACATTGCTCTTGGATGTGGATTTACCAAGGATGTTCAAGTTACTTCGGGTTCCATGGGCAAATAGCTGCACGCAAATCGTAAACGTGGCGAAGGGTAAAATCACAAGTATCAAAGACGAGCTGGCACATACTGTAACGCCTGAAACGGCAATCAACGCAGTCGCACACGGGTTTGCTGTGGCTTTAAACATACAGGTAGTGGAGGATGTCCAGCGCCTTCAGGGCGAACTGACTCGAGAAGAACGGGAGCTAGCGGAAAAGTTGTGCAGGGAAAAATATTCCAAGAAAGAATGGAATTTTGACGGAAAAACCTCGTTGGCTTAAGTTTTTTCGCGTTTCCACCTTACACCCTGAGCAGTATCCTCGATTACTATACCCAGTGCCTTGAGCTGCTGGCGCAACTCATCGGCGGTTTCCCAGTCTTTGCCTTTCCTGGCTACTTCGCGGCGCTTGATGATTTCTTCGGCTTCTTTGGGCAATGCTTCCTCCCTGACCTTGGGAAGAACGCCAAGGACTTTGTCGAAGGTCTCGATTTCGGAGGCGATTCTCTGCGCCTCAGTGCTGCCCACTGCGTTGGAATCAAGCAGGTTGTTGACGTCCCTCACGAAGTCAAACAGCGACGCCAATGCCACACTGATGTTGAGGTCGTCATCCATGGCTTCGCCGAAACACCTGTGAACCCACTCAATCAGCTCATTTACTTTAGTAGGACCTCCTTTGCCGTTTGCATCTTTAAGCCTTCGCTGCAGGTTCACCAGGCGTTCAATGGCGCTTTTTGCAGCGTCCAAGCCTTCGAAGGTGAAGTTAAATTGCTGGCGGTAATGCGTACTCAGCAACAGATACCGGATGGCTAAAGGGTCCAACCCTTTTGCCAGCAAGTCCCGTAGCGTGTAGAAATTGCCCAGGCGTTTTGCCATTTTCTTCCCTTCAACTAGTAAGTGCTCGTTATGCATCCAGCAATGCACGAACCTCTTGCCAGTGGCGGCTTCGCTTTGGGCGATTTCATTTTCGTGATGTGGAAACATGTTGTCCACGCCGCCGCAGTGAATGTCAAATGTCTCGCCTAGATATTTCATGCTCATCGCGGAGCATTCGATGTGCCATCCTGGCCTGCCCTTGCCTAATTCGGTTTCCCAGAAAACATCGCCGTCCTCGGGCGCCCAGGCTTTCCAGAGCGCGAAGTCTTGAGCTTCTTCTTTGGCGTACTCATCTTGGCTAACGCGTGCGCCTGCCTTGAGTTCTTGGATGCGGATGTGGCTGAGTTTGCCGTATTCGGGATATTTGCTGATGGCAAAGTACACGCTGCCGTCTTCACCACGATAGGCAATGCCCTTCGCCAGAAGTGCTTTGATTAAGGCAACCATTTCAGAGATGTGATTGGTCGCGCGGGGGTAAATGGTAGCGGGCTCAATATTGAGCACTCTTATGTCTTCGAAGAACGCGTTCGCGAAAAAACCGGTGTAATCAGGCAGCGGTTTGCCCAGTTTTTGGCTGCCGCGGATGGTTTTATCGTCTACGTCCGTGAGGTTCATGACATGCGTCACGTTGTAACCCCGGTATTGCAGCCACCTCTTGAGGAGGTCTTCGAAGATGAAGGCGCGGAAGTTGCCTATGTGGGCGTAATCGTAGACAGTAGGTCCGCAAGTGTACAAGCTCACTTTGCCTGCCGTGATAGGTTTGAACGGCTCTTTTTGCCGGGTCAAAGTGTTGAAAAGCCTGATTTCGGCGGCTGGTTTGCTCATCTGGTTTCCTGGTCAGTTACGCGGTGGAAATTATTTAAGGGTTTCACTTAAACATCTGAGCATTGAGTAAATGAATTCCGGATTTTAGTCAGGATAAGGGCGCTATTAGCCTTGTTCATGTTAGGTTCGCAGGTCAGAGCTGAGTGCTTGTATTAGGGTGAGGCATCGCCTTTTCTTCGGTTGAATGCGTCCCGCAAATTCTCAACGGGCGAATCTTCACGCATAGGCGGTTGGACCTTTTCTTTGTATCTCGTCTCTGCTTTTCTGGCTTGGCATTCTTTGGCGCTAAACTCGACGCTTGCTTCCAGCTTGCGTATCGTTCTGCCCAGCCTGCGACCTCGATGACCCTTCGTGACGACGGCTCGTCCCACTCTGCATCACTTCTGGATAGAAGCATTTGGCAAGATGCTTTAGACCTTTTTGGTGCAACAGGAGCTATGCATCGGGAGGCAGTCAGTTTGCGGTAAGCTGAATAACCTCTTTGGCATAAGGTACTGCTGATGCCGCATGAACCTTGAAGACTATTCTAAGGAGAAGCTCTGGCTACTGCTTGTTGAGACGACGCACGCCAACGTTATGTATCCGACACACAAATCTTACACTCGGGACGTGATTCTGCTTGAAAAGCCTGACATTTCAGCGCAGGAGCTTGCGAGCAGGCTAAATATGCCGCTGGGTGAGGCGCTGGTAATTCTGGACGATTTGGCGACGTAAGGCAAAGACGCGGCTTAACCTCTCGGCGTAAGCAGTTAGATGTGGGTTGATTGTTGAAGTGAGCATTCCGACATGTTTAAATATACATAACGCTAGTGAAAAACCGAAAGTGACCCTGATGAAAACAAACAGAATCATCGCTTTAGCACTCATAGTAATAATCGCAGCTGCGGTAGGCGCATACGCATACTCAATAACAACGCAGCCAGCAACTAAACCATCGCCGTCACCAACGCCATCGCCCACCCCGACAGCGACTCCCCAGCCAACGGAAATGCCCACATCAAAGGCCACCCCAACCCAGACCCCACCGCCGTCACCATCTGCTTCGGCAACTCTTCTCCCCACTCAAACCCCAACCCTCACCCCAACACCAACTTCAACCCTAACTCCAACTGCAACGCCAACTCCGCTTCCGACCAGCACACCCACCCCAACACCCGTTCCTACACCCACCCCGACCCCCCAACACGTCACCCTAATAATCTCATCCACAACCAGCCTCTATGAAACAGGAGTTGAAAACGACGCAATTAAACCCGCCTTCGAAGCCAAGTACCCATGGATAACCGTCAACTTTATCGCGCAGGGCACAGGAGCAGCAATTCAGACCGCCATGCGCGGCGATGCAGACATGATAATGGTCCACGACCCTGGACAAGAAAAAACCTTCCTCACCGCTGGATACGGCGTGAACCGCAAAATCATCGCCTACAACTTCTTCATCATTGTCGGACCCACAAACGACCCCGCAAATGTCACAGGCTTGAACCCTTAGACGCGCTCAAGCAAATCAAGACGCTGGGCGAGCAAGGCAAAGTCGTCTGGGTCTCCAGAGGCGACGGCTCAGGCACCAACTCCAAAGAAAAAAACCTGTGGGCAGCGGCAGGCATAAACTGGACACAAATAAGAACCGCCTCATGGTATAAGGAAACTGGGCAAGGCATGACCGCAACGCTACTCGTCGCGGACCAATTCAACGGCTACACCCTCTCAGACACCGCAACCTTCCTGACAAACAACAATCAGGGCAACATCCATATGACAATCGTAATTCAAGCCCAAAAAGACCTCCTCAACGTATATAGCGTAATCGCTGACAACCCGCAAAACGCGAACCTAACGAACACGCACTTTGACGCTTCGATGCTGTTCATTCAATATATGGTTTCGAATGAAGGACAACAACTGCTAGCCAACTTTGGTACAGCAACCTACGGGCAACCTCTGTTCAGCCCCTTCGTCCCGCTTGCCAGCAACCCGAGCAGCAACGCCACATTGCTAAGCTGGATTCAAAACTACGCCTACATTCCAGCGAACCAAACCGAGTGCCCAGCAGATTACCGATATAACGCAGGCACACTTTACTCAGCTGCGTATGACGCTTTTCCAAGCCCGTCACCGACAGTTGCGGCAATTCCTATGGCTTCCCTGTAGAATCCATCTAAGAAAAGATAGCCTATCATCTCGCGGGATTTGCTGAAAAACTTAATATCCAAACCCCTTATTTCCTTGTGACTGCCATGCCCGATATTATCGTGCAAGCATTTCAGCAGGCTTTTCAGCTAATTTTCAGCGGCAACCCTGAAGTCTACAACACAGTTACAGGTCCCTATACGTAACTGGGGTCGGAACAGCCTTGGCATGTCTATGGAGCATACCCATCGCAGTCGTCATTGGATTGTATTCTTTCCGGGGAAAATGGCTAATCAAAGGCTTCTTCAATGCATTAATTGGTGTCCCAACCGTCGCCTTGGGCTTGCTACTATACCTCTTATTGTCAAGGTCAGGGGAATTCGGGTTTCTCGGGCTGCTCTACACAGTTAATGGCATAGCTGTCGGCGAAGCGATTCTGCTAACGCCCATTGTCGTTAGCTTTTCGAGCAGCGCCTTATCTGCAGCGGACACTCAGCTAAGGGACCTGGCAAAGACGTTGGGCGCATCAGGCTTTCAGACCAACTTAGCTCTCATGCGAGAAACTGTATGGTCGACCGTTCTCGCGGTTACAGCGGCATTTAACCGAGGCTTCGGCGAACTCGGCATAGCCATGATTGTCGGAGGCAACATATTCCAAGAAACACGCGTTCTCACAACCTCTATCGCCGTGGAGACAAACTTGGGGCAATTCGAGACCGCGATGGCCTATGCAATCATTCTCATGGCGATTGTTGTGTCAATTACTTTGGCGATTAACCTAATCGAAAGACTCAGACAAGAAGATACTTCACTAAAGGGGTCGCGGTTTACAAATGGAGGAACTGGGGACAATGAGCATCACACTCCAAGTGGAGGGCATCGAGAAAGTCTATGGTCAAGCCAAAGCTCTTGACGCGGTTTCTTTCAAAGTGGAAGGCGGCAACATAGTTGTCCTCCTGGGCGTGAACGGGGCGGGCAAAACCACGCTCTTAAGAATTCTGGCGGGGCTGGAAACGCCCTCGAAAGGCTCAGTATTCATTAGAGGTGTACCCATAGCGCCTCATGACTTACGCAAGGTCTCCACGTTGGTTTTCCAGAAAACCGTGATGTTCAACAGAAACGTCTACGATAACTTGGCGTTTGGCCTCAAAATTAGAGGGAAGACCGACATGGAAATTGCCCAAATGGTTTCTGAATCCTTGAACTCGGTCGGGCTCACAGATTTTCAGAAAAGAAAAGCCAGAAAAACCTCAGGTGGAGAACAGCAAAGAATCTCTCTGGCGAGGGCTTTTCTGCTTGACCCACGAGTTCTCTTACTCGATGAGCCCACGGCGAACTTGGACCCGAATAGCGCCCGCATAATTGAAAAAGCTATCGTCGACCACAAATGCAGTGACACCATAATTATCATGGCAACCCACAACTTGGGTCAGGCAAAACGACTTGCGGATCAGGTTATCCACATGCACAGCGGGAAAATCGTTGAGGCAGCCCCTCCCAAGGACCTGTTTGACAATCCTCAGCATGAAATAACCAAGAAATTTGTCCGCGGAGAACTGGAATTCTAAGAGTACGCCTTCGTGGGGCGGATTACCTTTATTAACAGTTTTTCCATTAGCCATACAGATGTCAACTCGCAAAAAGCATAAGCCCTCCTGCAAAGTTTGGCTGGAATGCGACGGAAAACCAGTCCTGGGCATGGGCGGAGCAGAAATTCTTGAACGCATAGCAAGCGAAAAATCACTCACCAAAGCAGCAGAAAAATGCGGCATGTCCTACCGCTATGTTTGGAACTACATCCGGAAAATAGAGAAAGCCGTCGGTGAGCCCATCGTCGAAACACATAAAGGGGGGAAAACTGGAGGCGGTGGAGCTAAACTCACCGATCTGGGCAAAAACTTGCTGGTCGAATACCGGCAGTTGGAGGGTTACTTGAGCGATGTTCTTGCTGGAAGCAGAGGCGTGGAGGTGAAAAGTTTGAAGTTAAGTGCAAGGAACAACTTGAAGGGAAAAGTCACAGCCGTGGAAAAAGGAGTCATAACGGCAAAAGTCAAAATTGAAATTAAAGCCCCGACAACGATAACTACGGTCATCACAAAGGAGGCAGTGGAAGACTTAGACCTCAAAGTAGGCGACGAAGTCGTAGCTATCGTGAAATCTACTGAGGTAATTATAGGAAAATAAAAGAACCGGGTAAGCTGTTTCTACTCGACGACGTAGCGGTAAGCTATGTGTTCGCCTGCGGTGGAGCTTTTCCTGATTATTCGGAGCACGTCGCCTGGTTTGGCGCCTATGGCTTTAACTGCTGGGTCCGTTGAGGTGATCTGCGGCATCTGGTAGGGCTTAATCTTGTACTTCTCCAGAAGCGCTGTCCTCTCTTTTTCCGTCAGGGTTTCGTGTTTGGGAACGAGGGCATGCTCGAAGATGTCGAACACTGGGAACGACTTGAGGAGCAACTCAACTTTCCTTTTCTTTGCGCCCTGCTTAACCGCGTGCGTGTAGCGTCCTTCGGTGATGACTATGGCACGCTCTATTTCTTTCTCCTTCATAACCTTGTAGAGCTGATTCATAGCCACAATGCCGACCGTTGCCTGGTCTAGAATGCACCAGATCATGGCTTTCTCTTTATCCTCTGGAATCTCAACCGTGTACCCGAAGGCGCCCTCGAACTTTTCTTTCTTTACAAGTTTATATTTTCTGAGCTTGATGAGGACTTCAGCCTTGCGTTCTTCCACTGTTTCTCCTTTGCTTCTAACGCCTTTAGCGCTCACACGACAAACCTCAATTATAGAATTCTCGGAAAGCTAAACAAATCATTGCCCCTTAAACTTTTCTCTCAGCCAATGGCAAAACGTGGCTCTGCAACAACTTTCCAAACATACACTTCTTAGAGCGAAAACACTCTTCGCCTTCTCCAATCTACAAAGTTTCAGTACGCGTTAATGAAGTCTCAAATCTCTTGTGGAAGAAATAGGCGAAGAATTTTGGAATGTGCACTGAACCTTTGGTCTAGAGGAAAAACGAAGCACTAAGCCTTACACAAACAGCAGCCACTTCGTCCCGGACTACCTAACCGATCCAGTTGCGTTCAATTGCCGTCTCACGCGAATCCAAATCAAAAGTGCCCAAGTCCACGCTACCGCCATCGCCTTTCGACGCCCAATTAACGGTAACTCTGTAAGAGCAACCGTTAGGTAGAGTCACAGCATAAGTTCCGCTCACGCCACCCGAAACGTACGATTCAAAATTGCTCCTGGAACAGCAGGGATGAGTGAAATGACAGTCACCCAAAAGAGAGGAATCGCCAATATCCGCGTTGCGAGAGTCATCCATCCAACTGTCGAGACCAGATAGAAGTCTTTTTCATGTTCGTACCGTTGTTCGTTGGAAGCAGTCTTCAAACCCTCGTCAACTTTGTACGCTTTGAAGGCGGCGTATGACCCTACAGTTAACGCAAACAAGGCTATTGCAAAATCCACTGCTACATACAGGTTAATGATCAAGGTACTACCTCAGGCTTTTTGCTCGGGCCACTTAACTTTCTAAATGCAAAGATCGCCCCCAAAACAATTGTAACTCCAATAACTGCCGCCAAAGCGAACACTATTAGTGTCGGAAATTCAGTTGTATTAGGTTTGGCGTACCACGTTTTGATTGCATCAACTACAGACTTGACTTCTGTATTTGAGGGTAACGTGTACTTCTGTTCAGGTGAAGTGTACTGTGAGAAACCGTTAGCTAAGAGGTTATCGACGGCTGTCTGGTTGTATGCTGCTCTGGCGGTAACGCAACTCCCGCCTCTGAGAAACATCGCAGTGGGAGGGCTGACAGTCACGACCTTACCAAAGTTGGATGAATCGATGATTATTGGATAGTCTGGTCCGTACCAGTCACAGTAAGTTTCTACGTGCAAAGTCTCGTAATCGTTGAAAAGAGAAAGCACACACATGAAGCATTCGACGGAATGAACATTTCCGTTTCCATCAGCAACTTTGTAGCGGATCTGAGACTCGGCGGTCACATCCATCCCACACACCTCGCACTCCTTCAAAGACGCAACTGACGTTGAACTTGGACTCGGAGAAGCCAAACCCCCGCCATACTGCAACGCAGCTTGCACAACACCTTTTCGAGTAGCATTTGCGGCCACTGTGTCGTTCGATAAAGCAGATAGCCATTTTGAAGTCCCATAATTTGGAGAAGAAAGCAAAGCGTCCGCTGAAACATCATCATAGACCAATCTGTTCTTGGTGCAACCACCTCCAATAATAATCAACGCACTCAACGGTGAAACAGAGACATCGTTGCCGTAATTCTTTGCGTTAATAATAATTGGAAAGTTTGGTCCATTATAATCGCAGAAAGAGGTTATGTTAAGTTCCCCGTATGTCTTCAACATTTTTAGAGCGCAGACTGGGCAACAGGCAACATGCTGTTGACACACAGAATCGACAATACGAAAACGTGCTTGACCAGTCTCATCCACAGTCATTCCACACTGCTCACAGCTCAGGGTGCTGGTTTGCGCTTCACCCATAGCGAAGGTAGTCAAACTTGACAAGAGTAGAACCGTCACTAATGTCATAACTTGATAGTTTTTCAAATCATTACCCCGATACGGACGCATAGTGTATGGTCAGTTGTGATTATTATTTTTTCCAGAAATTCATAATAGATTAGGTACATCGACCATAAAAACAATACTCCTTACCAACCCACAAGTCCCCACGACAGCATTAACCATGTCAAAAACTGTCTTTCGTCTGTTTCCAAGCTAAGCTAACACTCAGCTCATCCAACTGAAGAATTATTTCAGAATTCTTCTCATATTTTCTGTTTTGGAAGCTTTGTATCTGCGAAATAAGACTTAAATCATTAGAATGTTTGGGCTTTTGCGAGTACCCATTTGAGTATTTGGAGTTGAAGAATATCACGTCCGGCTCTTCAGTGACGAGAAATTTTGATTTGCGAGTGTGGCAACTTGCCACTCTGAACATTATGATTTCAGCGCTATCTCGGAGGGCGGGATTGCGGCGAGTTCCCGAATTGTGCGTCTCCAAAAACGAACAATTTGTCAGCGTCAATGTTTTTGCTTTTCGGATAAGTGTGGGTGAACGTCTTTTGTCCCTTTGGGCTCAGGGTGTGTTTTCAGAGGACGAAGTAAGATCTGCTTTCGCTCATGAAATTGGACATTTGATAGATTTTGGGCGCGGTTCCGGCTCTTCAAGTTTTAGGAATTTAATTTTTGAAAGCTGCTGGCTTGTTTGCGGTGTTGTTCCTCTGGTGGCGTGTATTTTGTTGCCTTCTGCGTCAGTTTTTCAGTTTTCTATTGCTTTTGTTTTGGGGTGGGGTATTTCTATTCCTTTGATGATTAGACGGTTTGGGGCCAAGATTGAATTCGAGGCTGACAGGAATGCGGCTCTGCATTTAGTTGAACCTAAGCATCTTGCGATCGTCTTGAGCAAGATGGGTTCTTTGGATGTTCGAAGCAGACGTTTTGCGTTTTCGGGCAGTCTGACTGGTTTTGTTGGAAAGTTGACCCACCCGTCTCTTGATGAGAGAATTGGGCGTCTTGATGGTTTATCTCAGTTTGGTGTACCTTTGATAAGACTTTGGCGATCTCGCGATTTGGAGTAGTATTAACGGGTTCGAACCACTGCCTTTACCTCGCTGCATCACGATTTTGGCTCAGACGGTGCAACTTGCTACAAATAACGTCAGAGCATCTTCGCCAACTCTGCCCGTGCTACGGTCTTTAGCTAACACGGTATTAAACGCCTTCACCAACGAAGATCGACGGCAGTCTTTTCTGCAACTGTTCGGAAGCGGAAGTGTCAAAGCCTATTGCCAACTAGCCGTCCCAGCATTACCTTTGCCTACAATCGCGACTTTCACTTCAAAAATCTCCGAAAATATCTGTCACAAAGATTGAGCGGAGTGTTTTTTAACAGTTGTGACTGTCAGAAGCGTACAACAAGCGATTCCAGTGGAAATGCAGGGGTTCTGAATTTGATACATAAGCGCGTTGTCACGAACATATCTCCTCAAAAAGCCCACACTACTCTGAATTATAAGATAGACTTGCAGATAGTTGAATCATAATCGCTAGTGTACAGCATAGCTTGAAACTAGCATTGTGTTGAAAACAAAAATGCTTTTCTGAAATACCCGACGTCTTAGATATCTGGAAACCGGGAGAGGACATGTGTAATTGACGCAATCCTACGGTTTCGAGAACATGAAAAACCCGCCGTAACCTTTTGTCTCTCGCCTTGGGCGGCGAATTGACGGATACTACACTCTAAGCAGCAGGTTCACAGCATACTTACGCATAGTTTGCGCGAATCCCGCGATGATTTCCGGTGCGTAAGGCCTAAGCGCCTGAAAGCTCTTATCCAATGTGTCTTTGGGCACAAACTGCTGCAGAGCCACGTTCTGCGCACCGTTCACCAGCTCACCTATGCGCACAATATCTTCAGCGGTTACTAAATCAGGCACCAACGTCGTTCGAACCTCGTAGGGCGTCTTACCCATCTTGAGGATCTCGATGGAACGCAAAAGCCCAGCAGTATCCTGAGCGCCAAGACGAGCGTATTTTTCAATTGAAGTCTTCACGTCCAAAGCCACGTAGTCTACGCTTCCAAGGCATTCCTCAAGCACATCAGGGAAAAAACCGTTCGTGTCAAGCTTCACCTGAAAACCCCGGTCTTTGAGTTTAGCAAGGAATTTGGGGAGTTCCTTGTGCATACAAGGCTCGCCGCCCGTGACGACGACGGCGTCGACGTATTTTTTACGTGTCTCCAGAAGCTCCAAAGCCGCGCCTTCTTGAAGAAAAGGCGGCTGGGGGTTGGTGGCGATACGCCAGTTGTGGCAGAAACCGCAGCGCAGGTTGCAGCCTGGCGTGAACAGGACAGAGGCGACTTTGTTGGGGTAATCGATGAGGCTAATTTTCTGGAGCCCACTAAACTTCATCGGGAAAATCACTCTTTTTTGTCTGTTTCAAGTTGCCACGGGCGCTGTCGCCATAATGAGGGACTTGTCGAAGGTCTTGCGCATCGCGAATTCGGCTTGTTTGCCATCATTCCACTGATCCACTGGCCGTAGATAGCCAACGACGCGACTGTAAACTTCGCATGTTGCTGCGCAGACTGGGCACTGGGCGTGTTCGCCGCTCGTGTAGCCGTGGTTGGGGCAGATACTGAATGTTGGCGTCAAAGTGAAGTAGGGCAGATGGCTAGCTGTGGGAAACTTTCTTGATGAGTTCCGCCGCGGATTTCCACGAGTGCAGACGCTCACCTAGGAAAATGTGAAATACTGTACCTCCAGTATACAATGTCTGCAGATTCTCTTGGTGCTCCAGTGCATCGAAGAGGTCGCCTTCGTAATCCACGGGTAGTTGGCTGCTGTTTGTATAGAATGGCTCCGCGTGTTTGCTTTGGACGAGGCGTTCGTTGGCTGCTATGATGTTGGGATGCCGCTTCTTGTCTATTCGCGCTAAACGGTAAGATGTGCCTTCTGCAGGTGTGGCCTCAAGGTTGTAGATGTCGCCTGTTTCCTCTTGGAAGGACATGAGTTTCTCGCGCATGAAGCTGAGGGTTTTCACGGCGAATTCTAAGCCTTCTTTGGTGGCGATGTTTTGACCGATGAGGTTTACGATGGATTCGTTTATGCCGACTAGGCCAATGGTGGAGAAATGGTTCTTCCAGTATTTGCCGTAACGATTCTTCACGTTGCTCAAGTAGTGTCGAGAATAGGGATATAGACCATTTTCTGTGAACGCTTCCAAAGCCTTGCGTTTAATTTCAAGGCTGGATTTAGCCACTTCCATGATGCCTTCTATCCTGTGGAAGTACTCGTCCTCGTCTTTTGACAGATAGCCAATACGGGGCATGTTTAGGGTAACTACGCCTATACTGCCCGTTAACGGGTTTGCGCCGAAGAATCCGCCGCCTCGCTTGCGCAGCTCGCGGTTGTCGATGCGTAGTCGGCAGCACATGCTTCGAACGTCTTCAGGCCGCATGTCGCTGTTGACGAAGTTGCTAAAGTATGGCACGCCGTACTTGGCGGTCACCTCGAAGATTTTCTGGCTCACATCTGAGTCCCAGTCGAAGTCCTTCGTTATGTTGTAGGTTGGAATTGGGAAGGTGAAGACTCGACTTTTAGCGTCGCCTTGACTCATGACTTCAGCGTACGCCAGGTTGAACATCTCCATCTCCTTGGTCATGTCACCGTAGGTGTCGCCCGTGATTTTGCCGTTGAAGATTACGCCTTCGTCCTGCATGAATTCTGGAACGACCAGATCCAATGTCAGGTTTGTGAACGGAGTTTGGAACCCGACTCGCGTGGGCACGTTCATGTTGAAGAAGAATTCCTGCAGACTCTGCACGACATCTTTCTGGCTTAAGTTGTCGTACCGAATGTATGGTGCCAGGTAGCTGTCGAAGTTACTGAATGCCTGCGCACCAGCAGCTTCACCCTGAAGCGTGTAGAAGAAGTTTACGACTTGCCCAAGTGCAGTGCGGAAGTGCTTAGCAGGTTTGCTTTCGATTTTTCCCGAAACCCCTCCGAACCCTGACAGCAGAAGGTCGCTGATGGACCAGCCGACGCAGTAAGGCCCCAAGACGCCCAGATCGTGGATGTGGATATCACCTGAGAAGTGTGCTTCAGCTATGCGTTCGGGGTAGATGCGGCTTATCCAGTACTTCGCGATGACTGTGGAGGACAAGTAGTTGTTTAAGCCCTGTAGGCTGTAGCTCATGTTGCTGTTTTCTTTTACGCGCCAGTCTTCGATCTTCTAGATATTGATCCACAAGGTCAGCACTGCTGAGTAGCGCAGCGAGTTCACGCATATCCTGATGCTGTTTCCGGTAAAGGATGTAGGCTTTGGCGGTTTGGGCGTGGCCGTTTTCGATAAGCATTTTTTCTACGAGGTCTTGGATTTCCTCAACTGTGGGGCAACCGTCTTCGCCAAAGCGAGTGTTCAGCTCGGCTACGACTTGGGCACTGACTTTCTTTGCTTGCTCTTTGTCTTTGCCGCCTACAGCTTTTGCTGCTTTCCAAATGGCAATTGTTATGCGTTCCTGATCGAAAGGTTCTAGTTTTCCATCACGTTTTCTGACATATTTCATTTCTTCTTCACCTCAAGGAGTAACTGCCTGAAATCTTCAGGCTCCTCAAACTTCTTGTAGACCGAGGCGAACCGTATGTACGCGACGCGATCCAAGGTTCTGAGGTACTTCATGACTGAATCTCCGATTTCCTGCGATGTAACTTCGCCCTTGCCGCCCAGCATCAAATCCTGGCGCACATGACTTGCCAACTCGTTAATCTGCGCCATGCTTACAGGTCTTTTCTCACAAGCTTTTTGCAGGCCACGGATAATCTTGTTGACGTCGAATCGCTGGATCTCTCCGTTCTTCTTGTGAACCATTAGCTCAACGGTTTCCACGTACTCGTAGGTTGTGAAGCGTTTCCCGCAGTTGACACACTCTTTTCTCCGTCGCGTGGTGTTCTCTAATGAGTCACGTGTTTCCAAGGTTTTGAATTCCTCAGAGCCGCAGTAGGGGCACTTCATGTATTTCACGGCGTTTCGTTTTCATTCAGCAGTTAGCTGTTTAGTGGTTACGGTAATAGACATACACTAAGGATAGCGTAGTATTTACTTGTTGTAGACATCAAAATGCCTAACTTATCAATGCGGCTGCATCAAGAATGCACACAATTAAGTGGAGTATGGGTTATGTTATTTCAAAGACTCTTGCTTGTTTTTCCATCGTCTGGGAAATCCTGATTTATATATGGCAAACAAAACCAATTTGAAACGATTTTGGGAAAACATCAAGTATTAGGAGCCTTTCAGCGTCGAAATTGTGAGACAAGACATAAATATAAAGAGTTAAGAAACGCTGGATGTTTTGGCAGTAGTTTTCGCAGTTACTTTCGATTTAGTGTCAGTTCTTTGATTCGGGTTTGGATTTTGCGAGATTGGTTCTTTGGCATTGTCGATTAAGGATTTCCGCAAGTATTAGTGAAGTTATCGTGGCATTGAAATTTGGCAGAGAAACCACTCTCTCAGCACGGCGGGCTTTACCTCCACGCGACTCCGTAAGCACAGATAGATGACTAACGCTGAAGTTGGCGGTCAGGAGCGGTTTCTGCGGCTAAGCAGGATCTGGATGACGGCAACAGCAACTATCATAATGATTAACCAGACTGCTAAGTCAATCGTGAGCGCGCCGATGTCTACGGACCAGATGTTCGCGGCACCTATTAACGTGCTCGTTGTGTGGGTTGCCCAAGTCATCGGCAAGCCGTAGTCAGTGTGGACGTTGTCGGGCCAGTTGTAGAATGCACCATAGGTCACCACAAGTACTGTGACGGCAGACCATGCTATCATGAAAACGCCGATTAACAGGAGTTTTCGCATAAAAGAACTTTTCAAGTTTGGACTAATAAATATGTGGTTTTAGGATGTTCAGCGGTTCCTATGGCGCCTCTTAATCAGGAAGGAAACAGCCAGTGAGTGGCTGCATTTGCCTTTGCTTAAGAACCCTTGGCAGTTGCAGCTAATTTTGCCCAAGTAGTCGATGGCAACGCTGTAGGTTCCGTGGTCTCCGATGACGTTATAGATGTCGTTGCCGAGGAACTCGACACGGTGGCTCTCAACTAGTTTTTTGGCTTTCTGAAGCATCGGGTCTTCGCGTGGGAGATAACGCACGGGTTGCTTTCACCTGCTTGTATAGTTAGGTGCACGGTTTAACAAATAAAAGTTGCCTGATTCTCACTGCTTGGCTGGTTTGGGCTTAAGGCTTATAACCGATGGGCACCCAACATGAAAAGCGAGCATGGCGACATTTATGACGAAAACAGCGACTAATCCAGATAAGGAATTAGAAGTCAAAGAGGTGCAGAAAGAACTGCAGGACCTACAAGAAGCGCTAGCTCAACTGGTAGATGCCCTCATCGCGGAAGGAAAGCCCGGACCAAAAGAAATCAAGAAACTTCAAGGCTTCAAAAAGAGAGCCCTCAGCTCCAAGAGCACAATCATAGCAGATAATCCAAAGCCAATGAACGACAAAAACAAACAGCGAAAGTGAATAAATCCGCACTTTGGGGAAATTCGATAATCTCTTCTTGAATTCTTTCATCCCCGCCATTCCTTCTTTCTTTTCTTCTGCCACAATTTCAATCAATTGAGACGGACAGGATCTTTCGCCATCAAGCGCGCAATGAGAAAAATACAGCAGCAACCACTGGTTGACAACTTGTGCAGAAACAACAGACGCTATGCCAACAGTCGCGTTGCTAATTCCGTCTGAACATGAGCTATCATTTCTAGTCACACCAAGCCCCGATGACAAAAAGAAGCAAAAATTCAGGTTTTTTATGGGTGCATCTACATGTTATATGCTAAACCTTTTTATAAGCCGCAATTAAATGATGCTACATCACATTAACTCATGTAACAAAACGAAGCTCCTTTCAGAAGCTTTTGAAAAGATGCATGAAGAACGTTTGTGATAGGAGAAAAACAGAATACGTTAAGTATACAATCATTCCAAGACCTACCATTGAGTATGGAGGTTTTGAAAAGCATAAACGAGCTGGGATTCAAAACTCTTTTTCCCATCCAAGCTCAAGCGATAAAGCCTCTTCTTGAAGGCAAAGACGTTATCGGACAAGCACAAACCGGAACAGGAAAAACCGCCGCGTTCGGCATTCCCATGGTCGAACGTCTTGACCCCAAAGCAGGGAAAGTCCAGGGCTTAATCTTGGTTCCCACACGCGAACTTGCACTGCAAGTTGCGCAGCACATGATCCAGTTTGCAAAGTACAAACGACTGCGGGTCCTGCCGGTTTACGGCGGAGCCTCAATTGAAAGGCAAATACACGAACTAAACAATGGAGCCCAAATTGTCGTCGGCACGCCAGGGAGAATAATTGACCTTCTTGAAAGGCATGTTCTGAACTTAACCTACGTTAAAGTTGTGGTTCTTGACGAGGCAGACCGCATGCTCGACATGGGCTTCGTCGAAGACATTCAGTATATACTCGCAAAAACACCCTCCACGAGACAGACAAGCCTTTTCAGTGCAACCATAGACCAAACCGTGACGAACGTATGTAATCGGTACATGAAAAACCCTGCGAAGATTCTCGTCAGCAAAGACGAAATCGGACTCACACAGATGAAACAGTACTACACTGTCGTCAACCAAGGATCCAAATTCGAGGCGCTGTGCGACTCTCCTAGTAGAGAAGCACGTAGACCGCGCAATTGTCTTCTGCAGGACACGTCACGAAACAAGCAAAATTGCCGATAAGCTTTGCAAAAGAGGTTATAACGCACAAGCCTTGCATGCTGGCTTTACGCAGCCTCAGCGAGAACGCTCCATAGGAGCTTTCCGATCAGGTAGACTGAACCTGCTGGTAGCAACTGACGTTGCTGCACGCGGCTTGGATATCGAAGGCATAACACACATTATCAACTACGATGTGCCGATGGATCCGCCAGTGTACTTCCACAGAGTCGGCAGAACTGCACGCAAAGGAGCCGATGGAACAGCCATAACGCTGGTAAGCTACGGAGAAATGAGCGACTTCAACAACATCAAAGCGCTTACCAAAACGAAAATTGAACAGTTGTCAAACAGTGCTGTTAACCCAGAGTCCCCGGTTGTTGGCTTTTTTTAAACCAACAACCATAAAAGCTACATAATCAACCCTTCTTTGAGGTTAGAACCAAGAAAATGTATAGAGACCCTGTGTGCGGTATGGTTCTTGACGAGAAAACGGCAAAGTTCAAAATCACTTATGAAGGCGACACAATCCACTTTTGCAGTCTTCAATGCAAGAAACGCTTCAAGCGACAACCCACTAAGTTCATAAAATAGCCAAACTAGACCGCAACAAGGAACGGAGAAAGACCGCAGTCAGCTACAACTTTTCTTCAGCTGAAACATCCATAATCATCAAACCCGAAGCGGGTTTCGGGTAGAAATCTGTTGATTTTTCAGGTAGACGTTCGCGTTTCTGAGCTACCTCCCAAACTACTTCTGGGCTGATGGGATTAACAAGAAAAGCCAGTTTCGCTTCGCCGTTGTCGATTTTTTCCATGGCAACCCGCATAGACCGCTCATACAGGATGTCCTCGTCAATCCTCAGCTCGCCAGTTTTCATCATGGTTTTGAAGACGACATCTTTGAGGATCACTACGTCGAGTAGCCGTACTTCGTTTGATACGTTTGTGTCTGCAATCTCAGAAATTTTCTGCTCATCCTTGAGCAGCAACCCATAAGCTTTTGTTCCGTCGTAGATGCAGAAGGCATGTTCGACTTTGTGTTCGCGCAGGAAATTCTCAATTACAGCCACTAGCGGGGTAATCTCTGAAATTTCAAAGTAAGATGCCAACGCTTCCAGAGTCTCAATCGTTAATTCAAATCTTCGGAGCAGTCGGTGCGTGGGCAAAATAACGAGACCATCGTCCTGCACAGGGACGATGTAACTCATGTGGAAATTAAACGCGGAATCCTCTGTCCACGGCAATTGGGTGCGACGTTCATCTCGGTAAGCCAAAGCGCTTTCGTATCTGTGATGCCCGTCTGTGATGACTAGTTTTTTGGGTCTCAAAGCATTTCTGGAGCAAGGTAGTTTTTTTGCGGTCGGTTACTCTCCAGACCTTGTGCACCACGTGGAATTCGTCTTCAACCTCCATGATTGGCCTGGCCTTGGTGATTTCCGCAAATAAATTCAAAGTAGCTCTTTTCCGGGTCGGAGTAAATGAGGAAAACTGGTTCAAGGTCTTTTTGAATAGTTCGCAACATGTTTAAGCGGTCAGTTTTGGGTGCTGAGTACGTGGTTTCATGCGGGAAAACCATGCCTTCGCCATACTCATAGAGTCGTAAAGCAGCGATTAAGCCTGTTCTTCTGCAGTTTCTGCCATCTAAACGGAACTCTTGGCGGCACACGAAAACCGCTGGCTCCTCGTCCTTGGCTAAGATTCTTTCGTTTAGCCATTCGTAAATGCGTTGGTGAACCGTTGCGTAGCGGTTTTCTTCTATAGGCAGAATTAACCGGCAGTAATTGTAGGGAGACTTCTCATAGTATTCACGCTGCATATCCTGGTTGATCTTGTCGTAGGGCTGCGTTATGAGTTTCTTTAGTGCGCCCGCTTTCTCCGTGTATCGTACGGCTTTGAAAGGTCGGATGTCAACCATGGCTCTCAGCTCGTCTGCTTCTCCAGCGCAACGATTACTTTCTCTGCTATTTGGATGCTTGTCCTCAATTGTGCTTCCACTGTTTGGGCGCCAACATGCGGCGTCGCAATAACGTTGTCAAGCGTTAACAGTTTGTTGTTTTTTGGAGGCTCTTGTTCGAAAACGTCAAGCGCGGCGGCTTTCACCTTACCCTGCAACAGCGCCGTATACATCGCTTCTTCATCAACCACGCCGCCGCGACTACAATTGATAAGCATCACACCATCTTTCATTAGGTTGAATTCTTTCGCTGAAATCAAGTGCCTTGTATGAGGGCTAAGAGGCACGTGAATCGAAACAAAGTCTGCTTTTGGCAACATATAGTCTAAGGGCACGAATTCTCCGCTTACACAGACATCAACAGTCAGTACATCCATGCCCAGCGCCAATGCACGTTTCTTTACTTCTCTGCCGATGTTTCCGCAACCTACAATCCCGAGGGTTTTGCCGTTGACTTCTGTGCCCATGAATTCTTCCTTTAGCCATTTTCCCTCGCGAAGTGTTATCGTGCCTGAGACTATGTTTCTTGCAAGCGCCAACAAGAGACCAATTGCTAGTTCGGCAACGCTTGTTGACGCGATGTGAGGTGTGTTGACCACAGTTATGCCTTGTTTCATTGCTTGTACCGTGTCCACGTTGTCTAAGCCGTCACCCGCGCGCCCAATGATTTTCAGGTTTTTTGCATTTGCGAGTAATTCTGCGTTAACTTTGGTTGCTGACCTCACGATTAGAGCGTCGTATTCGGAGATTATCTTGGGCAACTCGCTTTTGGGCAGGTCCCAAGCTTTCTTCACTTGGTAGCCTTTCTGCTCAAGCAGTCTTATGCCTTCCTCGAATAGTGGGTCGCTGACGAGAACTCTATAGGTCACTTTCTAAACCCCAAATCTCATCAACTGCGTTTAGGACTTCTTTGATACCCGCTGTTGTCCATTCGCCCATGTGACCAATGCGGAACGTCTTCTCAGCGAGTTTGCCATAGCCGTTGCCAATTTCAAATCCCCTTTCGCCGAGCTTCTGAACAAGCTCTTTCACGTTGAAGCCCAAGGTGTTCTTGATGCAAGAAACGGTTATGGATTCGTAGCCTTTCTCGGGGAACATCGCAAAATGCTTTTCTGCCCACTTTTGTGTGATTTCTGCCATGTCCTTGTGCCGTTGGTAAATGTGTGGATACGTTTCTGCAAGCATGAAATCCAGGCGTTTGTCCAAGGCATATAGGAGCGAGATGTTTGGCGTAAAGGGTGTCTGATGTTTCTTTTCAAACTCAAAGATTTCTAAGATGTCGGTGTATCCGCCGCGGTTGAGGATTCCTTTGGCTCTTTCCAAAGCTCTGTTGTTGGCAAAAGCTACTGCTAGACCTGGGGGTAGCGCAAAGCATTTCTGCGTCGAAGCAAAAAGCACATCTACACCCATTTCGTGGGGCAACGTCCAGTCGCCTGCCATTGAGGAGACGCTGTCGACGGCAAAAATTGTGTCTGGGTAGTCTTTCTTTAGAAGTTTGCCAACTTCGGCAACTGGGCTTCTGGCGCCAGTTGAGGATTCGTTATGGCACATCGTCACAGTGTCGTAGCCGCCAGTTTCCAGCTTCTCTGCCACCATGTCTGGCTTGACTACTTTACCCCATTCCACTTCGATAAAGTCGGCTTGTTTGCCGCAGCTCCGTACGATTTCAGCAAACCGCTGGCTGAAAGCACCGTTGACGCAACAGAGTGCTCTTTGCTTGACGATACTTCGACCCACTATGTCGAACCACAAGGTACCTGAGGACGTTGTAGTGGTCGGCTGATACTCTGCGGGCAGCTCAAAGAGTTTTGCCAGTTTACCCGTTACCCCAGCATAGAATTCACTGAATTCTCTGCTTCTGTGGCCTATCATGGGGTGGGTTTGTTCTTGAAGTATTGCGGAACCAACTTCTGTGGGTCCTGGAATCAAGAGTTTCTTATGCATTTTTCGTATTTCTCCTTTGGACCTATACGTTCAGCGTAAGATGTAACATTTCGTTCTGTTCCTGCGGTAATCATCACTATTTTGGGGTTCATATATTTTTCACGTCTACAATCATACAGCAACTGAAAACGAAGGAAAACAAGGCGGAAAAGCTGGGTTTAACTTGTCATTCTGAACCAGACCAGCTCCATATCCGAAACCCAACAGCGCGTGTTTCGAGAGTAAATTGAGTTGGGTGGTCATTACAGTTTAACACTCTGCGGCAAGAGGGGGATGATGTTTTGGATACAAGGTTCATGTTACACCTGCAGTCCTGCTTTTCGTTAGGCAGTAAAGAAAAAGTGTAGCTCGAGATTACTCGATTTCCGCGAGAACCTGTTCTATTTTGCTGTAGTTTGGCTCCACCGCGGGATCTTCCGTTATCCAAGCGTAGCGGACGATGGCATTGCAATCGAGAAGGAATATGCTTCGTTTGGCGACGCTGTAACCCCTGACTCCCGCAAAGTCTGGTGCCTCCAGATTGTAGAGCTTGATGACTTCGCGATTGACGTCGCAAAGTATTGGGAAAGTCAACTGGTTCTTCTCGGCGAACGCCTTATTCGAGAATGGGTCGTTGACACTTATCCCGATAACTTGGGCCTTCAAACCGATGAGTCGAGCCATGCTGTCGCGGAAAGCACACATTTCCTTTGTGCAGACGCTGGTGAATGCGCCGACGAAAAACGCAAGAACTACTTTTTGCCCCTGAAACTCTTTCAGGCTTCGGAGCTTCATGTCGGTATCTGGTATGGTGAAGTCGGGTGCTTTTTCGCCGACTTGTGGAGTTCGTCCTACCTGTACGATGTTGGACATTTGAAAACCTCAGCAGTTAAACTATGGAAGAGTTGCCTATAACCATAACGTCAGTCAAAGGTAAAGGCGGAAGGACATATGCTGTTGAGGAGGCAGGCTGCACAGTTTGGTTTTTTTGCCATGCAAATCCGTCTGCCGTGGAATATGAGCAGATCCGTTAGGTGCATCCAATTTTCCTTGGGCACAATGTGCATTAGGTCCTGCTCTATTTTGTCTTGGTCCTTGTTTGTGGTTAAGCCCAGACGCGCTGAGATTCTGCGAACATGCGTATCTACGGCGATACCGGCTGTGATGCCATATGCATTGAACAGGACTATGTTAGCGGTTTTTCTCGCGACTCCAGGAAGCTCCAGCAACTCTTCCATGGTCTTGGGGACTTGCCCCTTGAATTTCTCCAATAATATTTGGGAAGTTTTTTGGAGGTGTTTAGCTTTGTTGTGGTAGAATCCCGTTGATCTTATGTCCTGCTCCAGCTCGTGAAGGTCTGCTTTGGCGTAGTCCTCAGGCTTTCGGTATTTCTTGAAAAGGATTTTTGTGACGGTGTTGACTCGTTGGTCGGTGGTTTGAGCAGACAGCATCGTTGCGATGAGCAGCTCCAGTGGATTGCTGTAATTAAGGGCGATTTTAGCGTCTGGATGCATCTTCTCAAGGATTTCAATTACTTTAGCGGCACGTTCTTCGGGCTCAAGGTAGATTTCTGGTTTCTTCAAGCATGCATTCTCCAAAGGTTCTGTCTGTCGCATGTTGATTTATAGATTTTGGAGCAACCGATGCCCTCAAGTTTCTTGTAAAATTTTCTCTTGTCAAGAAAAACTTACAAAAACCAATTTATCGATACAAACCCAAGAATCAAACAACAAGCGGGAACAACAAGTGTATAAACACTTTAGTTTGGCCTCAGCCTTGACGACGGCACTGCCACCTTCCTTTCTAACTTCGGCAGGGGCTCGAGCGATCTTCGAAAGCACTTCATTGGCTTCCGGGACACCAAACGAATCAACTGAACCGACAATCGACAATGCGCCGCATAATCAATCAAGCTCTTTTTTCTTCAAGACAGGTATCACCTTAGCACCGACGGCCGCCGTTTTCTTGGGCGCAAGCATTGCGAGACTTTGCTGGGACCACTGCGAGGCAGAGGAGTTGTTCCTCGAAAAAATGGTGAGGATGAATGACTGAAAACCTCTATGGCAAAGGATACTATCCGTGTGTTCAATGCCGCAACTTGGAGAGCTACTGGAAAAACGAGAGCGTAGCTTTCTTCATGTGTAAGCACAAGCCAATCCCCTTAAAACAGTTGGAGAACCAGTGGAGACGATGCGGATCCTACATACGTAGCAAGAAATCGCCGCTGAGAAGGAAAAATCAAGTCAAATAGGACACACGACCCGACTAATTTGCCGCTTGCAAAAGGCTTTTACCGCTAAACAGAGTCAACTCTGTTGAGGTGAAATCTGAAAATGGGCTTCAAACTCAAAGTAGACGGCAAAGATATCCCCCTTAATGACTTTGTATCTAAATTTATGCAGGGCACACTCGTTGGCGGCGTAGCTTCTTTAAAGGGAATCAAGGATGATTGGCAGAAAATCGAGATTGAAATCACAAAGTAAACGAGTTATCCGGGTTTACCCGGAGAACTCAATCTTTGTTTTTATCTCGGCAAAGAACTCGCGTTTTGCTTTGCAGACAGGACATACATACGGGGGGTCTTCCCTAAACACAACGTAGCCGCATTGCTTGCAGTACCACATTTTAGGGCCAATTTTGACGAGGTCTTCTGGCTTCTCACTTGAAGCCTCATCGGCTACCGCTTCCGCTTTTGACCCTTGTTCTCTGGGCATGCTTGCAGCTTGGAAAGCACGAGCTTGCTTTTCAAGGGGACGACGTTCGGGGACGCTGGGCAGCTCTTTCTTGCCTTCGAAGACTTCCTTGTTTACATATAGGCGGCAATAGCAGGAACCATATTCGGCAACGTCAGGGTCGCGGTAGTCGCATGGACACATTATGTCTCTGTCGTACTCCAATAGTCCTGACGCGAGCCTGCATGGGCATGATGGATAACCGTACCTTTGCTCGTTTGTCTGCAATCCTTCCAGAAAAGCTTGCAGGAGCTCCTTGTCCGGGATTAGGTAGCATCCGCTGGTTCTGGCATCTGTTTCAGCTCTACCTCTAAGCTGTTCTATGGTGCTGCTGGTCAAAGCTCCAGCGCCTCTTTCAGCAAATCCTTTCGGAAGCCCATCACAATTTTTTTGCCGTCTATTATGGTTGTTGGGTAGCTGAGGCTACCTCCGAGACCTTTGATGTTTTTACGGATTTTTTCTTTGTCCTCCTCGCTACAGAGGTCGACATCTACATATTCGAATGCGACGCTGCTGTCTCTGAGAAACTGCTTTGTCATTTTGCACCAGACGCAAGTGCTCAGGGCGTATACGAAAACCTTGTGTTTAGTGTTCTTTCCGTTAACCTTAGAAATGTTCATAACAAAACCACTCTGCTATGAAGTGTTCTTTCGGAGCAATATAACTTTTTAGCTAAGCTGGTCTGAGATTTCCGAAAGCTCTTTGAACGACTTCTGTTAACGCAGGGTGGATGTGCATGGCGCGTATGACGGGTGCATAGCTGCGATCCTCGGTGTTCATGGCATTCACGATTTCCTGGAGGAGGTTGCTTGCTTCAGGACCAACTATATGGGCGCCTAATATCCTGCCTGTATTTCGTTCGACAATGACTTTAGCGAAGCCTTCCGGGTACCCCATCGCCGCACCCATCGCTGTTTGCTTATATAACTCCGCACCGACCAGAATCTTATAGCCCAGCTGCTTTGCCTCAGCTTCTTTGAGACCAACCGATGCAACCTGAGGTTCGCTAAACACCGCGTGTGGAACCGCCGAATAATCAGTCTTCGCTTTGTGATCGTGGACTGCGTTGTGCCACGCAATGCCTGCCTCGTAGTTGGCTACATGCTTGAACATATGCTTGCCCAAAGCGTCGCCAAAAGCCCAAATGTTCTTCTTGCCAGTTTCCAAGTATTCATTTACTTTGATGTAGCCGCGGTCGTCCAGCTTTACACCCGTACGCTCGGGTTTGAGCAAATCGCTGTTGGGTACCCTGCCCGTTGCCACCATAAGTGCTTCCGCCACGAATTCTATGGTCGTTCCATCAGTCGTGTTTCTCGCAACAACGGTTCTTGAGTTGCTTTCTTGATTTGCTTCCATTACTTCCCAACCAGTGAAAATATCTACGCGCTTTTGCATCTCCAGCCTAAGCAAGTCCGAAACTTCGGGTTCCTCGTTGCGCAGCAACCGATCTGGCCGCTGAATAAGCGTGGTTTTGGTGCCTATTCCTGAGAAGAAGTGAGCATATTCTACGCCTATGTAGCCTCCGCCTATTATGACGATGCTTTTAGGCGGCGACTGCAACTCCAACACGGTGTCGTTAGTGAGGTAAGTCACTTTGTCTAGGCCCTTGACCTGAGGGATGCCAGCTCGGGTGCCGCTGGCTATGAAAATCATCTTAGCTGAAATTGTCTGGTCGCCAACGCGCATTGTATATTCATCTATGAATTCCCCCAATGTTTTGAACCATTTCAGACCAGGAGTAGCTTCTACTGCTTTGGCTTGACTGTCACTGTCTTCTTCTACAAGCTGATGCATGCGCGTCATGATGTTATGGAAGTCAACACTCGTGACCGATGCGTTCACTCCCAGCTTGGGGGCTTCCCGCGCCATCACAGCTACATCAGCAGGGTAAATCAGCATTTTTGAGGGTATGCAACCGCGGTTTGTGCAGGTGCCACCCATAGGCCCATAATCCACGACCGCCGTGCGGAAACCGTTTTCCACCGCAGCGGAAGCCACTAGCATTCCACTGCCTGTGCCAATAACTAGTACGTCAAATCGCTCCGTAGACAAAGCCCCTTACTCTTATCAATAGACCGTGGAAGAGCAAATAAACATTTCAATGCCTCTGGTGGCGGAAATCTTTTATTTGCTTAATGTGTCTGTACTATTGGTGAGTTTCGTGTCCAAAGCTAAGAAGCCAACAGCAGAAGAAGTAAAGAAGAAAAAAGAGTATTACACCAAGAAAGAAAAGAAAGCTGCAGAAGTCAAGAAGAAGTAGTCGCGTTCCCTCTTCGCTGCAGGAACTTGGGGATGCATTTTTCGTCTAGGATAGGGTTGAATTTCTCTATTTCTTTTTTCTCCAATGGCACCACCACACGGGAGACCATGCCATGGAGGCTATAGGGCAAGCGGATAAGCCGCATTTCGCCCTCCGTGACCCACGCGTCCACATCGAATCCTTTGGACTTCACCTCGTTGGCCAAAGCTTTCCTATTCGCCATGCTTAGCTCATAGGCTGAGTCATCGAACACGTGGATGTGGAAGCCTCTGCCCGAATAAACAATACCAAAGCTGCGAATAGTCCTGCTCCAGCAGTTCGTAGAGACGTATGGTCTGGTCTTTCACCAAGCCAAGCTCGATTTCGCAGAAGCTTAGACCCTGCTTTCGCTTAATCTTGTCCGCCAATGTGCCGTGAACGGGACAAGTGATGTTTTCCGGGTCCAAGTCAAATGCCAGTTCCTGCCCGATGCGGTGGTCTCTTTCGTTGTATATGTTGCGGTCGTAGTAGGTTGCTTCAGGCAAAAACTCCAAGACCTGACTTCGAAGGTCTTCCATGTCTCGATAATCATCGATGATTATGGTTGTGTCCCAGTCTTCTCGATAGGGTTCGGGGAAGATTTTGGTGTGCCTGCCGATGATGACGGCGAACTTGATTCTGCCCCTTCGTAGCTCAAGCCACGAAGAAACCTTGTCGAGGTCAAATTCCAGCCTATAGAATTCTCTACGTTCCTCTAGCGTGGCGGGACGCATCCCCTGCGGCATAAAGTACTTAGACATTGTGAACTCCCACAGAAATGAAAGCGGGCTACCTCTAAACAGTTTTGGCTGCAATACTTAGCCAAAAAAACAATATTTGCCCCTTTCCTCAACGTTGATTGATGCGTTCTCCCAAAACTTCGCTGCACAAGGTACCTATTTAGACTTGATGACTTGCTTCAGCTGAACTTTGAAGTAACCCAGCAAAACAATATTGCAAGGCACAGGAGAAACCCTAATATTTTCCGCTTTCCAAAATAGACAATGGTGAATTTTTTGCCAATAGACCCTGATTTTCAAACCAAACGACAAATTGACTGGCGAACATAACGGCCACAAAACTCTGGAGCGCCGCGGAAGCGGGGAAACTGGGCATTCACGGAACCAACGTCGCTGTAGACTGGGATGTCTGCGTCGGAGACGGCGTATGCATAGACGTGTGCCCTGTGTCTCTCTATGACTGGGCTGAAACCCCTGAACGGGAGAACAGGTCTGACCCCGCACGTGAACCCGACTGCATCCAGTGCTTAGCCTGCGAGACACAGTGCCCCACGCAAGCCATAAAAATCACGCCTCCACCGTAGAGGCATCTCTATTTTCTTGCCCTATTTCTGGAGTAATCCACTTATTCGAATTAAAGTCAGAATCCTGAATTTAGAACTTCAATAAAGAAAAAGAAAAGAAAATTATGGAGGCTATTTTACTGAGCGCGTAGACTTTGTTGACGTAGTCCCAGTTGACTACGTTCCAGAAACCCTCGACGAATTTGGCACGGTCATTCTTGTAGTCCACGTAGTATGCGTGTTCCCAAGCATCTATGTTCATTAGGATTCGGAACCCAGGGTATACGTTGATGTTGTGTTTTTCGACCTGCATGATGACGGGACGCGTGACACATTCCTGCACAGCTAAGACTGCCCAACCCGACCCTTCGACTGTGTTGGCTGCTTTCGAGAATTCCATCTTGAAGCGGTCGAAGTTTCCGTATTCTTTGTTTATGAGGTCGCCTATGGCTCCGCCTGGTTTTCCTCCTCCTTTGCCTGCAGGCGCCATGCAGTCCCAGAATGTCTGAATGCAGCATGTGGCCGCCGATGTGGAAGGAAAGCTCTTTCAAAGTGGATTTGATGTCAATTTCCATGTTGTCTTTTCGGGCTTTGTCGAGTTTCTCGAAAATTGCGTTGGCGCCGTTCACGTAGGCTTGGTGGTGTTTGTCATGATGGAGCCTCAGTTGTTCCTCAGACATGAAGGGCATTAGGGCTTTGTAGTCGTATGGCAGTTTAGGCAGACTGAAGGATTTTATACCTTCGGTTTTGCTTCTACTTATTGTTAGGTGTTCCATTTTAACTCACCAAAAAACAATAGATTTCCAAAGCGTTTCACGACTAATATACCTTCCTTTTCAACTTTCAATATCTAACTCAGGTGCAGATAGCAGCAGAACTTATTACTGACCCAGAGAATACTATTTCTCAGGAGATTTTGAAATGGCAAAAACTGATGAAAACCTGAAATCTGCTTTCGCAGGCGAATCCCAAGCAAACAGGCGATACTTAGCCTTTGCATGGAAAGCAGAGGAAGAGGGCTTCACACAAGCAGCAAAGCTTTTCCGAGCGGCAGCGGAAGCTGAAACAATCCACGCCATGAACCACCTGAAAACTCTCGGCGAAGTCAAGTCCACGTTGGAAAATTTGAGTACTTCTCTGGGAGGGGAAACATTTGAGTTTACAAAGATGTACCCTGAATACATCGGAATTGCAAAGCAAGAGAAAAGCAAACAGGCAACCTGGAGCTTTGACATAGCAAACAAAGTCGAGCAGATACACGCAAAGCTGTATCAGAAAGCCATTGACGCATTAAAAAATAAGACGGAAATGCCCAAAGTGGACTATTATGTCTGCGGAACCTGCGGAAATACCGTTGAAGGTGAACCCCCAGAAGTATGCCCCGTGTGCGGCGCTCCAAGGTCAAAGTTCTTCAAACCGGCATAGAACAACCCTTCCTATCTTCCATTTTTCTAGCTTTTGTTTAAAAACGCAGAATTCTTTGCAGTTTTCTAGGATAAAGGGTTGTAGAAGAAATCTCAAGTGAGAAAGCCATCTACTGGCAAGAAGCAGCTTTCGCTGGATCGCGACGTTTAGACAAAACAATATTGTCTATGACTTTGCTGAGAACCTCAAAAACCTCATCAGCATTCAAATTGTCCGTATCCAAAATCAAATCGAAAGGGGAAAAATCCTCGCCCAAAGCAAACCCGTAAAGCTCCTTGTAGATGGCTTTGGTTTTAGCTTCCTTCTCATTCAAAGCCGCAAACGACTCCGCAATCGTCATGTTGTCTCGCCTAGAAATTCTCTGAACCTGCTTCTCCACAGATGCTGCAAGCCAAATCTTGAAGCCTCCCTTGACTAGCCAAGGCATAGTCCAACTGTCCAAAAGAACATTTCCTTTGGCGGCAAACTCCAACAGTTTATTGTCAACGGCTTTGTCAAAACTTGCATTGCCTTTCCTCTGCTCTAAAAACCTTAGGCCTTCTGGACTTTCCCACCAACCATTACTGGAAGAGCTATACCCTTGTTCCGCGGCTAACGCCCTGAGTGCATCGCCACCGGAATAGTACTTCAAGCTGTACTTCTGCGCAAGCTTCTTGGCTAAGGTGCTTTTTCCAGTTCCAGCCATTCCAGATATGCAGATAACGATCCCTTTGGCTTCAGCGCTGCCTTGTTTTTGTGGCCCACTCATAACGCCATTCCTTACCGCAAATCACTGAATTGGAGTTACACCGATTACTCGGGAAGCAATCGTTCCAAAGAAAAACGAACAAACCAAGTACCAGTAGAAGAAGGGGACCCCAGGCAATCCACCTGCCATTGCATTGATTCCAGGAATGTATGCTACGGCGGTGGGAATGCCTTCCACCATGAAGAATCCCTGCAGAATTGGCCAAATGATAATGTAAACAAACGTGAACGGGATAAGCAGCATTTGTGGCTTAAACATCTTGGTCTGCATTGCTTGGATCTGCGATTCTTTCTTCTTCAGCTTCTCCAGAGTTTTCTGGTCGCTCGCACGGAGAGCAGCCATGCGCTGAGAATTGTACTCAGACATTTCCTTCTGCATAGAGCGATATTCATGCCAACCAATCATTTTGGTAATCAAAATGCGGTTAAGACTCATGTTAATGAAAGATATGGCAACGGCGATTCCCATTATGGCTAACGTCGCAACTGGTATGGCTGAAATATCCACCATCGTCTAAACTCCACACGTCAATAGTGCACTTGCCTAAGAGGTTACCTGCATATAACCATTTTTCCCCTCAAACAGAAGAATGGGGCTACTCACCCAAGATCCGCCTGAACGCAGGAAACATTTCTGCCGCACGTTCACGCATCAACAGCTCATAGTACTGATAAATGATGCCTACAGCCAACAGGATTCCTGTGCCTGAACCGAAGACACCTACGAAATCAGCAAGCCCAGCTATGATAGCCACGATTACACCGCCTAACACAGTCACTACTGGAATGTATCGTTTCAGAATCGCCTCAATAGGTCTTCCTGAACGCCGGTAACCAGGAATCTGCATGCCACTGTCCATCAGCTGTTGCGCAACCTTCTCAGGGCCTAACCCACCAACTTCAAGCCAAATCAGAGAGAAAACTGCACAAAACGCTATGAGAATACCCAAGTAAATCAAAGCTCGAATGGGATCTTCTGCAACACCCTGAACGTTATGTGGCGAGGTAACATAGTACACCAGCCCACCTGTGGGTTGAGTACTGTTGCTCACAGATGGATTAGGAATGCCAAATGTCCCAATCCAGTTAAGCCATGGGTTCGTGCCCTGCGGGTTGGACGTGGAGTAGATTAGCTGACCGAAGAAATATACGTTAGCGAACAATGCGGAAGCAAAAATTACTGGTAGGTTGCTGACGTAAAGCAGCTTGATAGGGTACTTACTGCGAAACCCCTTGTACCCAGCGTAAGACATGGGCAACTCTATCCGGACACCATTTAGATAAATAATAATTAAAAACGTCGCTATGGTAGCTACGAAGCCGATTAGCGAAGGATAGACTCCAGACTGAGAACCAACGACCCAGTCAAACAATGTAACCTGTTTGTTAATTAACTGCTCAAGGGCACCTACAAACAGTCCGGTTCCAGGCGAGAAAGCGGACCACAATATGTTCTGGGCAACACCAGCCATGATGAAAAGGCTTATTCCACTGCCTAGTCCCCACCCTTTTTGGACGAGTTCGTCGAGCAGCATGACAATTATGCCTGCGGCAACCAGTTGGAGGAAAATGGCTATGGCGGCTGCGCCCACAGAGCCGTACATGCCACTGAGGATGTAGGCTCCCGCTTGGATGGCCGTGAGTATGATGGAGAAAACTTTGCTGGCTATAGTGAATAGTCCTCGGTCTTCAGGTTTGCTCATGTCGCAGTTTATGAGTGCGGATCCAGCAAGTAGTTGGAGGATAAGTCCTGCCGTGACAATGGGTCCGATGCCGAGTTCCATTAAAGTGCCGCGGTTACTAGCGAAAATCACGCGGAGTGAGGCGAATTGGTCCCCTGCTCCGGCTTCTATGCCGAAGAGTGGAACTTCGGACATGACGAGGAAGACAACTAGTACTATGGCTGTCCAAAAAATTTTTTCGTTAAATTTTACTTTTCGTTCGGGGACTTTGATTTCTGGCAGTATACGTCCAATGGGTTTGAAGAGGTTTAGGAATCTGCCAGCCATAGGTTAGCACTTACTCGCTTGGTTCCTCGGCTTCTGCCTCTTGTTCGGTTATTATTTTTCCGCCTGCGGCTTTGATTTTTTCTGTGGCGGTTTTTGATGCTGTTGGAACTGTTATCGTGAGTGCTTTGTTGATTTTTCCTGTGCCCAAGAGCTTTGTGTACCCCATTGCTGTGAGGTCTATATTCGTTTGTGCTTGGGCAATCTCCTCAAGTTTGTTGAGGTTTAGAGCTTTCTCTTTGCTGTGGATGCTCTGGGGCGAGTGGAAACCGTGTTTGCCGAAGTATGGCTGCTCCATGTTTGCGGCAATACTCCATCGGTGTTTGTGCATGCCGACTTTTCGGAATCCTTTGCTTCCTGCGTCTCGGTGCTGACCGATTCTCCCGAAGCCTTGCGTTCTGGAACCGCGGTTTTTCCGGGTTTTTCTGAGTTTATGTGGCATCGTTATACCTTGCTTGTTGCTTTATGGTTTGCTCTTTCGTGTTCATGGCTTTCTTAAGCTTGATTTCAAGCACGCCATTCTTGAAAGTTGTGTTCGCGACCGTTGGTATGACTACCTTCGGCAAATTTAAACTTTTATAATATCTGCGGTCCTTTGCCTTCGCTCGGAGCGTTAGTTTCTGGTCTTTTATTTTGATTTTAACTGTTTCTTGGTTAAAGCCCGCAATTTGCGCTACGATGGTAACATAGCTGTTGTCTTGGAACATATCGATAAGTGGCTTGGGCTCTTTGTATTTGCCCTTGGCGAAGCGTTTTGGCAGGCGATATTTTTGCGGGTGTGCTGTTCTTGCTGGCTTGAAGTTTTCCATGCGTGGCGTTTTGGAAGCTGGCTTCTTTGGAAGCTCAGAGTTGAGGTCAAGCCATTTTAGGTGTTTCTTGCTTCTTCGCCATTTTGCACTCATGGTTTCTTCCCCAGATGTATGCAGTGGAATTCTTACACGCAACTATAAAACGTATCGCACAGAAACCCCGAGAAAATACGATATTAAACAGAGCTTAATCTACACGGAAAAATGCTGCTCTGTCGGGTTTGGATGACCTCTGCTTAAGGAAAGCTCAAGTTTCCGTTACGGTCACGTTCTTGGGGCTTGATTACGCCATCCTTATATAATGAAAATGCTGGGAAGTCCACTTTACTCTTCCTCTGCCAAACCCCCACTCTATTCTATGGGAGTACTTCACCATTTTTCCATCGCAGTAGACGAATTTGTAAAGACAAAGGTGCTCTCCAGCATCGTGTTAACTTACGGCATTGTAAACTTCAAGAGCAAAAATTCGCTCGCCGTCATCAACCCAACCAAAAAGAGATTAATGTTTGCTTTTTCCAAGGGAGTGGAGTTCGAAGACAGATATTGTTTGCTAGAAGACGCGGGCAAAGTCTCAAAAAACGCCCGAGTGAAGAGCCTGGACGACGCAGACGAAGAAACGCCTCGAGCACTAAAGTAGGCAAGCTATGAAAATAGATGACAAAAAAGTTAGTCTACCTTCTCCCATAACTTGGACTAACTGCTTGGAGGGAAATATGTTGACAGAAATTCCGCTTGAGTTGCTGCCTCTATGCTTCACTTCGGGCTTTCTGGAGCTGCTTGGCAATTCTCTTGACTACTTGTTCCTTTGAGCCCTTCTTTTCCACGAGCAGCATGCCTGCTTTGTTCCAAGGCGTCTTCGGGTAGCCTTTTTCAGGCACGATTTCGTGTAATAGCCCGAGGGTGGTTGCGGCTTCTTCGACTTCTGACATTTTCGGCGAGCTCACAGCTAAGTTCTTGGGTACGCGTCTGCCTTGCTCCCGTGTTTTTCCCGCGTCAAAGTATGCTGACCAGACTATTATTTGCTCTTGTTTCCGCAGTGGGGCTTCCTCCAAATTTACCTATTTGTGTGCATAGTAGGCGGTTAGTCTATCTGAGACTTTCTCGGCGCGCACGAAGCCGAAACGTTCAAACTGTATTACTGCAGGCGGCTTTAACCTTTTGCAGGCGCTCTCGGCGTAACCAGTCACGGATGAGTTGTCGTTCATAACGACTTCGCAGGCGTATTCTTCGCCCATGGGTATCCAATGAATCAGCTGCGCTTTGACTTTCCGGACATCCTCGTAAGATTCGCTGGCGAAAACCGCCTCCACCCCGTCCGGGGAGATCTTGTCGATTTTTACGTTGAAAAGCTCCATAAGTCTGACTACTTTGCCGATCTCCATGGTCGCAGAGTCTCTTTTTGTCATCCAGAATTCCGTCATATTGTCTTCGCCCCTAGGCGCAACGATATACTGCCTAAAGCCTCTTTCTGGCTTTTCAGGATGCAAGGGCAGCTTGACATCGAGAGTCTTCGGCGAGTTCTTCACTCTCAGCTTGACAGGCCACGGCACAAAGAAGTACCTATCGCTTTGGGGGTCGAGAATTTTGCGGTTGTAAGCGTAGAGGTTCTCCCAGCTGAGAGTGACGTCTGCGGTTTTTGGTCCGACGTCGATTATCATTTTCTTAATTGCCTCAGGTGTTATGCCCCTTCTCCTTAGCGCCGCAAATGTTGCCAGCCTTGGGTCGTCCCAACCCGTGAATTCGCCGCTTCGCATGCCAGCCACAATTTTGCTTTTGCTGAGGAAGGCTCCCGTAATCTTGAGCCTGCCGTAATGAATTGCTTGGGGGTACTCCCAGCCGAGATGTCGATACATGAATTCTTGGCGTACCCCGTTGGTGAGGTGTTCTTTTCCTCGGATGATGTGGGTTACGCCCAATAAGTGATCATCTAAACCAGCCGCCAGGTTGTAGAGTGGCCAGACCCGGTATTTACTCTCGACCCGCGGATGGGGATACTTTACCGTGTCTATGACTCTCAACGCAGGCCAATCTCTGACGGCTGGGTTCGGGTGGCTAATGTCAGTTTTCACTCGAACAACCGCCGTGCCTTCCGCGTAACCGCCTTCCAGCATCTGCTTCCACCGATCCAGATGCTCCGAGGTCGGAAGAGTGCGGCAAGGGCAATTCGTCTGCGCCAAAATTTTCTTTCGGAACTCGTCGGGTACGCATGTGCAGACATAGGCGTTTCCGTCTGCAATTAATTTTTGGGCATACTCGTAGTAAATTGGAATTCGGTCGCTTTGGATGTATTCATCGTCAACCTTGCAGCCGAGCCAAGCAAGGTCTTCGCGTATGTAGTCGTAGAATTCGAGGCTGGGCCGTTTCACTTTGGGATCTGTGTCTTCGAACCGCAGAACGAATTTTCCGTTATACATCCGGGCGTATTCGTGGCTGAGCAGAATAGCTCTAGCCGAGCCGAGGTGCAGAACACAGTCAGGGTTGGGCGAAAAACGCGTCACAATCTGTTTGTATTTATCCGCGTTAGGCAGGGGCGGCAGGTGTTTTTCTTCGGTTTTCTCTTTCTTTTGGGTTTCCGGCCATTTCTCTGCAACGATGCGTTTCTGCTCTTCGAGGCTGAGACGATTAACCTCTGTCAGGATTTCGTTAATCAGGGTGGAGAGCTCTTTGACTTGCGTGCGGAACTCCGCTTTTTCGCCTAGAACCTTTCCTAGAATAGCTCCCGTTTGGGCTTTGCCTTCGTGGGAAGAGGCGTTTAGCAGGGCGATTTTTCGGATAAGTTCCCGCAGTTCCCTGTTGTCTTTCAATCATAACCGGTGTCGCTCGGATATCAGATGCTTCTCTTAATCAAGAATTCCGCGAAGGCTTTTAATTTTTCCTTGCCCGCCGACTGTTTCAGTAGTCTGTCTACTTCTTTCCAGCTGTCCGTAACCATCGAATCAGCTTTCTTCCGCACGTATTCGAAAGCGTTATACTTCTGCATTATGGCTATGGCCTCGTCCCGGAACTTCTGCTCTGAAGTGTGCATCCCAAGGATTTCTATAAGCCGTTTCCTTTCTTTTGATTCAGCGACCTTCAGCGTGCGGATAACCATCAGAGTCCGCTTACCCTCCGTGATGTCTTGCCCCAAGCCCCCCTTCTTCTTCGCGAACTCAGTCCCTGTCAAATCCAATATGTCGTCCTGCATCTGAAACGCGACGCCAATACTTTCAGCAAACACGCCCAACTTCTCAACGAGTTGCTTTTCCGCGCCCGATAGAACAGCTGCGATTTTTGCCGCCATGCGCGCCAGCGTGCCTGTCTTGTAGGCGCACATCTGCAGATAATCCTCTTCCTTGACGCTGTCCGCGTTTGCCAAACCCCTATGCCAGGCAATATCCATGGCTTGCCCAACGCTTAGGTTAATCATTTCCTGCACATAAATCTCATATATGTCACGGAGTCGTTCGATCGGAATGTCTGCTTTCTGCTCCATCAGCGGCAAAAGCGGCAGGTAATACATAGCATTTCCCACGTTTACAGCTATGTCCATGCCGAAAATTCTGTAAGTGCAAGGTTTCCCTCGCCTAACCATAGAGGAGTCTTCGATGTCATCAATTATCAGAGTACCGTTATGAACAACCTCGGGGATGATGGAGAAATCCAAGCAATAGTCCGAGGTCTTACCCAGCGCTTCGCAAATAATCAGAAACAGAGCAGGACGCCAGCGTTTCCCCCCTCGATCCAGCATATCCCAAATGGGCTCTGCTATTGCTTTGTCGACGGTTTCCGTGTTGAAGCAGAACTTCGGCGGAATAACTTGAAAGAGGATAGCTTCTCTGCTGTATTTCCTTGGGACGTATTTTTCAATGGCTTTGTCAATGAGTGGAGCTTTCTCAGCAAGGAACTTTTCTATATCCACCGTCTATTTTGCCTCTCTTCTCGCGTAACCTTCAACTCTAAAGCCTCGTAGTCTGAGCCATTCAGCAGTTTTCCCACGGACCAAGAGGGGAACCTTAATCAGATTCTCGACGCGGTCCGCACCGACGAGGAACATCACATTCTTCAGTTCCTCTATGAAGAGCGAAAGAAGCTTTTCCGTTGCATCTGAACTTTTAACCGCGCTTTCCAGAACAGGCTGGGCAAAACTTGCCAGGCTGGCACCTAGAGCGAGGGCTTTGGCTATATCGATGCCGTCCCGTACACCGCCTGAAGCAATCACCGGAATTTTCACTGTCTGGGTGACTTCTGCGAGGCTCGCGACCGTTGGAATCCCCCAGTCCCAGAAAACCTCGCCCAGAAAACGCCGAACATTATTTTCTTCCCGTCTGGTTCGATAAAACTCAACTGCGGAGAAACTCGTTCCGCCAAGACCACCCACGTCAATGGCTTTCACGCCAGCTGCTTCTAGGGTCTTCGCTTCCTCCCAAGCTATACCGGAGCCTGTCTCTTTCACAATGACTGGAACATCCAAGTCACCAGCAACTTCAGCTATTTTCGCCAGCACGCCTTCAAAATTGGCTTGCCCTTCAGGCTGCACAGCCTCCTGCAGGGAGTTTAGGTGAATTGCCAAAGCGTCCGCGCCTATCATTTCTACCGCTTTCTTGACCTGGGTTACGCCGTAGCCGTTGACCAACTGGACACCACCGATGTTAGCTATTAGGAATGCTCTTGGGGCCTTGTTTCGCGCAACCGCAAAAGTCTCCGATACCTTGGGGTTCTGGATAGCTATTCTTTGGCTACCTAAACCCATGCCTAAACCCAGGCGCTCTACAGCTTGTGCTATGTTAGCATTAATTTCTTTAGCCTCCGCGATGCCGCCCGTCATGGCGCCAACGACGATAGGAGCCTCGAACTTGTGCCCCAAAAAGTAACTGGATAAATCGATTTTTTGCTTATCAATTTCAGGGAGAGCCTTGTGCACGAACTGGACGTCTTCGAAGCCTGTGGTAGCTTCCTTCGCTTGGGCTTTTTGATCCAAACAGACTCTTATGTGTTCTGCTTTTCGTTTGCGAGTTTCCTCAGCCACTTCTACGCCTTCTCTATGAGAGTGCCTTCTATCCGTTCGCCTGTGAGGCCTCGCAGCACACGGAGATTCCTCGTGGCGTTCATAATCTGCACTGGGATTCCAGCCTCAACTGCAGGGATTAGTTCTGCAATTTTTCCGGCCATGCCACCAGTCACGTCGGTCGTCTGGGCTTTGCCAATTTTCACCTGTACCTTTTTCAGCTGCTCCAGATTCAGGCGCAAGTAAGGCTTTGCTGTACTGTCCACCTTGGGATCTGCCTCATACAGTCCATCGGTGTCAACACCTATAACGATTTTCTCAGCTTTCATCTTAACGGCCAGGTAAGCAACGAGCTGGTCTCCGGAGAGCACAGTGAAACCAATCTTGTCATCCATAACTGCGTCGCCGTAGAGAACGGGTGTTAACCCCATTTTCATCATTTTCTCCAGAATTGGACTGTCGCAGCTTTTTATCCTGCCGTTTTCGGTAATGATGCACGTCGAAGGTGCGAAGCTGACAGCTGGAACTTCGTGCCAGACGAGGGAATCCATTACTAGGCCGTTGAGAACGGTCATGACGTGATGCGTTTCAGCGAAGCCGAGTTTCTGAGTGGGTTCTTTGTAGCCTTCTTTTAGGCTCCATTTCTGCGCGGTGGGGTGACCAAAGCTGCCTCCGCCATGCACGATAATTAGGTTATCTAAGTCTGCCCGTTTTATTTCTTCTGCTATGCGGTTTATGTCTTCAGTTTTGGCGGCTAATTCTCCAGATTTATCTGTGATTACTGATCCGCCCAGTTTGAGGATTATGGGTTTCGCTGTGCTCAACTGTGTTACGCTCCTTCACCTTGAATAGTGAGGCACTTATTGAAAAGTCTTACCAGACACGACACCGTTACACTCTACAAACATGCCACAGAGACTCATAGGAAACGACAAATGCTGCCTTAAAACTCAAACAAACCGCATGACTCTCCATGAAAACTCTTAAATCATACCGGATACAACACACTTCAAGGTTTCACTCATGTCAACCGACAATATTAAGCTGGAAATCCTCGGCTACGACGACAAAGAAAAAGTCTACACCGTCAAATCCCCCGCAGGAAACACCGTCAAAATCCAAGACACCTTCGCAGAAATGTTCCCACTCTGGGTAGGACGCGTACTCATAACCGCCCAAAACGAAAAGTGGGCACAAATCGCAGCGAGCCTTACAACCGGTTTTGCCACAAGTGTGATAGCTGCTTCTGCAGAAGCTTCCATTGAGCGTGCAGTTCCAGCAGACCAGACTCCGGACAAGAGACCCGGAATACTCATTCAAATCTATAATCGCGACCGCTTTGAACTCAAGCATCAACTCATGGAACGCATCGGACAATGCACCTTAACTTGCCCCACAACCGCTGCCTTCAACGGTTTACCCGGCAAACGAGTCCTCAAAGTCGGAAGCAGTCTGCGCTACTTCGGCGATGGCTTTCAAAAGAAAGCTTTAGTCGGCGGCAGAAAATGTTGGAAAATCCCAGTTATGGAAGGCAACTTCATTGTCGAAGATGGCTTCGGCGCCCAAGAAGGAATCGCGGGCGGCAACTTCATGATATTCGCTGAAAGCCAAGAAGCCGGACTGAAAGCTGCAGAAGCGGCGGCAGACGCTATACGTGCTAACGCTCCAGACGTAATCATGATATTCCCAGGCGGAGTCTGCCGTGCTGGAAGCAAAGCTGGCTCACTCAAGTACAAACTGAAGGCTTCAACTAACCACCCATACTGCCCAACGTTGCGCACGTTAGTGCCGGATACTGTTGTCCCAGAAGGTGTAACCTGCGTTTACGAAATCGTCGTAAACGGCCTAAACTTGGATGCCATCAAAAACGCCATGAAGCAAGGCGTAACCTCGGCTGCATGCTACCCTGGTGTCATGAAAATCAGCTCAGGAAACTACGGCGGAAAACTCGGTCCATTCAAGGCTTACTTGAAGGAAGCCATCGGCGCAACATAACCTTACCTTTTCCTCATCATAACTTTTATTTGAATAAAAGCAACGTAAAGTATAGTTTAACCACTAACACTTCGTGAGAGAGTTTGAGCACCGCAAAAAAAACCTCGCTGGAGTTGTTCCGCCTACGAAAGACTCTGAGCACGCTGGGAAGCAAAGAGGGCAGCCACACAGAACTTATCACGCTCTACGTTCCGCCTGGCAAACAAATTAGCGACGCCATTAACCTGCTACGCGAAGAATACGGAACCGCAAGCAACATCAAGAGCAACGTCACACGAAAAAACGTACTCGACGCTCTGGTCAAAGTCCAGCAACGGCTTAAGCTTTTCAAGGACCCCGGAGAAAAGGGCATCGTAATTTTCTGTGGAATGCTCCCACAAGATGGCGGTGGACCAGGCACTGAACGCATGGAAACCTACGTCATCACTCCTCCAGAACCTATCAAAATCTTCCTGTACCGATGTGATTCACGCTTCCATACAGAGCACCTACAGGAGATGCTGCGGGAAAAAGAAACCTACGGCATACTGCTCGTCGATGCGTCGGACGCCACAATAGCCACGTTACAAGGCAAACGGTTAGATATCGTGCGTCAGATGTATTCGGGTGTATCTGGCAAGACACGCGCTGGCGGTCAATCCGCGCGACGCTACGAACGCCTCAGGGACATGCAGCTCAATGAATACTTCACACGCGTGGGGGCGCACGCGAATGAGATTTTCCTGCCAATTGAAACACTCAAGGGCATCATTCTTGCGGGACCAGGGCCGACGAAGTATGATTTCCAGAAGGGCGAGTACCTCAACTACCAGCTTAAAAACAAAATTCTCGATGTCGTCGATACAGCATACGTCGAAGAGCAAGGCGTCAAAGAGGTTGTCGACAAAGCACCCGAAATCATGAAGAAAGTTCGGTATATAGAAGAAAAAGAGCTTATGCAAAAGTTCCTTTACGAAGTCGGACACGACACAGGCATGATCACCTACGGAGAAGTAGAGGTACGCAGATCCCTCGAATCTGGGGCGGTCCGCATGCTGCTGCTGTCGGAGGGGCTTGACCTTTCACGTGTTACTGTCAAATGCAGTGCCTGCGGCTATTCAGAGCAGCACACCGTCAAAAGTACAGACTTATCCACGTTTGAGCAGGGACTCGCGGGAAAACCATGTCCCAAATGCACGGCACCAAGCTTAGCCATATCCGAGAAGATAGACATAATTGATGACTTAGCCCAAATCGCCGAGTACTCAAACACTGATGTAGAAGTTATTTCGGCAGTAACTGAGGAAGGCTTAATGCTGAAGAACGCTTTCGGCGGAATAGCCGCAATGCTGCGGTTCAAAACACAAGGCTAAGCCGATTCTGACCGAAATCCTCAAGCCAATTCTTGAATAACCATGTTTTCACCAGTCAATAAATCAGAAAAGCACTTTGATGCAAGCGTAAGGAACTACCAGCACCTTTGAGAACTTCACTTCAAGTTACGAGACACTTGTTGACGAGTTACCGGAATCAAAAAAAGGGAACAACAAGTTTGGCTTTTGGAGACACCGCCAATTTTGAACAATACATTGGAGTTGGCAAGTCGAACCTTGTTGCCGCGTAATTCTAGACATCAAACAGGTAGCGAACGGTCTTGGTCTCCAAAAGATAACGTTCATTCGGCTTTGGGCTACATAGAATATCTTTGATGGGCGTGCATCCTGCCAATTACAGCGCAAGTTATTGGAGAGCAGATAAGCCAGGCAATAACATCATGTCGAGGTGCACCAAACAACTCAGACTACCTGGGCACAATCAGCCCTTAGGTACTTGAAGAGCATTTTGGATTCCTGCTTCAACGCACAACAAACGAGAATCTCCAGAATTGCTAATGTAGCTCTCAGACCGGAGAGAGGTAGGGCGTAGATATCAGGGACTTTCTTTGATCAGTGTATGCATTAAATCGCTCTTGGTAACCATGCCTAGCAGCTTCTTGGGCTCCGCGGGGTCAACAACAAGGACCCGCCCTGTTTCGAATTTACTCATTTTCTTGAATGCGGCGAGCGCTGAGTCTTCAGGGTGAATTGAAACGGGTTCTCGCTTCAGGATTTGCCCGATTGTGGTCTCAGCTCTCTTGTCATTACTAACCTGAGACGCTTCTTCCAAGGTTATTATTCCTGTGAGCTCACCTGAATCGTTCACCACCGGGTAGCCTATGTGCCTCTGTTTCGCCATAAGGTCCAAAAGGTCGGCGACAGTAGTGTTCTGGTGCACAACTTTGACGTTCTTGGTCATGATGTCGGCCACTTTTATATTCGCGGATATATCGGTTTCCCTGAGCATCAGGACTGGGAGGTAACCGAATTTCTCCTCCATCTTCTTGGCTTCTTGCAGAGCAGAGGTTCTCTTCTGCATGGCTGCTCGAACTACGCGTTCGTACACTTCTGGTTCTTGCTGAATCACCCAGGTGTTTATTACGCCCTTTTCTACTGCTTCGTAGAAGAAGCCTTCTCCCGCTTTGGTCCTAATGATAACGGTAGACCATTCTTCAAGCGGGTAGGCGCTACCGACTGATATGTCCGCGAGTTCCGCGGTGAAGTCTGTGCACGTTCGACAGCTCGGCATGATGTGGCTTTCAATTTCTGAAACAGGTATACGAATTGTTTGCTTGTCGGTTTGTACGACGAACTTATTTGAAAGACGTATATGTTTGATTTCTGAGGGTTTTACTTGGTAGTTGTCTTCTATATACTTAAGCAGTGGACCCATCGAGAACGTGCCAAAGCAGAAAAGCCCAATGGTTATAGCCAAGCTGCTGCCTATCTTGTGGCGCCAAGCTTCAAGCTTACGAAGGGCCAAGACGTGACAGGGTACACCGACGAATGCAATCTTTGTTTTACCGTAGCTGTAGACTGCGCTGCCGTAAGCCTTAGCCACCGGTGACGGGAAGAATTTGCTGCCGACGGCAGAAAGAATATCGTCGGGCACCAAAGCCACAGAGGCTTTCGGTTTGGCGGGGTTTTCAGCCTCCGCTTTGGAGACGATGGCGCTATCGAACTTCTTACTTTCAACGCCGTAAGTTAGAAGCGAAGTCACGACGCCCCCGCCTCGGCTTGAAGCTCTCAACTTCGGGTCCGTGGCTTGAGCCAGAACTATCTTTCTGTAGTATCCTAACGCTTCGTTCTTCTCTGGTGCGTCGGATACACATTTGAGTGTTCTGAGAAGTAGAGCCTCCGAGTGCGGACACGTTTCATAACAAATTGGGCAGGTGTCCAAGTCCTCGGAGCAGTCATGCAAACGACGGTTAGTCCCATCCTCCACCGAGATAGCCCCAGTGGGACACGCTGCTTCACAGGCACCGCACAAAGTACAGAATCCGTTGCTGACTATTTTCTTGTTCAGGATGTTGTATGCTATGAGCTTCTCACTTTTAGGCTCCATTAACCCTCATCCTTAACCATGTATATTGCCCATGTGAATCTTAAATACGTAGTCGTTCATCAAACAAAAACTTGATGCACTGCAATCTTTTCAGTCAACAAACGTAGAAAGCCAATTAACCATGCTAAGAGTTCCAGTTTGCTGCTGAAACTTCAGCAAAAGCACTCATTATATTGCCGACGATTACTGCAACATCCTGGTTCAGTTTATATTCTAGTTTAAACACTAAGGAATCAACGTTCTGTGCATTCGGAGAGAAAACACAGGGCGTTACCTACATGCACAAACAACAAATAAAGGAGGATGAAAATACGGAAAAACAACAAGATGTCATCTTCGTCGGAAACAAACCACCAATGAGCTATGTCCTTGCCATCATCACGGCGTTCTCTTCAGGCGTCAACAAAGAAATCACTTTGAAAGCCAGAGGTCAAGCAATAACCACGGCAGTTGATGTTGCCGAAATCACGCGCAGCCGATTCATAAAAGAACTCAAAGTGAAAAGCATAGCCATCGGCACAGCTGAGATGCCACCACGCGAAGGCGAGACCAAATCCAGAATGGTTTCCACGATAGAGATAACGCTTTCAAAACCATAAGCTTGGCAGAGCAACGACACTGACGGTTGAGCTCTCCAACTCTTTTCCATTTTTATAAGTATATTTTTGAATTTATTCAACCTTGGGTTATGCCTAAACGCCTGGTGTTTTTAAAGAGGGTTTCTTTTGTTGCGCCTTCTGTTTAAGGTATTCTTCGACTTGATTCACAATCTCCATAAACGCCTTTGAGGCAGCGGATTCGGGTTGAGAAATCACGAAAGGTTTACCCTTGTCAGCGTCAATGCCCACCTTTGGGTCAATCGGAATACTTCCTAGAAATGCTACGCCTGCTTCCTCTGCCATTCTTCTTCCTCCGCCTGACTGGAAAATCTCTGTTTTTTTTCCGCAGTGCGGACAGACGAAGCCACTCATATTCTCGACTACGCCTATGATGGGCATGTTAAGTCTTAGCGCGAAGGTTATGGCTTTCTTGACTATGCTACTTGAGAGTTCGTTGGGCATTGTGACTATAATGACTCCATCCATTTCGGGCAAAAACTGTGCAATTGTCAGGGGTTCGTCGCCCGTGCCCGGCGGTAAATCGATCAATAGTAAGTCCAAGTCGCCCCATACGATGTCTTGAAGGAACTGGCGTATGGCACCCATCTTGAGTGGCCCACGCCAAATGGTCGGGACCTCCTCAGGCAGGAAGAAATCTATTGATATAACCTTCATGCCCAGAGGACCAGACACAGGGAAAGCGCCTGGAGGGCCAACCTTCAACTGCTGCCCCGTTAACCCCAAAAGCCGCGGAACACTCGGACCATGAATATCCGCATCCAAAACGCCCACTGCATGACCACTTTTTGCGAAAGCTGCAGCCAAGTTTACTGTTACGGTGCTTTTGCCTACTCCACCTTTGCCGCTGATAACTGCAATTTTATGCTTGATCTTGCTCATTTTCAACCGGAGTTGCTGGATTTGTTGCTGCTGCTCCAGAAGCCGCTGCCTGCGTGTTTCCAACAGTTTTGCCTGGTCAATTGCGCTCATGAAAATCGCCCTTGAAAGTTCTTAGCTTTTGATGTTTAAGAGAAGTAAAAAGCATTTCGGGTCGAACCCTTTCTAATCAGAGTTTGTAGCCTATCTTGCGGAGTAACTCTTTGCGTTCTCTGACGTCTTCATCCGTTTCTACACCTTTAGCTTTGAAGCCATCTACCACGCCCATAATGCCTCTGCCCTGCTCCGTCTCGGCAACTACGACCTCAAGCGGGTTGGCCGTGGCGACGTATATACTGCAGACTTCGGGAGCAGCTTTGACTTTGTCTAGGACGTTTATGGGATAAGCATTCCGCATGAAGATAAGAAAGCTATGCCCACAAGCGAGTTCCAGTGCTGATTCTACGGCGAGACATTTTAGTTCAGGGTCGTTCCCTTCGCTGCGTACAAGACAGGGTCCGCTGCTTTCGCAAAAAGCTAAGCCAAATTTGATGCTTGGGACGGCATTGACGAGGGCTTCATAGAGGTCCTCGGCGGTCTTGATGAAGTGTGCCTGCCCCAAGATGATGTTAGCGTCTTTCGGCGGTTTAATTTTGACTGTGCTTAATGTGAGCATCTAAGTTCTCGAATGTTTAATTGTTGAGCACCGTTATGGATTTTGCGGTTCTTCTCTGGCGAGAGAAGCGGGGTGAAGACGGAGAAATTGAAAAAATTTATTAAGAATGAAAGGCAGGTTTTGAGACGCTGCCCAGTATGGTTTTTGCGTGCTTTTGGCTTTGCGGTTTACTGAACGATTTGTTCCCAGCCCTTGACGAAGTCAAGGTAGTTCTGCACTGGTTGGCCGCCGTAGCTTCTGAGGCGTTCGCGAAGTTCGACTTTGTCGACTGCTGCTTTCTGGAAGTCACGTAGCTGGCTGGCTTTTTCGGTGAGGTAGAGGATGTTGTCGACGCCGGCGCGTGCCATTCGGACTGAAACCGTGAGTAGTTCGCTCGGAGTTGGGACTTCTTTCGGGTCATCTCCTGGACCGAACACGTAGAGCGAAATGTTCAGCGGCACTTCTTTGAATGTCTTTTTGAAGGCACGGGTAAGCATTTCCCAGTACCATGGAGTTGCATAGTTCTTGCTGAACATAACCACGAGGAATTCGTCGGTCAGGGGTGCGAGGTCGTCGAAGTTAATGCCGAATCTCTCGTAGCTCGTTACAGGGTCTGGCAGGACACCTATTACGAATTTCTTCTTTGCGCGGTCGCGTACTCGTTCACTGACTTCCTTCATGTACTCGGTGACTTCCTGTCTGCGCCACTCGAGCCAGCTTAAACCGCTTTTTTTCCACTTCTCGTTGCATCTTGGGCATGTGCAGTGTCCGTGCTCTGCAAAATGGATGCTATTCAGCCAGACTCCTGGGCTGTGTCTAGCGACATCTTCGATGTAATCTAGTTGTTCTGCTCTATGTTCGGGCTGTGTGTGGCAGAGGATGTCCCAGCGGACGTTAAAGTTGTTGTTGGTTCTCCATGCGGGACCCAATGGTGACTGTGAGATCCAGTCTGGGTGGTTTCGTGCGGTGACGTTGTCTCCGAATATGGCAATGTTGCTGTACATATCTTCCATCGGTGGCATGCGTCTGCCGACTTCAGGTTTAACGCGGAATAAGTGAAAGTCAAAACCTTCAGCTTTCTCTGGTAGGAACACGTATGTGCCGATTTTCATCTTGTTGCACCTTTTACCTTGCACAACGTCTGGGAATGTTATAAAGTTTTGTGTAATTCTCTTATATTGTTCTGTGAGAACAAAAAATCCGGAGTTATTCCTTTGCAGGAACGACAGAACAGTTTGCTGAGAGGCTAAACGAAAGGAATTCTACTACAGATGCTATATCGCCAAATGTGGAGAGCAAAAACCTAAAACCACTCTGAGGACTACAAAGTCAGCAAGATTCTAGGAGCCATGGAATGAGCCAAAGTCACGCGCAGTCGCCGCAGGACCTGCTTAATGCGTTGGGCACGAACCCAGAGACAGGGCTAACTACACATGAGGCAACCAGTCGACTTGCCAAGTACGCCCCGAACAGGCTAGTTGCGGAGCGAGAAACCCGTTTTCTGTCTATTTTGCGCGAAGAAATAACTGAACCCATGATACTTCTACTCCTAGTCATAGGCGTTCTCTATGGCATAGTAAACCAAGGCAACCTCACGGACTCTTTGACCATCATAGCGATCGTCACCATCCTCGTCCTCGTCGAAGTGTGGAACGAGTATCGAGCCAAAAAATCCATCGCCGCCCTCAGGAAGCTCGCCTCACCGACCACGACGGTTCTCCGAAACGGACAGTCAACCGAGGTGCCCACGGCAGAGGTTGTTCCTGGTGACGTTCTTCTACTCAGACAGGGTGACCGTGTGCCCGCCGACGCAAGGCTACTTGACGCCGTGGGCTTAGAGGCGGATGAGTCTGCTTTGACTGGCGAGTCGTTCCCCGTAGCCAAAGACGGCACGGAAATATTGCCTGCTGATACGCGGGTCAATGAACAGCGGAACATGGTTTTCGCGGGAACCATGATGACGAGAGGACGCGCAAAAGGATTGGTCACCGCCACGGGCGTAATGACGGAGATTGGCAGAGTCGCAGGGATAACCAAAGCCACGAAAGAACCCAAGACGCCGCTGCAGCTGGGCATGAAACAGCTGTCAAAGACGCTCATCGGGATTGCCCTGTTTTTCAGCATCCTCATTCCTGTGTTGGGCTTCCTGAGAGGAATGAATCCGACAGAGGCGATTCTCTATGGGCTGGCGCTTTCTTTCGCTACGATTCCGGAGGAGATGCCCATCATAATCACTATGGTTTTGGGCGTTGGAGCCTACACCCTCTCCCGGAAGAAAGCCATTGTAAAACATCTACGGGCTGCGGAAACCTTGGGCAGCACCACAGTGATTGCCACCGACAAGACCGGCACAATAACTGAGGGCAAAATGCATGTAGAAACCCTCTACTACGACCATAAAATCAGCCATAAAGGCAACTTTGGACCTAACGAGAAAGAGGCACTTAAAACGGCTCTGCTCGCAATCGATCCCGTGATTGCACTATCGTCAACCGCGGATTTCAGCAACCCAATGTCGCAGGCTATCTTGGAGATAGTCAAGGAAGGAAACTCAAATGTTGTTAAGTTGCGGCAAAAATGGATTCTCAAAGATGAAATGGACTTTGACAACGAACGCAAACTCGCCTCGTACCTTTATCAGATGGGAAATGGACTGATTCTGTTGAGCAGCGGCGCTCCAGAGAACGTTTTGGCGAACTCTGCGAAGGTTCTTCTTGAGGGACAGGAGACCGATCTCACCGAAGATTTGCGAGTTCAGGTGGCAACCGCGGTCCTCGGTCTGGCTCGCAGAGGTCAGAGGCTTTTGGCTTTTGGCTATCGCCGACTGAGCCCTTCTAAAGAAGCTGAGAAAAAGAATCTGGAGCACGACTTCATTTTCCTAGGCGTTGTCGGCTTTGTAGACCCGCCGCGGCAGGAAGTGCGGAAAGCCATCCTCACCTGCCAAGAGGCAGGCATAAAAGTGATCATGGTTACGGGCGACCATCCTGAAACCGCCAAAGCAGTCGCCGCGCAAGTGGGAATTGACACTACCAAGGTTTTGCGGGGAGAAGAAATTGCCCGCCTCAGCGACCAGGAACTAACAGTCGAGCTGAAGAGCACGTTCATTTTTGCTCGGACTACGCCCGAAGAAAAGTTGAGGTTGGTAAGGCTGCTGCAGGAAAGCGGTGAAATCGTGGCGGTAACAGGAGACGGGGTCAATGATGCCCCAGCGCTCAAGGAGGCTCACATCGGCATTGCTATGGGTGTTCGCGGGACGGACGTGGCTAAGGAGACGGCAGACGTTGTTTTGTCAGACGACAACTTCGCAACAATAACTGCGGCAGTGAAGGAGGGGAGGAAAATCTTTGCCAACCTCCGAAAGGGCGTGTGCTATTATCTTGCATGCAAAATCGCTTTGGTCGCCAGCTTCATAGTGCCCGTAGCGTTAGGTGTTCCGTTGCCTTTTGCACCAATTCAGATTATCGTGCTAGAATTGTTCATGGACTTGGCTGCTTCTGCGACGTTTGTGGCGGAGCCCGAGGAGCCTGGCATCATGAAGAGGCCACCTGCGCTGCCTTCGGAAAAGTTTACCAACCGACCTATGCTAACGATCATGGCGATTGGCGCCCTAAGTCTCTTTGCAGCCGTTACCACTTCCTATCTCTATGCCTGGTATTCCACGGGCGACTTAGAAACGGCACAGACAATGGCGTTCGCGACCTGGATGGTCGGTCACGTCTTCTTGGCGCTTAATCTGCGGTCAGAAAGAGAGCCTCTGGCTAAGCTGGGGCTTTTCTCGAACAAGCTTATGCTGCTGTGGTCACTTGTGGTTGCAGCAACTCTGGTTGTGGGCACGAACGTGACTTACATTCACGCGTCGCTGAAAATCACCAGCTTAAGCCTGCTCAACTGGGGCATACTTTTGGCTGTGGCTTTTTTAGCGACGTTCTGGATGGAACTCAAAAAGCTGCTCAAACACTGAAAACCCTCGGACACTTGCTGCTGCTGAGTTTACTTGCTCTTCTCGGATTCGAACGGAAGGAGTTTTAACTCTGAGACTACAATTCCTCAGTTAGACTAGGGGAGATTGGAATGCCCATAAAGTACTACGAAGCGCCCGAAATTAAACAGCAGATTGACCAGCTCGCAACAGAATGCGAATTTTTCCATGTAGTTCCACAGTTCGTTTATTGTGTCCGGAGCAAGGGCAGCAAATCCAAGCGTACTATCGCAAGAATTCACGGCTTGGGCAAGCTTTGGCAAGGGGTTCTGAACATGCCGCCAGCCTATACCATAGAGGTCATTTCGGAAATCTATGATAAGATGTCGGCAGAAGACAAAGAGAAAACGCTTGTCCACGAACTCATGCACATCCCAGGGGGCTTCGGAGGAGGCTTCCGACCCCATAAAGGCTACGTAGAACGCAAAATGGTTGACAAAGTCTATGACGAACTCAAGAAGAAACGAGCGGGCAAGAAATCGTTGATTTTCTTTTGAGTAGACCAGTCCCTTCTAACTCAAAGTTTTTAAGCGAGTTTCCATAGAAAACTATGGAAAAGTGGCAAAGTTTCCAATCGCAAATTAGACGCGCCAACACGAGTTGTACAAAATGAAGCACGTTTTGAAGACTCTAAAGCACAATGGAATATTCGTCCCTCAGTACGAAGCAAAGGGATTCTCCGTCAAAATCCGCGGAAACACAATAGACTTAACGGCGAAAAGCGAGCAGATGGCTGTAGCGTGGATACGCAAAAGACAGTCTGCTGCGTCGCCGCCAGACAAAGTTTTCATGAGAAACTTCATGCGGGAATTCCTAGAGCAGCTTAAGAAGGAAAACCCCACAAAGGGATTCTTGGGTACTTTTACACAGGAATACCTACAGAAGATCGAGAACTGCGTTAATAGTGATGTCGGCAACATGAATGACTCGGTTAATGCAGACATCGACTTTTCAGAGGTCTTATCGTTCGTGGAACAGGAAAAGCAAAAGAAGCTAAACATGGCTCCAGAAGAAAAGAAGGCGCTCGCCGAGCAACGCAAAGTCAAACGGGAAGAGCTCAAAGCCAAATATGCCGTCGCTGAAGTGGATGGACAATCGCTGGAAATTGCCAACTGGACCGCAGAGCCCTCCTGCCTTTTCGCTGGACGCGGCGACCATCCTCAACGGGGCAAATGGAAAGAAGGACCGCGACAAGAAGACATCACTCTCAACCTGCCCAAAGATGTGCCAGTGCCGCCGGGCAACTGGAAGGGCGTTGTTTGGGAACCCAACAAAATGTACGTTGCCAAATGGGAAGACAAACTCACAGGCAAAATCAAGTATGTCTGGTTCTCGGACACGGCGTTTCTAAAGCAGAACCGAGAAAAAGAGAAATTCAAAAAAGCCGAAACTTTAGGAAAGCAGATAGACAAAATCGAGAACCATATTCTGCGGAACCTTGACTCCAAAGACGAAACACGCAGGAAAGTGGCAACTGTATGCTGGCTTATCTTGAACCCGAACATGAGGGTTGGGGACGAAAAAGACCCCGACGAAGCCGACACGGTAGGCGCCATCACCCTGCGTGCAGAACACATCAAAGTCGTAGGAGACACGCTCCACTTTGACTTTTTAGGCAAAGACTCGGTACGCTGGGTTAAGCAAGTAAAGGCGCCACCAGAGGTAATCAGGAACATAGATTACTTTGCCAAAAACAGCAAAGAGTACCTGTTCGAAGGCATCGACAGCAAGAACGTTTCTCGCTTCCTCAGCGAAAAAATGTCAGGGCTAACAGCGAAGGTATTCCGTACCTGGCGATGCACCAAAACAGTCAAGGAAGAACTACAGAAAAGCGGTGTCACAAAGGAAGACCCCGATTACCTAAAAGCCCACGCTGCAAAGGAAGCAAACCTCAAAGTCGCGGAAGTAGCAAACCACAAGCGTAAAGTCCCACCAACCTTTGACGACCGCTTAGCCAAAAAAGAAGAAAGGCTAAAAGAACTCCAAGCAAAATTGACGGTTAAGAAGGCGGAAGGTAAGAAGACCGACAGCCTCGAAGTCAGAATCAAGAAGGCCAAACTTGACCTGCATCTTAGTACAGAAGCCAAGGAGTACAATTTGGGTACTTCGCTGAAATCATACATTGACCCGACGGCGTACGTGAAATGGGCTAAAAAAGTTAAGTTCGACATCACCAAGTTCTACCCCAAAACGCTTCAGAAAAAATTCAGCTGGGCGCTGTCAGACAAACCTGAAGCTGAGTGTATTGCCGCATGAGACTGACAGAAACCAAAGATGGCACTATAATCGAGGTTTTCGTAAAACCTAGTAGCCAAAAATTCGAAATGACCGTCGACTGCGACGAAATTGTCGTCCGCTGCATTGGTGAGCCCACCAAGGGCAAAGCGAACAAGGAACTCCTCAAAGAATTCACGAGACTGTTCGGTAGCAGGGTCGAGCTTGTTTCCGGCGCAACTTCCAGACAAAAGCATCTGCTGATATTGGGCGCAAGAAGGGTCGATGTCGAGAGACTTGTGAGAGACCGTAGTGTTTAAAATGCAGCTTCATCTAGTCAAGTCATCGTGTCAGCGTTAGCATCGGGTACATGCGGGCAACACCGAGCGGTTCAAAGTAGTAATTCGTCTCTGCTTTTTTCCTATTCGAGTTTGCAGATTCCTGTCCGGACACTTTCCTTTTTGCGGTTTGGTTTGGCATAGGCTAAACTTTTGGCAGAGGCCTTGGCAAAAACCCCGACCACCCTATCCAAAAAACCGGCTGGTACAAGAAACTCCCCACATGGCAACAATAGCTCAAAGCCAGAAGCTTAGACGTTGCGCACCATTGGTGGACGGGAGCTCTGCAAATGGTCTATTTTGCAACGCCAGAAGCTTTTTGGGTTTGGGGGCGGCTTCTTCATTGATGACTTGCCGGACATCCCAAAGCGAGCAAGAGAATTCTTCCAGATTGCTCGGTGGAACAGCACTGAGAAGCATGAAAAGACCTGTGGAGGGAGCGATGATTGTTATGCTGTTACGATGAGGCGCAGGAACCCGAAATGGTAATAGGGCCTATTCAGCACCCCTTGCAGGTGGATAAATGCGTCATTTCTCATCCACAGATAGACTAATATTCGATGCGAAGACTAGGAAACAACAAACCTTTGGGCAATCCCTTCTGGAGCCTACTCTGTGCAAAAGGCGTCCATTCGGGTCTTAGCCAATTGCGTTTACGTAGGAAAGACGGCCATTGAAAATCCGAGTACTCGGAGCAGCCCGTGAAGTCGGCGGCTCCTGCATCGCGTTGGAAACAGACCAATGTAAGGTTTCCTTAGACTACGGCATAAAACTCGAAGGCGTCACCGATGAGTATCCAAAGAATTTTGACGCCACAATCATGAGCCATGCTCATCTCGATCACTCTGGAAGCCTTCCACGATTGGCGAAAGCTCGGAACAACCAGCTCATTATCGGACCAAAAATTACCCGCGACATCACCGCTGACCTTCTTGCAGACATGATAAAAATCCAGAAAACCAAAGGCAACGAAGAATATGACGAACAAATCGTCACCAAAATCAAGGACATCTGGTGGCAAAGCTGCGAATCCGTCAACTTGCCAGGGATGACTGTCGAACTGCTGCCTGCGGGGCACGTTGCAGGAGCGCGAATTACCAGTATCATTTCTGAAGGCAAACGCGTCATCTATACTGGAGATTTTTGCCTTCATGACTCCGAGATTTTGGAAGGCTGCAATCTGGGCGTGATTCCAAAAGAGCCCGATGTCTTGATTATGGAGTCGACTTATGGCGGAAGCGTTCGTCCGCCCAGAAAAGAGTTAATCAGCCAGTTCTTCAAGGTTTTACAAGGTCAGATGCGACGGCGCGCCAACATTCTAATTCCGACATTTGCTTTTCACCGGAGCCAAGAAATGTCTAAACGCATAGATGATGCCATGGAAGAACATGCTATCCCCAACTACAACGTTTATGCCATATCCAGCTTGGCACGCAAGATAACCGGGCTCTTCAACGCCAACAAAAACCTGTTCACAGAACGCATCCGAGAACAAGCCCAGCCTTTCGAGTATAAACACGTGAAACAAGTTGAAAGAACCGAGGAAATAGAAGAACCCGCCATTGTCGTTTGCACCTCAGGTTTTGGCCACGCCGGTGCAAGTCTCAGCTTGCTGGCACAGTGGGCGGAAGGCGAAGACAACGCCATCATTCTCACTTCAGGGTATCTTCCAGAGGACAGTCCGCTTAGGCTTGCGAAGGAAAAGAGATTTTTCCGTCAAGAAGGGGAGAAGATACCTGTTTATGCACAGTTTGAGCAGGTTGAGCTTTCGGGCCATGCGGATCAGGTGGAACTAACTGAGTTCGTCCGTGTGCTTAAACCTAAGAAGACGCTGCTTGTTCACGGGGACCTGAGGCAAGCGGAGCTGCTATCTGGAGAGATTTCTGAGTTAACTGAAGTTCTTATTCCTGAAAAGGGCGAAAACAGCACGGTATAGGAAACGCGCCGTTTACTGTTGCAGTGGAATCGCCCAGTAGCTGATAATGTCGCCTTTGACCCATTTTCCGCCTAGGCTTCGAACGGTCTCGTTTATGTCGTCCCACTCCGCCTTAAGGAACTGCGTGGGTTTCACGATGACGCAATCGCCTTCAAGCCTGAAACTTAAGAGTTTGCGCTGGTCTGGGCTGAATTCTTCTTCTATCATACCTGTGTTGCCGCTGGGCTTAGGTGCTGATTTCTTTATTGGTGCAGCTTCAGATTTTGGAGCAAAAGGGGGGGTTAGCTCGGGTTTGACGCTTGCTGCAGCTGGCAAAGGTGTCGATTTGCCGACAGTGGTGAATGTCAAAGTGAATTCTGGCGCCGGACGCGATTCAGCGACTTCCTCGAAGCTGCCGCTCCTAATAACCGCAAGGACTTGATTAGAGAAAAGGTCATACTTTAGGTCAAGCAGCTCGGTATCTGCCGGCAAGTTCGAGGTGATGCAACCAGATTTTCCTTGCAGTAACTTAATCAAAAAATCAGGGCTCAATCTCAGCGTGCGAAATCTCATTGCTTATACGCTCAAATCTGCTGTAGGGCTCCAAAGAACTTAAAGATATTGCCAACTCACAAAGCAATTGATATCCGTTAACGTTCAGAGTTTTGAGGGTAAATTAGGAAAGAAGTCGCTAACTTAATGGCTTCAATCTTTTGGAGAAATCTGGAAAATTATAACTCATGAAAAATCAGGAATGTTCTATTCCTTGTTAATCCAAGTCTGGTTTCTGTTTAGCGCGTCACTTATCTCTGCGGCCCTTTGCAGCACCTGCTCCGTCAGGTTCTCTCGGATTTTTGGTACTATAGGGCGATCGAGTGGAAGCGCGTTCCTAGGGGTCTCAAATCGTGTCTTATGCGTGGAGATGTGGCTCTCTATGGATTCTATCATTTGTGAGAGGACGGGTACCATCACAATTTCTTCGCCGCAGTCGGGGCATCTTATGCATCTCACATTTTGGACTGGAAATTCTTCAGGTTCACGACCGTTCATGTTAATCCCACTGGGTAATCAGGCATATGTGCATATCAACTGATTAAAACTTTCATAACATGCCAGTATATAGCGGAAGACTATCATTGATGTTTGTCCAGGTTTTTTACCTACAAAGCTTTGCGTTTTTATTGTATTTTCTGAGTTTTTTGATGCTGCTTTTTGAAGCTATAATGCTAAAGTCGTACGTCGGTTGCGAGCGCCACTTGAAGTGAAGACCATAATCGTGTCTCTGAATGAGCCCCCTTCAGACTGCAGTCTCTCTTTTTTCCAATAGTTTTAAAACCAAAACGCTCCAATTCTGAATTCGCCTAAGAGGTCGAAAAAGGTGCGGACACTTTGCCCCAGATGCAATAGCGAAACGCTGGAACTCGACACACCAACAATTGAAGTAGGAAAGAAGAAACAGATGCGAGTCAGCCTAAGACAATGCCCCAAATGTAAACTGTTGTTCTATGAAGGCGGCTAGCTCAGACGGCGCTGACCTCAACGTTACATCTTCTAATGGCTTCTTTTCGAAAGTCGAAGAATTGGCTTGCCTGTGAAAAACGCAAAAGAGACGGCCAAACATGGGCAATGATTATTCTCGCTGAACTAGTAGAACTGCTGGTCGGTTACACTCTTAGCTTAGGTTTTCTGTAGTTTGGCTATAAAGAACCCGTTGCTGTGGTGTACATGTGGGTAAAGCCTCTGGCACTTGTTTAGCCCACGAAGTCCGGGCAAACCCATCTTAGGCGTAATGTCAACCAGTTTGAATTCAGGTTGTTTTTCCAGGAAACGCTGGATAATCATCTCGTTTTCTTCAACAGTAATGGTGCACGTCGAATAGACCAGTCTGCCGCCGGTCTTGACTTTGTTGGCGCAGTTGTTAATCATCATCCATTGAATCTCCGCCATTTTTTCAATAGACTTGGGTGTAAGTCGCCATTTAGCTGCAGGAAGCTTGGCGAAGACACCGGTACTTGTGCAAGGTGGGTCCAAAATTACTACATCCGCATCCACATTAAAGGGTAATGGGTTTCGCGCATCCCCGATTACTGGTTCGGCGATGTTTACCCACATGCGCCCCACTTCCTGTCGCCACACATGCATCCTGCGTTTTGAGTAGTCCAGCGAGTAGATGACGCCTTGGTTTTGCATGAGCTGCGCGAGGTATGTGGTTTTGGCTCCTGGGGCGGCACAGATATCAAGGACTGTCATACTTGGCTGGGGGTCGGCTGCTTCTGCGGCGAAGCAGCTAGCTTTATCTTGAATGTAAAAGAAGCCCAGTCGGTAACTGTCGATTCGGTTAAGAGGAGTCTTGGCGTTTAGCACTTTGAAAGTGTGTTCTAAAGGTTCAACCTTTTCTAGTTTGACACCTTCACCCGAAAGTTTCTGCAGAATTTTCTCCTGCGGTGCGTGTAAAGTGCTCAGCCTGATGCAGGTTTCGGGTGGCTTCAAGTTGCCTTCTAGGAACGCGACGGCTTCGTTCACGCCAAAAAGGTTAAAGCAATATTTGACGAACCAAGCAGGATGAAATGTCTGCAGTGCGACTCTTTCTTCGTCTTTAGCATCCGCCAAAATTGGCTCAATTCTTCTGGTTAACATGAACCCAAAGACTGGCTCGACTTCGCGGAGGGTTTCCCAACCCAGAATTGCTCTGCCAAGTTTTGCGATGTGCTCAGCTTCTCGGAGGTCATAGCCAACCCAGTTCCTTGCGGCTCGAGTTTGGTAAACATACAACCTCAGAAAAGCCTGAACGCCCATGTCGAATTCGTTTAGGTCCTTTTTCTTGAGCTGGCAGCTTATGAACTTATCAATCATGTTCTTGCGGCGAACGGTTTCGACAACCAGTCCGTAAGCTAGGCGGATTGCGTCCGGGTCTTTTACGCCCAATTGCTTAACGGTTTTTGCTAAAGCCATGCGTTCGCTCAGCTTCTGCATTTCAATCCAGCTGAGAGTTTCTACGGCTAACGACCAAGCGTCCTTCAACAAAGCAGATACACACACAAACCAAGCGCGGGTGGCTTTAATAAGAATTCGATACACCTAACGAAATTTTCCATCAACTAACCCTCCGAAAACAGTCTTAACGGAGAGGACAAAAGGCTACTAATTCGCCACTAAAGCTTTTAGTCAATGCCATCCCATACAAGTAGCAAGGTTCTGGTTTCAGGATGCCCAAACAGCAGAGAAGCCTCTTCGACTTCGGCGAACCACCAAAACCGGTGGAGGAAAACAAGAAAGCATCAGTTACTCCCTCGCAGCTTGCGGCAGAACCTGAAAAGAAGCCACACAAGCGCCCCGTTTACCCGCCCGTTGCGCCTGAAGATCTGCCAGCAGCCTACTTTGTCTCAGCAACCTATGATGGCCGCAAAAGAAAAGCTGTGGTTAAGCTTTACGAACCCGAATCTGGCAATATCTACTTCTGGTACGACAACACGGGTCACAAGCCGTACTGCCTCACGAATCTTTCACCCCATGATCTAAACAAGATGGAGCGAGTTATCGGGCATCCTGGCTACGATCACAGCGAAATTGTGGAATTATTTGACCCCCTTGCAGATAGGAAAGTTAAGCTCACAAAAATCGTCACCAACGACCCCTTAGCAATAGGCGGCAAACCAGCGGGAAGCATACGCGACATAATTCCTGAAGATTTCCCACAAATCCTTGGTACACGGGTGAATGCTGAGGACATCAGAGTCTGGGAAGCAAGAATAAAATATTATCAATCTTACATTTACGACACACGATTTCTGCCGGGCATGATCTTCCAAATTAAGAAAGGCAAGCCTCATTCCATGTGTGATAGAAGAAGCAGAGAAAACCATCACCAAGCTCAAAGCCCTCTTCAAAGACGCCACCACAGAAGAGCTCGAGTACGTGGAGGAGTGGGCAAGGCTCATGGAGTACCCTGCTCCTAAATTTCGCCGAGCAGCCATAGACATCGAAGTTTACGCACCTCTCTCCACACGTGTCCCCGACCCACGAGAGGCGGTTTACCCAGTAGTCTGCTGCAGCCTCTACGACTCGGAAGGCGAGAAAAAAGTGCTTGTTCTCAAACGTCTAGGGATGCGCGAAGGCAACGCAATTCTCCCACCAGACGCGAAGCTCGAATACTTTGACACCGAGGAGCAGTTACTTAGCGCCATTTTTGACATTCTCTGGGAGTACCCCTTCATCCTGACTTTTAATGGCGACGACTTCGACCTGCGGTACATGTCTGCACCGAGCCGCCAACTTGGGTATGCCAAAACACGAGGTGCCCATCGAAATTGGCAGGCGCGTCTGCCTCCTCAAATACGGCGTCCACATAGACCTGTACAAGTTCTTTTTTAATCGCAGCATACAGATCTACGCGTTCAATAATCGCTACAGAGACGTAACCCTCAACGATGTAGGGAAAGCCGTAATCGGACTGGAGAAAATCAAGACCGAAAAATCCATTGGCGACCTAAACTACACTGAACTTGCCGCCTATTGCCTACGTGACAGCGAAATCGCGTACAAACTAACGAGTTTCGAAGACGAACTTGCCATGAAGCTGATTCTGGTTTTGACGCGCATAAGCAGCATGCCCATGGAAGACGTGAGCCGCCAAGGCGTGAGCCGATGGATCCGCAATTTCATGCATCGTGAACACCGCCACAAGAACATGCTCATCCCAAACGCTGAAGACATACTCAGCAAGAAGGGCAAAACTGCTACAACCGCCATTATCAAAGGCAAAAAATATCAAGGGCGCAATCGTGGTGGATCCCGTGCCAGGAGTCCACTTCAACGTGGCAGTCATGGACTTCCCGAGCCTGTACCCATCCATAATTAAGGTGTGGAACCTCGGCTATCAATCCATACTTTGCCCGCACCCAGAATGCAGAAGCAACATTGTGCCCAATACACCGCATTGGGTGTGCACACGCGAACGAGCCATGGAAAGCCTCCTCATTGGCTCACTTCGCGACCTGAGGGTTTCATGGTACAAAGTCAAGCGCTAAAGACAAGACTCTGCCCAAGGAGCAGCGAGACTGGTACAATGTTGCTCAAGGCGCGCTTAAAGTCATCTTGAACGCGAGCTACGGCGTCTTCGGAGCCGAAAGCTTCGACTTATATTGCCCGCCAGTCGCGGAAGCAACCGCAGCCGTTGGCAGGCACAGCATCACCCAAATACTGAACCACTGCCACAATGTGGGCATCCAAGTGCTCTATGGCGACACAGACAGCCTCTTTCTCAAAAACCCAACCAAAGAGCAAATTGAAGAGGTCACCCAATTCACTGAGCATGAGCTGCACATGGGCATAGACGTCGACAAAACCTACCGTTATGCGGTTTTTAGTAGCCGTAAGAAGAACTATCTGGGAGTTCTCGAAGACGGCTCCGTTGACGTGAAAGGATTAACTGGCAAGAAAAAACATATACCGCATCTTCATCAAGGACGCGTTTAACCAGATGAAAGAACGCCTCGCTCAAGTAAAAACACCCGCGGACTTCGAGAAGGCAAAAAAGGATATAGCAGAAATCGTTCGCGAACGATACTTGAGGCTGAAACGCCGAGAATGGGAAGACCTAAACGAATTGGCTTTCAGCGTAGTCTTGGGCGAGGAGCTTGAACGTTACACGAAGACAACACCACAGCACGTCAAAGCAGCAAAAATCCTTGAGAAGAGCGGCGTGGAACTCAAGGCAGGCGACCTCATCCGCTTCGTCAAAACCATCCGCCCCCCACACGTAAAGCCCGTGGAGCTAGCGTCGAAGAACGAGGTTGACGTAGACAAATATGTGGCTTACCTGCACAGCACCTTTGACCAAGTGTTGGATGCACTGGGACTGAATTTCGACGAAATCATCGGGTTAACGAAGCTAGAAAGGTTCCTAGCCTAACTGTTACTTGAGTATTCCGTGGGGTCTACGATGTCTGCCTGTTTGAAAGCATTTTGGCGATTGACGCATGACTCGCACTTGCCACAATGCTTCTCCGCGTCCAAGTAGCACGACCATGTCTGCTCGAAGGGTACACCCAACGCCTTGCCCTTCTTGATGAGTTCGGATTTGCTGATGTCGCTGAAGGGCGCGTTGATTCTTATTCTGGCTTCTGTGCCAAGCCTAGCCGTCTGTTCCATAGACTTGTAGAATTCCGCTCGACAGTCAGGGTAATTTGCAGCGTCGCTGCCATGTGCGCCGTAGAAGATTTTTCCTACACCGACAGCCGTCGCGTATGAGACGGCTACGGAGAGAAATATGGCGTTTCGGAAGGGGACCACAATTGGTTGGCTGAACTCCGACGTTAGTTCGATGTTTCGGTCACAAAGAGAAGTGACTCCTAAAAAGATTTCCCGTAGGCTGCTGAGGTCAATGACCCTAATTGGGGCGCCAAGATTTTTGGCGATTTTTGCTAGCGCATTCCGTTTCTTTCTCTGCGATTTGCCCATACTTGAAGCTCAGGCAGTAAAGCTCGTAACCGTGTTTTTTTGCCCAGTAGGCGACAACAGTTGAGTCGGGTCCGCCGCTGAGGACAACTACGCATTTCTTGTTCTCTTTCATGCTTTCCACCATTTGAATCTCGTATCGATTGCTTTGAAGACTAATGCTCCGATTAAGCAAACGATTTGCTCGGCGATCAGTAGATATGGCAATGTAGCAATCATGGGTGCGCCCTGAGTTACGGAAAGCATCCAGCTAAGACATAAAGGCACAATAAAGGCGACAACTATACCCGTCACGAAATAGTTCCCGCCAAATTTCTCCGCTACAACGTAGCCCGCTAAACCTGCTAAGAGGCTGACAGCAGGCATGAATACAAGGTCCCATGCACCGTAGGGGCTAAAAACGTTTGCAGCTACCACGCCAATAGCGTAGGCAAACGCTAGAATCCATTTCTTTCCAATCGCAGGTCTGAGGGCACCGGCAATTCTGAACTGAAAGGCACTGTAGGACATGGGGATGTTGATATAGACTAAGGCGGCGTATAATGAAGCAAAGACTATCGTTAACGCCCAATCTTTAGTAGTTAGTTTTATTTTCACTTAATATTCCTCCGACCCCGGGGTTTCTTTGCGGCGGAACGGGTGGAGGCCCACTTACCCGCCGATAGAAATGCCATGCATCTACGCCTATTAAAGCTATTGAGGCAAATAGCAAAATTGACTATGCCGATGGCTGCTATAGGTCACGTAAAGTGGTAAAATGCACCCAGAGCTGTAAAAACAGCCACGATAGCTGCAATTATTGCCACAACTTGTCTTTCAGTGAGTGGTCTATGGTAAGTTATATGGTCACGAGGCTCCGTTTGTGCTCGGATACGAGCCGTGTTCCGTCAAATGTGACACTTGCTTTCTTTCGCACAAAGAAAACTGACAACAGGATGATTGCTGAGTTGAAAATGTACGGGAGAATTGAGATTACAAGACTTGACTTCAAGTCTGTTACAACCGCGTAGGATGCCAGTGTCAACCCGATGGCGAAAGAGCCTGTGTTGCCTACAAAAAGTCTTCCTTGAATGTTAAATAAAGCCAGAATCAGCCAAAGAATCAAGGGTCCAGCCATGAGGATTTGGGCAGGTTGTGTTGAAATAGCCATTAAGCCCAATCAGCACTATTGCGGGGCAAACTGTTTCTAAACCGTTTAAACCGCCAAGCATGTTGATGGCGTTTGTCACAATCATCACAATGAGTGGAATTATGGCGAAATAATAGTAGATGCCAAAGTCAACCATGCCGACTGATAGGCAACGATATCGAGGTCCTTACTGCCTCGGAATTCGCTATGGCATAATACATCAGGGGCAATGCTGCAATGAGGGGCATGAAGGCTTTGTAACGCCATTTGAGGTCAATCCAGTCGTCCAGCATGCCCATAAATCCGCCGAATAGTATGCATACCGCCAGAGTGAGCGATGCGGAAACGTTGCCATTTGGCGATGAGTCGATGTTTAGAAAATACATTAAGAAAAGATAAACGGTGGCAAACAGGACATAGGCTACGCCTAAGCCCCATGGAACTAAAGGTTTGCCGGGTTTGTGTTGGTCGGGAACTTTGGGCCACACGGCTGAGGTTCCATCTTAGGGGGCTGCGGTTGAGTTGGTAGCGGCGTAGTATGCATCCCAGTTAATCTTGTAGAGAGCTACCAGCGGGATAAGGCCACCGTAAGTCTGCGCGGAAGTCTGAGGGTCAACTTCTAGGCCTGCAATGTATGCTGGAGTGAAGTACGTTGGAATTGCCCCTTGTCTGGCCAGATATTGTTACGCCACCGTTGTTGGAAGACCACAGTTGCTCAGCGTAACTCATCAGTTTGAATACAGTTGAGTTGAGTCCCATGTCAGTCCACGTTTGCACTTGCTGACCCGTGGAGTTGTCTATCGATGTTGTGGCAAAGGAAGTTTCGTTTATCCATGAGTATTGACTGTTCATCCAGACCTTGCCGAACGTTTCATTGCTCTTGAATCTGCTTTCGGCTTCGCCAGAGATTCTTGACATCCAGTACCATTTGCCTTCGTCGCCGAACCCGCCAAACTGGACACCTGAGAGGGTTCCGCTGCTAGAGACCTGTAGCTGGAGCGTTACGAATACAGCATACGTATTCCACGTTGTAGTTTTCGAGCATCTTTAACGATTGGGTTTCGTTTGCCATCATGCTGTATGCAACATTTTCTATCTGCGTAGTGTTCACTGTTGTGTTGTCGCACAAAGTGGTGACGTTTCCGAACATACCAAGCCAATCGCCGTAGTCCCACCAACTGCTGACAACAGTGTCGGAGTGTAGGTTGTTTCGGGTGTAGCTTAGCATGTTTCTCCATTGAGGAACAGGGTCGTTAGGCGTTATCGGTAAGCTCGCTGCGCTTATGGTGATGGGACTGTAAACTGAATTGTATACTCGGGGTTGACCGCCAGTCCAGGGCGTGAAGGCATAGTTAGACATCAGCAAGAGAAACACGATGATAACTGCTATGGCACTGTACTCTTTGCCAATCCTTTTGAGGCTACGTTTAGATTTGATGGCTGCCTGTGCGCCTGATTCCCGCAGTAATGTGAAGAACGGTTTCAGCATGCCGACGACGCCTGTAGAGACCAAGAGGGCGAAGGCAGGAGCCAGCAAAACGAGCAAACGAACCATTGAACCTGCAAAGTACAGAGTTGTCAAGCCGAAAACTACCAGGAATACGTTCCGGTTAGTCGGGTTCTTCAACACGAAGTACATGCCCATTAGGAAGAATAAGATGCCAATGCCTAGTTCAAAGTAGATTGACCCCCACGCGGTGATTCTGTGTTCAGCCACTGATTCGATTAGTGGTAGGTTTGCGCGTGAGAATGGGTCAAGGATTGAAGTGAATTTGCCAGCGATTGACGTTATGTCTCCGAAAGCTGCCACTGCGGCGACGCCTACAACAAGAATCACCAGAAGTGTTGTGGCAAGGATAGTCTTGGTTCTGGCGGAAATTTGAGCCCTGAGAAGCTCTGCGATACATAACAGAGCGAACACGGCTGCGACAGGCAGGACGGTTCCTGAGGTTAAATATCTAGGCGAGTTAATTGGAATGGTAATCGCGATGAAGAAGCCTAAACCAAAAGTGATGCTGTAGGAAAGCAGCAGCCTTTGATTGTACCTCTTAATCAGAATCAGCACGAAGGCGAACAATGCAATTAAGTCTACAAGGAAGTAGTTTGCTCCCCAAGCCATTGCGAAGTAAGCCATGGCCAAAGCCGAACCGATGGAATACATAAACATCGATTTCAGCGTCTTACGTTGGTCAATCGCTCTGAGGAACATGAAGATGAAAGCTAAGAGAGCAACTACTCCAGTAGTTTCAGTGTCGAAAAATCCCAGAGATGACCTCTGGATAACTGAGGGGCTCAGAGCCAAAACTAGAGCTGATAGTAAGCCGACGGTTCTTCCGCCCATATCTTTGCCAACAAAATACATGATGAAAACCGAAAGCGCTCCCAGAATTGGTGCCATAAGCGAGCAGAAAGACATCAGATCAATATTTGTGCCTAATAAGGTGGCGATGTTGTAGAGCACCGCGGTCGTTGCGGGCAATGAGATGTAAGAATTCGACATGTCCAGACCCGCCGGATAGAATTGTTGATAGTTTATCCAAGCTTCTGGCCAATAAGGTGAGAGCAATCCGTTGGAGACCATTCGACTGGTCAAAGAGTACTGGTAGTAGGGGTCAAATTCGTTTAGTCCTAAAGCGCCTTGAGGAATTTCCCAGCGCATCGGCAGCAACCGCACACTGAAAGCAACAAACAGAATGAGGAGCAAAGCGACGTAGGTGGCAACTGCTCCGTGGCTTACTTGAACTCGTCCGATGCCCTTTATGCCTTTAAACAGTGTCTGCTTTATCCCCATTTTAGCCATCTCTTCACATAGGATTACTTGCGTAGGTTATTATTTTTGCGGTTATTGGGTTATATCACAATGCCATTCATATATTCCTTTCCAAAAACTAGAAAAGCTATCTGTCGAGTGGTAACTCTCAGCGACCTCCTCAGAAATGGTTTTGACGAACCGAAATCAAGATGAACAATGAGTCTAAACCTATTGCTTATCTACCTTTGTCGCATTGATTAACACCCAAGGACTCCACCCTGGCAGCTTCTGAAGACCAAAAGCTCTCTCAACTCTGGCCAACAAAGGAATAAGTGGATTCTTAGAGGTCCTGCCAAAGAGCAGCCAATTATACCCCTTCGCTTTTTCGATTTTTAGCCCGATTTCTTTAAGGACCGAAATTGCTTCGCCGTAAGAATGAGTGTAGTGTTTGCCGCTCATTTCCCTAAATTTAGATTTCAGACTTGATCGATTGCCGAAAGAGAAAACGAGTGGATGATTGTTCTCAAGGATACGTCTACATTCTGTCAGAACCATTTTCAATTCAGGAATGTAATCTAATACCTCGAAACTGAATACGGCGCAAGCCATGTTGCTCTTGAGAGGAAGATACTTGGCGTCAGCAACGATGACGTCAATTCTTTTATCCTTTACTCTCAGTCGCCTTATGCTGTGTAAGTCTACATCCAGCGATACAACGTTTATGCTTCTTTGTGCCGCTAGCAGAGAAAATTTGCCTGCGCCGGAGCCTATGTCACAAACCAGGTCACATTTCGAAAAGTCTATGGCGTTAAGAAGAAACTCGGTTTCTCTTTTCGTCAGGTAGACTCCCATGCGAGTCCTGGCCGCCATTTCCCAATGCGTTTCAACGGAATCATCAATCACTCGAATGAAGCTCCATTTGCGGATTAGCATGGCTTATTGCCAGCTGACTTAATAGTTTTATGGGCTAAAGATTCTCGGAGACTGAGCAAGGAACCTATTCGTCAAACGAGCTTCACCAAGACCACAAGTTCAACTGCTTATCTTGCCGGTTTCACTTCGACGTTAACAGGCAGCAAAGACAACTTCCGGTCGCACTTGGGACATTTACCTTCATATTGGTGGATGATTTCGTCTGGAGGCTTAAGCTCCGCGCCCTCATACAAAACATGGTTGCACACTTGGCACGTAACGCGTTGAGGCAAATGGTCCCCTCTTGTTGCTGAAGAATGCATATAGAGGGCTGTATTTATCGATTGCTACATTTGCGAAAAAGGGAGCCTTATCTTTCGTCCTGGAAGGCAAATCTTCTTCCAACCCTGTTGCTGCTTTAAACAAGTGAAAGATAGAAGGCAATTACAGCAGAGAAACGAAGAGTTTAATCACCGCAGACCTCTATCCAGACTGCCTCAATCGCTTAAACCACAAAAGCAGCTACTACACTGTAACTGGCACTTCTTAACCGTTTTCTTTGGGTTTCACCGTTGGGTAACCCAGGCTCTGCCAAGCCATCATGCCACCCAACACGTTGCTAACGTCGCCAAATCCTTTCAGGCTAAGAATACTCGCTGCAATGCTCGCACGGTTGCCAACGGAACAAGTAACCGCATAACGTTTGTTTCGGCTTAAGCCGTCAGCTTGCCGAACTAAGTCCGCAAAGAAGATTTTCTGGGCGCCTTCGATTGTACCTTCTTGGCGCCATTCGCTCGGTTCCCGCACGTCCAAAACCAGGTAGCGTACAAGCCGCTCTCTTAAGTCAGAAGCAGACAGCGTTTGGAGGTGGCTAATTGGCTTGCCTTGTTCCTGCCACTCGCTCATGCCTTTGCAGAGAAAACTGAAGACGTTGTCGAAGCCCACGCGCCAAAGATGCTTTGTAGCACGCATAACATCTTCCTTGCGTTCCGTCACCAGCAAGATCCGCTGTTCGTACCCAAGGATCCAAGCAGCATAGACGGCTGTTCCGCCGCCAAGCCAAAAGCTCAACGCGTTAGGAATATGTGAGCCAGCAAACGCGTAGGGCATTCGCGTATCCACCACAACCGAATCTGTCTCCGTCGCTTCCGCCCCAAACTCCGCAACGTCAAAGGGCTTTGGCAAAGGAAGCCCAAGAAGTCTCGGAGCACCCTTTTGATTGTACTCTTCCATCTTAGCAAAGTAGCTTGGTACAATCAGCTCCTGCGCAATCGCTGCTTCCACAAACTCTTCTTTTCCCATCTTAAGGTAAGGATTCGTTTTTCTTTCATATCCTAAAGTGGTCATGGGTTGATTGCTGATTCCGCTGCCGCAAACGCTGCCGGCTCCATGTGCAGGATAGACCATAACGCCGTCACCAAGCGGCAGCAACTTCTCATGCAAGCTCGTATAGAGCTTTTCGGCTTGTTTAGGTTGTGCATCCTTGCCTTGCAGATCTGTTCTGCCAATTGAACCCACAAAGAGCGTGTCGCCACTGAAAACCAGTGTTGGTTGTTTGTCCTTTTCGGTGTTAACTATCGAATAGCAGAGTGATTCGTTCGTGTGACCTGGCGTTTGAAGCACTTGTATCTTAAGGCTACCAACTTTCAGTTTCTCGCCGTCTTCAACGGTGCAACCATACTTGAAGGCAAGCTGTCCGCCATGGTAGATTTCCGATTTTGTTAAGTCTTGTAGTTCAAGTGAGCCAATAACATAGTCTTCGTTGCGATGCGTTTCCAGGATGTACCTTATTTTGGCGCAAGTTTTTCTGGCAAGGTGTGTGTAGATTTTGCAGTCACGTCTTGGATCAATCACAACGGCTTCTTTGCCGTCAAAAAGAAAATAGCTGTTGTGGGCTAAGCCTTCAGATTTAACTGTGAACATTTTCATTTTGGAAACCTCGAAAACCAGACAAATAGAAGAGTGGTCAAACCGGAAGAAATGTGTTGCGCTGCAGCCAGTTTTTGCCATAGAGAGCCGTCTTTCTCCCTGAAGCAGCCTGCAGCCCGGTTGGGTCTTGTATGACTTTCGTAGAGCAAAGATATTCTCCTGTTGCGTCGCAGAGTCCTAAAAAACGGGTGTTGGAGATTTTCAGTTGACTGCTGTTCAAAACGCGCGATATTTCACTTTCACAGGCTTAGATGGGTCTAGAGTGGAGTTATGCTATGCCTTAATTGATTAAGGCTTTCTTGCCTTGTATTTTTGCCAATTCACTTTGTTTGGTGATTAAGCGAAGAATTCGCCTGTTAGCGTGTTTCTTTTTAGCGCCAATACTATTTGAATACGCTTAGAAACCGAAGGGATTTGCCGGTACGGTTTATTAATGCAGCTAAAGATAGATTTCTTTGGTGATCCCTCAGTGAGCAAAAGTCATCTTGCCAAATCTAGACTCCTCGAAGAAATCCTCATCGAACTCCGCAAGAAAGGGCGTGAAATCCCACCGAATGTACTCAGCGATTTGAAATCTGCCCGAACTTTGATGCAAATCGAGAATGTAGATACAAAAGGGAGAGGCGAAACAGAACCCGATATCGACGAGTATCTTGCTAACGTAGAAGCCTACTTTGTGACTGAAGCGGAATCAAATTTCCCTCCTGAAAAAGTCGAAAATTGGCTCAAAGCACTAGACCTTGCAAGCTGCGAAAGCTGCGTCACGGTGAAAGAATCTAAAACCGAAATGCGCCTGATTCCAGGGATTCCTAGGGACCAAAGGTGGATTCGTGTTGAACCAATTGATAGTTTGCCGTTAGTGAAGCTTGAGAAGCTAGCTACTGAAGTAGGCTTGCACTTACGCCGCGAAAAAGATGGGCATTTGGTTGTTTACGGGAGCGACGAAGCGGTGAAAGGCTTTGTCAAGACTATCAGCAAGCCAAACGGGAAGAATGGCTAAAGCTGGCAGCCGATTCTTCTTGTCATCCAGCATCTACGCAACTTTGAAAAAGGTTACTGTCAGTTGCTGCTTAGCTGGCGCATAAGTTCTCTGCGTTCCCGACAGAGAACCAAGATTTCTTTTTAGTTAGTGCTATACCACGTTAGTTTTCATAGAGAATCTACAGCTCCAAAAAAACGCAGAATTTTTGGCACTGCTTCTACAGCACCTTCAACTTCGACATAAACGTTTTCTGTAGCTTCTCGACCTTCGGGACTATGACAAATTGGCAATACGCCGCTCCCGGGTGCTTCTTGAAATAGTCCTTATGATAGCTCTCCGCAGGATAGAAGGTCTTCAGGGGCTCCACCGATGTCACGATTGATTTATCGTAAGCTTTTGCTTCCCCCAACTCGGTGATGAGTTCCTCAGCCGTACCTTTCTGTTTTTCGCTATTATAGAATATAACGCTGCGGTACTGTGTTCCAATGTCGGCGCCTTGCCCGTTCATCTGGGTCGGATCATGTGTCCCAAAGAATATCTCCAAAACCTCCCGGTAACTAATTAGGGCAGGGTCAAAACTTATTTGTACGACTTCCACGTACCCTGTTTCGCCTGTAGAGACTTGCTCGTACGTGGGATTGGGTAAGTCGCCTCCCGCATAGCCAGGCTCCACCTTTTCCACGCCGCGGATAAGCTGGAAAACCGCCTCTGTGCACCAGAAACAGCCCGCCCCAAGCGTAGCAATTTCCACTTGCTTCGGCTTAACATCTGATTGTTCCATAATTTGAGTCTCCTAAAGACCTGCTAAGAAACACTACTGGTATAGACTTAGGAAAACGTGGTTTTAAACTTTCTTTGTAAAAGTATAAGACGCTCTGCATGGTAAGCAATACGTGATGGCTTTGGAAAGAGAAAAATGGTTCACCGTTGCTGCCGTTTTGTTGCTTTCGTTCTCAGCCGCAGCCATGCTCACCGCGGACTTTGGGCAAGGGAGCTATATTCCCTGGGTGTGGCACAATTCAGGCATAACGATTCGGGCTGACGGCACAGTTGACCCTTCGACCGCGCCTATTCAGATCTTTGGCGACATATACCGGCTGACGGGCGATGCCTTCATGGGAATATCTATCCAGAGAAATGGCTCGGTATTGGACGGCAACGGCTATCGAGTCTTCGGGCCTTATTATGGGACAGGTATTGCGCTCCAAAACGTCACAGGCGTTACGGTTAGGAACCTGAGTGTGAACTACTTCCAGAACGGCATTTATCTGGAAAACAGTAATGACACCACGCTTGAAAGGAACACTCTTGGTAACTGCGGCATCCAAGTCACCGCTGGCTGCTATGGCACCCAAATCCTTGGTAACAATGTCACTGGCGACATCCGTGTGGACTTTGGCAAGAACGATACAATCTCGCAAAACCATGCCAGTAGCATCTCTGTCTCCTGGTCTACAAACATCACCATCATAGACAACCAAATCGCTGACGCTCATCGCAGCGATATCCCGCTGAACTCAGGCAATTATTCAGAAGGCATCTACATTGACAACAGCAACGACACTGCCATGTTGAACAACACGGTAGAAAACAAGAACGTTGGAATAGACATTTGGGAAAGTACCAATCTCACCCTAATGAGCAACGCTATGAGAAATAATCAAGTGGGCCTCAAGTTGTGGGGTTCAGACCTCAGGCACTACCAGAATAGCATAGAAACTACGAACACAGTGAATAATAGACCAGTCTATTATCTAATCAACAAAACCGACTACCAAGTGCCCACAAGCGCAGGATGGATAGGAGCGATAAGCTGCAGAAATCTCACCGTCGAAAACTGGAGTCCGCCACCCAACTGGGATGGTCTGCTTTTCGTGAACGTGCAGAACTCGCGTATCTCCAACTGTAATTTGACGGGCGGGTTCAACGGCGTCAGGTTCGACAACGTCTCTGACATCACGGTGACAAGAAACACATTGTCATACAACGAGTTCGCAGGATTGTACTTCGAAAGATCAGTCAACTGCGTCGTAACCGAAAACAGCATTGTCAGTAACTACTGGTTCTTTGACATATGGCACGGTTCCACAGGCAACACTATAGTCCGGAATGACTTCATAGGCAATCTAATAGGCGCAGTCGAAGAGGATTCTCAGAATAAGTGGGACGACGGCGCAGAAGGCAATTTCTGGAGCACCTTTACACCTGTTGACCTCAACAGTGACGGCAAGAGCGACAGCCCCTGCCTCATAACGGCATCATCTGGGCAGATGGACAACTATCCGCTTATGGCGCCCGTAAGAAATGAAGACGTAGTTGCCGCGGCACAGCAACAAAATTTGAACGGAACCTCAATAGCCATGCCTCGCGAATATCTCAACTACACCTTAACTCTGAGGGAAGGAACCCCATGGGTGACCATTGACGGCATCTACCCTATGCACATCGCAGCGACCATGGTGAACCAGCCGTTGCCAATGGTTTACCCCACTCCACCTGGCACAATGAATATGCATGTTTGGATAGATGGCAAAGAGTTGGGCTGGAGCAACTACAGCGATGTAGACCCCGTGGCTCTTCACCCTACAGACATAGGGAACTGGCAGATGATCTATTGCACAATAACCCCTGGAACCAGCGATTTACTGCTGCAAATCCACTACGAGCACCCAGTGCAATCCATAAACGGCACCTATATGTTCTTGTATGACTTGAACATAGAACCCTACCTTAACCCATCAAGCTTCAACTCAATGGCACATTTTGTTGTGAAGCTGCCAGCGAACTCGTCAGGCATAGATGTGTACACGACAAGAACGAGCGGCAAATGGATGCCCAAAAACTACACAGGCTCAGCCGACTCCGACGCACAGACCATCACGTTTGACGTAGTATCTGAGTATGGCAAGCCACTTTGGGGTGACATAGTCTTCGTTCTCAGAAATGCGGTGCCAGAATTCCCCGCATGGATTGTTCTGCCGCTTTTTGCAGCTTCCACGATAGGATTCTTAGCTTTTCATTTAAAAAGCAAGAGAATGCATAACAGAATTGTCAGTTTATGTCATGGTAAGAATTAAATATACAATTCCTTGATAATCGCTTACGGGAGAAAGGCGAAAAGATTTTTCGGCGTTGAAATTGCCGTTGCATCATTCACCACTTTTGTAGCCAGAAATTGAGGGAGAGTTATTGCTCTATTTATTCAAGAAATTGTAGACGAGGTTCACGCGTTTATCTGCTTTGTTTGTTTTCATCCCATTCTACCGGGCGTCTTCGGTAGGTTGGGACCTCGTATTCGAACAGAGGAACTTTCTTGTCCAAGCCTTATCCTTTTCCAGCAAAAGATATCGATCTCTGCAGTTAAGACGTTTTCCACCATAGAATCAATAAACTATATAGAAAAACAGCTTTTAGTAACCTGACTCTTTATCAAATTGACAAAGGGATTGGAGTAGGTGTTGAGAAGACAAGAATCCGCAATCGTCTACTGGCTGGATGCTCGCTTGTACCTCAACATCACAAACGAGTGTTCAAACAACTGTTGGTTCTGCTTCCGCAACTACAAAGAAGGCGTTGACGGTTTCAACCTCAAACTACCTCACGAACCCGAGACTGCAGAGGTTATTTTTGCATTAGAGAAATCGGTTCCAGCGAAAAAGTGGGTTGAAGTGGTCTTCTGCGGGTTTGGCGAGCCCACGTCACGTCTGAATCTGCTTCTGGAAATCGCAAAGTGGATGAAGGCGCATTGTCCGAAGCCGCCGATTCGACTCGACACCAACGGTCAAGGTTACGTCATTAACAGAGGCAGAGAAGTAGTCAAGGAACTCAAGGAAGCTGGCGTTGACAGAGTTAGCGTTAGTTTAAACGGTCATAGCAAAGAGACCTATAATGAGAATTGCCGACCCAAGATAAATGACGCTTTCGAGGCAGTGCTCGATTTCATTGCCAAAGCCAAGACGGAACTTGAGGTGGAGGTCTCGGCAGTGCGGATGCCAGAAGTTGATATCCCAAAGGTCAAGGCAATTGCGGAAGGACTGGGAGTGCCGTTTCGCGTCAGGGATTATATTCCCTGTATCTGGTGACGTCAATTCTGCATAGAGGTTTTTGGAGTCTTCATCGCATCGATTGAAAACGCGTTCTTAACTTGAAGTTATCAGCGAGCGATTCCAGCTATAAACGAAGCACCAATTCACTTTTGGGCACCCACAAAACCATTTCACGCATTTCCGAAAGCTTAATTCGGAAGGCACGTTACCTATTTTAGCGCAGAGGCGATTGAGTGAAAGAAGAACAATTTGGTGATTTGCCTCGTTGTGACAAATGCGGTCATCCCATAGACAACTGCAAATGCGTTGTCCATTACTGCGGCGAAACTTCCAGTTGCGACTGCTGCACAGGCTACGGCAAAGCAACAGGCGGATAACCCAAGAAAACCATTCTGTCTCGCTTCTTCTCGCATTCTCTTTAGGTGAAAAATCAAATGGCAATTAAGAGTATAAACTGGATGGCAGGAGGTCCACAGGGAAGCGGCGTCGACACTGCCGCAAACATTTTCGGAAGAGCTTGCGGCTACGGCGGACTCTGGGTCTTTGGCAGACGCGAATACCACAGCAACATCAAAGGCCTGCACAGCTACTTTCACCTGCGCATCGCGCACGAAGAGCTACTAGCCAACGTTAATGACGTGGATCTGCTGGCGGCTTTTGACGCGGAAACCGTCGTCCGCCACATCAACGAAGTGTTCCCCTGAAGGCGGAATAATCGTGGATTCGTCAACAACTTGAGCGTGAAAGTGATGGATATTCCCACGTTGCCACCAGAATTCAAAGCACGAAATCCAAGCGTTCATGAAGGAAAATGGCGTGGGCGAAACCGTCAACGACTGGCTCGAATACGCCAAAAAGAGAAGACGTCCATGTTTTCGCGGTCCCGTATGGGCACTTGCTGAACGAAATTGGGCAAAATTGGGCATTGCACAGATTAGCAAAATCACCCGCATGATTAACGTTTTGACAATTGGCATCTCGTTTGCGCTTTTCAAGTATGACCGAGGACTAGTAGAGAAAGCCGTGAAAGACACGTTTGCTGACGAAGGGCACAATCGCTGACATGAACGCTCTTGCGCTTAACCACGCCTATGACTATGCGCTCAATACCTTCAAAGACAACTTCAAGCACAGACTCGACAAAACCGAAATCAGAGAAGAACGGATTTTTCTCACCGGAAACCAAGCCGTAGCTATGGGCAAAGTCTCTGGGCGGATGCAGAGTGCAGACGTACTATCCAATCACTCCCGCGGCTGACGAAAGTGAGTATCTCGAAGCCCATGAAATCCTTAAAACCAGGGTGAGGATGAAGCCATAATCGTCATTCAGACAGAAGACGAAATAGCAGCGATAAACTCAGCGTCAGGCGCGGCTCTGGCTGGCGCGCGGGCAGCAACATCAACTTCAGGCCCAGGTTTCTCGCTAATGGTTGAGGGACTCAGCTGGGCAGGTAACTGCGAAATTCCGGTCGTAGTCACTTACTATCAACGTGGCGCACCAGCGACAGGGTTGCCCACGCGTCACGGACAGGCGACTTGCGGTTCGTCATGCACGCAGGACACGGAGAATTGCCAAGAATAATACTCGCTTCGGGCGATATCAAAGAATGCTTCTACGACGCCGCCAAAGTGTTCAACCTTGCCGAAAAATACCAGATGCCTGTAATTCACTTGCTGGATAAAGCAATGGCAAATTGCAGCCAAACTTATCCAGTTTTTGACTATGGCAAATTCAAGATTGACCGCGGGCAAATAGTCTCCGAAAAGGACCTCGAAGGTAAAGAATACCACAGATTCCAATTTACTGAAACAGGAATCTCACCACGAGCCATGCTGGGCACCAAGAACGCCGTCCACTGCTATACGGGCGACGAGCACAACGAGGATGGGCCACATAAGCGAGGAACCCCTCAACCGCAGGCTGATGATGGAGAAACGCATGAAAAAACTTGACTTAGTAGAAAAAGAGGTCCCTCACGGAAGATAAATTGGCTTTCTATGGAGACCATAATTCTGAGAACATTGTGGTCAGTTGGGGCTCACCCAAAGGCGCCATAGTCGAAGCCATAAACATTCTCAAAGAGGAAGGCTTAAGCGTAGGTTTCTTGCAGGTGCGCATGATTAGTCCGTTTCCAACCAGAGAACTTCGCAAGGCTCTGGAAGGCAAGAAACGCATAATCGACATCGAAGACAATTACGACTGGACAAATAGGGCAAGTCATCAAAGAAAAAACGGGGATAGCCCCGAACTTTCTACATCCTAAAGTATACGGGCGACCTATGACCACTACCGAAGTCTATGACGCGCTTAAGGCTAATACTTAACCGATAAAGCGGCTGAAAGGCAGGTGTTGATGTTTGGCTCATTAAACCTTCAGACTTCAAAGTTCCCGACGTCTACGCGGACTGGTGCCCAGGATGCGGCGACTTCGGAATAATGAATGGTCTTCAGATGGCCTTCGCAGAGCTTGGCTTAGAACCTTATCAGATTGTTCTGGTTTCTGGCATTGGCTGCTCTGGCAAAAGAAGCGCACAACGTCAAATGCAACGGCGTTCATACGCTCCACGGACGAACCCTTCCGTTCTCGCTCGGAATCAAAGCTGCAAACCCAAACCTTGAGGTCGTCGCCATAGGCGGCGACGGAGACGGTTTAGGTATAGGCGCAGGTCACTTTGTCAACGCTGGGCGTCGGAACCTGGACATTACCTACATTATCCATAACAACGGCGTCTATGGCTTAACAAAAGGTCAAGCCTCTCCCACACTGCGACGTGAACAGAAAACCAAAGCCATTCCCAAACCCAACATAAACGAGCCGGTGAACCCCATTGGACTTGCGGTGATTGCAGGTTTCACTTTTGCGGCTCGTTCCTATGCCTATGATGTCCGGCATCTAAAAGACACCATAAAACTGGCAGTGCAGCACAAAGGGATGGCATTTGTTGAGTGCCTCCAACCTTGTCCAACTTACAACGACATTACTACAAGGGACTGGTATGCGGGCGAAGATCGCAAAGATGCGCAGGGCAAGCCTCAGAGCCGCCTTTATAAACTCGAAGAGTCAGGCGGGTGGAACCCAGTCGTAAAGGATTGGGGCGAGGACTGGAAGAAAAGGGTCGTTGCCCTGGAAAAGGCTCAGGAATGGGGCGACAGAATACCGTTGGGTATCTTTTACAGGAATGAGCTGGAACCCACCTTCCAAGAACGGTATGGCGAACGCATACCTTTCTATATGGAAAGGCCGCCTGCAAAACAGAGACTCTACGACGAATTTGGACTCAGCCACGTTGACCTCAGTGAATTCTTAGAGGAATTAAAAACAAGCTGAAAACAATAAAAGGAAATAAACACCGGAAACTCGCGGCTCCTCTCAGAGGGGACCAGTTTCTTTTTCTTCGTGCTTCTGCCGCTCAACGAGTTCAGCTTCAGCGAATTTTCGGCTTATCCGCGTCACGCGTATCCTAACGTGTTCGCCCGTCTTGGTCTGGGGCACAAAAACGACAAAGCCTTCTATGCGAGCTATGCCGTCGCCGCGTTGACTCATCTCCTTAATGTCTACTTCATATTCTTCATCAATTTTGACGGGTTTAGGGGGGAACCTGCGTGGTCCACGGAAATCGCTTTCCTCTCTTACGTCTCGTCCGCCGCCAATATCTTCCACCATATATATATTCACCTCGCATTAGCAAGCAGTAACTGTGAAATTGGAAAAGCCGCCAAATTGCAGGCGGTTTAGAGGACTGTGAGTTTGCCGTATTTTCCAACGTTAAGTTGGATTTCGGCTTTAAAGCTTAGTTACGTAGCCGTTCTCGATTTTGATCTTGGCGCCTACGGTAACTTGGTCAATCTGCTCATTCCATAGAGTTAATTTGATGTTACCTGTTTCGTCTTGGATGATGACGTCGGCAACGTTGAAGGTTTCGTTGCCGTATCTAGACTGGACTTGGCGTGTGTCACCTTTGTCGACTACTTCTGCTTCAACTTCCACTCGTTTCATGCCGTTCTGTAATTCCTTGATTTTCACGTTAAACTCTCCTCAGTATCTCAGTTGAGAACTTACCTAGTTCTTTTTACTTGCAGAAAAGCTCCGCAATCATATAAATCTTGCTAACAGGCGAGAAAACGAAGAAACCCGCAAAAGGGGTTAATACGGACCCCTTTGAGAGGTTGACTATACGCCGAGGATGCTCATTAGCAGGATAGTTACGATGAAACCCACGGCTGAAGTTGCGATGCATTTGAGCCATGTGAACTCTGTTTCCAAAGCACGCACGATCAGAGAGCCCAAAGCCACTATCCAAACGTAAGTTATGAGTTGGATGACCGATGCTATGAGCGTGTAGGTGGTTGCGTTCATTGAAATGGCGTTTGCGAGTACTGTTGATTCCACCGGCAAGCCCGTTAAGACTTCCACCGGGTAGTTAATAGCGGGGAGCGTCGTCAAGGAGGCCGAGTTGATTATGGACTGTATGAGTGTAATTGTGAGGGCGAAGCCTACTGCTATAAAAAGTGGCTTCCAGACGATGGTTCCTTTTAGGCCTTTGATAACGATGAACATGATACCAGTGAAGAGGAGCCATTGGAAAAGGAATTGGGTCACGACCAACTGCAGGGCGTAGATAACAAACCCGCCGAAGTCAGTTTTAACGGGACTTTGGAAGGAGCCGCGGAAGAACAAACCCGCCACTCGCAGCGATATTTTTGAGGCAGCAGAGGGGAAGTTGAGGTCTAGTTTCAAACCTGTTATGTTTTGCCAGGTTGGGTTGCCATTCGTCTGCCAGTCTGAATTGTCTCCGCCCACTGGAATTGTAATGTTGTTCCACGTACCGATGACAGAAGCATTGGAGAGGTCGTTGGTCAAATCATACTTGAACGTGTCCGCTGTGCCAAGCGAATACAAAGTTAAGGTGGCGCCGATGGGTGCAACTTGCGGGTCGGCTTGTTTTATCCTCATTGATAGAGCTGTGAAAGCCGATGGTGTGCAGTTGACGTCACTAAAGCGGGGTATCTCGATGGAAATGCTGTTAGCGTTTGAAGCGTCAAACTGCAGGCTGCTGTTTCCGTAGAAGCTGCTGTTCATGAAATCCAAGTAGTTGCTGCTGACGACTACACCTGAGTTGTTCGTCCACAGAGTTGCGCTTTCAGTCCATTCACCTAAGTTACTAATGTCTGGCGTAGTCTGCTCGTAATAGGTCTTCGAATAGAAGCTGTAATAGAATGCGCTTTGGAGTGCAATAAAGAGAACAAAAATCAGCAGCGGCCCCCAGTATTTGGGGTTCTGCGTAATGGTCTTAAACACTTTATGCGGTGCATACAGTACTTTGAGGATGTCAGCAACAAACAATCTGCCTAAACTCCGAATTACCAATTCTGTCGGGGGCTTTATTAAGTGTTTTCCAAAATCTGCCTAAACAAACGCAGTTACATACCTTGTTTCAGCCTACGATAAGTGGTGTAATCTACATGCTGGATGAAGGGGTTTTCAGTAAGGTGCTTGACGGTAATCTTTTGACGTTGCCTCTTGCTTGGAAGCTGACTTGTCGTCCTCAGAAGGTAAGCGTCACTTCCTGCGCCCGACCCGTAACTGGCAATTAAGATACGCTGATCGGGCTTGGCAATATCGAGAACTGCAGCTAACCCCACGGGGGAGCATCCGCTGTAGGTGTTGCCAAGCTTGTTCACCTGAAGAGCACACGCATACTGTTCGTCTTTGAAGCCTATGTCTCGCGCAACTTTCACTGGAAACGCTGGGTTAGGCTGGTGCGGAACGAAATAATCTAAATCGCTTGTCTTCAAGTTGAATTTAGTCATCAGTTTGGTGACGGATTTCTTAACATGCTTGAAGTATGCTGGGTCCCCGGTGAATCTGCCACCATGCATCGGGTACGGTTCGCCGTCTCGGCGCCAGAAATCGGGTGTGTCCGAAGTCACAGAATACCAGCCTTCGATTTCAGCGATGACATCTGTTTTGCCGAACATGAAGGCTGCGCTGCCGTAGCCAACGAAGAGGTCCAGCTCGCCCCCTGGGCACCCTCGTGGAGCTGCTTGGCTGTTGTCTGCACTAATGACCAAAGTGTTTTTGATTCCAGACCCTGGATAGTTGACGAGTGCCGCGGCGTCTTTGAACATGCTTGTGCCGGCTTTACAAGCGAACTCCGTGTCCACTGCATCCACGCCCTGCATGTCTCCCTCTTCTTCACCCAGTTTTAGGACCTGCGCGACTTTGGAAGCTATGGGTTTAACCGCGTACGGGTTAGATTCTGAGCCAACGTAGACCTTGCCTACGTGTGCACTGTCGATGCCGGAATGGATAAGAGAGGTTTTTCCAGCCTCCACTGCCGCTGTGACAGAGTCTTCGTCAATGAAGGGTACGGCACGTTCCATGCCCCCCTCTTTTATCCTGAACCGGGAAGTGTAAACGCCGTAGCCGACGATGCCTGGCAAATCGTATTCTTTGTTCTGCTCGACGACCCTGTATTCTTGATGCGGATAATACTCGTCTGCTAACGTAAAAGCCAGAGAAATTGTCGGGACAACCTCGCTTCTGCTGACTGCGTAGCGTCTGCGGAATCGTGGGATGACTTCTCTGCCTTCCAACGCTGAAAGATCAACGTTATCGTTATTTCCTATGATCTGGTCGGTGATTCTTCCAGGCAGGCGAATCTTTCCATCATGGAACGACACGATACCGTATACGAAACTTTCTAGCTTCGTGAACTTGTTAGTGGGCTCAGTAACAAGAGTGCACAGCTCCAGCTGACCCTTGTCGTAGAAGAGGTCCGTGGTGTCCATTTTATTGTAGCTTTTGCGTCCGCATTTGCTGCAGTAGTCTCGGATTTCGAAGTATTCTTTTCCGCAGATTTGGCACCGGCTTGCTCTTAGCCTGTCGCCCAAATAGGAGACTCTGCGTTCTATGGGTTCGCTACTCAAGCGTGGCTCCTCCCGAAGATGTGGACGTAGCTTTTGGTACCGAAGCCCTCAAACTCGTTAGAACAGCCGACCTTAGGCGTAGATTCTGCAGCTGCCTGTCTTGGGCCAGCTTCACCCCGGAGCTGTTTGAAGATTTCAAAAATCTGCGCGCCCCCTGTAGCCCCCACTGGGTTGCCGTCGGCTTTTAGGCCTCCGTTGAGGTTAGTGAAAAGTTTCCTGCCGCCTATTTTGTAGTAACCCTTGTAGTTTTTACAGCTGTCGTAGATGGTTTTCCAAGCGGTTCCCGGTTCGCAAAATCCCAAGTCCTCGAGCGAAACCATCTCTGTCACTGTGGATTGGTCATTTAGCTCCAGAACCTCGATATCCTTGAGGGTTACAGCGGACATTTGTAGGGCTTTCTTCATCGCTATCTTGGTTGCCGCGAAATGGGTGAGGTCGTCCCGGGCAGGGTAATTCAGGTAATCAGTTGCTGATCCAGCGCCTATAACATAGACGGGGTGATCAGTGATTTTCTTAGCTTTTCTTCACTTGTAAGAATCAAGGCTGTTGCGCCGTCGGACACTGGTGCAAAATCGTACAGCCCCAGACATTTTCGTGCTTCTTTTCGTGCGTTCAGGACTTGTTCGACAGAAATCTTTCTTTGGTACTGGGCATATTCGTTTTTTGTGGCGTTGGCGTGGTTTTTGACGGTGACCTGCGCCAAAGCCATATTAAGTTTTTGCAGGTCTCCGCCTCTGATGTTGTATTTCTTGATATATGCCCTAAGCATCAGCTCATGATTGGATTCTGGCGTGCCGCCTGCATAGTAGCTCCAAGGGTCGTCGAGAAGCATGAGGTCATCGCGTATTTTGTCCCATCGGTCCGTCATTTTCTCTATGCCGCCTACCAGCACGGTGCCATAAATGCCTGCGCGTATGGCGTGGCATGCGGTTAGGAGAGCGGCGCTGACAGAACGAGTGACTTCCATGGGCACGTGGAGCTGCGTAAGCTCCGAAAGGAAACCCTCCTCCAACCCAAGTTTGTTAGTTATTGGTAAAAAACAGTCAGACATGTAGCAGGCTTCGAGGTTTTTTCGTTCTATGCCGCATTCGCGAGACGCGGTGAGCCAAGCTTCCTCAATTAGCTTTTCGGGTTCTTTGCCATAGTGTTCCCCGAACTTGGTTCTTCCGACGCTTACAATGGCTGGATTGCTTTGCATGGGCAAGTAAGCCTTCTTGATAGCACATACAGGTTTCCAAAAAGGAATTTAAGTGTTTGCCAACTCCGTTAATCTTCAGATTTGCAAAGTATTGACGTCCCAAAGTTCTCTTTGGAGGAAATACCTCACTTTTCAACGTAACTGGAGCCGTTTTGGCAGTAGGGCTGCGAAGACAATGGCGGTTAGGACGGAAAACCAAGCCGCTATTTTTCTGCGTTCAGGATTTCTGTCTTTCTTATTTTTTCCTCGAGGCTCGCTACCAACTCATTGAGTGCTTTGCTTAGCTCAATAGGATACTTCGGCGCATTAGCTAACTTCTTGTACTTCTGGGGCAGCTTCGAAACGTTCGCAGCGGTTGTCGCTCGAATCTCCTTAAGCGAAGGCTGAGTGCACCTTATTATGCCGTTTTCCATAACCTGTGATAACAGAGGCTCACCTTGCACTTTTTCATCTGCTAAAGCGATTAGGTCTTTCTCGTAAAGCCCCCTGTCATCCAAGAACCGATAAACCTGTTTGCGCCCCGGCAGGGTGACTTTGTCTTTGCTCAGTTTCATGATAGGTATGTACTGGTCTTCTTCATTAGCGATTTCGCACAATTTGTAGATGACGTCGGTGTATGGGTAATCCGCAGAAGTCCCCATTTTCGTGCCGACGCCATAAGCATCGATTCTTCCGCCTTTTTTTAGAAGGTCCTCGATTTTGTATTCATCCAGATCGCCACTTCCAAAAATGGTAACGTAGTTTAAGTTTTTCGAGTCGAGTAAAGCTCGCACATTTTTGCTTATCTCTGCCAAGTCGCCGCTGTCTATGCGGACTCCGCCAAGTTTGAAGCCGGCCTGTTCAAGCTCTTTTGCCACAGTAACTGCTTTTTCTGCGCCTGCCATGTCATCGTAGGTATCGATTAGTAAGGTTGATTTTGCAGGAAAAGTTTTGGCGAACGCGCGGAAGGCGTCAATTTCATGCTCGAATGACATGATGAATGAGTGGGCCATGGTGCCGAATACTGGGATATCGTATGCTAGACCTGCGAGGACGTTACTGGTTCCTTGGCAACCTGCGATGTAGCTGCTTCTGGCAACTTTCATGCCGGCGTCCACTCCGTGCTCCCTGCGCAGTCCAAACTCGATGACTGCCCCTCCCTTGGCCGCTTGCACGACGCGGGAGGCTTTTGTGGCAATCATTGTCTGCAGATTAATTGTGTTTAGCAAGAAAGTTTCAACAAGCTGCGCCTCGATAATTGGCGCGGTTACGCGGATAAGGGGTTCGTTGGGAAAAACGACGGAGCCTTCGGGGACCGCCCAGACAGAACCTGTGAATCTGAAACTCCGCAGGTAATCCAAGAAATCTTTTTTGAAAGCCCTTTTCCGCAAGAACGCGATATGTTCATCAGTGAACCTTACATTGTTCAAGTATTGTAATACCTGTTCCAAACCTGCAAACAAGAAGTAGGAGCGATCTGGTGGGAGCCTTCTGATAAACAGGTCAAATGTTGCTGGCTGGAATTTGCGATTGTCGAAGTAGCTGGCGCACATAGTAAGCTCGTATAGGTCGGTGAAGAGACTCAGATTTTCCTCGTTCTGGTATGGCAGGACTCCGCTCATGAATTAGACATATTGCAGATAGGACTTAACACTTTCGCGTTTCTTGACGTCTGACAATACAATCAATTTACTTGATTGGTTTGAAAATCTTATATATTCCCTTGACCATGCATAAAGTGAGATTCATGGCTGAAGTTTGTACAACATGCGGACTACCTAAAGACCTCTGTGTTTGTGGCGAAATAGAAAAAGAGCAACAACGGATTCGCATACGCCTTGAAACCCGGAAATTCGGGCGGCCTACAACCGTCATCGACGGCATGGACGAAAAAACTACGGATTTGTCGGAAATTGCACATAAGCTCAAAGCATACTGCGCATGTGGCGGAACCCACAAAGAGGGCATGGTAATGCTGCAAGGTGACCACCGAGACCGGGTACGCGAATTCCTAATCAAAATTGGCTACCCATCGGAAAACATCGAACGTCAATAGCAACGTGAAACCGAGTAGAGTCCGAAAAATGAAAATGCTAGGAAACATCCGCGGCGTGTTAAGAACACTAAAACACAGGAAACCAACTCAGATTTTCTGCCCAAGATGCGGTAGCCCTAGACTTCAACTATCAAGCAGCTTGGACTATTGGCTGACGCCTCAGAAATACATTTGCAGCAATTGTGGCTACATGGGCTCTGTTTTTATGGAACTTGAAAAAGAAGAGGAAAAAGAAGAAAAACCCGTTTAGTCGGGCAACTCAAGGTTCAGCTGTTTCTTTAGTGTCTTGTACCTGTTGCGGACGGTTACCTCGGTGACGCCTGCGGCTTCAGCAATGTCTTTTTGGGTTTTCTTTTCGTTGTTTTGCAAGCAAGCGATGTAGAGCGCAGCAGCAGCCAGACCCATCGGGTCTTTGCCTGCGGCAGCACGTCTTCGTCTAGCGTCTCTCAGAATAGCAATAGCTGCACCCTGGGTTTTGCCAGAAATGCCTGTTTTCTCTGCAATTTTGGAGACATATGTCAACGGATCAGCTATTGGCATGTGTACGTCAAGTTCGCGAAGCAGCAACCTGTAGCAGCGTGCAACGTCTTTCTTGTCAACAAGGCTTGCCTCTGCGATTTCCCTTAATGTTCTGGGTGTACCGCTTCCGCGGCAAGCAGCATACAGTGCGGCTGCAGCGATGGCCGCGATGGATCTGCCGCGTACCAAGCCTTTGTCTAAGGGCTTTGCGGTAGATTACCGCAGCTTTTTCCTTGATTGGCGGTGGAATGTAGACTTTGTCCGATAAACGGTCAAGTTCCGCCATGGCTTGGGCAAGGTTTCTATCGATGGATGAGTGGACTCGACTGCGGATCTGCCATTTCCGCAAACGCCACATCTGTAGCCTCGTGGCGAGTGGCAATTTTCTACCGAATGCGTCCCGGTCAACTTGGCTGATGGCCGTGGATAAGCCTTTGTCATGAACTGAGTAGGATGTGGGGACGCCGACACGGCTTCGGGAAGCCTTCTCTTCTTGGGTGAAAGCGCGCCATTCTGGTCCTTTGTCTAGCATCTGCTCGTAGAGGACTAGACCGCAGTCCTCCGCACACTGTTTCACCAGTATCGTAATCATGAACGAGATTTTCGCCGCCGCATTCTGGGCATTTGTCGCTCATGCGCTGTTGGGTTTTGGGTACTTCTTTCTTTTGACTCATTTTTTTGACTCCATCCTATTATTGCGCAAAACCGTCACAGGATTATCATTCCCATAGATCAGGGGCTGAGAAAAGTGCATATTCGGCCCGCGCATTTTAAGCAAATGCACTGATTTAATATATAAGCTTTACGGTTTCGGTAATAAGATTCAGTGTCACAACTACTCTACACATTTCCATAATCACAATCGTCCTTAAAAACTTTCTCAGGTAGCATACTATTGTAGGGCTTCCATGCTCGCCCGTGAGAATGCTTATTAGGAAAAAACAGCATGGTTAAAACCTCAGCGTTTCGGCGCTTTGTCGAAGCCCGTTGGTGTAGTGGTCAAGCATAGTGGCCTTTGGAGCCATTGACGAGAGTTCGAATCTCTCACGGGCTACATTCCCCATGCGATAATTTATACCGCTTTTTGAGTGAATTCCTGCGTTTCAGCGACAATATCCTGCTTCAATTTCTGCATTAGCGCCCGCAGAATCGCGTCGATTTGTTCCTGTTCCGTTAGTTGACTAGATTGCGTAATGACGGTTCGGTGAGGCATCGCTTGAGCTTCTAGATAAAGACCATGGGAGAAAATAGGAGCCCCTAAATGAGCAACTTGTGATTGCCCTCTTTCCAAGCCTTCTCAGCCCCTTAATTTACGTTCTATTTTCCCTGAACAAAAAAAGGGAAATGTGGGATTTTTGTTTTGGCGGCTATTTTCGTCTGCGTAGGATGAGTGCTGCAGCAGCTGCGACTACGATTATGACTGCCACACCAATTGCGATGTAAGTTGTGGTTGGCACTGCGCTGGTTGGAGGAGTGACTGCTTGAGTTGGCGATGCGGAAGGTGTTTGAACCGGAGTCTGAGTGGGCTGAACTGGGGGCGCTGTTGCTGTTGGAGTGACTGCGGGTGTTGGTTCGACGGCTGGCGAGGCGCTTGATGATCCGACTGCGAAGCGCGTGGTGGCGTATGAGCCTCCGTATGATTTGGTTCCCTCGAATGTGGCCTTTACTTGATAGGTGCCTGGGACTGGTGGAGTCCATGTTATCCCGTAGGTTCCGCCGATGTCGCTTGTGGCGTAGCCAATGTCTTGGAAGTTGCCGTTGGGGTCGATGGCTGTCAGGTGCACTTTGACTCCTGTAGCCATTGTGGGCATGGCTTGTTGTTCGTACAGATATTCCATCCAAGCTTCTTGGTCAGCGTCGGACATTGCTGGGACACCGTTAGCATAGCCCATTTTCTGTTCGAGTGCTTTTGCGCCTGGGGACTGGTCTGTGACTGTGCCTTCGATCAGCACCCCAGAGGACAAAGGTGCGACTTTCGGGGAGGCTGTTACTGTGGTCGCGCTGGGTCCTTTGCCGATGCAGTAGATAAGGTTGTCATAGTCGCTTGCGCTTACGATGTAGCCGTTTGCCAGAGCTGGACCTCCGGTGAAGCCGTTGTAGTATAGCAGTTTCCACAGCTCCGTTCCGTCGGTTATGTTTATGCAGCGAAAATACGAGGCACGCCATAGAGGCTTACTTGGCGAGTGCTCACTTGAGGACGTGTAGATTTTTCCATCACTGACAGCCCAAACGGTAAGTGGCATGTTATCGCCGTAGGGGCTTTCAAATGCGGGACCCGTAGCGTTGTAGGTCCACAGCAGTTTCCCTGTCTGCGCTTCGTAGGCAGCGATTGTACCCGAGTAGGTACTGCATTGAATCAGTTTGCCATAGAACAAATTGCTGCTCATGCCGTAGAAGTCCATCTGGCTCCAATTCGGAGTTGGACCCCACAGCAGATCCCCTGTCTTCAAGCTGTAAGCCCACAGCTGAGCCGTTTGGACGCATCTTAACATGAACACTTGGTCGTCATAGCTTACTCCGCCCAGGTTCCACGTGTGGTTTTTGCCAGGTAAGGGAACCGTGATGTTCTTGTTCCATAATACCGACGCCGTGAATCCGAGGTTGTTTTGCTGCGTGAAGGTTAGACTCGGAGCGGGACTATAGGGTGCTGCGTGTTCGTTTATGTTCACAACCCAAGCGGAGAAGTAGTCGGGGTCGACGGGCGCGCCTATTGAACTTCCTGAGCCTTTGTAAAAGCCAAATACCCCTTTCGGTACGCGGTTGGCGTCTTGTAGGACACTGGTAACTCCAGCTGCTTCCGCGCCGAAGGCTGCTGACACTGGTAATCCCTTCTGTATGGTGACGTTCATTGTGTATCCGGAACGAGGGCGGATTTCGTCTGCTGTCGTGCTGCCTGAGGGTCCGACGGCGGTCCATGTTGTGTCGTTGACAGCGTCGATTGTTGCGCCCATACGCATCTTCCACTGCTGCTGATTGGTTCCTACCGGTGCGAGGGGTGGGATGGCTTGGCTTGAGTTCCAACAAAGCAAATTGCCAGTAGTTGGATTGTAGCTGTATTTGAGTAGGCTTCCGTCTTGGTCTGTTGCGGCTGTTCCGCCGGGCACGTTTATGAGTTTCAGCATGAAGTTTCCAGTGGCTGCGTCAAGGAAGTACCATGTGCTACCAGAAACCATTATCAGGTATGAGAGTAACCCTTCACCGTTGACTGAATGGTAATGGTATATTTGGCCCTGGGTTAGCCCAAGATAGCTCTGAGAAAGCGCGTAACCGCCAGCCACTGTATAGGGATTGTTAAGACCGTTGTCAGTGCCGTTCTTGTACCAAACCTGTTGCCCCGTATAAAGATCCAAGCAGTAGTATCCGTACTTGCTGCTGTCTGACACTTGGGGCGAATTGTAGTAGACTTTTCCGTTCATGATAATCGCCGTTCCCCACGGGTTCTCGTAGTCTTCCGCGTTCATTGGAATACCCGGCCATTGCGCGTCAAGAATGCCTCCGCCGCGGCCCGGCGTTATCGGGGTTGTCCAGAGTATGTGTGCGCTTTCGGGCGCTATGCCCCATCTTTGGAAGTTGCCTACTATCCAGCTGCCTCTCAGCCAGTTGCTCGCAATCGTTGACCATCCTCTGTTTGCGTCATTTATCGGTGTAGTCCAGAACCCTGATGGAAGCGGAGGTTCCTGCCACCCCTCTACAGCTGCCTGCTGGACGACAAGATACGTCGGCTGGCTTGTAGAGCCTTGGTAGAAATCACCGATGGCGACATTGGTTAGATCAGCAGGGCTCGCAACCACCGTTTCTCCGGGCCAACTGAACACAATAGTGTACGTACCAACCTGAGTAGGAGTAAACACACGCCAATCACTGCCAACATCACTGATGCATTGGAACGGACCAATTGTTTGCTTGCTTCCATCTGGCTTCGTAATATCTATCTTGAAACCATTCCACCGTTGACCAATCCCACCACCTGCTGTCGGCGAATACCTATCAACCCACACGACGATGGTAGTGGATTGACCGATGGCGATTCGGCTCGGCGCAGCAGAAACGTAGGCGGTAGTTGGAACGGTCCATGGAGGAGTATGCGCATTGCCGATAGGCAAAGCAATTAAGGTGACTGCAAAAGCTAGCACTAAGCATACCACGATTGCATTTTTATTCTTGTTTTTTTGGATTTTCATTTTTACATTTCTCCAAAAATTCTTTCTGGTTCCCAGTTATGACCACAGGTAGTATTTAAAATAAGTCCAAGTGTGGCTTCCACCGACAACTCAGGTTGCATCAGAGCCGCCCACATAGTTTAGAGCTAAATTCAATCTCCTTAGGCATGGATAAGTCTAAGTTAAAGCCCGTTTGAAACCCTCACTAACGAGAGTTTTGCACACGCTATTGATGAGGATAAAAAAAAATGGGGTTTTTGCGGGTTACATCTCCACTTGGTTGGAGGTTCAAATCCCTCCCCCACATCATTATGAGGAAATTTAATGACATCCTGCGAGGTGGTATTTAATGCGCTAAGAGACACGGAATCTCGGGGTGCTATATTACCTGACCACCATTTGGGCTTATCACTTGTCCAACAATGAAGTTAGCATCTTCAGTTGCTAAGTAAGCCACCAAAGACGCAATTTCGCGTGGTTTGCCCAGTCTACCTATTGGGATTTCGGCAAGCAACAGTCTTAGCATTTCGTCAGTTAAGCCTCCTTTAGATAACAAAGGTGTATCCATGTATCCTGGAGCAACTGCGTTAACGTTGATACCTTGCGATATGACTTCTCTTGCCACCGCATGTGTGTAACCAATTATTCCTCCCTTTGCGGCGGAGTAGTGAGCAGCTCCGAGACAACCTGTTGTACCACATATAGATGCAATGTTTATGATTTTGCCCGATTTCTTAGGAATCATGATTTTCAAAGCCTCACGAGTGCAGTTCATTGTGCCATACAGATGTATCCCCAACATAGTATTCCAAGCATTATCTTTCATGCTCACTGCAGGCATAAGATTGCCAATGCCCGCATTGTTAACCAAAATGTCCAGAGTAGAAAACTCTTCTGTTACTTCAGCAAACATTTCCTTAACTTCTTCGTGGCTTGAAACGTCAGCTTTCACCGCTATTGCTTTTCTGCCGAACGTTTTTGCTTCTATTACAGCTTCTTCTGCCTCAGCAAGATTTGAGTGATAATTTATTGCCACATCTGCTCCTTCTTCAGCCATATAGAGAGCTATAGCCCTACCAATACCCGAACTTGCGCCAGTGACCAAGGCTACCTTTCCCAACAACTTCACAATTTCAATCCCCTGCAATTATCAGTTTGCAGTCTAACAATAAAGACTTTTAGCCATATGGGTTTAGCGATGAAACTGCCGAACAACATACCAACAAAAAAGGAGGGTTTTGCCGGCGATACCTTCACCGAACTGGGGGTTCGAATTCCACCCGCTGCACCATTATAAGCAAAACGTATGGGTCCCGCCGTGGAGAAGCTTTTGGTTATCGTGTGCTAAAGTTTACGTTTTCTGAATATCTTCGCACCTTCAAAGTCCGTTACGTGGTCAAATTCCTTGCCAAAATCTTAAGGAGTGCGGGGGCTCCGGATGGCTTAGTTGGAGAGCATTTAACAGTATGAAAGTAAAATAGTTTTACTGATAAACATGACAAAACAAGAGCCTGAAGTCACCACCATCAGCGAAAAAGGACAAGTAGTCATACCACAATCCATACGAAGGGAACTCGGAATAAAACCGAAAAACAAATTCCTCGTCCACGGAAGAGGCGACACCATCGTCATGAAAAAACTAGAACTTCCAAGCCTCAAGAAAGAATGGGATGAAATCTTCAAACTAATGGACAAAAAAGAACTGAAACTGTCCGATGAAGAAATACAAAAAGAGATAGCAACCGTTAGAAAAACAAGATGATTCAATGCTTAAAGCCGTTCTTGACACCAACATCTTGGCAAGCGCAGTAATTTCTGACGGAAAATCAAGAAAGCTCTTAAAGAAAGGGACAACAAAAAGATATTCCATCGTTATTTCTGACTTTGTGCTAAAGGAACTAGTTGACTGTTTTCGTCGCCCCAAATTCAAAACCAACGAAGACGAAGTTCATCGAACAATTCTTGCTCTCATCAGGACAGCGGATGTCATAAACGTAAAAACAAAAATCAACGCAGTAAAAGAAGATCCAAAAGACAACATGATTATCGAGACTGCTATCGATGGAGAAGCGAGGGTCGTACCAAATCGTGATAGCACAAGATTCTGTATTTACGACAGGCAAGAAATTTCAGTTATGCTTTCCTCAAAGGAGGATTTTACAAAGTCTCCTTTGCTATGGTCAGACTGTGCCAGCTTGGTGGAGGTTTTTAAGGACTATTATGAAATGATGTGGCTTACTGCAACTGACCTCCCTCGATTGGAAAGCGAAGACCTGAGCCGAGACAGCGGGATTGATACTGCTAAACCACCCATCTCTGCCAATAGGTTAAGAACGTAACTCATCAAAAGCAAAATTAAATAGCCTATTCTAAATAGAACTATGTGCAACATATAATTGGCATTTGTCTCAAATCATTGGAAGAATGGTCAATATGGGTTTTTTGAAGAGAATCGATTTTTGGCTGTCTGTGCTCGTTGTTTTCGTAACAGTGGTTTTGGCAATTGGAAGAGTTCTGGGCTGGTACAGTTTAGGTTTCTTTGTCGGCCCTTTTAGGGCTAGTCACTGGTTTGTTATTGCAGGCTCAACCTATATCGCAATCGCAACACCCGCATTTTCGATTTCAAAAAGACGTTTTCAAGCGAGATACAAAGCGCTTGTTAACTTCCATGTTTTCGGCAACTTATCCGCTGTTCTTCTGGTGACAATTCACTTTATGAGTCAGGTGACGAGGTCAGCCGCTAATTATCCGCAGTTGGGAGTTGGATTGGCATTGTACGTTGTTATGCTGTTGTTGGTTATTTCGGGGTTTCTGTACAGATTTCGAATTCTCCCTCGTCTTAGTATCGGCACTAATAGATTAGTACATGTTGGCGTGGCGCTGTCTTTCTATATCCTAATAGGAATACACGTCTTGCACGGTATAGGCATTCTCTAAATAAATGAAAACAGAAGAAGCTCAAGTAGATAACGCGTAACCGTTTTTCTGCGATATTTAGCCGTACCAACGTCCAAACAGCAAAATGGTCCGTGACAAATTGGCGATTTCTTAGCAAAAGAAAGGCAAAGATGGGATACAGGGTTCAAAATTGCTGAAAAGGGTTTGCTGGGGCTCTAAACTGCAACCCTGAAGAGAACAGAATGAAAACCCATTGACCATAACAGCCATTGTCTCGCATTTATGTGGGCTTTTGGTTTTTTCTGGGAAATGTTTAATTGTTTTGTAAACAGTATTGTTTACGGTGGTCAGATGGCTCAAGTCCAACTCCGGTTACCTGAAGAAATGGTTGCTCAAATCGACTGCTGGGTAGCTGAAGGCAAATTCAAAAGCCGCAGCGATGCCATAAAAAGCATCATCAGCCTCTATGAGGAACGCGAGAAGACTCGCGAGTTCTACAAGCTCCTGCTGAAACGTAGCCAAGAAGCAAAAAAGCGTCCGGAAAAGCTTGTTCCCTTAGAGGAAGTATAAGTCTTGACGTTCAGGGTTCTGCTGCACCCAAATGCTGCCAAGGCCCTGAAGAAGCTGGACGAACAGGCAAAACAAAGAATGAAAAAGAAACTAGCTGAACTTGCAGGCGACCCATACAAGGTTGGAAAGCCGCTGCATCCGTCTGATTTTTGGGGCATACGAGAAGGCGACTACCGAGCCATATACGAAATAAATCCAAACCAAAAACAAAGTCATCATATTGTTTGTTGGACACAGGAAAAGAGTGTACGACGACTTCCCAAAGATGCTCTAACTGCCCATATTCAGGGCATCCTGGAAGAACAGAAGTCACCCGCAGCCAAATCCAACCCTCAATTTTGATACTTGAATAGGTAATGGATCCGGCTGTTCCTCGTATACCATACGGAGGACTTTTTGGGGTTTGCTGGGACTCTGCACCCAAATGGAGAGAAAGAATATCCAACGAGCAAGTCGGGAAATCGTTTCCCAGAGCTCTCTTAGCCACTTCTAAATTCTTTATAAAAAAAGAAGAAAAGTTGGGGTTTGATTGTTTTGTTGCTTACTGTTTTTTCCGTCTAAGGACTAATGCTGCGGCTATGACTACTACGACGACTACTACTGCGCCTATGGCGATGTATGTCTCTGCTGGTGCTCCACTGGTGGGTGGTTGCACTGCTTGGGTTGGCGATGGAGAAACGGATTGAGGTGGCGTTGTGGTTGTTGGCGGCGTCGTGGTTTGTGTTGGTGGCTGGGTAGGTACAACGATCGGTGCTACGGGTTCAGAGACTGCGAATGCTGTTCCTGCCTCACTGGAGTAGTATGATTTAGTACCTTCAAACGTGGCGGTGACTTTGTATAGTCCGGGTACTGGTGGTACCCAGTCAATGGCATAATTGCCTAGTTTGTCTGTGACTGCTGTGCCTATGTCTTGGAAGTTGTTGTTTGGATCAATGGCGGTCAGATGTACCGATACTCCTTTCGCGTCAGCTGGCTTGGGGAATTGCTTGTAGACGTATAGCATCCAGTCGCTCATGATTTCGTCTGCTACTGCGGGCACTCCGTTTGGAAACCGCGCCTTTAGCCCGTATTCGCTTGTTCCTGGTGAAATGTCCGTTACCTTGCCTCGTAGGACTACGCTGCTTCCTGAAGCAACTCCAGCCATGGGAGCATCAACAGTTACAGCACTTGGTCCTTTGCCCACAGCGTATACGCGTTGGTCGTAGGTGTCCATAGTAGCCATGATACTATCTCCGATGATTGCGCGTCCTCCCCATCGAGTTGAACGGAAGAGACCGGTTGATGACCAGACTACCTCTCCGGTGTTCGCATCCAGACAGATGAATGGTGATCCACGAGGCTTGGGGTCGAGGGCACCATGCTCGTAATGGGCAACGTAGATTTTTCCATCCGTTATGAACAGCGGCCGCAGCCACCATGTGTTAGCCCAAAGGATTTCCGTGTATTTGTCCCAAGCTTCATAGGTCCACAGTGTCTTGCCTGTTTTAGCATCGTAGCAATACACGATTCCGCTGACACTTGCACAATATAGTTTTCCATATGCAATGGCCCTAGCTCCCGCTTTTGTGTCTTCCAAAGCGTCCAAATAGTGCTGCGCAGGCGTGGTTGGACCCCACATGTAGTCCCCAGTTTCAAGGCTGAAACCATAGTTCTGACACGTCTCTTTCGCAAACATCACTCCAACTTTGTCTTCTGCGCTTGAAGCCATCCACTGCACGGTCTGGTTGCCAGCTGCCCAATCTGCCGGCGGAGTCCACGCTTTATCGAACAACAATACTCCTGCCTGACCTGTTTTCACGCTTATACCCCACAACCTGACAGCGGTTGGAGATATTGAAGCGCCCACGATTCTATCCCCACCAAAAGTTGCAACAACGCTTCCAGTCAATCCTTTCGGAATCGTTACGTTCCACTGAATTCCTCGCGAAGCTGGAAACACACGTGGGTATTGAGGCGTGTCTAGATAGCGTCCCCAACTGCCATCTTGGCTGCTGTTCGTGTCTTGCGGGTTTACTGTTCTGGTTGAGTTCCATAGGGTCATCCATCCTGAATTCGTGTTAACAGTGTATCTGGTAATTTCGCCAAGTGGACCGTAGATATTGGTGCCTGAAGGAATATTCGTAATGCTGAAAACCCAGTTTCCAGTTAATGCATCATGTGCGTTCCAAGTGCTTCCGCTAGTCGTCCAAAGGTAAGTAAAGGCTCCTTCGTTATTGAAAGCATCCCAATTCATAGTCTGACCAAATGATAGGCTTAAGTTAGTCCCATTCTGGTCTAAGAAGCGGTTTTGACCAAAGTTCTTCGCCGGTATGGAGGTCTACTGCAACAACCTCCTGTGATTCCGATGGCACGCCTCTGTCTTGAGTATTGAATTTGTTGTAGTATAGTATTCCGTTAATTATTACCGATTGGAGGAATTTGCCTTCGTATGCATCGCCGGTATTCATGCCGTGTTCCCCAAGATCGCCTCCAACAAGGCCGCCCATCTCCAAGACTTCTGTCCATAATATGTGGGCAGTCTCAGGTCCATCGTTGTAGGGAGCATAGAGGTTTGGCGGTTCAGCAACCCAATTTTGGGCAATCTTTGACCATTCTCTAATCTGCGAATCTATCGGGCGAGTCCAGTATTCCGTCGGCATTGAAAAAGCTGGATAAACTGGTTTCTTGTCTTGCTTAACGACTAGTGTTATTGGCTGGCTGCTGCTTGCCTCAAGAATAGTCCCAGCATTTGCAGTTCCGCTTACAGTAGCCTTCATAGGCGGCTGTTCAGGACAAAACGTCTGCAAGGTATAGTTACCTACCATCGTAGGCACAAATACGGCGCCCGTGCCGCCCGTTAGGTCAGTTTCCAATGGCCCTACAGTCTGAGTGGTGCCGTCGGGCTTGGTAATTTTAACTGTTAGACCAATCCAAGGCCCGTTTTGCCAGTTTGATGCATCAGTGATTCCAACATGCAATAGCACATCTTGCCCGACCCCGCAAGGGTTAGGCAAAGCGCCGATATAGGCATAGGTCTTTTTGCGAGCAGCTGTCTGCGCAATAGCGCCCTGCGTGGCAATGAGTTGTATGCAGACTATCAGTATTAGAGTCAAAGAGAGGGCTAATAGAATTTTGTCTTTAATTTTCAACTTTTTCATTCATCTCCCATATTTTGGTTTTTTCAGTTTGAATTTGGTGAGTCTATTTTCAACTCTCCAAGTATTTAAAAACTATCAAATGTTGGTTCCACTGACAGAGAGAAGGACAAACCGCTGTTTACAAGTTTTCAGCTGAATTTGGGATTTTTGCCTTTGGACCTGGACTCATTTTTTTCTTTTCAAAGTTGTTTTCATTCTCTTGATTTGGAAGTTTTCATCTTAACTTGTCAGTCCCTCCCCCTCAAGGTTCAGGTCGTATGGGGCACAGGTTAGAGAATCTGTTCTTGCGATTGTTGAATTCTCCCAGACAAGCGATCTTTGAGGTTTGGATGGTGGGTAGAACTGGTCCTTCGTTTTGGATTGAGTTAGGATTCGAAATTGAGCGGTAGATGGGCTTTCGCAAGGTGCCACGGAGCTAACAGAGCCTTGAGGCGGTTGACGAGATGATAGATGCTTACCGCAACAACGCCATGGCAGGCGGAGCCGCCTGTAACACGATACTTTCTGAGCTTATGGTCATGTCGATTATGCTGGCTCAGCAGACCACAGCATGTGGCTTGCGGGCCACGCGTTTTCGATGGGGATGAGGCTCAAGTACAGTGAAGGGCTAACCAAGGACATGGCGCGGTAGTTGCGGGCGAAGAGGAAGAGGCAGTTTTCAGGGCTTGGGGTTGCTTTACCTACTGCCGGCTGAACGGGAGATTATTGCTGGTAAAAACCCGTTTGGTTACCAGGCAAATAGCGCCTTTCTGTTTTTAACTTTTTAGCCGTCCTATTGATGAATTTGCGGTTGGGTTTGCTGGGGCTCCGGAACCCTTTAGGAGAGAAGAATGAACTGCCAACGAGTAAAGTTGGTTAGCCTTATCCGGAGCCCACTCAGCCCCAATCTGATTGCAGTTGAATTATCTCCTGAACAAAAAAAGGAAAAGGAAGGGAGGTTTTTACTACTTCTATTTTCGCCTTCTTCTAAGTGCCAAAACTGCTGCAACTGCTACAACGACGACCACTGTGGCTGCAATTGCGATATATGTTGGGGTTGCCTCTGAAACACCTGGAGGAGCTGCCTGAGATGGCGACGGTGAGGCTGGCTGCGCTGGAGTTTGAGTGGGCTGAACTGGAGGCAACGTTGGAGAAACGGAAGGTGTGGGTTCCACGATTGGTGCGGCTGCGTTTTCAGAGACTACAAACGCGGTTCCAGCGTCGCTGCCGTAGTAGGATTCAGACCCTTCGAATGTCGCTGAGACTTTGTACAGTCCTGGGACTGGGGGGGTCCATGAAACGGCATAGTTTCCGAACATGTCGCTTGTGGAAGTTCCGATGTTCTGGAAGTTGCCATTAGGATCAATTGCTGTCACCTTAACTGGGACACCCGCTGCGTTTGTCGGTTTGGGCTGTTGCATGTGCACGTATTCCATCCAGGCTGTCATGCTTGCATCGGATATGGCAGGAGTACCCTTCTGTCCCTCTGATTGGTCAGTTACTGTTCCTTCAATCAGCACTGGTTTGCCGCTTTCCAATGTTTTAGCTGCAATTGATACTGTTGTTTCGGTTGGCCCTTTGCCAAAAGCGTAAGAGACCCCATTGTATGTGTCTGAAGCCAAAAGGATGCCGTAGGCTATTGCTGAGGCTGTGTAGGCGCCTTTTATGCTCCACATTTCTTTGCCCGTAAAGGCGTCGATTGCATACATTGACTGACCTCTGTAGATGAATGTTGGGCTGTGTTCGCTACTTGGGGCAAAAACCATGCCTCCGCCAACAATTGCGCCAATTGAACCGAAGGAGTATGAGCCGTAACTATCGCCTGTTTTTGCGTCAATGTTTGAGTCGTAGGGTTCTTCATTGTATACATCCTTCGCGATATAATGCCAGACTATCTTTCCGTTGGTAGCGTTAATGGCGTAAACTCCGGAGTAGCTGAGACCATAAATCATTCCGTAAGCATTTGCCTGAGGTGTGTATGCCCAGAAGTTGCCCCAGGGATCATCTGGCTTTTCCATATGCCATGCCAGCTTTCCGGTGCTTAAGTCATACGCGGTGTACCCAAGGCCTTGGTTTTCAACAGGACTGTCTGCCAAATAGACTAAACCTTGACCGGTTCCCATTGGCGTTAAATGTACTAACCATGTATCAGGGTTTCCGAGATCTGATATTGGAACGTCATAAACCTGTTGTCCATTTGTCACATTGTATATAGCCAGTCTAGTGCCTAACGAAGACGGATAGAGAAAGCTCATGCTAATGAAGTAATCTTTTGATAGCGCAATCGACCAACCGGCAAACAAGTCGTAGGTCATGCTGACGTTGTAGACAATTCTCGACGCAAAGTCTGCTGCGTTGCTGCTTGTGTCCCATTTTATCAGGCGCAGGTTGCCAAGTACGCCTCGTTCGGGGCCTGTTACTGTGGTGTATACGTATGGATCTTGATAGAAGGCCATTGACATTCCTGTCACGTTGAGTAATACGGATCCCGTGAACGCATCGTAGGCAATGAATCGGTTGCTGCTGAAACTGTACAGTGCTGTAGTTCTGCCTCGTTGTGCGCCAACATTGAAGCTGCCTGGGATCTTCCAAAAGGTTTGGCCTGTCCGCATGTCGATGCAGTGAATCATGCCGCTAGCCGTGAAATAACCTCGTCCCGCCATCACAGTGCTTATCGTTGGATTCGAGGCACTGATTATTCCCACATCGCCTGGGTTATAGCCGGCATAACCAGTTCCGGTTTGTATGCTGTGAGGCGAACCCACATAGCCTCCGGTCTGTCCTCCGACGTCCGTTGAGGCTATTCTCCAGAGGACGTGTGCGGTCTTTGGGGCTTCAGTGTATGGATTGTGCGCCGTCATAGCAGCGTCGTAGTTTCTCTGATACCAAGGTCCTGCAACGTTGCGCCATTCTCGGTTGTTGGTATTGATGGGGAAAGTCCATTCTTCAGTCGGAAGTGGAGTATCGGGGTAGCCCATTGGCACTGCATCTTTCTGTACTATGATTGACCTCGTAATGCTTGATTGCGAGTCTATCCAGTCTCCGGGGAAACTAAACGTGATTGTCCAGTTGCCTAGTTCCATCAGATTGTAGTCAAACCAGACAGTTCCGGGTCCTTCAGAGTCCATTGGTCCTATAGTGGTGCTTTGTCCACTTGGGCTTCGGAGAGTGAATGTGTAGTTTTCGTAATAATCTTCGGTTTTCAGTGGCGGCGGGGTGACCCATGCATTAATCATAAGGTTTTGTCCGAGCCCGACAGCTGGATATGGGTTGAATGATAGTTTTGCGAAAGTCTCCCGTTTAGGGAACGATGGTCCTACTGTAAATGAGTATGAATTGTTGACTGCATTGTAATTGTCGTCGCCTGGCCAGTAAAAGTTAACCTTCCAGTTTCCCATTTGGTTTGGCGTGTAGATTGTTACAATGTCTGGAGTGCGTCCTTGCACAGTTGAGAGTCTAACTTTGAAAGGTCCGCGCAGAACATCAGTGGTGTTGTCAGGGCGTGTGAAGGTGACAGTTGCGGTTGGCCAAACATAGTTCTGCCCTGCATATGGAGGCTTTGTGAGCACTGGAAATGCTTGAGGAGTTACAGTAGCAACTGCTCCACTTACACTTGGTATAGGTATCCAACTTATCGATGTGGCGGAATTGACTCCAATAATTGGGTCTAACTGAACAGCCATACCGAATGAGGCTTTGGCTCCAGCACTTGGTGCGATTACACTAATTTCGCTGAGAGCAAATATCAGAACCAAAATGAATACAAAACATCTCTTGTTTCTTCTCATATCATTTATCTCCTTGTTGAACCGACATTTCTACCGGATGGAATCTGATAGTTAGGTAAATATTATAAACTCTGGCTAGTAGAAAGAATACTAGGAAATTGAAACCCGACAAAGATGAACTTGACATTTTTGCGAAGTTGGGTTTGACAGGTAGACAAACTGAAGTCTATCTAGAGTTTTTGAAGATGAAGGACTCAACTGTAAAATCAATTGCTAAGAATCTGCAAATTAGTCGTGCAGAAGTCTACCAGACTTTGCCTAAACTTGAAGAGATGGGTTTAGTTCAAAGGATAATTGACAAACCTGTTAAGTATACGGCTCGTCCCATCGAACGAGGTCTCTCAATTCTCATTGAGCAAAGAATGCAAGCGTTAAAGGACATTCGTGCCAGAGCCGATAATTTAGCGGAAAGATTCAGAAGGATTGACCAGGAAGAAACCAACCAAGAATACCCTGCCAAATACGTCTTATGGCTAAGAGAATCCCAAGCTACCACAGTTGACTCAATAATAAGAGAATGCCAGAACAATCTTGACGTAATGTTCGACTGGAGAATTCTTAGACGTGTGATAAAAATCTATCTCGAAGCCTACAAAAAAGCGTTAAGAAACGGCGTAAAAGTCCGATTGATAACTGACGCAGCAAAAAAAGGTGAGATGCAGGAAGTCATAAAACCCCTAAGAGCCTTGGGATCGATTCAAATAAGACAGTCTTCAACGTTTCCGTCAGCATCATTGGCAATATTCGACAACAAAATAGTAGACGTTATTACATCACCCATGACAGTTTCAAATATGGCTTGCTTGCGCTCAGATGACAGAGATTTTGTATCAATGATGATTGATTACTTTGAACTAAAATGGAGTGGTGCGAACAGCGGTCGGTCACTTCCAAGCGCAACCAGAACAAATCACCTGAACCAAATGGCATTAGAGAAAGGATAAAAAAGCAACTATTTTGCTCGTTGGTTGATTTGTAGCCACCTAAAATGAAATTTCTAGAACCATGTTGAGGAAAATTTTTCGGTGAACCTATGTTAATGAAAACCAATTCTTCAAGAACAAAATCAAGCTTGTATTCTGCTCAAAATCGACTCTCTTAATGGAAGGTACGCTGGGGCTCCGGATCCAAGTCAGGAGAGAGAAATGAAAAATCCAACAGTCAGTTGGTAATCATTTCCAGAGCCCTCTCAGCCCAATTTGACCTTTAGCTTATTTTTCCCTTGGACAAAAAAAGGGAAGGAGTGTTGTGTCTTGTTTTTGGTGTTGGCTACTTTCGTTTTCTTCTCAGCAACACTGCGGCGGCTGCGGCTATGACGACGATTATGACAATCACTATTGCGTACACTGCTTCCATCGGTATAGCGGCTACGGTTGGCTGGCTAGGAGCTGGCGACTGGGTTACCACAGGTGAGGTTACCGCAGTCTGGGAAGGAGCAGCAGTCGGCAACGGAACGTTATCACCCATTAGCCTGGCTTCTCCGAAACAGTAGAGGCTAAAGTCGTTGCATCCAACGTATAAGTTGCCGTTATAGAGCGAAGGCGCTGAATGCATTTGGAAGCTGCCGCCAAACTCATAATATGAAAGCTTCTTTCCAGTCAAGGCATCGAGAACATATAGAGCACCGAATTCAGTCACCGTGTAGACTCTGCCATAAGCGTAAGTTAAGCCCTGAGCGAGGTTTTCTCGGGAAATGTAAGCGTGCCATAGTTCGGTTCCGTCGGTAGCGTTCTTGCAGCTTATGCCGTAATAGTCATTGAAGTAAAGTCTACCGTACTTGTAAAGCGGTGCATTCATCTGGACAACGCCGCCGTCTTGGCCGCCTCCGATTGGATTGATCCTTTGAGTTGTGGTCCAAATGGTTTCACCTGTGTTAGCGTCGAAGGCGTAGTTGAAAATTGATCCGTTGCTTACAAACACCATACCTTGCGCTACTTTCGGAGACGCAAATATGAAATTACCCCATCCGACAGTTCCATTTAATACGTATGGAATTGCTTTGTGCCATATGACTGAGCCGCTGTCAGCGTTGAGGCAATAGAAATCTCCAGTTTCAGATGGTGCAGCCAAGTATATCGGGTATCCGCCAGTGCATGAGGGGAAGTAGATTTTTCCGTCAACTATCGTAGGTGTTGCCAGAATTGGCCCGTTTGTCTTGAATTTCCAGACGGCATTGCCGTTATTGGCATCGAGGCAGTAGAGGTTTCCATCAAGCGCCCCAACGTACACTTTATTGCCGACAACCATTGGAGAGCTTCTAACAGGAGGCGCAATATTCAGGTAGGGTCCTGAACCAAGAAGGTTCTTTGTCACACCGCCAGCGTAGGTTTCCCACAGTTTAGTGCCCGTTGAAGCATCCAAGCAATAGATGTTGCCGTCGTCTGCACCAGTGTATAGCTTTCCGTTAACCACAGCAACTGAAGACTTGACCTGGTAATCCGTCTTGAAGGCCCATTTCTTGGCTCCAGTGTTAGCATCTACGGCGTAGATGTTGCTGTCTAAGCATCCGAAGTATGTGACTCCCTTAGAGATGGTCGGTTGAGAAACAACTACGGCTCCTGTTGGAAACTTCCATTTTAGGGCAAGGTTCGTGGGACCTGCGCCTTCGGCGGAGTGCTCGGGGTCAGCCATGAACATTGACCAATCCTGAACAGTGCTGCTTATGCACCAGACGCCCAGACTTTGAAATCCGGAAGTTCCGTAGGACCAAGCTCCAGGTACCTGTGGAGTTCCAGTTATGGGTATGATGTATAAGTTGCCGTAGGCGATGCATTCATGTCCTTCGTAGGCTGCACCGGTTTCTAGAGGCAGAGTCCAAATTAGCTCGCCTGTATAAGCGTTGTAACAGTTGTATTCTGAGTAGGCGTATTCGCCTGTGTCAAAGTCTCGGTACTGGCGCTCGCCCATTGGACTGTAGACTTTGCCGTCACCAACAACACGCGACCTGAATATCCGATTCCTGGTCCTTTCTGCCGCCAAACAAGTTGGCCTGTGTTTGCGTTTATGGCATAGAGGTAGTTGTCTTGGTTGTGTTCGTAAATCATGCCGTAGGCTGCAGCTGCATCAGAAGCCCATTGACCATACCATGTTCCAGGGTTGTAGGTCCAAAGCTCTTGGCCTGTTTTTGCATCCCAACAGCGCATAACATTGTCTAAGCCGCCGTGAACTATTTTGCCGTCAATGTAAACGCCGCCATATTCTCCTTGAGATGAACATGGTGATGCCCATACAACTTCTCCGGTTTTCGCGTCTATGGCTCTAATAAAGTTGTCTTCGCCAACGTTGAATACTTTGCCATCTCCGTAGGCTGCAAGGAAGCCGTGGCCAACGTCATACTCAACTGTTCTGTTCCATGCCAGTGTTGGTGGTTTTGAAGGGTCCGGCAGGTTCCAACCATAATTGAAGTCAACGAACATTTTAAGGTCAGCCAAATATCCAACTCCATTCTTGGTCACATCAGCACTAAATCCAGGTGGACCTTCCCACAGTTTTTTTCCGGTTGCAGTCTCGAAGCAGCTGTTCCCTATTACCATGCGCGTGTCGTCTACTTTGCAGATGGTCCCAATATTTCCCATCGTGTAAGTTATTTTCCAAACAATTTCTCCAGTGCCTCCGTCAAGAGCATAGACTGTACTGAAATCGTGGACAAATACTAAGCCATTAAATGCAACGGGGAAATCGCCTATGAAGGGAATTTCTGTTTTCCATGCGATGTTTGGTGCGTTTGGCGCTGGGCCTTCTGTAAAGCATGTTCCCTGGGGGTCGACTTGTATTTGGGGTGTTTCGTATTGTAGCATGTCGGCGGGTACGGTTGTTGTTTGAGCTTTTGCAGGAGAAGCTGAGAGCACAAGAAAAGTCGAAGCAAACATCAGAACAACGAAAGCCAAAGCAAACATCTTCACCCTTGAACTGCGATAAAAAGTATGCCTTTTAATTTCCAATATCTTTTCTTTCATTTCTTTTTTCCCTGGTTCTCTATTTCGATGGGAAAAACTAATAACGTTGAGCGAGTGAAAGTTCCATCAGCAAAAGTTTAATTAATGCGGGTGCGGAAGGGGGGAAATTCATCTCTTTCGATGAAGATACCGAAATATTAGTCAAACTAGGTCTCAATACTTCCCAAGCAAAGATCTATTTAGCTTTAACTTCCTTGGGAGTTGCCACCGCAAAGAAAATTGCTCAAACAGCGGGAATAGATCGCGGGGAAATCTATCGCCAACTAGAAGTTCTACAAGAAAAAAGCTTAGTAGAAAAAATCCTAAATGTTCCAAACGAGTACAAACCGATGCCACTCAACGAGGCAATCGGAGTACTGATTCAGCGGAGAAATAAAGAAAACGCCGAAATACGACAAAAAATCAAAGCTTTATTGAATAAAAGAGCCGACGCGGACATACTTGGAGAATGGGAATCCAAGATTTCAATCATTCCATGGCATGATTATCTCAAAAAATATATTACAGAAGCAAATGAACGTGTTCAGAAAGAATGGCTTTGGTACACTCAAATTGAAAGAATCCCACTCGTGATAACCACTTACTCTAAAGCATACAAAAAGGCTCTTGATAGAGGTGTACGGTGGCATGTAATTGCCGAACTTAACAAGCCAACAGACCAGATAATAGAATTTATCCAAAAGTATACAAATGAAAATCCCAATTTTGCCATAAGATTTGCTAGTCCTACTCTTTTGGTAACATTCGCAATTCTCGATAGCAAAGAATTGGATTTTTTCACCAAGGTAGCGAAAGGCGCGGCAGATAGCCGAGCACTCTACACCAACAATCCCCAAATGGTTAAAGTAATCAAAGAGTTCTTTGAATTAAGATGGAAAACCGCAATGACGGAGTATCCCAAAAAAGGAACGGGTAAAATTTACAGTGTTAACGAACGACAGTAGTTCGTTCTGAAACATGATTAAAATCTCCTGCAAACCACTCAGTCAGCGAGCGAAAGCAAGCAATTCGCTAACTGCTCAGGCGCTGACAAGAACGGGGAATGGCTTGTATCCAATGAAAACACCCTAAGGCAAGGTGAGGCTGTATACATTGCTTTTTGATATGTGGGCAAATGTGTTCGGTCGCGCAGACACTCTATGTAAATCCGAGGAACGCTTCCGTATCGTTCTCTCGAAAGATGTACCGGCGTTTTAAACATTACTGTTGCCTCAGGGCACAGAAGTTTTTTTGCTTTAGCAATGTCGTCTGCCGAGCAATCATTATAGAAAAGTTTAGCGACCTCTCTACTCTTAACTGTAAAGTAACTTTCGTCTTGCGATATGTTAATGAATTGACGACAATGCTCAAATTCTGATAATAGGGATTCGCCATCTCGCTAGCAAATCAGCTGTCAGGTACACCGAAGGCCTTACTTTTTCAGGGATTTGCTCTGCTACCTGAGAAACAACTAGCACCGGTAGCTGTGCCCGACAAGAATCACTGGTTCACTGTGAGTTTCAATAATATTGCATACTTTATCCACGCAAGATTGAAGCGTCACTTCTTGAATAGGGGTCTTGTCATTTCCGTGTCCTGGAAGGTCTGGAGCCTCCACCAAATGACCCTCTCTTCGTAGAAGAGGAACAACCTTATCCCAACACCAGCCGCCATGACACGCTCCATGAACGAGTACGAAGGTAGTCAAACGCGTGCCCCATAGTTTTCTAGGGATAAACAGAATATAACATTTGTTCTTTGGACGCTATTTTCACCTAACTCAGCAAGAAACACAAAAGCGCATTTGAAATTGAAACCAGAGGACTTAGTAAAATGAAGGGGAGTTTGCTGGGGCTCCGGACCGAAACTGTCTATATCGCGCGGCGCTTGTTTAGCAAAACAAGAAGCGTAATCTTCTGGCATTTCCTCAGCTTACAAGCGAGCCTACAATTCTATATATGATTCAGATACTAAGTACAATTATGCAACACACCCTGAAACAGATAATGTACCTTTCAATAGTTGTCCTCTTAGCCGCTCTGCTAATCCTCAAAGACGTTAATGCCCAGACAAATGATTTGCCTGGAAGCAAAACAACAATGGAACACGTATCTGGTTGGTGGCACCTGTGTGCCCGGCAGCCACAATCTTTTCGTGGGAGATGTTGACGGTGACGGGACTGTTGAAATAGTAACCGGCGGCGTTAAGTATGATGCGAATGGATCGTTTTCAACTGGTTACGGTCCGCTTAGGATTTGAATTGGAGCGGGCAGACAGTAGCTCTTGAGGCTGCCCAAAACTGGAAAGGCAGCATAGGCTGCGTCTATGCAGCTGACCTTGATAGCGATGGAGCAGTTGAGATTATAACTGCAGGGTCAAGTAGAAACCAAGCGGGTAACACTACTACCTCGCTTAAGGTTTGGGGTTTCAACAATCAAGAATTAACCTTCATAGCTCAGTATGAAGGAATATCAATAATCTCCATAGGTGTCGCTGATCCAGATAACGATGGAACTCCCGAATTAGTGAGCGTGGGCGGATACAGCAGTGGTTCTCAGGTGTCTGCCCAACTCTGCATTTGGCACTTCAAAAATGAAAGCTTGACTCTAACTCAACGGTTTATCCTTGATAATCCAGATGTGAGGAGAGCAAACTCCGTTTATGCCGCCGATTTGGACAAAGATGGCAGCACAGAAATTATCACCGCCGGG
>CAVOWB010000019.1:0-110552 GCA_963699995.1 Candidatus Bathyarchaeota archaeon | reverse complement strand
GTGACATTACCATGGCTTGCAGTTGACCTGTTTGAAATACGTTTAAGTAATTAGCGCCGCTCAAAAACTGAATGGCAGCAAATAGGTTTAGCGCATTAAGGCACTCTACAGCGACCCCGCCCAAGTTTAATAACAAGAACAGCAAAGCCAAGTTCCTGTTAACAGGTTTTAATAACACATATAGCGCCCATGCCGCTAAAACAAAAAATACTGCAGATACTAGCTCTGTTACAAAACCGACCCGGAATAGCCCCTGAGAAAGATACAATATTATTGGCTGTGGCCATTGCGTCTCTAGATACAATAATATTTCCCCGAATGTACGTGGCTAAGCAGTAGTTAATATAAAAATTAGGTAAAAAAGCCCCGCCATTCTTGCGGTCTTGCGCTGCGATAGATCTGCGATCTTCTGGCGGATAGAATTTTCTGCTTCAATAGACACTACAATACACGACCTTCTCATTAACGATACATAGGGCTTATATGCTTATGCCAAGCCTCGTAGACCCGTTTTCTTCCAAAGTTTTGTGTGCGTTCTATTCCCATTTGCCGTTTGTTTGTTTAAACTGCATCTGAACCACACGGCAGTCTTTAGCTGCAGTTTAAGACAGTTGACGAAGTTCGAAAGGACTGCTACAAGCTGCCGCCTCTCAAAGACAAAGCCGGAGCAAGGAAAAAACATGATTGTTGAGTACAGCCGTTTGGAGCGGGAGCAGGCGCTTCTCTGGGTTAAGCATTGAGCCAATTTCCCGGGAGTGGTTATTGTTCCGCCTGAGATGCAAAAGAAACTTGACGCCCAGCATAAGCGCTTCCTGGAGGACCTCAACTCGATGTTAGCTGACGCTGAGGCAGTTTTCAAGAAGACCCAAATTCAGAAACCGGCGAATCAGAATGACTGAGCAAGCAGCCGACTTGGGCGTTTCAGTAAACTACTGGCAAACTCCCAACGGAATTCTCGACCGCTTCAGCATCCTAGCCGATGATGTTCAACTGGCAACGTTCAACGACGCAGTCAAAGTCTACGCGGCAGCTTACGGAGCAACAGACTTCCGCATCTCTGGGAGCCTAAAACTCACAAGCTGCCAATGGTGCATAAACCACGTCGGCGCAGTTTACCACCGAGGACAATTCATGCCAGACTTGCCAAGACATCCAAGCTGCTCTCATTATTACGACATCATCAAAAAAGAAGAACCGGCATCTAAGGATCAGGGCAAAGGTTACACCTGGTTTGATTTGCTGCCTGGCTTTGGAGATCCCGAACCATAGGACGCCTCAAGATTTGTGTCCTGACGTTGGATGCGAAGTGAGCTATTACCGAATCTGCAAAATCGACGAGACCCCTCGTGTCCCTTCTTGCTTCCACACACCTGCAGTCGACGAGAAATGCTATAGGAAAACTAATTTTCTTGAGAAGCAGGAACAGGCAACCTGAATGCAAAAGCCTCGACATCGGCGACTGGATCTTCGGTTGCCCCCAAATCGTCAGTTGCGAAGCCGAAAACGGGGAACTTCGCATCGGCAGATTCTGCAGCATCGCCAATGGTGTCAACGCCACCATTCACGCCAAGAATCTGGTTCCAGTCAGACGAGAATTGAATATCGTAGATGCCGTTTTCGGGGAAGGTGTAGCTGACTGGTTTGGACCCGTAGATGAAAATTAGTTGACCTCGACTTACAGGAATTCTGATTCTTTGGTTTATGTAGTCAAATTGGAATTGGCTGTACTGGAATTGCGTCCTATAATCGTTGCACATTTCTTCGCGCATCGGCGTAACCACGTGTCCAGTAACTGGAACTATGCCATATAGGAAGAGTATTCCTGCGCCTAGAATTGTGGCATCGTTGTTTGGTGATGCTCCGCCAACTGGAGCAAAATGGCCGTTAACGTAGAGATTACTGGAAACAAGTCCTCGCCAAGCTTCGGTTGTGCCCAACAGCATTTGCTGGTACGTGGATTGTGCGCTCGATGTGAAGTGAGAATAGAAATTCTGCAAAGCTAGGTTTGCTCCCATTGTTTCGTAAAGTCTTGTCTGCGGGTTACCGTCTGCATGTACAATTACTCCTATGCTTGACCAGCCTGGGGAACTCCAACCATTAGCTAGAAGTTTGTAATCTAAGTCTTGGATTATTCTGTCCCAATAGGGTACGTTCTGAAATCCGCCTTTCTGTTGTGCATATTCGGCTATGATCTGCGCGAAATTGCCCATTTCACATTCAACTGTATTCATGCCCACAGTATATTCATAGAGCGTTCCCGTCCAGTGATCCTGCATAGCTATCCACACCTTGTCGGCGTAATCCATAGCTCCGGGCACCCCTGCTTGGGCAAGCTTTAGGAAGACACTTAGGGTCTGTGCGCATTCGTCATAATATCGACTCAAGTACGAAGACGCCCAGTTGTATTGAGGATCACACCAGAGCATTTCTCCAAAAGTGCTTCCAATCGGCGGCGTGTTGTAGGCGGTCGAGAAATCTATAAAGGCCTGAGTCAAATTCCATTTTTCAGTTAGCCCGTATTGTTGTGCGTATTGATAGCTCGGTATTATGAAACGGTGATAGACTAGATAGCATCCGTGTGGGTTGGGGTCACCGTACGATTGGACGTTGGTTGTTATTGGCAGACCTTTGTTCATTGGCATCATCTGAAGAGCAGTTTGAGTTTCTGAGGATACCGTTGGTGAACTGTAACCGTTGAGGTCAGCTAGGCGCGCCACGTATAAAGCATCTAAGTAGTCCCCTCGCGCAACATCTTGAGTTATCGCGTTGTCCATGGCGGAGTTGTCTAATCCTCCAAGGATAGGTCCCCAAGCAGCCGTCATGGAGTCAGCCATATTCCAATCTACGTGACCAAGTACAAGATTTATGGTGTCAGCAAGAGTTAGACTTTTCACAGTCTTGTCATAAGTGACGGGGCTGCCTGATACTAAGTAATTGCTTCTAGCCGATACTGCAGTGTTCAGTGAGCTGGTTTGAGGCCAATTTTCTGCGTAGGTTTGATTGCCCACAAGCCCAGTAGTCATCTTGGTTGCGGTAGGTGTTGGCGCCGTGAGTGACATTGATTTAAAGTCTGAAATTGTACTTAGAAAGAATACTGATGTGAGAAGAATTCCAACAAATTTACTCGTATTCACGTTATGTTTTTCCTCTAATAGGGGGCATCTATTCTTTGCTTGGTGCAAGATTCATGCAACGCAAATGGAGAGTTTTTGAACGCGAAATTTCGTTTGTCTTCAATTGGGCAGGTCGAGAGAGCGTTTGCGTATATCATGTCACGCCTTCTCTCATATATATTGAGACTTAATAGTTAATAGTTTTACTGTTTATTAATCATTATAGAAGTGTGTACAATTAATTTTTTATCTCCTTTGAGCTAAGTTATCTGTTGAGTGGCGCTGGGCTGGAACACTTAAACACTATTGGTTTAGTATCTTTTACAACCTCAGATGCTACTAAAACCCTCAAATGACTGTGTCAAGCCCAGTACTTGCTCACGCGTTTTCAAGCTTTCTTCGCCAGCGATTAGCGACCTCATCGCTTCAGCATTATAACTTATCAATCCAGCCGTAACCATTGCTGCTTTCTTAATTAAGCCCCTTGGCCAAACCCAACATTCATCCAAGACATTATCCTTCAAGATGCCCATTAAACTGCTCAACAACATAGCGCTTATTTCTTCAACAGTTCATTTGGTTCAATTTTACAACTTTTTCCCTTCTTCCTTGGGTTATCAGCAATGACTGGATCTGCACCTATTTCTCTAACAGCTTTAATATTCCTCTTTAGAACAATAGGCTCCATCTGCTAACACGTAATCTGCTTCCAAATCTTCAATCAATTTCGGAAGAAACGGCCCGTCAAACCTATTACCCGCAGTGACTAGTCGCTCTCAGTGGCAAACCCGGCTGGTTTACGGCGGCGTGAAGTTTAAATCCTCTGAATTTGCCCCTGCCTGTATGGCCCCACTTTGCTTCCATATCGTAGAGATCTACTAGCGGCGTTGAATCAACAATCACTGCTTTTGTTGGCTCTATCAGTTGAAGCATGTCAGCTATGTTCACGAAAGTCTCTTCTAAAAGCTTAGGTAACGTCTCCACCATCTGCCAACTGTGGTTCTATCTGGAACTTTGTCCAAGCCAAGTGTTTTAGAAAGTCTAAAAATGCTTTTTTAGATGTTCAACTATTCGTGTGTCGTTGTCTAATCCTTTCAGTCTCGCGTAGACAAGAACTCGGAGTGCTTTGACTCTTCCATAGCCTGGATTACCAGCGTCTCTTTAGGTTCGGCTGGAACTATCGCTTTGTTGACGAAAAGCCTGACAACCTCACAGGCTTCCATAATGGAAACATGAAAGAGAAGCAGCTTAAATTCTGTACACCCCCTAATCATTATTTAGAAAAACAAGATTACAAGCTCTTCAAATGCACAATGTACAATTCGCAAATGCGCACGCGTTATGCAATAAGGCTTAAACGTAGTTATGGGCAAAGGGCATCTGAAGGCCATGGAGTTGCCTAATGTGAGAACCTACTGTCTCGCGTTAGACGTAGACGAGGAGACTTTTCTGAAGCTTCAGCAGATTTCAGCGGGGGGGCTTCGGGACTTGAAAGCGGATTTGGAGACTGCCCTGAAGAACCGAGCCCGTGTTTTCGCGGCTGCCGAGGAATACGCCATCGCTAACCTGGCTGTGCAATAAGCGTTTTAAGTTCAGAGCTTGATACCCCAACTCTGGAGATTTAGATGCCAACTATTGGTTTAATCAACGGCGAAGTCGACGCCTCGACGGCTATTTCTGAGACAGAAGACGAGCTCGTGGTGCCTGCGATTCTTGCGAGGGAAGCTGTTTTGCCTTATCCAAAAGGGAAAGCGTTCCGGAGCGGGAAGGAACTTGAGGATGCTCTCTTCACTTTTAGCAAGGCTTGGGTTACGGCTGAGAAGCATCCTGAACCCTTAATCAGCATAGTCACCGACCGCAAACGGCAGACTAAGGGCGAACTCTCCGACGTCAGATTCGACGGCGATGCGGTTAACCCAGCCGGAAAGAAGAGCCCAGCCGTAAGAGCGAACGTGCACCTCTACAAGAAGGCGCTGTCGAAGGCCTTCATTGAGGACGTTAAAAGTGGCAAGCGACGCGACGTCTCAGTGGGATTCACTTATGACACCGTCGATAGAAAGGGCGAGTGGCAAGGCGAGCAATACGATTACATTCAGGAGAACCTGCTCATCAACCACGTTGCAGTAGGCGTCCCGGTTAGGCGTATGCGTGCTCCTTTCATCGGGTTAGGCTGTGACGCTTTTGACTTCGAAGCAGTCGACGACGAAATAACTTCTGCAACTTCAGCAGACGCATCTCCAGCACCCACAGGTCTTGCAGCGGCACCAGCGATTCCAGCTCCACAGATTGTGAAGCCCATAGTCACGTTGACGCATACGGACGAAAAAACAGGCAACCTAATTGACAAGCTTAGGAAATTAGCACACGATGCAAGAGACGTTTTCTAAAGATTCGCTCTATTGCCCAGTTTGCCCAAGAGAAAGAAGAGAGTTGCTGAGTAAACCGGATAAATCCAGGAAAGGGCAATCCAGTAACTTATTGACGGATTCATCGTGAACTGCAAACCCGCATGATTCAGACCGATAACAACGTCATCTAAGTTCACCAATGCAAGTGTCACAAGAAACGTCAAAAATAGGAACATCGAGCGTTTGGTTCTCAGATTTGTGCCTTTGCTTAGGCAGTAAAGCAGAAAAACCGCAATTTGTTGCCAAAGGATAGATCACATCAAGAACAGGCCACAGCCCGACCCCTAGTATAGTGTCCAAATTGCCTACAGTTTGTCCAGAAACGATGTGATGGTTGTCTCCAAACGTCACAAGAAGCAATAGAACCCCGAAGGCAAACGCTAAAAGTTCGTTTCTAAGACCCATTCACTAAACCCTTCATAGGAATGTGAGCGCCTATATTGAATCGTTGAGCTATAAGGATCAAGCGCGAGCTCTCTAGAGACACTTTGAAAGTTTTTGCGGAACATCTGGGCCAATTGTAGAACTATAGGATTAGAAAGGGAAGGGTAATCTGGCGATTTGCGTTTTACAACGATTCAGAACTGTTTTTGAGTTCCGACCGAATGTTATACATCATCACAGCGAACGACCCGATTATTACGGCTATTGAGGCCAAATCAACTATTCCAAACATATTTTCACCAATTTTATCTGCAATAAGTCATATGCACAGAAATATATAAATGTAGTTGCTATTTGTTCATATTTTTTCATAATACCTGAACACATCCTGATTTGCCACAGTTGATGGGAAATAGACACGTACCTTTTACGAAATTTTTCTAAGCGGGTTTTCAAGATCTTCAGTATGAAACATTTGTCTATTATAGTCAACTACTAATCGAAATATATCCAACACTACACAAAATTTATATACGAAATAACAGCAACTTATCATCATGTTGGACAATAGGTTCACACGAAAACAACAAGGTGGAAAAGAATGAAAGCCTACATATTACTGAGCACTAAACCAGGCACCTCACTAGAAGTCGTTCAAAGGATAAAAGAGAAAGTCAAAGAAGCAATAGTTGCAGATGCCATCTTCGGCAGATATGACGCCATTATAATCTTAGAGGCGCCCGCGCTTGAGAACATAAACCAAGTAGTATACAAAATAATTGAAAAAGATCCAAGCGTAATCCGCACCGAAACCTCCATCGTGCTTTCACCAATGTAGCTCTCATGCTCAAAGCATAAGGAGAGCCTCAACCCATTTTAGCGCGCCTGCTTGTTCCTAAAAATGGCTAAGAATGGTTTTAAATCTACTTCAACATGTGATAATGCATGGACGTATTTGATAAGCGTATTCTGTCAGTTCTGAAGGACGGAAACCCCAGACCTTTCACCCAGCTACTAGATGAGGTTGGTTTTTCTCACAACACGCTCAAGCTGCATCTCAAAAAACTGTTGAAAGAGGGGCTCCTGGTACGGGAGGAGTCTCCCCTTGACGAGCCTGGAAGGCCAAAGTACGCCTACACCATTCCGCTTAGGTTTGAGAGATAGGTTTCTGCCGCCCTTTCCGATCCACATATGGAGCTGGTGCATTTGCCGTTTAGCCGCCTGAAACATTTATGCAGATTTGAAAAGTGAGGATGCTGCAAAGAATCAAGTAACAGCTGCAGTCTACAGCACCGTCCTCAGGTACCTAAAAGTAGGGAACAAAAGCCATTTTTGACCAAATTTCGGAACAGCAATGCGCGCTAAATATAGAACATATGTCAATCATTAAACACAAACCTTCGATAAATGAAAATCCGAGGTCAGAACGATTCTGAAATCAAGAAGGTCAACGCTTTGGTAAAGTTGTTTCAAAAAAGGGAAAGGGAAGATACAGAGCTTGATCCGCCGCGGCTATCTTCCGAACTCATTTATGCTGTACCGTGTGTCCTTGTCCTCTGGTGGTTCTTTGCCGGGGAACGGAAAGATACCTGAGGGTTTACTTCTTGAGTTTGCAGCGAAGTAGCCAAAGCCTATCAACATCCAAACTGCTGTGATTGCTACGGCGACGAAGGCGGCCCATTGAGTGTCTCCTCCACCGATGACGCCCAACCATACGACTGCTACCATCATGACCATGTTGGCAACGAAGCCTGCGATTGGGACTACGTATTTGGTCAGAATTGAGCGGCGTTCTCTGGACAGAGCAACTAACGCAATAATACATGTGACCCCATAGAGCAGAAATGTACCAAAGTTCGATAGCAGTATGACAGTGGTCAGATTTCGGAGCGACAGCACACCGAATGCACCTATTAAGGCTGAGACTGCCGTAAGTACCCATGTGCCGATGGCGGGTGTACCGTACCTTGGGTTTAACTTACCTAGTGGTTGTGGGACTTCTGTGTCGCGACTAATTGCGTAAGTTACTCTTACCCCTGTGTTGAGACAAGCTAGGGTTGTGCCTAAAACTGCTGCGGCAACGGCTGCGGCTACAACGAGCATGATAACGAACCCGCCGCCACCGAACAAAGCATTAGTCGATATGCGGACTATGTCGCCTAATGGGGCGCTTGAGGCTGCAGCATTCATCAAGGTGTATTTGGAGTTGAACCATGCTTGAATTCCGAAGAATCCTAAGAGGTAAGCAAAACCGCCTTGAATTGCCAGTGACAATATAATGGCGCGTGGGACATCTTTAGGGTTCTTTGCCTCCGAGGTTAAGGCGGTGATCGATTCGAATCCTACGAGCACCAGTATGGCGAGGCTTGCTTGGAAGAGTACGTGACTCATATCGTGGGGTAGGACCACTTGACTGATGTTTGAGTAGTAGAACGTTACATGTTCAGGGTTTACGAAGCGGTAAACAAGCGCCAAGATTGTTACACCTACAAGCATTGCAAGTTGTACTATGTTGATGACGAGGTTTGTTAGGGTTGACCCCTGAATTCCCCTGTACGCTATAAAGCCAACGCCGAGAGCGAATGCCACTGCAATAGCTACTTGTGTCAAAGGATCTATGGCAATTCCGACGGATTGCAGGATATAGGTCATAAAGAAGCCCATGAACGCAACCATGACCCCGGGGTAAACCCAGTAGTATAAGTGCGAAAGCCAGCCTACTATGAACTTTGCGTCGCGTGCTCTGCGGTTGCTGCTTCCTCTGTCGAGTAAGGCACGTTGAGCGAAGTAATATGAGCTGCCGGTGCCAGCATCTGGATAGCGCCGTGACAGCCACGAGTATGAAGCAGCAGTCAAGAAAGACAATATCAACGCTATCAACAGGCCAAACCATATGTCTGGGGCAGTTGAAATTCCGGAAGGGTCTACCTGTGCCGCCTGGGTCTGATAGTTAAGCCATAGAAAAGCTCCGGGCGCTATCAATGCCATAGCGTTTATGGTTAGCCCTGCAAGGCTTAGAGTTTTCCTCATTTGGGGAGGACTTTTGGCTTCGTCACTAGCCATCTGCTTCTGCCCCCAAAATTTTCTTTTGACAACTGTTGTCAGATAATCTTCGACCGTGTGGCATAATCCATTCTTCGATATTTCTGTCCAAGCTACTCATTACGAGTACTTTGGCTGTTTTTTCCATGATTAGTCAGCTCGGATTCATGTAGCTATATGTCCAGATAAATATAAATGTAGTTAATATATGTTCATAATTATTATGAATTGCTGCAAATGTTTTTAGTGAAGTTCCTTCAAGCTGGACACATTCTTTCCACCCCGAAGGGACGGTTTGCGGTCGAATCAAAAACCTGAGAAGCCAAAGCGCGCGCTAGCGGAGATGCCGCCATCGTAGAGTCTCCTTCTTTTAGTTACAAATCACCAAACGCGAGCGAATAGTCAACAATAAAACACCAGCACTAATTTTATCCACAGTACAGGCTGTTCTTCCCAGTTCTAATTAGCTCAAAATGAAAGAAAAGAGGACAAGTGACAGGCTCCGCTTCTATATGAGTCGGAAGTTCTCTTTTACGGTTGTAAGAACCACATGCGTATTTGACCGTTCAACGTAGGGCAAAGCCAGTAACCGCTTGGTGAAATGACCGAGATCGTCTCGTCTCCTAAACTTTGCAATTATCACGGCATCGGTTAAACCAGTTACGTCATAAACGCCGCAAACGTTAGGTATGTTGGCAATCTCATTTTCCATTTCAACAAGTCTGCCCTTTGAGACAGTAATCTCCGTAACAACCGTCAACTGATACCCCAGTCTTTCATGATCCAAAATGACAGAGTACCCTTTTATCAGACCGTCTTCCTCCATCTTCTTTATTCGCGCAAGTACCGTTCCCACCGATACCTCAGCGTTTTTTGCAATTTGTCTGCTAGAAAGACGGGCATCCTCCAAGAGCCCTTTCAGAATTTTTTCGTCGACTCCGTCTAATTCCATAACTGACATCCGCTCACTTGAACGTTTTTCCAATCTGGTCTGCTATATTGAAACAATCATCTAGTTATTAGCCATTTGTCTTTATATAAGTTTAGTTCTTTCTACGGAATCCGCGTATTGGCCACTTAGTGACAGGTTCGCTAGTATATTTGACAAAATTTTGGTCTCAATTTATGAGCGTACCGCCTTGTCCCAAAATTTAATTTTGCGCGCTAATTTTTTTGCCACGGCCACAGAGTAAGGGTAAAAAAACTTGACGGGAAACTTGAAACGACCATATGTGTAACAAATGCATATGGACGCATTTCTAAGCTCGCCTCGTTTTTTATGCAATAGCCTTTTTAAGCGTTTCTTGCGATACCCGAAACCATATAGGGATGAAAACAACTTGCCCGAAAACCCCCCAAATAACAACCCAGCCGCTGGGGAACCGAACCTTCTCCCTCCGGCTAGGATGAGCATGGAGCAGGCGCTGGACAAAATCAACGTCCTTGAAGCCGAAAACAAAGTCATAGCCGCAGAGCTTGAAGCCACAAAGCAAGAGCGCGACCAGGCAAACTCTGTCTTGAACGCTCAGATCCGCGCCAAGTACATGGATAAGCTTCGCGCTATTGGCACGCTTCCGGAAACGGTTTTGCATCGGATGAGCAATGACCAACTGAAAAACGAAATCGCCGTTCTTGAACGAAATAAGCGGTCTAACCCCAAAAGCATCCTGTTCTCAGCGGACCAGGCAAACCGAAACGAAGGCCTAATCGACCTATACAGTGAACGCGTGAAGCGAGGTAGAGACTGATGGGGCAGGATAGAGCGCACCCAAACAACTCGATAATCGCCGAAGACAACGGCTTAGTCATTGAGGAGTTTGAGGTCGGAGCCAACGCGACGCCAGCGAAGATGCTTCCAGGCACAGCCGTCATTCTCGACACAGTCGCAGGAGACGTTAAAGAAGCCGGAGCCAAAGCCACAGGCGTCATCGGCTGGCTAATTGAGAAACCCGACGAAGCCATAACCACAGCTTACGCAGTCGGAGACGTGTGCAGAGTCGTCACAGGCGGACATGGAAAACTCATGGTGAGGAGAGTCGCCAACGCAGGCAACATCACCCAAGGAACACCAATAGTCACCGCAGCCGATGGCTTGGCAGCGCTAATGGCAGTTGGAGCAATGGGCAGTCAAGGCGACGTCATAGCACATAGGAGCCGAAGTCCTCGCAGACTCAACGGCAATCGCAAACGTGCTCGTTGACGTCCACAAGAGCATACAGCCGTTGGCGGCATCTTAGGAGCTTGAGAAATGACAACTCAATTTAGCATGTCAAGAGTGGGCGCAGACAACGCACAACTGCTCGACACAGATCTCCAGTACATCGAAACCCAAGTCATAGAGGCAGTAAGGCAGAAACTCGTTGCCCGAAGGCTCTTTAAGCCGGTTGCGCTTGCCGACGTAGGCGTCAAAGAATGGGTCCAGTACAGCCTCAGCGACATGAGCGCAGCTCAAATTGACATGGACGGCCTAAACGGCAGCTTCGACCGCACAAAGAAAACCGCAGCCACCGTCAAAGTCCCCATGATCCACAAGGAGTACAAGCTGCTGTTCTGAGACATCATCGCCTCGCGCAGAACCGGAATGCCCATCGATGTTTCCGAACCCCAGAATGCAGCTATCCAGGTAGCTGAAGAGGAAGATAAGCTTCTTTTGACGGGCGAGTACACGGGCTGGAGAGCACTGGGCATAGAAGGCTTATCCACAGCGACTGGGCGAAACACCGAAGCCTCAGCAGGCGCCTGGTCCACAGCAACAAACATCATCAAAGACGTATCCGACGCCATCGCCGAACTCGAAGCGGACAGCCACAACGGGCCTTACGATATGATTTGCCGCAGCGACGCCATGGCAGACTGCCGCCTCCTAATCGCAAACACCGCGCAAACCGCCCTGCAGGTCCTCAAGAGTTCAGGTTATCTGCGAGACATCTTTGTCAGCGACAACCTCTACGCAAGCAACGCCGCCGTCACAAGCGCCCTAGTCGTTGAGCCTGATCCTATGAACTTTGTCTTGGGAGTAGGCCAGGAAATCAGCGTGTACAACTGGCAAGATGCAGACATGAACACCATCGGCAAAGTCTGGGAAGTAGCCGCACCATTCATAAAACGCCCCACAAGCATCTGCGAAATCACGGGAATAACGGTCTAAACTTCCTCCAATTCTTTTCTTTTTTCTTGTCAAGTGCTTAAAGGGTCGAATCAGCTAGAAATCAATTTGAGGGTGACCAGGTGCCACGGTTTAAGCTTCTTCCAAAGGTGCACAGTCTGAGATTAGCCGGGAAGAGGTATTTTCCAGGCGACGAATTTGAATTGACTGAGGAGCAAGCAGAGCGTCTCAACAGTGATACTTTCATCAAAGCTGAGCCATCGCCTACAGCAGTTGCCATTACTCCAGAGGTTTCGTCTGTTCAACCTATCCAGGAGCCCCAAGCTAAGCCTCAGCTAGAAGCAACTACCAGCTCTGCTCAAAAGGCAAAGAAGAGCGGCAAGCGACCAGCTTTTGCAGGGACAAACAAGCCATGACTCGGATTCGAGTTGCCGGCACCGTAGATGTTGCGGTCGCCAAGGATTTTGACTTGACTGTGAAAGAGCTTCAGCGACAAGCCGAAAAAGCAAACATGCCCATTCCAACTCAAAGTGACCTGCTCCAGGAAGCCATTAAGAAAGGTCTTACGGAGATCCGAAGGCGAAAAAACCCAGTGTAATAGACCTCCACAACTACTGTAAAAAACGCCTCCATTTGTACGGTACTCTTGAAGGTTTTCACAAGAAAAAAGCTTTTCCAAGTCCGAAAACGACACCTTCCCTAATCTTGCGTGCGTGCTCCACCAAACAAAAAGAGGGATGCTGTTTCCCATGGACCTTCCTTTTCGCCAGCATCGAATTATGTTGGACATGGAGCTGTAATTCGCAGACCTAGCGGAATCGTTAGGCTAAAGACCGTAATTCCGGCATAGACGCATCTCACAGACATCGTCAAACCGTATCCGTATGTGCACATTCCAGAAACAGATGAGCTTTGCGCCTGAGCGACACCTGTTACTTCTGCACTGCAACTAGAACAGTATTTTACGAATAAGATCGTTACACAAGTTTGGGCGTAAGCGCTCCCCCAGGCCGTCATACCTTTGCAGTCAATCGTGTAGCCAATATCGACATTTGCTTCGAAGGAGAAACCAGCTATAGTAATCGTTCCTTTACAGGTTCGCCAAGGTTTTGTCCAGGTTGGGCACCAGTAAGTGTATGTTATGCCGAAGCTGAAACCGTAAGGACCAATGTGAATGGAAGTTGAAGACTGGATTGGCTGTTTACATAAGTCCGTTGGTTTTTCAGGTGCGTCTATCTCAAATACTGGAATATACCCGCCAATTGAGACTGCTTCAACAATGCTTGCCTCACTTGGTAGTCTAACAACTCCCGAGTTATCACTTGCTATAGTCGCGACAGCAGTCTCCGCTATTTCAGTGAGTGTATGCAGGTTGGCAGGGTTCCGACTGAGTTCATCGCAGAGTAAATCGAGGTCCTTCTCTTTGAGATTCTCCAATCCGCTTTGCCTAAAGTATTCGATCGCGGATGATACTATGCTTTTCCATTCCTTTTCTTAGTTCAGCTGCAGGTTTTTCCTTATTCTCAACTTTCTTTTTGTACATTTGTTTCATCTTGTAGTATGTATAAGCCATATGTGAAGAGTATACGAGGCTGACAAGATTAGATGGAGGGAGTTTTTGGTACATCATTTCTGCTATCGAGTACTTGCTGGTATGGATTGTGGCAAGTTTGTTAAGGTCTTTTTCAGTGAATCTGAGAGCCTTGATTCGGATTTTTTGGGGTTTGCTTGGTACGGGTGCTTTCAAAGACTTTGACCACTTCTCAATGGAAGTTCGGACGGCATTTGCTGATTCAAGTTTTGTAGCAGGCACGAGTTTCATGAATTTTTTCTTTTTTGAAAATTCTGGGATTGTGGCGATTTCTTTTTCTGTCAGAACTTTTAATGATCTAACTCGTGGCATTCTTTCTCACCTCCTCTTGTCTTCTATAGGTACAAAAGGAGTTCAAAGTTGCTATTTTGAGTGTGGTTTGCTTATATCACTTTTGGTGCGGAGTCATCTGCAGTCGACTACGGGTTGACATTTCGACGTCATCAAAACTCCGGATGCTGAAGTGTTTAGTTAACCTGCCAGTCCGAGTCCTGGATAAAATTCTAAGGTTTCCATCTAAGCCTCGGTTTCAGCAAACACGCATGGTTCTCCGCATGTACAAGGTCCTTCAGAAGACGTATCAAATTGAGGTTAGCCAGGGAATCTTCGCAAAGGACGCCGGAGACCGACGCGGCCCCATCCGGCACAACCGAGGAGACGCAGACGGCAACTTTGAACAACTGCTCTCAGTCGCAGCCAAGATCCTCGCTCAAATCAGCGAACGCGACAAATACTACCGCCAATGGCTCGGCCTACTCTTTATTCTGGCGGCTCAAGAGATGAACAACATCGATTTGCCACCCGAACAGATGCTTGCCGAGATAGGCGACCAGTGGAAAGAGGACCTAACCTTTTTGCCAGCAAAGCATTTAGTTAATCATAAAATTGATTTTAACGAGATCCTGCTCACTCATTACCTTAGCAACGTCGCGAGACAGGCTAAAAAAAGAACGGCGAAATAAGTTAGACGAAAACACTTCGAAAATTCTTCCTGAAACCGAAGGTTCCCTTCAGACAGATCTTAGGGAACAGTGGTGTCTGGTGTATACGCTGATGTTCTAGCTCATAACATGACCAGGACAAAATCACGCGTGAGTAAAAATCCGCCAATCTAAACTGAAACTGCGTTTATCGTTTCTAGAAACTGGCGTGTTTTTATTGTTTTCAGAATTTTTCTAAACTTCGAAGTACAAAACCACAGTCGAAAACAGATTTAACAGAAAAACAAGCATACCAAGAACAGGGATAAATCCCCTGGAGACTCCCCTTGCTTGGCGGGTCAACATTGGTGCGACGCGGAGGCTGCTTAGCCCAACCATACACAATCGCATGGTCACTATACCTGTCGCGTCAAACCAAAACGTGCTTTGACCCCCAAGCACCACAACTCCAACCTACATTTCCTCTCCCTTGTCTAAAGATTCATAGGTCATTCCTCAGTCTTTATCTTCAAAACTGAACATTCCAGTCTGCTCTGACAGTCTTTGTGCTCATCGCTGCGAGTTTGAAGAAATCCTCTTTACCCATTACCTAAGCAATGTAGCTCGAAAAACACACGCTTCTCAATAGCAGGAGGGTTTGCTGGGGCTCCGGAACCCTTTAGGAGAGAAACGAATGAAACCCAACGGGCAAGTTGGATAAACAATATTCCAGAGCCCTCTCAGCCCCAATTTGCTTCTATACTGATTTTCCCTGAACAAAAAAGGGGAGGGATATTTTGTTTGTAGTCTCTACTTGCGTCTTTTGAGAACGAGCGCAGCTGCGACTGCAACTATCACAACTACTGCGATGCCGATTGCGATGTAGGTGGTTGTTGGCTCCGCGCTGGTCGGGGGATTAACTGCTTGAGTTGGCGAAGGTGAAACCGGCGTTGGGCTGACTGGAGTTGGGCTAACTGGCGTCACTGATGGCTGGGTAGCTGTTGGTGTTGGCGTGACGACTGGTGCTGCGGATGCTGACTCTGATACTCCGAACGCGATTCCTGCTTCGCTTCCATAGTAGGATCCTGAGCCTTCGAATGTGGCAGTGACTGTGTAGAGTCCTGGAACAGGCGGGGTCCACATTATCGCATAGTTTCCAAATACGTCGCTGGTGGCTGTGCCAATATTCTGGAAGTTCCCGTTGGGATCAATAGCAGTCAAATGCACTGGAACACCTTTGGCGTTAGTTGGCTTAGGTTGCTGCATGTGCAAGTACTGCATCCAATCGGTCATGCTTGCATCAGATATGGCGGCAGTGCCCTTCTGAGCCGAAGATGTGTCAATTACTGTTCCTTTCAAGACAATGCTGCTTCCCTTTGCTATGACGTCGTTTTGAGTTGAAACTGTGGTTTCAGTCGTTCCTTTGCCGAAAGCGTATGTATAACCGTTCCAACTGTCAGACGCTAGTAAAACGCCATAAGCGATCGCCGTCGGAGTATAAACGCCCATTATCTTCCAGAGTTTTTCGCCTGTAGAGGCATTGATTGCGTTCAGTCCTTGTCCTCTGTAGATAAATGTTGGACTGTGTTCGGTGTTGGGTGCGAAGACTACGCCGCCGCCTATGATGGGTCCTGTGGAGCCGAATGAGTACGAGCCGTAGGATGAGCCATTAGGCGCGATGTTTGATTGGTAAGGCTCTTCATTGTAGGTATCATAGTCGATGTAGTGCCATGCGATTTTGCCGTTGGCTGGGTTAAATGCGTAGACTCCTGAGTAGCCAGTTGCGATGATGTAGCCTTCACCGCTAGCTTCTGGCATATACGACCAGAAGTTCCCCCAGGGCGCGTCTGCTTTTTCACTAGTCCACTTGATGGTTCCTGTTGCAACATCAAATGCTATCCATCCTCTGCCCTCATTTGAGCTTGGAACTACTGCAGTGTAATATAAGCCGTAACCGCTGCCGCCCATGGGTCCTTGTCGGTATATCCATGAGTTTGGATCTGCTGGGTTGCTGACTTTCTTGTTGTATACAAATTCTCCTGTTGTGCAGTTGATGCCGATTAGTGCTTTGTCTTGGTTGTTGGTTGGAACTTTGTCGGGGTTTGCTGGGTCATCGGAATCTGGCCCTGCTGTGTCTAAGACAACCCATATACCGCTTTGTATCGCGGAGAAGCTGTATCTTGCGAAGCCTCCCCCAATCGCTGCGGGGTCGGTTATGTTCCAGAGGATTCTTGAGGTGAAGTTTGTTGAAGTTCCTGTTGTATCCCATTTTAGCAGGCGGCCGCCTGAGCTTGTGTAAACGTATGGGTTATCGAAGAAGGTCATTGGCTGCCCTGTTAAGTTGAGAGTCACGGCTCCGGTTAGTGCGTTGTACGCTATGAAGCGTGACCCAAACTGATACAGGACTGGCACTCTGCTTCTTTCTGCGCCGGTGTTGAAGCTTCCAGGCACGCTCCATACTTGGTTTCCAGTTTGCATGTCCACACAATAAATCATACCGCCAGTAGTGTAGTAGCCCATTCCATTCATGACTGTTCTGATGGTGGGCACTGTTGCGCTGTAAATGCCTGCATCTCCGGCGTTGTATGCTGCTTCGCCGCCGCCTGTTTCTGTACTGTGGGGTGAGCCTATGAATCCGCCCATGCTGGAGACAGCTGGAAGTTTCCATAGTATGTGTGGGGTTGTTGGGGCTTCGGTGTAGGGATTATATGCGCCTACAGAAGCATTGTAGTTGCTCTGGTACCAGGGTCCTGCGATGTTGCGCCATTCCCTGTTCTGAACGTTTATTGGAAAGGTCCACTGTGCAGTTGGAAGCGGAGTATCAGGGTAACCAACATTCACAGGATCTTTTTGCACGTTGATTGTCCGCGTGACAGTGCTAGGCAAATTAGCATGGTCTCCTGGGAAGTCAAGTTTGATGGTCCAGGCGCCTATTTCTGTGAGTGGCAGGTCGAACCATACAGTTCCTGATAGCTCTGAATCCATTGGTCCAATTTTGGTGCTGGTTCCGCTGGGGCTTGTGAATGTGAACATGAAGTTTTCATAGTAGTCGCGTTGGTGAAGCGGTGCAGGAGTAACCCAAGCATTGACTAGCAAGGGTTGGTTAACTCCGACATTGGGGTAAGGTCGCAGTGAAACGTATGCCCATGTTGATCTTTTTTCGAAGTGTGCTCCGACGGTGAAAGTTTCTGTTTGGTTAACTGCTTCGTACGTGCTGTCTCCTGGCCAGTAGAAGTTTACATTCCATTTGCCCATCACGTTTGGTGTATAGATCAGTACAATGTCGACGCGTGTGGCGCGTCCTTGTACAAGCGAAGGTCTAGCCTTAAAAGGTCCGCGGACCACGTCTTTTGTTTCGTCAGGTCTTGTGAGAGTAACGACTGCGTCAGGCCACACTGAAGTTTTTCCTTCGTAAGCAGGAGACTGCAGTAGTGGGCTGGATTCGGGAGGAGTAGGCACCCAGCTTAGTTCTGTGGGTGAATTTACGCCGATAAGTGGGTAGAGACCTAAATCCATGCTAAAAGAAGTCTTAGCAGCGACGTTCGGTATGCTTGTCATAATAGCGCTGGCAGCTAAAATCAGAATCAAGGCAACTGCAATTGCACTTTGTTTTCCTTGGATACTTGTTTTGTTATCAACTGAGTTTTTGGCCATTTTTCTTTCTCCTTATTAGGCAATGTCAGTTATCTTCATATCTTGTATTTAAAAAGGTCCAAGTGTTGCTTCCACTGACAGTAGGCTGCCATGCAGGCGTTAGTGGCGCGGATAAACCCGTATGCGCCGCCACCTCCTTTTCATACGTTGCGCGCAGCGCGCAAAACTAACAATGCTTCCTAGTTGATCTGGAGCCTATCGAACAAGTATGACTCAACGTGTTTGACACGCGGCGTTAAATGGCATCTTCCTGAAGTCTCCGGCTTGAAAATCCATGCAATAAGTGTTTTAAGTGTTCCCTTTGAAAGCTTGGTTCAAAACAGGAGATTTACAAGATTTGTCTGCATCCCCAAGTTTGGGCAGAAATGCCCGGCTCTTCAAAGCCGGAAGCAGCCATTGGTTACGGAAAAAACATTTTTGTAAAGGCTGAAGCCGAAATAATCAAGGACTACAGCATGGACTCCCTAACGCCTGCAGTATCAGGCGCCGGCAAACAAACGTTCACGTGGAGCATGGAGCGCCTCTTCACAGACGACACCTACATCGCGCTTCTCATTGCTGGAACAAAATTCGACCTAATCTTCGCGCCTGAAGGCACACCCACAACAAGCACCGAATACGAAACCTGGACAAACTGCATCATTCTAAGTTGTGAGCGGACTGCAGGAGAAGACGGCGCCATTCTCGAGAGGCTCAGCGGAGAAGCCGAAGGCGTAACACCTGCCGCCTAGACGCGACGTGACCTGAATGTCTGTAGAAGGGAAGCCCAAGGTTGACTTCAGCCAGCCAACCAAGTGGGAACGAAACAGACGCAAATGAGGCAGCAGCCAAGGCCCAAGCCGCAAACATCTATAGGAAAAGGAAGTAGAATTATGAAAATTAGCCAAAAATCAGAAAGACATAGCCAGGACAAACCCCCTTACTATTTGCTTATAAAGGTGCAGGGGGTGGGATTCGAACCCACGAACCTCTGCAGGATAGGCTCCTGAAGCCTACGCCTTTGACCATGCTCGGCGACCCCTGCCTGCACAGGTTCAGATTCAACAAGAAACCTCTTAGATAAGTCTTGCCGTTAACTGAGCGGGACAGTCGTCTCTATAGACTTAGCTTTCACCTCAAGAAACAGAAAATGGAGGGGAGTTTCAGTCGGGTTTTGTGGCTGAAACATACATGCTTACTGCGGCGCCAAAGAGTTCCGCGGCTTTTTCGCGAGTCAATTTCAACTCTTTCAGTATCTGGCTCGCTGTCTCTTCGCTTACAAGGGCTTCAACCGGCATTGTCTTTTCGCTTACGACTTGCACATCTTTGAAGCCTGCTTGCTTAATGTGATTTAGGTAGTCAGCTTTCATTTCAGCCCCAGAGATGCAGCCAATGTACGCTGCAACATTTTTCATCATAGCCTCGGGAATTGATTTCAGCAGCACCATGTCAGAGATTAACAAGCGCCCGTTGGGCTTGAGCACTCGAAAAGCCTCGTCAAAGACGCGCTGCTTGTTTGGGGACAGGTTAATGACGCAATTGCTGATGATGACATCCGCCATGCTGTCCGCGACCGGTAGGTTCTCAATCTCACCCAGGCGGAATTCGACGTTCTTGTGCTTGCTTTTCTTGAGGTTCTCTCTAGCTTTGTCCAGCATTTCAGTTGTCATGTCGACACCGATGATTTTGCCTTTTTCTCCGACCCTGCTCGCGGCGAGGAAGCAGTCTATGCCTCCTCCACTGCCCAAGTCAATTACGGTTTCCCCAGGTTTAAGTGAAGCGAGAGCTACTGGATTTCCACACCCAAGATTAAGATCTGCACCTTCAGGTATGGCGCTAAGGTTCTCCTTGGTGTATCCTACTTGTTGACTTACGTCCGTGGCGCTTCCGCAACCGCAGCCGCAACTCGACTGTTGCTTGGCGATTTTGCCGTAGCCTTTTCTTACCATTTTTCTTACTTTGTCTTCTTTCATTTTGATTCACCTTGTTTCTTGCTGAATGCCTCGTTGAAGATTGGCCCGAGAATGTTCTTCACACTGCTGCCCAGAGCGTCGGCTTTCATTATAACAATGCAGCAGACGGTTTCGCCCTGTTGCATGCCGATGAGTGCGAGCTTGTCGTTGGGTTTGATGTCAGCTTTTTCCCGCAGGTCCTTTGGAAGTACCACTTGTCCTTTAGAATCTACCGTGACGACGGCGGTTACTCGGCAACATTCGGATTCTCCGGTTTTGACCATTTGCATTCACGCATTGAACTTGGATATCAGAGGAATATTAATACTTTTCTGATAATTCAGAAAAATAGGAAAATATTGACCGCGAGTTGAAAGCACCAAATTTTTCCGTGCAATCGTAGAAGGAAACGTCTTCTTTCGCGACAAGTACCGCACGCCAAGGCATGTGGGCTCTATTCCTTCGCTTGTTTCGCTCAAGGTTTTCTCGCGAAGTCTTCCACATCCCCGCCGTTACCCAGAACATCCGTTCAAAATCTCCTTCGGCAAAAGTGGCAATAATCTGATATACTAGGTTCCTCCCCGAGCAAGTGCATGAAATGCTGAAGGAAATATTCCGAGTGTCGGGGGTTGTAAGCAAGGCATGGTGCCCGCAATCAGGATTGCGGCGCAGAGAGTCTCGAAATGGCAAACGGCGAGTGGGCACGACAAGGCGAAAGAGCGATTGCCACAAAACGGCATAGCGTTGTTTGAATCTTGAGCGAACAATCCACAGCCTATTTTTACCTCCACCAATACTCTAACCAGCTAGAGTGCACACGCATTGAAAATCATGGAAAAGAACCTTCGCCAAGGCTACGTCAAAGTCGTTCCGGAGTCCCCAGATGATTTATGGCACCTCTACAATATAATTTACAGAGACGACGAGGTTTACGCTTTTACAAGCCGCGCGATAAAAAGTGAAACCGAAGCCTCAAGACCCAAGAGTGGCGAACGCGTCTCCGCCTTTATGGGGGTCAAAGTGGAGAATGTCGCTTGGGACAAGTTTTTGGGCAAGCTCCGTGTTCATGGTATAATTATTCACGCACCAGATATCATTCCTACAGGTGCGCATCACACCATCAGCGTCAGCCTAAACCAACCAGCTACTATAGTCAAGCAGAACTGGCAGAAACATGCGCTGTACAGGCTAAACGCGCTAGCGAGAACGAAACCACTTTGCTCATAGTTTCGATAGATGACGAAGGATACGCCATAGCTGAAACCAAACAGTACGGAGTCGAAATCAGATTAGAGGAACGCATCAAACTACCTGGAAAGCACGAAGCGGAAAAACGTCAAGGTGCCACCAATGAATACTTTAAACGCGTCCAAACCAGCTTAGCCCAAATTTGGAAGCAAAGCAACCACAGCATAGTCGTTGTGGGCGTCGGATTCGTGAAAAATGATTTTGTCACTTACATCAAAGACAACGCCCCGGAAATCGCGAAATCCATCGTGGATGTGAAAAGCGTTAACAACGGCGGGACTTCAGGCATATACGAGGCATTACGTTCAGGAGTTCTGCTAAAAGCGGTGCATAAAATGCGGGTTCTGGAGGAAACTGAGGTTATGGAGGAAATAATGAAACGCCTGGGAAAAGGCGAAGGGGCCGTCACCTATGGCCTAGCGGATGTGGAGAACGCGTCGATGATGGGAGCCATTGACAAACTGGTTTTGGCGGATACGATGTTGCGGGAGTCCGAGGACGAGCAGCGACTACGCCTAGAGAAGATTATGCGGGATGTTGAACATCGGAACGGCACCGTAACTGTTTTGAGCACGGAACATGAGGCCGGCTCGAAGCTATTGGCGGCATAGGTGGCATTGCTGCGCTGTTGAGATTCGCACTATACAGAAACTAAGGTCCAGGTGAGACTCCTTGAAAAAACTACTCGTCTTACAAAATTGACTCCCTTTATATACTATTTATATATCCTTTATATACCCCTTTATATATAAACAGTAACGGATACGGGAAAAACATGAGCAAACGTAAACCGCTAATTTCCATCCAGAACATCGTAGCATCAGTTTCCTTAAATCAGAAAATCGACCTCCAAAAAATCGTGGAGAAATTCCCACAGACTGAATATAACCCAAGCGTGTTTCCCGGCCTAGTTTTCCGCCTAAAGAAACCCAAGACAGCAACGCTGATTTTCGGAACAGGCAAAATGGTCTGCACAGGCGCCAAATCAGAAAAAGAATCACGCGCTGCCGTCGAAAAAGTAGTCAAGGAACTCAGGAGCCAAGGTATCCAGATCACAGAGAAACCCGTCGTCAATATTCAAAACATCGTCGCCTCCGCTGAACTAGGCGGAGAAATCGACCTAGAAAGCTTAGTCTATAAACTGGGAAGAGTTATGTACGAGCCGGAGCAGTTCCCAGGCGCAGTGTATCGCATGGATGAGCCGAAAGTCGTGTTCCTCATCTTCAGTGCTGGCAAACTGGTGTGCGTAGGCGCCAAGAAAGAAGAGCAAGTCTATGCTGCAGTTGAGAAAATCCAGCAAATTCTCGAGGAGAAAGACCTAATTTTCTATCCAGGTACAGAAGGCGCAGCCATCCCGCCTTAGGAAAGCTCTGTCCAATCTCTCTCCTTCTTTTGTAAGACCCAAGGATTTTTTTGCATTGAGAGTTGTAGGCAAAGGTTGTAGGGTTAGCCGGTGGCGAATTGTCCCGCATAACCTTTTGTAGCTTCCGTAGAATCTTAAACTGATAAGAGAAAACATTGATGCCCAAAGCCCCAGCAACCCCCTCTTGAATTGGTCATGGCTAAACTCACGAAATGGACTTTTGGACGCAACCTCGTAGCCAAACCATGGGTAAAACTATGTATCCTTTTTCGTTAGGGGTGTATCTTAGCATCACTCGTAACCTTTTCTCTTTTTCTAACCAGAAACAGTGCCGTCTACATTTCTAAGTTGGCTATTTCTACTCTTCCACGCAGTATCCTTGATCGTGTTTCAGAAGCAACTCTCTTATCTGTTACCAGGAGACCCAAGTCTTTTGCCGTTAACGCTAAGATTTTCTGCACCATAATTTGAGCAGCTTTCCCAATTTCTTCTATAGGCAATGTCTCTCCATCAAAAACGCCTGAGCAGCCGCATGCAGATGGAAAGTTCAATCCCAATTCTATCCTGTTTTTCTCATAATCAAAGTCAATGATCGTGAACGGTTCTAGCCTACAAACTGCTGGTCTCACACTGTAAATCGCACATCTATTATTCTTCGCAAGAAAGACGCAACTGCCATCCTTCTTCCTGCGGATCCACATTATTCCTGTTTCATCAGAGTAGCTCAAGAAGTCCCTGAAACCTTTAGCCTCTATCTGCTTTCGCTCCGTTGCATCTACGTCGGGTGGCTGCACGCGGCAACAAACCCCACAGTTTTTGCATCGAAAACCCACAGAATCGGGGAATACAACGTTTTCAAAGTTCAATGTGAAAGTAAATAGAAAAAATTGCTTATTTAATTTGCGATATTGGCGTCTAACGCTTCAAGCGACTGAATTGGGTTTTTCATTTCTCTTCCCCAAAAGTTTACCTGTGCGAACACCCAAACGTAATGATCCATACAAAATTGTGATTTCTCAGCAGAAAAAAAGCTGTGGGATTTGCTGGAGCTCTGGACCGCTAATAGGAGAGAAGAATGAAAACCCAACGAGCAAGTCGGGTAATCGATCTCCAGAGCCCTCTCAGCCCCCTTATTCTGCTTCCGAATTGTTTTCCCCAAAAAAAGGGAAAGGGAGATTTTTTATTTGTGTAGTTCTTATTTTCGTCTTCTGAGGATTAGCGCTGCTGCGGCTGCGACTATCACGATGACTGCGATGCCGATTGCGATGTAGGTGGTTGTTGGCTCTGCGCTTGTTGGTGGAGTAACGGCTTGTGTAGGCGAAGGCGAAACTGGAGTCTGCACTGGTGTCGGGCTGACCGGTGTCACTGGTGGCTGCGTAGCTGTTGGCGTTGGTGTAACGATTGCGGGAGCTGCTCCTGCTTCAGATACTACGAAGGAGGTTCCTGCTTCACTTCGATAGTAGGAGTTAGAGCCTTCGAATGTGGCTCTGACTGTGTAGACTCCCGGAACAGGGGGCTTCCAGGAAATTGCATAGTTGCCTAAATCGTTGGTTACGGCTGTGCCTAAGTCTTGGAAGTTGCCATTGGGGTCAATAGCTGTCAAATGAACTTTGACGCCCGTCGCATCAGTTGGCTTTGCTTGCTGCATGTACACATATTCCATCCATGCACTCATGCTAGCGTCAGACATTGCTGGGACACCATTTGGAAAACGCGCCGCCTGTTCAGTCTGTTTTGTGCCTGCTGCCGTATCAATCACCGTGCCCTCCACTAGTACTGCACTGCCCTGTACCGAAGCTTTAGGAGACGCGGAAACTGTGGTGGCGCTAGGTCCTTTTCCGTAGCTGTATATCTGATTGTCATATGCGTTAAGGCTCAAAACGTAGCCATCTGCGACAACCGCGCCGCTTCCGGCTCCCATGCCCATGCCCCAGTTCAGTATTTTCCACAGCTCTACGCCGTTTGAAGCGTTAACGCAGCGCAAGTCTGAACCGCGCCACAATGGCTGAGTTGGCGAGTGTTCACTTGAAGTCAAATAGAGTTTTCCATCAGCAATACAAGTAATGCCGATTGGATAGTTGCCGTAGGGAGATTCAAAGCCTTGCTGTTGAGCAGTATAGTTCCACAAAACTTTTCCAGTCTTTACGTCGTAGCAAATTAGTACGCCGCTGTAGCCAGCTGAGAGCAGTTTACCGTCGTAGATGTTGCTGTACAAGCCATAGAAGTTCATGTCTGGTTCGCTTGCAGTTGGACCCCATAGTTGCTGTCCTGTTGCCAGGCTGAAACCCCACCATCGTCTCGTCATTGACTCGCTAAAGAGGAACACACCGTCTTCTGGATCAACCTTTGGTCCGCCCATGCCCCCAATGCCGAACATACCGGCGGCTGCGTCAGGTACGACTGTTTGGGGTGGCGTATAGGTGATGTTCCATAGTAACGATCCCATTGCACCTTTTTTTGGATCTAAGTTCAGAGCCCACAGATTACCCTGCTGCACAAATGTGCCATTGTTCTTCCCAGAAGTCCCACCGATTACGTATTGGTCTTCACGAACCGCGTAGATACTGCCTGCTGAACTTGACCATGGTAGTGACACGTTCAATGAGAAACCGTTGTTGCCGTCATATGTCACGTTTAGGCCAGGTCGCCACATCCAGTATTCATTGCTGCCGTATGTAGGTTTGTACCAGATGGCTCGGCTTGCGTTCCAGCACTGCAGGTAGAATGGAGCTGTTGCTGGGGCGAAGGGATTCGTAGGGTTTGCTGTCCCGACAATGTAGTAGTATAGTATGCTCCCATCTTTGCCGTAGACATTTGTACCCATACTGCCGAAGAAGGTAGCAGGCGTAGCCCAAGAGGGCACATTTTTTATGCTGCACATATAGTTGCCTGAATACGCGTCGAACATCATCCACGTGTTAGGTGTAGGTGCATTAACGCTCCATAAGTATGGCATGCCTCCGTGCTGGTTGGGCGACTCATAATTGAATATTTGACCAAACGACAGCGATTGGCCTGAAATGCTTCCTGAACCGTAGAAGCCTCCAGCTCCAATTCCAGTTATGGGACCAGTTGTGTTGTGGAAGTACTCAGTTTTGCCAGTGTATAGATCAAGGCAGTACCAGCCGTACATAGGAAGCGATTGAACGTTGTAGTAGAGTTTTCCGTTGAGGACTATGGGTGGAACGAAGTTGAGACCTTCGTAGTGCGCTGTTGCATAGCCTGTGTCACCGAAGCGTGCATCCATTGTGCCTCCAGCCCACATCGGAGTAGACCACATAATGTGAGCGCTTTCAGGTCCTTCACCATAGTTAAATAGCGTAGTTGGACCCACGTTTTGAGCTGCACCACCAAGCCAGTTACCTGCAAGCACACCCCAGTTTCTGTTAGCATTGTTTATTGGGCGAGTCCAGTACTCCATAGGAAGGGGGGTCTCAGACCACGACTGAATAGCAGACTGCTGCACCGTAAGTGTTAATGGGTCACTTGAACTAGCAGAATAAGTATCGCCAATAGTAGCTTCTGAGATAAGCGTGCCAGCGTAACCTCCTGGGGGAGCGGGAATACCTGTTACTTTGTGTTCAACAAACTTGGCCATGAAAGTGTACTTGCCCACTTGAGTAGGTGTGTATATAGCCCAACCGCCTCCAACTGGGTCGGACGTGTATGGTCCCAAGGTTTCTTTGGAACCGTCAGGTTTCGTGACATCCACGTTGAATGTCCATCTGTCACCATATTCACCAAATGCTGTCGGCGGAACTGCGTTTATCCAAAAGACAAGTACAACGTTTTGGTTGACGCCTATAGGGTTATTTGTAATAGCGATGAAGCACCAAGTAGGAACAGTCCATGCGGGTGTATGTGCATTAACGTTGGGTAGAGCAATGATTGTGGCTGCAATAGTCATTATGAGAACTGCCGATAATACAATTTCTTTGGTTTTTAGATTTTTCATTTCATACTCTCCGTAATGTAGACTCTATTGGTTCGAGTTAGTTTTTAAGAACTGGCAAGAATAACGTATTCATACAGGATTTGGGCGAGAAAAATACGCAGCGCACGCTATTGGTTTAAACTTGCAATAATGCCGATTTCATTTTTCCAAGCTTTAGACAAAGAAAAAACGAAAAGGATTCGAGAGGTCTAAACTGCACTAAAGTACGTGCCTGCTTTCGCCCTATTTTTTGGGGGAACTCTTCTCCGCACATTGGGCATCTTAGAGGAACATTATATCCAAGCCTTTTCAATTCTAATCCGCAGCTGAAGAACATGCATCAACATGCGGGTATCAAGACGGAGAACCGCCAAAAAGCTGGAAAACCCAAGAAAGCACTGACATCACATCCAAAAGCTTCAGGCACTTCGGTGCCTCCTGGCTCACCCACATCACAGAAGGAAATGTCTTAGCCGTCAAAAAGCCCTTCGCAATAAACAAGTCAAAAAAACGATGAAATATATCCACAGGATTGACTTCCAATACTCACAAAGCTTCGACGTAGCAACCGCCATAACAGTCGACGAAATCAAACACCTCGCCGAGGTAGGTTTCCAAAAATTCGATGAGTCTAACGGGATACACGTTTACAGGCGTCCAAAGAGATTTGGCAACTAAAAAGTATAACCCTTAAACGCTAAACCTTTGGGGGTAAAGGTTTAAGAAGTACATTTCTTTTTTATGTGCCAACAGGTCGAATATAATGCCAACTCACGGTTCACTCTCGAAAGCTGGAAAAGTCCGAGGTCAAACGCCAAAAATTCAGGCTCAGGAAAGGACCAAGGCAAGCCCAAAGAATAGGACACGCCGCAATTATGAAAAGCGTGTCGTTCTGCAGCGCAAGCCTGGTCAAAACTGGATGTAGTGCGCTTTTTCTTAGCACCTGGCTTTTTCAGTCAAACCAATTCTTGACAGTAGCGTAGTTTATCTACCAGCAAACGGAATTTTGAATCGGTCCCACATCTTGGATAAGAAAAAAACTGCCCGTGAAATCATTGACGCACTGCTAATCTTGCCTAACCCCAGTCATGATGACGCTCATCGTCTAAAGCTGGCAATTGCAGCCAAATACCACCTGCAACAGATAGCCTCGAACGCCGACATCATAGCTGCCCTGACCCCAGAGGAAAAGCTGAAATTACTGCCTATTTTGCGCAGAAAGACTACACGTACTATCTCAGGCGTAACAGTTGTGGCCGTCATGACCAAGCCCCAACCATGCCCGCAACCTGAACCCTGCGCCTACTGCCCAGGCGGACCCTCCACAGGAAGCCCTCAAAGCTATACGGGACATGAACCAGCCGCCATGCGCGGACATCAAAACAACTACGACCCGTACCTACAAGTTCGCAGCCGCATAGACCAACTATCCGCTATTGGGCACAAAGTAGACAAGATTGAGTTGATAATTATGGGTGGAACATTCCCAGCCACTCCCCCAGAATACCAGAAGTGGTTTATCCAACGATGCCTAGACGCCATCACGGGCAAAGAATCTGCAAGCCTGTTGGAGGCGAAAGCAAACTCTGAAGCGAGCAGGATTCGCAATGTGGGCATAACGGTGGAAACGCGCCCTGACTGGGCAAAACAGCAGCACATCGATGATTTGCTTGACATGGGCGTCACCCGCATAGAGCTGGGTGTGCAAAACCCTGACGACACTATCTACCGTCTCGTTGGTAGGACACATACTGTTGCCGACGTAGAGGAAGCCACGCGAGTAGCCAAGGATGCTGGGTTGAAAATCGTTTACCATATGATGCCCGGCATGCCCGGTTCCAACCAGCAGAAAGACTTCGAGGCCTTCAAACGCATTTTTGTGGACCCCGCATTCAAACCTGACATGATTAAGATCTACCCGTGCCTCGTCGTAGACGGCACAAAAACCAGCCAATGGCATCGGCAGGGCACATACAATCCATACACGACAGAACAAGCCACTGCTCTAATTGCAGAAGTCAAACGATTTATTCCGCCCTGGGTACGAGTCATGCGCGTGCAACGAGACATCCCAGCGAGACTTATCGTGGCAGGGGTCCAAAAGAGTAACCTGCGGCAACTAATCCAAACGGAACTCGCAGCACACGGTGAACGTTGCAGGTGCATCCGCTGCAGGGAAGTCGGCCATCGGAGCACAGTTGAGTGTGTCAAGCCCGATTTTGACCGCGTGAAAATCATCTCCACAGAGTATGCGGCTTCGGAAGGCAAGGAGATCTTCCTTTCCGCCGAAGACCCGCAAAACGATGTCCTCATAGGGTACTTGCGACTCCGCGTTCCCGGCGCCAAAGCTCACAGGCCAGAGATTAAAGCTGTCTCTTCGGCGGTTGTTCGAGAACTCCACGTCTACGGCCAACTTGTCCCAGTTGGCGGTCACTCCTCATCAGCTTGGCAACATCAGGGCTTCGGTAAGGTTCTGTTGAAGGAGGCCGAACGTGTTGCCCGAGAGGATTATGATTTAAAGAGGCTCTTGGTAATTAGTGCCCTAGGTACAAAGCAGTATTACATGCGACAAGGGTTCCGCAGAGACGGCGTTTACGTCTCAAAAAACCTCTAACAGGCGAAACAACATGTCTGAGAACGATTCGGGTTACAAGGGCAAAGCCTTAGAAACGATAAAGAAAACCGGTTGTGACGTGGGCGACATAGTTCGCATCACCAGCGAGGGCAAGACCTACGAGGGCATCCTCATCCCACGCTCGGAATACGGAGACACAACCCACTTAGTCATCAAGATGAAAAGCGGCTACAACGTAGGCATCCGCATAACCACTCAATTCCAAATCGAAAAAATCGGCAAAGGAGCCAAACCCGCCTTCGCCTCTCCACCGTTGCCGCCGCAAAGGCCTGATTTGCCTAACGTGGCCATCATGAGCACAGGCGGAACCATAGCTAGCCGTGTTGACTACCGCACAGGGGCAGTGCGTTCAGCAATTTCCGCAAGCGACCTCTACGGAGTGGTCCCCGAACTCGCGGACCTCGCGCGAGTGGACACCCAGATCATTCTGAGCGTTTACAGCGAAAATCTCACCCAAAAAAACTGGACTCAAATAGCCCATGCTGCGGCAAAAAACATTGCTGAAGGCGCCCAAGGCGTCGTCATCGCGCATGGCACGGACACGATGGCTTACACAGCGGCGGCGTTGAGTTTTGCCCTGCAGAACCTGCCTGTCCCAGTTATTGTCGTCGGTGCTCAGCGGAGTTCTGACCGCCCTAGTTCTGACGCGGCTACGAACTTAATTGGTGCCGTTAAGGCTGCCGCTTATGGGCCGTTCGCTGAGGTCGCCATCGCCATGCATGAGACCGTGGCGGATACATCCATAGTCTTCAACCGCGGCACCCGTGTTCGCAAATGCCACACTAGCCGCAGGGATACATTCAAGCCCGTCAACGCCTCGCCGATTGCTAGAGTCACAGACCAGGGCATAGCTATGCTAACGGAAGAATACCGAAAACGCGACGCCTCCGCGAACCTATTACTGAAGCCTAATTTCAGCGAAAACGTAGCTCTGGTCAAGTTCTACCCTGGCATAGACCCCGCAGTGATCGACTTCTATACCCAGAAAGGCGTGCAGGGAATTCTTTTGGAAGGCTCGGGTCTCGGACATGTTAGCAAAACCTGCTTTGAGCCAATCAAGCGGGCAATAGCAAAAGGCGTCTTTTTCACTCTGGCTTCGCAATGTATCTGGGGACGCGTAAATATGAACGTATACGATACCGGACGCGATCTGCAAGAACTGGGTGTAGTCCCCGCGGATGACATGTTCCCCGAAACCGCACTTGTCAAACTTATGTGGGTTCTAGGGCAAACCTCCAGCGTAGAAGAAGCCAAAAAACTGTTCAAAACCAACATTGCAGGCGAGCTTTCGCGTCGGACGCTTCCGCAAGAACCACAAATCAACGAAGGAGGACAATGAAATGGAAAACCCCCCAATCGATTATGAAAAAATCGGACTCAAAGTCGGCTTGGAAATTCACCAACAACTAGCAACTTCGGAGAAACTTTTCTGCAACTGCCCACCTAAGCTTTTCAAAGAACAGCCTGGAATCGTTTTTCTGCGCAGACTCAGACCCACCCAAAGTGAACTTGGGCAAATTGACCCTGCAGCGTTCTTTGAGTTCCAAAAGGGAGTCAAAGTCCTCTACGAAGCCAACCGCGAATCCTCATGCCTAGTGGAAATGGATGAAGAACCGCCGCATCCAATGAATATGGAAGCCATAGAAGTCGTCCTTACCGCGTCTCTACTCATGAACATGAAGCCAGTTGACGAAGTTCACACCATGCGAAAGACCGTCATAGATGGATCCAACACAACGGGGTTCCAACGCACCAGCATCATAGCCCTTGACGGCTGGATAGAAGTCAACGGAAAGACGATTCCTATGCAGGCAGCCAGCCTCGAAGAAGACGCTGCTCGAAAGACGGGCACGGAAGCAGAAGGTAAAATTATCCGCTACCGAATTGACCGACTGGGTATCCCGCTGATTGAAGTTGCGACGGCGCCAGTGATTTACTCTCCGCAAGAGGCGCAAAACGTAGCCTTGGCGATTGGGAGAATTCTGCGGGACACGGGTAGAGTCATGCGGGGGCTCGGCACTATTCGACAAGACCTGAACGTTTCATTGCCCGATGGCGCCCTCATCGAAATCAAAGGTGTTCAGGAACTGGAGCTAATCAGCACAGTTGTCGAGTTCGAAGTCCAACGCCAGATGGGCTTAATCGCCGTCAAATCGGAACTCGAAGCCAAAGGCATTAAAGCCCAAGAGATAAAGGAAGATATCGTGGACGTTTCCGCAGTCTTCAAAGAGACCAAATCCAAAGTTATCCGTAGAGCTGTCGACAAGAAGCAGCCAGTCAAAGCGATCAAGCTAGAGGGGTTTGCCGGTTTTCTTGGTCGTGAACTCATGCCGAGTTTCCGCGTGGGAACCGAACTTTCCGACCGCGCCAAGTTCTGGGGCAGAGTCGGCGGCATATTCCACACAGACGAGATGCCCAACTACGGAGTAACCATCGAGGAAGTCAACGCTGTACGAAAAGCCGTGGGCGCGGCTGCTGGTGATGCTGTGGTCTTCGTGGCTGACACTGTCGAAAACACCATTGACGCACTTAGGGCCGTTGCCGAACGTGCCAGAGAATTGCTTGTTGGAGTGCCAGCGGAAACCCGCACCGCCAAAGAAGATGGAACCACACGGTACATGCGACCAAGACCAGGTGCCGCAAGGATGTATCCTGAAACAGACATTCCGCCTGCTCTAATCACGGAGAAGTCTGTGGAAAGGGTTCGCGCAAACCTGCCCGAATCCGCCGAAAAAAGACAGCAACGCCTAGCAAAGCAGTATGGTATAAACGAAAAGTTGGCCAAACAGATTGTTGACTCCGAGTATGCACCTCTCTTTGATGTCATAGTGAAAGAAAGCGGAGTCTCTGCCACTACCGTAGCCGTGTTTCTCACTGAGACCCTCAAGTCTCTCGAACGTGACGGTGTCCAGACGAGGGCCGTTTCCGACGAGCAGGTGAAAGCGATTTTCCAAAGTGTTGGCACAGGTGAGCTTACGAAAGAAACGCTTTCAGATGTATTTGCGTGGCTTGCCAAGAATGAGGAAAGAACTGTGCAAGACGCTGCTGTGGCATTGGGTTTGAAGATGATGTCTCAGGTTGAGCTTGAAGCTCTTGTTGATCGTGTTATTACCCTAAACAGAGCACAAATCGACAAGCTAGACAAAGGCGCCTTTGGCTTAGTTATGGGCCAAGTAATGAAGGAAGCCCGCGGCAAAACACAGCCTGAACAAGTCAGCAAACTTGTAAAGCAGAAACTCAAGTAGAGGGTCCTCGCCTCCTTTTTACGTTTGCGCGGTTTAGGCTGGTTTCCGCATTTCTTCCGTAACGTTGAGGAGTTTTTGCACGGTTGGGTTAGACTAAGATGTATAAGGGTTATTTCGCCAAGCTCAATCCAATTGCCCAAAAGCAGTTTCCATTCATAATAGTTCCGCGAATCCGGGAGTTCCAGATTACACGTACTTTGGTGGGTGCGCAGGTGCTGCATTTTCTATTTTTCTCCGTCATATCGTTTGCCTCTATTTAACAAACCAAAACCGCAAGTGTTTTCTATTCTTCAAGTGGATGCACAAGCACTGAATACAAAAGGAATTAGTCTCGTGTTGATGTCGGTAAGTCGTTTCCAATTTTGACATTTTCATGTCACAAATCCTAAAAAGGCAACGCACAAAGTATACCGTGGGTAATGCGTTGCGGAAAACAGTCAAGCGTTCAGCTTACTTCTTAGGAGAAAAATAACGTGAATCGGATTCAAGCCAAAATAAAAACTCCTTTTGGCGAAGTCGTTATCGAAGGTGACACGCCGCAGGAAATCCTCAGCATGCTCGAGTTAGTCCCAGAAAACTTTGTGGAGAAGCTCGGTGATTTTGTTTCAAACAGGTTGATTCCAAGCGGCGCCCAGCTCAAAGGCATAGTCGAACCGACAACAGAGGGTCCCGTAATCGTCACGCGCGAGAACCTCACCCACTATGAAGCTGTCGGTCTAATTCTGTACGCTTCGGACGACCGCAGAAACACCGCCTCGCAAATACAAAAGCTCCTTGAGAACAGCGGCATCAAAAGCATGGTTCCTGCACGCCTCAACGAGATGACTAAGCGTGGGCAAGTTTTCAAGCCTGACCCAGCTAAACCAGAGTTCAAGCTGACGATTCAAGGCGAGAGATGGGTCGAGGAAGAAGTCCTAACTAAGCTCCGAGGCAAAATGAGTTGAACGCGGGAAATGGTAGAGTTTACGTCCAAGTCAAATACAACGGCGTAGAGGAAACGTTTGAAGGCACCGTCGAAGAGACGTGGCTTTTGCTAGGCAAGTTCTTTGGAGAATTTGTCCCGACTTTCGAAGTTGCTAAAAAACTCTCACTCAGCGTGGATTTAGCAAAGCTCGCGCGAGACTGCGAAGGCCTAATCACTTTCTCTCCCGAAGGCGCAAACTTGCTCGTGCCGAAGAATAGGTTAACCGACAATGAGACGCTGGCACTTTGGCTTCTGGCTAGCTACCTGAGAAACAAATTGCAGTTGGCTGACACTGTCGCGATTTCTAAAGAGGAGCTGCAAATGAAGCTGGGCAAATCAGCCAAGATAACTAGCACGCGACTCGGTGAACTCGTAAAGATGGACTGGGCGGCGAAAACAGCTGATGACAAATTCAGAATGACCACGTTTGGAGTCTCGCAGATGCAGCAGGATGTGCTGCCGAGGATAATCGCGAAAACAGGCATCTGAAAACGCGAGCAAAGCAACCTATATCGCGCTTTGGGAGAGAATACTGCCACTAATGAATGGCGGTTAAATCGCTAAGGGCGCCAGAGTCCGCAAGTATTTGCGCAGTTTCCTAGATAAATATGTGCACAGGCAAACCGAACCCGTCGGAAGCCCTATCCCAACTTTTTGTGAATTCGCTGCTTGTTGGCTTCAACAACTGCAGCAACGTCAGCGTACAAATTGCCGCCAAGTGAATCGATGGCAACGATTAGCGGACCGAATTCATGCACTTCGAGAACCCACATGGCTTCAGGCATCCCCAAATCCAGCCAATGCACTTCCCTAACGCATCTTACGGCTTTGGCCGCTAAAACCGCAGCACCACCAGTGAACGCACAGTAAGCCGCGCCGACCCCTTTCAGGGCATCTGCAGTTCGCCTGCCCATTCCACCTTTACCAACCAAGAGTCTCGGCTTGAATGCCCTTAGAAATTCATCCTCGTAAGGCTCTAGCCTCGTGCTTGTGGTTGGTCCAGCCGCAACCGTTACGTAACCTTCGCCTTGCTTGCGCATCACCGGACCACAGTGGTAAACTACTAAACCCTCCAAATCTACCGGCAAGGCTTTCCCTTTTTTGAGGAAGCGCAAGGCTCTTCGATGTGCTTGGTCACGAGCAGTGATAATCGTACCTGATATGTACACGAAATCATTCACTTTTAGACTGCGTACATCCTTTTCAGCAATTGGTGTACGCAAATGGTAGGTTGCCATCAGCAGCTATCCTCAACTTTTTGGCTGAGATACTCTACTTTGCCGTCGCCGCTAATTCTAGCTGATGCGCGTCTGCAAGCCCAGCAACTGAACGCTACAGCCACAGGAAAAGACGCAGGATGGCGATAAGCAAAATCTGCATTAACAGCAAGCACAGAGGTTTTCCCGCCTAACCCCATCGGACCCACCCCGGTCATGTTCACCGCCTCTAGAAGCTCAAGTTCCAACGCTGCAACCTCAGAGTCGGCATTAGCTTCTGCTAAAGGTCTAAGCAAAGCTTTCTTAGCCAAAAACATTGCAGTATCCGCACCCCCGCCAACTGCCACACCTAAAATGGTTGGTGGACAGGGTTGCGCACCAGCTTTAATAACAGCATCAACCACAAAACGCTTCAACCCAGGCAAGCCATCACCAGGGTTTAGCATGCCAACGGTACAGGCGTTCTCGGAGCCACCACCCTTAAGCAAGACGGAAATCTCCAAGCCATTACCCTCAATGATTTCCCAGTGAACCAAAGGTACGTACCGCCCTGTATTGTCACCGCTGTTCTTGTTGGTGAATGGGTTAACGGCGTTTGGTCTGAGGGGAATTTCCTCCGTGGCTCTCCGGGTTGCCGCAACCAACATCGCTTCCACAGCATTGAGGTTTTTTGCTGTGGCTCCAGCTTTGACGTAGAAGATTATTGTGCCCGTGTCCTGGCAAATGGGTGCTTGCTGTTCTTCAGCCAAGACAACGTTGTCTAATATGGCCTTTAGTTGGGTTTTCCCTATTTGACTGGTTTCTTCTTCGTGGGCTTTTTGAAGTGCTTTTTTGATATCCAATGGCAAGTAGATTGCTGCTTGTTTGATAAGGTTGAAAGCCACGTCCTCAACGATGTCTTGACGCTTTCCCGATTTGTTCCCCTTCTGCTTTGAGTATGGGGCATGAAACGTTTTTATATCTTGGCATTCCGAGATAAAAAAACTCGTTTCATTTTAACTCCAGTCTCTCCATGGACCAAAACAACCTCAACCACGCGCATTTTAAATATGCCTAAAACTCAATGTTCCAATAGTCCACATTAGAAGAACGTGAAACCAATGACGGAAGACCAGGCAAACTCCCGCGCAGGGAACCAAGAAGATCAAGCGGCATCAACTGAGAAGAAGCCAAAATACGAATTTATCGAAGACCTCCCAGGAGTTGGTCCAGCAACCTCTCAAAAACTCCGTGAACTCGGCTATCACACGGTAGAGTCTTTGGCCATGGCAACATCGCGAGAACTGGAGCCCGTGGGAGTCAGCGAGAAGAAGGCCTTCCAAATAATCGACGCTGCACGCTCATCCTTAGGCATAAGTTTCGTTCGCGCAGACGAACTTTACAAAATGCGCAAGAGCGTGCTGCGCATAACAACAGGCAGCAAAGCCGTCGACAAAATGGTTGATGGTGGACTGGAAACCCAAACAATCACAGAATTTTATGGCGAATATGGTAGTGGAAAAAGCCAATTTTGCCACCAACTCTGCGTAAACGTCCAGCTGCCTCCGGAACGTGGCGGACTAAATGGCTCTGCGCTGTATGTGGACACTGAAAACACATTCCGTCTCGAGCGTATCATCCAAATGGCAAGGTTCCTCGGTCTTGACCCCGAACAAGTTGTCAAAAACATCATTTATGCAGAAGCCTTTACCTCTGACCATCAGATGTTCCTGCTCGAAAACGCAGATGAAATAATCAAGGCAAACAACATCAAACTCCTTATCGTGGACTCGCTTACGGCGCACTTCCGAAGTGAATACATCGGAAGAGAAATGCTCGCCATCGAGGCAGCAAAAACTCAACAAGCATATGCACAAACTCATTTCGTTAGCAAGAGCCTTCAACGCGGTCGCCGTCGTAACCAACCAAGTTATGGCTAAACCTGATCAGTTTTTTGGCGATGCAACCCACCCCATCGGCGGGAACATCGTCGGCCACACAAGCCACACACGCATTTACCTTCGACGTGCTTCACATGGTCCTGTCCGCATTGCTAGACTTGTTTCAAGTCCATATTTGCCTGAAGGCGAGGAAATCCTTAAAGTAACCGAGAACGGCATAGAAGATGTCTCAGAAGAAGAGAAAGCCGCCAAAACTCGTGGTCGTTAAAATGCCCATACCCCAAGCACTCGTAACTCGATACTTCCAACTCATCATAGCTAGGCAGTTCACGGTCGCCGAGCGAGAACTGGAGAAACTCAAACAAAAAATGCAAAAAACAGAATGGAACAGAGGCTACTTCCGAGCACTTTACGGCATGTATCTCTCAAGAAAGACCAACGATAGCTTATGCGTTTTTCTCAAAGATAGACCTCTCCGACAAACCAACCGTGCACGCTTTCAGACGAGAATTTCTAGACCACACAAGAAACGGGTTACATGGAGACTTCGACCGAGGCTACTTCTCCGCATGGGCAGATTGCATGCGCACTATCGGTCGCATGGACATCCCTGGGTCACACAGCCAAAAAGCTGAAACCGAAGTTCCCGACGTTCCCAAGGAGGGGATTGAGACCCTCAAAACCGACAAAAGTCAGGCAACAATTGCTAGTTTCTTTGACGGCAAGAGCAACGGCGATGAGCCCGGACCTGAAGAGACAGAACAAGAATGATTTCTTTCTTTTTATGTGGTCACTGGTCCAATAAGAGAGCTTAAGGTTAGAACCCAAACCACGAGCCACGTAAAGAAGTAGATGAAGATACCCATAGTCATGATTTTTGACTGTTTTTCCACCTGCGAAGAAAATTTGGCCTTCAGTACGTAATAAGAGATCAAGTAAATGAGCAAAGCAATCGTTATGCCATTAAGCAGCGTGTTTAGTGAGCCAACAAGCGACAACAGCGAACCAGTTGGGGTGGCTGCTTGGAATGCCAAGACGGCACCTGTGCTGACTAAACCCGCAACCGCGCCTAGCGCCACCCTTATCCAGTAAATCTTTGCAAGTATGTCCACTACTATTCAATCCTCATAGGCAGCATTTTAAATCTACATAAAAACTCGCCTAGTTAATAAACTGATACATCGAGTTTTCATCATTAACTAGACTTAGCATGTATAACAAGGGTTGAGAACCCTAGACCTTGAAGAAGAATCCACTGCTTACAGATGCACACGACGCTAAGCAATTCAAAAAGTTAAACCAGAAAATTGAGCATTTGGCGATGTAGTAGCTTGCAGCAACAGCAATCGGTGAGATAACACCACCGCAGCTTCAGAAAGTTGCCGAACCAAAATACAAGACCAAAGAATACTCAAGGAAATAGTGGGCAAGCTCGTGAATGAATCCAATTATATTAGAAAAATGCGGTTGTTGTGTCTTTGACTCCACAAAAACAGCAAAATATCGCCAGATTCAACGCTAATAGCCTCGGCGTTTAGGATAATTCATAAAACTTAAATTCCTGAATAAGCGAACGAGAACAGTCGCATATATTGAGAGTGAAGTTATGGGGAAGTGCGTGTTACAAATAATAACCAAATCCACAAATAGAGATACCAAACTAGAGCTTTACTTTGCAGTGGTTGACCTTGATAAGGCCACAGAATATCCTGAAAACTTTGTTTGCATCTTGCCAAAGCTAACACCGAATAATAAAGACAAGAATGCTTTTAGGTCCACCTTCGGGGACCAAAGCGTTCCTTTGGCCAAGAATCTTTTGACCAAAGCTCTAAGAACTGAGCATGAACCGGCAATAAAAGCTGAAATCGAGCAACGACTTAAAGCCCTAAAACCAAAATCAAATACTAGGCGCCAAGCACGTGCTAGTGTTCACAGGTTTGGCAGGAACGCATTGGCAAGCCTACAGAGGCTTGAGAGTCTAGACAAATCAGATGAGCTTTGGGGAAAGCAATACGCTTTTGACTGGCAAAAACAGATGTGAGTGGCAAGCAAACATAACAGCGCCTCCCAAAAAATAGCGGACAGGTGTCCCTTCATATGTCAATTGGGACAAGGAGACGTTCCCAACCTGCCACAGTAAATGCAAAAATGCTAAGTTAAAGGTTCTCCAACTCATTGTCAATATCCCAAATGCGACATAAACTTTTATACTGTTGACTGGGGTCTCATAAGTTGGCAGTGGGTCTTAGGCGGGGGGGTAGGGGTCCCTTGAACCGTAAACCCTCTACATGACGGGCTGACAGCTGAGGCTGAGGCACAAAAGGCCGTCTAGACCCTCATTTCCGAAACAGTGACTATCCGTCCTTTGAGGCTGGCGGTCTCTGAGCGGTTTCCGTAGGGAAATCGTCTTCAGGGTTGACCAGGCGAATCTGGCTAGGCTCGGGAGAGAGCAACCTAAGTTTGGACGTTCAGCGCACAAGGGGGCACGGGTAAGAGCGTAGAACTTGGGGTACTAGGCGGAGTCTGGGTGTCAAACCTCTGTGGCCCACTGCTACTTGCCGCATTTTGATTTTGCTTAATTGCCATGGTTGGTTAATAAACAAGGTCAGAGGAACAGTTACGATAGCTCCAGAAAGGAGGAAGAACAAGAGCTCAATAGTGTTTGGTCTATGAATTTGTATGGTAACGTGATTTTTCGAGATTTCATTGCCCTCGAAAATACCTCTAATTCGCCAAAAAACTGCAAGAATTCTTCAGGATACAGTCTGTTTTCGGCGTATTTCTCTTTTGCTTTCTTTAGGGTGTCCTATTTATAATCCCAGGAGCCAATTCTAACCTTACAGGTGCCGAAAGACTGTTGACGAAAAAAGACTTCACAAGCTTCGATTTACACGCGATTGTCGGCGAACTCAAAGATAAGATAACAGGCTCCAGAGTCAACAATGTTTACCAACTTGACGCCAAAACTCTCCTTCTAAAACTGCACAAAATGAACGAGCCGCCAATGCGTCTTGTTCTGGAAGCCGGAAGACGACTGCACCTGACCAACTATTCACTGGAGAAGCCTCAGACCCCGCCCGCATTCTGCATGACTCTGCGCAAGTACCTGCCAGGCGCTTGGATAGATAATGTTGAACAGTACGAGTTTGAACGCATCGTCATATTTCGCTTCAAAGCCAAAGCTGGCTATCTGCAGCTTATTCTGGAGCTCTTCGGTGAAGGCAACATCATACTAACGGGCGAAAGAGATGGGATTCTTCAAGCGATGTTCTTTAAGCGGATGCGGGACCGTAACATAATACGCAACGAGGTTTATCAGTTTCCCCCGTCGCTGGGAAAAAATCCTTTCAGAATTACTCGGAAAGAAGTGGAAGAGGGCTTAAAATTAGCCGCAGACGCCGATGTTGTCAGGGCGATTGTTCGTTTTCTTGGGTTGGGCGGAGTCTACTCTGAGGAACTTTTGCAAAGGGCGAATGTAGCGAAGACAAAAACATGTAACCTGCTCACGAGCGCAGATTTTGACGCAATCTTTGCCGCTCTCCAAGAGTTGCTTTCAACTGTCTCAAACAAACTGGAACCCATGATAGTTCTGGATGCAGCTGGTGGCTTCAAGGATGTTGTGCCCTTTAAGCTCAAACGGTTCGAGGATTTGCAGGGGCAGCCTTTTGCCAACTTTAGTGATGCCTTAGATGAGTTCTACGCTCGCGTAACTGCCGCTGAAAAAGCCGTTTCAGGAATAGACGTTAGCCAACATAAGCGTGAGGCTGAACGGTTGAAACGGATGATTACGGAGCAAGATCAAGCCCTGAGTGAAGACGAGCGAAAAATGCAGCGCGACAAACTCATCGGCGACGTAATCTACGCGCATTTTGGCGAGTTGCAGGCACTACTGGAAAAGTTTTCCACCGCCTGGCAAGAAGGCAAAGATTTGGGTTCGGTTGATTTAGAGGTTTTGGCCGCCAGGGAGTCTGGCAACGCATTGGGGCAGTATTTTGAGTCTTTTGATTCTAGGAATTTAGCCATAAACGTTCGCGTCGGAGATCTGCCCTTCAGCCTGAACCTGCGCAGGACGTTGTACGAAAACGCGGCGGAATTCTACGATAGGGGCAAACGTGCAAAACAAAAAATGGCCGGCGTCTCCACTGCTCTGGAAGATTCACGCAAAAAACTCGTTGAAATTGAAAAGCGTCTTAGCGAAGTTGAAGCTCTCAAAAACGCTGCGCCCGCAGAAGCCCTTGAAGAGCTTGCTACCCGCAGAATCGAAGCCAAAGAATGGTTTGAGAAGTTCCGCTGGTTCAAATCAACTGAAGGGTTCCTGGTAGTCGCTGGAAAAGACGCCGTGAGCAATGAGGTCCTCATCAAAAAGTATACAGCCGCCTACGACATCGTTTTCCACGTTGACATCGTGGGTTCACCGTTTGCTGTGATCAAGACCGAGGGGAAAGAGCCAGGAGCACAGACACTGCGGGAAACGGCGGAGTTCGCGGCGGCGTTTTCTAGGGCTTGGCGAGAGGGCATGGGCTCCGTTGACGTTTACTGGGTTAAACCGGATCAGCTTAGCAAGAGCGGGCCGTCAGGCGAATTCGTGCCTCATGGGGCATTCACAGTTTTGGGTAAACGAAACTGGATGCGTGGCACCTCTCTGCGTTTGGCAGTTGGGTTGGCTGAGGGTGAAGAGCCCCATTTTGTTGGTGGCCCAGTGGATGCGGTGAGAGCACAGGCCAAAATCTACGTGGTTATCGTTCCAGGGGACGCGACGGGAAAAGATATGTTGAAACAGATTCTAAGGTCGTTAACGTTAAGGCTACCGAAAGATCAAAGGGATAAAATGGGAAAGACAAGCATAGAGAGCGTCAGGGAGTTCGTGCCCTACACCAAAGCCAGAATCATGGCAAATGATTAGAAGGTGACCAGTTTTTTCTGGTCTTCTCCTCGCTTGAGGGGGCTTATCGGTTTATTAGCAAAATATAAAAATGTATGTGGCTGGTCATGTAAGGAGGTTCGGGTATATGAGAAGGTCCATGCTGGCTTTTGCCGCAGTTGCCCTTGTTGCCTGTTTGGGTGCGGTTACGTTTCTGAGCTTGAGCGATGTTAACTCGCGTAATAATGGGTTGAACTCTGACTTGGCTAACCTTCAGGAGAACTACGAATCGCTGCAGGAGCGGTATTATGCTTTGCTGGGAAACTATAGTTCCCTGCAATACGAGTACCAGAACATGCTCCTGCAGAACCCTTACGCGTTGGTGCCTAACCCTGGGGCATCATCAGTGCCAAATACGCAGCAGATGCTCGCGCGTTACCAAGCACTGCAGCAATTGTATGTAAACCTGTTAACTGAATACAACGAGTACATTGAGAGCTACCAGAGGCTGAAAGAAGTTACAGACCAGCGGCTCTATGCAAGGTGAACTCAAATCCCTAATCACCCCTGACAACCCAGAAATTATCAGCCTAACGTACCAGCTTACAGGCAAGCCAGATAACAAGACAGCCCCTGACCCTGATAAGTACTGGGAAGATATCACCACTATGTACAACTGGGTAAAGCAAAATGTCAAATACCGAGAGGATAGCTTGTACCCTGAACTTCCAAGTAGCCTTTCAGAAGCAAGCTTCAAGGAGTTGTCGATGACCGATCAGATGGCGCAGCTGCCCAATGAGACATTGGCCTTGGGGATGGGGGACTGCGAGGACTACGCTGCATTGCTCACAAGCATGATACGTGCATACTTTAACAAAACCTACTTAGTTGAGTGCATTTGGATTACTGGTGCAAATGCGGGGCACGTGGCGGTCGTAATCCCATTCCAAAGAGAACAAATTGCTATCATCGATCCCATCCGAAACTACTATAGCCACGACACTTTAGGTAACATGGGCTACAACAGCATTTCGTCCGAGATTTACAATTGGATGAATATCTGGCGACCTTCGCTTGGAAACGACGTGCATGTTTACCGAGTGTTCAGCGACTACATGGACAAGTTCTTCAACGGCACAGAAGAATACATCAACTGGATGTACAACAGGTAACAGCCCACTGAAATCCGTCTTAAGCTCGCTTCCATAGCATGTAGCTTAATAATGGGCAGGAGATTTTCATAAATCATGAACTCCGAAATCAAGCTTCTGAAACCCTTCACCCCCAGCAAGCTAACGTTGGTCTGTGGCTTGCCAGGCATTGCCTACATCGGCAAACTCTCAGTTGACTACCTTATTCAGCAACTTAAAGCAGAACTCGTGGGCGAAGTTTACTCGGTGCATTTCCCTCCTTACGTCATCATAAAAGAAGACGGAACAGTCGAACTGCTGCGAAATGAACTAAACCTTTTCCACGGCGAAGACGGACAGGATATCCTTTTCTTATCGGGCAACGCTCAGTCGTTCTCGCCCGAAGGACAGTACGAAATAACTGAGAGGATTCTGGACTTGGCAGTTGAAAAAGGTGTTAGCAGAGTTTACTCGGTGGCAGCGCTGGTTACGGACCGCGAGTTCGAAACGCCCAGCGTTTTCTGTGCTGCAACTTCTCCCGCTTTGTTGGAAGAATTGAAGGCCCATGGAGCGCAGCCGCTGAACCACGGCATGATCGGAGGCGAAAACGGCCTGATTCTGGGTCTTGCCCGAAAAAGGAGCATTGAAGGCGCTTGTTTCATGGTTGAAACCCACGGTTACCAGACACCCACAGGCGAGTACATAATTGACCCGAGGGCGGCAAAGGTAGCGTTGAATATGCTAACTCAGGTTTTGAATGTGAAAGTTGATATGGAGCCTTTGGAGAAGCAAGCAATTCAGATGGACGAGGCGGTTGCGAAGATGGCTGAAATCGAACGCAAAGTCCGCGATGAAATGACTCAAGCAGGGAAAAAACCCAGTTATGTCACGTAGGCAAGGTAACGTCATTATGGAACCTGACATCTGGACAAAAAGCTACCCAACACCCAAGCTCAAGGAACCTGTAGCAGTTGTGGGCTCTCCCGGTCTGCGAAGCATTGGTAAGCTTGTCGTTGACCGACTGATTGCCCAGACCCAAGCCCAACTTATCGTTGAAGTGTATTCTAAGCATTTGCCATCGAACTATCAGACCACGCCATCATACGCGCCTCATCCTTCGCTGCCGGGTTTTGGCGGTGCTTTTGTTGAATCTGGCACCATAGACTTGCCCAACATCCAAATCTACGCCTGCTCTAACCCGCCACTGGTTTTTGCTCGCGGTTACCATCCCAACTTCCAAGGGCAATACAGCGTGGCACAAAAAGTCCTAGATTCGCTTGGCGACATAGGCGTGAAACGGATGATTGTGGTTGCAGGCTTCGGTTCGAAGGAGAAGAAAATCTGCTGCGCGGCACATAACCAGAAATCCATAGAAGAGATGAAGAAGTTCGACGTTGGAGTCGGCTACAAGGGCCCTTTCATGGGTTTCTCTGGGCTGGTTTTTGGCTTGGCGAAACTAAAGGAAATTGAAGCTGTTTGCTTGTTTGTGAGTACTGAACCTGTGGAAGAAGATTTGGAGTTTCCCGACCAAGAAGGCGCCGGCAGGGCTGTGGACTTGCTCCTGAAGATGCTTGGGTTACCAAAGGCATAATCGACACGCTGGTTACGGCAAAGCTTTTTTGCATCATGAAGGCATTTGGTCTTTGTGAAGCCACCGAAGTACCACATCTACCTGGAATACGACAAAGACGAAGCCAAATCAGCGTTGCGCTTCAACCTTTCAGAAGAGGAACTTGTCAGGACCTTCGTGTTGCCTTATGACGCAGGGAAACCTTTCTGGTTCTGCGGCAAGCTGCTGCTTCCTTCAAAAGTGGATAAAATTGTCGTCTTCTGGTCTTACGAGGAAGGGGGCGAGCTAGTTTTGCCTAACCGTGAAATGGTGGCGGGGCATCCAAACAAGAAGTTTGTCGTGGAGAAAATACTATCTGGAAGAGTCAGGGGTGTCCAAGTTTGCACTGAAAGGTTTTTGTCCCAAATCGGGAAAAAGCAGGATAGCTGAAAAGGGAGCCAGATTAAAATTTAGCTAACCTGAAATGAAGCAAACGGGACTCAGAAAACTTTAATTGAACATGAGTGTATTGGAAAGGCGAAAGCCAGTTTGGCGTGCGGGATTGCCCAAGCCTGGTATGGGGCAGGCCTGCTAAGTCTGTGGTCGAAAGGCCGCGTGGGTTCAAATCCCACATCCCGCGCCATTTCCATTGCTATCTCGTTCTAGTGTCTCCTTTCCGCAAGAAGCCCTAAATCAATTTTTGCCCTGGATCCCGCAGCACAACACAGCGTGCACGCTAGTCTATCCTGATTATTTCTGGTTTTAGGTCGCCCTCGATTCCGATTCGTTTCGCTTCTTCGACTTGCAGCATACAGTCAACGTTGTAAGCTTCATTGAAGATTTTGTAGTTAGCCATTTCAAGGAATGCGCCATCAATCGACACGCACGAATTGGATGCAAAAACTCCGATGTTTTTCGTCTTTATTTCGCCTGGGTTAGGTGCACAATCGCAATATTGAGTTATGTCTTTTGCGAAACTGACGAAAGACACTTTATCCTTCTTGAAAGTTGAAAGAACGCCAAATGCGGCTGAAGCAATGGCTCTGCAAATGTTCTCCTGATTAACGAGTTTTATGGCGTGATTGGGGCAGTTGCTTGAACAAAATGGGCAGCGCATGCATAAAGATGAGCTGTTCTTGGCTTTCTTGTCGATGATTTCAGGTAATCCAATTTCACAAACCTCCTTGCACTTGCCACAGCCGACGCACTTTGACTCATCTATCTCCAAACCAACCGTTCTGTGCTGCCTTAGCTTGCCAGCTCGAGAAGTGCAGCCCATCCCCAAATTCTTTATTGCTCCTCCAAAGCCGCTGAGTTCGTGTCCCTTGTCATGAGAAACCACTATCATGGCATCGGCCTCAGCTATGACACCGGAAACTTCAATTTTTCTTAATATACCTCTGGTCGCGACTTTTCTGTAACTCTCGCTTTTAAGTCCATCAGCAACGATGAAGGGCGCCATAGTGTAACCGTTCATCTGTGCGTTCATTATGTGATCGTAGCCGTTGTGGCGATTGGCGTGGTAGTATGTGTTGGAGTCTGTGAGGAAGGGTTTGCCCCCTACTGCCTTCACTTGAGCTATTATGTCATGTACGAAATATGGTTGAACATAGTACGGGTTGCCCAGTTCGCCGACATGCAGCTTTACGGCTACAAGGTCACCTTTTTCAATAATGTCAAAAGTCCCCGCTGCGTTGTAGAGCCTACCCGTCTCCTCAAGCATATTGCGGCTCGTGTTCCATGGTATGAACTGAACGGACATCCTTATTCCTCAAGACTTTTGACGACAATTAAACCGTCTGGATTTAATATGAATTTCTTAACTTGCCTCAACATTAAATAGCGGGTGCGATGGCAAAAGTCCGGCCTATCCTGTGATTCTAAATTCCATTCCTATGCTAGGGCAAAATCGGGCCTATTCTCCGCCTTGCTCCACAAGCGTTTCCGCAGTCTTCGTTGGTGAGGCGGAAAAGACATAACTTCCTTTTTTCCTGGTAGCTCTAAGGGACGAGGAGTAGGGACTGGATTAACGATGGAATTAACAGCAGCAATACTCCCCCTATGAAAATCGGGACGAACTTCATCGACAGTTTCCTTTTCTTTGCTGTTTCATAACCTAAAGCGAACCAGAATGGATAAAGCGACAGAAACATAACTGCCATCCACGCTGGGAATGCTTCTTTGGTGATGCCTGTCAGGCCTGAGTCAAAAATAATGTAAGACCCCTTTAGATCGACTATTCCTGGTATAACCCACCGATACCAATCAAGGTAGAGCGCCGCCCCTCCGAACGTGAAGCTGGTCAATGTAGCGGCTGCGACTGTATAAACCACTGACTTGGCAATTTTGTAGTTGGCTGCCACTATGAACAAGCAGGCACCAAGCAAGAATAGGCCCACAGGATCGACGAAGAAACTCATAGGCAAAACCCATTCAATCTCTTTGCTGACTCAGGTCCTTGTCGTTTAGGAGCATATATCTGAAGTTGTTCAGAATTATTGTGATAGCAACTCAATTCACTCACAAATATCACCTGCACACATGCTCCACCAAAATTCTGATGACTTGACTATTACTTTTCCGCTAGCCACTTTGACTGTTTACGAACTTAAACGTTTCCTTCGCATCAAAATAATGGAACTCGCACCCTCCAAGAGACTGCGTGACAGAACCCTCCAAATAAGGGTCATCAATATTTCCTGGGTTATCCGCTGTTTGTCGTCTCGGGCAATATTTCATATATGCATTCTTCACTGTATTGATTGGGAATAGCCATGGCGCTTAGAGAGAATTCTGAGAGCTCTGACAGGTTGCAGATATCGCTTGAGAACGCTTTCAATTTTATCAAAAGCAGCCGCAATTCAGAAGGGCTTTGGTCAGGTTTTCTTACCTTGGCTGGAGAGAGTGTTTTTTGGGTTTCCGGATACGTGGGATACGCCATACTTCGCTACGGTGGAGCATATGAAAAGGAAAGCTGGCTGGACATAGTTGGCTCCAGTATCCTTGCCCACCAGAACGCTGATGGGGGCTGGGGTTACGGATATGGAGTTCCTTCTGATGCCGATTCAACCTCTTGGTGCCTTCTATTCCTCTCAAGACTTGGTTTGCAGAGTCAGGAAAGCCGCGAGAAGGCCTTACTATTCCTGTTGAAACATCAGAGCCACGTTGATGGAGGCTACAGAACCTATGCAGCGCCTATGGCTGTTGGGCGCTATATGATGCTGGATGAAAGCGTTTCGTTCGAGGGCTGGGCATCCTCCCAAGTATGCGTAACCGCGGTTGCTGCTCAGGCTTTATTGGAGAATAATTCAACAAAGGGCGTGGAAGAAGCCTTAGATTACATCAGAGAGAGTCAAGCTGCAGAGGGCTATTGGAATCCTCTATTGGTGAAGTGGAAGACTCTACGCCACCTTTAACTGCATGAAGGCACTGAAAATCAAAGCTAATGAGGATGACACTCGACTTTTGAACTGCGCGCAAAAGTGGATTGCCGAAACACAGCTATCGGACGAGAGCTGGAGCGACTCTCCCACACAAGAGGCAGGCTGGCCTTTCTCAACCGCTCTTGCGCTGAATGAGCCTATGCGGTATATTTTGATGGCGTTCTTTTTTGTGGTGTTTTTTATGTATTTGAGGCCTTTTTGCAGAACTTCTGGGCGTCTTGACATTTTTTCAAGGTCTTCGCGAGCAAGAACGAGACTCCAAGTTATAAGGTATTTCTTTAGACTCGGTTTCTGACAAATTTCTTTAGGCTTTTCAACCATTTAAAAAAATCACCTGATTTTCTATTTGTTTCATCAGATATAAGATTTGCTAAACAAGAATCTGTTCAAAAAATCAAACCAGTGAAGACTGAGTGCATAAACTTACCTCATTTTGTGTCAACAAGAATACTACTACTTGTTCACTCCATAAAATTTGCCATATGCTGCCCCCTTGAAATATTGGGTCCTGTAAATTCAATTCAACTCGATCCCAAGGCTCAAAGCAAAAATGATGAGGAGACGGTATTCCTTTTTGGTTGGTTTTGCAAGCAGTCCTTTTAAAATTCCTTTAGATGAATAAAATAGCGATAGTGCCCCACAAAGTGATCTTGGCAGCCCATCTTCAGGTTGAGGGTAATACATCGTGTGTTCTCAAAGCGGGATCATAACGTTTGCTTTGGGAAGGCTGAAAATCCATAAAAGGTGTTAGAGAATAGACGTGGCTGCTTGCCTTTGTCTCTGTACTTCTCCTGCAAATCAGTGTATGTCCACTTTCGTAATATGACGGGCTTTGAAACAAGGGATTTATTAAGAGATGCGATTTAAGAGAAAGGAGGTCGTGACGATTCAAAAACTAGGAATAGTCAATTTGCTTGATCTGCTTGACTGCGAAAAACTTCGGTTTTTAGAGGAACTTCGAAAGCATCTGCAACAGCGTGTGGCTGAAGAAAAATGTTGCCAGGGTTAATCATTGCAAAACACTTGGACACGACGCGACGTGAGAGAACATTGGCTCTACTAGTTCTCCTGCAGCTATTGTTCCGGAGCAACGGCATGCTCTTCGCCGTAAACAGTGGAAAGAACCAAATGATGCCTCTTCGGAAGACAAAGCACTTTAAAATCGAAATTCAAGTTTTGAACAACTATTCCCAAAACTGCAATTCTAGTCAAAAGTGCGCTCAGCCTTTTTTTGTAGCACTCAACTGATATCCAAAGGCTATTGCTGAAATTATCTCTGACTATTCTTTTATACTGAATCCAATAATAGTGGACGCATGCTTCGCAGGATTAGGGGAATGGTTGAGAGAATTGCCAAAAAGAGAACGCTTGATGACTTAGTTCGAAGAGGATTGACCCTTGGACCGAACGTTACCTTTGGCGGAGAATGCATGATCGACGCGTATTGCTGGTTGATTTCTATTGGGAACCATGTGGCAGTAGGGTCAAGAGTACAAATAATCACGCACGACGCAAGCACTAAGCTATTTCTTGGTTTTAACAAGATTGGCAAAGTAGTAATCGGCGACGACGTATTTATTGGGCAAGGAAGCATCATACTGCCTAATGTGACCATAGGCAACAGAGTGCTGGTCGGTGCTGGAAGCGTGGTTGCTAAAGATATACCTTCAAATTCAGTGGCGTTTGGCAATCCAGCAAGGGTTAGATGTACATTAGATGAGTATTTGGAGAGAAACAGAATATTGATGAAACAACGACCCATATACGACAAATCATGGCACATAGAGATTACCAAAGATATGAAGAATAAGATGGTCGAAGACTTAGAAGATGGTATTGGCTTTTTCGAATAAGGCATGTTAGTCATCTTAAACCTGTATGTTCTGAGAGCAATCGACAAGTATTGTCTGCATTTCATTCTGCGCCGTCAATTTGCTCGTGCCCGACAAGGAAAAGACATATTCACAAGAGAACTAGAAATGCGCCGTTAAATCTCGATTACGAAAAAATTTGAGAAACCTCCCACTCTATCTACGCTTTCAGTGGCGATGTGGATTATTTTTGACATTCAATTTTTTTTGCTTCCTAACCAAAGGTTCCTATTGAATAAGTATAGGGCACATTCAAGACAGCTTCTTTCAAGGTAGCAGGGAGTAAGTTCTTAGAAGTTGCTTGTTTTCCATTTTTCACGACTTCAAGCACGTTTGGAGTTTGTCCAACTGTATTGAAATCGTGAATGCTGATTCGGGATATGTGCATAGTATGTTGCTGTATCGTCGGTACTTTCCTTGAGAAATCGAGCTTATTTACCGCCTTGTTGTCTGTCTACGGTTTTCAGCAATCGTCTTCGAATATTTTTGAAGCCTTCTGAAAAGTAAACTGGGTAGAACACAGGAGTGATGTTGGGAATACCTTTAAATCTTTGATTGATGGTGATGTGTGGTATCTTAAGATACGAGCAGGGGTGAAGAGAGTAAATGCTGTCACGCGATTGCGACGGATGCAGTCGTCAACTTTGCGAGTGCACTGGCAGGTTCAAGCATGCAGCCGTTGGCGACAAAGTCTATTGCCCAGATGGAACAGCCCACTTAATAGACTCGTAGAAACGGTTGACCGCAGTGCTTATGGAGCAACATACGCCGCTTGGCAGTTGGATTGTTGTAGCCATTTGGCACCGACATTACCTAATATGGTATGCTCAATTCGATAGTGTTAGGTGATAGAAACGCAGTTCGGTTCAATCATATTCTGTGGACTCACCGGTCGTCGTCTGTATATTTTCGATATATTTCCCCTTTCGAAATCCTGTTTTTAACCATCTAGTTACTCCCTTCCAAATGGTACTTCCAGCAAACTCGAAGATGAAACAGCATGAGACTCTACTACTGTGAAACCTGTAAGCAGCAGACACTTGAATCACGTCTAGCTGTTCGCCACAAGCTTTCTCACTTGACCCATAAAATCAAGCTGGTTGAATATGAAGGAACGTAGAGTGACGTGAATTGACCTGTAGACTGTTTAGACGCTGTTTGAACTTCCACTTGAACGATTATGAATGTGACCATGACGGAGAACGCTGTTCACGTTTTAGCCAAAAATGCGATTCCCTTGCTTGCGTTGACTAAGTGCAAAACAGGAATAGTGCACCTTTCATTTTTGTCTGAGAATTAGGGACACGGGCATTTATGTGTGATATGGCTTCCAGTCAGGCAGGAGAAAAGGTGTGAAATCTGAGAGTTGCTGGGGGAGAAAACCTCTGCATAAATTGCCGCGCCTTCGCAGAAAGTTTTCTTGGGTCTAAACCCATAATGCCATCTCGTGGTCAAGCAGGTGCGCTCAAATCAACTGCGCGCCGATAAGTCTGCTATTGCTTGAAGCTCCCGGTACTTTTTGAGGTATTCCCGTCCCTTTGCAGTTGTGAAATACTTGGTCTCTGATAGGGCGGATACTTCTAATAGCTCCGCCTCTTGCAGTTCGGATAAATAATCAGTTACCATTTTGTAGCTCAGGTTTGTGCTGTACATAAGACTTGTCTTTTTTTGGGGTTTTATGCATTTATCCAGAACTTCAGTGACAATCTGCAGGTGGGTTCGATGTTTCCTAATCACCAATTCTTTTTCCAGCCGTCCACAATATTTCATTACTCTGATCTGTTCCTAATCTTCTCCATTGCATCTAGGTTTATTTCAAGTGTAACGTGTAGGTCGTCAATCTTCTTTTTCAATCTCTCAACGTGCCTTTCCCGAGATTCTAAATCGTCGCTTTTCAAGATTTGCACCATTTTCGACATTCAATCACCTCGCTATTTCTGGAATATGCGATGTATTGCGAAATAATATTCTAGCTCGGGGTTTTATCACCTTTATGCCTTCAAAATATAGACCACTATTCAACTGGAGGTCTGAGCTAAACAAGAAAAGCTGCGCGTGTTCTAGACGGATCATCAGAACCCGTTGAGACATGTCTAATTCTCAAGCTCCGCGTACTTGGTGGCAAAGTAGTTTCTAGAATCACAGCCACATAGCATTTCCAGACTGTGAGAATAATCGCCATTAATGTAAACGGTAGCCCCAGAACCCGGATTTCGAAACCAAGTTATATATGGCGTTAAACGTCACGACATTCAACTCGAACGCTTCACGGCAAATACATCATCAAAGCAGACTTCGCAGACTCCGACTCATGTCCTCCTCAGCAGAAAACTACAAAGTCGCAAAAACAACAACAGCCCTACCAACCGTCTTTCCTACCTATGCAGCGACTCCGCCGCTAGCAACACCAGTCCAAACACCAATCTCACAATCACAAGCAGTCAATCCCCCGAACAGTGCAGAGTCAACCACCACTTACATCGCTGCTCGTACGTAGACGCAAGTACAACAAAACCAAACAAAACCCTTTCTCATTTTGAACTTGGACGGCTAGATAGAATCTCGCGAGGCAAATGTAGGAGTCTCAACAATGACCTCAGCCTTATGCTGCTTGAAAGCCGGCGGTTAGATACGTTTTTGGAGTCAAAAGCCAGAGGCATCTCAACATAGAACTTTCATTTTTCAACCTTTAAAACAACAAGTGCTCAGACTGAACTTGCAGCTTTTTGAGAAGTCAAACTCACCAATTGCGAAGAAAGGGTAAAAGCAAAAACAAGGAAGACTGAAATATCTGCCAAGTGAAAAAGTGAAAAAGCAAGTAAGACTTTTCTGGAGTATTCCTGGGTTTGAAACATGGCTTATATTAGCCGCTTCGTATTTTTTTGGTTAGGGAAGGGCGAGGAGAAATGGGGAAGTTTTCCCCTCAGCAAATGTAAGAGAGTGGGAACAATTGCTTAGAAACTGTGCTAACTGTAAGGAAGCTGATAGAAGCTACATGTACTGCCGATTAAAGAAAATTCTTACGCATGAGCATCTTGTGTGTAGTGAGTGGGGATATTGTGTGTGAAAACATGTAGGCACGGGTTATGGACTCAAGATATTTGGGGAGCCAGCACACTGAAAAGTCGACTATTCAAGGCGAGTCACGAGCGAACGGTTCGTGTACGATTGTTATGATTTGAATTGCTACTGCGTTTGCTCCTGCATTTAGCTCAGGCGTTGCTTGGTATTCAGTAACCCCAGCCTAACCCTGCGACCCGCTCGAACGAGAGGCAGCGCGAGTTCGAATAGTACACTGAAAATCGGGTCTAAAAGGTAGACTTCAATCTAGGCAAACGCATTAAACCCAAGTATTTTTTGCTTTTTGAGCGTCTTAAACCGAACATATCTTCTTAAGTAAACAACTCCGGTCTAGAACCCGACCACCAACATTTCGGCATCATTATGCTTGCGTTAAGTGTATATACGAGTCTCTGACAGTAGAGAATCCATGAAACCTAACGGTCCAGATTCGGAGCGTAGCTCCACCCAGACTAATTCGCAACACCCAATCGTTGTTACGCAGGGTGAAGCCACCATCAAGAAGGCGCCAGATCAAGCATGGCTCTCAATTGCCACTGAAACCCGTGACGCAAAAGCGGATGATGCTCGCCGAAAGAACGCTGAAATCATGATTGCTATCCAAACGGACCTTCGCGCTGCTGGTCTACTAGCTGATGCAATAAGAACAACATCATACTCACTTGCACCCGAGATCGAATGGAAGAATGGTCGGGGAACAGTTAGAGGTTACGTAGTGCACAACCAAATCGAGATACGCATCGACGACCTCGATCGACTTAGCAATGTAATCGATGAGGTTAAAGCGACAAGCAGCACAACACTATCCGTTTCTGGTTTGCGTTTCGCTCTCAAAAATCATCAAATCGCTGAAACAGAAGCACTGCAATTGGCCGTTCAAGCGGCACGTGTCCGTGCCCAGGCAATTGCCGAAGGTGCACAACGATCACTCGGGGAAATCGTTCGCATCGAAGAGCAACACCTAGGTAGCATACCTCGCCAGGAGTCATTCCTAATGCGAACCGCCATGGGGAAGTCTAACGACAACGTTGAGACCCCGATAACGGTCGGGGATATCGAAGTCCAAGTCAGGGTTACGCTTACGGCAGAACTGCGATGAGGTAAGTGCCCAACCCAACTTGAATCGCAAACCACCCTCGCTTTTGCCTAGCACAGCCAACTCGTCTTCGAGACGGATTAAGATTTTTTAGAATTAAAGAGGGCTCTAAATCCCCTTTTCAATTCCAAGAAAGCCACCGTCGGAGGTTGGACACGAACCACCCCCCCGCATCAAGAATTTCCAATGACTAGAATTGCTTTTGATATTGAGTAGAAAAGTGAGGCGTTAGATATTGTTTGGGTTAGTGATGTTCAGGTTGGAGGCACTCCAGGTGCCCCTTCCTTGGCGCTTTTATCCCCATAATTTACATTTACTGTCTGCTGAATGTTTTGTTGTTTATCCTTCTTGAACACCATCATCAATAGAGTGTAAGCTAGCCAGGCTATGAATCCGTAGATGACGCCGTTGAAAACGGAAATTATTGCTGTCACAGCATCCACCGTTCCGCCAACCAAGTAGCCGGATGCCGCTTCGGTGTTAGGCAAGACTGCGTCGTAGATTGCTTTTCCAGGAGGAATCGCCGTATTGCCCAGAGTTACTACGACCACTATTGCGAATACTATTAAGAATACTATTGCACCTTTCATTTTCGCCTATCCCTTAACTGGGTACTACGGATGAATCAAATATAAGCTTTGTTCCACATCACTAAATAAATAGGCGCTGGATTCTTGTTGGCTTCACATGGATTTAGAACTTTGAAGCCGTTGAATTTTCACTTAGCCGATAAATACAGGATGTAGTGTGTTCTGCGGGAGACAACGCTACTTTCGCGATAGTTTCTGTTAAGTATGGCCAAGTCCTTGGAGAAGACGGCAAAGTAGTTTTCCAGCGGCAAAAGAAACCCACCTGCTCTTGAATTGCTTTCAAACTTAAACGTCTGATAGTCATTTCACCGTGAAGCGCTTGAACGCTATTCAAACTTCAGCCAGCGTAAGTGACGAAAGAAAAAAATGGTGTTTGTGGTGAGTATTCTGCTCTTCTCTTTGAAAATTGCGGCAATCGCGGGGGCTGATTTAGAGCGTAGTTGGAATAGTTACCGTACCCCTCAAGTTTCTGCTTCACCGACAACCTCTGCGCCCGTGGTTAAATATTCCGCTTCTGGCACCCAGTAGACTGGTTTCTCGTTTCGCAGCATATCTGCTATGTACACTGCATTTTCCTTAGGCGGGAACCAATTCACATTGTGCCATTGTGTTCCTATCTTGTAGTGGAAAATAACCCATGGTCGCTCATTCTTTTTGTCATAGCGAAGAACATAGTTTTCAACTAAGTACACTGAATACGCCGTCCTTTTCACCTCCTCGTCTCAAGAAGCACAGATGCTCAAACTTCTGTTGATTGTAAATTGAGATATAATTTGCCGTCAGCTTTCTGTCATTTTCGGAAACGTTCGAACCCGCTTTTTAGATAATCAGTAATGTTCCTTGCGCCAGTTCCACACGGTAGCTATTTTGCGTAGGCTTTGACGAGGTCTCTTGCGGCAATTATGCCTGCCATTTTGTCCTCCTTATCCAAGGCGCTTTGCCAAAAACCATGTTTTGTCTTATGTTCATAGTAAAATTTTCTGTTTGTTTCGCTTCAGTCTTCTTTTAATCAAGAGAGTAATTACAGTTATTGCCACTATGGAAGTTGCCAAAACCCAAGTTTGGTACTCGGGAATGGTGGGGGAGGGTGATGGGTTGACGGTTGTGAATGGCTGCACCGTGGGTGATTCTTTGGGAGGCTGTAAGCTTGGAGATTGTACTGGAGGGATTACTGTTGAACTTGGCTGGGGTGCTGTAGCTGAACTTTGTGTTGGAGAGGGCGTAGTTGTTGGTGTTGCAGTTGGTGCCACGCTTGGGGTTGGATTTATCGTTGCGGGGATTGCAGTTGGAGACGGAGTTGGGTTTTGCGTCTGAGTTGGTGTTGGAAACTGAGTAGGAGTTGATGTTGCTGTTGGAGTTGGAGCGGGTTCGGTGAGTATGCCTAAGACTCCTATATTGATGTTGGTGCCGTTAAATATTCGCCCGATGTCTTGGAATCCGAAGGCTATGCTGATGTGGAGAAAATTGTTGAGCGATGAATTTTCCACTATCCATTTTTGACAGGTGACATTGTTCAGTTTAGCGCTTGGGTCGGTATAGTTGATTATGAATGCATTGTTTACGGCGTAGCTCTTTGGCAAGGCAAGACGGTAAACCCACGGACCACTAGCGAGATAGCCCCATTCAACGTCATTGTTGTATGATCCGTTTAGGTATGTTAAGAGAGTCACGTTTCGAGAAAATTTCAGGTTCAATATTGAAGTGAAATTTGTTAAAGCAAGATTTTCAGTCATGATATGTCTAGCTGAGCTTTCTTTGCATGGTCTGTAAGCGGGGTCGCCATATAGCACGTATCCGAAAAGCATTGTTTTTGCGTCACCAAGCCAATCAAAAGTAGTGGTGAAATTATGCGTAAACGGATTAACGTATGGGTTAAGTTGGCTGTTCAATGCATAGCTCATGGCTTGTCCTTGTGTCATATTTAATGCGGCCAATCCGTACAAGACTTGTTCTAGCACATACCAGTTTGCTCCATACATTCGCAGGTGACCGAAGTATCCAACTGCGCCTTTGTTGATGAAAGATAACGCAAAACTGTTGTTGGGGTTAATTGTGTAATTGGCCTGGCAACTGTCGCATTCAGAGGTGACGTTGTATGTGCAGGCAGCGTAGCATGAGCTTGCAATTGCCACTGCGGGGAACAGAAATTGGCTTGGACCTGCTTTAACTTCGCTTGAGGACAAGCCTTCGACAGATTCTGGGTTCCCATGCATATCCACAGTTATCAGTGAGCATTTGCTCAATTTGTTGTAGAAATCTGTTGTCTTATTGTATGTGTCAGCGTATGAAGTGTTCCAGCCGTTCGAAGAAAAGAAATCGCGATACACTTTTGACCTCTGCATTACGCCTCCGAAGGTGGTTTCAGAATGAACGAGAGATGCGTATTTTTCAGGGTTAGCTTGGCTTTCTGCTTTAGCGGTGTTGGCGACCAAATTTGTCATGTCAGCTGCATTTGCTGCGGTGAAGTAACCTATGGCTGCGTCAAGAAAATCGTCGTCGTCAATATGTCTTAGGGTATCATAGGTCTGGGCTACGAAGTCTATATCTATTGTTTGAGGTTTGACAGCCACAGCCACGTACTGAGGTTTCAGTTCTTTGAGAGCAGGCAGGGATTCATTGATTGAACTTACAAATTTGACCACTGTTGCTCCGCGATAATTCTGCAAAGCTGAAACAGCTGGGTAGTAATCATCGTCTTGATTGATATTTGTTAAAATTGTGTAGGGGCCAGTCTGCTCAGCATTCGTCTGAATTGGGCTCAGATGCAAAATGGAATAGCACATAGCCAGAGACATGAAAAGAATGAGCATTTTTTGTATCATGCACTTCTTTGGCAATATGGTCCCGTTTAGAACTCTTTCAAGCTGGGTTGTTTTTAAGTTTTGTTGTGTTTGGTCGTGTCCAGACCCTTGGCTGCAAGCTTAATTTTCACATTAATCAAAGAGAGGTTGTTTCACACTCGTGCTTATTAAACAAGAACGGGTCTCTTCCGGAATTTTTGAAGTAAAAAAAGCCGTGGTCAGAGTGGCTGATTGAATTTTTTGAAAGGAAGAAATGGATGTACCTGCGTCACATATTCTTTGTAGGGTGCTCCGAATTTCCTTGCCAAATACTTGGTTTCTCTGTTTGCGACGACCGCTAAAAAACAACTACGTACAACATGGATAATCCAACAATCAAAGCTGGAAACCAAGCCAGATTAGGTATCAATGTTAAGGCTCCTCCAAGAATAGTCACGTAAACTCCCGTATACAATGGGTGCCTTATGTAAGCGTAAATTCCTTTGGCAACAAAACATTCAGCTGAGGCATAACAGTAGCCAGCCCACGTGTGCTTATTTGACAAAGTAAGTTTTGCAGTTGCAGTTAATGCGGTTCCTGAAGACGTAATGGCTAATGCTAAAACATCAAACCATGAAACGGAGGGCAACGTTAGTATTACGTACGAGTAAATGGCTACGGGTAAAACATAACTTAGTTTGATTGTCGTTAGTAACTTCTCATTTATCAAGGGTGATGACTGGTTTTTCTTTCTGAGGTCTGATATGAAGTATGTGAAAGCCACAATGACAGCGAACTGTGCTGCTTTGAAGAGGCTTAGGATTAAGCTGTCCATCCTTTCCCTTTCCTAATCGCTGCAATAAAGACATTCTGTATTGTCAATCAGTATTGTGTCATTGGGGGCAATGAAAATAGCCAAAGCTCAATAGTGAGGTCTTTCTACTCAATGACTTTAAATGACGCCCGATAGCCGACGCAGCACACACCTTGAGCAAAAGAAGTCGATTCCTTGAACATTTCAAGTTGCAGCCATCTGGGATATCAACGATCGAGTTGACACTTCAAAAGCTATTTCAGAGGTCATCGACGAGCTTGTAGGTGCCCGCTCACCCTTCGCGTTGCACTTTAAAAAATTTAGCTTATTTATGATTCTCAACATTTATATATAACTACCTTAAAAATAGGCTTCGTGAAACAGAATGACAGGCATAGTGAAGATTGAAGGCATAGGACCCGCCTACAAAGAAAAACTTGTAGCTGTGGGAATAAAGACAACTGAAAAACTGCTTGAAGTAGGATGCAAGGCCAAAGCTCGAGAGGAGCTCGCAGGGAAAACAGGTATCTCTTCCAAGTTGATTTTGGAGTGGGTAAATCTTGCTGACTTGATGAGAATCCGGGGCGTAGGAGAGGAGTATTCGGATCTTCTTGAAGAGGCAGGCGTGGATACTGTTGTGGAACTTTCTAACAGAAAAGGTGAGAATCTGCACGCGAAAATCCTGGAAACGAATAAAGAAAAGAAACTCGTACGTCAACCACCAGGTCTAAAGCAGGTTCAGAAATGGGTGGAAGAAGCCAAGAAATTGCCGCGGAAAGTGGAATACTAACAATACTGCTCGCACGGCATATTTTTGTCGTGCGCCATTTTTCTTTCAAGCGGACGCTCAGTGTGCTAAGTCTGTTTTGGAAATCGTTTTGCCAAGAGAAAGACCTTGGCGTTCTCTAATTTCCATCTGTCCTAATCAGAGGCAAAATGTTCGCCGCTTTTTTGAAAATGGTGGTCTCCGCTCTGCAAAACAAGATTAATCACAGTTTTAGCCACCAGCGTCTGATGGCTGCAAAGTTGGTTAATTGTAGATATGGCCTTCCATTAGAGTCAACTTCTCCGGTGCGCGTTTTCAGTGTGACGGCTGCTGAAAAATCAACCACCCAATAAGGCCACCGCGGGATCCGTCCGGGCTGTTTGTTCTGCATTCTGCGGGCTCACGCTACTACATGGAACTAGATGACTCACGCTCCTAACGGTTGGTTTATCCTTCGAAGAAAGATTCCCGAAAGAGTTAAAACCTAACGCCCAGAAATAGTAAGGTACTGAATGGGATCCCTTCAGTAACTTTTAGTACTATTTCCGCGGTGGAATGTTGCAGCTATCAAAACTCGCTATAGTCCCAGTCGTTGCGTTAGCAGCGTTAATTCTTTTGGATTTATCGTTTGGTTTCTCAGAAGACCTTGTATTCAACCCTCCTTATCTCCTTCTAGCTCTAAACTTAGCTTTTTGGACAACAGCAACCGGGGCAATCCTGTATATTTCTTCAAAAAGTTTCCTACGCGACGGGTCATTTACCGTTCTTTTAGTTAGCACCTCCGTTCTGATTTTTGCTGTGTCCGTCACTGTTTCAGCTTACATATCAGACTTTTCTGGGGACTATGCCGTTGCCGTTTCAAACATATGTATCCTTGTGTCGTCGATAATTCAAGCAACTGCCAGTGTTATCACTTCTTTGGGAAAAGATGAAACCCCTACCCCCAATAGAAGGGGTGCGCTAGCAGTTTCCTACGGAGTTGGGCTACTTCTTGTCGGGATAATTTGGGTTCTTGGTTCATCGGGTTCGTTACCTCACTTTTTCCTCGCTTCTGGTCCAACTCTCTTGCGGCAAGTAATTCTTGGTTCAGCCGTTTTTTTCTTCGCGTTGGCATTCCTTTTTTTCGCGTTGCAATATGTGAAGTCCAAGTCGCTATCGCTTCTGTATTACACTCTCTCAATTGCACTTCTCAGCATGGGATTGTTCAGTGCCTTTGATGTGAAGGTTCTTGGCGATGTACCAACTTGGCTTGGCAGGGCGACATTGTACATTGGCACTGTCTACTTGATGTTTGCAATCTTTAAATCTCGAAGTATTGCCTCTGATTTATCAACTGGCTGGTCTGAAACTTTCACGAGTAACCGCCAACAGTCTGCACTTCTTTTCTCCAAAATGTTGAACGGGTTTGCATATCAACGCATCATAGTTAACAACGAAGGAAAACCTGTAGACTACGTTTTTCTTACTATTAACGACGCTTTTGAGAAGATGACGGGCCTCAAGCGTGAAAATGTAATTGGAAAAAAGGTAACGGAAGTGTTGCCTGGTATAGAGAATGACCCCGCAGACTGGATTGGTGTTTACGGAAAAGTTGCCCTAACTGGTCAGCCTGCTGTTCTTGAAAACTATGCTGAATCTCTTAGGAAGTGGTACTCGGTTTCCGCTTACAGCCCAAGAAGGGGGTACTTTGTTGCGATTTTTGTTGATATCACTGAGCGCAAAAAGATGGAGGAAGAACTAAGAAAATACACGCTAAGCTTGGAAAAGCTTGCTGAAGAGCGAACCAAGAAGCTCGCGTCAACCGCGCTTTATGTTAGAAGTCTCATTGAAGCGAGTCTTGACCCACTTGTAACCATCAGCACTGAAGGCAAAATTACTGATGTGAACAAAGCTACGGAACTGGCGACAGGTTGCTCCAGAGAGGAGTTGATTGGCACTGACTTCTCAAAATACTTCACTGACCATCAAAAGGCAAGGGCGGGATATAGGCAAGTTTTTGCCGACGCTTTCGTGAGGGACTATCCTTTGGAGCTTAAGCACAAATCCGGTAGAATCAGCGAGGTCTTGTACAATGCCGCAGTTTACAGAAATGAAGCAGGGGAAATTGAGGGTGTTTTCGCAGCTGCAAGAGACGTTACCGAGCTCAAGAAAGCTGAAAGACTGGCTGAAGAAAATGCAAAGAAGCTTAAGGATGTTGAACGTTTGGCTGCCATCGGTGCTACTGCAGGAATGGTAGGACATGATATTCGTAATCCGCTTCAGTCCATGACTAGCGACGTCTACTTGGCTAATTCTGAATTGGCTTCTTTGCCAGAAAGCGAACAGAAAAGCAACATCAAAGAGAGCTTGGATGAGATTGGCAAAGCAATAGACTACGTAAACAAAATAGTTGCCGACCTTCAAGACTATGCCAGACCACTAAAACCCCTTTTGGAGGAGACGGATTTGAAAGAACTCGTTGAGGACTTGATGCGAAGGAACGATATTCCAAAGAATATTAAGTTCTCAAGCAGGGTTGCTGAGGATGCTGAGACGATTAGGGCTGACCATGGCTTTCTTAAGCGTATTATGGGTAACTTGGTAACTAACGCGGTCCAAGCTATGCCGGAAGGCGGAAAACTGACAATCCTAGCAAAGAGAGAGGCAACCGGTGTTTCAATAACAGTTCAAGATACTGGTGTGGGTATTCCTGAAGAAGTAAGTAGCAAAATGTTTGCTCCATTGTTTACAGCAAAATCGAAGGGGCAAGGTCTGGGGTTAGCGGTTGTTAAACGTTTGACTGAATCAATGGGTGGAACAGTGACTTTTGATAGCGAGGTCGGTAAAGGCACAAGATTCATTGTGAGCTTGCCTTCTACTTCAGTAAACTGATTATAAGGATCACGCGCATCCACAAAACGTTGCGTTGCTGTGTGGTTGGTCGGAACGGATGATATGCTATCCTGTTGTCAAGGTCTTGAATAACGCAGCATCGAAGTTTTGCATTTTAGATTGGTTGTTTGGAATCCGCTTGCTGACAGCTCGCTTAGGAGGGGAAGTGTGTGGAACCTTGCGAAAAACGTTGGTCAAACCGGACGGGGCTGTGCATTGGAACTGGTTGAAGCTGGACAAGTGCTCTAAAAGGTTGCAATGAAAATGGGAACTCACTTCCTAAAGTAAGGGCGAACAATTCTAGTTGGTTGAGCTGACCGACAATTACTGGTGAGCGGTATTGGGTTGATTTCGTCCTTGAAATAGGAGTCTCTTGGGCTCGCTCGCTCTAACGTGCTTCCGACGGTAATCTTTGTCAGTTTTATGTTAAGTCAGGAGTCAAGTATGGTTGATGTAGCACTTAGTTTCCTCTTTTAACTTGATTGCCCTAATCCTATCAAGGTCTTTAGCCAAAACTTCCTTAATAACCTTGGAAACAAGGTCCAAATCTGAGTCATCGATTACAACGGGAGCTTCAGTACAACTTTCACACTTAAGTCTTGCTCTCATTCTACATCGAGGCGTATTGTATTATTAAGACAACTAAGGTTTATGAAGGCAGAATTAATATTTGGAATATGGGTTTTTTGTTTGCATGTTAAATTGTTGATTGCGTGCGTTTCTTGCGGCTAGTGACTTCAATTAGCGTGTCGAACTCTTGGTTCAGTTTGACTATGCTCGAGTTTATCCCTTCTAGTGATTCTATAATTGCTTGAGTATGTTTGGGTTTATTTGTCGTTTTCTCTACCTTTTTTGTCTGAATAAAAAGGGGAGGGTTAGGCTGCGGGTGTAGGAGTGCCTGCTGGAGTCTCAGTGGGTGTCGTTGTTGGAGTTTCAGTTGGGGTTGGAGTGGGTGTGGGAGATTCAGTGGGCGTTTCAGTGGGAGTCTCTGTTGGCGACTCTGGTGGTGTGGCTGTTGGGTTCTCTGTTGGCGCTCCCGTAGCAGACGTGGGTGTGGATGTGGGTTCGGGTTGTATGACTGTGGCTTTGATTGTGGGTTTAAGGTTGTGGCTGTTGCTGATGGCGACTGTGTCTGCGGTCATGTCGAGGATAACTTGAGTGGTTTCGCCTTCGACTATTTGGAATTTGACGATTATGTCTATTTTGCCTGAGGGCACCTTCAGCGGAACTTCATTTTCCAATTCAGCAGTTTTGGGGTCGTCATTTTCTGAGCTGTCGGAGAACACTGCTGCTGCTTTTGAGACGTGTAGGCGTATTTTTGAGTAGTCGCCTGCGGGGAGGTCAACGGTTGAGAGGTATTTGGTGCTTTCTTGGTAGGCTAAGAGGTCAAATCGGGTTGTTTCTCCATCTGCAAATTCGAGTTTTGCCCAGCCGCTTTCGTCTTTGCCAAGGACTTCGACGCTATCTAACGTGACATATAGCTTGGATAGGGTTACGGGGGCGTCTTTGATGTAGACTTGTAGTGTGCCAGTGTTTGCGAGGGTTTGTGTGTTGCCAGAGGTTCCAGGGAGGTTTGGTTTTGTAGGGTTTGTAGTGCTTGGAAGTTGCACGCCAGATGCTAAGATTGCGGCTATTACTACCGCTGCAGCCAAGATTCCGGTGAACGCGTATAGGCCGAGTTTTTTTTGGTTGATTGCCATCCTTATTACCGAATAGAAGTGATGTTATCGTGAGATTTAATACAATGCTTTTGAACAGTCTGTACAACTATTTGAACACTGAAAAATTGACCAACCATTTTGGGGTCATTGGGTGGCAAAGTTGAGGGTTAATCCAAAGCCTATCCCTCGCTGTAAAATCAATGTATAAAATTGCACAAGCTATTACAGTAGTGCAACTGATGAGTCAATGCGACAACGTGCATCTGATTTGGCTCTAAGATTCAAACGGAGAATGGGGTCGAAGAACGACATCATGTATTGTGGTCAATTATGGCGACTTGAGTCCTGTCCTTTCAGTAACTTCATCGAGTTTTATTATGAAAATCGGTTTGTCTGCACTGAAAGCACCCCAATTGGAGCCCTTGGAAAAGCCATGCGCAACTAGAAAGTTAGGTGAGAGTCTTTGTTTGCCTATTTCAGCCATCTTTTCAATTGCTTTTTTCCTTTCTTCCAACTTCTTAACCAATTTTAATTTTCCAGTTAGGACAACGAACTGGTATTCACTGAGGTTGGGAGTAAACCTTTCTATTTCCACACAAACGGGGTTTTTTTGCTTGAGAAGGCTCATCTTCTTTCCATAGTTGGTGAAGTGGAAATAGAGCGTGTCATCGACAACAATGTACTGAAAAGGCGCAATGTACGGCTGCTGGTCACCTCTGAAAGCAATTCGACACAGAAATTGTTCTCTAACAAGTTGTTCAATCTCGTCTTTTTTCATTTTCGGCATCTTTACTTTTGTCACTTCTGACACGCTCAACCAGTAGGTTTATCATTTCTCTTTTTAGTTTAGTTGCTTTTTAGAATTTTGGAATTACCACATCTCAATGCACGGAAAAACCATGATAAACAATTGACTGAATCTAAGAGGAGCGTTGCCTTGATCTCCGCAAAGAGGATAAGAAACCTCAACCTTTGCAATATTTATTAAAAAAAATTGAACAATTGTGCCTCTCCAATTACCGGAATCGCATTGAGGTCTGCATGATCCCTTGGCGGAAGCCATTTTTTTCTATTTTTCTCGACGCAAAAGAAAAACATGCGCTCGTCGCGGTTAGTTAGGTCAATCTAGTTCACAGATTGACAAATTTAATATTGTTTGAAAGGTCACATAACTATTGGAGAAGTCTTTGTGCCTCACGTCGTTTTAGAAGGAAAAGCTGCAATTGAGGATATTTTCGAAGAACTGAAACCTTTGTTCATTAGAAACGAAAGCACCATTCTAAGAACAATGGAAACGTATATAGAGCGTGGCAAAAACGCCATTCTTATAGATTCATTAGCTATCGAGGCAAGCAGGAAGACTATTTTTCTCGCGTTGATATCTGGTAGAGACGACGGTGTTGTTGTAAGGCTTTATCCGAAGATTGAAGTGGAGAAAACAGACGGGGTCAAAAAGATACTGGTTGAGCTAGCAAAGCAGCTCATCGCGACGTTTCCTGGGCTTAAGGTAGGAGAAACAAATCTTCAGGAACATTTGAAATAAGAAGGGGCGCTGTTCTTCCATGTTCTGCGCAGCTTAAGAAATATTTATGTTTTTTCGAGAGAGAAGAGGGGCAAATACAGGCGACATTTCTTTTATCTGAAGGGTTAACCCCTTCACCGGCTGATTTTAAGTGCTACTGCGTGACAATACCGCTCAAAAACAGCCTAATTTAAGCGCACTGAAAAAGAAAAAGGGGAGTAGTTAGGAAGTATTTAGATCATTTGTCGCAAGAATTGAGCGGCCCTGATTTCTGTTCCAGGAATAACATCGCCAATTGAACCTGGCCAGGCTTCCACGGAGGCGAATACCAGTCTGCTGTTGGTTTCCACTTGGACTTCGTAGCAGAATCCTCCAACTGCACTGTTCGCGTTGTGTGAACTTTCATTTGGGCTAAGAGTTATTTCGAGGGGGCCTGGGGGTTCAGGGGTTTTCGGGGATCCTATCCAGCATTTGTATACGGTTACCCTGATTTTTTGAGGGGTTGAGTCGTTGTTTAGGAGGTTCCAGTTTAACGAGTGGGTGTTCTGCGGTAGCATGAATGGTCCCGTTGTGTATTTGTTGGCATATTTGCCTGGGATTTTTGTGACGTCGACCAATATTGCTTTGTTGGGCAACCGTTGGGGCTCCAGTTTTATGGGGGACGTACTTTTTTCGGTTTTTCCCGACATCAATACACCTAGTACATAATATGAAGAGTCAATTTATAAGACTTGAGTTTGTATGGTTCAGACAGAAAAGAGGCATTGATTTGGGTTTTTGGTTGCGGCGCAAACGTCATAGGCAGTAAACTTGAGATTTTCATCAATTAAACGGACGCTCGCCTGGACCGAAGTTCTTTGGCGGGTTGCGGGAGCATTAGTCCCTGTAGGCGAGTTGAATGCCCAACAAAGCAACGTTGTATTGCCCTTTTCCAAAGGAGGCTCATTTAGCCCCAATTTTGTTCTTCATTTAATTTTGCACTAAACAAAAAAGGGGAAGAGAGGGTTTGTGGTTTCTATTTGCGTTTTCTGAGGACTAGTGTTGCTGCGGCTGCTACTATGATGATGATGGCTACGGCGATTGCGATGTAGGTTGTTGTTGGCTCTGAGCTGGTCGGCGGTACTATTGCTGGGCTGGGCGTTGGCGATGTCGTTTGGATCGGCGTGGGGTTTATTGTGGGTGCTATGGTCGGCGTTGGCGAAGATGGCGTTGGTGTAACTTGGGGTGTGGCGGCTTTTGCTTCTTTTACGCCGAATGCGGTTTCTGCGGAGGACCCCCAGTAAGAGTTTGAGCCTTCGAAGGTTGCGGTGATCTTGTAGACTCCTGGGACGGGCGGCGTCCACAGAGTTGCGTAGTTTCCTGCTGCGTCACTCGTGACTGTGCCTATGTCTTGGAAGTTCCCGTTGGGGTCTATGGCTGTTATGTGTACTGGTACGCCTGTGGCGTCCGTTGGCTTTGCTTGTTGTTGGTAGAGATACTCCATCCAGGCTTGTATGTTTTTATCTGCAATGGCCGGTGTGTTTTGGGCGCCTGGGGACTGGTCTGTTACAACTCCTTGTATCAGGATGTCATCTCCTCTCGTGGCAACTACGGGGTCTGCGGTGATGGTTGTTGCGCTCGGTCCTTTGCCGTATGCGTATATCATGTTGTCGTAGTAGTTGAGGCCTACCACGATGCCGTCTGCAATTACTGCGCTTCCGTAGTGGAGGACTTTCCAGAGTTCAGCTCCGTTGGAAGCGTTTATGCAACGCAGGTATGAGCCGCGCCAAAGGGGGTTTGTGCGCCATAGTGGACTTGAGTAGATGAAGACTTTGTCATCTGAGATGAAAGCCATCTGTGCTGGGTAGTCGCCGAACGGTGATTCGTAGCCTATTTGTGTTGGTTCGTATGTCCAGATTATTTTTCCTGTGGTTATGTTGTAGGCGTAGACTATGCCGCCGCAGAGATATGTGTAGGATATGAGCATTCCTTTGTAGATGTTGCTTGGCATTCCGTAGTATTTCATCGGGTCTTCGGGTGCTGTTGGGCCCCAGATTTGCTGTCCTGTGGCGAGGCTGTATCCCCATCGTTGCTTAGTCTGCACGCAATAGAATGTGAAGACGCCGTCTTCAGGGTCTACTGCAGCCATGCTTATCGAGACATTGCCTGCTGATGAGGGAGGTGTGAAGGTGATGTTCCACAGCAGGCTTGGGTTGATTTTGCCGTTGTTGTCGGGTTTGAGGTTCAAGGCCCATAGGTTGCCTTTGGTGATGCCGTTTTCGTTGTTGGTTCCTTGGGTTCCGCCGATTACGTATTGGTCTTCTCGGACTGCTCGGATTGAGCCGATAACCGAGGGTATTGATGCGTTCAGCGAGAATCCGTGGCTGCCGTCAAACGTTGCGTTGAGGTAGGGTCTCCAGCTGAAGTAGTTGTTGCCTGAGAAGCCCGAGTAATCGTCGTTTTGGTACATCTGCTGAGTTCCGCGCCACCATATCGCCTGCGTAGTGTTCCATACTTGCAGATAGTATTTGGGTGCTGCCGGTGTTCCTGCATTTACGATGTTGTAGCGCAGAATGGTTCCGTCTTTTCCGTAGACTGCAGTGCCACCTGCTGAAACATTGGCGATTTGGCAAATAGTGTTCCCAGTGTAGGCGTCATACATGATCCAGGTGTTCGCTGTGGGGGCGCTTGTACTCCACAAGTATGGGTAGCCCCCATTTGGTTAGCCAGGCCTTTTAGGTTGAGAATTTGGGCGAACGCTAATGTCTGCTGCGTTACGCCTCCATGTGAGTCGAATCCGCCTCCAGCTCCGGTGACTGGACCTGTGGTGTTGATGAATTCCAGCTGGTCGCCTGTGTACAAGTCTAAGATGTATCGGCCTTCGCGCATCTCAGAGTTTGGTGCGTTGTAGTATATTTTGCCGTTGAGGATGAGTGGGTTGAAGTTTATGCCTTCATAGTGGGATGTTGTGTAGCCTTCGTTGCCGAATCTTTCGTCCATTAGGCCTCCGAAAGCTGCGGTTGTCTTCCAGAGTATGTGTGAGCTTTCTGGGGCTTTGCCGTAGCCGTAGTTGCTGGTTGGTCCGACGTTTTGGGCTGCTCCGCCTAGCCAGTTGGCTGCTATGGAATACCAGTTTATGTTTGCGCTGTTTATTGGTCGGGTCCAAAAGCTTGTGGGTAGGGGTGCTTCAGGCCATAGTTGTAGGGGTTGTTGTGTCACTGTGAAGTTGATTGGGTCGCTGGTGCTGGCTGCGTAGGTGTCGTTCATGGCTGCGTATCCGCTGCTGGTGGGTCCCCAGTTGGGGGCCAAACCGTTGGGCGTGCCATCTATAGTTTTTCCGGGAAACCTGGCGACGACCACATAGTTGCCGACCTGGGTAGGTGTGTAGAATGTGTATGAACCCCCGACTGGGTCAGATATGAGTGGTCCCAAGGTTTCTTTGGTTCCGTCGGGTCTTGTGATGTCAAGATAAAAGCTCCATCGGTCACCGAAAGCTCCGCTTGCTGTGGGTGGGGGCGATACGCCCAGCCAAAATATGAATTTTTCTTGCTGGTTTACACCTATGACATTGTTATAGGCGACGACGTATGTCCATGTGCGGTAGTTCCATGGCGGGGTGTGCGCGTTGCTGATAGGCATGAGGGCGGCTAACGTTGAAATCGTTAAGGTCAAAATTAGAATGGCGACGATTAGGCTTTTCTTGTTGGTTTTACAGTTCTTGCTAATTTTATTTGTTTTCATTTGCTCTCTCCTTTTTTCTGATTCGCTATTTGATGAGACTCGATATTTAATGATTTTCTAAAAGCACGTATGGGTTGCCTAAAGATGGGACTTGAGGGTTTCAAATTTTCTTGCGGCGAGCACGCACAAACGTGCCCTATATAAAAATGTCCCGTGCCAAATAGTTAGTTTCAGGCATAGTTTTTACAGTGTCTTTTCGGAAACGATTGGAGTTTTCTTACGGTTGTTGTATCCTTATTGTAGTCACATTAGTTCATATGCTTCTATTCTGAAATAATGCGTTGGAGTGTAGGGTTTCGTGGCTAAGTGCCCCAATTGCGGTAAAGATGCTCCAAAGCCTCATAAGAGCTTGGAGAATAGGTTCTTCCATATAGAATCCTACACATGTGCTGATTGCGGCACCAAATTCACAGTGGAAAAGGCGTAAGTCAGTAGTCATTTTGACTTACGAAAACTTGTCTGGCCATTCTTGAAAGAGACTTCTAAATTGTATTTAGCTGATAAACTTAGCAATGTTAGTTTTTCGTTTGGTTGAGGAAGCCATTCTATTTGCAGTTCCCAGTGTCGTTTCCTTTCATCGTTTTTTAAGAGAACGAATTCTGTGGACTCTACTGTGTCAAAAGTGGCTTTCAACTCCTTGAGTAAGGCGAGAGCCTCTTCTCTGTTCAATCCCCAGGTCCCCAGTTACCTGTGGAAAATATAGTGTAACTTGGCTTAAGGTTTGCGTTAATTCTTGCTTGATTCTTCAAATAGTGTATTTACGATTTTGTATCCATTGTTGTTTAATGGCTTGAAGAAGCACTTTTCTCTGGAACATCTTTTGAGAACCTCATGCATCCCAAGCATTGGCCAAACATCTTTACGCCTTTTTCTGCTCTATGTGCTTTGCACAACTCGACTGCTCTTTCAAGAGCAATCACAAGTTCAGATGACATAGCTTCTCACGTTGCAGCTTATCTTCTTGGTTTTGTCTCTCTAATAATCAGCATTAGTCCATAGCCTAGAAATAGAAAGCCAATGAATGCAGCTGCCAAAATGAAGATTTTAGCCAAAGTTAGGTCATTGCCCTGAAGCAGTGTTGGCACATCAAACAAGCTCATAATTATGTAGGCTAAGACAACTCCACTAAAGGCAAAACTCAACAATCCTCTGTTTCCGTTGTTCATGTTATTCACGAATTCATATTCTCTGGACTTTACATATAAGAACTAGGCAAGGCTAAGAACAATCATCTTTCGTCTTTCTTCTTCTTTGAGGTCTAAAGAGGAAATATGGGTTCACTTTTGTAGAAAGAATGAATATCAGCAGGAGGTAGTTCGGCGAGATAATTGTTACAAAACCTGTTACTAAAGGAGAGGGACGCACAGTTTGGCCATAAATGTAGCTGGAAAATAATTCTGTATCCCCAATTCGCCACCAACCTTCAGGATTTCGCATTCTACCCCATTGAAAAAATACAAAAAAGATAATACTGCAATAGCTAAAAAATTATCATTTTGAGCTGTTTGGACAAAGATGTCACTGTCTATTGCTATTGAATCAACGAAAAGACAAATGTAACTAGTAGTAGTATTCCTACAACGACGCCTGCCATAAACAGGATAGAATATATTCTCCCCTTTTTGCGCATTTTCCAAAGGACTGCTATGAATACTAAGCAAAACACAAGCACAAATATTATTGATATAGGAAATGGAATAAGTTCAAATGCCATGAATTAGCTGTAAACCTTTATTTGTTTAAGAAGTTATCCAAACTAAGAGTCTACGCTCCCTGAGCTTGTTTTTGTAGTAATTGTCAGCAACTTGCCCAAATAGGCAAAGGCGGCTTGTGAGTCAGAGTGATTTGCTGCAGAAAGTCATCGAGAAGGAGCTAATGCAGCTTCACACACAAAACGTTGCTTTTCAATGAGGCTTTCGACTGTTCAGCTTACCCCGCACCTGGAGCGCGCTCAATGGTTTTATATACTTAAGACATGAAAATGAAATCGAGGTTAATTATGGAGGCCAGCAATTCTAAGAGCTGCCGAAGCGAAGCTGAGCAGAAGGTCGGAGTTCGTCTTGGTTAAGCGTACATCCATTCTTGCCTTGGAAATCGTTGGAACGATGTTCATAGTCTTTCTAGGCAGCGCCTTACACTTTACTTATGCCTGGTCCGGCAGCAATCCTTTGGTGGGCGCTTTCTCTGCAGTAAATGAATCCGTTTGGGAACATCTGAAATTGGCTTTCTGGCCTTCTCTTTTTTGGATGTTGATGGCGATGTTTCCATTTCGAGGCGTTGTCAGAAATTTCTTTTCTGCCAAAGCAGTTGGCGCTTATATTATGGTGATCTTGATTCCAGCAGTCTTTTACTCGTATACCGCCTTCACAGGAAAAAGCATTTTCGCAGTAGACATTACCACTTTTATTGTTGCGGTGATTGTCGGTCAGTCTATAAGCTACAAGCTTCTTGGACATGGCGAGTCTTCAAAGTCAGCTCAGAGAGTTGCCATCGCCGCCATGGTTCTGCTGGCAATAGTCTTCATTGTATTCACGTTTTACCCACCACAGCTGCCTATCTTCCAAGACCCGAGTACCGCTCAATATGGCATTTAGAATCTTCCTCAAGACAAACGATAAGAATCCAGCAACGAACGGACTTAAGGTTTTGACATGTCTCCAAAATTCCAAAAACAAAGAGGTTCGCGCTGCCAGGTCCAGCGGACCTTTGTGACATTTTTGGATCTAAATTATCAGTGGTCATCGCGCGTCTCTGAGAGTCTAAAGCCTGAATTTTCCGAGAAATCCTTCTTACCGCAAAACAGCCCAAGTTCTCATCCCAGCTTCGGAAATGTTTGCGAAATTCAATTTTAGTGCGCTTGGTAATTAGCAACTGACAATTGGTTATTTTTCTTGTGATATAGGTCTTTTATTTTTTGAGATCTAAGTTTCAGCGAGGTTCACGTTACAACTATACAGTTTGGTGCCACACCAACTGGAAAAAATTTAGACAAACGTTCGGTTCCTCAATTACCCGACTGCGGATGGAGAGCTAGACGCTTGCTGTTATGAATAAATTCAGACTTACAATCATGCTTAGAGGTAAAAAAATGGTAAATGTTACAAGCTACCATATATTAATCTATGGAAGCGAGCAAGGATACTCAAACACTAGGGCTCAAATTCAGGTCAAAAACGGAGAAACAGTTGTGGCCTAGATTAGATTTAAGGACCCTGGAATGCCTTTTGAAGCCGACAGCAACTCAGACGGAATCATAAAGATGCATTTGCCCTCATCGATGTTTCAAAGTGTTGTAGACCTTCTTCGCAACGAGAAACCAATACTTGCCTATTTCGCTGCAGCCCGCGGCGTACTTGGGACCGGTAGCAATGAGTCTGTGGGCAAGGCAGAGCCGTAGAGACGCGAATATTTGCCAAGATTAAATCGCGTCTTCCTCTTTTTCAATATCCGTTAGAAAAGACGATTAATGCGCCAGTTTGAGCGCGCGTTTTTCCCCGCGATAAGGCTTTTATCTCCCATGTGCAAACCATGTAGCTACGCGTAAGTCGAGTATGAGCAATCCGCGCCTGTGGTAATCGGGCAAACATTCGTGCCGTTAACCGAGGAGGTTCGACTGATTCAACGATAGACGACTTATTTGTCCCGAAGGATAGTTTGGGAGGTGTTTGGCTTTTTGGTTTTGCTACATCGACGTGCAATTTTCCCGAATTAACACAAGGTAACTGGTTCGAAACAGGCGTGAATTAAATTGGGTATTGACCCCCACTGGTTCTTCTGCATTTTCTCGTCCAGGGGTTAGCAAAAACCTAAATTCCAAGAAGGCAATGTTTTCAGCAGACTCTCGTGAGCGATTGGAATATGAATGAACCAGCCATAGTGATTGCTCATCTTAGCAAGAAATATGAGGACGTCAAAGCCGTCGATGACCTAAGCCTAAAGGTTGAAAAAGGCGAGCTTTTCGGAATGTTGGGTCCAAATGGTGCAGGCAAAACCACTGTCATAAACATTCTCTGCGGCTTGACAAAGCCAACAGGCGGCACTGTAAAGGTCGGTGATTACGACGTTCAAGAAGAAGGCGGGAAAGTTAGGGATATGATAGGAGTATGCCCCCAAGAGACCGCAGTCTACCCTTATCTAACTGGCGCTGAGAACGTGGAGCTCTTCGGAAATCTGCAAGGCATGGATAAAGAAACGCTCAAAAGGCGACAAACCATGCTTCTGGAAAAAATGGGGCTTGCACAAGACGCTAAGAGAAAGGCTGAGAAATACAGCGGCGGCATGAAGCGAAGACTAAGCCTCATCCTTGCGCTAATCCACAACCCGCAAATCGCATTTCTAGATGAGCCGACAGTAGCCATGGATCCGCAGTCGCGCCATGCCGTTTGGGATTTCATAAGAGAACTTAAGAAAGATGGCAAAACCATCGTTCTAACCACGCACTACATGGAAGAAGCTGAGGCACTCTGCGACCGCGTCGGCATAATCGACCATGGAAAGCTGATAGCTCTTGGTACGCCTAAAGATTTGACTTCGGAGGGAGAAGTAGCCAACTTGGAAGAGTTTTTCATTAAACTAACTGGGAGAAGAATAAGGGAGGAGATATAGATTCAACTTCAACGGGTCATAGCTCTAACGAAGAAAGAAATGAAGAAAACCGTTCGCGAACCCGCAGTGCTTTTCATGATCTTCCTGTTCCCAATAGTCTTCGTACTCGCTTTCGGCTCTGCCTTCAGTGGAGGTGGACAACCCACCTACAATATTGGCGTAGTAAACATGGACCAAGGAAACTCGATAAACGCCTCGCTGGCATTCCTCACTGCATTGTCCGAGACCAAAATATTGAACCTCAAAATGTACTCTGACAACCAGACTGCTCAAAATGACCTGTCCCAAGGCAGTATTCAGGCAATTATGATAGTTCCAATTGATTTCAGCCAGAGTTTAGCTTCGTATCAGGCAGAGCCCAACGCGCCGAGCAAGTGGACGAACGCCACGGTCGCCCTTTACCTAGACAAGGGTTCACTTGTGGCCACTCAAGCCATTCCTCCTATTATCCACCAAGCTCTTATAGCAATCTCTGGCCAGAACCAGCAAACACCCATAATCCCGTTCCACTTGGAGATTGCATCTCTGATTGAGGTGAAGGCTCCCTCCACACTCGACTTCATTGCTCCCGGCATGTTTACTTTTGCATCTATATTCCTTATCATGATGGTCGCCCAATCATTCACCCAAGACCGCGAGAATGGCATGATGAAACGTATCCGCATCACGCCCACCACGCCAACCGAGTTTATGACAAGTCAAGTAATCTCTTATATGGGAATCGCGCTAATTCAAGCAGCCTTAGTCTTCGCCATGATGTACGCTTTGGGTTTCAGACCACAGGTTGATATTCCTGCGTATGTATTCGCATTTATACTGGTACTTCTGTTCTCGCTTTCGAACATCGGGTTCGGCCTAATAACAGCCACAATCGCTAAATCCTCGGGTGCCGCCACAGGCTTAAGTTTCCTATTTGTACTTCCTCAATTGTTCCTGGGAACCTTCGTTGGTGCATCCCTCAGTTCCGGGGCTCAAGTGGCGGGCAGATTTGTCCCAAGCTATTACGTAACTGACGCACTGACTTCACTGTTCTTGAGGGGAGCAACGATCACCAGTCTGTCTGTACTATTGGACGCGACGATGGTATCCGTGTTCTGTGTTGCTATTCTTAGCCGTGGGTATATTGCTCTACGGAAAATACTTTAGAATCTAACACCTTAGGGTTATCTTGGTGAATTGGGAAAAAGGATAATAAGGGAGACGTCTCCACTTTTGGCTGGTACTAATCCCGCGGTCACCACAAATACCAGAAAAGACCTTGTTGCTATCTGTGCTTTCTAAGGAGTTGTGTCGTTGTGACCTCTATTCAAATTACTATAACTGGCTTGCATTTTGTTTTAAGGAAAAATTTTATCTTCTCTTCAAGCAGAACATTATTGGATATAATCAGAACATGTGGTTTCAAATGGTCAACAATTCGAGAGCAAGTAACGGTTGGTTGATCAAAGGTCTGGAAGCAGACGGTCCAGATCCAAACTTGAAAGAGAAATTGATGCTCTTCGGCCAGTTCGTAGGCGACTGGGATATTGTCGAAGCCCGATATACGCAAGCAGACGGAACTGAGGTCAAGATGAAAGGAGAGGTTCACTTTGGATGGATCCTTGGTGGGACTGCAATACAGGATGTTTGGATAGGCTACCCGGAGAGTTCCCAAAAAGTCATTCTTTTGGGACGACTGTTCGATTCTATGACCAAGAGATTGATGCTTGGCGTAGCACTTGGCTCTCTCCCCTCAAGGGACTTGTACAAACTTTCATCGCCAAGAAGGTTAGTGATGAGATTGATCTTGCAGGTAAAACTGCTGAAGGTAACCCGGAGAAATGGGTATTTTCTCAGATTACACCACACTCTTTCCGATGGCATTCCGAGGAAACACATGGCAACGATATATGGCTTCTCACTGAGGAAATGCAGGTCCGAAGGGTAGACGCATGGCGCTAGCCGTGACGTTTCCACTTAGATTAGGGTTCAAATCTCCCAGTCCACTTTAAAATCGCAAATCTGGAAGAGCCGCCCGTTGTCGTTGGCGTGAAAGCATGTAAAGTCAACCTTCTAACGTTACACTTATTTCTAGCATCAACACATACCAGTCCTGCGGGTGGATGGTGTGAGACTGTCACCCGACATCAGAGGAACCTTCAGCAAACAGCTACTTTTGTGGAGGGCAGAACCTGCCACTTAAAATGAGTTCCTCCTGATGCGAAATCAACAATTGCGATGGCGTTAACCATGAACTCGGTAAGCAGGAAAGCCCCGAGAGTGACAGGGTCATATTTGGCAAAAAGCCATAAGGCTAATTTTGCTGTTCGAATTGGGTACAAAGGCAGCATATGCACAAGATATTGTGCTGATTCGCCCGTTAGCTTTCTGAGTTGATAGTGACCAAAAATGACGCGTCGCCTTTGCTGAAAGTATTCCCTGAAATTTTTGGGACCGCAAATCGAAATCAGAGATTCAGACGAGAACTTCACGAGCCAGCCTTTTCTTTTCGCCGTCACAGCTATGTATGCGTCATCATTCACTGTCTCGGTAGGTATTCTATCGATTATACCTTTCCGCATGCAAAAAGCTTCACTGGCGTGCCTTGCAAGACCCACATCATTCAGTTCTTCAAAAACGTGACTGTGAAAGTGCCACAATAGTTGAACAATCCTACCTAAAAGCGAATTTGAACTGTTTGTGGGCACTGGATTTCCGCAAACAATTCCAACATTTGGTGCCCGTAGCCTATGCAAGAGGTTGGCGAAGCATGCTTTACTTGGAAGCGTGTCTGCAGAAATAAACAGTATTGCGTCCCCTACAGCGTGAGCGAAAATATGATTGATAGCTGAGGCTTTCCCTCTTCGCTCATTTTCAATGTAAACTCTCACTCTCGAATCGTTTGCCGCGTGCTCCCTAACCTTCTCGACGGTCTCATCTGTACAGCCTGAACAGACGACCCAAACCTCAGAACTAGCAGAGAGCTCTTGTTCATAGAGGACATTTTCCAGAAGTCTGCCTATATTCTTACCTTCGTTATACGCGCAAATGCCCACTGTCACTTGCTTTTTCAGAAACCGCACCATCAAAAGTTAGAGTTTACAGTGATAAAAACTTTTATGCAAAGCCAGGATAAGCAAGGAACTCAGCGCACTACCTACCCTATTCCCGAAAATAGTTAAAAAAAGTTATTACTACGATTAAGCTTTCTAGAACCTGAATTGGTCTACTATTAATAACGTCTACTGGTCGTTTTAAGGACGACAAATCCCGAAGCTTCACCCCACTCCAGATTCAAGCATCTTAGCCACAGAACCTAGCAACAACATCTCAGCTATTAGTTGAGATACGTCTCGTTCTTAGGGAGAAGGATTCTGCGGGCAGTTTCGAAAAACCAAAACCACCTACCAAACTGCGTCCAGCCTCTAAAAGGAAGCTGTTTCCGTGCTCGAAGCTCTGGTGTTAAGCTCATGACTATGCCGCTTAGCCGAGTTAACCAATTTTTGGCGATTTCGATTCTCGTCAGCCTATAAGAAATTCGATTGCGGAACCTGGGCTCCTTACAATGCGTGGTCGAAGAATCAGCTGAGAAAGGTAGTTATAAAGCCAAAACTGAGTAGTAGGCGGTAGTCAAGGGGTTTCTTTCAACTCGGGAGTGAGCGATTTGCCAAGAGAAATCGTGGTAAGTAATGGGCGAGTTTGCGTTGCTATTGATAGTCAAATGATTATCAGAGATTTTTTCTACCCAAAAGTTGGCCTAGAAAACCACTTAGTAGGGCATTATTCCAAGTTGGGAATATGGGTAGACCAAAAGTTCTCCTGGATTAACGAGAACTGGGAGACAGAAATGAAGTATATGCCAGAAACATTGGTGAGCAAATGCTCCGCTGGAAATCAGGATTCTGGTCTTCAGTTAGAGATTAATGACGCTGTCCACAGCTTTCTAGACGTATATCTCCGCAAGCTTATCATCAATAATAGCGGAGACGAAAGGCGCGAAGTCAGGGTGTTCTTTTCGAATGACTTTCACGTCTACGGTAAAGGCACAGGAGACACAGCAATGTATGAGCCAACTCTGAATTCTATAGTTCATTACAAAGGGAAACGCTATTTTCTAATCAACGGCACCACAGATCAGGATCGCGGAATTCATCAATATGCAACCGGTCAAAAAGAATCGTTTGGAAAAGAAGGCACATGGAGGGATGCAGAAGACGGAGAACTACAAGGGAATCCAATTGCCCAAGGCTATGTGGACTCAGCAGTCTCATTCAAACTTGAAATTAAACCCGCCTCAGCAAACATTCTCTACTATTGGATTGCTTGTGGCAAGAACCTGGAAGAAGTGAAGAACATAGACTCAACTGTTAGGAGAGTGGGAGTTGAACAACTGTTGCTTGAGACTGAGAATTACTGGAGCGCTTGGAGCAACAGAAAGAATGTAGACCTAGTTGCCCTACCGCGGGCCGTGGCGCGGCTTTTCAAGGAGTCACTGCTGATAATGCGCTCTCACGTTGATAACGGCGGAGGTATTGTCTCATCCTGTGACTCTGACATACTCCAGTTCAACCGTGATACGTACTCTTATGTGTGGCCATGGGACGGAGCGATTACTGTAATGGCATTTGACATGGCTGGTTTTCCAGAAGTGGCACGTATGTTTTTCAGATTCTGCAATAAGACTGTCAATCAGAGCGGTTACTTCAACCACAAATACTTGCCAGACGGTTCCATTGGAAGCAGCTGGCATGCATTGATTGATCGCAATGGCAAAATGCAACTGCCCATCCAGGAAGATGAGACCGCCCTTGTCCTACTTGCCTTGTATAGACACTTTCAAAGATACGGAGATTTGGAGTTCATCTCCAAAGTATACCCGAAACTGATTTTGAACACCGCAGAGTTCCTGCTTAATCACCGTGATCCATCAACAGGCTTGCCGAAGCCTTCCTTCGACATTTGGGAAGAGAAAGCTGGCGTGTTTACCTCAACCGTATCCACTGTAATATCTGCCCTTCAATCTGCGGCAGGATTCGCTAGAGTGTTTTTCGATATTGAACGACAGGAAAAGCTCATAGAAGCAGCCACCGAAATGAAGAACGCCATGCTAACTAGACTTTATGACACAAGAAAACAAAGGTTCAAAAAGGCAATCTACCCAACGGGAATTGACGACTTGACTGTCGACAGCAGTGTCTCGTTGACTTTTTTGACCGGAGCTCTTTCACCCTTTTCAGACGAAGTGAGAAACAGCATGACCTCGGTCATTGATAACCTCTGGATCAAAACAAATACGGGCGGAGTAGCGCGTTATGAGAACGATGAGTATCAAAGAGCAACAAGAGAGACTCCTGGAAACCCTTGGTTCATTTGCACCCTTTGGCTTGCCCGATGGTACATTGCCACTGCACTATCTCTACAGGAGCTTGACAGAGCGCTAAACCTTCTAAATTGGACTGCAAGACACGCGTCACTCTCTGGCATGCTTGCTGAGCAGATTAACCCTCATATAGGTAATCCCATATCAGTATCGCCGTTGATTTGGAGTCATGCAGAATTTGTTATCGCGGTTTGTGAATATACGAAAAAACAAAAGGAGCTATCTTTTTGATTCCGGAAAATGAATCCGAACGGAGAAAAGTGCAAGTGCAATGACACTCTACATTTTATGCAGAACCGTTGATGTTCAAGAGAGCGAGATGAAACAATTCAGCTTTAAAGGATTTGAGATACTTGTCATCAACCGAAACAAGAAGTTCTACTGCTTGGAAGCACGGTGCACCCATGCCGGAGCCCCGCTGGCAGAAGGCCAACTTGAAAACGGTGTCCTAAAGTGTCCTTGGCATGGCTCAAGATTTAACATCGAGACTGGCGAAGTTATCCAAGGACCAGCTAAGAAGCAATTGCGCATTTATTATAGCGTTGTGAAAGACAACAATCTCTTCGTAGAACTATAGGGAGCAATAAATTCGATTATTGATGGGACGCTTGTGTTTCTTCATTTTACTCCAAAAATGGGGCAAGCATGATTTGTGTAGAGTCTGGCAAATTCTTAATCCGTACCCAACAAAGATAGGATAAATCCGATTAAGGAATATCTTCTCCAAAAACCCGTGGCTTAAAGACCAACAGGCCCAAAATTAGATTAGCCAACAAAAAGAGAGGTCACACTTAAGATTGGGGACTGCAGAATACATGAACGATATAGCCGTGGACTAAGTATAGCGTTGTTAAGAGCGCAGATCTTGCAGCGACCATGTATACCAAGTACGCGCTACTCTTTTTAACTAATCATGATTATTGAATTTTGTGATTGTGGAGAGTAAGGTTGGTATGAGGAAAAAGGCTTTGGATGAGGATGAAGGTTCTTACCGCACAATGGTCGACATAAGCAATGCAGCTGAAAAGGGGACAAGCACTCTGTGTTCTATGGGATCCCACAAGGAAATGCCGTTTTCTTTAGATGATTTCCACTTCGTGCCTGCTCAAATCTTCAAGGTGCCCCTCAATGATAGCGAAATGGTGAGCTTGGAAACTGTTATTGGATCTGAATCGAGAAAGCCTCTAAAAGTCTTTTCGCCAATCATGTTTGGGGCAATGAGCTATGGGGCTGTATCCAAAAATGTTAGGTTGGTTCTCGCTACAGTCGCGTCGAATTTGAAGCTTGGATTAAACTCTGGGGAAGACACTGTCCTCCCAGAAGAGCTCAATGTTGCCTCAAACCGACTTATTGTACAGTATTCTACAGGCAGGTTTGGAACAACCGAAGAAATCCTGAAGAAGTGTTCAGCGGTGGAAATTAGATTGGGTCAAGGCGCTTACCCGGGATGGCGGAGTTTGCTGCCTGCGGCAAAGATGTCACTCGAAGTGGCAAAGACATTGGGCCTGAAGGAGTGTGAAGACGCCTACTCTCCTGCGCGTCACCCTGACATAGGAAATGAGGATGCCCTTAGGGAAAAGATAAAGTGGTTGAGAGAGCTGACTGGTGGAGCTCCCGTGGGGGTTAAGATAGGTTGTGGAAACGTCGAAAATGATGTGGAGGTTCTGGCTGAAAGTGGAGCGGATTTCATATCGCTTGATGGATTTGGTGGGGGAACGGGGGCAACAGAATTGTTTGTCAGAGAGAATGTTGGGATACCTATTGTTATGGCTCTTCCAAGAGCTGACAGGCACTTACGAAAAATTGGCAAGAGGAGCAAAGTGAGCTTGATTGCTGGAGGGGGTTTGAGAACTTCGGCGGATTTCGCGAAGTGTCTCGCGTTGGGGGCAGATGCGGTTTACATCGGGACTTCTGCGTTGATAGCTATGAACTGTCAGCAATACAGAATCTGTCATACGGGACTCTGTCCAACAGGAGTAACGACAAACGATCCGATTTTGGTTCAAAGGCTAGATGTTGACGAGGGGGTTCGTAGGCTGACGAATTTTGTTAATGTTTCAAACGCGGAAGTTGCGAGCTTGTTGAGAATTGTTGGGAAGGATGATGTCAAGAAGCTGGGGCTGGAAGACCTCGTTGCTCTGAAGAAGGATCTTTCTGAAGCTACGGGAGTTAAGTGGATGAATGGGAAAAGCAGTTAATGTTGCTCTTTTGCTCGCGGTTTTTGCCATCCGCGTCCTTATGCACAAATTCCTAATTATTTATTTTTTGATTTGTATCTTGTGTGGCATCAGTTACACCCTCAACAGCCTTCTTTCGGGGGAAGTACTTGCGGGTTCGTAGCCCAAGTTTAACAACCGACAGCATCAAAGGCACCTCTAGAAGGGGTCCAATTACAGTTGCCAGAGCTGCTCCGGACCCGATGCCGTAAAGGGTGACTGCCACGGCGATGGCAACTTCAAAGTGGCTGCTGCTGCCGATGAGAGTGGTATCAATAGCTGACTCGTACCTCCACCCCAGAAAATACCCCAGCGGATAAGTCCAAGAAATCATGATGGCGTAATGTAGAAGGTTTGGAAGTGCAAGATAAGCTACGAGCAGTGGGTCATCAATAATTCTCTGGCCTGCGAACGAAAACAGCACAATCAAAGTTAGCAAGAGCGCAATGATCGAAATCTTGCCCACTGCAGGATTGTATACGTCTTTGAACCATTCCTCGCCTTTTTTGCGAATTATTACTCTTCGTGAAATTGCGCCTGCAGCGACTGGGAGAGCGATGAAAATCAAAACGCTGACTGCTATCAAGTCCCAAGGCACGGGAATGCCGCTTACACCCAAGTAAAGTGCAGCTAGTGGGGCGTAAAGCGCAATCATGAGCAGAGCATTGAATGCGGTGTTAATGAGACCTTGAGCCATGTCTCCTCTCGCTAGAAACATCCACCACATCACCATCGCAGTGCATGGGGACAAACCTAGAAGAATTAGCCCTGGAATGTACTGAGGGCTTCCCGCCAAGAAGGTATTAGCCAGAAACGTCATTAGCGGCGGAGCAATCACCCAGTTAGCGATTATCGTGACTATGAGTGGTTTTGGGTTTCTGGCTGCCTTCTTGACGTCGCTGAACTGTATTCCAACGACTGTGGGATACATCATGAAGAACAGCAAAATCCCAATCGGAATGGATAACTGAGCAAATTTCAGTGAATCCATAAATTGCCCAAAAGCGGGAACAAACCTACCCATTAGCAACCCTGCTACTATGCACAGTGCTATCCAAACGGTTAGGTATTTTTCCCAGAGTCCTAAGGAAAGTTCTTTCTTTACGTGCTCTTGGCTTGTTTCCAAGACGACTTCTCCTAGCGATAAGTTACGTTTTGAAAGGCTTCTTTGGCAAGTGAATCAACGAGTTCTGGATTTAACGCATCGACCACATTGAATATTCTATGGTCGACAATTGAGTACATGCGTTTTGTTCCATCCTTTCTACAGCGTACAATGCCCGAGTCTTTCAGGGTTTTCAGATGTCTTGAAACGAGTGGTTGGATAAGGTTTAGGTGAGGGACTATTTCGCAAACGCATTTTTCGCCAGCACGCAAGTAAGATACTATTTCTATTCGAATCGGGTCGGAGAGTGCATGGAAGACAGTTGATTTGAATCTGTTTTGATTTTCCATTTTGGGTTGCACTCTTTTTCTTTATAATCGATAACTATATTTAAAAGTTGCTATAATCATAATGCAGTCGACCGCAAGAAGCGACTGTAATGTCAGAAGAAACTTGGCACGGAATTCCACGAAGCAAGATACCTTGGTACCCGAAAATAGATTATAAAAAGTGCATCAGCTGTGGAAAATGCGTAGACTACTGCAAGCTGGGAGTCTTCGAATTTGAAGACCATGAAGGCGGCCAGAGGTCAGTTGTTAAAAACCCTAACCAATGCGTTGTTTTGTGCACAGGATGCGATGGGATCTGCCCAGCGGACGCCATTAAGCACCAAACCAAGCAAGAGACTCATAAAACGATTAAGAAATTAAGGAAGAAATATGCTTTAAAGGGCGAGAAAAGAGTCCCGATAGGTGCAGATAAGCATTGAAGAGAATTCTCTTTGTCTGTGTGGAAAATGCCGGCAGAAGTCAAATGGCCGAGGCTTTTGCCAACAAATACGGGAAAGACAAATTCTTCGTAATTAGCGCTGGGAACAAGCCTGCTGACAAAGTCAACCCGATTGTCGTGGAGGCCATGAAGGAAAAAGGCATTGATATTTCTTCAAACAAGCCGAAACTGCTTACTTTTCAAATGACTGCAGAGTCAGACCTAATCGTCACCATGGGTTGTGATGATTATGGAATCTGCCCTGGGCCCTTCTTTGGGCCAACGATTGATTGGAGAATTGAAGATCCAAAAGGCAGACTTCTGGAGAAAGTTCGAGAAATCAGAGATGAAATTGAACGTCGAGTTCAAGGGCTAATCGGCGAAAAAGAATGATGAACTGGAAAGAGCTGAATTCGGGGCGCATAACGAGTTAGAAAAATTGTTCCAAGATATCAATCATAATCAGTCAAATCTGAAGCTCGCTCGGTTTGGGCAAAAAATGTGGGTTAGTGCAGAAACGCTTTATTCAAATATACATATGCAAATATATAACAGCCAGCGATATTCAGTTTAGGGTTAGATATCTATGCCTAAGCCCCTCAAACTAACTACCATAATCACGGTAGCATTGTTTCTTGCTTCAACTTGCGTTATACTAGCTGGTAGTGCTGTTACCGCTCTCTCTTCCGATGACAACTGGCTAATGTTCCACCGTGACCTGACTCACACAGGTTACTCCAATACAACTCCAACGGCGACTTCTGCTACACCATTATGGAATTTTACGACTAACAGCGTAATTTGGGCTTCTCCCGCAGTCGTTGACGGTCGCCTCTACATAGGTTCTGATGGTGGAATGGCCTACTGCCTTAACGCGTCAGACGGATCCAAAATATGGAATTACACTATCCCTGCCAGAACCCAAGGTCCCAGGGGAGCATTCAGCTCACCAATAGGGTCTTCTATGGCGGTTGCCGACGGGTTAGTCTACTTTGGATGCTACGACCGCAACGTCTATTGTCTCAACGTTTCTACAGGCGAAAGAGTGTGGAATTTCACAACCAGAAACACTGTTCAATCAAGCCCCGCCGTGGTTGATAACCGCGTCTATGTTGGCTCTTGGGACGGCGATATCTACTGCTTCGACGCCTTAACGGGGGCAAAAGCCTGGAACTACACAGCAGGTGGCTTGATTGAGTCATCCCCAGCGGTAGTCCACGGTCGAGTTTTCTTTGGTTCCACCAACTTTAACGTTTATTGCCTTGATGCGTTGTCCGGCGCAGAAATTTGGAAGTACACGACTGGAAACATCGTGCAGTCTTCCCCAACGGTTGTAGATAATTGCGTGTACATCGGTTCCGAAGACAACAACATCTATTGTCTCAACGCTTCAGACGGCTCCAAAATATGGAACTTTACAACTCCAGGCTGGGTTGACTCATCCCCCGCGGTTGCCAACAACTACGTTTATGTTGGGTCCTGGGAAATCGGCGCCGATTCCTACGATATTGCATCAAATGTCTACTGCCTCAATGCTGCATCTGGCGAAAAGATTTGGGCTTACAGAACCCACGGTGGTGTGAATTCGTCTCCTGCAGTTGCTGGAGGTTACGTGTACGTCGGGGGATGGGATGGAAATGTCTATTGTCTTGAGGCTACAACAGGCACTGAAGTGTGGACTTATGCCGCTGGGAACCACGTGAATTCCTCCCCTGCCATTGCTGACGGCTTGGTGTACGTTGGGTCGTGGGACCATAATGTTTACGCGTTCGGTGTCCCGAAAGCTGCAAGTACGCCTTCTTCTACTCCTTCGCCTTCAGTCTCTGAGTTTCCTGAGTATGCTATGGCCGGTCTTGCCGTCTCCCTGGCTCTTGTCAGTTTGACATTGGTTGCGGTAATGAGAAAGAGAATGGCAAAGAGAAACTGATAAAATCGCCATTTTTCTTCTTTCTCAAAGTGGTTGGTGATGCGCCGTGTCGGAGGGAAATGTTAGAGTCAGGAAATGGGCAGATTTCAAGCGATTGGTTACTGAAAAGAAGCCGGGGTCGATTGTGTTTATTCTTGAACAAAACGGTTTCTCACCCAACAAAGAGCTCACTACGCTTAAGGTTCTAATGCTTCATGAAAGGCGTTACTATATTTTTCTAGATTTTCCCAAGGGTGAGGCACTTCGAGAAACGGGCGTGCCCTTTCACAGGGACAAAAGGGGAATCCCTAACTTGGATGAGGGGGAAGTCAAGGCATTTCTTGTGAAACAATTTGAGAAGGAGAACCTGAAAGTCTATTCTTTCTGGACAGCCTAGCTAGGTGACTATAGGTTTGACTGATTAGTGGGAATTTTGTCGACTTCTGGTGAAAAAGAAAAACTGCAAGATTACTCTGCCGCATGTTTCATAAGAAAGCAACTGGTTTGTTTGACTTTTTGGATGCATCTTTGCTCTTATCGAGTGCGAAAAGCAGAGAGAAGGGGGGAAGTAATGCTTGCGGGAGAAAGGGGAAGGTTCTTTGGATTTAATTGAGGCAAGCATTACTCATCATGCCCTTCTGAAGTAATTCATTGGGTCAAAATTCATTTAACGCTTTTTGAGAAGCAGACTTCGCTAATTTTCAAAGAAAGACAACATGACGCGCGCAGTGAGCGTGTGACAAGTCTGAAGCTAATCTCTCCAATCAGAACCACAAATACTGAGGTGCATAACCTCGACAGAGAAGGAAAAGACGCCGTTCATTCATATCGTAGTGTCAATCCTTGCAGCTATAATATGGACCGCCTTCATGCTGCTCTACATTTTCCTCTGGTCTTCAGACTTCGACTGCCATTGTTACGGGAGCTGGTATTGGGTGGACAACCAAAAACTTCGGCGTACAATCACCCGTTCTCGATTGTGTGCAGTTCAGATATTAAACTATGGGGACATTGGAAGTGAACTATTTTCTGGTTGAACCATTCTTTAATAACGAATTGACGAATCATACCTTTGCATTAGGCGGGGATGTCCCAACAATTCCCTCTTTTTTTAGTCCTCTCAATTTAGCACACCAAGAATAGAAGGGCATGCGCAGGGAAAATTAGGAGTCAGTTATGTCTGTAATGTTTGACAGCAATTTTTTTATTCAAAAATTGACATAATACAATTCATGACATCCGTTAAGGACATTATGATTAAGGACGTTGTCACCATCACGAGTCGATAAAACAGTTTTTGAAGCAGCTGAACTCATGGACTCAAAAGGAATCGGATGCCTAATCATCGTCCAAGGCGAAGCACCAGTTGGGATAGTCACCGAGCGAGATTTCGTCCGCAGAATTATCGCCAAGAAACTGCCCTACGACGTTAAGGTTTCGGAGGTAATGACCAAGAGCCTCGTTGCAGTTGACCCGGATGTGTCGCTGAAGGATGCGGCGCGGCTAATGTCTAGCAACAAAATCAGGCGACTGCCCGTGGTCAAACAGAAAAAACTGGTGGGCATCGTCGTTGCTTCAGATTTTATTCGGAACCTTGGCAAGAAGACTGTCACCGAAGAGATCTTTGATGCAATGGGCCGCTACCCTCCAGGCACAATGCACTACGGATTGAAATAGCCTCTCAGGCACGGGCTCTTGTGGGTCGGAAATATAGGCTAAAGTCCGGAGGATTCGAACTCTTGTTCAGCGTGTCCCGCAAAACTTGCGAGCAACAGTCTCCTTTCAGTCAATAATCCAACCATACTCTCGCCTTTTACAACCGCAAGTCTTCTTACGCGATTTCGCTGCATAATCTCGAGTGCCTCCTCAATTGTCCTGTCATAATGGATAGTGATCAGTGGTGCAGTCATTATTTCTTGAGCAATTACCTCATGTGGATCTTTGTTTGCAAGCACTACCCTGCCTACAATGTCTCTTTCAGTCACCATACCCAGAGGTTCGAAGTCTCGGGTGACCACCACGGCGCCTATGTTTCGTTCTGCCATGACTGTGGCAATTTCAAACACAGTGGTTGACCTTGTAACGGTGGGCACAGGCATTCTGGCTATAGAACCGACAATTACTTTGGATAAATCAGAAGCGTCTTTCCAGATGCATTTGAGTACTTTTTTTGCTCTTTGAATGTACTCTAAGTCGTTTGTGTAAAGAGCACTCTCAAATTGTGTTTCTTCCAGGTCTTCCTGGTTTGGTAGAGGTATCTCGAATTGGAACAGATGGTTTGAATCGACGACTGTAATTAGGGAATGGCACACGGAAGTATGCCTAATCTCGACATTTTTTGATAGTTCTCTTGCAGCTTGGAGGTTCTCGCCTGTTATCGGCGCCATAATCTTGACGTTGACGTTTTTTTCCTGCCAGTTTTTCAGTAGTGCCTTGTTTCTCCACAGCCTAATCACGCCTTGTGAAGATGTCAGAACCATGACTTCCTTTTCCGCGGAGATTAAGGTCTTATTAACTCTCTTTAAGGCGGCATTACCGTTTGTTATTATGCAGGTTTCTCGGGTCCTCTTCACTGTCTTGACCTCAACAGTGTTCTCTGTGTTACATGTTAATTAATTTGAGTGATTGTGCGTTCTGGTCCAGTTCTTTTAGGTGCGCGGTAAGGTTCATCCAGAAATTGAAATGCAATTGGTTTTGTGAAGCCGTCAGAAATCGATCCCTAACAGAGATAGAGGCATAATCCGAAAACCACCGTTTTCTCGAAAAGGATTTGTTTCGTCGGCCTCAGCTTGTGGTGGCAAGACGCTCAGAACTCGCACCCAGAGGGCAATTTGGACCAGTGAAAAGTGCATTGTGATTTGACCATTCCAAAACCCGTTTTAGCCAACGCTCGTTGTACAGCGTAGTTGCTGACTTCTGCCCCAGTTTCGACAACGTCCACCTTGCCGATGAACCATCTAAGCAACGCATTCCAGAGTGATTCTGAGATTCGTTTTCCCCTTTCAGAGGTTTTTACCCCAGTAAGTACAACCGTTCCTAGGCGGATGCCAAGTCTTTCGGCTAACGGTTCATTGAGATTGCCTATTGTGAATCCGACTGGGGCTCCGTTCAGCAGAGCCACTAAAACTTTGCTGGATTTGTCCCTGCAAGAGGCTAAGACCCATTTAACGTATAATTCACCGCTCTTATCTTTGGGCAGATTTGGGTCTGCATGAAAACGGTCAGTTGAAACTGGGTTATTTGCGAAGCATTCTCGAGCTAAATCGGCAAGCTGTGGAATTTCTTTTCGGCTAACTTCTCTAACTTGAACTTGGGGTTCCTTATCAGATATTTCTTGTTTTTGTAAATCAAAAGAATACGTGACCAAAACATCCATCAATTTGAAAGATTCATTCTCTAAGGCGTGGATACTGGACAAATCTTCCTTATTGACTCTGACGGAGACATGGATTGAGCGTTTCTTGTTACAGTTCGCCAGTAATTTTGAAAGTAGTTTCTGCTTAACATTTAAGGACTCAAGGTAATCTCCGCGTGCTATCAATTGACTGATTCTTGCGCATTCGATGCCAAAATGCCTAGAATCCCACGTTAGTCTCTCCAACGAGATCGCTCCAAACAATTCATCTTGTTCTTCAGCGCCCAGCACGAAGTTGCCCTTTGAAATAATGTCGGATAGTTCTTGGATGGTGTATTTGACTGCCAAATCTCTGTCTGCTCCGAGCTCTTTGAAGCGAAGATATTCGCATTCCTTGACAAGAGGTTTGAGTTTTTCCAGAGAGTCACAATCTAACCTAATTATTTTCAATTGCCTCTTCACCTTTTGTGTTAAACAGGGAAAAAATGATTGTTTCGATAAACACCATACGCCAGAGCGTTTAATTTGTCTTCTGGTGAGAGCAAGAAGCATGATGGAAATAGGCAGTTCCAAGAATGGGTGAAACAGACAAGTTTGTTATTGGCCATAATAGCAGCCAAAGACTCATTGGTGACATCGATTTTTACCTAGGATAAATGTAGATATACCCCGCAACTCCCTTTTTCTTTCTTGAAAACGCAGGTGCGCGCTTGAATCACTTCACGTCTTCTGGCACACGGAGCAGAAATAGATGCTTCCACCCATATATGCCTCTTTCTTGATGATTGTTCCGCAGACTGAACATGGCTTATCCACGGTATTCTTGCTTAGTATCGTCTTGTATCCGCCCTGTCTACCGTATAGGTCGGCTTCCGTATCCCGGCCACCGTCAGTGACCATATGCCTCAGTGTTAACTTCAACGAGTTTAACAATTCTTCCTTGTCTTCTTTGGAAAGCGTACTTACCTTCTTTTTTGGGTGCATCTTTGCATTAAATAATATATCCTGCAAAACGCCATTTCCTAATCCTGGGATACGCTGCTCAGTTGCCAGAAATGCCTTCAATGATAGTTTATCGGTCTTTTCACCAAACAAAGCATCAAAGTAGGTTCTGTTGAATGCTTCCGTCAAAGGTGAGGTCTTTTCCTTTGATATCCGGTAATATTTGTTATCGAAGCTGCCAGCCGGAAATGCCCATATGCCGCCATACATTTGCACTGAGCTAACCAATGATGACCCGTCTTCAAATTCGATCCACAATTGGTGCTTTTGAGGCAGTTTTTCGCCTTCCGCATAATATCGCAGACTCGCTCCGTCACCAAAAAGCAAAATGGCATTGTTGGCTGCTATTTCCACCAGTCCGCCATAGCTTACAGCATTGCCAATAACCTTGCCTGCGAGGAGCTTATTGTAGTCTTGCGGATCACCGTAGTACCAGGCAAATTTATGCGGGTTTTGGGCTGCGATTGCCTTCTTGATTCTCTTGCCAGTAGCTGTCTCTGTAATCTGTTTGGCTAAGACTGCGGCTTCCGGTAACTCGATCGTTCTTGTGCCCTCCTTCTACACTTCTTCAGTTTTCAATCATCTTAAAAGCTATTGTGTGCACTTCGGATTGACATGATTGTGGTTTGCGCTTAGCATTTTTTGTTTACTATGTCCTTGTGCTCTGGAGCCCCGGCAACCCCACTCGCTGTTGTATGTGCCAAAACTGACCAGCTGAACTACTGTCTAAGCTACCGTTTGGATTTCTTATTTTGTGCCTTGCAGAGCTTCTGAAGTCCTTTTTCTTGTTTCGAAAATCTTTTGGTTAATTTCGTTGAGTCGGCGACGCAAGTCTTTTATCGTTTCTTCTGTCTGTTTTCGTTTTGTCATTAACTCTTGTAGGTTTTCTTCACAGTTTCCTTTATCTTCCAGGAACGGTGAGAACATCGAAGGCATTTTAGGCATAGGTGTATTTGACACTTCGATGTTGAGGACATCTTTGGCGAATTCTTGAAATAAGCTGTTTACGTTGTTGGAGATCTCCGCCTGCTTTTCAATGGCTTTCTTGAGAATGGCTTCTCCCGAATTTGTTATCTTGTAGACTTTGAGTCTTCGGTTCTTCTGAGTTTGCCATTGACCTCTAATGTATCGCGATTGCTCTAAGTCACGGAGAATTGGGTAGACTCCGCCTGGTGTGGGGCTCCAGAAGCCTTTGGTTCTGTTCTTGAATTCCTTCATGATTTCGTAGCCGTGGGAAGGTTCCTTGTTGAGGAGGATCAGGATGCCTATGCGTATGTAGCCTTTTTGGGCTTCTTTGAGCCAGCTTTGGGCTGTCTTGTCCTCAGTTTCTACGGTCATTATTGTTCGAACGTAATGTGCTGAAAAGCAATATTTATATTTTGCCGCAATATATTGCACTGAGCAATATAGAAAAGTGGTCTCTGCAATGGATAACGGCAACATAATTGAAGTTAAGAACCTCACGAAAATGTTCGGCGATTTTGCAGCGGTGGATGACATCTCGTTTAGCGTCAAGAAAGGCGAGATATTTGGGCTCTTGGGACCTAACGGAGCAGGCAAAAGCACCACGTTACGAATGCTTTCCACGCTCTCAAGACCCACAAAGGGAACTGCAACAATAGGCGGCTACGACACGGTGAAACATGACACGGAAGTACGCAAGTTAATTGGCATTGTCTCTGAGAAAATGATTATCTACAATCGCTTAACTGCAAAAGAGAACCTCTGGTTCTTCGGCAGCCTGTTTAACATTCCAAAAGAAACTCTGTCAAAAAGAATAGATGAGTTGCTGGAGCTTGTTAATCTAACTCAGTGGAAAAATGCTCAGGTCGGCACCTTCTCAACAGGTATGCGCCAAAGGATGAACGTTGTGAGGGCGTTGCTTAACATGCCGCAGGTTCTCTTCTTAGATGAGCCAACATTAGGTTTGGACCCTCAGTCTTCAGTGGAAATTAGGGATTTCATAAAGAAACTCAATCAAGAACAGGGAACCACAGTAATAATAACTACGCACATGATGGTTGACGCTGATTTGCTGTGTGATCGCATAGCCATTATTGACCATGGAAAAATTATTGCGCTTGATACATCGACGAATCTTAAGAAGATAATTTCGGGAGCAGATACTATGATAATTAAACTTGAAGTGGAAAACTTAACCCCAGATATGATAGCGTCAGTGAAAGCGCTCGATTGCGTTGATGCTGCAACCCAAGAGAACTCCATGACCCTGCACACGATTGTTCATGGAACGCAAGCCTTCGACAACATAATTGACGCTGTTAGAAAAGGAAATGGAAAGATAACGTCGATGGCGAACCTGCAGCCCACGCTTGAAGACGTGTTTTTGCACATTACCGGGCATGAAGTTAGAGACAGTGCAGACCAGAAAATACCTGCCGCGTCGCACGGGCATTTTGGCGCGCGAAAGAGAGTAAGGTGATAGAAGATGACAGCAAAAACCGTTCTCAGTCACAGTTTCAGGATTGCTTGGAAAGATTTGACGGAGCTCTTCCGCAACCGCCTTGGTTTGGTACTTTTGGTTGTTATGCCGCTGTTCATGATGGTTATGGTCGGCTTCATCTACCCCTCCAATGGAGTTAGCATTAGCAACTTGCCAATTGCCGTGGTAAACGAGGATTCAGGTTTTAACAACTCGATGGTACCTAGTCAGACTTTCGTGATGGCACTGCAGGGCATCAACAACCAAACTGGCATGATGACTCTTACCACAGCTTCAAGCCTTAGCGACCTTAGGGACCTTGTGCAAAGGGGTGAGCTTAGTGGTGGCATATTGATTCCCAGTAACTTTAGCCAGTGCCTGTTCACTGGTCAGCAGGGCACTATAATCATCGTAACTGACCAGTCGAACCCTCAGGTATCTGCTACTATACAAGGTGTGCTGTCAGGGGTGTTCGACAGCATGGGCACGATGCTAGCACAGCAGCAAATACAACTCATGAATCCAACTCTTAACGCAACAAGCGCCTTAGCCGTCGCGAAACCCTACAACGTACAAACAGAAGGCGTAGTTCCAGGAACCCCGAACTACTTTGATTTCATAGCGCCAGGAATAATGGCTATGACGGTGATGATGAGCGTTATGACCGGTTTGCCAGTGGCTATTTCACAGGAAAAGGAAATTGGCACAATGGACGGCATGATGGTTGCGCCAATAAACCGGCTGTCAATTTTGCTTGGAAAGACTATTGCTCAGACTATTCGAGGCTTAATACAGGGCATAATTATCTTGGTGTTAGCTGTGGGCTTATTCGGCGTCACCATACAAGGAAACATACTGCTAGTGTTTGCTTTGCTCCTGCTGGGCGTGTTTAGTTTCGTCGGCTTAGGCATAGTCATAACCTCTTTCACCAAAGACCAAGAAACCGCGCAGATGCTCATGATGACACTGATGTTTCCGATGATGTTTCTAAGCGGAGTATTCTTCCCCATCCAGCAAATGCCTTGGTACATGCAGAGTATAAGCAAAGTGCTGCCACTGACCTATGCTTCGGATGCTTTGCGAAAAGTCATGGTCCTGGGCGCAAGTGTCCCGCAAATATCGGCGGAACTCATCATACTCGTTGCGTTCGGTGTTGTCATGATTGCGATCGCTTTGCCCGTGTTCCGAAAAATGATGACGAGGTAAGCGAAGGCACTTGAGTCCACTGTGTTCACGATGCCCCTTCTTTCAATTTGCGCCGCTTTTGAGACGCAAGAACGCACGTAAACGCTGCCGCCTCGAACCTCAAAGGCAACTGCGCATATACAAGTGCAAAGATTTCCCTGAAAGAAGATTCGGGTACAAATCCCTCTTTTCCAATATCTCTGATAGCAAAAATTGTTCTTAAGCCAGACAATTGCGGAACCGCAGACGGCCTCAGGAGGCGCAAATCAGTTGATAAACAGCCGTCACTGGACAACCCGAGCACTCTACATAGACAACACGCTATACACGATCTCTGATGATGTATTTGCGCTGCGTCAAGTGATTCTTGACCTCAATATCTTGTTTTCCAAAGCGGAGACAATTCCTGGGGAAGGTTTTCCTTCTTCGTAGTACTCTAAACGCTGAGGTTCTTCAATTCACTTCAGGGCTGCTGCTTGGGATTAAAATCATGCTAACTGTTAAGTGTAGTTCATATCGGAATGCTGTCACCTATGAAAACTGCTTCTATGCCATAGTCGCTGATGTTATCTTCGTTCACAGATAGGTAAATATTCACTGACGCGGTCTGCCCACTTGCTAATACAAGTGCAGCTCCAGGAGTTGAGGGTATTGAAAAATCGGGGACTGTTATATCTTTTGCCTTGATGATTCCCTCTTCATTTTTCACTTGAGCTGTGAGGTAAACGTAGGCTGTGCCGTCAGCAGGTGATATGGCAATTCCGTTAGGAGGTGGCGGGTCATCTATGGTATAGTCGTTTCTTAGAGTTGCGGTTATTATGAAAAGGGAACTCCCTTTCTGAATCACTTGCCCGTCAGTTGTATTGTAGGTTTGGCTCGAAAGAGCATATTCTGCTACTGCGTCTACCAGGAAGATTTTGCTTGCATTTCCTTGGTAGGAAAGGTACTGCTGGGCGGTCGAATGCGTTTTTTGGTGTGAAAAACCACTATTTGCTAGAAAAGCAATAGCTGTTGACGCCAAGATTATGATAATGACCGATATCGTAGCAAGCTTTAGGCGCTTATTCATGCAACCACTTGTTTAAATCGCGATTTGTATTCGGAATATTTAGGCTATTCTTTAGTACACCATTTGTTTTTGCATATTACCCATTTTTAACATATATGGCTGTTGTTCCTCTAAGAATAACCCTTGCGAATGAATGGTAAACTGTCCCGTCAGGCATTTTTTCTTCTGAGAAGAACGTCAAATGGACTACTCGACCTATCTCTGCTTTGCCGTTCACCAGGTTTATGATGTCATATGTTTGTATCTTGTTCGCCATTTTTTGTGGGTCAAAAGTATATAGGAAGGTATCATTGTTCACAGGCAAAACACCTTGCTCAAGAACCGCTCCGGGAATAATCGCTGCAAAGTAGACTTTTGGAGCGCTGGTTTGGCCTGTCACATTCAAGCCTGTCACTGGAGAGAAGGACTGCTTTTGAGGCATTTTTAGAGTCAAACCGGGACCTAAAGGACTCCCGTTTTCGATAACATAAATCCACCCTCCACTCTCAGGCAGGCCAGGGACTCTGCCTTGATAACCGTTCCATGTCGCGTTCACAGTGTAGGTCCATACTCCTGCTTGGTCAAGAGGCCATTTGTCCGTGGCAGCAAAATATCCGTATTGGTCCCCTTGCCCCTTGGCGACTCTTGTCGTGTTGTCTGGAGCTGTTAACGTAAAAGTGACGTTACAGGGAACAATTGGATCAATTTGGAGCACGGCACCAAAAATTGCGCCTATTTGGTAAGTTGATCCAGGTCTGATGGGCACTAGGAAGAATCGGGCCGGCACTCCATCGGGACTGGGCAAATCTTCGTCACCTGGACCAATTATGCGGTTATTGTTTGTGCCCCTGGGCAGAATGAATGCGCTAGCTTGGTAGCCCGCATACGCGGCACTTTGACCTTTTTGTCTAACAACAGCCGCGCCTAGCAGACGATAGATAACGCCTGGAAAATCGCCGTTGTTCGAGGCTCCAATTTCACCGCCGAAGTTATTGTTGCTAGTTGGCCAATATGGTGCACGGATTAGGTCATGTGCAACGATGAATCTCGAGTTAAATCCTGGCTGGGGAGCAGACCCATAGTAGTACTGCAAATCAGTTATGTATTCAGGGAACATTTCAGGCAATAACCCATTGCTGGTTTTTGTGATTAAGTTTGACTTGCCTATAGTCTGCAGCCCTGAATCATAAGTTGAGTTGCTCCCGCTGATAGCGTACGTTAAGACTGGTTCAATTTTGTTGGCGCCTTGATATTCGCTGGCAATAAGAAGAACATCTCCAGAATTATATGGATAGTTAATATGTTTCAGATAGGAAGTCCCGTTTGGAGCGATATAACCTTCAGTCTTAGTTTGTCCTCGATTGGCTATCTGTCCACTGGGGAGGGTAAGTTTTTTGCCATGAGCTTGAATTGAAGAGTTGGCTGGATAAACAACCCCGGCGTGTGTCATGGAAGCGACCCAGAGGGTTCCTTGAGAATCAACATATGTGGCTGAAACAGTGGCATAGTATTCTCCTGGGCTATTAAGTGGAAGTGGCACCAAACCCTGTGCCGTTCCGAAAAGCCCCCCGACAGTCGCCGTTCCTGAAGATATAGCTAAAGTTACATTGTTGGAATCAGAGTTTGCAAGAAGCTTCGCCCTTACTGTTACGTTAGCAGGCACTGGTGGGTTGAAGGCAAGATCTCGGCCATAACGGTTGCCAACGTTGTATGGCATCCCTTGGAAGGTGGCAGTGGCTATGGTTAAGCGCTCGGCAATCCAGAAAGTGTAGTTCCCACCTCCGGAATAGCGATTTCCCCACATGTCTTGAATCCATCCTTTCGCTTCGACGGTGTAGTTGCCGTACATTGGTGGTTTCCAAGAAGTAAACGTTACATTTTTGGTGGTCGCTCCATTTCCTCTTCTGGCGGTGAAGTTGGCTGTTCCAAGATTTACCGATGTACCGTTCGGCAGCGCAATTTTCACTGACCATTGCCCTGATTGGTAATTCCACGGGATGTTGCGTTGAGGATTGTAAGTATCAAATAGAAAGGTCGGCTCAAGGTTGTAAGCTACCGCGTTGCCTTTTGCATCGACCTTGGGTAGAATAATTTCGTCATGAATCATGTTGCGAGGCGAAATCGCCACTTTGCCTTGGTCCTCGTTTGCGACAACTCCTCGGTAGCCATTTGAATTGTAATCCCACAGAAGTAGCGAGTAGGTCTTTTTTGTTATTTGAGAACCTTCCACCCACGTGTTGTTTGCATCCCATCCGCTTGAGAAAATTGGCCGGCTATATAAGCTGGAAATGCTGTTCAGGTCTACTGGTCTTGTGCCGATTGTGTTATTGTTGAAGTCTATGTATCGTCCGCCTGCTTTGAACCCGAAATCTAACCTAAGCCTATACACCCCTGGGGGCAAATTGTTTGGGAGATCAAAACTGCCGTAAACTCTACCCGAAGTCAATTGTGTATCGTTTGCCAAGGTAAAGTTCGAAATCGGAACTTCAAGCATAATGTCAACTGGCCCCCTTTGCGTGTAGCCGTTGAAACGAGATACAGCTGCGCTTCCGCCTCCCTCTATAGGTAGACCGGTAGGCGTCAATATGGTTGACATAGTGTTATCCCAAGGAGTATGCTGGTTTCCTTGAGGATCAAAATCTCTCTCGGCAGTAATCAAAATACAAGCATTGTCTATTCGAGGGTAACGGAACCGAAATTCTGCAAGCAAATCCTTTGATATGCTAACTGAGATCCCAAGTCTCACTCTGGCGTTGGCGGTCCAACTTAGAGGCGCATACGCGACTTGGGCTGACCAATTACCCAGAGTTGCATTCGCGTTTACAGAGAAATCAGATTTCTCTAAATAGCTTAGTCCATCGAGAGTGTCTTGAACCGAAGCTTCCTGGATATTTTTCTCGGTAACGCTTGGACCTGCGCCTGGTGGGGGATGTGTTGGAGTTGGTGTCGGTGAAGGAGTTGCTGGCGGATTTGTGGGGGAAATTGTCGATGAAGGGACTGTGCTGACCGTAGGTTGAGAGGTTGGTGAGATTGTGGGTGTGCTTATAGGTACATTTGTAGGCACGATTATTGATGATGGCATTGCGGATGTTTGAATTGCGTTTTCAGTCGTTGAAGGAACTGAAGAGACGGACGGAGAGAGACTGGGCGATGGGGCGGTCTGGTTCGGCTGAGGCGAAAGCGAGCTTAATGATGAATAATAAGTCACGCCTGTTATCAGAATACCGAGAACAACTACGAACCCTACAATAACGATTATCTTCCTCATAGCAGAGTTAGACTTGGTGAACAATTAGTTGCCCACTAACAGCTTCAAGAATTTCAGCACATAAATCTTTGCATAGTTAGCTGGCTCCCCTCGGAATACAATCGGACCCCATATCTCAAAAGGCAATGCCAAAGTCTACCTCCCGCAGGTTAGGTTTGTTAATGACAAATTCGCCCCAGCCAGGCACCATTCTATTTTGTCAATACGGTTGTTGCGCTTGCAGTCGGCTTGGGTGGTTCAGAAGATGGATTCCGTCTTTCCGAGTAATGATTTCAGGGTTTGAAGCTGTGTTCTGTGTAGGAGCTGCCGCAAAGCGTTTTGTGGAAAAGAACCAAGTTCTAGCTAGACACTACACGGACTTTTCTCTGGGGAACCTGAAGCAAATCTACAAAAAAGCAAGTCTCAAATTGCTATCCTGTTGCATTGACTTTGCCGAAAAATGAAAGTGTTTGAAAAAGAGAAAAGGAGGAGATCTTTCTGGATCTCAACTCAGATACGAATATATCCAGCTTAGAATTTGTGGTTGGTCAATTCTGAAGTAGTATCCGTTGCCTGCGCAGTTGTTGTTTGTTCCAAATGAAGTCACTGCAAGAACTGTTTTTGTGCCAGCTAGTAGGACCGGTCCTCCGGAATCGCCGAAAGCTGTTCCTCCTTTTCCTTGGCCTGGATTTGCGCTGCATCTAAGGAACTCGTTGCTGATTGCGAAGTTCTTTGACAAGATTTGGCCCGGAGCATAGAATCGATTTTTAAGACCCGTCCAAACAGGCGGTCCTCCACCTCTTAGGTTCTCTTGGACGCCGTAGCCGACGAAGTCAACTTTTGTTCCCACTTTCAAAGTATCTGTTTGTCCTGCAGTTGGCAACTGGCCGTACTCGCTTAGGGTGATTGGTTCGGTTAGTTTTACTATTCCTACGTCGTGGGTTATGAAGCCGTTAAGACCATGCCAAAAAGCTTGTGCGTACCCCGGAATTGTGTATGGTACTCCATCGTAAGAGGTTGCGCCGCTGAATGGATATTCAGGGTTTCCCTGCACTATTTCATTGACCCACACCCTTGCAGCTACAGCGCCATCTGTGCAATGTCCCGCGGTAAGCACAACTGTGGGTGAAAGAACAATACCTGAGCCCCTCCAAGCAGGATGCCCAGGCGCATCGTCAAATACCATAAGGCAGACATAGGGGTGAGTGTTTCCGTCTGGAACTCCGTTGGTTATGGCTTCGACTGTGCCAGCAAACAACGAAACAACAATTACGGATGCAACCAACAAGGTTACGCTGAATATTTTTTTGTTTCTCATTCTCATTTGTTTTTTCTCCTTTCCGATTTCTCCTTGTAGAAAGCAGTTTTTAATGTAATTTAGTGATATTTAAGGTTAAGTTAGAACATGCTTTGCGGTTTTGAAGTGATGCAAAGTATCGGAACTCTTGATAAAAACGCAACCACACAAAGTGCTTCGCATGTTATTAGCGGGGAATCTTAATTCTCCATTCTCTTTTTGTGAGCAACCACCGATAGCAGTCTGCCCTGATGTCCTTTCTGCATGCGGATTAGACGAATGTGAGCTTGTCCGCGTAAACTGGGAAACCTTTCTTGGAATCTGTGCAGGAGGGTTAGCCCATAGCGGAAAGCGAGGTTGAGGTTTCAGTCTTTAAAAGCACTCATAGGACGCGGACAATCGCCTCGAGATCCCTTTTTTCTTTGTCCCACTTCCAGAAAAGAATGCACGCTACACTATTCCTGGTGTTTCTAAAATTAATCTCGCACTATGTATTTAGGCTACACCGCTGGGGAAGGCACGCCGCCAAAATCATAATCCAAGATTCATAAGTGTTATAACAAAACTGAAAAAACAGATTTAGCGCGCTAATGCGAAGGCTGGTGAGTCAGTCTCCAAAGCATAGTGCGTATTTAGGCGTTGAAGATGTTTGAAATCAAGCAGCTGACTGCGGCTGAAGAAAGAGCATATGAAGGCTTCATAGGCAGACCCGAATTCAGTTCCGTTCAACATACCCTAAACTGGCGCAACGCGGTTCTTGATATGGGAAAAGATTCGCCCTATTTCATTGTTGCAAAAAGAGATAACGAAATTGTTGGTGTTTTGCCGCTTTACTATTACAAATGCAAATTCGGTGATATATTAACCTCCATTGCTTGGGATACCAATTCCAGCATATGCTCTACAGATGCAATATGCAGAGAGATTTACCGCGGATTATTTGATAGCGCCTTAACCTTAGCCAAAAGATTGGGTTGCGTTGCGTTATCAGTCAGCACAAACCCATTCATTGACGATAAACAATGCTGCCTAGAGCGCTTCAGACCGGACTACATCATGGAGAACTTCATACAATATATACCGATGAACGAGATTTTTGACGAAAACGGTAGCATCAAACACCCTAACTATGTTAAACGAACCAACCTTAGCCGAAATCTGGAGAAGGCAAAACAACAGTCAATAGTTATTTCTGATGATCAAACAGAAAACAATGTTGATGAATGCTTCAGGATTTATGAAAAAAGAATGAACGAAGTCGGTGGAAGTTGCGTCCCGAAGGAGTTCTTTCACAAGATTCTAACGAATTTAACACGCAAGGGGAAAGGCAAATTCCTTTCTGCTTTTCACGAAGGAAAGATGATTGCGACATGTTTATTTTTGCAGACAAGAGCAATGATTGATGTACATATGCTGTCAATGGATTCAGAATACAGCAGAACCGGAGTCAACTATCTTTTCACGGATTACATGTTAAGATGGGCTCAAAAGAATGGAATTCCAATTTTCAACTGGATGTCTTCTCCGAGGAGATCAGATGGAGTTTATAGATGGAAAGAGCAGTGGGGCAGCCACGATGGAACTCTTTTATACTTAACGCGAATCTTGGGAGACATTTCACAATGGGAGAGCATGAATCTTCAAGAATTAAGCGAAGCTTACAAATTCCACTATCTGCTACCGTTCAATTTGCTGAGAAAATCTGGTTCAAAATTCACAAGTAAAGATGAACTGACGGCATTTCTGCAATCTTGTCAAGAAAGGCAGGAAACTGTCATAGAATTACCCAATTGCGTGCGTTCTTCATAAGAAAGTGAACTGTTCATTCAATTTGTCTTTTCTCATTGAGAGTGGTCGTCATTGGTTATCGTGCGTGGCATGCCGTTACATTTTGAAGACAATTTCACCTTCTGTTTCTGGCAAGCTCTTTAGTCCTGGAAAGGATACCTTGTTATTGGTGGGACCTTAATGTCTGATGATTTAACCCCTGAGCAACAAACAGCTTTACGTGGTGCGTCTAACCGATTCAAAACCTGGGAGATGCCTGAGATCCCTGATGGCAAGCCAACTAAATTTGGGTGGATAGTGCGGCATCCAGAGAAGCTGCGGCTTGCCCCCAACACGGACATTGGGGCGTTCACTTATATTCAAGCCTTAAACGGCGTCACGATAGAGGAAGGCGTCCAAATAGGCAGCCAGGTTTCCATTTACACATTTTCCACACTCAGCGACAAGCAGGGTCCTGTGGTCTTAAAGCGGAACTGCAAAATCGGCAGTCACGCCATAATAATGCCGGGTGTAACCATAGGAGAAAACAGCGTGGTCGGCGTCTTCTGCTATATCACTGGGGATGTCCCGCCTAACACTCGGGTCGTTTGGCATCAAGAACTTTCATCGCGCCCAATATGAACACGCGTGCTGCTTGGAGCTCCTGTTTGCTTGTGATATACGCGATATATCCGTGGATGTGAGTGTAGAACAAATTTTTGCCATGCTTTATATTCATCAAAAACAAAAATACTCAGGGAAGGACCTGCACTTTGGCTAATGAATTTCGAACGCGCATAGAGCTACTTCAGCTAAATAAAGAGGTTATGGAAAAGGTAATGAACATAATTGATGAAGCGGGAAAAGAGTTTCCTTGTTTGTCATGTTCTTCCAAGGATGGTTGCGCGAACTTCAATTGGTACCTCAAATGGTATAAAAAATAGGAGTTCTGAATAGCCCGCGCTTTTATGATGAACGTAGACAGTCTTAAATACAAGTTCCGAAGAGAACAACAAAAACCATTTGGGAGAAACCACCACGAAAAAACTGTCCGCAGCTATTGCTTTCGTGCTAATCTTTTCTGCCTCAACAGCACTGCTTTCAATGAACATCAACGTTCAAGCCGAAATCACTACAACAACGGCTGCAAGCCCCATGCAGGTCCAAACTGGAATATGGCTCATTAACATTCAAAGAATAGACCTTTCAGCAAGCACCTACAGACTGGACTTCTATCTTTGGTTTAGCTTCGACTCTCAGCAAATTAGCGCCATCGAAGTCAGCCAATTTGAATTCATCAACGGTCAACCCACCGTAAAACTAATCGATGAAGCTGACGGGTACGTTGAATATCGCGTTACAGGTGACTTTCTGAAAACCTTCGACTTCACCCGATTCCCCTTTGAAAGCCATGCGTTAACCGTCGAGCTTGAACACACCAACATGTCTACTGACATTTTGGTCTACGACATAGACTCCACTTCATACGTAGAGCCCACCGCAAACGTTGCAGGATGGGATTCGGCAGCCTTCAAGCCCAAGTAGTCCAGCACTCCTACGGCGATCTTGCGTTTAGCCGCCCCGTCTTTACCGTCACACTCAACAGACCTGGGATCTCTTCTTTCATCAAGAGCGTCCTTCCCATAGCCATCATAACAGCCATCAGCCTACTCGCCTTTGTAATGGCTGCAGAAGACTATTCTCAGAAAATGGCGTTGGGCATCACCACGCTGCTATCAGCAACGGCTTTTCATCTATCGCTAGTTAGCGGCATTCCGCCCACGGGCTACTTGACCCTCGCAGACCGCATGATGATCTCAGTCTACGTACTCTTCCTCTTCAACATAGGTTCGGCAGTGTACCTTATGAAACTGGCACGCCAAACCAAGACTCCACAAGCCACAGCGTACAACAAGAAAGCTCAAAAAATCCTGCCCATACTCATACTCATACTGGCAGTACTCACCATAATCATCTAAAGCACCAACACACAAACCAATGTGGCGAATGTTTCAGGAAGAAGAACCAAATGTAGTCCATGCAAAGAATTATAAGGTAAAATAGCCGAAAGTAACTATTTATGAAAATCGATAATGTCGTAGTGGGAATAATCATCATTTGTTTCGCTGCACTCTTGCTTGGCGATGCCATACTGACAACCAACAACCCAGCAAGCCAGATACTGTCGCCTAATGACGTTAAAGGCATAGTGGGCATGATTTGCGTAGTGATTGCTGGATTCATTTTTTGGAAAGCATTTCGGAAATAGAACCGAAAATCCCCTTCTCTTTTTTGTTTGTGCAAGTCAAAATTTTCTATGCATTCCGCGAACCCCCGTCCATCGCCATTTCTGCTTTCGAGATGTGCGTTAGTTCTTCTTTTTGAGTACGGGTAAATTGCGTTTTTGGTCACCTGTCTTATTCAGAAATTAGTTTTTGTGATGTTGAGAATGCACCCGTGTCTATGCGTCGGAACTACAGCAAGTGTTGCTGGAACCGCATAGAGTTAAAAATCCCATTCGGGAACGTCGAAAACCAGTTGCTCCCAAAGGATCCTGAGGTTTCAGTTTTCAGAAAACGTATTCATGATTCACGGGAGGATGAGGGAAAGAAGCACAGCCGCCTGAACGCAAGAATTGGGTCTTTTTGGGGAATTTTGCCTAGACTTGAATTTGTAGTTGCGTTGCTCAGTTAATTCAAAACGTTTATTACGTATTAATATTCAATACTGCCTTTGTGGGGACACCTGACTATTGTTAGACAAGAAATGGGCATTCACAATCATCATGTTCAGTTTAGGGTTCATCCTAGCCGCAGCAACCACGGGAGTCATGGGTTCCCCCAAAGACAACACCGGAATCAAGGTAGTAAACTTAGCCGTATATGAAGACTCAAAATGTCAAACGAGCTGCACCAGTATAAATTGGGGAACCGTAACAGCCAACAGCTACATATCAAAAACACTCTACGTGAGAAACCCCAACACCTGCAAGCTCACTCTCGCAGTAACTGTCAGCAATTGGACCCCGCAAGAATCCCAATCCTTGTTAAGCGTTTCGTGCAATCGAAATAATTTTGTTCTGCAGGGAGGAAAAATTGTGCCTGTAACTTTAACATTGGCAATCGGACCAAACGTGGGTACCCTCAAAGATTTTGGCTGCATAATCACTTTTTCAGGAACCAAATAGATGCCCCTTCCATGTTTAGCGTTTACCACTACTAAAGCGAAGTTTGAGTTTGAGTTTTCAGGCGCCGCGCCTGAAAAATTGTCTGCCAAATACGAAATGGACGTAAATCAACCATGTTGATACAAGAAACGTTTGTGTTATCCTTAAGAAGGGGACTGCTGAGTATCTGGGAACGAAAAGACAGCTTGTTCACTAAATGTAGGTGTTTAGCTTGATGCCAAAACTTGATCTTCACAAATGGGTAGAATTTGCGGTTCACCCTGCCGTTTCCAGGCTTCCATTCAGCATACGTCAGTTCTATCTAATTTTCTTCGCACCGGTGCTCATAGTTTTTGGCACTATATTTGGAATATAATCAAAGCCATGTAGAGAGAAAAAGGTTCTATTCGTGTGCAGCCGAAGAAAGCGCGCCTCTCGAACCGCAGTGGTTTTCAGGAAGCAAGCAAAAGTGCCCTTCAAGCCCCCAAACGTACATCGCATTTGACGGCTGCTGGCTTTTATTTGGTTACATTCTGTCGAAGTATTCCATTGGCGCGTACCAATAGACGGCAATTGTTTTTCTGCATTTCTGATTTTGGCAAACGATTGTTTGCTTTTTTACCTCACCGTGACGAATGCTCATCAGGGGCTCGTCAAAGGAAAAAGCCGAATGCCAACTGTCGGGCGGTGCAGCTTCAAAGGTCCATTCTTCGCAATAGGGGCATCTGAAGACAAGCTTAGATTCACCCATAACATACCCTCAAATCAATAATACGTCAACCCATTAAAATAACTTTTCTGGAGAACTACACTTCGCTATTTAGCTAATTGCCCTTCGCAGAAGTCTGACCAATACTTGGCTAGAGCGCTGTGCTCTAGCGGGGTTTGAATTGTCTTTCTTTTGTCTTCTTCAGAGTATATGATGCGCTCGCGAAGGAGATCACAGTTTTCCTTTCTTAGTTAAAAACTACTTCTTGTTGGTTTAGACGAGAAGGGATTGGCGGATTAAGGTTCGTTAGCCTTTTGCGGAACTAAAAAGGCTCCGTTGGTTGAGAGAGGGGACATTTTCCGCATTTGGCTAGCGCCTAATCCGCCAAGCTCAGTGCAACTTCCTGGTATCTGCATTTCCTTTTTTGTTTGCAAATGCTTAAAAAATTTTGTGACTGTATAGGCACACCAACAGCGCCCGCTAATCGGATTCTGAAGGAGAGGAGGTTAAGAGCGAGGCCCTATTCTTCTACCATCAATAAAGTCAATGAAGATTGGACGTCAGCTATCTGTCGAATTTTGTGGGTTACGACATCTTTTAGCTCTTGCATAGTGTCTGCCTTGATCTTTATGACGAGGTCGTATACGCCGTAAGAAACGTAAGCTTCTTTAACGCCACTAACGCCTTTGACTTGTCTTAACACGTCATCCTCTGTACCACCGTTAACGTTGAGTAGAACGTATGCGTGTGCCATTGGAGGATTCTCCGAATTAGCTAGCAACTCCGCCTGGCTAAAATCTGTTTTGCATAAGAGAAAAAGAATAGTGAGAAGGGGGAGGCAAGCATTACTCTTCTGATAAGCAGACTCTACTAGTCTGCAAAGAAGACAATAAAATGGCTCGCTTCTTAGGAAAGTGGGCTGTTTATTTAGTTGACTTGGTGTGGAAATAGAAAAAGAGCGGAAGAGGAGCGTGCTAAATCCAGAAAAACTTAAAAGACAACCTCTCACAACCTATTCGTCAGTTCATTGTTCACATTTGGCAGAGGGGAGAATACGCGGAGAACATTTGTTTTCACTGCGGTAGTTATCATACTTGCAAGCAGCATTCTTTCATTTGCAGGATTCCAACAAGCGCAAGCCATTCCCACCTTCACTCTTACACCCACTGAAGGATTTGCGCAATCAACAATTACTGCCAGAGGGTATGGGTTCCCAACAAGCAACGCTACGAACAATTATTCAATCCGTTTGCGTATTATCTGGGGAGCAACCCCCGTAGGGACCATTGGAACCGCGCAAATCGATGCTGCAGGAAGTTTTCAATTTCAGCTTAACAACCCTGGTTATCCATATTTTACGATTGTTGCTGACCTAATGAAGAACTCCGAATTGGAAGATAGCTTCGCTGCATCTTTCAAGACCCTACCCACTTTGATTCTGAATCCGCCGGTTGGGCCAGTCGGCACGGAATTTAATGTGGACGGTTATGGCTTTCCAGTTATTACCGATTATACGATATCCTGGATGGGACAGCCGGTAGCATTAGTTGTGCCTGTTTCCTCCAAATGGGGAGTTTGGGGAATCAAATACACAGTGCCGAATGTTGCATCAGGCGATTATTTAGTCGAGGCATCAGACAATTCAGGAGTTTTAGCATCAGCAACCTTTACGGTACTTTCATCTCCTACCCCTACTCCAACTTCAACACCAATTACTACTCCAATAGCAACTCCCGTACCTACTCCAACGCCAGTTCAAACTCCTGTGCCAACAGCCACGCCGGGCTCCAACCCCTGAACCCATAGCAACTCCAACGCCCACGGCAACTCCTACGCTGAGTCCTTCTCCTACAGCCATCCAACCTCAACGCCCGCTACACCGAGCCCTCCTCCCATAACACCAACCCCTGCCTTCTCCAGCTCCTATTCCCTAACATCAACACCAGCCGCAACACCTCTTCCTACCTCAACTCCAACTCCTGACTCCAACTTCGACCCCTTCCCCAACAATAACTTCAACACCCACAACAACACCTCCCCAATCACCAATACCTACTGCAACGCCTCTTTACACTCCGACCCCATCAGCCACAGCAACTCCAATTCCATCGCAAGCTCAAACTCCAACAGTGACGCAAACGCCAAGCCCATCAATTCCAGAACTTCCAACAGCTATCGCATTAATCGTTGCATTGTTTGCAGTAACATCTGCAGCCATATTGGTCAGAAGACGCAAGTAACAAGACACTCAAATACTAAGCAAGCGCGCCAACACCCAACGTTGAGCAAACTATCCGCCCTTTTTGACAGCAAACCACATAATGCAGACACAATTATTTGGCTAGATGCAAGACAGGGTATTGGCTCATTTCTCTTTCTCAATAGTCTCAAAAAAGAAAAAAGGGAAAGAGATTTGTGCTGACCGTTAGGTGTAGAATCTACGCTGGTGGTTTGTGGATTTGAATGTTGCCAGCCAAAATCTCAGCGGAGTTGCTGCCGCCTACGTAGCCGGTGTCGAGCCTAATTTCAAATTTGTCCTTTATGCCTGGTTCGCCGTTGTCCTCAACATATACCCACGCATAGTGATCTCCTACGCCATCGATGGTGCAGGGTCCATTAAAGGCCGCTTTCATGAGTGGCCAAGGTTTGTTTCCAGGCAAGTCCTCCCAGACTATGAGGAAGACGAGGTCATGGATGTGAACATGCATACCCGTAAGGTGATCGACGTAGTTTAGGTCTCCCTTGGGCGTTGGATCTCTGTGAACCACATACGTTGAAACCGAAGCTGGCACTGGGAATTTCTTGGTTGTCTCAACAATGCATTGTCCTCCGCCGGTTACCTTGCTATATTGACAGCCAAACCCTTGGGTAATAATCAGAAGCACAGTGCAAACGCAACAAAAACAGAGCTATTCTGTTCAATTTCATCTTTTTGTCTCACTCCTAAGTGCAGTGATAGATACCCCCTCCAATAGAATACCGTTCAAGGAGGATTAATTAGAAGAAATTGTCGTCGTTTGTGGTCACTTATGCATGTTTGTGTGGTGCGTGCTAAAAGATTCAAGCCCAGTGCATCTGAACCAATCAATTGACGAGCGCGTTTAGACTCTCAAGGAATGCTAACGTTTTGTTTAACAAAGTGCCCGAGAGGGGGCACTTCAATTGGCTTCTTTTGGTGTCTCCGAGGCTTGTGAAGCGTGCAGAGCTTGTGAAAAGGCGTGCGTTACCAGATTGGCGTTGAGATGCGGTTTGTCGATTCTTCCTCTGTTGGGAGTGCTTGTTGGAGCTCGCGGAAATACTTCAACACCATTATTCCACGTTGGGTAATTGCGAAAACTATCTTGGCTTTGCCTACTGTGCGCTCTTCAACTAGGCTTTGTTTTTTTAGGAAATCCAAGTATTCCTTCAGTACACTGCAGTTTAGGTTTGCTTTGTACATTATGTGTGTTAACTTCAGTGGACCGTTATGGGCAAGAACTTTGAGGATGTGAATGTACATCTCGAGTTTTCCGCGTCTCATATATGTCCCTTTTTTGACCCTTCTCGGGTAAGTCAATACTCAAGGCTTGCGTATTTATAAACATTTTCTTTTTTCCCGTTGCCTGATACAAGCAATTATGCTTTTCTTGAACAATTATTTTAAAATTAAGTATACCTGAATTGTAATTAACATATATTGGGATAATTATTGCATATGAGTAGGAGGAAAATGAGTCTGCAAAACAACTATTTCTCATCATAAGAAAGCTAACGGTTTGTTTTACTGCCTTCTCTATCTTTCAGGAATGCACAACGGCGCTCTTAACTCGAAACATGAGAGAGCTTTTCGAGCCCCGTCTTTGCCCATATTAACGGTTGACTCGCAACTCCGACAAAGCGACGAATGCCAAATGAGGGCGACAATGTCGCTTTTGCCGGTGAGTACACGAGGTTAAATGGAGGCGGATCATAGAAAGTCGGCTTCAGCAAGCTTTGCCCCTTGCCAACCAATCCTTGACGCTTCGCAATGGCATGTATTCCTGTGTGCGGGTAAATGCGAATTTTGGTGAGGTAAATGCTTGGTGGTTTTTTTCGGCATTTGATTTGAATCCAGCTGAGCAGCTTATAGAAGTCCGCGACGGTTTTCGGGTTTTCCCCGGAACGTTGCAGAAGAAGTTGAAGTTCGCGTTAATCCCGTCAATTTCGTTGATTAGTTCGCAGGTTCGTTTGATGTCTCCAATGGAGATGCCTTTCTGCAGCACCTCAAGCGCGTGTTGTGAGGCGCCGTCGGGGGAGAATTCGAAGCGTACGCACCCTGAATCCCTTGCTTCAATCAGAAACTGCCTGTTGATTGAGTCTTCGCGGAAATACGCTACCCAATTTATGGGCAATTTTCTGTTTGTAAGCTCTCTGCAGACGCTGCGGGCATGTTCCAATGGGAAGTTGAAGATTGGGTCTGCAAAATAGACTTCGCGTATTCCGTACGAGTTTGCGAGATGTTCGATTTCGTCGGCGACTTTTTTTGGGGAGCGCAGTCGAATAGCCCTTCCTTGAAGATAGGGGTACGTGCAGTATGCGCAATTGAGGCAACAGCCTCGCAAGGTTTGAACGCCCACAGAAAAGGGAAATTTGCTGTAACTTTTCAGGCTTAGTCCGGGGAGATCTCTTGGAGGTTCGGGCAGTCGTGTCAAAGTCCATGAGGGGAGCTCCTGCCTGTGAAGAATACTTTTTCGCCCCTTCGGAAATAAATGCCTCTAACTTGTTGCGGCTGATCCAGGTTCTTGAGCAGAGCCGGAAACGAAACTTCTCCCTCAAGAAAAACGCCAAAGTCAATTTCTGGCCATTTCTGCATAATCTCTTCAGGGAAAAGCGAAAACCCTGTTCCTCCCACAACTACCTTTGCGTCCGGGCTCAGTTTCTTAACCAACTTGAGCATCGACCCAAAATATGGCAAAAAAGAGAAAGAATTAATGTCAATATTTCTCAAAGAAATACCAATCACGTCGGGCTCTGTTTTCTCAATCGCTTTTTTCATTGCGGAAAATGGGTGTTCCTCGATGTTTGGGTCCAGAACAGTGCATTCATGCTCTCCCAAAGCCTGACTTAAGTACGCTAACCCTAACGGAAACACAGGAAGTACCCTATCCTTTGGCCCACAGTAGCCTTGAATCAAGAGTACTTTCAAAATCCTGTCCTCATTCATCAACGCAACGCATTTCGAATCGCAATAGGAAGTTTAAAGCCCGCGTATGTTATAGCGTTTACTCAATATCCTTGGTAGCTTCAGCGCCGTGCCGAGGTCTATGTTGGATTGCAGTTCTTCTTTCTTGGAAATTAGGAAAATCATGCCCGGTTTCTTCCTTTCTTGCGCGGTTAATAACAAGATTTTGCCAAGGCTCAGGAACTGAGAAACCTTTTAGTTTGGCTGCACTTGTACAGATGTGTGGTTTGATGGCTAAGATGTCTTTTTTAGACGAGGAAGACCGCAGGCTTCTGTTTGAAACCAAGCAGAAGCTGGAGGAAGCCACCAAGCTGATGGGTGAACTAATGGAAACCCTCGAGGTTTTCGGCGATCCCGTGATGCTGAAGTCGATCCAGCGGGGTCAGGCAGACATCAACGCTGGGCGAGTCAAGGAATTGCGTAGCTTCTAAAGGACAAAGTCGTTTGACGCCGACCTACACGATTCTTCCCCTTGTGAAAATGGCTGAGTTTGCTGGGACCCTGGAACGCAGATCATAGAAGAGTAAGGATGAAACCCAAACGCGACAAAATTCTAAATGCGCTCTCGCCCCGCTATTTTGCTTCTTAATTGTTATGTCCGAACAAAAAAAGAAAGGAGTTTATTTTCTACTTTCGTCTTCTAAGGACTAGTGCTGCTGCGACTGCGACTATGACCATAACTGCCAAGCCGATAGCGATGTAGGTTGTCGTTGGTTCCGCGCTGGTTGGAGGAGTAACTGCCTGAGTTGGCGAGGGCGAAACCGGCTGCAAGGGCGTGGTGTAGGCACTGCTGGCGTTGCTGTTTGTCCTGGAGTTGACGTTACTGCGGGACTCGCTGAGGCTGCTTCTGATACTCCGAATGCTGCTTTTGCGGATGATTGGTAGTAGGATTTGCTTCCTTCGAAGGTTGCTGTGACCACGTATTTTCCTGGAACCGGCGGCATCCATGCCAAGCTGTAGAATCCGCTGCTGTCACTGGTTGCTGTGCCGAGGTCTTGGAAGTTGCTGTTGGGGTCTGTCGCGGTTATGTGTACTGGGACGCCTTTTGCGTTGGTTGGTTTGGCTTGTTGCTCGTAGAGGTACTCCATCCATGCTTGCTGGTCCACGTCGCTGATGGCTGCAACCTCGAAGCCTCTTGTCTCAGAGATCTTCTTTGCGCCTGGCGCTTGATCAGTTACAGTTCCTTGAATCAGCACTTGAGTGCCCCTCGGAATGAAAGTTTGAGGTGCGGAAACTGTAGTGGCGCTCGGTCCCTTGCCGTAGCAGTATATTTGCCCGTCGTATTGGTTGAGCCCTACAATGAAGCCGTCTGCCATCACCACGTACATTCCTCCCAGAGATGCCCCGCCGTCAGCTCCAAACTGCATAATCTTCCACAGTTCAGCTCCGTTTGATGCGTTGATGCAGCGCAAGTTTGGGCCGCGCCACATGGGCTGGGTTATTGAGTGTTCGCCGGTGATGAGGTAGATTTTTCCGTCAGCGATAGCGCAAATGTTAATCGGGTAGTTGCCGTAAGGAGACTCGAATCCCACTTGTGCCGCAGTGTAGTTCCACAGCACTTTGCCCGTTTGAATGTTGTATGCAATTAGCACTCCTGCAAAGCCCGTTGAAAGCAGCATACCGTTGTATATGTTGGTGCCCATGCTGTAGAAGTTCATTTGGGGTTCAGGTGCGCTTTCCCACAGTTGCATACCTGTTGCGAGGCTGTAGCCCCATCGTTTCCTAGTTACTGGCTCGTTGAAGAGGAATACGCCGTCTTCTGGGTCCACAGTTGGTCCGCTTAC
>CAVOWB010000018.1:0-80155 GCA_963699995.1 Candidatus Bathyarchaeota archaeon | reverse complement strand
ACCCGAAGTAACTTGAACATCCTTGGTAAATCCACATCCAAGAGCAATGTGCCGTGCTGTAGTACGATGCCGTTTCTGTTGGCTTGTGCGCTGCCGCTGATCTGCCCGTCTTCACGGTTAGGTTTGGGCAGTTTTTGGAGTCGCCTGGGCTGAAGTCGGTTGGGATGCCCAACATCCGAAGCGCTTCGCTTATAGAGGCATAGATGCGTGAGTAGACTTCTGTTATGTCTTTGGCGCCCATGTCCTCGGGTTTGGAAATGACGCTGTAGGTCACCTCACCTTCCGCGTCGTGGTACACGGTTCCGCCGCCACTCATTCTGCGCACAACATCCACACCCAACTCGCGGCAAGCTTCAACGTTCACTTCGTTTTCGAGTTTCTGGAACCTACCGATTGAGACAGCGCTGGGATTCCATTGGTAAAACCGCAACGTGTTCGGAACCATTTCTGACACGCGCGACTGCAAGATCGCTTCGTCGATCGCCATGTTCATGGCTGCATTGTTAGATTCGAGTTTGAGGATGCGCCAAGTGTTCATTTGGAACCAACCGGACGTTTGCTGCTCTTTCAGGAGACTTTCTCTGCTATAAATGTAGTTGACTTTAATTCTTAAGGCGTGTTTTTTGATCTCAAGAATTTTTTGTGAATGCAGCTTTCGCGTTTTCATCAGACACTGCAACTTACATAGGATTCATGTTATTCGCAAGTACGAATCAAGGTAAAGAGAGCGGGAAGACAGGCGAGATTGCAGAGGAATTGAGCGCTACCTGACTGGTTTGTCGTTAGCTATAATGAAGCTTGTTTCCACTTGTTGGCTAGAGCAACATAGGCTTCGGCGCCGCTCGTTTCTGTGGTCGCTACGCCGCGCTCAGATAGATGCGAAATTATTTTGCGAGTTTCGAGCCAGCTGAGTCCGGCTTCAGTTCGAATAAGTCGTTGCCGATATTTTCCGTCATGAGCTAATAGTAGTTCGACGACTTTGCGTTCATTGGCAGTTAGTGTTTTCAAGATAGATTCAAACTCTGATTTGGTCTCCTTCGCTTCACCCTCCGCGCTTACGGGGACAGTTGGTTCGTAGGAGACTTCAGGTTCGGCGAGCTGTAGCGGGAGCCGCAAGCGGCGGGTTGGGTTGAGTAACGGGGGGAATGCCTTCATTTTTCTCATCAGCGGCTACAATCTCGTTTAGAATCTTTGCTTCTTCGCGCATGCGGTTTATGTCTTCTTCCAATTCGGCAGCGTGATTTTCAGCAGCTTTGCGCAGCTTTTCTAATTCGTTTTGGAGATGAGCACGTTCCGTTCTAGCCCGCGTATTCTTTCCTTCAACTCCTCTGGCGTTTGCATCGGGTAATTAACCCCGCACCAGTTTTTCGGTGCCCAATATATTTGGTTTTCGTTAACCTTTCAATCAAGACTTTTGCCTCAAGAGAGCGTATTGATTTGGCTCTCAGACAACCGGATCGTTTGTGTTCTTGTAGCCTCACCTCCTGTTCATCTTCCGTTCAAGCAACTCTCGTTCTGACTATAATGAGCCGGATCCGGGGGATGAAAGCGGATTTGAAGAGCTGAAGCTATATGGTGTGTGTCACAGTTCTTATATAAGCGCTCGTAAGAATATCAAATAGTTAACCGCCGCCTTATTGGACCGGATTGTGTGGCTGATGAGGAAGACCATATTTAAGAAGCTGAGGCCCAAGGCTTAATCGCTAACTACAACCGCCTCCGTAAGAACTTGCCGCCCAAATTGCCTGATCGTGTCTACATTGTGGATGAGACTTTCCGAGAAGGCATTAAAACCCCCATGGTCTTTTTGACATACGTGGAAAAAGTGAAGCTTGCCAAGATGATGGATGAAACTGGCATTGCCGTCATTAATGTAGGTTTTCCAGGCTTAAGCGAGGATGAGAAACGCAGCGTCAAACGTATCGTGAACGAATCCTTCTCAAAAGCCACGTTGACCGCCTTGTCAGCGGCTGCCAAAACTCACGTTGACGCTTGTCTAGAAGCGGGAATGAAGGAAATTAACATTGAAGCGGCCATTAACGGTTTAAACCTGAAATACAGGTTGAGAATTTCTAAAGATGAAGCGGTCAAACGTATAGTCGAAAGCATCGAATATGCGAAGAAGCATGGCGTAACCGTGAACTTCGTGCTTTCTGATGGCAGCCGCACGCCGCTCGAGGACATCCTGACGATTTTCGAGAAAGCAGTTGCCGCGGGAGCCACCAAGCTCGCAATAGCCGATACCGTAGGCTTCCTGCGACCCTTAGCCATGAGGTACTTGATTAGTCACGTTCGGGACGGACTGCCTGACGCAGTTCGGAAGAAAATCCCGCTTTCTGTGCACTGCCACAACGACTTCGGTTTGGCCACCGCGAACACTCTGGCTTCCGTGGAGGAAGGTGCCACTTACCTGCATACAAGTCTCATCGGCTACGGCGAACGCGCGGGCTGGCACCATTTGAAGAAGTGGTCACAGCCTTGGAACTGTTATACAACATTGATACGGGCATCGACATGGAACGAATATACCGATTGGCGCAACTAACGGAGAAATCATTCGCGTTGCCAATTCAATTCCACAAGCCCATTGTCGGAGACAACATATTCACCCACGAAATAGATGAGCACGTAGAGGGTATGTTAGCACATCCACTGATGTTTGAGGCTTTCCCGCCTGAAATCGTTGGACGCGAAACCAACCTATTCGTCGGCAGAAACACTGGACAAACGCTCTTGCAAGGTCTGCTGGAGAAAGCGGGCATTCGGGCTTCTCCACGCCAGATAGATGAGATCTTGCGGCATGTGAGGGGTCCTGGAGAAAGCTTGGACAAAGGCGAATCCCAAATGACCTTCTACCAAGTCAAGAAGCTGCTTAAAGAACTGCAGAAAGGCTTGGTCTTACCAGAGTTTTGGCGCCTCGTCGAGCAGGTGACAAGGCAAAACCCAAGTTACCCCAGACAGGCGAAGGCAGCGAGAAAGCGTTCACACCGACAACTAAATAAGCTGACCGGCTTTTCGCTTTCCTAATCCAACTCCAACAACTTCTTAATGGCTGATATTTCTCGTGCAGTCGGCTTTCTGGGGTAGTTGTAGATGGGGCCACTGGGTTTTTCGTTGTAGAAAGGACGGTTGCAGTCATTGCACCCTGAGGTGAGGAACGGCTTCCCAGACTCCACCAGCGCTACCAGAGGCTCCTTGTCAATGCCAAAATCAACAATTTCTTGCCCTTCAGCCTGAAAGTCCATGTCTTCAAACCGAGTCAACGCATGTACAAGCAAATACCTCGCAATCTGAACGCGCCTATAAGTCTAAGTGACGGCTTAGCATGTTCTGCCAAAGCGGTTCCCCGAACAGGTGTGAACGCGAAAAGGGCAAGCAGCACTCCCATGTCAACGCAATATTGGAGAAGGCTGCAGGCCTCCTTTTCAGTTTCCCCCAAGCCGACGATTAAGTGGTGCTTACGTTGCCTTCACCAAAAACCCCGATTGCCGTGCGAAGCAGCAACAATTCATTTTGCCAATTGTAGGGGCCTCCGACTTCCTCACCTTTGACCTTCTCGAAAAGCCGCTCCGTTGCAGCGTCAATTGCTATGCCAATGCGATCCGCACCCGCTTTGGCTAGCACATGTTTTGGCTGGACTGCGGCTGACAGGAAACCGAAACTGGTATAGACGTTTCTGCCTTAAGAGTTTGAACGAACAGACAGACTTCACCAAAAACCTGTGGATAATTGAGCGCTTGAATGCAGACACGCTTGATTTTTCCAGCTTCCGCCGCGTTTTTGATTTGCGTGATTACGCCTGCAGTTGAGAAGGCTGGCCAGGAAACACGGGAGAGAAGTTCATTCTTGCTTTGGCTGCCTTTGGCTTGGGGGCAGAAGGCGCAGTTTGCTGTACATTTACCAGTCTTGTGAGTCATGAGATAGGCTGTTGTTGGTTCCGCATCCAGTTTGCCTTCTAACAACCCAAGAGCTATGGCTGATCCGACGGATACTCTGATTTGCTCTGGCATGAGTGACTTGGTCAGTTGGTTTCCCTCTGTTCAAGCAATGCGGAAAGGCACATATTAGTTTAGCCTGAGAAGCTTCGGTTGCGCCTTTTGTTGACTGCTTGCTGTTTTTGGTTTAAACTTACAAGCCGCAACGCAAGCCACTTTAGCCGCGCCTAAATAAGCCGTAACCGATGCTTGGCACTCGTTTTGCTTTACAGCCATGCCTGTCAGCTCACTAATCACGACTAAATCTACACTTCTCTAGGGCAATAGACGGGTTCTAAAATTCAGTTGAGCAAAAAACGATGAAGTATACTAATACAGCGGCTGCGCAATATGGCAAATGGTCAGAAGCAGGAAAACCCTGTCAGTTTACTGCTTACCAGTCTTTGCAGCGTGTTTAGCTTTCTTTGCTTTGTTTTTCTTCTCAAGCGATGGCATGTACATTCACCATGGGTATGTGGACCTACTAAGGATAAAAGACTTTTCACAGAATAACCGACCGAGCAACGAGAAAACAAGGTTTGGCAGTTTTAAAAGAGGGCAATAACAAAAGCAACGACGCCTCCGACAAACCAAGGTCTTCGCCAACGTTGCTGCGTAAATTAGCTAATTTAAGAGCAGAAACAGCTTTTTTTGCTAATTTTGTTCCAGCGGTGGGTAAGTCTTAATTATGTCCTGTTAATCACATAGTCAGCCTTGAAGGAATCACAAATGGTTAAGATAGATTTTGGCGGCGTAAAAGAAGACGTCATCACACGAAAAGAATTCACAGTCCAACAAGCACAAAAAATCCTCAAAAACGAAGTTGTTGTCTCCCTAGGATATGGGATCCAAGGTCAAGCACAGGCGCTTAACATGCGGGACAACGGAGTAAAAGTCATAATCGGACAAGAAAATACCGGACCGGCAACAAAGCCTACTGGGACAAAGCAGTAGCAGACGGATGGGTTCCAGGCGAGAACTCTCTTTTCGATGGAAGAAGCTGCAAAACGTGGAACGATCAAAATGTTCCTCCTTACCGACGCAGGGCAGAAAGATGCGTGGCCAACAGTCAAAAAATTCGTGAAAGCTGGAGACGCACTCTACTTCAGCCACGGATTCAGCATAGTCTACAAAGAACAAACAGGCGTCATCCCACCCAAGGACGTTGACGTAATCCTTGTTGCTCCAAAAGGCTCAGGTACATCCGTCCGCAGAAACTTTGTCGACGGAAGCGGAATAAACTGCAGCTTCGCGTACCCCAAGACGCCACAGGCAAAGCACAAGACCGCGTGAAAGCCCTAGGCATCGCCATTGGCGCAGGATACCTCTTCCCAACCACCTTCGAAAAAGAAGTATACAGTGACCTAACAGGCGAACGCGGAGTCCTCATGGGCGCATTAGCAGGCATAATGGAAGCCCAATACAACAACACTGCGCGAGCGAGGACATAGCCCCAGTGAAGCCTTCAACGAAACCGTCGAAGAACTCACTCAAAGCTTAATACGCCTGGTTGACGAGAACGGCATGGACTGGATGTATTGCAACTGCAGCGAAACCGCGCGCATCGGTGCGCTCCGCTGGAGGGACCGCTTCCGCGAAGCCAACCAACCCCTCTTTGAGTCGCTCTACGACTTGGTTGCTGCAGGCGAAGAAACACGTATCGTGCTGGATAGAAGCAAGGCGACTGACTACCGCCAAAAACTTGCAGACGAACTCAAAGCCATGGGCAACAGCGAAATGTGGCGTGCAGGAGCAACCGTACGCTCGCTACGCCCCAGCAAGCCAAAGAAAGAGTAAACCTCTTTCCTCTTCCATTCGTCCATTCTTTCAATTTCTGTCTTCTTACCCTAGTTTTTGTTTGTTTCAGCTAGCGAATTTCTTATACTGAACGCAACGCTTGGCTTGAAACTATGAAGCGCAAAGGTGTAAACATCAGCCTTAGAAGCTACCTTAAAGTCGGTGCAGTCCTCTCCATCGTCGAGGTTGTTGTGGCGTCAGTGGTTTTGTGGGTTGAGTTGAATGCAGGTCTCTCATTGCACCTGTAGTGAATTTAGGAGATGCGGATTTCTTTCGTGTCCCAAAAGGAAGGTTTGACGGGATAGGCTCATCAGCCAGCGCGGACTGAAAAAGGAACCTTTATTGGGGAATGAGGGGACATTTTTCTCCGCGTTTTGCTGATTCCTTACCCGCCAAACATGGATGCAACGTTTGATGGCTTCAGGACACTGAATACCCAATACGTCTCCGAAAGTTTATAAGACCTTGTGACTGTACCCACACTGCAACAAACTACAACAATGCTGCACTAATTTGTCAATGTTTAGCAACTTGCTGCTCGCGCCTTTCTGCCTTTTTTCCATACCCTTGACAACGTGGCTGTCGCAGCCGCATCTAGTGGCAACGCTCAAGAAACGCTACGACTTTTGACGTGGCAACAGCTGACAGCGTATCTCTGTTTTCAGCTGTCACAGTCAGAACCTCGGCATCCTCCCGATTTTTCGCTTCAATTACCAGTTTGTCTTTGGCTCTTTGGTGCACAACAGCCAAGACTGCTTTGTTGCTGTCAAGGACTTTTTGAGCGGCTTCCTTGAATCTTTGGGAGAGCAATTCCATTGGCCCAATTTCGTCGATGGCTAAGACATCGTAGCTTTTTAACGCTGTTAGAATTGCTGACGTGCCGACTTTGTCAAGGTCCTGCAAGTTAACGTGGTATCTACCGACCCGTGGACCAAACTCGAATTCGGCGTGGGCCAGCCAACCCCTCTCCCCGCTTTTCAGGTCTTCGATTTCGAAGCCCACTCGGATTTCGCCTCTGCGGACTTCGCGGCTGACAATCCCGCCCACGCTGTAGCCCTGCGCCCGCAAAGCCTCAACCGCTCTTGTGAAGACAGTAGTTTTTCCTGCTCCTGGGCTTCCCGTCAAAATAAGAAGACGCTTTTCCAAGATATTTTCACGCTCAAATTAACCAGAAGTCTAATATGTCCATAAAATCTTTTTTCCAGCAACAAGAACTTTGGGCGCAGACGATGGAGAATAAATTTGAACCTGATTTTCCCTCCGAAATTGCTAAAGAAGGCAAAATCCAAGCCTTGGTGCCCAAACTCGCCGCCTACGGAGTATGCCCTTCTGACTACGCTCCCAGTAAGGCGCCGGTTTTCTACAACCCCGTGATGGAATTTAATCGCGATGTGACGGTGTTAGCTTTCAAAGCTTACCAACGCATGTTCAACAGGGAAATCACGATTTGTGAGCCTCACACGGGCACGGGCATACGAGGCATACGTTTTGCAATGGAAATCGACGGCATCAAAGAGGTTATCAGCGGCGATATAAACCAGCACAGCATCCGACTCGCAGCTTACAATGTAGCGCTCAATAAACTTCAAGACCGCGTAAAGCTGAAGCACAAAGACGCTAACCGCCTTCTAGGTGAATATGGCGCGCCGAAGAACGCTTCGACATAATCGACATCGATCCGTTTGGCACCCCTGTTCCGTATTTGGAGGCTGCAGTGCAGGCGCTACGCAACAATGGTTTGCTCGCCGCTACAGCTACGGATATGGCGCCGCTTTGTGGAGTTAATCCAAAAGCGTGCGTGCGTAAGTACGGCGGCAGACCTCTACGCACTGAGTACTGCCAAGAACTCGCTGTCCGTCTACTGTCCGGATGCGTTGCATCGACCGCAGCGAAACATGACATCGGTGTTCGAATCCTCTTTAGCCATTGCAGTAATCACTATATTCGGGTCTATGCGCAGATTGGGTACGGCGCTCAAAAAGCTGACCACGCTGTTAGAAATGTCGGATATGTGCTCCACTGCTTCCACTGCTTGCACAGGGAAATCGCATCCAAACCCTTCCCTGATTCCGCGGCAAAATGTCCCGAATGTGAAGCAAAAATGGACTACGCGGGGCCTCTTTGGTTGAGGGGAATCTTCGACTCAGCATTCATTGATTCTATGGTTAAGGAAAGCGCTAAAACCGCGTTTAGAAACAGTGGCAAGATCGGCAAACTCCTCTCTCTAACCAGAACAGAAGCGGACATGCCTCCTACTTACTTTGTCTTGGACAAGTTAAGTGGAAAAATACGGCTGCCTGCGCCCTCGACAGCTGCGTTTTTCCAAGCTTTGCACGAAGGCGGCTTCAGGGCGGAGGCTACGCATTTTAATTCTCGCGGTGTTAGAACAAACGCGTCAGCTGCTGCCGTGCAGGACACACTGCGGAAACTTGCTTCTCGGAGTTAGGCTTATTGCTAGCTGTAAAAGTTTAAGAGCACAGACGGTTAGTAGTAAACGAAAATGGGAATTTAGTTGACTCAGCGGTGGATTTGTGTGTCCGAAAGAGTAGCAGTCATAGGCGCCGGCATGATGGGTGGCTCCATTATCAAAAGTCTTCTCAAAGGTAAATACCAAGGCAAAATTGCAGCCGCAGATTTAATGACTGAAAAACTCAAAGAATTCGAATCTCTGGGCGTTGTGGTTTCCGCGGACAACCGTAAAGCTGCATCCGAGGCAGACATAATATTCGTCAGTGTCAAACCAGGTGACCTTTCCAAGGTGCTTAAGGAAATCAGCAAGGAAACCAAAGGTAAACTCGTCATCTCAACCGCTGCCACTGTGCCCCTCTCGTTCATAAAGAAAGACGTTCCTGAAGCTAAAGTCGTCAGGATTATGCCTAACATTGGTGCGTTGGTACAGGCTTCGTACACGGCTTTTTGCTGCGACGCTGCCGTCACAAAAGAAGATAAGGAAAAAATTAAAGCCCTATTGAACTTGATGGGTGTAAGCGACGAGGTGGATGAGAAATACATGGACGCCATCACAGGGCTAAGCGGTAGCGGGCCAGGCTACATGTCCATAATCGCCGAAGCTTTAACCTACGCAGGACTCAAAGTGGGTTTGCCTCGAGAAATTGCGGAAAAAGCTGCCGCTCAAGTCATGTTTGGGACTGCAAAACTTATCATGGACCTGCCTGAGCATCCAGCAAAAATCCGCGACATGGTCACCACCCCAGGCGGAACAACCATCGAAGCGGTCTACGAGCTGGAAAGAGCCAAGGTAAGGCAAGCGTTGATGCGGGCAGTTGAACAGGCAACTAAGAAGAGCTCGCAGATCCGAGAAAAAGTCTGCCCAGAATGTAAATAAAACGCAGAAAGGGTCTTGAAAAGGGGCGTTGCTTTCATGTTTGACGCTGTCATCTTTGACTGGGACGGAACTCTGGCTGACTCCAAAAAGGCGATTCTGGCTTCTTTTCACGGCGCACTTCACGAGGTTCTGGATACGGATGTAGAGGACGAGTTTATCGAGCGTAGGATAGGGGTAGGCGCCGCTTGGACATTTCGGGAAATTCTACAAGTCAAAGGTCTGCCAGTCGACAACGAAGTTGTTCGGCGGCTGGTCGGCGTGAAAGTCAGGGTTGCTATCGAAAAATTCGACGAGGTCACATTATTCGCAGGCGCCAAAGAACTTCTCGAGTCCCTCAACGGAAAAGTCATTATGGGGCTGGCATCCATGAATAACCGTCCAATCATAAACCGCCTGTTAGACGCCTTGGACGTTGGGCGATTTTTTAGCACAGTCGTCACGGTCGATGAAGTGACGAAGTCGAAGCCTGACCCAGAGATATTTTTAAGAACCGCGCAGAAACTGGGGATCGCGCCTGAGAATTGCGTGGTTTTAGAGGATTCAATTTTCGGGGTCAAAGCTGCCAAAACCGGAAACATGGCTTGCATCGCAGTCGCCCAAGGTGCCTACAGCAAGGAAGAACTTGCGGAAGCGAACCCTGACTTGACCATGAATTCACTTCAGGAGAAGGACAGCATTCTCAGATTCATTCTGCATTAAACGCCAGTTTTTAAGCAGACATTTGTGTGGCTGTGCAGCTACAGTCACATAGCTTTAAGAATTCACGACGCCAAATATCAATTGCCACAAGAGCATTTTCCAAAACAAAATTGAACCTAAAAGGAGAAAGGCTATGTTATCCAGAACCTTCACAATCAAGAAAACGACCCCGCGCAGTTTTCAAGTGCTATCCCTGCGAAACGACTCTAGCCAAGAGGTGGAAGTTCATGAAGGCAAAGACGTGGATTTTCTAACCGTGCAGGAGCGGTTGGAGCGGGGAGAATCAGTGTTCATAACAAGCAAGTCATCGCAGAAAGTCAAAACTTCAGAAAAAAAATCCGCCAACCTGAAAACCAGACTGGTTAACGCGTTCTCAGTTGGATCCTCTTAGAATTTTATGTGTGGCGTGCATCCCGTTTGTATTCCTCTTCCTCTCCTCTCTCCTCCTTTGAGTTCTTCTCGGGTGCACGCCGCTCCCAATAGCACTGGACTCTGATTTTTCTGATAGAGCGAGATTCAGGCTTTGGGTGTTCTTTTGCCTTAGCTACATAAAGATAAAGCGGGAAAATCGGGCCATTGTAATGATAGCAGCACCGCTAAAAACTTAATCGTTTGTTTCCATTTTGAATAATTCAGAAGATCGGACTCATCATCGTGTGATTGTAAGCGGAAAGTACATTTGCACACTGGAAGGTTAACGCTTTGGGATAGAAGATTGTTCCACAACGGTTATCTTTCCAGATGAGAAACCTAGTTTGAGGAAAGGAGATAATGAAAAGAGGCGACACTAGCCTCTGTTTCTCAGGCGGTCTGTGACCACGCAATACAGCGGAGTTACACGCAGCGGCACTTTGACATCCTAAACGGGTTTGAGCTGAACTTGATTCGATGCATAAACTGCCACAAAACTCTGGAACTAAGAAGTGAAGAAACTGAATTAGCTACATCAAGGCTAAGGCCGCTGCGGAGGTTTGTTAAGCTGCTCAACAAGCAATGGCAAGTCAGTTATCGACGTTATGATGAAGTTGGCGCCTTGCCTCTTCAGCTGCTCTTGGGTGGAGACGCCAGTTGTTAACCCCACTGCCACTGCCTTCACTTCGCGGGCTACCAGCACATCGTTGACGCTGTCGCCTACAACCAGAGTCTCAATTGCGGCCATGCCAAGTGCCTTCAATGCAAAGTTGCAGTGCTCAGAGTTAGGCTTCACCTGGTTGACTTTTTCACGGGGAATGGTTGCATCGAAGTATTCTGCGATTTTGAATCGGTTGAGGATTTGCTCTGTGGATTTTTGGCTGTTAATGGTGCACAGAGCCATTTTGAGCCCCATTTTCTTGAGTGCCTTTAGTGTCTCGACAGCGCCTGGCAGTAAGCTTGTCTTTGTGGCGGCTTCTAATTCGTATTTTTCCGCGATGCTCAAGGCTTCCACCCGGATTTTTTTCGCAGACTCTGCCGTTCTTCCAGTGTTGGTTAGAAATAGCTTTGTTTTCTTGAGCATTTCAAAGATGTTTTCGTTTGTAGAAAGCACAGAGGTCGGGACGCCCATTCTGATTAGGTAGCCTCGAACTTCAGCACGCATCTCCTTGTAGTCAAGGTTGAATGCGACGATTGTTCCATCTAAGTCGAATATAACTGCTTTGACTGTCATGTGGGTTCACTTCTGCTTATGGAGGCTGCTTAAGCAGATTGCGGATGAGAAATATACTTTCCGGTGAACTGGCTAAAAGAAAACGAGGCATTTACGGAAGAGCCAACTGGATCAGCAAAAAGTTGGCCTCGACTGAAGTCCGTTTCGCTGTTCATGTGACTCTGTCACACATTGAAAACAAACAAACGACTACGACGCTAAACTGATGCTCGATTCGGTTAAAAATCCATCATGCGACTGAGACGCACGGGAAATCAATGCGTTCATGGCTATACGGCGAATATACCATCATCAGACACGGATGGCGGGTGCACAAGCTTTTAATTTCTCCGTTCATTCGAACCCTAAATCGCAGAAGGCTAATACCGAAATGGGTACCTTGAACCTTGACAAGATCTTTAACCCTCAAAGCGTAGCCATCATCGGAGCCAGTGACACGGAAGGATCCGTAGGATACGCCATCGTGAAAAACTTCACGAGGCTGGGCTACGCAGGGAAAGTTTACTTTGTTAACAACCGTAAACCCGACATTTTAGGCACCAAGACCTACCCTTCCATTACAGCCATTCCTCAATCCGTAGATTTAGTCATGATAGCTACACCAGCTATAACTGTCCCCGACGTGGTCGAAGAATGCGGAAAGGCAGGCGTTAAAGGCGCCATAATTGTGTCGGCAGGCTTTAAGGAAACGGGTCCAGATGGCAAAGCGTTGGAAGAACGAATTATGGAAGTTGCCAAGAAGTATAACATCCGCATCGTAGGACCAAACTGCATTGGCATCATTCGCCCACGCATAAATTTGAACGCCACCTTCGTAGACAAAGTGCCCAAGGCAGGTAACATCGCATTTCTGAGCCAAAGCGGCGCATTAGGCTCCGCAATTCTGGATTGGGCAATACATGAGAACATAGGTTTCAGCAACTTCGTCTCCGTCGGCAGCATGATAGATGTGGACTTCGGCGATCTCATAGACTACTTCGGCACCGATCCCAAAACGAAAAGCATTCTAATGTATGTTGAAGGTATAACGGAAGCCCGCAAATTCATGAGCGCCGCCCGCCACTTTGCACGCACCAAACCTATAATCGTTGTTAAGTCGGGCAGGTTTAGCGAAAGCGCCAAAGCAGCAGCCTCACACACGGGTTCTCTTTCAGGTGAAGACGCTCTTACGACGCGGCGTTCAAACGTGCAGGTATCGTACGCGTCGACGAAATTGCAGATCTCTTCAACGCAGCCGAAGTGCTAGGAACACAACCAATGCCCAAAGGCCCAAATTTGGCAATCATCACTAACGCGGGCGGACCAGGAGTTATGACCACCGATGCCCTTATAGCCCAAGGCGGAAAAATAGCCAAGCTCAGCCAAAAAACCCTAGACTCACTGAACGCTGTTCTGCCATCGTTCTGGAGCCACGGCAACCCCATCGACGTCTTAGGCGACGCCAAATCTGATCGATACAAAGCAGCCGTCGAGGCATGTTTAAACGACGAAAACGTAGACGGCATATTAGTAATTTTCACTCAGCAAGCAGTCTCCGATGCTGTGGGCATCGCAAAAAGCATCGTGGACTTGGTCAAAGGAAAGGCTTTCCAGAACAAGACAATTCTCACCAGCTTTATGGGCTATGGTGCCGTGCAGGAGGCCAACAACCTTCTCAACTCAAACAATATCCCCACCTACTCTACGCCTGAGCAGGCAGTTAAAACCTACATGACCATGTATCAATATGAACGCAACGTAGAACTGATTTACGAGACTCCCGAAGAACTCTCCGTGGATGCCCCACCGAAACGTCCCATAAACGTCATCCTCAAAAATGCTGCCTTCGAAGACCGCGAAGTCCTAACTGAAGATGAAGCCAAGAAATCCTCAAGTACTACAACTTCCCAGTCGTTAAAACCGCAGTTGCCAACAACGTAGATGAAGCCATCGCCTACGCGCAGCAAATGCGCTTCCCGGTGGTGCTCAAGATTCTGTCTCCGCAGATTATTCACAAGAGCGACTTAGGCGGTGTCATCCTCAACGTTCACGATCCAACGGAGGTGCGGGAAGCTTTCGACACGCTTATTCAGCGTGCGACGGCGTATAACCCGAACGCTCAAATAATCGGCGTTACCGTGCAGCCAATGGTCCAGAAGAAGGGCTACGAAGTCATCATCGGCGGCAAAACCGATCCCATCTTCGGGCCTGTCGTCCTGTTTGGAATGGGCGGCGTGGGCGTGGAACTCTTCAAGGATTACTCGATGGGTCTGCCGCCGCTGAACACCACGCTCATTAGACGGATGATGGAAGAAACCAAAATCTACAAACTCCTCAAAGGATACCGCGGCTCGCCGCCCGCAAACCTCAGGAAACTGGAGCAGACTCTGCTGCTTTTCTCACAGCTGCTCATAGATTTCCCGCAAATAAAAGAAATCGACATCAATCCCATGCTCATAAATGAAAAAGACGCTGTCATCCTAGACGCCACGTATAGTCATCGACAAAGCCAGTGTGTGCAAGAAATTTGAGCCTCACGAGAAACTCGTCATAAGTCCGTACCCCAAGAAGTACGAGAAACTTTGGGCCCTCAGAAACGGGCAAGAAGTCCTACTTAGACCCATAAAACCCGAAGACGAGCTGATGTGGTTAGAGATGTTCCAGAGCTTCAGTGAAGAATCCATCCGTTATCGATTCTTTCAGATGCTTAAAGACACCCCACACGAGGTCCGTGTACGCTATTGCAACATTGACTACGACCGAGAAATAGCAATAGTCGCTGAGCTTCTTGAAGAGGGACGAAGAAAGATTCTTGGCGTTGGTCGAGTTAGCATCGAGCCCGATGGCAAAACTGGCGAGATGGCCTTCGTTGTGGGCGATCGTCTGGCAGAACTTGGGTTAGGCACGGAAATGGTTGGGTACATTCTAGACATAGCCACGGAGATGCATATCGAAAATGTGTACGCCATAATGCTTCCCGATAACTACCGCGCACTTAGCCTCACAAAGAAGATGGGCTTCGAGCTGGAATACCTCGGCGATGGAACGGTCAAAGGCACACTGAGCCTCAAAGAAGAACTCCCACAAGAAAAATGTGAAATGCTAAATAAGCTGCCTGAACCCCCACAAGGAATAGCCGAAACGGAAACCACGAATAAGGAGATTGAAGTTCAAGTCTCACGAAAGAGCGATTCCAAACAACCTCGGCAATCCGCGCCTGCATGAACAAAAAGAAGGGAAAAGAAGAGACCTGTGTTTAAACGAAGTGCACTCTGACAGCGTGGGTTGAACAGGAAATGCAGGGGTCATAAGCCCTAACGAGCATTTCGAGGGTCAATTCAATTTCCTTCTCTGTTTTGCTAAGCAGCTTGGGCACCAGTGCTTTCATGTCCAGGTCTATGTTGCCGTGGTTCTGGTTAGTTGGGATGACGCAGTTTGCTTTCGTGCAGACACCCTTGGCGCTGTAGGTGTAGTCGTGAAAGAGTATGCCTCTGGGAACTTCGACTCCGCCAACTCCGCGGCCTGCTTTGACCTTGATGTCTGGCTTGTTGTATTCTGACTGAGGCTTTAGACCTGCAGCTTCAAGCTCGTCTATGAGACGGATTGAGTCCTCCACGCTGTGGACAACTTCAACTAGCTGAGCAATGCTGTTCATAAAAGGGTTGTAGCATATCGCTCTTAGCTCGAGAGTCTCGGCTACCTGTTTTGCCATTGGAGACAGCTTTTCGTGGTTAAGGTTGAACCTCGCAAGAGCCCCTACCATGTAGGAGTCACGGTTGTGCTTGGTCCACTTGGCTGTGGAAGTCGGAACTATGTACTCGTTCGTGAAGGAAAGGTATTCATTCACTGGCGCCTTGCCCGTGTCCGTAGAAGCCAGCTGACCGTCGTACAGAGCATACTCCTCTTGGCTCGTCAATCCGATAAACTCTGTCTCCCGTTTGAAGGCAGGAAGCTTACCAGCAAGGCTCTTAAACAAGGCTGCCACCGTCTGCAGATCTGGCACTGAGTCCTGGAGTTTTTTCTTGAGTTCCCCCAGCTCCTTTGCCGACGGGATTTTGGAGAAACCTCCAGGTATAAGCCTTTGAGGATGCGTTGTTCTTCCACAGAGAAGGTTAGACATTTCATTGGCTATTCTATGCAAGCGGAGGACAATTTTGACCTCTGCGGGATTGGAAGAGGTCAGCGGAATGACTGAGCCTACGCCCAACAGGTCGGGCAGGACCAGAAAACCCAGATGCAAGATGTGACTTTGCAGGTTCTCGGCATGGAGGGCAAGTTTTCTAAGTTTGAGGTCTTGAGCGCTTATGGTTATGCCCATGGCCGCTTCTGTTGCTTTGAGCGACGCCAGTGTATGTCCGATGCTACATATGCCGCAGATGCGCGACGTAATGTGGTGCAGCTCATTCCATTGGCGACCGACAACCATTGCCTCGAAGAATCTAGGTGCTTCAGGAACCCGCCACTCAGCCCGTTCAACAATTCCTTTCTTAACGTTCACATATATGTTGCCGTGACCTTCCACTCTGGTTACGTGGTGAACTTCTATGTTTACGTCTTTTTCTTTTGGATTCATCTTTTTGCCTCCTGCCAACCGAAATATAGCTTAAACTTACCTATTGCATCGTCAACTGTCAATCCATACCTTATGAGGACTTCTTTCTGGCTGTTCTCGTTGGGATTGTCTATTAAGCCTCGGCATCCCCAGCAAATCGTTCCTTGGTTGACACAGCAACTGTTGCAGCCCGCACGCGTTACGGTTCCAACACAAAATTGTCCCCGTTCAAATGCGCAGACATTCTCGTTCTTCTTACATTCTACGCACACTGGGTATGTAGGTATGTCGGGTTTCTTACCCATTAGCAATGATTTTACTACCGCCAGGAACTCTTCCCTATCTATGGGGCAACCATGCACGTATGCGTCCACCTTGATTACCGCGTCAATAGGTCGCGCCGCATAGGTGTCAAACAGCTTCGCCTGCTCTCCGTACACGGTTTTGCGGACTTCCTCCAGGTCTTTGTAGTTTCGCAGAGAGTTAATGCCGCCTATGGTGGCGCAGGAGCCGATGGCAACGACGATTTTTGCGTTCTTCCTGATCTGTTTTAGCCTATCCTCGTCTTGGAGCCGAGTGCAGGAGCCCTCGACGAATGCGATGTCATAGTTGTCACTGTGCTCCTTCATAATTTCACGGAAACTCACAACGTCTATCTGACCTAGCAACGCAAGAATGTCCTCTTCCAAGTTGGCGACCTGCAACTGGTCTCCTTCACATCCAGCAAAATCGAAGAATGCAACTCTTGGCTTCTGCATTATAGCGCCTCCGGGATGCCCTTGATTCTTGAGTAGTTAAACACGGGGCCATCTTTGCAGACGTAGATTTCGTTGATTTGGCAGTGGCCACATTTCCCGACGCCGCACTTCATTCTGCGTTCAAGAGAGACTATTATGTGATCGTCGGGCACTTTTCGGGCTTTGAGGTCACCAATAACGTACTTGTACATAACAGGTGGACCGCAGACTATTGCATAGATGTCTTCTGGGTTGAACGAAACTTGAGGAATAAGCGTTGTGATGACGCCAATGCTGCCCGTCCACAATTCGCCATCGGGACACCAGTTTACCGCCGAATGGAACTCCACGTCAGGCCTATGCTCAAGAGCTCGCATCTCGTCCCTAAAAAGCAACTCACGCGGTTCCTTGCAGCCATACAACAGGCTTACGTGACCATAGTCTTTCCTATTGTCCAAAACATAATTGAATAGCGAACGTAGCGGCGCAATTCCCAGGCCACCGGCGATGAACAGCAAGTTCTTGCCCCTCAAGAAGTCAACATCAAACCCTGTCCCGAAGGGACCTCTCACGCCGACGCGATCTCCCACGTTGAGTGCGTGCAGCTTAGTCGTCACGTTGCCCAGTTTGCGCACGCAGAGCTCAAAAGTACCCTTCTTCGTGGGTGAGGAAGACAAGGAAATTGGAGCTTCTCCCACGCCGAAAACGGAGATTTCCACGAACTGCCCGGGCTTATGCCCCAATTCAGAGCCGTCGTCAAGCTTAATTTCAAGGAACATTTCGTTTGCAGTCATCGGCGACTTCTTAATGATGGTCGCAAGTCTTGGGACATAGTCTATGTTGCCTTCTGTCTGGATATTCACGTCCGGAGTTGCAGTCGCCGTTAGCAGTGTGCCTGCGCTTTGGGTTTCTCGATACATGTCATTGAATAGACTAACTGGGTTAGCTATGTCGGGGAGGCAGTTTGAGCCGCATCTCCCGCAACCGACGCATGAGATGAACCCGAATTTATCAAAGAGATACTTGCCCTTCTTGAAATAGCGATGTCTGTACCTCGTGGGTCTCGTGGGGCGGAAGTTTTCTCCAGAAGCTACTTTGGCGAAGTCTTCGAGCAGACAACCATCCCACGTGCGGATACGTTCGCCCCCATCAAGCGACAGGTCAGGGTTGTCTTTAACGTCAAAGCAGTAGCACGTGGGGCAGACCAGTACGCAAGAACCGCATGCGAGGCATTTCTCGGAGTGCTCCTCCCAGAATCCGCTTTCCTCGTAAACTTTCTTTAACAAATCAGGGATGAGTTCGGGGGAGAAGTCGAATTTCTGTTGGGACATGTTCATGATTTCTCAGTTTCTTCTGGCCAACCAACTGGATATCACGCGCAAAAGCTTCTGTGACGTTTTTGGCATATTTGGACAGGAGTTCTCCTCCTTTCTGACTGCCAACGCTGATGGCGTACCTGTTGCCCAAATCCGTTAGCATAAGGTCGTAGCCGTAGTCAACTATTGCGCATCCCATGAAAGCGGAGAAATTCCATCTTGACATTTTCTGAATGTTCACACCTATAATTATGGACGATTTCCTCTTATCAAAATAGTAGGGGTCGGACTTTGTTTCTCTAAAGATTTCATCCATGTGGAACAGAGCGACGATGTCGTATGGGTGAACGCCGATTATCACAGTTGGCTTGGCTTCCGCCGGGTTTTTGGCGGAAAATCCACCGACCAGATTGTATGTGAAGAGGGTTTCACGCTGCGGGAAAAAATACTTCTTAGGTGGAAGCAACGTCACGTCATAGTCCAGGTGGAGTTCGCTAGCGGACTCCAAGGGTCCGAAGGCGAATTTGCTGCCTTTTGCTTTGACGCCCACAACGTTCCAAGCGTTGTCTTCTATGAGTGCGTTCACAAAGTTTGTGAAGTCTTCTTTAGAGAGTATTTTCATTTCAAGGTTCAACCTCTGCTTTGAAGACGCCGATTTATTGCCCCAATAGTGTTTAGAATCACATTTAATATTTTCTATAAACTGGTCTCTTGCCAATGAAACTTATCAATGGCTGAAAAAAAACTTTGCGTTTAACATACAAGCCACTTCCCTTTTTGTTACCTTTAGGGCTTAGATGCCTTCTCGGAGATCGCTGATGTTTAGAAACCGCTAAAATCTATCGAATAACCCCAAATCCCCAGTTTGGGAATCTTTACCGTGAATGTTAAGAACAATACCCGCATGACCGAACGTTTATGTACCAGAAAGGAGCTTTTTGAGTCTTCATGCGCGTATGGTGCATCAAAATGCTGCCCCAAACTTCAGGGATAAGGGCACATGGAATCCAAAGTCACCTGCGAAAAGCAATTTTCTTAACCTTAACCTTCAAAGAGCATGGGATAAATAGGCATTCAGGATTAACATACGGAAAAGAGGGGGTTACTGTTTAATGACAGAAAACGCTGCACCAGCATTAAAAGACGACACAAGAGAGCCGGTTAGAGCCTCAGAAATTGACCCGAAATTCAAGTACCAGCTCATAAAGATGCATGGCAGCGAAAAACTGCTGAAATGTTTTCAGTGTGGAACCTGCACGAGCGATTGCCCCGTCGCACGGTACAGCGATTCCTACAGGCCACGCACGATTCTCCGCATGGCATCCTTGGGGCTCAAAGACCGCGTGCTCAAAAGCGAAACACTCTGGCTTTGTGCTGCTTGCTTCACATGTACAGACCGCTGCCCACAAGACGTGGAAGTTGCCAGTGTCATTCGTGTACTCAGAAACTTGGCTGCAGAAGAAGGCATCTTTCCCCAAGTTTTCAAGGATCAGTGCACCAGCGTTTTAGAGTCTGGGTACGCCTACAAGATTCCTGATTTACGTATAAAGAAACGCGACAGCCTAGGCTTGCCACCTCTGCCCAAAGGAAACCCTGACAGCATTAAGAAGAGCCTCAAAGGCGTCAGTTTCATCAGCAAAATGACCAACAAAGGTGAAACGAAAGATGAGTGCAAACAGTAAGAAATACCTGATTTTCCTTGGCTGCGCAGTACCCTACCGCGTTTCCGCTTATGAGATTTCTGCACGAAAAGTCCTCGCCAAACTAGGCATAGAACTTGTAGAAATGCCCGAGTTTAACTGCTGCGGGTTGCCCCTAGATCCAGTCAGTCATGAAACGATGCTGATTCTCGCCGCAAGGAACCTGGTTTTGGCGGAACAGAAGGGCTTAGATATTATCACTTTGTGCCCAGGTTGCGCTGGCACGCTGAAGAAGGTTAACAAGATTTTAAAGGAAGACAAGGCATTAAGAGAGCAAATTAATGGTCACCTCAAAGAGTCAGGACTGGAGTTTAAGGGAACAGTGACTACCAAACACATCTTGCAGGTGCTCAAAGAAGACGTGGGCGTGGACAACATAAAGAAAGCAGTAGTTAGACCGCTCACTATGCTCAAAGTTGCAGAGCACAACGGTTGTCACATCCTAAGGCCAAAAGAATACATCGGCTTTGACGACCCCGAAGATCCTCAGACGCTCAAAACTCTCATCGAGGCGACGGGCGCTACTTGCCTAGATTACGTCGATGAAACCGAATGCTGTGGAGCCCCGAGCGTTGGTGTCAGCGACAAAATTGCCCTCCAGCTAGCCAGGGACAAACTGAGCCATGTGAAACAGGTGGATGCACAGGCTCTAATTACAATTTGCCCGTTCTGCCATATAATGTACGACACGAACGAATTACGCATAGAAAAAATGTTCAACGAAGTCTATGGAATTCCGGTTCTGCATTATCCACAGCTGCTCGGCTTAGCCTTGGGTATGACACCAGAAGAACTGGCCTTCGGTGAACTCAGAGTAAACACATCCAACATATTAAAACAAGTCAGTGAAGGTGCAAAACAAAATGAGCAATAAACTGAAAATAGCCTTCTATTGGGCTGCAAGTTGCGGCGGTTGCGAAATAGCCGTGCTAGACATCAACGAGAAAATCCTTGAAGTAGTGAAAATTGCGGACATCGTGTTCTGGCCAGTAGCCATGGACATCAAGTACAGGGATGTGGAAGCGATGCCCGACAAACACATCGATATCACATTCTTCAACGGGTCCATCCGCAACTCGGAGCAAGAACACATGGCTAAACTGCTACGTGCAAAATCCAAGACGCTCGTAGCCCTTGGCTCTTGTGCTCACGAAGGGTCCGTTCCTGGATTGGCAAACCTGCATGACCAAGCAGAAATCTTCGAGCATGTCTACATCAAAGACAAGTCAAACATTAACCCCGAGAAAGTCATGCCTCAAACCAAGACCATCGTAAAGGAAGGCACCCTCAAGATTCCAGAGTTTTACGATACCGTCAAAACTCTCGCACAGACAGTTGACGTGGACTACTACCTGCCCGGTTGTCCACCCCCAGTAAAACTTATCGCAAACGCGGTTGATGCTATTGCGGCAGGAAAGCTTCCCCCCAAAGGTTCAGTTCTTGCACCCTTGCCAGCAGTCTGCGACGAATGCCCACGCGTGAGGCAAAACAAGAAGATCAACAAAATCTACCGCGTATATGAAAAGACACCTGAACCTGAACGGTGCCTTATGGAGCAAGGCATAATCTGCATGGGCATGGCTACCCGCAGCGGATGCGACGCCCAATGCCTCAAAGTCGACATGCCCTGCACTGGATGCGGTGGAGCAGCTCCTAACCAGCCTGAAGTCGGCGCAGGCATGATAACCGCCTTAGCAGCCGTCCTAGGATTGGACAAGGAAACCGGACAGTACACTGACGAAGATGTCGCCGAGCTAATGGCCCAAATAAAAGACCCAGTCGGCACATTCTACATGTACAGTTTGCCTGGATCAATTCTTAAACGAAAGGTGATGAAGAAATGAAAGAAATAGTCATAGATCCAATCACAAGGCTTGAAGGTCACGGAAACGTATCCATATTCCTCAACGACAAAGGCGATGTTGAAAACGCCTACCTCAAAATCCCCGAGCTTCGAGGCTTCGAGAAATTCTGTATCGGACGACGAGCTGAACTTATGCCCCAACTTACTACTAGGATATGTGGAGTCTGCCCCGTTGCTCACCACTTTGCTTCTGTCAAAGCTTTAGATGCCGCTTTTAATGTTGAACCTCCAGAAGCAGCAAAGAAACTTCGCGAACTCATGAACTGTGGTTACTATATTTACGATCACACGTTGCACTTTTACTACTTGGGTGGTCCAGATTTCATAGTTGGCCCAGATGCTCCAGCAGAGAAACGTAACATCCTAGGTGTCATCGAAAAAGCAGGTTTAGACGTAGCTAAGGAAGTTATCAAACATCGCGCATACGGGCAACAGATAACGGCAATTCTTGGTGGCAAAGCTACTCATCCGGTCTGCGGGTTGCCAGGTGGAATGTCAAAGTCTCTGAGCGAAGAGAAAAGGCAAGAGATTGAAAAGTTGGCAACTTCCTGCGTTGAATTCGCGAAGTTGACCCTTAAAATATTCCACGACCTCGTTTTGGGAAACCCTGAGTACTTGGGCATGATTAAGAGCGATGCTTACACCATGAATACCTACTACATGGGCACGGTGGACGCGAAGAACAAGGTGAACTTCTACGACGGCAAAGTCCGCGTTGTGGACCCCACAGGCAAAGAATTCCTCAAATTCGAGGCCAAAGACTATCTCACCCATATCGGCGAACACGTCGAAGAATGGACTTACAGCAAATTCCCCTATCTTAAGAAGATAGGATGGAAGGGCTTCGAAACGGGCGCTAACAACGGAGTCTACCGCGTAGGACCACTCGGCAGATTAAACGCTGCTGACGGCATGGCAACCCCGCTAGCACAAGCAGAGTACGAAGTTATGTACAAGACACTGGGCAAACCCGTCCACGGGACCTTGGCTTTCCACTGGGCGCGTCTCATCGAACTCCTCTACGCAACGGAACGCGCAGTTGAACTCTCAAAGGACAAAGAAATCACAAGCACAAACGTCCGCAACAAGCCGGGCGAACCAGGTGAAGGCGTCGGCATAGTTGAAGCCGCAAGAGGCACACTGATTCACCACTACGTTCTAGACAAAGATGCGCTAGTAAAAGACGTAAACATGATTGTTGCCACCACCAACAATTACCCTGCCATATGCATGAGCATCCGCGACGCAGCCAAAGGCCTAATCAAAGACGGCAAATTCGACCAAGGCATTCTAAACAGGGTCGAGATGGCTTTCCGAGCTTACGACCCATGCTTTGGATGCGCTACACACTTTGCAGTCGGCCAGATGCCCATTCAAATCAACGTCTACGACCACAGCAAGACGCTCGTCCAGACATTGACACGGTAAAATCCGTACCCCAACCCTTTTCTTCTTTTGCTCGCTTTCTTGTTTTAGCGGCGTTAATCTTGAGTGCCAAAAACGGCTTCGAAGCAGAACTCAAATCTTGGCTCAGCAAAGCATGTAGCGTGGTTATCGCGGGCATAGGCAACGAGATCCGCCACGACGACTTCGTCGGCATCAAAATTGTTAAGGAACTAATAGGCAAAGTTAGCGCTAAGGTACACCTCATCGAGTGCGAAACCGTGCCTGAAAGCTTCATGGATGAAATTACGGAGTTGAAGCCTTCTCACGTGCTACTCATTGACGCAGCGATTCTGGGGCTAAAACCCGGCGATGTGCGGCTTTATGATCCGAGCAAAATCCTAAATATACCTGCAATTTCTACACATTCGCTCCCAGTACGCGTCTTCTGCGACTACATCACAGCGCTAACTCATGCTAAAATTGCCCTGCTGCTTATTGAGCCGAGGGACACGGATTTTGGGGAGAATTTGTCAGGTGAGGTTGCGGCAGCAGCCCAACGTGTTGTTGACGTTTTGTTGAGGGTTTTGCCTTGAGGTTTTGGGCTTTTTCGGTATTATGTGCAAAGAAAAAGCGACGATATGCATACTAAAATATGTCGGGTCGCCTTGCTGCCTTGCAAGTTAAACGTGTATTTTTCACCAGCGAATCCATTAGCTTTATATCCACTTCAACAGCCTAAGTATAAAATAACACGTAAAAGGGGATAAAAGCAAATGTATGCTTACGCTGGAAAAATACTGCGTGTTAACTTGACCACGGGGCAAATTAGCACCGAACCACTAACCGAAGAAAATGCTAAAAACTACATCGGAGGCATAGGTCTCGGCATCCGACTTCTAATGGACAATTCAACACCCGGAACAGACGCGTTTAGCCCGGACAACCCTCTTATCTATTGCACTGGTCCGCTCAGCGGCACAATGGGTCCGACCGCTGGAAACGGCTACGCAGTTGTGTCCAAGTCACCAGCCACAGGCGGAGTCGGCGAAGCCAAAGCACACGGTTTCTTCGGCCCTGACTTGAAACGTGCCGGGTATGACGCCGTCATAATCACGGGCAAAGCAGATAAACTGAGTTATCTGTGGATTGATGACGACAAAGTCCAAATCATGCCTGCGGAGCACCTTAAGTACAAGTCTCCAGGTGAAACGGACAACACAATCCGGGAGGAACTAGGCGACTTCTACATTCGCGTGTCAGCCATCGGCGAAGCAGGCGAGAAACTTAACCGCTTTGCAGCCATCATAAACGACGAGTTCCGCGCAATTGGACGCACAGGCTTGGGCGCTGTCATGGGCTCAAAGAATCTGAAGGCAGTCGCGGTCCGTGGCACAAAAGACGTTAACGTCGCTAATCTCGACGGCTTCAAAGAATTCGTCAAACTCATCCATGAACGCATGAAGGGTCCAGCAACCAAGAAGTACAAGACGCTGGGCACTCCTGAAAACGTGCTTGTCTTAAATTCGCTTTCTGCATTGGCGACGAGAAACTGGACAAACGCTACTTTTGAGGGCGCAGACAAAGTCAGCGGCGAATACCTCAACGAGCATTACGTCAAAAAAATCGTTGGGTGCGCCACTTGCGGCATGCGCTGCGACCACATCGCTGTCGTCCCTGAAGGTCCATACAAGGGCAGCACCAGCAGGCTCGAATTCGAGTGCCTCTGGAGCATGGGTCCACTCTGCGGCGTTGACCGCTTAGACGCGGTTATCGAAGCCATGCGCATCGTGAACGAGTACGGCATGGACGGCATCAGCATAGGTGTTGTCGTCGCGTTCGCCATGGACTGCTACGAACACGGCGTCATAACCAAAGAACAAACTGACGGCATAGACCTCAAATTCGGCAACGCTGAAGCACTCATCGCAATGATCCACAAGATTGGCAAACGCGAAGGCTGGCTCGGAAATGCGCTCGCTGAAGGTGTTGCCAAAGCTGCTGAAATCATCGGCGGGGATGCCTACAAGTACGCGTGCCACATCAAAGGCTTAGAGCTTCCAGGTTATGACTTGCGCACTCTGAAAACTGCAGCGCTCGGATTCTCCGTTAGCTTCCGCGGTGCCTGCCACCTCAGAAACGGTGCATACTCGCCTGACGTAAAAGGCAAAGTGAATCGATTCAAGATTGAGGCTGGACGCGGCAAAATGATAACTGACGAAAGCAAGATGTACAACATCATCGACTCCCTTATAGTCTGCAAATTTAGCAGAGGCACCTATTACGATGGCTGGAAGGACTTGGCGAACTACTATACCTTAGCTACTGGCATACCCATGACCGTGGAAGAGATGGCCATGGCTGGCGACCGCATCGAAAACCTCGCTCGCCTCTTCAACATTCGCGAAGGAAAAGGCACCCGCAAATACGACACAGTTCCATGGAAGATAATGAACTTGCCAGTCCCAGACGAAGGACCCGCCAAAGGCGTCTGCGTCAACGACGAAGAACTACAAGTCGGTTTAAGCGATTACTATGCCTCGCGAGGATGGACACCCGACGGCGTTCCTAACCCTGAGCAGCTGAAGACCCTTGGGCTTGGACAATATACCAATATCATTGAGGGAGTGGCTTAGACATGGTGCGCCCCCAAGATCGCAAATTCGTAACTGCTGACCCAGAGAAATGCATCGGCTGCCTCGTATGCGAATACGCCTGCAGCATGGTCAACGAGAAAACTTTCAACCCTACTAAGAGTCGCATTCGCGCAATGCGCATCGGACCCTTGGTGAACTTAGCTATAACCTGCAGACACTGCGAAGACCCAGCATGCGTCTCTGCTTGCCCCAAGGAAGCGCTCACTCAGGAAGAGAACAGCGGAATAATTCGCGTTGATGAAAACGCCTGCAACGGCTGCGGATGGTGCATCAGCGCTTGCCAATTTGGAGCGATGAACATGCACCCAGAGAAAAAGGTTGTGTTCACCTGCAACAGCTGCACCGACCACGCTGAAGGAGAGCCCCAATGCGTGAAATGGTGCCCAGAAGAAGCATTGACTTTCGTTTCAGCGGAAGTTTTGGCTCAAAAGAGCCGCCAGAAAGCTGTGCGAAATCTGTTCCAATCAGCCGCGGAAGCCAAACCATCCAAATAAGAGCCCTCAAGCGCTTTTTGCGCTTTCCATTTTTTTTCCAAATTCCGGCAGAGATTGAAAGAATTATTTTCTGCGCTCAGTTATCCGCCTGTCATCAGGGGCATGAGCATTACATTGTCGCCGTTTTCTAGCTTCGTGTTGACGCCATCGAGTTGCCCAACTACAACGCCGTTGACGAGCACCATGAACATCGGCTTGACCTCTTTGTTGGCGGTGTCATAAACCTCGTGGTCAAATGGTTTGCCAAAAGTGGCGGCGAGTTTCTCCAACAGGCTGCCCAAGGTCGCATCTTCTCTGAGTACCATGTCTTCTTGTGTTCTGTTCGTGTAAGTCTTGACTAGGCCAAGGTAGTGAACTTTAACCTTCATGTTTGGGTGCCTTTCTTTGTCCAATTGAATAAGATAGACACAGAATCTCATATTTGTTTTCTCTTTCGAAGTCGAAAAATGATTTGTAATCGGTGCCTTCAATCTTAAAGTTATTAATAATGTCAAAAGATAATTAAAAAGACTCAAATTGTGTTTCCAACAGGAAAAATCATGTCCAAAAACCTTGAAAATTCAGCCATGTCTTTTCTCCATGGAACGCCATTAACTTAATATAGTTTTCAACTTACCTAATACCAACATAATCGTTTGGAGGACACACGTTTGAACGGTTACGCAGGAAGAGTCCTTTATGTTGATCTAAACACGGGCAATGCGCGCACCGATAAACTCAATGAAGACTTCGCCAAAAAATACATCGGTGGCATAGGCTTAGGCATGAGACTCTGGCTTGCCAACTCCAAGGCAGGCGTAGATGCCCTCAGCCCAGACAACCCAATAGTCTTGGCTCTTGGTCCAGTGTCTGGGACAATGTTCCCTACAGGCGGAAATGGGCACGCCTTTATTTCGAAGTCACCAGCAACCGGAGGCGTCGGCGAAGCAGTCTCCCACGGAACATTCGGCGCAGAACTCAAACGTGCCGGCTACGACGCCGTTATTATAACAGGCAAATCAGACAGGCTAGTTTACCTGTGGATAGACGATGACTCCGTTCAGCTGCTTGACGCGGCTCATTTAGCGGGGATGTCACCCAGCGAAACAGAAGAAGCCATAAAAGGTGAACTCGGCGACTATTACGTTCGCGTCGCCTCCATCGGCTTGGCTGGAGAAAAACTCAGCAAAATAGCGTGCATAGTAAACGAGAAAACTCGTGCCGCAGGTAGAACAGGCTTAGGCGCAGTTCTTGGTTCTAAAAACGTGAAGGCCATTGCAGTCCGCGGAACACACGACATTATCCCCGCCAAACCAGATGAATTCATTGAGATGGTCAAAGAGTTCCATGAACGCATGAAAGGTCCCTCCACGCAGAAGTATCGCACTATCGGGACCGTTGAAAATCTCCTTGTGAACAATGCCCAATTCTGCATGCCTACACGTAACTACAGCAACGCTCACTTTGAAGATGCTGACCGAGTAAGCGGAGAAGCGGTAAACGAAAGGTTCGTTTCAAAAATTATTGCCTGCAGTTCCTGTCCAATGCGATGCGAGCACGAGGCCGTCATTCATGAAGGTCCATACAAAGGAACTATGGCAAGAATTGAATACGAGTCACTCTGGGCTATGGGTCCATATACCGGCGTGAATAAGCTTGAAGCAATTATAAAAGCTGCAGAGCTCTGCAACTACTACGGAATGGACGCCCAAAGTGCAGGTGTAACCGTTGGCTTCGTAATGGATTGCCACGAGAAAGGCATCCTCACACACGATGATCTGGGGGGGATTGATGCCCACTTCGGCAATGCCGAAGCACTCGTGCAACTTATCGAAAAAATGGGCAAACGCGAAGGCATAGGCGACATGCTGGCAGACGGAGTGAAAGTAGCCGCCGAAAAAATCGGCAAAGACTCCGGCAAACTTGCGCAGCAGATCAAAGGCTTGGAAGTCACAGGCTACGATTTGAGATGCCTAAAGACAGCGGCCTTAGCTTCTGCAGTTTCATTTCGCGGCGCTGACCTAAACAGGACCAATGCATACGCCGTGGACCTGAAAGGCAAAGTTGACCGCCTAAAAGCCGAGAAAGGCAGAGGAAAAATCGTTAAAGACCTCGAAAACGCATATGCTTTGCTTGATTCGCTAATAGTCTGCAAGAACGCCAGAGGCACATTCTACAAGGAACTCGACGACATGGCCAGACTTTACGACTTGGTAACGGGCTCCGATGCAACTGCTGAAAATCTGAATACAGCAGCCGAGAGAATAAGCACGTTATCAAGGCTTATCAACATACGCGAAGGTATGAGCCGCAAAGACGACACTTTGCCATGGAAAGTCATGAATGAACCCATACCCGACGACGGTCCAGTAAAAGGGGCAGTAGTCACCAAAGACGAGCTTGATTTACTGCTGGACGACTACTATGAGGCTCGGGGATGGACTCTCGAAGGCATACCAACCACCAAGAAGCTCAAAGAGCTAAGCATGGAAGACCTAAGCAGCATCGTCGAAGCAAAGCAGGAGGCCTGAAAATGGTAACCATTCACGAAAGAAAATTCGTCACATGCGACCCTGACAAATGCGTAGGCTGCCAAATCTGTGAATACGCCTGCAGCTGGACCAAAGAGAAGGCTTTCAACCCGATAAAATCACGGATACGTGTGGTGCGCCAGAACCAAGTTGTGAACATGGCCGTTGCATGCAGACTATGCGAAGAACCCGCATGCATTGCAGCTTGCCCACGCGATGCCTTGAAACAATCAGAGGAAACAGGTGCAATCATTATTGACAAAGACAAATGTAACGGCTGCGGCTGGTGCATCGAAGCATGTGACTACGGTGCCATGATGCTACACCCGGAAACCAAGACAGTGTACACGTGTGACCTCTGCAAAGACAAAGCTGACGGACCCCAATGCGTTAAATGGTGTCCCGAAGAAGCGCTTACAGTGGTTACAAGCGATGTGCTAGCACAGAAAGCGCGTATAAACGCCATTAGGAAGCTGTTCCAAGAAAAGAAACAAAAACAATAAAACGGCAAAGGGATTTTTCCCTTCCACTATTTGTTTTGCAGCAGTGCAGTAAATTTTCTTAACGGGTACCTAATTCTATCCCAATTTCTTAGTGCGCTCGATGCCATAGTCCGCTCCCGCTGACCACCTTTGGCCAACAAACATGGAGAGGCCTTCAACAAAACCTTTGAGATATAGGTATCTCCGACCTCAAGGGTAATATCATATTGACCATGAACAACTTGCTTCTGAACCATCTTATTCTTAGGACTCCAAACTCAAGAGCTTAGTTTTCATGCCTGCCGTCAGCGGCGGCCAATAGCGAGGCAAAACCTTTAACCAACAACTGCAGACTCTGTTTTCAGGGAACTGCCTTGACCAGAATAGAGAAACTCAGGCAAACCGCCCTCACGAAGGGAGGAATCGATGGATACCTAATTTTCAACGGCATCAACCAGCTTTACTTCTTGGGCTTTCCTGGAACGTTCGCTCTTCTTGTTCCAGCGGATGGCGAATGCACAACTTACGTTTACGGCGTTAACTACGAGCAGGCGAAATCGATGGGCAAGGGCTTCTGCGTGGAGAAGCTCCGCGCCGACGAAAACTTGATGAATAGAATAGCAGCCAAAGCCGCAGACTACAGAATTCACAGGCTTGCTGTGGACAATTTGGGTGTGGAAAGCTGGCGTGCACTCGCCAATGCTTTTCGTGGCAAGACCAAATTGAAGGTTGACAACAGCTATGTTGCGGCGCTGCGAATGGTCAAGGACAAAGAAGAAATCGCGCTAATGCGTAAGGCGGGTGAACTCACGAGCCAGGGAATGAAAGCTGCCTACGACGCGGTGAAGCCTGGAGCAAAGGAGTTTGAGGTTGCGGCGGAAATCGAGTACGCAATGCGGAGCCGCGGCTCGGGTCCGACAGCTTTTGAGTCTATTGTGGCTTCAGGTGCTTACTCGGCGTTTCCTCATGGTGGCTGCTCAGGTAGAGAAATCCGCAGTGGCGACCTTATTGTCGTCGATATTGGCGCCACCTACAACTATTATTGCTCCGACATGACTCGAACGTTCGTCGCTGGTAAGCCTTCGGAGAAGCAACTCAAAATCTACGAAACCGTTAAAGCGGCGCAGGAAATAGCATTTGAAGCAGTCAAGGCAGGCGTGTCTATCGCCGAGTTGGAAGCCAAGGCAAGGAGAGTTATCGCGGACGCTGGGTTTAACGAGTTCTTCATTCACCGTTTGGGGCACGGCATAGGTTTGGAGGTTCATGAGCCGCCTTCGATGTCGGCTGCAAACAAGAGCAAGCTGACAAAAGGAAACGTGGTTACGGATGAGCCTGGCATCTACGTTCCTGGGTTTGGTGGAGTGCGTATCGAAGACACTTTGCTCGTTAATGAGAACGGCGCTGAAAGGCTGACTGCAGGACCGTACAGCCTCTGCAAGGAATAGCTGTTGCCTTAGTTTTACTCTTGTGCATCTTTCAGGCGTTTCGCGCTGGTTTTAGAAAGGTATTTCTGGTTGACGTTGTCCTTGATTTTTTAGCTGACGCGGTAGGCATTTCCAAATTTGTCCGTGGTGTTTGGCGGGGAATTAGGTTGGGGAAGAAGGGGAGTCGTCGTCGAAAAATCATCCGTTACGCGAGGTGGACCAGCAAAGTTGCCTTCCTCCTTCTTTTCGTAGCTCCCATAACCTACTTCGCATCGGCGCCTCCCCTACCAGTTTACAGCGTTACGTTTGGCAGGCTAGGTGAACCTCTCCTCATGGTACCTTATGGTCAATCGGTCTGCAGCATCGAAACCTACGCGTATGCGCAGATTGGTCCAGGTGCATGGCTGATTTGCCCAATTGGTGGAATCCAAACGCTCCTCACCGGTTTTGTGGACGTAACTCATTTCTTGGCTGCCGTTTTGGCTCTCCTGCTTTTCCTTCTACCCGTCCTTTTGTTAGGCAACGTGTTCTGCGGGTGGGTGTGTCCGCTTGGGACAATCATCGATAGCTTCGACATTGCAGTTGCGAAGTTCGCCCGCGATTTGGACGCGAAGCGGCAGGAGCGCTTTCAGCGCAGCAAAGAAAAAGAAGCAGCCAAGAACGCCCCCAAAAAAGGTGTCGCGGCTTGCCCCACTTGCCCTTTTCCACGTTTTCTGAACAACCGGTTTGGCTCTTCAACGGCAAACGGCATAGTCCTCATCTCGGTCGTAGGCTCGGCAGTTCTGCGTTTCCCCATTTTCTGCGTAGTCTGCCCAATAGGCGTCGTCACTCGTGGCATGTTCCACCTCAAAGCATGGACCACCATAACGGGCAAAATGATGCCGGTTATCATGGAGCTATCTATAATTCCCATAGTTGCGGTCTTGCTTAGCATGAAGGAGAAAAGGTTTTTCTGTCGCAAACTTTGTCCGGTAGGCATGACATTGAACTTGGTTGGTTCTGTGAGTCCGTTTTTAAAACCGTCTGTGCAGGCGAATCGCTGCATCATGAAGCAATGCCCCCAAACTTGCCAGGATTTCCACTTTGACTACTGTAGCGCCTGCAGAGTAGCGGACGGAAAAGCCTGTGAACGTGTCTGCCCTCAGGGAATAAACATACTCGACGGCGGCTCATTTGCACGTTGCATCAAATGCTTCGAATGCTACGTCGAATGCGAAGAAGGCGCTTTACAGATTGAGGCGGTTGGAAAATCGGAGGCTTATGCCTCGCTTAAACGCTTGCTGAAAAAGAAAAACTAAAACCAGTCGCGGTCAGGGTTCTTCTGGAGTTATGGTTTCGTTCCAGAAGTAGACTTTAGAATAGGCTTTCATTGGGTTGGTTGCGCCTGCGCCGTCGAAGATCACGTTCAATTTCAACCCGTACTTTCCGGATAGTGCGTTCAGGTTTTCCCAGATTTGGGGTGTTTGCGTGTCTATTGGCCAAGCGGCTCGCCACGGCAGGTCTGTGGGTGCCCACACGTTGTCGTCTGCCCATCTTAAGCCTCCGCCGTAGTTCTCGGGCAGAACCAGCGCTGCCTCAACCGCAGGTTTTTCCTTTCCTCTGGAGTGCGTTTGTGTGTAGCTCCAGAACTGTTGCATAGTTTCGAAGTGTTCTTCTGTCAATATGCCGCGAGGGTTGCCTGCTGAGTCCTCAGAGTAATTAAACACTGCTATGTAATTTGCCCCTGCGTCATAGGCGACGCGCATGTCTTGCATGATTTGTGGCCCACTTGCGATGTAGGGCGGCTCAGTGTATGTCCAAGTTACAATAGCTCCCCAGTCTTTGCCCATGCTATCGGCTGCACCTCGGCAAAGCGCAATCTGCTGGTTCCTGCTGTTGTTCCAGCCCAACTCGACAAAGATGCTATCGTACCCTGCCTTGTAGTCGTACCAGTAAAGTGCGAAGTCGGAGGTGAACGCTGAAATGCCTCTGCGTTTGAGGTCGTTCATGCTGCTGAAGTTGGGGTTTGTGCCAAGACTCGTGAATTTTGCCGCAGCTTCGCTTGACGATGAGGTGTTCTCAAACAGCCGCTTCAAGTAGGACCCGTTGTTCAATTGACCAAGTTCAATCTGGTGCCCCCCTGGCTCGTCGTACAGGTACACGCCCAGAAACTTATCGCCCCACTGCTGCCTCGCCCCATCGAGCCACGTCTGGTGCCATTCGTAAGTGCTGTTTGATATGAAACTGAAGAAAACCATGAAGTGCAGGTTGGCATCAACCGCGTAATCGGCGATTTCATTGAGCGCAGTTTCGTTTATGGCTATGTCCCAGGAGTTGATTAGGAAAAAATTGGTGTAGCCTCGCACTTTGTCTATTAGCATTTTTGCCTCCGACGTCGTGCTCTGACCGAACGAGACTCCGAAGTAAAAGTCTGACTTTTGGCTCTGGATCCAGATGATGAAAGGCAACCCAACAGAAGCGGCTGCAAAAGCGGCGAGGAGCAGCAAATACAGATACTTCATCCTGTCTTCATGCAAACTCTTATTGTGGAGGCGAAATAAGTGTTTCTCGACACTAAGCTGAAAACAAACCTAATAACTCAGCGTTCGCTAGTACTTTTGTAGAAGGTTCAGACATGAAAATTCTTGTAGTCTACGATTCCAAAGGTGGGAGCACCGAGAACATGGCGTTTGCCGTCGCTAAAGGCGCCGAAGCTGAGGGGGCTCAAGTCGCCGTGAAACGTGCAGAAAACGTCCAATTAGAAGACTTCAAAGATGCAGACGGCGTGGTTATGGGGTCGCCTACCTACTTTGGGCAAATGTCCAGCAACCTTAAACATGCAATCGACGACTCCATCCAAGTTCACACGAAGCTAACTGGAAAGGTTGGCGCAGCCTTTACGAGCAGCGGCGGAACCGCAAGCGGCGCGGAGACTACTTTGCTGAGCATTCTACAAGCCATGCTTATTCACGGAATGATAATCCAAGGCAACGCTGAAGATCAGCACTATGGCGTTGCGGCAAAGGGCAAGCCAAAATCCTCCGACCTGCGAGCCTGCGAGGAATTGGGGATTCGAGTTGCACAGCTAGTTAATCAGCTTAGGAGATGATTTGGCGAAGGCTTTTAACGGGTCCACTCGCCTTTGAAGTTATGAACTTACGAAACGCCGCCGTCGTAACTTTGAGAAGCAGAAGTTTTTGGGTTTGGCAAATCGGCGGAGCCATAATCTACGCGCTTCCCGCCCTTTACAGGTTTGCTACCAAAAGCATGGCGATACCCATCCTGAATTTCCCAGGCTTCTGGATTGGACACTTTATCCCAGGCAACTTTTTGGAGAAGCTTCTGGTTAACTCTTTTTTTCCTGGCGGAGCAGGCAGCGTAGCAGGCGAGGTTTTCTTTAGCCGATACCGCGGCGTAGCAAAGGACAGAAAAACCAAGTACCTTCGTCGTCTTGCGGGTGCGTCTGGGGAGACCGCTTTGTGGTCCGCGTTCCAGTTCCTTGGCTACTCGCTGTCAATTATGGGTCCCTATGGCAGCAACATTTTCGAGCACTCCATCGTGTTTCCAATAAACTTCGCGTTAGCAGCCCTCTCAATATTCACGCCTGACGTGGTAGATTTTGTGAAATCCAAGTTCGTCAAAACTCAAAAACCAACTTGAATGCAGTAACAATTCACTGGGTTTTCGGAAGAACATGACACTCCCTCACATCTCCACCCTCATATTATTTTCTGGTTGCATTGCGCGCCTGGTCTGCATACCTTGAACCACGAGAACTTCGTGCTTCAGCTCCCTGCGTGCTGCGGAAACTCGACCCAAATTGCATTTGCCGCCTAAAATGCAAATCTCTAAAGAAAGCACCGGGCTCTCGCTTGGTTATTGAATTCTCCCAGAAGCAGATTTCGTAGAGCGATTGTGGTGGGCCCGGTCGGATTTGAACCAACGACCAACAGATTATGAGTCTGGCGCTCTACCTAGCTGAGCTACGGGCCCACGGATGATTCTGTTTACTATGCTGTTTTAGACTGAATTTAAACGTTTACGTGTTGTTTTTGGTGGTTTTCGGTATCGCTTTTAGGAGTTTATCAACTTGGTCCTAAGTGATGATCTTCGTCATAAAGCCATAAACCGTCCTCACAACGGCGCCCAAAACGTGGAAGATGAGCGCATATATCAAATTGTCCACTGCATTCTGCCCTCTGATTGGTTACCTCCCGGTTTTAGTTAAAACCCTTATGCAACAGATTGCCAAACCAAAACTAGCACGATTCGCCTAAAAGCCAGGAGAATGTGGACAAGGGTGCTCGCGTTTTTCTCGTGAGGGGTTGCTGGGACTCCGGACCTAACCTGCTCCTGGTCATCCGAATCTGAAGGCCTGCAGTGGAGCCATCGTTTTCAACGGGAGCCCGTACCTGACGGCGTCTACTTCGTGGTCGCGTTCCTTGACATCGACTTTGTACTCTAGCAGTTCGCTTATCAAATTCATGCAATGATTAGAGATGAAGATTCTGGGACGCCCATCCCCGGCCTTAGCGAAGCGAGCACCCAGCTCTCGCAAGCCGTCGCCTCGTTTGAATTCGTAGGCCTAAGTTTGGGCTCCAGCGTCCGTCTGTTTCTTTTCCAATTACTTCAACGATTTCTACGCCTGACATTGGCTTTTTTACTAACATGACTAGGACTAAGACGCAGAGTAGTCCTCTTGGGACTCCGCCTGTTCGGTTTGATCCTCGCTCAGTCATTATTGTCACAAACGATATCGCTTGTGATATCGCTATCGACATATGAACGTTGTTAATTGATAGTCCAGATTGAAGTTAAAACTCTAGATGTAATGCGGCCTCTGATTTTTCCCTCAAAATATTTTAAAACAGATATGTGAGATTTGCCGCTAATGTTCAAAAAGAAAAAAAAGTAGATTATTTGTTTGATTCATCAAGTGGTATTAGCAAGCCTCTTGTTTCTCTTGTTCGGCCTCGTTTTCTTGTTCTCGAGTTTCATATTCAATTTTGATACGTGAAGGCGCTTTAATCAAGAAGAATAAGGGCTGGCCAGTCTCTATAGTCACGTTGTCAGGTTTAAGGCCTTTTGCTGTGCATTCAATTTGAACGGTTTCAAACGTAGGTCGACTAATTCCTTGACAAGTAGTCACTGTAAATGGCATTCTTCTAGTTTTGGGGGGCGACACGGATATTTTGCATTTTGCCCCTTGCTGATTTGAAGCATAATGATTTCCTGGTCGCAGTAGTGTTGCAAAGAATATGTCGCCGTCTTGAAGAGTTTTGTTGGTGAATACCTTTGATTTCTTGGTGCCTTCAAATTTCTCCACTGATATTGAATATCCTCTGATCGCTCTTGGAGCATGAAATACAGTGGCTGCTCTTGAGTTTACTGTACAACCGCAGTTCGCTGTTCCCAAGTCTATTCTGTTCAGTCTCACGGACGCGTTTTCGTCTACAATTAGCGGAAACTCTGAAGTTGGTTTATCGCCTTGGAATACTGAGACATTGTATATTCCCGGTTGAGCAAAACGATGCATTATCGCCATCATTGGAGTGATTTCTCCGCTGTCAAGGGTAGATTGGGTTAGAATTCTTTTATTGATGTATGGTTTCATTTTTTAAGCCCCCACATCGAGTATAATAGTCATTTCATTATCGTCTATTGAAGCTCCAAGGTACTCTACTGGAATCTTTACTGGAATTAGGTTTCCTTCTGCTTTCATCACTTCTTTTGGATCTTCAAGGCTGAATATCGGCATTGAATCAGCTAGCCAAATTCCAAGGTATGTTTCAATTGTGCTCTCCACGCCTAAAGTGTCAAAGATTAGATCATGGAGCCATTCGGCTATGTCGTCGGGGATATCCAGTAATCCTCTAACTAGGTCGACTAAGCTATCGACGACGGCACTTGCCCAGCTTGGCAGGCCTAAGATATTAATCGCTGTGTTTAAGGCATTTTCCAAGATGTCGCCTACGGTATCTGCAATATCGACGATGTCGAAGTCTACTCGGCTTGGAGTGATGTACATTAACCATTCATTTGGGGTTCCAAGACCGTAGTACGTTTTGATGCCTGCGTTTGCTGTGATTTCGCTGGTGAAACCGGTTGGTAGGTGCAGTGTGAAGGATAAATCTGGGTTTTCATCGAACAGACATCCTAAACTTACCCATTCAACGAAAGGTGGCTCCCATGTCGGTACTGGTACTTCAAAGCAAATTGATGGTAAATTAAGCCCAAGTGTTACGTCCAGTTTGTCCCATTTGACATCTAATTCATCTATTTTTATGGTACCATCGGCTTCGAATGAAACAGTTCCGTTTGCTAAGTGAAACTCTATATCTGCCGAGGCACTTCCAGTCACACCTAAGATTGTTAGGGTTTGTGGAGCTACGGTTATCTTGAATTTTCCCGTGTCACGAATGATTCCGAAGATTCGTTGGAATACTTGTTCTGAAATTGCTGCAGTTATGTGAGCTGGTCCAGTTCTTGTTCTGTTTTTTGTGATTCTTGTTGGTGGTGGAGTTGATGGTCCGGCTCCAATCGTGATCGGTGGAATGTTTAAGGTCAGCTGTTCTAAGTTTATGAACAGTTTTAGTTGATTGTCTTCGATCGCTGGATTATTGGGTACTGTAGTTGCGGCTGAGATCTGTATGCTGCCCAGGTTAGGTGGGTCTGGGGGCGGTGGAAGCTCATGTAGGCTGAAAGCAAGTTCTGACACAACGTCACTTATTTGAGGAAGAAGGACTCGTTCTAGAAGCATTTCCATGTAGCATTCTATGCTGTTTTCTAATCCGACAGGTGCAAGGTCTTTTAGTTCTATGCCGTCTACGTTCAGAAGCATTTTTTGATTTCCCGCTTGTCCTTGAAACTGACTTGAGGCTATTCCGAATAGTTCGAGGCAGAAACATTCGAGTTTGTCAATTGGGAATATTGGAAATATTGGAAATGGTGGAAACCGAGTGCGAATTGCTTCTCTTGAAGGTAAATTCAGCATTGTTGAGGCATCGGCAGTTGAAAAGTTGTATGCAGCAGTATCGGATATGTGTCCGTCACTGTTTAGGTAGCCTATTGATCTTTGACTGCGTTTTCTGCCTGATCTTCTAATCATTCCAGGATTCCCAAGATCAACTACGATTGGAGGAAACTTGCGGCGAATGTCCTTCGGAATACAGCTTATTCCTGCGCATAATTTGCCGGTAAAGGTCATTCTTTGAGGCTGAAGTGGTGGGGTTAATTCAGGTGGTAATGTAATAGCGTCTCCTGGATGGAAGTCTACTTTGAGCTCGGTTAATTGTGCTGCAAAATCTAGTCCTATATTGGTTGCTGCTGAGAGGTCTATTCCTAAATCGGTTAATGCCTGGATGTTTGTTACGTCAGAAGGCAAGAGTGGAACACGAGGTAGGAGAGTAACTAATTCAGTGACTCCAGGCGCGGCATCAACGCGGGAACATAATAATGATGGGTTTAACTTAACCAAGATTGTTCCATAATTGAATAACGATGGTCGCTGGCGCATAACGTGTTTAACGATTCTGTTTATTCCTTCATCATGGACTGCAGCATAAAGATCTGAGTTAGAAGTTAGGGCCATAAAATTCACCTAAATCAAATGTAATGCGTCGTACTATTTAATATCATGTGATTGTCTCTTGTTACAACTTTTTTGCGAAATACTATGTTGGTCTTCCTTCCTACCCTTAACGTGTACAAATTCACGACTGGCCCGCCAAGCCCGTAAGAAGTGAAGTTGAAATAAGTCTCAGTGACCACGCCCCTTGCAGCTATGTTTGAGTGGTCACTTGTTAGATTGGGGACCAAAAACCAATGGTCAGCAAACCATTCATTATACGCAAAAGCACCGACCAGCAAAATAATAATCAGAACGGTGACGACAATTACTGGCAGGAACCAGCGCCGCCTACTCCAATGGTTCTGCGCCATTGTCTGAGTCGCATCCTTTGCTCAATATACACAGTTCAACTAATAATTACGCATTGGTACAGCCCCAAAGACCAAACAGAAAACCTTGGTGCAGCATAGTATTTGTTTTGTCAAGAAATCTTTACAAGAACCCTATTTTAGGGTAATCCCCAGTGTAATTACCGATGCCTATGGCTAAGAAAACCTTCCGAGCAGCGGGCACTCTCATGATAATTCTGTTTTTGGCAATAATCATCGTGAGTTTAATGTTTGCAGCAGTTGTTATGGGTTTACCGGTTTACTTAGTCAGGCATGGGGAAGAAAAACAGTGAGCAAGAAAGCATTCTCAGCTGGAATGATAATTTCATTGACCCTTATCTCAATGGTAAGCGGAGTGCAAGTTGTTGACGCGGCAGTCACTAGCGCTCATCCCTGGATGACCCATCAAGCTGACCAACAAAGGACAGGTTTCATTCAAAGCCCTGCCCCCAACAGTAACCAAACATACTGGAAGTTGGAGACAGGAGGACCCATAACGTCTTCTCCCGTCGTCGCCGCGGGAATTGTTTTCTTGAATTCCGCCGATGGCTACCTGTACGCTGTGAACGCCACGTCGGGTTCCAAAGTGTGGGCTTCTTGGGTAGGCACCTCTGCAAGCTCTCCAACATTAACCCAGAACCGAGTTTTCGTAGCATCATCGGAAACCGTGTTTGCCTTTGACATGACCACGGGCGTGTGCGTGTGGAACCAGACGCTTGGCGAAGAAACAAGCAAAGGCGCTCCTTTGGCAGTTGGCTCTAGGCTGTTCGTTGGCGGCAGCAGCACCGTGTTCGCTTTCAATGAGGCTTACGGCGTTGAGCTTTATTATGAAGACATACCACACATAAACGAAATCCAGCGCCTACTTTACACTGATGGACTTGTCGTCGCCATTGCCGTGCGAAATCAGTCAGGCTTTGGACTCAACGGATTCGAGGCTGTGAACACCATTGGACGCTTCTGGATGTCCCTAGAACCCACAGGCAAAGACAGATACTCAAGCTTTCTCTTCGATGAATCTGCAAAGTTTTTCGCCGTTGTTGTAGGTGCGGAGGGTAACAGCTCTGCTTTCGGCGTCACCCAGATGGGCATGATGATGTGGGAGCACCAAATTGAAGGCGTCACCCAAGCTTTTCCTGCATACGCCTACAACACAACGTATATTCCAACAAACAAGTACGTTTACGCTTTAAACGCCACTGACGGCTCAGTTCAGTGGTCTCATCCAACAACCGGCGCGCATTCTGCTTCGTCACCCGCGGTGGCTGATGGTAAACTCTACTTTGGACTTGACGGCAACTACGTCTACGCCCTGGACGCTTCTAACGGCACCCTTATTTGGAGCTATAAGACCGACGGCCCTGTTCAATCTTCGCCAGCGATTTCTGACGGACTGCTGTTCGTTGGCTCTAACGACGGAAACTTGTACGCCATCGGATATCCCAAAATCCAAACATTCAATGCAGGAACATGGGATGACACCGTCTACGAAGTCACCGTTGAGAGCGACGTAGCTGTTTCCGACTTAGGATTTAACGTCGTCCTCAAACAGATTAACTTCAAAATCGCTGGTAGCTCTGAGGCAGGTTCCTGCAAGGTAACCTTTCCTACAAATCTCCTGAAGGGCTCATACTCAGTCATCGCTGATGAAAACCAACTGTTGAACTTCGAAGAACAAACAAACGCGACAGATACCGTTTTGTCTTTGAATTTCCCTCGAGGAATAAGTTCTGTCAGAATTGAGGGAACAAATGCGATTCCCGAATTTTCTTGGTGGATGCCTGAGCTTGTGGCTCTAGGCATGCTGACCGGAGTTTTGATTATGCAAAAGAAAAGAGCTCTACAAAGAAACAACGAACTATGGAGAGAAAGTCAATGAAGCACCTTAAGCAAAAATCTCGCCGTCACATGTTCTCCCTGCTCTTAGTCTGCCTTCTTGTGGGCGGCGTCGGATGGCAATCCCTAAGGTTAGCGGAAGCAAATTTCATGCCAATTCCAATCCCTCAACCCGCATTGGTGATTAGGAGCGACGGAAACGTCGACCCGGCATCCGCACCTATTCATCGAGACGGGAACATCTATACCTTTACCGACAACATTGAAGGTTATACAATCGCAGTGGAACGAGACAGCATAGTGCTTGACGGAAACGGATACGCACTTCGAGGAAACGGAAACTCGACGGGGCTTTTCCTCAAAAACTGCAATCACGTAACGGTGCGTAACATGAACTTACGCGGGTTCACTTACGGCATCAGGCTGTTCGCTGAAGACTTTATGGGAATGAAGTCAAAGGGCAACACTCTCTTGAATAACTCGTTATCCAGCAACGAGTACGGCGCCTACATCAGCGCCTCATCTGACAATGTGCTCAGAAACAACCGCATGAGCAACAACACATACAATTTCTGGATTGAAGGCGGCTACGTCTCCGAAACGGCGGCAGGTTATCTAAACGATATCGACACCTCAAACACCGTGAACGATAAACAAATCGTCTACTGGGTCAACATGAAAAACCGGGCTGCTCCGTTTGACGCAGGATTTGTGGGGTTCGTGAACTGCACCAACGTTACGGCTCAAGGCTTGAGCTTATCCAACAATGGGCAAGGCGTGCTCGTGGTGTCTACGATCAACGTGAAAGTAACAAAGAATACAATTACAGAATGCGACAGCGGAATCCACATATTCAACTCCACAGACGCATCAATCGCTGAAAACAGCTTGTCGGGCAACATCAATGGTATCCGAGGCTACAGTTCTTCAAGCAACCTTATCACGTCCAACAACGTAACCAGCAACAAGAGCGGAATCTACTTCACCGGCACCTCCACAAACAACATCATATTCAGAAACAACATAACCTCAAATGCAGTCGAAGGCCTCAATCTTTGGGGCTCCGCCAGCACAAGCCTCACCGAAAACCTAATTGCATTCAACAATGAAACGGGCATAAACCTCTTCGACTCCTGGAAAAACAACGTCACAGCCAACACAATCGCAAACAACACAGGTATCGGCATCAAGCTGTGGTATGGCGCCAACGAAAACTCTTTCTCAAAAAACAACGTGACAAACAACAACATCGGCATTCTCATCAACGATTCATTCGACAATTCAATCATCGAAAATACGATAAGGGAAAACAAGGAGTGGGGCATGCGTTTCGAAAGCGACCAAAATAACAACATCATCTGGCAAAACAGCTTTGTCGACAATCGTTTCGCAGGCGACGGGCTGCAAGTCTCAGTCACGGGTACAGGGATTCTGGAGCCGAAGCCGGGCGGCGGTAACATCTGGGACAACGGTACAGCGGGAAACTACTGGAGTGACTATATCGCAAGATATCCTAACGCCACAGAGGTGGGCAGTTCAGAAACAGGCGATACACCTTACTTTATCAACGAAAACAACATCGACCACCACCCACTCATGGATCCACTCGAAAACTCGGCTACAGCGAGTCCTTCTACTTCGCCCTCCGCAAGTCTAACACCAACATCGACTCAGCCAACTTCGCTGTTGCCAAGCCCTTCCCCCTCACCATTCCCCTCTGAAACGCCTACACAAACAGCTACACCAGACAACCAAGCTTTGCCTCAATGGATGATTATTGGGGCGGTTCTTCTGGTATTTGCCATAGTTCTTCCGTCAGTGGCGTCGGTGTTGGTATGGAAACGCAGAAGGTTAGCCTGATGAAAGAGTATATTGCTTTGTTTAGCCGAACCTAAAGGCGCTCAGTGGAGCCGTATTTTGAAGTTTTCAGGGCGTATCGGAGCGCATCTACTGCGTGGTCACGTTCTTTAACTTCAACGTTATACTCAAGCAGTTCATTGATTAGGTTTATGCAGCGTTTGGAAATGAAGATTCTGGGCAGCCCGTTGGTGGCTTTTGGGAATAGGCTGCCGAGTTCGCGGATTCCGTCTTCACGCCTAAACGAATACGCTGAAGCTCGAACTGGCAAGAGATGCCGCTCGGGGACTCCAGCGTTGAACTTGGCGATGGCTTCTGGCTCGCTCTTGTCGCACATGACTTCGCCTCGCCCATAAAGTCTCGCGAACAGCTGCAGCTGCCACAGCAGGTCCTCAGCTGACACCTGATTCTTGTAGAACTCGTCCAAGCACCCACACGCGGCCATCATAATCGTAGGCGACAGCAACTATGGCTGAAGGGTTCACCCAGCCGAAGTCGACCCCGTAGCGGATTTCGCGCAGCTGGCGTTTGTCGGTTTGTTCGCGGATGTGGATGGAGGAGTCGAACGGGAAGCTTCCGCTGCCCACCGCTGCAAAGCGCCCATGAATGAAGCGGTCAGCCAAGCCTCCCGTATGCGTGCGCACAATCTCGGCAATGAAACTTCTCAGACAGCGTCGGGTTCTCAAAGATGCTCCAACGGTAAACCTTCATGTCAGCGGAAGCGGTCTGTGGATTCTCCGTCACGTTAAACAGCGCACTTCTGGGTGCATCAGTGGTCGTCGTGAGCCAAACGCCCGGCTCGATGGGAACTAGGCACCTCCCTGACTTTCGCAGGCGACGCACAACCGTAAGCCAAGCAGTGTCAAAATGCCTAACCAGCCTGGCTTCATCAATGTGTGCATAGTCCACGTTTGGGCCTTCGACTTTCTCTGCGTCGTCTAGTGATACGAACCACCATTGGCTTCCGTTAAACCAGTCTAAGCGCATGTCGGCGCGGTCAAAATCAGCAACCAGAGGATTCTGCGCAAAAGGGTAGCGGCACCCAAAGAAGTCCTTACCCTCCAGTGTCGGAAACAGAATGAGCCTCATCATTGGGTAACTGGGCTCGAAGATGTAGCCGACGCTTCCAGGGTAATCCATTGCCCACAGGATGTCCTCGGCTAACCCTGCTTTGGTTTTGCCGGATCCGGTGCCGCAGAGGCAGGCGCGTTGGCTGTAGATGCCTTTGCCCGCGTGAAAATGAACCTGCGCAGGATGCGGAGCATACCGCAGAAAATCAATGCCCGGCTTCAGCTGCAGTTTTTGGGTTTGCATCTTTCTCTGCCTTTTGCATTTCAGCGGACTTTGCGTACGCAGCCTTGATTTCTGGCGACGCCATAAAAGGCATGCTTAAAGAGACGCTTGCCTGAATCTGCTGCGGCTTGCGTTCAATGCTTCCAGTCTCCAGGGCGAACTTTGCCTCTTCAACGGTAACCCTCAGAGCGGTGTTTATGGCTGCTATTTTGAGGAATTTGTCTCGGATTGACTGCCTTTCTTTAGGCTTGTCGTCTAAAACGAGCATGTTTGCTTCTTTGCTGAGGAACTCCATCCGGTCTTGCAGTTTGATTGCAAGCGCTATGTCCTGTCCAAGCGAGCCTCCCCAAGTGTCCATGCGACCGTGGTCCTTGTAGAGCGCACACTGGCTGCAGTGGAATTCTTCGCTGACAATTTGAACCACAGCCGCCAGGTTGTTGTGGATGGCAAGCAGTCTTAGAAATCTTTGGCGTCGTCTGAACAGTTCACGGTCTATATATACCCCCCCTGTTTTTGGACAAAATTGTCCAAAGAGAAAGAGAGAGAAATTTTCTCCAATGAATCTATGGGAAAAAGCAGGCTTTTCATTTTGGCACTCCCAAGTATTCAAGTGAGACGGTGAGGCGGTTTTCGCAGCCGTGGCTGTAGGGTCCGTGCATGTTTCGGGTGAAGTCTGATTTGTTGATTTTTCCAGATCTGCCTGCGCGGGTGATGTGCCAGCCCTTTAGGCCTCCGCGGATGAGCTGGGGGTTGCTGGTGATGATTATGAACGGGATTTGCGACTGTGGCTTGTTTTGTTCAGGGGTGAAGGTTAGGAGTTGGCATCAGGTGCCTACGCACTGATGGTCAGGAAGGGAAATAGCAGCCTCAGCTATACATCCATGTTACAAATAGTTATAAACTCCAAAAAGTAGACACGGCAAAGCACGATACAGAGGTGAAACAAAAAGATGCTTAGTCGAGATTGCGACGGATGTGAACTCTTGGAACCCTGCATAAAACGCTTCCAAACCGTTACGAAAGGAGAAAAAGTATACTGCCCAGATGGAACAGCACATTTGGTAGACCACAAACTGAGAAGATAGATCAAAAAACCCGCCGAGCCTTTCTCAGAAAACCAGCGCATATCAAAATTCAGGAGGTCGTGAATCCGGAATTGGCGAAAAAACGTCTGGGTTTTAATATTTTGGCCTACGCCAAACTATCTTTGGCAGAATCTGACGCCTTCCTTCTTTTCGCAAGGTCAGTTCTAAGATTAAGCTCATTTTCTCATTTCCAATAGTCTTTTGCCACAAATTCTGCGGAAAAGCTATCTAGCTCAGTAAGTTCATCTGGGTATGGTTCCAGGAACGTCTGGTCCATCAGGTATTCCTGTTTGAACCTTATTATCCACGCTTTAAGAATGCTTATGGTTGAACTGAGAGGAAGCCTGCCCTCTTTGTATTTTTCTATGGCATTCAAAAAGAACGTCTTCTCATCTTTTGTAAGCTGATCCGAGAAGTAGCCCATTATCTTTAACATGACGTTTGTGTTTGATCCGACGCTTGGTGCACGCGCAAAGGCGCTGTGAAGGTGGGCTTCGTAAGAGTTGAATATCTCTTCGCATGGTTTTTGTTCCTGGTTTGCAGCAATTTTTCCGAGAAATCGGAGTTCCTTCTGGCTGTATGCTGTGAGCAGATATTTGTTCTCTGATTGAAATCGCACCAGCTGACTAATTGAGCCGGATTTTTTTGCCTCTCTAAAACTTGCGAGGGCAAATAATTTTGTTAAGAAATGTTCTTTTATTCGCGGATTGAGCAAGCGGCGCTCATCTTCTATTGCGAGGTGTGGGAATTTCTGAAGGATAGCCCCTCCAAAGAAACCTGGTCCCTTGCCTATTGAAGCCGACTTTTCAAGCTTAGGATAAATTTTTGCATTCATAAATCCGCTGCTGGGGGACCCGCTTTTTAGAATAAATCCGTCTACCTGCTCCAAAGAATTCAAGAACGAATCTGAAAAAGTATTCATTTTTTCCGTGAAGTCCATGCCAGTTGATGGCTGCAAGAGCCTGTTTTCCCCTTTTTGCGAGACAATGCGGATTGGACTCCGGGGCACACCGAGTCCTATCTCTACTTCTGGGCATACTGGAACATAATTCACAAAGGGGTTTAGCCCTTCGACGAATTCGCTAGCAACGATTTGGCCGTCCCATCTGACAGGTGAGAAAGTGATGCATTTGGAAATCACGACTATTGGTTTGGGAAACTTCATTCAAACGCTCCTAAATTGACCTTGCCAATTGTACTGTATGCTTTGCCCATTTCATAAATCTTTTAGCTTCTCGATGCCTCTCTATTCGTCTAGTAACAAAGTTGGTTGGTTTAAGAGAGTGAAAATTGGTTATCCCTGCATAAACTTGGAAATCGGATGCAGCAGTGGCAATGCATTTCGACTTCGTTCCTACTCTGAGAGTAGACTGATGGAGACAGTTGAGAGAAACTTGGATTGTCTGCTTAGAATATTACACTTCAACGCTGAACATGGCATATTCTTTTTCAGGATTACCTCGGATCTTGTTCCTTTTGCTTCTCATTCTGTAAACATTTTCGATTGGCAAACCCATTTTGCGTCCAAGTTTGAAGAGATCGGAGACTTCATCAAGAGAAGTAGAATGAGAGTCTCAATGCACCCAGATCAGTTTACCTTAATCAATTCTGTAAAACAAGACGTTTTTGAGAGAAGCGTCAAAGAACTTGAATATCATGTTTCCTTGTTAGACTTGATGAAACTTGACACTACTGCCAAAATTCAAATTCATGTGGGCGGAGTGTACGACAACAAGAAGCAAAGCATTGAGCGATTTGTGAAGAGCTTCTTTGAACTTGAAGCGTCTATCAAGAGTCGTCTAGTTGTGGAAAACGACGATAGACTGTATAACCTTGAATGACTGCCTCCAAATAAGCAGCGAAACTGGAACACCCGTACTTTTTGATGTTTTTCATCACCACGCAAATAGTACGGAAGCAACGGTGAACCAGGCGGTTCAGTCATGCTGCAAGACTTGGCGCAATAAAGACGGTGTTCTCATGGTTGATTATAGTTCCCGAAATATGGCGGGGGCATCTCGTAAACATGCTGATTTAATCGACCTTGAGAATTTTAACTGGTTTTTGTTTGAAACTGAACCCTTTGATTTTGACGTAATGTTGGAGATTAAGGATAAAGAGAAAAGCGCCATTAAAGCTCTCGAAGCTGCTAAAAATGACCCTCGATTGAAGAAGGTATAGATAGAAGCAAGATTCGGTTAGGACGATGCAAGAGAAATACACGAAGGTAGACTCCCCTGATCTCATCTTCGCAAAGAATTCCTTACACTACAGCTAAATTGATTATCGTGGTGGAGCGCTGGGATTTGAACCCAAACCACAACAAAAAAAGAAAAAAGAAATATTAGAAATTTAAGAGCTTTTATCAGTCGATTTTGTCTTTAACCTTACCCGCAGCTTCCTTAGTCTCTTCCACTACTTTTGCGCCGGCTTTCTTTACTGTGCCGCCAACTTTTTCCGCACCTTCATGAAGCGCACCGCCTTCCTTCACAGAATCTTTTACCTTCCCGCCTACTTTGCTGCCGGCTGCTCCAACTTTTTCCCCAGCCTCATGAAGTGCTCCACCTTCCTGCACCGACGCCTTAACTTTACCGCCAGCCTCTTTAGCTTCCTCGACAATCTTCTTCTTTGCCTTTTTCAAGAATGACATGTTTTTTCCTCAAAACTACTTATTTTTATAGCCTTTTTAAGGCTTTCATCGGTTGGAAATCCCTTTCTAATTGCTGGGCGTATCCCTGAGAATATATTTAAGACAAGTGCTCCCAAAGAGCTATGCGTTGAGAAAAAATGGTGAAAATCGTAGTTGGTTCTAATTGTACGGGATGTGAAACCTGCGTTAACTCTTGTCCAGTCAGTGTTTACGAAATAAGAGATGGAAAATCTACACCGGTAAGGGTTGAGGAATGCATACTCTGCAGAACATGTGAATCGAATTGCCCAGAAGGCGCAATCCAAGTTATTGAAGCTGAAATCAAACCTGAACAAGTGGTGCTGCCAAAAGTTAAAGCAAAACAAAGGAAAACAAAGAAGTCTCTACCGACTAGAGAAAAATCTAAGAAAAAAGTTGCCCATAAATAGAGTATTTGAAGATACAAACTCACCGATGTGTTCTTGAAGCTCAGATTTTTGAAAAACGCGAGCACCGAAGAAGTAGAACATAACTCATATTGTTCTATAGATTAAGACAAAATCTCTCGCTTTTATAGGTAGAAAAAGGATATACGGTTTGAATTCGCCCATACAATTTGAGGTTAATACCTCACTTTTTGAGGTAGAGTCTTGGCTTCTTCTATCCACTTTCGAACTTGCTTAAATTCTTGGCTACCGAGTAGCCCGAAGGACCTCCATTGATTTATATAGGTTCCATTCATAGTCGTTCTGATTCCGATGCTTTGGTATACTCTGCTGGTGCTCCTCTCTGGAACAGCTATCGTTGTTTACGGTGCAGATGAAGCCATAAAGAGACTCTTAAGTTTGTCAAGATTCTTCCGCCTTTCTGCTTTCGTCACTGGCGTTGTAATTGCGGGTACACTCGCTGTCCTCCCTGAGCTATCAATTGGTGTCTTAGCAGCGCTTCAGGGATCGTCCTCTTTTGGTTTAGGCCTCATTCTTGGCGCAAATGTTGCCGATTTGACGTTGGTCATTGGAGTAGTGGTTTTGCTTGCTGGAAAACAGAAGATGGCTTCAACTATGCTTAGAAATTTGAAATTTTCTTTTGCTGCAGTTCTGCTTCCCGTTTTGTTGCTCTTAGACGGAGAAATATCGCAAGTAGACGGGGTCATATTGGTGGTTGGTTTCTTGGTCTATGTTTCTTGGTTACTTGTAACTGAGCGCAAAGTGAAGGAAGCCCCCGCAAGCATGCGATTGCGGAAAAGAGTGATTCGATTGGGTATCACGGTATTCCTCTTGATTATTGGAATAACGGTTCTGTTCATTGGGAGCGAACTGGTAACTGAGTCTGCTCGGGAGTTGAGTACGGTCTTTGGTTTGCCTTTGTTCCTGATTGGAGTAGTGGTTGCGGTGGGAACGTGTTTGCCTGAAATGGCTTTCGCAATTCGTGCTTCCGAAACAAGAGATGGTGAGGTTGGAATAGGCAACATTTTAGGCAATGTTCTTGCAGATTCGATGTTAACCATTGGAGTAATCGCGCTTATTCAGCCCATCAGGGTAACCAATTTCGTTTCTGTCTTGTCAGCTGGCTTGTTCGTGGTGCTTTCTACAGTACTGGTGTTCTGGCGTTCAAGGGATGGAGAATTGGGGAAGATGGACGCGACGTTATTGATGATTGTTTATGCGGTCTTTATAGTGGTGCAATACCTGCTTCAGGCAATGAATATTTGATTTGTAGCGTGCATTTTCAGGTAGTATTTGAAGCCGTTTCCGAGAGAAGTGCAATCAAAAGTTTTTTCAGCCATCTTTGGCTTATGGAGTATGTTCCTGTTAGCAGCTTGACTATGGGTAGCAGCCTTGAAGCAGAAGATGTTAGCCGAGCCCGTTCTAGTAGGTAGAGAACTAGAACTCGAACAGCTACGGCACCACTTGGATTCAGCCACAAAAGGGAAGGGCACAACCGTTTTGATTTCAGGGAGGCTGGAAGCGGAAAAACAAGGCTTATTACAGAATTCCTAAAAGCCGCCAGAAAAAAAGACGTGATATTCAGAAACCGTCGAGGTAGGATTCGAATATGTTTGCGACAGTGTCAATCCTATTTCACCAATAGTAAACCCAATCGGCAGTACTTCCATACGGGTTAAATTTTGTTACATTTGTTAAGATTGGCTATCATGAATTGTACCGATACCCCGATTATCGAGACAAAAATCAGAAAAGATAGCACCCGGCTAGGAAAAAGCGCCCGCTACATTGTTGTAGCAAATATAGGATTAGCTGTGGGGCAAACGGTCTGCTGCAATGATTATCATAGCGCGGTTACTGTCGTATGTAGGTATTCAGTCTCTCCATACATCTGTCAGATTAACATACTGATTTTAAGTCAGACTGAGCAAAGTTAGGACACCTAAAACCACCGTCACCAATCCTATTGCAGTTCTGAGCTTTCTACTGTCAAACTTGTGAACCACAAATGCGGCTAGTGGGGTGGAAAAGATTACGCCAATTGACAACGGTAGAAGCAGATTCCATGAGATTTGGCTACCTGCCAACATGAAGGTCAGAAAACCGGCCACGCTAACGAATAGTTCTGAAAAGGTTTGTATAGACACCGCAACTTTCTCATTTACATTCATCATTATCATTCCTGTTGTGATTATCGGTCCAAAACCGCTTCCGCTAATACCCTTGTTGAAAGATCCAAAAAGACTCAAAAAGGTCAGTCTAAGCCAAGAGAATCTTGCTCTCAGTTTCCCGTTAACCAAAAGAAAGAGCCCAAGCGACACTATTAGAAGCCCTATGTACAACCCCAAATAGAAATTTGATATACCTATTGAGATGGAAGCACCGACAAAGCTGCCAATAACACCGAGTATTCCGATCAAAATGGACATGTTGAAGTGTTGGCTGCACAAGCTAAAATCTACATTCCTTAATCTATGGTGAAAAAACGGACTGAAAATATTGCCGATCATGGAGCTAAATAGCAGAGCTGGAACAATCTCGTTCGGAGCATAACCCATTAGAAGCAGAACCGGGGTCATTGTGAGCCCAAAGCCCATTCCGAAGACTATGTCAACGACTGCTGTGAGAAAAGAGGGAACGATCAAGAAAAGGTAGGTTAATTCAAGACTCAAGAAGAGCTCACTCCGAGCGATGGCGAGAATCCAACAGGCCCCACAAGTATGCGCCGGTGAACATTGCAGCCAATCCTAATAAGATTGGTAGATTTCCCGTCCCCAGACTTGCGACAGCAGAACCTGGGCACTGTCCTGATATACCCCAACCTACGCCGAAGATTATTGCCCCGATTATTATGTTTCGTGACAACGCCGCTTTCCGAGGTTTAAATTGCTCTCCAAACGGAGGCTTCTTGAGGAATCTCGGAACTATGTTGATGGCGAAAAATGTGACAAGTGCTGCGCCGCCCATGACAAACATTAGCCCCAAATCCTTGAGTTGGAGGAATGAGAGCACGATTTCTTGTTTTGTCATTCCGCTATAGGCTAGTCCGAAACCGAAAAGAATGCCACCGAATAGTACTACAAGGTTTTGCTTGTTCATGGCAGCACCCCGATGAGTTGCACTATGTTGGCCGTCACTATCGCTATTCCCATAAAAACAATTACTGCGCTTAGCGAGGTGGTGGATAGCGACGCGAGGCCGCTGATTCCGTGTCCTGATGTGCAACCTTCAGATAATCGTGTGCCAAACCCTACGAGCAGTCCGCCCAGAGCCAGTCTCCAGAGCTGCACAGAGGTAGTCCAGAACCCCGTAGGTGAAAGCGTTAGCGTGTAAAGCAGAGCGCCCGTCACCAGTCCGATTGCGAGGAAGAGCCGCCAGCTTCGCTCCTGGAGATTTCGTTCTTTCTGGAAGTGTTTTCTTTTTGAAAACCAAGAGAGAGTGGTTGTGAAGAAACTGCTTTGTGTTGCGTGAAGCCCAGTCAGAATGTGGATTAGGCTCACGCCAATTCCAACCAGGATTCCGCCAATTAGGTAATGTTCTATTCCAAGGGGAAACAGTCTTAATCACCATAGAAACGCTACAGATGGTTCGCTTCATAAATTTTGCGAAACAAGATCACTTCACTAAGGGATATGCAGCTTTCTTCCAGGCGTCAATTCCGCCTAAAACATTATAGACTTGGTCGAATGCCTCTCTCAGCAGAACGCTTGCCCCAAAACTGGACCTGTTTCCTGTCTTGCATATGACGAATATTGGTTTGTTCCGGGGCAGATTGTCTGTCTCGTTCTGAAGTTTGCCTAGGTAGATGCGAGTTGAGCCTTCGATGTGTCCTTCGGTCCACTCGTTTTCTCTGCGAACATCTAAGACGAAAACGTCCTGTCCTGATGAGAGCGTTCGTTTTAGATTCTGGACCGTTGCTAGGTTGAGTTTGGCTACTGGCAGGTTTTCTTTGTACCAGCTCTCTATGCCGTTGGCGAGGTAGCCCTCCACGTTGTCGTAGCCGAGGCGGTACAGGCTTCTTTCTGCAGAATCGGCTGCCTCTAGGTTCTCCGCCACAATAAGAATCGGCTTGTCGTATGACAGAACCCATCCTGCGTTAGAAAGCCTACTTGGCGGCAAGCTAAAGGAGCATTCTATGTGGGCTCCTCCGAAAGCAACTGGGGTTCTGACGTCCACGATGTATGCGCCTTTCTTCACTTTGTCGTTGAATTCAGAAGGCTTAAGGGGACGCAGGTTGGCCATCATTCCACGTATGGGTGGACCCTGCAGATTATATTGCTCCATTTTCTTGAAGTACGGAGGCGTTTGGTGGCGCTCAGCCATTTTGGCCTTTATGAATTGTTCCTTGCTAAGTTGCAGCATTGGATTTGTTGCTTTCTCAATTCCTAAAGTGCTTATTTCTCTCTCGCTGATTTTTCCTCCGCACACTGATCCTGCACCGTGCGCTGGGAACACTATTACGCCATCGCCCAATGGTAGCAGCTTCTCGAATATGCTCTTGTACATCTTTTCGCTCATAATCGGGGTCATCTCGGGTCCCAAAAAATCTGTCCTGCCTACATCGCCTACGAATAATGTGTCTCCCGTGAAAACCATCACGGGCTGGTCGCCTGATTCACTGTCGAGAAGCACATAACAGGTGCTCTCTGGTGAATGTCCAGGCGTGTGTAACGCTACTATCTTCAATGAGCCTATTGAGAACTCTTGCGGTTCACCGATTGTTGAGCCGTAGCCCCAATCTAAGCCTTGCCCATGAAGCACCTTTGCTCCAGTTACCTTGGCGAGTTCAATAGAGCCTATAACGTAGTCTTCGTTTCTATGAGTCTCAAAGACATATTTTATTCTTGCTTCCCACTTTCTTGTAGTTTCCAGATAAATGTCGCAATCTCTTCTTGGATCTATTACAGCTGCTTCGTTCTTGGAGCCAACCAAGTAGGAAATATGTGCGACTACATCTGATTTCAACACTTGAAACTTCATACTTGTCACTTCTGGTAATTGCCCTGCTAGGTTTTTCGGCTAAGCTTTGTCGCTTATTTTAGATTTTCGTGCCACATAAAGATTTCATGCCGGGTGATTTTTGCAGCATTCGCCATTTGATCTGCCAGATTGTCTGAGAGGAATGATTATTCCACATAATCGTTAGGTTTTGGGCAGTATTCCTTAGCTATATCCATAGTCTCTAAGAATGCAAGCGTGCCGCGTGCTCCCAAGACAATGCGCTTTGCGATTTTTCGTTTGACTTTTTTCCAAACACTGAGCTGTTCGTGATACGACTGCGAGGAAGGGCTCAGGTGCCATTGCTACAGTGGCATCAACTAACAGGCAAGTTTGAGGGAGTTAAGCTCTTTAGAAAGCGGAAGTAACTGAAAGAGTTTTAATGCAATTTTCCTTGAAAAACCGCCGAGACCCTATATTGGTGGGGGCCGCTAGAAATGTGGTGGGGCCGCTGGGATTTGAACGTACCCCTCAATGGCGACGCATCGCCACTCTGCAGATTTCTACGCAGCAGCCTTCCCTTTTTTCGTCTCGAGGACATGACATGAAGACGCGGTTGACTTGGCCATCATGGACATTGTTTTTCGTGCTGGTGCTACCGGTATCTTGCCGAAGGCGGTTGCTTCTGATGCCACTTTGAGACGTTTTGATTTGAGACATCATCATATTAGTCGTAGAATCGTTCGCATGAATAAGCATTTGTTTGAGAAGTGCAAGAGCGTCTGTTCGAGAAGGGTGGTCACAGGTGGGCATTGACGAGTTTTGCTTTGGAGGTTTGGGGAGAGACTGTAAGCAAGAATTAGTGCAATTATTGGAGTTAGTCTTTGATTGCGAATTTCTTCTCTTCTTCTGAGCATCTCCACTTCTCCCTAGGCTAATATCAATTAGCAATTCACCTTCGATATCCTAATAAAAGCAATGCATGAATCATTCTCTCCAAACTGGAGCCAAGAATTAAGCTTGTTTTATTCTGCTTTTCAAGAAAGAAAAAAGGGGAAAAGGGAAATCTATGGGTTTATTTTTGCTATGCCTCTTTGCAATAAGAGCATTGGCTGATCATCTGTCTGTAACACTGCTTTGCTTCGCAGAGCGTATGCATGTCCGCCCCACCAGAAGTAATTGGCGGCGAGTTTTAGTGTGATCTGGTTTCCGTTTTCGTCTGTGCCAGTGCAGTTGACAAAGATGAGTTTTTTCTCTTTTCCAATGAATACCTTTCCGTCGGAAACTGTGTATGTTGCGTCATTGACTTTGACTGTGCCTGTTATGTCGATTTCTCGTTCGATTCTTTCTGTTGCCGGTTGAACTTGGATGACGATGTTGGTTGTGCTGTTGTATTGTTTTAAGGTTTCTTGATCGACTCGTGCAAACGCATAGCCTTTGGCATCAATCTGGACAATTAGAGTACCTGAGAGTGTGGAGTCGGGGATGCTGGCGGATTGTTCAGCTACTCCCCAGTTTTCTTGATTTAGCGCATATTGATAGTCTTCGCCTGCTGCATACGCAGGGTAAGCAACCATAGCAATCAAAGCAACTGCAGCCAAGACCATACTTGTTGCCAAGATTGTTCTTTTTTGGATTTTTGACATTTTGTTTTCCTCAAAAAAACCCTTTGTGCTTCTGCATTTAAAGGGGTAATGCATGATTCGTATGGATGATTCGTCCTTTGCAAAAGACTCTAGATGTTTATGCCAAAGGCCTCAGCGAACTTTTCCATCTTTACAAATTCTACAATGAACCTTCTGCCTTTATCGGTCAGTTTAAAGACCTTGTCTCCGTTCTCTGAATCCTCGGCAACCATATCGAGTTCCACAAGTTGGTTTAAGTGCTTCATTAGTCGGTCATATGAAAGATTTGCCCCAAGAAGAATATGGGTTGGTCCAGATTTTCCCCCTCGCCTAAGAATAGAATCTAGTATGTCGGCGTAGATTCTTGTTTTTGAACGGTATTCTTTGTGTTCTTTAGGCATTGACCTTATTCACCTTGACGAGCATCAGAAGCAAACATATGAAACCGGCAAGTTGACTTAGCTGTCCAAAGAACAAGAAGCCTTCTTCGAATATCATAAACAAGAAAAGAATATGGCTAAAAAACATTAAGCTAAAACCTGCAAGGACTAAGGCTGAATTGAGGGTTTTTTGATGGAGCCAATTTATTAGTGTACTTAGAGCCACAAAGCCAATCATTACTATGGCAATAATCTCTAAAGAAGGTATGTAAAATAAGCGGGCTACCGGAAAAACTGCAGCTGCTGAAAAACCACTCAACTCTATGCTTTTTTGACTTAACCCTTTAGCTTGATAAGCGTATGTAGCTATGAATAGACCGTAGGCTATTAACTGGGTTAATGTGAAAACTAAGTCCGGCCACGTTTGAAAGCCCGACTAATGAACTCGGAGCTGCATCTATTACTCGGTTTACAAGAACAAAGTACGTTGCAGTAATTGTTCTCAAAAAGATGCCCAAACCAAGGATTATAAATCCTAGATATAGAAAGAGAAGTCCTTTAGCAGAAGACGCCCTGTAAGCCTTTGACGCATAGTACCCGATTAAGATGCTAATGAAAGCGCTAACCATTTCCATTAGGAATACGATTAATGCCGCTGCTTGTGGAGTCATGTTTGACCAAATTATAGGCTGATGAAATTGCTTTTTTATCTTATGGATGAATCATTCATCGTTTTCTTTAAAAGAGGACTTTTTTCATTTTGTTGTATAGATTTAAGGTCATCACACACGTACTAGTTTGGCAGATAGTGGTGCTGTTGCCATTGGCCGCGTGCTTACGATTATATCGCAAACATGAAAGACTTCAACTTAGTTCGAATAAAATCTTCGTTGATAAAAAAAACAGCCCGAGTTTATTCCTTTCATGATCTCTTGAAACATAAAATCAGCATCATTATTGCTAAGGGAATCAGAATGTAGTCACCTATTGCTCCCGGCGGAGTATGAGAAACTATCAAAGGTTTTACAATACCAATCAATACTCGCCCAGAGTACTCAATTATTATCAGTATATACATGAACGGGATTAGACTCTTATAGCGAAAGAAAACTACTACATAAACAAGCCCCATCAGAAGTTGAGCAAGCCCCCAGAGTGCAAACATCGAGATAATGTTGGAACCTCCCTCGACAGAAGTGTTTATTCCTGCTATGGTACTTGCTCCTCCATCAGGGGCAAATATGTGAATGCAACTTCTCACCAATGTGAAAACCGTGATTAACGCAAATACTACAACTGCAATTCTGTTGCCTCGAAAACTGTTATCTAGTTGTTTTGGAAAAACTCTAATTCTTTCCTCTTTTTCCTTGTTCATATCAATTTCCTTCAAAAGCGGCAAATCTGTGATCGTTTCAGTATTTTTTGACCGCGTTTGTTTTTTTGTAATCTGTTCTAATGTGGCTCTGCAACAAGTAAGCGACAACTATGATACTATAGGGGATTTCGCCAAAACCCGCAAACATTGGGATACCTGGCACACTAGGCAAACCTATCATCTTTAGTGAATCTGCAACGATTACAAAGATGCTAACTGCCAAAGTCCCATACCAACCCCAGTTCTTCTTAAACCACACACCAACGGTAAAAAGCAAAGTCAACAAACCATATAGAAAAGTGTAAAAATAATAGACATCCCCCAATGAGAAAATAATAGATGAAGCGTCATTAGAGGCAACAAGAAGCCAAACCCCAAAAACAACATGTATCAAGCCAACAATTAACTGAACAACGACCAATACTACTATGCCAAAATTTCGTCCCCTAAAGCTCGGAGGATTTAGTTTACTCATTTATAGCCAACTTCTTTTTCCCCAATTTCATGTCTTTATCTCATTTTCTTCAAGGAATCGGATAATTTTGGTGGCAAGTATTTCACCTATATCTTCTTGAATAAAATGACCTGCATCGAATCGTTCATGGGGCTGCCCCTTTGCGCCAGGAATATGTCGAGTTAACTTTTCTGATTAGTCTCTGATCCCATACCTGTTAAATCATGTTTTCCGCCCAGAAACAGAAAAGGCTTTCTAAACTTGCCCAGAGCTTTCCAAGCAGATGCATTTTGGTCCTCAATCGCTGCAACCATTGATGGATAATGTCCGCACCGCAGCCTTGTAAACCATACTCGGATAAGGGGCATCGTAAGCTGCTGCCTCCTCAGGTGCCAGTTTGTTTAAAGCCATTGCGTTAACTACTTGGCTAGGATATGAAATTGGGTGCAGTGAGAGAGTAGAGGATCCACTTCTGGAAGTGGGAAATGAAAACAGATCGAGAAGTTGATGAGGTTTGGGGTTTAATGAAGTCGCCGAGTTCACAGTTTATCTTCACAGGATTTGGAACTCTGAAAGGATTCATGCCTTTAGGGATCATTGGAAGCATTGTGTTGGCTGCCACTACTCTGGCAAAAACATCTGGCTGATCCCCGACAATTCGCAGTCCCATCAAACCGCCCCAGTCTTGGCAGAACAAGGTAACATCCCTAAGTTCCAAAGCCTCAATGAATTTTTTGAGCCGTTGAATATGTAACTCGTAAGTGTGAAATGAAAGGTCTATGGGTTTGTCGGATCGACCCATTCCGATAAGATCAGCTGCAATCACTCGATAGCCTGCAGCGGCTAACGGTGGAATCATTTTACGGTAAAAATAAGACCAAGTTGGCTGACCATGAAGCATTAAAACTACTTCCCCTTTCTTAGGTCCCTCATCTACATAATGCATCCTTAGTCCATCTATCAGGGCGTAGTGGGGTTCAAAGGGATATTCTGGCAAATTCTTGAATCGGTTCTCAGGAGTGCGAACAAAGCGAATTCCCGCTTCCGTTTCTTGAATCTTCACATCTTTGTCTTCGGGAACACAATCTGGCCAATCTGGAGAATCAACTATTTTCCAATTTGGTTTGCCGGCAGGTGAGTCGCCAATACTTTTGTCAATTGAACGGTTGATCCACCATCTTACAAGTTTGCTCGTGCTTTGTTCCCCCCTTCTGTTTGTGTTGTTCAATTAATTTTATTGCGGTATCTGCCCATTCATTGGCAGCTCTGAGAAGATCTTCTGCCTAACGAAAATGTTAGCAGTGCAAAGAAAGCTCTTTCGCTCCCCTTCAAATCTGCCTTCATTTCCTTTTCTACAGATAAAATATTTTCAAGCTGCGCAGTGCTCATTGCCTTTAGTTCTTCTATATGTTTAATTATCTGGTCCTTGGATGCTTGGTCGCCAAAAGCGATTTTGAGCAATGCCTCGAACTTGAAGGTTGGTGGTTTAGCAGACTCCGTCAACCACCGTTGCAGCTTTGATGTGCCCTCTTTTGTGATTGAGTACACTTTTCGGTTTTGTTCACGTTCGTTGACCTCTACCCTTTTTGTCATAAGACCTTCCTTTTCCAGCATTCGCAATGTTGGATATATTTGGCTGTAACTTATGTCCCAAAAGGAACCCATTCGGGTTTTAACTAACTTATGAATATCGTATCCAGTTCTGGGTTTGCTGCTTAGAATGCCAAGAATAACGTATTCAGTAGTGTTGTCCTTCATGTTTACTCGCTTTTGATAAGCGTCATCCAAGTATATATATTTATTTCATATATAAAAAAGATATATATAACTGTTTAATTATAATATCTGCCATGCAACACCTTAAGAAACTCTGGCCTCAAAAAAGATGGAAAAAAATCCTGCTAATCACACTTCTAGCGCTAACAATCACAGCAGCATCACTTCTAGCCTATGCAAGCATCGGAATGAACAACGACGTCATAACTGAACTTGTAGTCAAAAATCCTCAAGGAACCAAAACCGCATTGATACTATACCATCCTGGACTAAGCTCCTTCTCACATGATGTCGCCTACGCCTTTGCCGACGGCCTTGTCTCAAGCGGTTGGAGAGTAGAAATTGCAACACCAAGCATAGAAGCACCTACAGACCTCTCCAAATACAGTCTACTAGTAGTTTCAAGCAACACCTACGGCTTTAACCCTGACAAACCAACAATCCGCCATCTTGAAAGAATCGGAAACCTCAACGAAATCCAAACCGTACTCATGACTCTAGGCGCTGGAAGTGCGCAAGAAAGCAAGCAATCACTGGAAAACACAATACAAGCTTCCAACGGCACCATTGTGAAATCACTGTTACTGTATAGCATGGCTCCAAATGAGGAAGGAAAAAGTGCAATTGAAATTGCAACACAGAAGCCCAACAAATCACCTAAAACCGTTACAAGTTTCAGGCTTCGATACTTGCCCTCACCGGTAAGTGTTGTTGCGGGTGATTATTCTCCCTTTCTTAGCATACTCCTTTATCTACAATTACACAATTGCAGCATACGCACTCTTTCTTTTAGCAATAGGTACTGATTTCTTAGATGGCTATATAGCGCGAAAAATGGTTTTGGCAACAAAGTTTGGCGCATATTTTGACGCCACGGTCGATTTCATATTCATAATCGGTATGTTCACGAATCTTTGTAACTGCAGGATTGTATCCATACTTTGTATTGCCGCTCATACTCTTTGTATTTGCACAATTCATGATAACAAGCTTTTGCTCCAATAAAATCTATGACCCAATAGGCAAATATTATGGGAGTCTTCTTTATGGTGCAATAGGGCTAACATTGCTTTTTTCAGGACAATTATTCTACGACATAATAACAGTTAGTATTGTTGCAGTTACTGTTGCATCACTCTGCAGTCGTCTCGCATATCTTTTCCATTCCAGAGCCCGAATACATCATACTTCTTTCGCTTTTCGTAAAGGAGCTCAATTAACAAACGGAGGTGATTTAAGATGAACCTAAAAATCGTGCGAATTCTTTCTATTTTGCCGATAGTTCTGGCACTGCTTACTGCAGGCTGTGACGCAAATAAATGGCCTACTATTCATCCAGCCTTGGGCGTTCTAACATTAGTATTTGCCGTAGTAACAGCGATAAGTCTTTTTCTGCTGAAAAAATAATCAATGCCTAAAAAGGCAATCATCTTTTTTATCCTTCTAAAGACCTCGATTCCCAGGATTCAGTCGTGAGATCGCAATCAAGAGTTTTTTCGCTGATCAAATTCTCAACAGGTGCGCGTTTCATTCCCATTTGTTGTCTGTTTGTTTAAACTGCATCTGAACCACACGGCAATCCTCACACCAAATCCTGCGCATCTTCGAGACAGGACTATCATGGGTGTCTTTGGTGGAGTGACGCGTTTCTTTCTTGCATGAAGGACACACTAACCATCCTGCAAAGTACGCGTCAGCCTGATTAATCTAACATGATCCCAAAGTTCCTTCTGACATCATATCTATTAAACGCTCACAGGCAATGCCAAAATCTATGACGCGCGACATATTAAATAATAACCGACCAAAAAAATAGCAGCATCTATGTGCAAATTTTGATACTACCTTGCGAGATTGGGTAAAAACTGTCATGCCCGCAGTAAAGGCGATAATGGCAAGGTCCATTGTCGAAATGCATGGCTTAAACGAAAAACAAACAGCCGACATCTTGGGCTTATCACAATCTGCAGTAAGCCGTTACATCAGCGGGGAAAGAGGTAACATTCTAAACATAGAAACAACAGCTGAAATCATATCCCTGAAAGAACAAATGGTAACACACCTCATGAGAGAGCCAAACAATAAAACAGAGATACTTGAGCTCTTCTGCCAGATATGCACGGCTATACGGAAGAAAGGTTAGATGTGCGATCACCGCCAAAAAGAAATGCCTAAAGAATGGGCTGAAACATGCTTCTTCTGTCGATAAAATAGAATTAATATTTCTGCGCATGTGACATATTTTCTCGACTGAACTATTCTCTATAAAAGAGCCTGGCTTTTTCTAATCTAAACCGTTACTTCCGAAAATTGTCTTAAGCTATCGAGCTGCAGTATCTTGTAAACATTTGTTTTACTGTGTTGTTCTCTTATCTGAATTGTTCTCAATCAGGCGCTCAGTTAGAAAATAGAATCTCGGAACCGTCCGCTGAGGATTAGCTACGATTTTGCCTTTCCGCCTCAAACGAAGTATAATTCGTCTGAATGCATCATGCTTGAGCTCTAAAAAGTCCTGATAGCTAAATTCTCGCTTAATGTCGCTTGCTTTGTGGAGGATATAGGCTTCAAGAAAAATACTACTAAATGTTCTCTGGTACTCCTTTTTCACACAACTCAGATCATAGGGCTCTCGCCGGGGTTTGCTGACCTGGTGCTGGAAAACGTTGGTCTGCTGAATATTGATAACCTGTTCTCCGCTACGAACCTCCGAAGCAACCTCAGTTCCATTCATAAAAGCATCAACTAGGCTTAGGGTGATATGGCATACGTCCATGCCGTTGTCTTTGGCCTACTGAACATATTCTTTCCAGCGCTGATAATGCTTCAGGTTTGGTGCACGAAAATTGCATATAAAAAAATAGAAAAAGACAGTACCTTTTCTTGTTAGGGTTGGTGGGGCCGCTGGGATTTGAACCCAGGATCGCATGCGCCCCAGGCATGTATCCTAATCCATGCTAGACGACGGCCCCATGGAACTATGCCTTACCTTAGCAGGGGTGAAGTCAACAATACATTAATCAAACTTAAAGCTTATGATTGGCTGGCTTTAGGAATTCAGCGAAACCGGGATTATCTAAATCGCAGCTGATACAACACAAGCTATCCTTCGGTTATGGCAGTTAGAAATCTTATTAGCAACCTGCAGGTAACCTGATGGTGTGCAATAGCTATGAAGGGAAAAGCAGTTGTATTAATGGGCTCCGAGAGAGATTTGGAATTCTGTCGTGAAATCGCAAAGCACCTGAAAGCGCTCAGCGTAGAATACGAATTTCGCGCAGCTTCAGCCCACAAGACCCCGATGAAGGTACTCGAGGTCCTCAAAGAGTTCGAGTCAGAAAAAGTAGTCTACATCACAGTGGCAGGGACGGTCCAACGCTCTAAGCGCTTTTGTGGACGCCAATACTTCAAAGCCTGTCATAGCCTGCCCACCTTACTCTGACAAGTACGCAGGCGTGGACGTCTACTCTTCATTGCGGGTGCCAAGTGGCATAGGTTCCCTAGTAACCATCGAACCAGATGGCGCCGCAATTGCAGCAGCCAAAATTTTGGCGGTCGACGACAAGACACTTGAAAACCGCATAAAGGATTACCAAATGGAAAAGAAGAAAGAAGTCGAAAAAGCAAACGAAACAATTAGAAACATGAAATAGGCACCTTCGCAGTTTAGTCACAGTTCTATTTCGCATAAACGCTGGAGAATTAGACCATGACCGCTGAATTCGAGGAAAGACGAATACCCCGCACAATGTCTACGCAGCACCCTGACAATGTGAACATCCCATATTGGAGCCCAGACCCAGTCATAGACGGAAACGTCGAGGTTTTCGAGGCATACTATGCCTATGAAACATTGGGTTGCCAGGAAGTCATGTGGGATTCAGAAGGCAAAGACGTAGACACCCGAGTTGTCCGCAAGTTGCTTAGCAACTACTGGAACTATTTCTCGAAGCACGTAATCGGGAAAGATCTAAACTTGACTTATAGAATCCCCAATCCCGCGATTGAAGCCGTCGAGAAGAAAGTCGTCGTAGAAACACTCCTCAACATCCCCGTAACTTACGACGTGGCTTCTTCAGTCTACAAACAAGACGTAACGCCGATTTTCGAGGTAATTTTGCCTTTCACAACAAGCAGCGACGAGCTAATTTGGCTTTTTAACTACTACAAGAAAGCCATCGTGGCCAACGAAGACATCGCACTTGACAACCACACGAAAGGTAAGGACTGGATAGGTGACTTCAAACCCAAGACGATAAGCGTAATCCCGCTTAGTCGAAGACTACAACAGTCTCCTAAATATCGATAAGGTCATAGAACCCTATATCGAAGCCGTAAAACCCAAACAGCTACGTGTGTTCATTGCTCGCTCCGACCCAGCCCTCAACTATGGGATCATATCCGCAATCATACTCTCCAAAATAGCCCTATCAAAACTCAGAGAGACCGAGAAGAAACGTGACTTGAAAATTTACCCCATAATCGGCGTAGGCTCCAAACCCTTCAGAGGACATCTTTCCCCGGAAAACTTGGAAAGCTTCCTGCTGGAATACCCTGGACTTGCCACAGTGACTATTCAGTCCGCTGCACGATACGATTACCCGCTTGAGCAAGTGAAAGAATTCATAAAACAACTTAACGCAAAACTTCCCAACGGAAAACCCCAAACCATTGACCCGCATGAGAAAGAGACCTTGCTCGCAGTTCTCAAGAAATGCAAACGCCACTACGAAAGCGTCGCGGAAGTGTTGGCTCCATTGGTTAACAGTATCTCACCGTATGTACCACAGCGCAGAGCTAGAAAACTCCACATCGGATTGTTCGGCTACAGCCGTAGTGTCGCAGGCGTGAGTCTTCCAAGAGCAATTCCCTTCGCCGCGGCTCTGTACAGCATCGGAATTCCGCCAGAATTCATAGGCGCCAAAGTCCTCGAAGATCTCACCGACGAAGAATGGGACACCCTTCAGCGGTACTACGTGAACCTTAGAAAGGACTTCATTTCCGTCGGCGGTTACATCTCATGGCAGAACGTGAACATGCTCATGGAAATGCACTCGAAGACTGCCAAGAGAGCTGACATGGATGTGGACAAGCTCAGCCTAGCACTAACTCGAGTTCTTGCCGATCTCAAAGCCGTCGAGGAAAAACTAGATGTGAAGCTTGGACCCAGATCTTCAGCCCAGCGAAAACACGAGAACTTTACAAACAACTTCCTCATCAGCTACCTCGAGCATGAAGATGAAGAAGCCAAGAAGGCTCTGGTGGAAGCTGCCAAGCTCAGAAGATGCCTCGGTTAGGGAATAAATAAGCTGATATAGGGCTAAGGAAAATAGTACAGCCGCTAACTAACTCAATTCAGGGGCATCAGCAAGTGGGCAGCGTCAAAGACCTTGAAATAATTCAGAAACCAACCAATGAAAAGATGGGTCTGGGTAGATTCCACTTCAGTGACCGATTCAGCGTTTTCGATTGGGGAGAAATGCCTGACCACATCGAGCAAAAAGGCGCAGCGCTCTGCCTCATGGGTGCCTACTGTTTTGAACGCCTCGAAGAGAAAAGTCTTCTAAGTCACTACAAGGGCATAGTGGAGGAAGGAAAACCCACACGCTTTAGCGACCTCAGGAACCCAAGTAGCATAATGGAAGTCAGCCTAGTCAGTATCCACCGACCAAAAACACGGGTTGAAGGCGGAAAGCTAGTTTACGATTACAGCGGATATACGCCAAACCTAAAAAACTGCCTTATCCCGTTAGAAATTATTTACCGCAACGGCTTACCAGAAGGCTCCAGCGTCTTCAAGCGACTCGAACAAGGAAGAGTCACCTTTGAAGAACTTGGACTAGACCACTGCCCTCAAGCTGGCGAACGCTTGGCAAAACCCATTTTCGATGTGAGCACCAAGCTGGAAGAAACTGACCGCTACGTTACCTGGAAAGAAGCGGCAAAAATCGCGGGGCTCACAAGCATAGAAGTCGCAGCCATAAAAGTGGTTCTCACAAAAGTCAACGAAACCATAACTCAAATCGCCGCCAAAGCCGGTTTGGTTAACGAGGACGGAAAAATCGAATTAGCCCTCGATAACCAAAGACGTCTCATGGTCATAGACGTCATCGGCACTCTCGACGAATGCAGATTCACATCGGACGGACTTCACGTGAGCAAAGAAATTGCACGACAGTTTTACAAGAAGACTTCTTGGTATAGGGACATAGAGGATGCCAAGAAAACTGCTGAGGCCAAAGGCATCAAAGACTGGAAATCCCTTGCCAAACTCCAGCCGCCACCTCTCGACCCGAAACTGAAAGTCATCATCAGCGAAATGTACATGTCAGCTGCGAACGAGATGACAGGACGCACATTCTTCGATTCCCCAAAGCTAGTTGATGTCGTTAAGACTTACAAGGAATGGGCAGGAGAGCACCAATGATGAAAAACAAGATAAGAGCTGTCTTGCGCAGTTACAACCCCAAAAAGGTGCGCATCGGCGTGTTAGGAAGCCACTCCGCTCTAGAAATTGCTGCGGGCGCCCGCGAAGAAGGCTTCGAGACCCTCGTGGTTTGCCAGAAAGGCCGGGAAAAAACTTACACAAAATACTACGGTAACATGTTCAACTGCGTTATGCTACTCGACAAGTTCTCTGATATCACCAGCGAAGAGAGAGTCAAGCAACTCCAAGAACTGAACGTAGTGTTCGTGCCCAACCGCAGCTTCAGCGTGTATGCTGGATACGATAACATCGAGGAGAAATTTGCTGTACCATTAATGGGCAACCGTTACATGCTTAGAACAGAGGAACGTAACACACCCAAAAATCAGTTGTGGCTTCTGCAGAAGGCAGGTGTGAAAACCCCTAAATCCTTCAAGTCACCAGCAGAAATAGATCGGCTAGTCATCGTCAAAGTTCCTGAGAAGGAACGCGCAATCGAGCGCGCCTTCTTCTATGCTTCCTCGCCAGAAGAATATGAGAAGAAAGCCCAGAATCGAATCAAAAAAGGCATAATCACAAAAGAAGCTCTCACGCAGGCAGTTATAGAGGAGTACGTTATCGGGGCAAAGTTTAATGCGAACTACTTCTGGTCGCCCCTCACAGGTGAAATCGACCTGCTGGGCTTCGACAAACGCGTGCAAACCGACCTCGATGGTGTCCTTGACCTGCCCGCACAGGAACAGCTGGACCTCAATATCCCTACGCAGAACATCGAAATCGGGCATCAGGGTGTTACGATGCGGGAAAGTCAGCTGGAAAAAATCTTCGAAGCAGCAGAAAAATTCGTTGAAACCTGCAAAAAAGAGTTCCCACCTGGCATGGTAGGATTGTTCGCTTTGCAGGGCGCCATCACCAAAGATTTGGAATTCTATGTTTTTGATGTTAGCCCTCGCGTTCCAGGATGCCCCTGCGTGGAGCCTACGTCGCCTTATATGAAGTACAAATACGGCGTGGAAGTCGGTCCAGGCAAACGCGTAGCCATGGAGCTAAAGCGTGCGGTCCAAGAAGGCAGGCTGGCTGAAGTGGTAACATGACATCCAGCGCTGACATAGCTAAGGTTCTGGAGAAATACGACCAAAAGAAATTGTCAATCGGCACGCTGGGATCACACAGTTCACTAAACATTTTCAAGGGCGCTAAAGAAGAAGGCTTTCGAACAGTTGCTATCTGCAAGGAACAAGACGTCATTATGTATCAGAAGTACCCCCTCGCGGACGAAATCATCACAGTCAAAGACTTCACCGAACTACTCAAGCCAGCCCTGCAGGAAAAACTGCGCAAACTCAACGTTGTGCTCGTCCCGCACGGTTCGTTCACTGCTTACTTGAGCACTGAAGAGTTGCAGAACAGCCTAAACGTGCCTATGTTCGGCAACCGTAGACTGCTCGACTGGGAGGCCGACCGCAAAGCACAGGAAGACTGGCTCCGCCAGGCTGGTCTCCGCTTGCCCGAAACCTTCAAGACCCCTGAAGACATCGACCGCCTTATTATTGCTAAGTTGCCGGGAGCAAAAGGTGGCCGAGGATACTTTCTCGCTAACTCATCAAAAACCTTCCACAGGAAATTCAGGGAGATGGTCAAACGTGGGCTCCTCAAAGAAGAAGACGTCTCAAAAGTGCATTTGCAGGAGTATGCGTTAGGAGTGAACGTTTACCCCAGCTATTTTAGCAGTATAATGAAAGACGACGTTGAGATGCTAGCGATGGACAGGCGATATGAATCAGCCGTAGACTCCATCGGCAAGATTCCCGCGAGTGAGCAGCTGGACATAAATGTGAACCCAACGTACACGGTAGTGGGTAACTTTCCCATCGTGCTACGAGAATCCCTGCTGCCTGAGATTCTGCGCATGGGCGACAATGTGCACCGCAAAGCTCGCGAACTGGCGCCGCCAGGCATAATCGGTCCCTTCTGCCTTGAGACTGTCATCACTGACGACCTCAAGATTTACACGTTCGAGATTTCCGCCCGCATTGTCGCGGGAACCAACGTGGGAATCGGCACGTCACCTTACGCTTACCTGCGGTACGGCACAGAAATGTACATGGGGAGACGCATAGCTGTCGAAATCAAAGAAGCTGTAGCGAAGAAGCGTCTTCACGAAATCGCAGTTTAAACCTCGTTTCCAAGGCAAGTCTGCATTACGCGGTCAAAGCTTTCCAGCGTTTGCGTTCTTTTGTACTCCCTTATTGCACTGATGATTTCTTCCCTGTTTCTTTCGCCAATAGTTGCTGTGACGGCTCTGGCAACTTCACCTGGGCTGGTGAATAGGAAATGGCATATGGCTGGCAAATTTGCCGTTTTCCGCTTGTCACTTGCGGTTTCGAAATCTACAATCCATGGCTTCCCAGCTTTGTCGACGATAACGTGCTTGGGTGCTTTGCTGAGTTCGCCGTGGTCTAATCCGATTTCATCCAGCTTGCAGCAGTTCCCCAAAAGTTCGCTCAGAACCTGTTTTACTCTGGTCTCATTCGTATTGGTTTTAAGCCACGTAGGGAGAAGGTCGCCGTCGATTAGTTGCATTAACAGAAAGTTTTTGCTTGCAGCTATGAGCTTAGGCGCGACACCAGTAATGTTCGCTTTTGATAGCATTCTTGCTTCGTGCAGTAGATCGGCGCGGTCTGCGTCGGTTCTGCGGATTTTCACTGCAACACGTTCCCGTTTACCCTTGAGATATGCGACCACCACTATGCCGACGAAGCCCTTGCCCAACACTGGGACGCGAACACCATACACTCTGGCTTTTCCCGAGAACTCCAGCGCGGTCACGCCATGGCTCGTCAACTCTTCTATTCGGCATTGCACCTCGGCTTCACTGGGTTTTGGGAAACACAGAACTGACGCATAAGGGTCCTGTGACAACTGCTCCACTGGGACGATTGCGGGGTAGAGGTTTTTCAAGCTGTGTTTTCCTTCTCTCGCAGCACATTAGCAGGGCGATGTTATTATAAATTTAATTAGGGTGACGCCGTTACTGATTTCCTGTTTGCGAGGAAAACGATGCCGAGGTTCAAACAAATCGCCCAAATCCAACAGCTCATGAGCAAAAAGGAGCTTGTACGCAACATAGGCATAATTGCGCACATCGACCATGGAAAAACCACGCTGGCAGACTCCCTTCTGGCGAGCGCCGGGCTGATCTCTCCTCAGATGGCGGGCTCCGCGAGGGTTTTGGATTATCTTGAGGAGGAACAAAAACGGAAAATCACCATAAAAACCGCCAACGTCACCCTGCTCTACAAAAGTGCAGAAAACGCCTTTATCATCAATTTGGTTGATACTCCTGGACACGTGGATTTCACGGGAAAAGTCACGCGTGCATTGCGGGTAATTGACGGCGTCGTGGTCCTCGTGGATGCGGTAGAAGAAATCATGGCGCAAACCGAGATTCTCACGCGGCAAGCGATTGGAGAACGGGTGCGACCAGTATTGTTCATCAACAAAGTGGACCGCTTAATTACCGAACTCCAACTCAGCGCTGAACAGATCGAGCTAAAGCTAAACCGCATAATCGACCGCTTCAACGACCTAATCGAACTCTACGGCGAAGAATCACTCAAGGAAGAGTGGAAAGTGGATCCTGCAAATGGCAGCGTTGCTTTTGGCTCTGCATTGCACCGCTGGGGCTTCACTCTCGACATGGCGAAGAATAAGAGCTTGAAATTCTCGGACATAGTCAGCGCCTACATTAAGCCAGGTTATGCGATGCTGCAGAGACTTCTCCCAGTGCACGAAGCAGTGTTTGAGATGGCTGTGAAGAATCTGCCCAATCCTAAGAAAGCACAAGCCTACCGTGTTGAACGTATTTGGAGCGGCGCGGTGCGTTCCAAGATTGGCAGGGCAATCGCTGAATGCAGCGATGATCAGTTAGCGATTGTGTGCGTCACGAATGTTCAACCTGAAACAGATGGCGGCAGCATGGCTACAGGAAGAGTGTTCTCAGGCACGGTGAAGCCGGGCGATAAGTTCTACTGCGTCAACGCATTGAAGGAAACCATGGTTGACAAGGTTTATGTCTCGATGGGCTCCTTCAAAGAAGAAGTCAGTCAGGTTTCGGCTGGAAACATCGCGGTCGTGAAAGTCTCCGACGCGTTGGCTGCGGGCGAAACTCTAGTCGACATGGAACACAAATCAGAGATGGTGCCCTTTGAAGCTATACGCTACGTTTCCGAACCAGTTCTCACCGTGGCAATTGAGCCAAAGAACCCCAAAGACATCTTCACACTCCTCAAAACCCTAAATAAACTGGTCACTGAAGACCCAAACCTTGCTTTCTCCGTAGACAAAGAAACGGGCGAGTATCTTCTAAGCGTAATGGGCGAACTGCACTTGGAAGTTGCCCTCAGCCAACTCAAAAGCGCCAGCGGCGGATTGGGCGCCAAGGTTTCCTCGCCAAGAGTTGTTTACCGTGAAAGCGTCACCAAAGGAGGCATTGAAGCTTCGGCAAGAAGCCCAAACAAACAGAACTCATTTGTCATGCAAGTGGAGACTGCAGAAGAGCAGAAAATCAGCCAAATCCGCTTTGAGGAGGCTGGCAATGTTCTTTCGGTTGACGAACAGCGGAATGTGCTGTTGGACTGCTCAGGGAAGACGGGGCAACTTGACGCTGAATCCTTGGCGTCTCTAATAGCGGGTTTCGAGTTTGCCTGTAAAGCTGGTCCATTATGCAGGGAACCCATGAGACACGTGAAGGTGAGCCTTGCAGATTTGCAGCTCAGCGGCAACGCTTCATTGCGCCCTTCAGTGGAGATCATGCATGGCGTGGGCAAAGCCATATTCGGCTCGTTTTTAACCGCCAAGCCAGTGCTTCTGGAACCAGTTTACAAGACGGTGATTTCTGTCCCCACAGAGTTGGCTGGGGAATGCTCCAGAATTTTGAGCAAACGACGCGCAAAAATCAGCGGCTTCGAGGAAAGAGGCTTCTTGACAGTGGTTACCGGTTACATTCCTGTTTCGGAGACGCTTGGCTTGTCTGAGGAGATCCGTTCTGCAACTTCTGGCAGGGCCATTTGGCAAAACGTCCTTGATCGCTGGGAAAAAATCCCCCAGAAACTAGCAGCAAAAGTAATTGGCGAAATACGGAAACGCAAAGGGCTACCAGCGGAAGTTCCTGAAGCCACCAAATTTCTAGAGGGACGGCAAGGTTGAGTTTCGCCGATGTTCCGTTCTATTTGGATGTGACGTTGTGTTGCGGACAGGTTTTCAGGTGGGACAAGATTGATGATTGGTGGTACGGCGTTGCGGGCGATAGGGCATTTAAGGTTCGACAAGCTGGTGAAGGCTTAGAATACCGCAATGCAGACGCAGAGTTTATTGAGCACTACTTCAGCCTAGACGTGGATCTGCCAAAAATCGCTGACAGCATGAAAAAGGATGCACACATCGCCAAGGCAGTTGCAGCTTATTGGGGTCTTCGGCTTATCAGGCAAAACCCTTGGGAATGCTTAATCTCCTACATCTGTGCCACATACAAGAGCATACCAGCCATAAAGCACATGCTCAACAATATGGCCGCAAAATTCGGTGAAAAAACGTGTTTGGATAGCCGCGAGTTCTTCACTTTTCCGAAGTGTGAACAACTGGCTTCTTCAACTGAGCATGAGTTGAAGTCATGCGGTTTGGGTTATCGGGCAAAATACGTTCTAGGCACTTCAAGAAAGATTCATGAAACGGACTTCGACTTAGAAGCGCTGCAAAATCTATCTTATGAGGAAGCGAAGAAAGCGCTGATGGAATTTCCTGGTGTGGGCGCGAAAGTTGCAGATTGCATTCTACTTTTCTCGATGGGTAAAACGGAAGCTTTCCCAGTGGATGTCTGGGTGAAACGTGTAATCCTCAATCACTACAGTGACAAGATAGGTTCAGCTCTAAGGCAGAAAATTGTGGCCCACAAGTCCCTTGGTGAGGGCGATTACAAACGGCTGAACACGTTTGGCAGAAGTTACTTTGGCGAATACGCCGGTTACGCGCAGGAATACCTTTACCATTACGAACGGATGGCTATTTGAAGGCTTACTTCACCTTACCTTTTATGGTTTTGCGCTTCATTCGAGCTTTATGGCTGTCTAAAAGTTTTTATCCCCTTCAAGCACAAATGATAAAATCGAAGGAGCATTTTGTGTGGACGCCCAGTTGCTTCAAAGACTCAGCGACAAATCCGTTACAAAAGAGGCTCTCCACGAAGCTGTTGTAGCGGACTTTGGTTTGCTGCCGGAACTACTCAAAGGCACTTCATTTCCAAAGGCCTCTGTTAGGTACACCTGTGGTAGCATCTTGCTCAACTTAAGCGCTAAATATCCAGAGAAGATTTACCCACATATGGATGCAATCATCGAACTTTTAGACAGTGAATACAGAATTCTCGTTTGGAACGCCTTAGCAATTATTGCTAACCTATGCCGCGTAGACACAGAAGGAAAATTTGACGCCATATTCGGCAGGTACTTCAGTTTCCTAAACAACGAGTACATGGTTACAGTTGCTAACGTTGTGGGCAACAGTGGCAAAATCGCGCTGGCGAAGCCGCATCTAATTCCAAGAATAACGAAAGAGCTGTTGAAAGTAGAGAATATAGCCTTAACGCCACATTTGACGGAAGAGTGCAAGCGGGTCATCACACAGCACGCTATAAGGTGCTTTAACGATTTCTTCACCAAGATCCCTTCAAAGGAGCATGTCCAAGTGCTATCATTCGCAAAACGCTATGCTCAAAGTCCTAGAGAGAGCTTGAAGAAAGAAGCAGTTGCCTTCCTCGAACGATGGAGCGATTAGACGCTGTTGCCTTCAGAAGGCGTCAGTAAGCGGTCTCTGCAAATTCAAAAAAGATAGCTTAAGGTTCAAAAAAGCCTTTAATTGCATGCTTAAATGAATGCGTGGGTTTATATATAAGCGTATTCATGCTAATACAGCAATGTTTTTAAGCAACACTAATCTTAGTGTTTAGATGAGCGTCTTAATGACAAGACGCATAATAAGGTGATGAAACGGTCATGAAAACCTCAAACAGTAAATCAGCTCACGCCTACAAGAGCACTCAGGCTAAAACAGGCTTCCTAACAACAAACAAGATTAGACATCTCCTCCACATCAACAACACCGCTTCAGCAACAGCAGATCAACACAGCTTCCAAGCCCCAAAATTAACCCGCAATGAAAAAGAAGAATTGTCATACGAAATCGAGGCGGAACTTAAAAAAGCACAAGCGCGAACATATGCGAACGCGTTCCTTATCCGATAAGCCTGAGTGTTCAATCTCTGGTAATCAGAGAAAAATTAGGTGGGTTAGAGTGGTTTCCAGATGCACTTAATCGCGCCCTGCGTGCAGACCAAAACACAGGGCGTTTTTCCTTCTTGGGGTTTGCATTCGCCGCATGTGTAGCGGATTTTCTTGCGGTGTTCCTCTGTGACGGCGGCAACGGTTTTGTCCTCGAGGTCTATGAATTCTGTTATGAGTTCAAGCGCGTTTTTTGGGCATTTCTCCACGCATTTCCGGCAGCCGTTACACTTGTCCGAATCAATGGTGACGAAGTATTCGCCCGAGCCGTCTATGTAGCCATAATGAATAATCAAGCTGTTGCGCCTCAGGTCTCCTGAGATTTTAAGTACAGCGCCTTGCCGAGTAGCGCTGCACCCAGGGCTCCGGCAATCATAGGGTCTAAGCCGCCTTCCCGCCAGTTCGGTGATGGCAGCGTTTTTACGCCCAGGATGTTTTCTACTCGGGAGACTATGCCCATGTTCTTTGACTGACCGCCTGTGACTACGAATTCTTTTTCGAGACCGACGCGGTTTACGAGGTTAGCCATCCTAACCGCCATGGCGCGCGTGTAGGCGGCGAGGACTTTCTCACGTGACCAGCCTTTTCGCAGCAGACTAATTGCCTCGGTTTTAGCGTATGCGACGCATGTGCAGCTTACAGGTTCGGGTTCCTCGTCCAATGACAGCGAAACCTTACCAATGTCCTCGATGGGGATTTGCAGCAGGTCCGCGAAGACTTCCATGCCTCTGCCTGTGCCAGCGGCGCATTTGTCGTTCATGAGGAACGACGTGACTCTGCCCGTCTGGTCGCAGTGAATCGCCTTAATGTCTTGACCGCCCACATCCAAAATTGTTCTAACACTGGTTCCCCAGATGTAGTTGGCGCCTTTGGCATGGCAGGCGATTTCTGTGATGGCTTTGTTTGCCATGGGAACATTTACTCGTCCGTATCCGGTGCCCACAGTGTACTTTATGTCGGTGGGCTGAAGGTCTGTGTCCTGCAGGACCATGCCGAGGACTTTTTTGGCGCTATCGGGGCTATTGGAACCTGTTCGTGTAACCGCCCAAGCGTAGATTTCGCCATCTATCAGTATTGCTGCTTTGGAACCGACTGAGCCAACATCTATACCTGCGGTGATTACATCTTTGTTGGGCCAGCTTCTGTCATTGCGAACCCTATGGTATTCTTCCCAGCGCCAGTACTCTTTGCCATCTTTTGGCTGCTCATTCATTTTTGTCCACCTTTCGCTCGGCTCGCGGCCGTAAGCGCCGCTCCTAAAGCACCCGCGTACTCGGGGTAGTCAGGCACTAGGATTTTTGTTCCAAGCTTTCTCTTTAGCGATTCGATAAAACCCACGTCTTTGGCCACTCCACCCACAAGAGCAATATCAGGGTTTATCCCCAACCTGTGAACCATGGATGACACGCGGTCCGCCATCGAATCGAAAACAGCCCTCGCTATTTCTGGCTTTGACTCTTGCCGGTGAATCAGCGAAACCACATCGGATTCGCCAAATATGACGCAACTTGCATTTATGGGGCTTGCACGCTCCGCTTTCAAGCTCAGCGGGCCCATGTCCTCAAGCTTAACTTCCAAAGCCCGTGCCATGGCTTCGATGAAGGTGCCCGCGCCTGCAGCGCACCGTTCGTTAACTACAAAATCCATCATGATGCCACGTTCGTCGCATTTGACGGCTCGCGCTTCTTCGGCGCCCACGTCGATTATTGTTCTTGCGGATGGAAACAGGAAGACTCCCCCTTTTGCGTCGGCGCCCATCATGCTGACTGTGCCGTTTGAGTACGGTGCCATATCCATGCCTGAACCCGTTGCTAAAACCTGGCTCACTTCTTCTTTGGAGATTTGGGCAGTTTTGAGGGCTTCCGCAAACGCTTGTTCTGCTGCCTTGGTCGGCTCAAAACCTGAAGAGGCTTTTGCCCTTGTCGCGACTGCGCCGTCTTTCAGTATTACGACTTTGACGGTTTGGATACCCATGTCGATTCCCGCAGTTGTGGCCATACTAATTCACCTTAGAAGTCTACTCTGGCAGTGAGCATTTCAAGGAACGCTTCTATACGTGTCTTCATCTGTCCCACGTCTTCCCTTGTGTACTCCGTATCCAAATAATACACAGGTATATTCAGCTTATCCAAAGCCCTCTTTACGCGGGCGTACTCCATGGCATATAGCATGCACCCACGGATTACATAGTATATGACGCCGCCGGCTTTGGTTTCTTTGACTTTGGTTAGTAGCCAGTTGACGCGGTCTTCATTTCCGTCTTTTGATGTAAAGCATGGGCAAGTGGAAGCCATAAGGTAACGTTCGGCTATGCCATTAATCATGTCGTCCATGGTCCACTCGTCGATGCCCACGGGATCATACAGGATTCGGTCGCTACTACACAATTCATCGCCGACGAGCAAGCCCTGAGGCGTCGCTTCCTCGACCAAACTGGGCAGCTTCCAATTGTCAGGCCAAAACATCGGCGTCCCAGTAAGGACTACTCGGGGCGTGTCAGGCGGACAAGCCCACGCTTTTTGGTCCCTGCGCTTCTCCAGCTCGTCGCAGAGGGCTTCGGTCTTCTGCGTCCACCGTTCGATGTTGTCGTACATGGCGGCCTGGTTAACAAGCATGGCGTCTCTGCCCATTATGACCGGGTTACCCTTGCGCAAATCTTGCAGGCGGCGGAATGCCTTGCTGGCTTTTTGCATGGTTTCGATGGCGTTTTTGAGCTTCTTGGCGGTTATCTTATTGCCCGTCAGTTTTTCAATTTGGGTTTTTACGGCTTTAATTTCTTCTTTCCAAAGCTGCAGCGATTGGGCACTGTCCTTGACTCTGGGTGGCGTCATGGTCCAGATAGGCTTGGCGTCGCTGAGGATTTCACTGAGCTTGGTCATTCCATCGCATGTTAGCGTGCTGAGCACGGCGTCACTTAACTCAAGGTATGGGGAGAGCCCAATCATCTGGGCGCCTATTGTAGAGCGTACAACTGGGCAGACTTCCACAGGTACGATGCGGTCACCCAGTTTCGCAGAGTCGTACCAGCCCGAGTTCACTCGCACAGGAATAGCGTCTGCAGCCAAGATCAGTTCAATTGGCGCAAAAATGCAGAAGTAGCCGACAACCTTCTTGCCTTTCGCCTTTTCTGCTTGGATTTCCTTTTCGCGTTGTCCAAAAAAGTTTGCGATTTCATCAAAATACTGCATTGCCGCGGGTCTTTTCGCGTCAGTCTTCTTCATGCGGGCGATGTTGTCAGCCATAATTTTCTCGGAGGATACTCTAATCGAGTTGTTCAACTCGTCAATTTCTTTCTGAGGCATTTCAGGCAAATATTTTTTTTCTGCGTTTTGTTTTTTCATTTTCCTTTTTTCCTCATTACATTTCTGATGGTTGTAGCCAGTTGCGTGACTGAAAGATGGTCTTTCCCGCCAACTTCATTTTGAGGCAGCCTTCATAGGGGCACATCTCTACACAGCGCATGCAATTCAGGCAGACAGATGTGGCGATGTCTCCACCCTTCTGCTCATAAACGTCCACCACTTGAACAGGGCAGACGCGTTTACATATACCGCATTTGGTACATTTTTCTTCTGTCTTATTAATGTGGAGCAGAGGCATCCACTTGAATGTTTTGAATTTGTTGACCGCGGCTATTGAGATTCCAGTAGGGCAGAATCGGCACCAAAATCGCCTGTACATGAAAGTGCCCGCCAAGGATAGCCCAATAAAAATGTAGACTATCACTGATGTGACAAAAGGTATGTTGATATAGAACATGATGTCCCGCGCGTAGGGATAGCTGAAGCTCCAGTCGATGAAGTTCAATGTTGCCACAGATCCCGTCCACGGAACGATGAGTGGTTCCAGCGGGCTTAGCATGATGTTTAAGGACTTGTACGGTCCCCTAAGATAGAGTGCCTGCGTTCCTGAGACGTCGCTGATAGCCAAAGCCCCAAGGAACAACGGTGAAACCAAAATCACAGCAGCAATTACGTATCTGAGCTTGTGTAGAGCCTCGTTTACACTTTCTGGCAAATTCCAATAGCGGACTCTAAGCGCTTTTCTCAACAAAGCAATGAGGTCCATGTAGAAGCCATATGGGCATATCCAGCCGCAGAAGAACCTGCCCGTGAACATCGTCACTACAAGAATGACAATTAGGAAAACTGACAGCCAGACGGCAATCGTGAAAGAATAGAAGATGCCCACCAACGAGACGATTTGAATGAGTAAGCGCAGATAACTGACTTTTCTGGTACGATCTTTTTTCCAAATGAGGATGACAAGAATGCCCGCGAGCGCTAACCCTACCGCTGTTGTCCATGCAAGTATGGTTCCAAAGAGCGCTTCATACATTTTATTCAGCCATAATCAAACTGTTGTCTATTAAATAATTATTGTGTCCAAAAGCGTAATAACGCCTAGGACAATTAGGGCTGCAGCTCCCAATCTGGATATCCACTTCCGAAACAAAGGTGCCTTGTTTAGGAGCCATCCGGTCGCCCCACCTAACAAAAGAATGGGCGAAAGGGTGGTTCCCAACCCAAAAAGCACTGCCAAAACTAAGCTATCCAAAGGAGACGCAAATGTGACAGCGTACGCCAAAATCGCCAGCAAAGGGGCACATAACAAAAGTCCACGGGAAAGTCCCAGTGTGTAGGCTCTGAGGTCGAACTGGTCGGTGATTCTTTTTGAGGCGATTTTTCTGGCTTCTTCAGCGCAGTTCTCGCAGGAGGGTTTTTTTCGGTCTTTTGCCAGAATGTTGATGCCTATGGCTATGGTTACAACGCTAAACGCAAAGGAAGAATAAGTTTGGAAAACTGAGCGAATAGTATCGTCTACGAGGAGTCTGAGTGCACCAATGGCCGCTCCAATAAGAGCATATGCGGTCAAGCGCCCCAAATTGAAGACTAAAGTGACGGTAACGCCTTTGCGGAAGCCTGCATTAATGCCCGCTATGTAGCTCGCTACATAGGGGAGACACGTCGAAGTGCAGAAAACCAAGCCATACAAGAAGCCTCCCGCCAAAGCGGCAACATAAGGGTTAGCAATTTCAGGCAGCAACGACATTCTCTGTTCTCTTCTTTCCCTTTCCAAAATCAACCTTGAACTTGGAGCTTCTGAACCTCCAGGAAGCAGCTGCAGCAACGAGCGGAACTGCCGCAAAGGTCACCATTCCAAAGCCGTTTTGGTTGGTAGCGGACAATTGTGGAGTCGCTGGGGAATCAATGACTCTGGTGTTCCACTCTTGCTGGTAGTCTTGGTGAGCGGAGTCGTTTGGGTAACTCTCGTCTGGAGGATATGGGAACCCGGTCATGTTCATGAATGGCAATGGGTCAGCTGTGAAGCCAAAGCCGAAGCCCCAGTTTCCGGTTTCATCTTTAAACCAGCACGCCTCAAAGAGGAAGAAATCCCGTACCATTCCTGGCGCTGAAGCCGTTAGGTTGCTTATTGGAAATTGGAGGGAAACAGCGTCGCCTTGCCTGCCTATCACAAACATGTCGTCTTCGATGAGTATGAGGTCCGTCACGTTGCCGTATCTGGTGAAGTTGCCAGAAGCTGCGCTTGACCCTGCTGCAAAAGCCTTGTAGAGATAAGCTTGCGGGTAGATTTTCTGGATGGTTACGTTCCGTTGTTGGCTGATGTCTACGCCAATGTAGTCGAAGGTTACATTCCAGAAGTTGCTTATACGAAGCGAGTAGTCGTTTGTCGGGAACAACCCTGTCAAGTCCACAACGTAAGTTCGGGCCACTCCATCTGGCGGCAGCGGAAAGTCCCTACTTTGGGGAACACGAACCCAGTTGCCGTTTGCATCTTTAACTTCCATGTAGGGTGGCGGGGTAATCTCAGTCCTGTTGGGAACAGGCTGAGCAAAGAACTTGTCTAGCCACACTGTGTAGTCTTCGCCTGAGCCCCAGTCAACTATTGCTCGAACCACCAATTTTATTTGGGGTGCTCCAGTCAAATTGCCCAGGTTCAGCGTCATCCTGTTCCATGTGATGTTGTCCCAAGCTTGGCTTTGAATTCCGTTAGTTCCAGTTGTAAAGACGTTGTCAATCTCGGATATTTTTGGCAAGATGTTTTGTCCTTTCTCGTTCATTGCCGAAATTGGTGTCAGTGGGTTCTTACTTATTGTGTAAATTTTACCCATATAGTTCGGGTCTAAGTACTGTTCTACCATAGTTGAGTAAACGTTGACGTCTGATGGATGATCGACGACTACCATGTATGCTTGATCCAAATAGAAGATCTCGTTCCACCTCTGTGACAGGGTTAGGTTAAAGTTGCCTTCCGTTGCTTTCACCTCCTGCTCGACAGCACCGAGGGCTTTTGGGGTGTTAAGCACGCCGGAGGCCGTGCCGGACAGCGAGAATCGGCCGCGGTCTACATGCTTACCGCCTACAAGAAGCACAGCGGGCAATACTTCACGCCTTAGAACATAGCGCAACTCATGGCGCAAATGACCATCCAAGACGGCGCACAAGAGATCACCGACCGGCTGCGCCAGGCTCAGCGTGCCGCCAGTGAGCGCGGCGACGTCAACTCCCACCTACTCGCCGCAACGATCTTGGCCGGCCTCGCCGTGCCCGAAGGAACGAGCCACACCACCTACTTCCTGACCCGCATCCTACCCCTCATCGCCGCCGACTTCGAGCCGATCACAATCTGCGATCCCTGCTGCGGGTCCGGTGTCATGCTGCTGGCCGGCCCACGTCAGTTCCCCGCTTGGGCTGCCCAGGCCGGCCTCGTCCAGCTCTACGGCATGGACATTGACCAGACCTGCGTCACGATGGCGCAAGTCAACATGATGCTCTACGGTCTAACGGGACCGGGCTTCACAGCGCCCTGACCGCCGTGTCGCGCCAGCTCGCCAGCCTGCCCGAACCGTTTCAGCAAGCCTACTCCCTCGCCCAGGAAGCCCAAGCCGCGGTGACACCGACCTGGTGGAGGAGATCGCCGACACGCTGCGCGTACAGCAGGCCCTGTTTTGACGTTGTCGATTCACACAACGGACGAAACACAACCGCGCGCTACGGTCCAACGGACGCGGCCCCAACCCGAAGATAGCTAACCAACTCATCATGTGGAGGAAAATGACCTGTAAGCGAAGCAGACCCTGACCCTGAACCTTACCCTGGAAGAAGCCAACGTTCTCGCTCAGGCGCTCGACCTGCTCGCCTCCGACCCAGGCCGAACCGCAGTTCGGCCCCTGACCTCCGCCGAAGGGCCCAGCATCGAAGAAACGACAACCTCGAACTCGCCGCGCTGGGCTACGCCGCATTCGATCTATCTCGCACGTCCACGACCTGATCAACGGCACGGAAACGTCCTCCTGGGTAGAAGAGGTGCGCACAGTTATGAGCCGCCCATCCGACACCAGGAGGCGCCTATCGCTATTCCATCATCAGCTTAACGATTCGCAGTGAGGGCGCTCGTTTTTCTGGTACATATTGGCCGCACACGCGAGACTGCGTAATTGACGTTTGTGGCGGGTCGTCTCACGCAACAGCCATCTCCTGTGGTTGGCTGATAGAGAGCAAAAGGCCAGCAGATTGCGCACGTGGGTTCACCCCACGTGTGTGGGGAAATCTCCGTCATGGCCTCCTTGCGCCTATGGCTCCCCCCGCTCGGTTCACCCCCACGTGTGTGGGGAAATCGACATCCGCCCATACTGCTGGATATATGGCCGAGCTCACGGTTCACCCCCACGTGTGTGGGGAAATCCTATGCCGCCTGCCGCGTCCCAGGGTGATGGATGTCAGACAAGGTTCACCCCCACGTGTGTGGGGAAATCCGGATGGTGAACCAGGTCTTTCCCCGCCGCACGCTGCCCGGTTTGCACCCCCACGTGTGTGGGGAAATCCACTGCCTAGCATACAGGGGGTTGCTATGGTGCAGAACGGTTCACCCCCACGTGTGTGGGGAAATCCCCCCAATTTGTGCTTAGCTTTCGGTCCCGGTCAGCGGTTCACCCCCACGTGTGTGGGGAAATGGGCCCAGTACGCGCGCTCGTTCAGGAGTAAGAAAGATACGGTTCACCCCCACGTGTGTGGGGAAATCTCGCCAGGTCGCGCGCACGACCACCGAACGCGCCGGCGGTTCACCCCCACGTGTGTGGGGAAATCATTGCCAGCGTGCGGTCGGTTTCGTCTGACCCGGTTCACCCCACGTGTGTGGGGGAAATCTTCAGGTTGTCATGTGGCATGGTTGCGGTGTCCGGTTC
>CAVOWB010000017.1:0-10895 GCA_963699995.1 Candidatus Bathyarchaeota archaeon | reverse complement strand
TAAAACTCGGGCACATGTCTTAGTCAGTGGCAGGGTTCAGGGCGTCTTTTACAGGGCAGCCACCAAACGCGAAGCCGATAACTTAGGCGTTAAAGGCTTTGTGGGCAACCTATCCGATGGCAGGGTTGAGGTAGTTTTTGAGGGCGAGGAAGATATGGTCAGAATACTTGTGGATTTCGCTAGGCATGGACCCCATGGAGCCAGAGTCAGAAAAGTCGAGCTAATGTGGGAGCCCTATACGGGAAAATACAGAGGATTCACCATAGAATACTGAAAAAGTTCTGCGCCAAAAAATTTTTCGCAAGTTTATTTAACCAGTTTTCCGCCATAGTTGTACGGTGCCATTTTGGGTGTAGACTTCAAAGACATCGTACCAAAAAAGGTAGTCAAACTAGAAGACTTAGGCGGCAAAACGGTCGCCATAGACGCCTTCAACGCTCTTTATCAGTTTCTTAGTATCATCCGCCAACCTGACGGTACACCCCTCCAAGACCGTTCGGGCAAGGTCACCAGCCACCTTAGCGGCTTACTCTACAGAACCAGCAACCTAATCGAATTGGGCATAAAGCCGATTTATGTTTTCGACGGCGCCCCACCCGTGATGAAGACGGCGGAAATTGAGCGACGCAGACAAGTCAAAGTGGAAGCCCAAGTTCACTACGAGAAAGCAGTTGCTCAAGGCGATGTGCCAAAAATGCGCACACTCGCTCAAGCCACCACGACGTTGAAAGACTATATGAAGGAGGACTCGAGAAAGCTGCTGGATCTGATGGGATTGCCTTGGATTCAAGCCCCCAGCGAAGGCGAAGCCCAAGCTGCGCACATAACGCGCAAGGGTGACGCAGACTACTGTGCCAGCCAGGATTACGACAGCCTCCTCTTCGGCGCGCCGCGACTACTGCGGAACGTTACTATTTCGGGTCGGCGCAAGTTGCCCAGCAAAAATATATACATCGATATCGTACCAGAAGTAATTTTGCTGGAGACTACTCTCAAGGAATGCGGCATAACCTATGAGCAGCTCATCGACATAAGCATTCTCATCGGCACGGATTTTAACCCTGACGGAATCAGAGGCTTAGGACCTAAAACATCTTTGAAACTCATCAAGCAGTTCGGCAGCTTGGAGAATGCGCTGCCGCACATAAAGAACGCCGAGTTCCCGCATCCGCCGCAGAGCATACGCGAAATCTTCCTCCACCCACAGGTAACCGACAACTACAAAATCACATGGAAAAAACCAGACTTAGAAGGCATCGTAGATTTCCTAGTGCGCGAAAGAGACTTCTCTGAAGACCGGGTCCGCAAAACCTTGGAGAAAATGCAAACAGGCGCCGCCAAACACAAGGGAAGAACAACACTTGAGAAATGGTTCGGGTAAGCAGTTACCCTAAAACTTGTGACCAAACTCGCCCGTTAAGGGGACAAAGGCGACTCCGCCGAGGTTTTCTTCCTTGATTTTGCCGTCTGGCTGCTTCGTGACTTTTATAAGGCTTTGGAACAGAGATGGGCTACCGACAGGGATCAGGAGGATGCCTCCTGTCTTAAGCTGGTCTACGAGGGGCTTGGGGACTTTGGGAGCCGCAGCTGTAACGACGACGCGTTCATACGGCGCTTTTTCGGCGTACCCCTTAGAACCGTCGCCGCCGATTATAGTGATTCGGTCGCCGTAGCCCGCGTTCATGACATTCCTCCTTGCGGTTTCAGCTAGGTCTTGAACAATCTCCACTGTGTAGACGTGCCCCCATTCACTGCGAGGAGCTTCTCTAGGAGCGACAATTTCTGCTATTGTTGCGGAATGCCAACCCGAACCCGCACCCACCTCCAGGACCTTGTTGCCCACTTGCAGGTTAAGGGCTTCGTTCATTATCGCCACCATGTGGGGAGCGGAGATTGTTTGTCCAAATCCAATTTGCAGGGGTGTGTCTGTGGATGTGTATTTTTGCATGTTTGCAGGGACAAATTTTATTCTGGGTAGGGCCCGCAGAGCTTTGATAACTCTGGGCGTGCGCAAAGCGCCATCTTTTATGAGGTTGTTAACGAGTTTTTCCCAGTTTGCCTTCTCCAACCACTGCACCGAGTTGATAGTTGTATGCTTGCTGCTTTTTAATTTAGTGAATCAAAATCCGAAAAAAAGAAAAGAGGATCTATTTGACGGTGACTGATTTCGCCAAGTTCCGGGGGGTGTCAGGGTTGATGCCTTTTTCCACTGCCATGTAGTAGGCGAAGAGTTGCAGCGGAACCACAAGCGGAATAGGCGAAAGCACCTCTGGAATACCTTTGGGCACTTCGATGTAGTCATCGGAAAGCTTTTTGACTTCTTCGTCACCTTCCTCGACTATGCTAATTATAGATGCGCCTCGGGCTTTCATCTCCATGATGTTTCCAATCAGCGTCTTGTGAGTGCCACCATCTTTGTTGCAGATGAAGATGACTGGAAACCCTGGCTCGATAAGGCTGATAGGCCCATGTTTGCTTTCTCCTGCGGGATACGCAATGGCTGGCACATATGCAATTTCCATAAGCTTGAGCCTGCTCTCGTACGCCGTGGCAGTATTTATTCCCCTACCCAAGAAGAAGAAAATCTTGGAGTCACGGTACTTCTTCGCTAGCTGCTTGATTTTTTCTTCCTGCGTCAGTATTATGGCTTCGACGGTTTCAGGCAATAGGTCCAGCTTCTCAGCAAGCGTATCCATTTCGTCTTGGGAGACTTTGCCTCGCTTTGTTGAAAGCCTTAGTGCCAACTGAGCCATGACGGACAGCTGTGAAGTGAAAGTTTTTGTTGCTGCGACACCGATTTCGGGTCCTGACTGCTGGCTGATGTAAACTCGCGAAACCCGCGTGAGCGTGGAGCCAACAGTGTTGGTTAAGCCCAAAATGGTGGCGGCGCGTTGTTGACTACAGGTTACCGCTGCGAGAGTGTCTGCGGTTTCGCCCGACTGGCTGACAGCGAGAATGGTGCTGTCGATATTTACGGATTTGCCGTGCTGTTCTATAAACTCCGAGGCGTAAACCGGATATGTTGGGAGAAAAGCTAGCTTCGAGAACATGTATGAGCCAGCGAGGCATGCGTGGTAGCTGGTTCCGCAGGCCACGAGATAAACTTCGCTTGCGCGATCCAAGAAAGTGGATATCAAATCCAAGTAATGCTCCTGGGCGCGCAGCGTGTTGCGCAGCATTTGCGGCTGCTCATGGATTTCTTTTAACATGAAGTGTGGGTAGCCCTGCTTGACTGCCATCTCAGGGGTCCAATCGATGATTTCTGGTTTTCTCGTTACTGGGATACCGTCTTGGATGCGACGAATCTCGTATCCGTCGGACGCGAGTACGACCAATTCGCCGTCGTTTATAAAAACTGCTTTCTTAGTCATGGGTAAGAAAGCAGTTAGGTCTGATGCGCAATACATGGCATCTTCGTCCACGCCTATGACAAGCGGGCTTTCGTTTCGGGCACAGACTATCTTGTCGGGTTCCTTGGTGGAGATCACGGCAACGGCGTATGAGCCGCTCAACTTCTTGAGGGTATCCACAACCGCCTCCGTCAAAGTCCACTGGGGGTTTTTCTTTAGGGCTTCTTCGATTAGGTGAGGGATGACTTCGGTGTCAGTTTTCGAGACGAAGTTGTGATTGAGGTTTTCGAGGTCCGTCTTGAGTTCCGCATAATTTTCTATGATGCCATTGTGTACGACGACTATTTGTCCGCTGCAGTCGGCATGGGGGTGCGCGTTGATTTGTAGGGGTGCACCGTGTGTTGCCCATCTCGTGTGACCGACGCCCACGTTGCCTGACATGTCGTCCAGATTTAGGAGTTTGTGGACTTCATCTATTTTTCCCTGGTCTTTTTTGATAGCTATTGCGCCATTGCTTATTGTGGCAATACCAACTGAGTCGTATCCGCGATACTCAAGCCGCTTCAGCGACGCGTGGATAATTGGCGCTGCTTCGCCGGTTTTAGTTATGCAACCGAAGATTCCGCACATTTTCTAAGCCTCATTTTTCCATTTGTCTAGCGTTCTGGGTTTATTGGGCTTTGGAGCGTTAATAAGCGTTTTTAGGATTAACGTTGACTGATAAAAGAAAACTTGTAGCAGTCTGATGTACCTGTGAGTGGCTCTCCACTAACCATGAAAAAATTTTTTATAACTGAACTACAGTGTATCCATAAGGAGAATTCAAAGGTGGACAAGAAACTGCTGCTCCAAGAAGAAGGCAACGAGCAGAAAGTCAAAGAAATTGCCATCATGCAAGACCCCCAAGACCTCAAAATGATGTTGGGCACACTTAGCTGGAGAATTCTTACGCTACTCAACCACAAAGCTATGTACCCCCTCCAAATTGCGAGGGAAATAGGCATGCACGAGCAGAAAATCTACTACCACATTCGGAAATTGGAGCGGGCAGGCGCCATTTCCCTGGAGCATCAGGAGAAGAAGAAGGGCGCAATCGCCAAATACTACCGCACGGTCTCCCCCGCCTTTGGCGTCGAGTTCCCCAAGGGCTACAGAGTAATGGAGCGACCGTCGTTTTTGGGGGCAAGCCAGCAGATTCATGATTTCTTCAAAGAATTCATCAACCAGCAAGAGACTTTCGAAGGAAAAATCGTCGTCGGTAGCCCTACACCCCACGGACCCTTCAAGACCAGCGCCCGAGATGGGCATTATGCGGCGCACCTCACCTTCTTTCTCGGACAGTTCGCCAAAATGCCTGAGGATTTTGCTATAAAACTCGACGTCGACGTGAAAGCGGAAAAAGAAGAGAAAAACAATCTCATACTCGTCGGTGGCCCAGGAACAAATCTGCTCACACAAGAGTTGAACGATTACCTGCCCATTCGCTTTAGCATGCAATCTTCGGCGCAGGGATATCTCTTCGGCGGTCTTAGTCTCCCAAAAGACGGGCATCGTCTACACCGCCGATGTGGCTGGACTCGTGGCCAAAATTCCGAATCCGTGGGAGAGCAGCAAACGCATCATCGTGCTCGCGGGAAACAAAGCGGTCGGCACCAAAGCTTGCGTTTTAGCAATAACGAATTTCTGGCGCAAAACCCTTCATGCATATCGGAATGAAGATACTTTTGCGGCCGTTATTGAGGGGTTCGACTTGGACGGTGACGGCAAAGTGGACTCAGTCGAGGTCAATGATTAGTTTGCACGAATTCACCGAAGTCATTTTCGGTTTTGGACACGAAAACGTCCTGGCCACGCATCACGCGACGGTCGAGTTTACAAAAGAAAAGCAGTTATCCAAGAACGGGGACTGCGTACTCGTCGTCGCTGCAGACAAAGGCTTGGGGGAACTAAGCCGCGAGTTCAAAGAGGGATTGAGAAAGCCTCACGCGAAGATAACCGTGAAAATCGAAGCGGCGGGAATTTCGGATGAAATCCATGCCGAAGGATCAATGCATTTGACCTTGACGCACCCACGGGAGATGGTTATCCGCAAGAGTGACTATGTTTCCGACCGGACCCTAGCTGTGAACGCCGATAAAGCCGCCAAAGACTTAAACCGTGAACTTGTTGAGAAACTCAAAGACCCGAAGCAGCGGGCAAAACTCACTCTGACGGTGTGTGCTTAGCGAATTTTGGCGTCCAAAACGACTTGCCACTCATAAGGTGCTGTCTCCCGAACGAGTTTCGAGTACTCGAATGCGTTTACGTTTCTGCCCGCTGTCTCGACGGCTTTCGAGAACGATCTCTTCACTCCCTCAACGGTGTCAGGGGCACGAATAAACCCATAGAAGTGCAACGTGCCGCCTGAAGATCTTGTGGCTTTGCATGCTACGTCGACAAATTCGATAGCAGTTTCAGGCAAGTTCATAATTACTCTATCCGCTTTGTTTGCGAGTTTCTCGTCTACAACTTGTCGTGCGTCGCCTTCAATTGAGTAGACCCTGTTGTCTACGCGGTTTAGCCGAGTATTTCTCTTGAGCAAGTCGACTGCGGCTGCATTTATATCAATCGCATAGACTTGGACGTTTCTGTTTCTCTTGGCTATTGGCACGGCAAAGGGTCCGACCCCAGCAAACAGGTCAACCACAACTTCGCCATCGTTTACTAACGAGGAAACTCTTTCGTGCTCGTGACTCAGTCTTGGACTAAAATACGTCTTTGCCACATCAACATAGTAACTGCAGCCATTCTCCTTGTACAAAGTAGCCGTTCGGTGTTCTCCCGCAATGAATTCAAACTCGCGCAGCCGATAAATTCCGCTGACTTTCCCTGCTTTTGCCAACACGACTCGAACATTCTTGTGTGTCTTCAGCACGCCTTCGCCCACCATAGTCTTGTATGCGTCGAGTTCAGGCGGGATTTCTATGATGGCTATATCTCCAACCATATCAAGAGCTTTGGGCAGACAAGCTAGCAGATGTGGCGCTAAAACGCCATGGAGGAGCTGACGAATGGTTTTCTCCTGCCCCTTCTTCTCAGAAAACAGCCCCGACCCCACATCAAATTCGCGCAATTGCTCTCTGAGCGCGGCGAATTCCCTTTCGCTAGGTTCCCTAACAAGTGGAATAAATAGCGAGTCTGTGTTCCTGTGGATTAGAAGCGTCTTGTCCGTCAAACCAAGTGTGTTGGCAAGGATGAGTGCTTCTTGGCCGCTCCTTTTGTGCACTTTGAGACAAATGGATTCTTTAGACATCAGAACTCAGCCAACTTTTCGACTCTGCATAGGGAACCGACGCTTTTCACCTCAAATCGTGCGCCGAGCATTTCTTCTGCAAGCCAAATGTTCGCTTCCAAATGATCCGAAACGCGTCTAGTCAAAAAAACAGAAGGGCCTTTCACCAAGGACACGTATGGCACCAGCATGTCTGCCAGATGCGTATCTACTGTTGGCATGAAGGATAGTTCCTTGTACAAGTTCTCGGCCGCCTCTGCTCCCACAGCTTCAGCCGTTTTCTTGAGCTCGCCGATGGCGTCACCACCCAAGATGGCGCCTGTGTCGGTCTCCACCCATAGCGTAAGGCTACTCCCCTTCTGGATGGGGTTAGATGTGTCGTTTACGATTTGGATGTTGGCTCGGTAGCCTTTGGCAGCGAGGTTTTCAGTTGCCGCCTTTGCTTGACGCTCTGCCACTTTCCGGTCGGCAAGGAACGTGCAGACTGAAACGCCCTTTACACTCTGTAAGTTGCCAAAGCTTTCCAGCCGCAGCGGCTTTAAGGTCCTCGTGGATTTCATGGTAAGAGTAGCCTCTCCATTGCCCTTCGGGTAATAGCCATACCTCTGTACTGACAAATCCGCTTCGATACCCATCTTCTTGAGGGTTGGTAAAAAGACGTTGCGCATGTAGTTCATCGTGGGTGCATGATTCGTGTCTGTTCCACCCTTTTTAACATGCAATACCAAAGGTTCTTTGGCGAAGAGGCAAATTGGCAAGACAGCGGTCAGAAGCATAGGGATGTTACCGGCAGTACCGATTTCAGCTTCGATGTCGCCTCCGCGGATGTCGCCGGGCGTAAACCAGAGCTCTCTGCTGTCCAAGGTTGCGCCTTCGATTTTTGCGTTGCAGAGTTTCCCGGCCGTTAAAACCGCCTCCAAATGCTGCGGCTTGAGGCCAGGGCGCGGCCGATTCTGCCTAATGTTTGTGAGGTGCAGCGATTTCCGCTTTATCGCAGCAATTGCAACTGCTAAGCGAAGGATGGTGCCGCTTCCGCTCTTTTGGCTCCCGTCAATCTCAAACAAGTCAACATTGCTCCCTGGGCAAGTGTGATTTATGGCAAATTTCAAATAATTAATAAGCGCCTTAAGTACTTAGAGCCAAAGGGAGCGCCAGATGATTAGTGCGGATAAAGAAAAACTCGACATATTGGTAGAACGAATTGACGAGCTTCTCGCAGTGTTGAAAGATGTTGCTGAAGACTTGAAAACGGTTTCTGCCAGCCTGAAGTCACTTGCAGTTTCGCAGATAACCTCTAAACCATCCGCGTCAGCCCTGTCAGCGTCGGTTCCCAAAATCACTTCACCTCCGCTCAGAACCATCGCACCCCCGTCAGTACCACGACCCTCAACTCCAGTGGCTGCACCAGCAGCGGTAAAATCGCAAAACACTGAAGATATCCGTATGATGTTCCCCGAGGACCTAGACAGCATGCTCGCGTTCGAAGACAAAGGCGACTACGTTATGATTAAGCCCAAGCAGTTTCTCGGCAGCGAGAACTTTGCAAAAATCGCCAGCACCGTGCGTGGCATAGGCGGCGAATACATAAGCGCGGGACGCGACAGTCACTTCCGCGTCTACAAGAAGAAAGCCTAAAGGCTATGTCAGAGTTTTCCCCAACTGGAAAGCTTCGTTTAGCACTTGAGGTTGCTGTTTTATTTCTGCGCGCTCCGACGCCTTAGACAAGATTTTACCCGTCAAATCTACTCCCAAGTACTCGAAGGATAGCTCAAACATGCTCACCGTAAATGAGCAAGCTTCTGCACCTTCTTCGGACGGAACCACAAGCACTGCTTTTTTGCCCTTCAGCATCCTTGAAGCGATGAATGGGCGGAGCCTATCGACAAGGAGCTTCATTTTCGCGGAGGGTCCAAACCAGTACAGCGGCGTTCCAAACACAATAACGTCTGCTTCTTCCAGTTTAGGATAAAGCTGCTTCATGCCGTCACTTAGCACACATTTGAACGAGCCTTTCTTGCAACCGCGGCAGTCCACGCAAGGCAAAATATCCACGTCGTACAGGTACACTTTGTCAATATCATAGCCAGCTGCGCCCGCTCCGTACAGCACGGAGCTGACAAGCAAGTCTGTGTTGCTGTCCCTCCGTGGGCTCCCAACCAAACCTAAAATCTTCATTTCGTGGCACCTTTAGCATGAAGCGATATCAGCGCGGAATTTATTCCTTCTCGGAGCACTGTGCCTACTCGCTTATGCCGAGAAGGACCGAAGAATTGCCTCTCATAGATTTAGAATAGGAGCAACGGCTTCTGTTTAACAGCTGAGTTCCCTGGCTTCAAGGAGGAAACCATTTAAATCAAAGTGGAGAATCGGACCGTTGACATTCTTGGAAGTCGAGCGAATAAAATAAGAGGAAAAAGCAAAAGACTATTTCCGCCGCGAACGAGGCTACAAAAGCTTCTACAGGCGCATGTATCTGCTCGAGGAAATCACAGCAGATGAGATCGAGGCAAACATGAACTATGACATATTGGAGCTGGTTTTGCCCAAGAAGAATCCCAAACCTCGGAAAGTCAGGATCAAATAGCCCGTCTTCTTTTCTATTTCAACTTTTTCAATTTCTTCTCCAGCGAAATCATTTTCGTGGAAATTCTCTGTTTCGTCGCCTTCGCCTCATTTTTCGTAAATTGATAAAACAGCAAATCATAAAAGCCTCAGAATTCCACTTGTGAAGGTTGCTGGTGCAACGGTTTATGACTACTCGAGGTCTCTATGTTGGAAGGTTCCAGCCATTTCACCTTGGCCATTTGGAAGCGATTAAGAAGATCCTTGAAGAAGTTGAAGAACTCGTGGTTGTCATTGGGAGCGCCCAGTACAGCCACAACAAGGTCAACCCGTTCACGGCAGGCGAACGATTGGTCATGATACGCAACGCTTTGGAGGAGGCGAAGGTGGATTCTTCGCGCGTGTGGATAGTTCCCGTGCCCGACGTGCATTTGCATATGATGTGGGTTTCTGCCCTCGAAGGCTACACGCCAAAATTCCAAATCGTCTACAGCAACGAACCGTTGACGAAGAGGCTTTTCATGGAAGCAGGCTACAGGGTGAAAGGTGTACCGTTTTTTGAGAGGCAACTTTACTCGTCTACGATTGTGCGTGAGAAGATGCTGCTGGACGATAGTTGGAGAACGCTCGTCCCAAAAACCGTATCGGAATTCATCCTGGATATCGACGGGGTTAACAGAGTGCGGGACCTAAATCGCAACGACAAGACCTAAACCTGCACGTCCACGCCCAAAATACACACCCAAATCACCTATTTCAAACCGAGGCAACCTTTCTCGACCCTTTCTAATTTGGGACAAAAACCAAAAAAAGACACACCGAAACTGACACCGCGTAAAGAGAGGGGATGCAACTGGCAAAGCTCAAAAATGAAAACAAAAAATCAGAAACCTGCCGCAATCAGGTCCCTGGGTTTCATGACTTCCCGAAGCAGCACTGTCGCGTAGGAGCTCCGCAGAAGCAAAAACTGTAATTGGACTTTCTGTGCTCCTGGGTTTTCTTCATCTGGGCAAACCATGTCAAATGAGAAGTTTCTAACCGGCGCAACAGCTGCGCGAAGCTCACCTCTACACCTAACTTCGGGCAGCACGTCAACACGGAAGTTTTGTGGCTCCACTCCTTCCTTGTCCAAAACGCGCTGCTGCATCTCGCCTACCTCTCCCATAGAAAGCCGTTGCCCAAAACCTATAATAGGTAATGCCAACCGTATTTTGCCCGCCTGAATCTGCTCGTTGACATCAGATAGTTTGGTTTCATCCACGATTTTCCCAGTGTGAACCATCGGCAAGCTTGAACGCTCCACGTTGACTACAAAGTCCCCAGCCACCACTCCGTTCAGCGGCAGGCCACTCAAAATCCTTTGGCTCAGGAAGCGGTTGAATAGGTAGGACTGGTATGCCTGCACAAACAGCAACTGCAGCTTAAGCGGTAGCCGCCGAAAAGCGCCCGCAAAATCGGTCTGGTTCTCCGCCAAATGCGCCAGCATAAGCCGCTCAAAACGCAGCTGTATCGGGAACTCTCGAAAGGCACGCTTGAATTCCTTTTCCACCCAGAGTTCGGTGCGGGCACGCATGGATTCGGGATGCTCATGTATGCTAGGTTTGGCTAAAAAGCATCGTTGCCTTTTCCAAGTCGCCTGTAACCAGAGCTTTTCCCACGAGGTGCGTTATCGCTCGGGTTGTGCCGAACCGCTGGTGACCGTAAAAATTCGG
>CAVOWB010000016.1:0-279759 GCA_963699995.1 Candidatus Bathyarchaeota archaeon | reverse complement strand
CGTCCGAAGGGGGAATTACCCAGCACCCCCCACTTTGGGGGCTGTTCCCTCGGAATCCGTACTGAGCTACCCGTCCACATTGCCTGTAACACTACAAATTGAAATACCAAACATACAAACCCTTCTATTACATCTCGAAGGGAAAGGACGAAAACCCGCAACACTTGAGGCAATAATGAAGGGATTAAAAGCGCTTGCTATTCGCGCCAACCTCAAAAACACGGTGGCAGTGGAGCTGGCTATAGCAAGATACATAAAACAGAACGGAAGACCAGCGACAAACAATTACAAGTCAAAACTGTGCGATTGTTACCAACATTATTGCAGGTTCTTTAAAATAGATTGGGAAAAACCAATCTACACACCTGAACCGACTAGCATACAGCCGCCAACACAAGAAAAATGTTTAGGATTAATAACCGCAGCAAAAGGCGATTTGTCAATCAAAATAGACCTAAGCACCCAAACAGGACTAAGACCATGCGAGATACAGGGGGAGTTCGGACTCCAAGCCAAAGACATTCACACCGACACCAGAACAATAACGGCAAGAATTCACAAAGGATGCGACGCAAGACCGCCAATTCCAATAACGCCCGAACTCACAGCAAGACTGCAAGCATACATAATGCGGAGAAACGTCAAACCAGAAGACCAACTATTCATCGGTTCAAGCAGAAGATATGGCGAAGCATTCAGACGTTTCAGAAACAATCTTGCCAAGAAACTGAACGACCCAACAATAAAGACGATACGGCTTTACGACCTCAGGCACGCATACTGCACGAGGCAACTGCGTAAGACACAGAACACCGAAATTGTAAGGCAAATCATGGGGCATAAGCACCTAAACACTACACAGAAATACTTGCATCTACTTGCAGGAACAAGCGGAGAATGGATAGTCGAAGGAACTACAGACAAAGAACGAGCCAAACAGCTACTCGCAGCAGACTTCACATATCAGTTAACAACGCCAGACGGAACAATGCTCTTCAGAAAACCGAAATAACACCTATTCTTTCTTTTTCACAGGTTCGTCCGCGCCAACTCCCAAAAGAAAAAGAGGCTTGAGAACGAAGAATGCGAAGACGAGAACTACGATAACTTTTCGATAAAGGAATTAAACCAGAAAGGTCGAAGAGACTATAGAAAGTTCACACTTAGACACGATGCTAAATACTGCATTGCCTCTTTCGCTAAAAAGAGAATTCAAAGGGTTGAGGGATTACATTGTATGACTGAGCGCTATTGCGCGCCTTCAGAGGTGTTCCATCCATTGCTTAAGTTTTATAACAAAAATGAATGAACCAGTACCTGCACTTGCCAAGCCTGCTAACGTAAAAGGAAGACCTAATTCCACTTTACCAAAACTACAAACAATAACCAAAAGACCAACTAATGCCAATATTGCGCCGAGCACCCAAGTTTCCAAGGGCAGTCCCAAAGTCTTATTCAGGTTTTGGTCTCTTTAAGTTTTTCGCAATCCCAAGAATTAATCTTATTGTGCGACGTAAACGCATTTAGAAAACTATACAACAAGTCGCTCAAAGCTTAATTCCCTGAAAAGTCTGCGAAAGAAATATTTATTTCTTAACTAATGATTTGATTCACCGTTAAGTGAAGGATACCCAAATGGGCAAAACCGTGGTGAAGACAGCATGGCTGAAATATTACTTACAGATTTCGTCATCAACATCATGGTTATTGCTGTCTCTTTTATCGCTCTAAATTGGGCAAGCAACATTGCGATTAACAACGCCGTAAAAGTAGCCACAGTTACCCGACTTGGAAAAACCGCCGTCGGATTTAGCATAATAGCATTTTCAACATCGCTACCTGAGTTAACCGTAGCTATAATCGCCGCGTTCTCAGGTGGTGCGGCACTCTCAGTTGGAAACGTTTTGGGTTCAAACATAGTTAACATATGCGTAATAATCGGAATAGCTGCAGTATTTCTCTATTTGAGAGCACGCTGGAAATCAAGGAACGCAACATTAGTCTGTCCATATAATCCCAAATGTGTTAATGTTATTCCAACTTTTGCCAAGTCAGAACTGAGCAGTATCTACTTTGGTCTCTTCATTTCTTCCATAATTCCGATGGCCCTTATCTACGTTCGCGCGGCTACATGGATTATTGGCTTAGTTCTGCTTTTCATATTTGTTGGCTATATGTATAAGTTGTCAAAAGTGCGAATGCCAATTGAAAATGGTGAAAAAGTCAATGAAAATGATAGAAGCAGATTGAAACGGTACATTCTCTTCACCATTGCTGGGGGGCTTGGAGTGGTAATAAGCGCGTATTTTCTGGTGGAATCTGCCGTATTCATGGCAACGTCAGTAGGAATATCTCAGCAAGTTATAGGTGCAACGATAATAGCTTTTGGAACGAGTCTTCCTGAACTAACTTTGGACTTGAAAGCATTCCTGAGAGGGCATTCAGGACTTGCTTTTGGTGACATCATAGGAAGCAGTTTCGTAAACATAACCTTGATTCTGGGCGTGACCCTGTTTGTTCCTTGGCTTGTTGGCACACCCATAGTCTTGGATATGAGTGTCTTTCAGAACCTCATAATCTTTTCAATAATCACCAATTTGTTCTTTTGGTATTTCCTTTCAAAGGAAAACATTGGTTGGAGAGAAGGCTTGATGTTTCTTTTCATATACGGGTTATTCTTAGCCACTACTCTGGGTTTAGTTCAACCAAGAGGATAGCACGCGAGTTTCCTTGAAGAATGACAATAATCAAAAATCTACACGCACAATGCGCTTCCATCTATTTCAGACGGTAGTCTCGGATTTAGCAATACTCTTAGAAAAGTCCCCTCTGGAAACTGTCCTAAATCTTCAAAGACCACACCATTCTGCAAATTAGCATCCACCCTATTGCGTCACCTGAATCTGTACGGTCGCTGGTTACTCGGCGTCGCTTGCGCTCCGCCTCCCACGTTCCAGCCAACCGCCCAAGCGAATGCGTAGCCTGAAGCGTGCACTAATTGACCGGTTTTAGTCAAGCCCTTCTGTTATTTTAGGAAAAAACTTGATTTTAGTGGCTCTTTCTTTTTACCTCTGTTGCCATTCCTTTTTTGATTTGTTTTTCGATTGGTTGGTTTTTTTCGTTTCGCTATTCGCTTTCTTTTTCGCTTTGTTTTTTATTTTGATTGCCCTCCTACACTATCAAGCTGTTCCGTCCTCTTATAAACAGGAATACCCAAGGAAGACCACACAAATCAGACCTAAAACGTGCAAGTCAAACATGAGCGCAAGCTGAGTCAAAACTGTCGCAAAATTCCTTATCGTATTTACTATGACTTTGCTCTCGGCGTCGCTTTCGCTCCGCCTCGCACGTTCCAGACGACACGACCAAGCCAGCCACTAATCGAAGCCGTCACAGTCGTCATAATTGTCGTCCTCAAAATGGCTATTAATCCAACGCTCGCTAGCCTTTCCGACCACGACGCGAGCCAAGTCCTCAAATTTGAAACCGCCTCCAACATAACGAACGTGGATAATCCAACGCTCATAAAAATCCAATTCATACGCAATAACTAAACCGCCGCCAATGTGAACAACTCTCACATAAAGAGCATCTGGATAAGTCACGGAGTGAGCCCCATAGCCTCCGCTACCACCTCTTCTCTGGTTTCCAAGCAACCCACACATCACAACCATCCTCAACCATCTCTTCAAGCGTATCCTGCTTGTACTCAGGCGAAGTCTTATCAACCACGAAAGATTTTGTGCCAGTATAACGCAGCCTCTCCAATTCGTGTTGGCAAATCGGGCAGACAGCTTTTCTTAATTCAGGAGTAACTTTCAATTTGCGGTAACCGCAAACACCGAACCAAGTGGCAGCATGAAACCGCTCCACCTTCACTCTTAATCGAACAATGATTCAGCTGATACCATGCGGTTCCAGCAACAGTCTTTCGTTTTCCTTTCACTTTGACGATGTAACCATCATGGTCGAATTCGCGCCTTGTGCGACCTTCAAAACCGCCGCAGCCACGGCATCCTAGCAAATGTTCCATCTTTCACGGACTTGCAAGACCGACACTTACCATAACCGCCCAATATGTAGCCCAAAACGTGAAAATGCGGACTCCAATACCAGCCTTTAGGATGAAAAATCCCATTTAAGAGAACAGCGCGGTTTCTATATCGGAATGCGTGAAAAATCATGACGCCACCGACAACGCCCCGCGTTCTTCATTACTACGTGAACAGCCTTAGAACGCAAAGCCCTCTAATGTCAAGCCGTAATCCGATTTAGGAACGCTTACAATAATATGCTCAACCTGACCAAAACGGTTCGAGCACTCAACCAACCGAGCTTCAATCATTTTAGCCTCCCGAACAGCCCAACCATGCTTGTAACAAACTGGACAAGATGGTTTATGGCAAGTGCGGTGAACCTTGCGAACAAACACCTTACCCGTATAGTTCACGCCATCCAGCGTGGTCTTATCATGCAAATCTATACGAGCACAACCAGAGAAGCCCATAAACTTGCCGCAACTTGGGCTAGTTACTTTTCCGTGACCGACAAGCTCATAATCACCATAACTCCAAAATTCATTTCGAACCTCATCTTTGGCAACAAGGTCAAAACTATGCTCGCAATCAAGCCAAGCTTTCTGCGCTGACGAGGAAAGAGGCGTTTCTGTAGACATTAGATTCCACCAATTTCTGAATGTTGACGGATTTATATAGGTATGATATGACATAACTAAACTAAAGGGAACATGATATGGCACGACTCAAAGGAAAGGAACATACATTAGAACCCTTAACGAAGAACCGATTTCTTCCCCCGCTTCAAAAAAAATTTTCCTATGCTTAGCAAATACTCACCCTCAAACAATAAACGAAACAAAAGACGCTATCAAAGGACACTATAAATCTACTTGGACAGCCTTCAATTCTCTTGAAGCTAAAGGGTTAGTCTTAAGAACTGATACAAAAGACTATCGTGGAAATGAATACCCACGCTTTTGGCTCACTATCGACGGCGTATTTTTTGCTCTAATTGAAGGCGTAAATCCGAAAGCTCTCCTCACCAAAACTCTTGAAATATACCCTGAAAACAAAATTCTCCAATGCATGGTGGAAGCCTCTACCATACTCGGAACTGACATGTATGAGATTGGGTATTTCGCAGTTCTCAACAAACGAAAATTGGAGAAAAGTGACGTTTCTGCAATGATTGCAACCCAATTGCAGAAGGACTACAGCTTAGACCAGCTAAAGGAATTAATTAAAATAATGAAAAAGTACCCAGAGCAATTTGGAAACCTTGAAGAACAAGTAAGCCAAATGCGCGAAAAACTGAAGAAAGTGGAATTACTCCTTGAGAGTGTCAAACGCGAGTCGTCGGAAACATAAACCCAAGCCTCAGGGAGAAATTCTTTGTTCTGAAAAATGTGCAGTGGCGCGACAACATCATCAAAATACTCTAAACCGTGCACGAAACCGCAAGTGATGAAAAGAAAAGGGATTTCGCGAGAAGTTTTTACGTTATTCTTTAGGTTGCTCTTTTTTTGACCCGAAGTAGTAGCCAAGAATAGTTCCTACAAATCCCGTCATGATGGCAGCGACGTCTTTAAAGAGAGTCTCATTGCCCATGGCAAGCGGGATAACCATCATAATGAAGAATAATGCTATCATTGACATTGCAAGTATAAACTTGAAGTCCGTTTCAGTAAAAGTATAACTAATCTCTCGCGTTTCGTGAGTAATTACAGGGTCTTTTGCTGCCATTCATTTGCCACCTTAACATACTTTATCGTATATTTTCTCAGCCGAATCATACTTGGGTACATTGACATTGTGGTTGTTTTTGCACGTGACTATTTCCTTATCACCTGGTATGGGCACAGTCTCAGGCACGCTGAAGAGGACAAGTTGACACTCAGGACAGCTATAAGTCCTTGTTCTAATTACCTTGCGAACAATGTTTGTCTGCTGGTAGAATTTCTTATTCTCCATCTTTTCATCTTTTGATATTATGAATGCATAGTGCTTTTAAGATGTTCGGTTGACCTTAGCCTTGATTTCTCAGTAAAAAGTTCTCATTCCAGAAACTCAATCCTCATGAAAACTCCATTTTATCTGAATTATACGCGAAATTGTGCCCTCTCAGTCGTCGGGAACATAAACCCAAGCCTCAGGGAGAAATTTTCTGCCTTGGAAATGTCCTCAAGCGTCTGAATTCCGAGTTTTGATAGAAATCATAATCTGTTCTCTCTAAGGGTAAGGTAGATTTCTCTAGCCATGAGTGCCAAACAAGTCCAAAAAACGGCAAAAGACTACATGTCGCTCAGATTTTTTTCTCCTCTTCCTTTTTTGGAGCAGATTCTTTTTCTTCTGTTTCTGGGTATATGGTTCCTTCTGCCTTTGAAGTTCGTTGAAGAACATTCGTTGATATGCCAATCGCGGCTCCGAGCCAAAATTTGAATATGTCCAATAAAATACTTGACGAGCTCAAATTAGACAAGTAGACGCCCAGTAGAATTGGACCAACAAAAGCAAAAACAACTACAACTACCATACGCATATAAGAATTCGTACGCGTTTCATAATCCAAAATTCTGAGTTTGTAGACTTTGGAACTATTTTTAGTGTTTGTTATTTCAAGGTCGGTTATCTTTTTTGCTTGCTCCTCCACAATGCCCCGCATTGCGTCCAGTTGTGTTTGCAGGCGTTCTGATTTTTGACGGAAAGATACCATGTCGTTATGCTCTGCCTCCAAAGAATCTTTCAGGTCTCCAACGCTAGGTTCTTTTTTCCTGTTTCCCTTGTCTTCTTTTAAATCAGACACAAAATTCCTCCAGTTTTTACAATCATTCGTTGAGGATTTAAGATTTTCCTATACAGTGAATGTTCAATAGAAATTTTGAGCTTTTGTCCCACATTTCACTAGTCTGTTCAGACACACCAGTTTGCAAACTACGTAGTGCCCTTACCAGTCGTCGGAAACATAAACCCAAGCCTCAGGGAGAAATTTTCTGTTCTGGAAATGCTAGTTAGGCATTTCCACCGCTCCGCTTCGCTGCGCTGAATCGAGCCGAAGTTTTGGAGCCCCAAGACCCAAAACCTGCAAGCCGAGCCTCTTCTGGAAGACCAACTCCTCAGCTTGCGCTAAAGTTCGGCTCGACCCTTCGGGCAGAAAATTTCAAACCCCTCGTTTTCGTTCCCGTCCACACGGGAACAAAAGGTTTATTGTTTCCTCCTCAACGAGCAGAATTAAGAAAGTTTGATAAGGATGGAACTATCAATCAAATCAATTAGAGGGAAAACGAAGATGAAGGGAAAAACCAAAGAAGAAACTAAACAGAAGAGATTACTAAGGCTAAAGGCGGGTATTCCCACGAGAAAAGCACCGCGCGCATAGGGTCCCCTCTTTCTCAAGTGAACAGTGAGCAGACCTTGATAATGCCTCTTCCAGTCAGGTAGAAACGCTTCTTTCCCTCGTTGTCGCAGAAGCTCTCCGCGAATCCTCGGTTCTTGTAGTCGTCCAGTATGAGTTCAATTTCGCCAGGATCACGCTGCAGAATCCGCGCCACCTCTTCACCGCGCTTAGCCAAATCAGCAGCGGTTGCGCAGAGGTTATGAAGAGTCTGCAAAACTTTATCAGGAAATGGAAGCTCATCTCTCATACCGAAATGCCTCTTGCACGATACTACTCTGAGGTTTTCCTTATAAACACATGCGCCGGGGGGCTACACCAGCTTGGTGTCTACGTGCACCTGCCCATTGGCTTCCGCAAAGCGTTTTTTCACTTCCTCCACAAGATTGTCCCTGAGAACTCTACCTTTAGCCTTCAACACCGAAATCGCTTTTGGCTGCTTATGAAGCTTCGCATCTCGCAGGGAAAATTGAGCCCAACTTACTAAGTCGCCTCGCACATTGTGAAACTCGAGGGCTTCAGAAACCCCGGTTTCAATCTCTTTCAAGAAGCCTTTGAGGCTCCCCGTCGTGGTGCCAGTGAAGTTTTCTTCGCCTGTACCTATACAGAACAGGAAAGGGTCGTTGGTCGTTAATGTCGCCAAAGTATTGATCTAACAACTCTCCTCTTTTAGCACGTTTGAAAAGTCAGTCCACCCCATGCAGGTTCTTGCGGAGTCAATGAGGCTGGTGAACCTCAGACACGAACACAATATCAGTCACAGCAATTGTCCTCTGTGAGGCATTATTGTCAGAGGCAATTTTTCTAATTTGCAATGGAGGAGACTTTGAAGCTCGAAAGTCGAAACTATTATTAGCCTGTCTGCAGAAATTTTTTTGTGTTTTTACAAGCCCAATTTGGAGTTGTTAGAATGGCAAAACTTCGAGGCAGAGCAAGAATAATTGAAGGCTACGAAATCGCCCTCGACAACAGCAGAGGACACTGTTCAGTTTCTGATCAACCCACGCCCACTTTCCCTGGTTTTGGACCAACACCTTTGGAACTATGCGTTATGAGCCACGCAGGTTGCTACGCAACCATCGCCGCTTTGACTGCTAATAAGATGCGCCTTAACCTGAAAGGGTGTGATGTTAAACTCGAAGCTGTAAAATCAGAAGAAACAGGAACCATAACCGAAGAGACCTTCGACATCCTCTTCAAGATTGACGCGCCAGAAGACCGTGTTCAGAGACTCCACGAGTTGACGCTGAAGAACTGCCCCGTAGGTATCCTCTTCGAGAAGGCGGGCGTAGCGATAAAATACAACGTAAAGACCAAGAAGGAGTAGCGGGAGTACCGCAAAAGTCGAGTTAGTTACTGGCTTCTGTAGGGTAGGCGTTGTTTATTGGAACACTCGCAACTTCCATGCCTAATTGACAGCCAGGGGCACAATCTACACTCATAACGGAACAAGAAGACCAAAGCGTGTTTTGAATAAGGCTAGTAAATCGCTCTGGAAGTGATGGGTACATAGCCGCCTCTTCGCTTAACGCTGATTTTCTTCTGTTAACTCAGATTCGTTTGGCATTTTCACTTCTTGTACTGTATTTACAAAGTCGCATCGGTCAATGAATTACTGCGGTGCGTATCTGCGGCTCATAACCACTGAAATTCCCCTTGGGGACTTTGTTGAGGTTCTCATGAACTCTCTTTGCTGGCAACAATTTCCTGTGAACAGCAAACAACATCCAATACAGCAGGGCATTTTATTCTGTATGACTTTGGCGGAAAACGCCAACGCTTCCTCAACGATCTCTATCATTTTTTGGATTTCTTGAGGGATTTTGTTGAGGCTCTTATAGCTTCTTTCGCCCGAAACCTCCACTACAAACGGTTCACTGGAATGAACTTGTAGCCTTGGCTTTGCACACACTAGGAGACTTCGTAGCTTGGCCTGTTCCAGTCATTGGAAAGTCCCACGACCGCCGATTACTTTGTATGTTAAGAAAATTTCCTGTATCTCTTTTTGACTCACACAAATCGCCTGTTAAAAATTGCCTTAACTGCCTGATAGTTATGTGGAGAGTTCGGGCTAGCAAGAATTTGGAGTAAGTGAAACGCCAGAATTATTATGGCATGCTATGCAGCTTTAGCTCGAAGAAGTGTTCTTTGCCTTCTCGAAGCGCAAAAATCCTAACTTTTTCGCCTACTTTGCGATTGCGGATTTCCCTGACCAGGTCTTCTATGCTGCGTGTTTCGACGTTGTCGATTTCCAGAATGATATCGCCTTCGGTTATGCCTGCGGATTCGGCTGGGCTTCTTTCTGCGATTTTGGTGATGAGTACGCCGTGTCCAACTGGTAAGCCGTAGTATCTGGATATTTCTTGTGTTAGGGTCAAGCCTACGACCCCCAGCCACGGCGTTTTTCCTGCGGTTTCCCCAGTGAGTAGGTCGCTGGTACACGTTTCGGCAGCGTTTATTGGTATCGCAAATCCTATGCCTTGTGCAAAGGGAATTATGGCCGTGCTTATAGCAATGACTTTTCCTTCCATGTCGACAAGTGGACCTCCACTGTTGCCCGGGTTGATGGCGGCGTCGGTTTGCACAAGGTTTTCTATGAGTCCTCGGTCACTTTCTATGGTTCGGTTCAGGGCGCTTATGACACCCGAGGTGACGGTTGGTCCGCCTGCCAACCCGAAGGGATTTCCAATTGCGTACACTCTTTGCCCAACACGTAGTTTGTCTGAGTCGCCCAGCTGGGCTGACCGCAAATTCTCTGCGTTGACTTCAACTACAGCTATGTCTCGTGCCACACAAGAGCCGACTATATCACCCTCCATGACTTGGTTGTTGTAGAGGGTTACGTTGATTTTTTCTGCGCCTCCGACGACGTGGTTGTTGGTGAGTATGAGTCCTTTGTCGGCGTCGAATATGGTGCCTGAACCCATGCCCGACACGGGAACCGCTTGATAGAAAATGTTGTGGACGAGTCTGACTGTGCTTATGTTGACCACGCTTTTGATGACTTTCTCTATTGTTTCCAAAACTTTGTTCTCATCGTAAACGGCCAAGTGATTTGCGCCTCTTGCAGTTTTCACTTGGCGGATGGTTTTAATAAATCTTCAACAATCATGGGTGGGTACAGAAGTCACAGTTGTCGATTTTGGTTTTTTGATTCTGCTGGCAAAGCGGGCATAATAGACCCTTTTGTCTTATGAGAGTGCAGGCTCTGCAAAAAAGTTGCATTAGTTCCACTTGTGGAACAGGGTCTGATAGAAGACGGTTTATTATTTGGTCAGTTAGAGACTGAATTTCAGGTATGTTTTCTAACTGTATGGTTGTTCCGCGGACCCCGTTGCTGTATTTGCTGACGGCGGACTGGGTTATTCCCAGAACGTTCGCGACTTGTGTTTCGTTCATGTTGTGCTTTTCCAGAAGAGTCTGCGCGAGTAACGCGCGGATTGATGGTGATACGGTTTTGACTGCTACCTCGCAAGGCGTGAGTATTTTCATCACCAAATGGCTTATTCTCTGGGAAAATCTATTTAAAGATGTCGTATGTCATAAATTTTATGACGTATGTCCTGGCGGGAGCTCTCGACTATAATTTCCAGATCTACCACTTTTGATTCCCGCCGAGACAAGCGCCCCAAGGAAGTGTGAGCATGAAAACCCAGGAGTCCCTTGCCGAGACGAAAGGAATTGTTGAGATATTTCGCACCCTGGACAAAGAGTGCAAAGATTGCTCGCCTGTTTCTCCTCTTGAATGTATAGACAACTGCAACGTGTGGAAACTCCGAAATGAGCTCCGCCATCTATGCGAGGCAATGGAGAATCCAAACTTCATGAAAGACCTCCTTAATGTCCTCAAAAATGAAACCAGACAGGCAATATTGCATGCCATTTCGAAGAACCGCCACTCTGTGGTCAGGCTTCAGCAAGAGCTAAAGAAAGCGGGTTACCTGCATAGCCAAGAAACGCTGGTCGAAGAGTACTTGCGCCCGCTCCGAAATGTTGGTCTCGTCGCAGAATCAGAGGATCAGTTTTACACAACAGCTTTTGGCGGCAGACTCACCGAACTGATTGGGAACATACCTGAATTCACCAAAATTTTGCCTGCACACAGCGAATGCTATGAAGAAAGCATCCTAAAAGCCCTAACAGGCGGAGCTCGAACCTTCGAGGAAATTAGAAGAATAGTCCCATCAAAAATTGTTTCCCGAATACTCAAGCGTCTGAGAAGCGTCGGTCTAATTGAGACTCCAGAGGAAAGAGACTACATCTTCTTCTTTCGGTCCAAACGAGATCCAGTTAAAGAGACTCTTAGTGACACGGAAAAGAAAGCTTACAATAACATTCCTGAAAGCGGTGTTTCAGCCAAAAAACTTTCTCTGAAAACCGGCTTGTCCTTGCGCCGAACCTACAAGTATGTTCGCGGTTTGAAAGGGAAGAAGCTTGTGTTTGCCCGAAAAAACCCCAAAAACTACTCGTTATCGGAAAAAGGCGAACGTTTGGCCTGGCTGCTAAACGAGCTGGACAAGATTGTTGAGGAAACGGTGACCTTCTCTGAAGAGTTCGCTAGACACAAAGACAACTCTTAGATAGATGCGCCTTTGCTCCCTTTGTGTTCCACTTTTCTTTTTGGCCCCCAATCATCCCTATGCCAACGTGCCCGTCTGTCGAAAACCACAACGTCGATGTTTTTATGGCTTCGAAAGCTCTTCTGCACCTAATTGGGATGTCGCTTCTAGGCTTATCCGCCCGGAGCGCCGTGGAAGGGTGATTCTTCCCAAAGGAGCTTCCACCAGTCGTCTTCCGTAATGGTTTCACCGCGGACAATTATTTCCAAGACGGTTTTAAGCATGGCATGGTGTCTCCGCTCATCCATAAGTATTGAGTTAAGGAGGAAAGCAACTTTTTTGTTGCCGATAACGGGAAGTTCCTTTTCGAGTTTCTTGATTAGGTCGGCTTCGAGGTTGATGTGCTTATCGACGAGTTCGCGTTGCTGGTCCAAGTTCTCTTGTGTCATCGCTTGGCTAGTGGTTGAAAGGAGCGTGATGGCTGAAGCGTACAGTTCCGCGTGCTTTGTGGAGTCCAAGGAGATGCCCTTGAGGACGGCTTTGACGGGCGGGTTCTTGATGTTTTTTGTGCCTTCTATGACGGACTTTACGATTTCGTTTTCGTTGACAATTTGTTTTTTCATAAACTCAATTAGCTTGTCGTTTGTTTGGCTCATTACGAGTCCTCACTAGGATGAAATCAGATTTGGCGAATAAGGCTTTCGGATACCCGTTTGCCTAGAGCTCTGCACTGTTCAAGCACGTTCTGGTCAGGAGCATATTTAGCAAGCAGCGGCTGTTCAGGGACCCTCATTTCGAATTTGTTCTTCATGATTTCTAGCACGACTTTAGGCGCTTCACCACTCCAACCGTATGAGCCGAATGTTGCGCCAATCTTTCCCCTCAAGCTGACTCTTCGGGCTGCTGCTTCTTCGAAAAGCATCTTGATATCGATAGGCATGTCATGATGGTACGTAGGAGTTCCTACAATTATTGCATCTACAATGCCTAAGTCGTCTGCTTCGACGAAGTAGCTTAGATCCACTTGCGCGTTACCTGAACTTTTTGCTCCTTCAGCCACCGCCCTAGCCATCTTTTCGGTGTTTCCAGTGCGACTGTAATAAAGGACTAGTACCCTCAACGAAATCACCCAGCCGCTACCATATAGTGTGGCAAAAATAAGAACTTTGCGAGTGCCCTCGCGGTTCGCGCTATTTTGAGTTGTACCCCTTTCCCTTTTGCCTTTCAAAATGATTTTCGGCTGAAAAATTGAAAATAGAGCCTTCTCCTTTTTACGATCTCTGTTTCTAGTGAGATCGACATATTCTGGCGCCGCAATAGCAGTTTTCCTAATTCTCCGTTCTGGGAAGTCATGTTGATTTGTACCATTCGGCGAATTTGCGGATTGCTTTCGCCCGGTGTGAGAATTTGTTCTTTTCTTCAAGGTTCATTTCTGCGAAGGTCTTGTCTGTGCAGTCTGGCTTGAAAATTGGATCAAAACCAAACGTCGCTCTGCCGCCTCTCCGCTGAATGTGTGTTAGTTCACCTGCAGCTTCACCCTCAAAACAAGTCACAATTCCCGATGAACTGTCACAGTAAGCTACGGCGCTTCGGAACGTGGCTTGTCTGTTCAGCAGGTTCTCCATCTGCTTGAGAATACCTGCGTTTCCGATTGTATTGTAAACGTGAGGCGGTATAAGGTCCAGGGAACCCTTTCAATGCATCCACGAACAACCCGGCATCCTCAACGATGATAGGCAGATGGCACTCCTTGAAGGTCGCCAATGCACTGGTTCCTGCGATTTCCGCGAGGTTTTCGCTTTGGATTTCTACACCTTTCATCCGTAGCATCGCAGCCGTCAACCCCTGTTCAGCCAACACTGCCCGTGCTTCGTTGAATTTGTGGATGTTGCCCGTTGCCAAGAAAACTACTTTATCTTTCAACTCAAAGCCCACTCTGCTTCAAACCATGCCGTCTTCATGTTTCTTGTTTCCTTTCAGCAACGTAACGCCCTCTTTTCTCTATTTCCCTTATCTTCTCCAAAATTGCTTGCGCCGCAGCCTCTCCCACCTCGGCGTCGTAGCTTTTGAGGATGGCGGAGAAGCAGGCTTCAGCTTGCTGGAAATGCGTGCTTTGCAAGGCACGTTTGAGCAGGTGCAAATCGACGCCTTGGGCTTCCAGCTCAAAGGTTTTATCACCTAACCCGAAGTCGACAAGGACAACTCTGCCTTCACTGAGTATCATGTTGGAGGTTGTCAGGTCGCCGTGGATAACGCCGCATTTGTGAAGCCTGGCGACTAGCTCGCCGATTTTGTTGCACAAAACTTCCCTTTCATTTTTGCTGAGTCCGTCAAGTAGCTGCTTAATCTGCGTGCCTTCTATATACTCCATCGTTATCGAGGCATTCTCCACATCTACCAAGAAAATCGTGGGCGTCGGCACGCCCGCACGCTTAGCCTCATGCATCAATTGCGGCTCATGCACCGTTCGGTAACGCCTAATGGTCATATCCAACTGTTCGGCGCGGTACCGTTTGGGCAACCGGGATTTCACAACTACTTGCCTACCGTGCCAATCTGCAAGGAAAAGGCTAGCTTCCGCGCCTTTTTTCAAAAGCGTTGCGTTCAATGCTGCTTCACCCACGGTACATCTACCTTGTCCACACGCCACCGCAGTTTCACGTAGCTTTCTTTTATGGACGTCTCAAGTCCGCGCATGTAGGCGAGGACTCCAGTCCATGCGATCATGCCGCCATTGTCGGTCGCAAACTCCTGAGGGACAACGCTGAATTCGGCGCTGTGTTCTTCTGCGATTATAGCAAGCATGGCTTGAAGGCGCCTGTTTGCAGCGACGCCGCCCGTAAGCAGCACCTCGCGTTTCTCCGTGTGAGCCAGAGCCCGTTCTGTAACCTCGGTGACCATGGAAAATGCGTTCTCCTGCAGGCTATAGCTCAAGTCTTCGAGGCTCATTTTCCCTTGGTGGAGCACGGCTGAGGCAGCGGTGAGTAGCCCGCTAAGTGAAAAGTCCATGCCTTTCACTACGTAAGGCAACGGAACGAGCACTTTGCCCTTTGCAGCTAGCCGCTCAACCGCAGCTCCCAGCGGAAAGCCTTTCTGGGGTTTAAGCCCTACTTCCCTCGCGAATACATCTAAGCAATTGCCCAACGCGATGTCCAGCGTCTCTCCGAAAACTCGATATCTTCCTGCAGCGTAGGCGGTGACCATGGTGTTGCCGCCTGAGGCGTAGAGGGTCACGGGGTCAACTGCGCCTGTTTTGAGTTTGCCGATTTCGATATGTGCAACGGAGTGGTTCACGCCTACAAGGGGAACGTTCAAGTACGAGGAGAGCGCCCGCGCAACTGTGGCTCCTGTTCGCAAGCATGGTCCTAAACCAGGTCCCTGAGCAAACGCGATGACGGTGAGGTCTTTGGGTTTGAGGTTGGCTTTGTTGAGTGCCTCCGCGAGGACATCGTCAGCGGCTTCTGCATGGTGTCTTGCAGCTTCCCGCGGGTGAATGCCGCCCGCTTCAGGGATGTAGTTGCTGGAGACGTTGGCAACTATTTCGCCATTGAATGTGGCTATGCCGACGCTGAAGTCATCTGCAGTAGATTCGATGCCTAAGCAGAACTGCTGCTTGGTTTTGTCGTTTGTCAATTAGGTATTTCCTTCACGTTTGAATTGAGCACTTGAGAGGGATAGATATTTTTATCTCGCACCTTCCGCTTATATTTACTGTATAGCGGAATTGAAAAGATGCCGAAACGTAACGACTTAGAGCAGAAAGCCTTGCATTTTGTGGTAAACACGGGTTACAAAGGCGTGTTGCAGTCGGAGCTGTGGCGAGAACTGGGCGCAAGCAGCCGAGAAGGCAGCCGAGTTGCCATCAAGCTGGAAGAGAAGGGTCTAATCCGCAGAGATAAAGAACTCGAAGGCGGACGATGGACTTATAGGCTTTTCCCCAAACGCATGCCTGCAAGCATTGAAACAATTGTGGACTGCCCCTGTCTAATGTGCCAGGACAATGCACGATGCGACCCCACCACGACTATTTCGCCAAAGAGCTGCGAAAAACTCACCGGGTGGATCCTCGGTTTAAATATGCCGGCGGCAGCAGATCCAGCGCCATAGCAAGATAGGTGTACTTTTAGTGGGAAAAACTAAGACTTGGATTACAGAACGTAAACAAGAGTATTACTATAAGAAGGCCAAAGCGGAGAACTACCGTTCACGTGCCACCTATAAGCTTTCCCAAACCATAGCCAAATACAACTTCATCAAGTATGGTGATGTCGTGGTGGATTTAGGTGCCGCTCCAGGAGGCTGGATTCAAGCCGCCCGAAAAGTCGCTGGGAAAAAAGGGTTCGTGCTGGGCGTAGATCTCAAAGCGATTGCGCCCTTTGAGCAGGCGTATGTACGTACGATAATCTGCGACATGACTGAGCCTTCCGCTATAGATGAAATTCTTAGTTTTCTACCCAGAAAAGCGGACGTGGTGCTATCGGATATGTCCCCTAACATTTCAGGAGTCTGGGACATGGATCACGCGCGCCAAATAGATCTCGCGACAAAAGCCCTGCATACAGCACTGAAAATTCTGCGTCCTAATGGCAACTTTTTCGTGAAAGTCTTCGAAGGTGACTTGGCAAACGATTACATTCAAAGTGTGAAGCAGCACTTCGAAGAAGTCAAACTGGTCAAGCCCAAAGCGAGCCGTACCAAAAGCAGCGAAATGTACCTGCTCGCCCTGGGCATGAGGGCACTCGAGCAGACGCAAAAGCAAGCGCAAGCCTGATTTTCCCAAAAGACACTAAAGCTTAGGTATCGGATTAGAGTTTTCTTCGCAGATTCAGCAGCAGAAATTTTGGTAGGCAAGTTAAGTCCAATTCAGTTGGTCGTTTCCACTTCAGTTCTTTTTGAGGCGCCGTCATTGAAAACCCGAAACTGCTTTGGGCGGTAGGCAAAACTTTTTAGTCTCGGCGCAGGCAAGCCATAAGAGGAAGTTTCATTTGGAGAATCAGAAGCCCAGTTCTATCCCGCCTTTGGAAGCATTCCTGGTCATCGTGGTCACATTCTTCGTATTTCTCTTCCTGAGTGCAGCATCTCTGCTGACTTTGGGCAACGAACCAACACTCCTAATCGGCGAACTCCTCATACTTGCGGTCCCCCTCATATACATGTTAGTGAAGCGGATAGACCTCAAAAGTTACATCAAACTGGACCTTAGCCCAAAATATATCCTGCTAGGCATTGGGTGCGGCGGGCTACTCTTGTTCCTCAACATCGCGGTTTCAAACGCGTTAACCTTTGTTTTCGGCGAAAGTCAAACCGTAAACCAAGCCAACCAGCTCCTCGCAAGTCTTAGCGCTTCACCCATAGGACTAGTCGCCGTTGCCTCTTCCCTTACTTTGGCGGGCATCTGCGAGGAATTCGCTTTCCGAGGGTTCCTGCAGAACTCGCTTTTCATTACTCTCAACGCGGCAAAATCCCAAAAATACGCTTTCACCGTGGCGGTGTTGATTTCTGCCGCTGTTTTCGGAATTTTCCATTTTGACCCGCAAGTTGTGTACACACTTGCTGCCTTTACAACTGGATTGGCATTAGGGTTCGTGTACTACCGTTGGAACTACACTACTTCGGCTGTTGCCCACGCCACCATGAACTTGATTGTTCTCGCTCTGCTTCTGGTTGGCGCCTAAGCCACCTTAACAATTTCCAAGCTGATGTTCAAAGCTTTGACGCTGTGCGTCAGCTCGCCTAAACTGATTAGATCCACACCTGCAGCGGCGTAATCCAGAAGGTTCTCTTCGGTGATTCCTCCGCTGGCCTCCAATAGCACTCTGCCATCGAACCCGCCTTTTTTGAGCAAAGCAACAGCCTCCTCGATTTGTATGGGCTCAAAATTATCGAGCATAATGATGTCTGCGCCCAGCTCTGCGGCTCTCAACGCATCAGATGCAGCAGTGACTTCTACCTCGATTTTCTTGCTGAACGAGGCATTCTTCTTGGCAAGTTTAACTGCCTTTTCCAAGTTTCCCGCGACTGCGACGTGATTGTCTTTTATGAGCACCATATCGTCCAGATGTAGCCTGTGCGGGTCGCCACCGCCGGTAATTATGGCTTTCTTGTCAAAGTATAGTAGTCCTGGGGCGGTTTTCCGCGTTGCTGCTACCTTGGTTTTCAGGTGGGCTTTTTTGATTTTGTTAGTAAGGCAGCGAGTTGCTGTGGCAATGCCGCTCATGCGTGAAAGCAGGTTTAGCATTGTCCGTTCGGCCGTCAAGATGGTTGTTGCGTCTCCGGAAATAACTATCAGAACTTGCCCTTTCTTGACTGCCTCGCCGTCAACTACTTCAATTTTGACTTGAAGCCCCAGCGCCTCACAGAGAATCGTAGCCTCCTCGATTCCAGCTACTGTGCCTGCTGCTTTAGCTAAGACTTCCGCTATTGCGGTGCAATCGACAGGGATTATGGCTGCGCTGGTTACGTCGCCTTGACCAACATCGTCAACAAGCAACTGCAATAGCTTCTCTTCCAAGACTTTACGTGGCACAAACATGACAGCTAATTTGCCCTCTTTGCTTAAACATTTTTCTCCGCCACACATAAGACCACGGCGGCTCTTCGGAATCAAAGACTGATTGCATAGCTACTTTGCATATCCGCTAAAATGGAATCTAGTGAGGTGCTCAAAATTGTTCTACAAGTTCCCAGAAGTTTTCCTTGAAGTGCACCGCAACCTTCCCAGGTAAGGTCCAGGGGATAACGAATCCACAAGAAAAGCCTACTTGATGCTTTTTCCAGTTCCAGCAAACCCACGAATTCTGGATGTAGGCTGTGACCCCGGAATGCAGACGCGATGGTTGGCACATCTGTCGAATGTTAGAGTAGACGCAGTTGATAACTACTAGCCTTTCCTTTAGCAACTCAAGGCGCATGCTGAAGTAGAAGGTGTAGGTAAAAAATCAAGGCAGTCATTGGCGACATGTCCGCGCTGAGATTATAATAATGGCTCATTCGACATAATTTGTTCCGAAGGCTCAATCTTCATTATGGGCTTCGAGAAAGAACTTCGCGAGTGGAATAGACTGCTTACCCCCACGGCTTTCTCGTTGCTTCTCATGTCTCTTTGCTGAAACCTGGTGCGCCCAAAGAACTCAAGCGATACTGGGCGAAGAGCTATCCTCAAATCACGACGATTCGGCATAACTTGGAAGTCGCCGCGAGCAGGCTACCGCGTTATCGGACACTTCGTGCAGCCCGAGAAGATTTGGTGGGACAACTATTACATGCCATTCCTTGAGAAGCTCCCAGCTGTTCGGGCGGCTCCCAGAAATGATGAAGAGGCGCTAACGTTTATTGCGTCTGAGGAACTGGAGGTCGACGTGTTCCGTAAATACTCAGAGTACTACGGCTATGTCTTCTATATTCTTCAAAACTCGAGTTAGGGAGAATTAAAATAATCCGCGCGTACACATGGTTGAGTTATGAGATTGCTGTACAGCTGCTCTGAACTGGGCTTAGGACACGTGTCACGCACGATAGCTTTGGGCAGGCGGCTGCAGCAGCGCGGACATGAAATTCACTTCTTCTCAGGCGGAAAGGCCTACGGGCTCCTCAAAAGAGAATTCAAAAACGTCTACCCCGCCACACCCATCGCGTGGTACGAAAACAGCAGTGGCATAATAACCTCCGCCTCACTCGTCAACATCCTGTTCCCGTTGCCCACATACGATGGCGAAAAATGTCAGTTCGCGCTCAAATCCTCGAACGCCACAGAAACCATCCACCGGTACTACGATCTCAGAAGACACCTCTACGAAATCAAACCCGAACTCCTCATCGCTGACGGAGACATTAACGCCCTGCGGCTTGCGCAAAGATGGAAAATTCCCGATGTTTACGTCACGAACCTGATTAGGCCAAGTTACGGCTTTTCCTCAGTGCTGAACCCAGGCGAGAGGTTGACTGAAAGATACGTAAAGAACTGCAGTCGAATAATTATTCCTGACAACAAACCTCCAAACACCGTGTGCGAATACAACCTCGGCAACCTCGATAGTGTCGGAATAACAAACAAAACTGAGTATGTTGGCAGTTTCTTCGACACCAAGCCCACAGAAGTGTCGGAACACCACATATACGCCCCCGTGAGTGGACCATATGGAACGCGATCCAGACTCTTGAGGATGCTTATCCCAGCGTTTAAAGAACTCAATGCGACAAGCATCATCAGCCTTGGCGTTCCAGGAGAACAAAAATCCGTCAAAACTCGCAACTGCGAGGTACACTCGTGGCTTTCTCCGACAGAACGCGCCGAAGCGATGCGGAACGCCTCGATAATTATCTTCAGCGGCGGACATATAACGTGCTTCGAAACTATAAAATATGCCAAGCCTAGCGTGTGCATTCCAACGCAACCAGAGCAATTAGCCAACGCGGCAAAGCTGCAGGACCTGAATTGCTCAATTTTGGCCAAGAATAAGAAGCAATTGGTCAAGGGAGTCAGGCAAATCGAAGCAAACTACGCACAATACAGGAAGAACGCGAAGATGCTTAACTGGTCATCGAACAGGTTCGATGGCCTGAGCCGTGCAGTTGAAATCATTGAATCCGCGGTGTAATAGGATCAAGCGAGGCTTTTGCGTTTTACTTCGCCGCAGGGTGTTTCCTCTTCAAAAACAATGGCTCGAAAACTGTACACTCTTGCGCTTTTTGTCAACCAGCTGTCTGGCGGCAAACCAGCTTTGAAGCAGCATTGGCACAGGAATTCCTCTTCGCACCAGCCCCACTCCACAGGCACTTGTGGCAACAACAAACCCTTGCTGTAACCCTTCTCCACAATTAATCCATGCTCGCCAACCTTGATCTGCTTTAGGTATTCTTCAGGTTTTTCAGCTTTGATGAGTTCCGGTGGCGAAAGCACGCTGACTTCAAAAACCACGTTGTACAACTCGCTTGCGGTCATCGGCTCGAACCTTGGGTCCTGTGTCGCAGCGTTCAGGGCGTTGTCAATAACCCCTTGGATAAGTGGGTGTGTAGGATAAGGGTACCCGATGCATCCGCGCAGGTCTTTTTTGCCGCGGCGAAAAGTGTTTATGGTGACGAAGACTCCACATTTCTCAAAAAGCTTCTTAGGCACGTTTTGCGGAGGCTCTGAGGATTTTCCAGTCTCAAGGTACATTTTTGTGGTGTTGCGCGCAAGGTGGACCAGAAGCTTTCCTTCTTCAACACTAAGTTCAAACGACACATTGTGCATCTCCCAAGGCAAGCGCTTGCTGAGCCTGCTAGTTGTGTTTAGAAGGGAGGGTGGAGATTAGAATTTTATGGTCTCTTCTTTTGTGCTGTCTTTGGTTATTATGAGGAAGTCTATACCGTCTCCGCTCATGGCGTCGCGGCTGATAGCTGACTTGATGGCTCGGGTTACAAGGTCCTTGGCTTCGGCGACGGTTATGTTTTTGCGGTAGCCCTCCTCGATGACAGCAATAGCAATTTCGGTTCCTGAACCCACCACTGCATAGTCATCGGGCAGCACAGAGCCCAGAACGTCCAGCACCCAAAGGCTAGGGCCTTCCTCGTCCAGACCGGCTACAATGGTCTGGGTAATCAAGGGCATCATACGGCGATTAAACAGAATATTGCTCATGAGCTTGGCTGAGGCGCGGACGCTAATTTTTCTGCCTACATCCATGCTGAACAGGTTGGCGTTAGCCTCCACGTCACGGACGAGCACTTGCATGTCGCTGACAAGTCCCGCGCAGGCTGCGCCGATTTGGTCAGTTATCTTGAAGACTTTTTTGCCGCCTTTGCTCGCTATGAAGAACCCATAGCTGACGCGTTTTTCTGCGGCTAAGATTACGCCGTCTTTGCAGACTACGCCGACGGTTGTGGCTCCTGGAACCCAGCTTATTCCGCCTTGCTGGTCTTGTGACTGTGATTGTTGTCCATATCCTTCCATAGTTTCTCGCCTTTTCTTGATGGATAACACAAGACAAATTATTAAGCTTAATCTATGGACTTTTTCCATCCGTTCAATAACGGGAAATCAGTTCCGATGCCCAGGGTCATATGCCAAACATGCTATCCTGTTGAAGATATAGAATACAGGGAGAAACCAGCGAAAAAAGAAACGTACGCAAAGTTTTTCAAAACCCTCTCGCCATAATCCTTGTGAGGGAAACACTGTGTATGCTTGCGCAAAGAGAATTGACGGCGTCTGGTTCGGAGTCGCCTGCGAAGAGCAAAGTGTTATTGCTACAAGCTTTGGGAGCAACGACAGAAATGTTTTGCAGAGCCTCAGCGGATCCTTGAATGGAGCTAAGTTGCAGTCTGTAGCGCCCTCGGTTTTTGCAGAAAAAGCGTTTGCTGCTTTGAGCAGAGTTTACGAAGGCAAAGGAACGTCAGAAGACTTGCCTCTGAATATGGAGCGCTTGCCAGCTTATACCCAGCGTGTCTTGAGAACCGTTTCGCGAATCCCAGTCGGCTATGTAGCCAGTTATGGTGGCGTCGCAGAAGCCGCTGGCGGAGGAGCCAGAGCAGTGGGAAACGCGATGGCCTCCAACCCGTTTGCCCCGCTTGTGCCTTGTCATAGAGTCGTCACATCAAACCTAGGACTCGGCGGCTACGGCGGAAGTTTGCGTATAAAGTTCGATTTTCTGCAGAGGGAAAAACGAGGCTACACTGAACCCAAAAGTATCACGGTGGAAAGCGGAGTTCTGAAAGTTTTCCCAGTCGAATCAGTGCTGCGCAACTTGGAGCGCCACAATTTCGGGTAAACCTGCTCATCCACTTATCGGACTCAGGTGCAGAGATCATCGAGGAAGGCGCAGGTTGTCGAATATATGACTAAGATCTGTGGATGCTTTCTGAAGTTTCTCTTTTGACTTAGACAGAAGAGCAGGTTCCGCCAAAAACAACAGGAACAACCCCAATGCGACGCTGATGGCTAGCCCTAGCATTCCCCTGATGGTCCAAGCGAGTGCGCTGTTAACTATGCTCAGGTTAGATATGGGCGAAATAACAGCTGGATAGAACGCACTGAACAGCGGTTCAAAAATCATTGGTCCCCCATTAAACAGCGAAAAAGTGTAAACCAGAAGCTGAATTCCCACTAAGCCGTACATGTGAGCTCGTTTGGGCTGGTATGCAAGGATCTGCAGAAAGATGAAGGCCAGCGGATCTAGAAACGTCTGTTCAGTAACCCACCCATAGCTCATCATGAACAGAAAGTAAAACGAGATTAGAGCCAAATTCAAGCTAGCCTCGTTCATTCCGCGCCTTCTGAACCAATAGACTGCTGCTCCCGCCAAAATTGGCACCCAGATTAATCTTAACAGCCAGATCTGCGAAATATCCACGCCGTTTAATCCTGCGAAACTCCACAGGTTCATACATCCGCCTTGAATCTGCGTTGAGCCACTCTCGAAAGCGGGCGTCCAATAGAAAATTGTACGCAGGAAATAGAGTATGTCCCAGCCAGAAGCCACAAAAACTGCAAGAGTGAAAAGAACTGGCACTCCGCACGTATAAAATAGGAATTTGCCTGCTTCTTTCGGGTTCCTGTTCTTAAAGAGGTAAACGAGGAAAGCAGGCACAGTTACCAGGGGATAAATCTTCAATGTGACCGCTACGCCCAGAAGCAGAGCAGCGACGCCTGTCCGATTCCTGATGACTGCGTAAAACGCGAGAAACGTTAACAGAGCGCTTATGATGTTGATTTGTCCCCACATGACGCCGATATAGATGAAGAAGCTGCAGCTTAGCGTGAACCAGAAAATCTTGCTGGCTGTTTTCGGGTCGAATCTTTCGCAGACAAATTTCCACATGACAAACGCGAATACAAACTGTGCCAGAATCATAGGAAGTTTGATGGTTAGTCGCCAAATCTCAACGATGTTTCCTGCTAAACCGAAGATGCTGTATGCCGCGGAGCACCAGAGAGCCCACAAAGGCGGGTAGCCCAAGTGGTTCTCTGGTAAGTAAATGTTAATTCCATGGCTCATCCAATAGCCGGTATTTAGCCAGACGTTCATGTCGTATTTTGATTCGGTAAACATTGCGACGAATACTTCGGTAGCAGCAAGCACCGCGATAGCGATAGCGTAGAAGATTCTCTTATCTCTGAACGTAAACAAAGACCGTCTAACGACTCCACAACTAACAAGTTGTCTTGACAATTATGCATCAGGTGGCAAAGCATAAAAGTTTCTATGGCTGCCAGCAGAAATCTCTACTAGTGCTAGTTTTGCTCAATCGAGTAACGGTAGGCATTTGCGCATATAACGAAGGCAACAACATAGGGAGACTGCTGCACAGCGTTTTTCATGAACAGGAGGTATCTGCGGATTCTGAAATCCTCGTTGTGTGTTCAGGTTACATGGACAACACAACAGATATTGTTCAAAGTCACGCTTCACTGGATTCCCGTGTAAAGCCGCATTTCGAGAAGGCGCGAAACGGGAAGGCCTCAGCCATTAACTACATTCTGGCAAACGCAAAAAGAGAAATCATTGTTTTCGTATCCACGGGCACTTGCCAGCCAAGGGGGTGTTCTCAAAGCTAACCGCTTCATAATCGATTTCGTGTCCGGCAAAACACATTTCCAGTGGACCAGATAGCCTTCCACTAAAATTATTAGGCAGCAAGTTTAGAACTGCTCAATTCCCGCAAACATCTCTTACACTTGGACGCAGAAACTCGTCAATATGGACCTTGCCACAGTGTCGAGCTCCTGCCTCGGGCTCGTGGCAGAATTGGGCGGCAAGACCAGCTCGTTACGGTAACGATGGCTGCCGAGAATCCCCCAGATTTGTTCTCTTTGGCTTGACGCCGCCTTTCAACTTGCTCATTGGCGTGCCAATACAGGTCGAGGATAGGTCTATTTCGCAACTCCCGATAGAATGGTTACAGATCGGACTTCCGAGTTTTTCATAATTCTGAGTTCAACGCGGTTTGGAGTTAACCTTCTTGACTATCGGAAAGTGAAGGTCGTAGGCGTCTCCGAATGATTCATAAACTGCTAAAATCAATAAAACCCATTGAAAGTGACCACACATGGAAACCTGGGACCTAATAATCATCGGTGCAGGCGCGGCTGGCTTAGCCGCCGGAATTTACGGTGCCCGAAGCGGACTCAAAACACTCCTCATCGAGGAGCGGATGGCAGGCGGGACGACCTCTGACGCGCCGCTCATAGAGAATTATCCTGGTTTCCCGCAAATAGTGGGCACGGAACTCGCGGACAAGATGACTCTACACTGCAAAAAAACCGGTGCTGTCATCTACGATATCGAATCCGTGGTGAGCATGCAGCTGAAGGGCGAAAAGAAAATCGTTAAAACAACCCGCGGCGAATACGAAGCCACAGCAATCATAATTGCAACAGGCGCACATTACAAGGAAATTGGCGCGAAGGGCGAGAAGGAATTTCATGGCAGAGGGGTAAGCTATTGTGCTGTGTGCGATGGGCCTTTCTTCAAAGGCAAACACGTTATGGTGGTCGGCGGGGGTAACTCCGCCGTCATAACCACATTGTACCTTTCAGGCATCGCAGGGCAGGTTACCATGGTTCACCGCAAAGAAACCTTCCGAGCAGAAGAAGCATTGGTGAAAGACGCCACCTCCAAGAACAACGTTCAGGTCTTGTGGAACAACGAAGTTAAGGAAATCAAGGGAGAAAAAATCGTCAAATCCGTTGTGCTCTCAAATATACAGTCTAAAGAAGAAAGAGAGTTGCCAGTGGACGCCGTCTTTGTGCAAGTCGGTGAGTCCCCCAACAGCACAGCAGCTCTGGAAGCCGGCGTAGCGCCTGAAGAAGGAGGTTGCGCCATCAAAGTTGACATTAGGCAACGCACAAACCTGTCTGGCATATTCGCTGCAGGCGACGTAACAGACTATCCAGTTCGTCAAGTTGGGACAGCTGTGGGTCAAGGCATCACAGCAGCCCTCGAAGCCTATGGCTACATCAGAAGACCTTATTATCGGAAATAGAGAGAAAACGTCATGTCCAATCCAAGTGGCGATATCTCCCCCGCAACATTTTCCCTTTTTCTTTTTTTCTTTAGAAACGTACTCATGAGAAACGTAAATTGTAGAATACGGGGCTGAGTGGGCTCTGGATTGGGCAATTATGTGGTTGCTCGTTTGGGTTGCATCTCTACTCTCTCCTATGTCTGTGTGCTCCAGAGTCCCAGCAAACCCTCAACAATTAAGAAACAGACGACTTTTGTTTTTGATGCAAGCCGGATTCGAACCCCGTTCAGAGTGGAGATGTCACCCGCTTTTCCCTTTTTTGACTAAATTTTAACCATTATGTATTGGTTTTCAACCTTTACAAAATATGTGGGCAAATCCTCTATGTCTGGGCGTCCGAGAGCTTCAGCAGGATGCGAAACCACTTTTCCTGTGGTGACATCAAATTCAGCTCGGTGATTCGGGCATGTGACAACGTTGCCCTCCAAGACGCCCTCTGAAAGGTCACCTCCGAAATGTGTGCACATGTTATCTACTGCATAATAGTCGCCGTTAACATTGGCAATGAGAACCACCATTTCCCCCAAGGTGACCTTTTTCATCTTGCCCACTTCCTATGTCTGACTTATCAGCAACACGCACATACCCTGGCTCCACGAGAAACTCCCCTCTACGTCTGCCTACGTTAGAATGCTTCAAGATAAAAGGATTCGGCGACGCCTGCATTAGCCTAAATCAGTCGGGAAGTCCAAACTATCAAAAGTCAATCAGGTGGAAATGTCTCCCGCAATTTCTCTTTTTTCTTTTTCCAGAACCGTTTCATACAAAGGAATAGACGTGGAAAAACTACTGCTAAACTTCATAGTAGAACTCTACACTTCACAAACCAAAATCCCCTTCTACATCTTAACCAGTAACCCTCAGATCATACGTGGAAACATGGAAAACTGGAAAATAACCCACTATGGACATGCGAGCAAGGGAAAAGAAAATACCTGAATAAACTTGGAAATCAGAAACAGCCTAAGCAGAAAACGCATAACCGTTTCTTTGAAATCTGCCCCATGAGCATTTGGAAGGCGCGTTCAGTGAGCCTTTTCGTCAGTGTTTTTCTACGGAATTGTAATGGGATAAATTATGGTCGATTTCTACGAAGTGGATTCCACCAATAGGGGAATCGGATTAAACCAATACGTATATAAGCGCGTAAGTATATAGTACCTTATGTTGATAAGTTAATAAGCGAACTAAGGTGAATGAAAAATGACAACTCGAACAATAATAGGATTCGGCGTTTGGCAGTCCGCTTATTGGAAGAAGACTTGACACGTGGACCCGTGCAACAAAACTCTAACCATAATACTACGTGACTAATTACGGGTCGAATCAGCATGGACCTCACAAACGAGCTGGAAAAATAGCTTAGAATTAAAACAGTTGAGAGGTTCGGCGGGAAAAAAGGCGACTTGTCCAAAGCTGTCGAGCAAGCAGTAAAGACGTGGATCAGCAACAAGGAATAGATTCTACAGAAGTCCCTTCCCGCATCAGAATAAAAAGGCAGTAATAGTACAAAAGTTGGTTTCTTTCGATCCAAAAAGTAGTTCAGATAACGTTGATTTTCCCATTCTTGGGTTTACAATAATAAGTTAATCGAGGTGAAAAAAATGAGCAAAGAAACAAGAAATACAACCATGAAAGCAATTGCAGAAGCTGAAGTCCCAGTGAAGACTGTAAACCCCATAAAGCCTGTTCCTGCTAAACACGTTCCCACTAAACAAATTCTTGCCAAACACGTTCCCGCAGTTCAGGTTCTAACTACCTTTGACAATTGTGTGCAAAGACCACCCATGAAACCCATCAAACTTGAGGAATGCTTATTCATATTGCAAGTCTTAGCGGCGAAAGGTCCGCTGAAACCCAACACTATAATGTCCAAATTTAGAATTAAGCGAAGCTTAATGGAAGATTGTTTAGAACTACTTACCAACCAGAATTTAATTATTGAAGAAATTGGGTACAGCAATAAATTGATTTGCTATATCACCGAAGACGGCAACAAAGTTCTAAAATTCTTTAAACTAGACGTTCCCACAAAAACTCCTTGCTCGTTTCAATTCTAGCCAGTCCAGTTGCACTTCTAGCCCAAACTTGAATGGTTGCGAGGACCTAAGTTTTAGTTAGGTTGTAAAGCAGAAGGATAGAGAAAGTTGATAACCTCAAAGACCGTTTTCGTCAACGGCAGGTACCATTTGATTATCCAAATTCGTCGGCAGAACTGAATTCAAGTCTATAATTGACATGATTACTTTCCGTGCTAGCTGCCTTTCTATTCGGTAACGCTCGGCTTTTGCTTTTTCTGGTTCAGTCTCGTTTTTTCCATGCGTTGCTGCGTGTGCGTCGATGCTGCGTGTCATTTCATGCAAATCTGAAACTACCATTATTTTTGCGCCACATTCACAAACAGCAAACTTCAACTCAGCTTTACCCTCAAATGCAAAGAATGATGAATATCACTTAACTGTTCTTGCGAACCAGACTTTGCCGATTTGCAAAGTGTGCTTAACTATACCTGGTTTGAGACTTGCGGTTTGTGGAGAGCATGTTGAAATGCTATCAGCGCAGGAAGGATAATGCCCACAACTTTTGTCCAAGTAAGTGCCGAATATGCTTTGGAATTCGAGGAAACTCGTGATAAGTGTTGGTTTGTTCATAGGACCTTTCTGAGTTAAGCCAACCATTCCCGCCGTATTGGTGCTCACCCCTTGGATGGGGTATGCCCATCTCAGTTTCTTCTACATAAACACTCGGCTAGATTTGGAAAGACAGAATATCACAAGACGCCAGTCCCTGACTACATACGCAGGTTGCTCGGAAACAAAAGCCTGTCCAGCACGCAGATCTAAATTAACATGGAGAAGCTTGTCTTCGGCGAAGGCTCAAAAGAGTATATTGTGAAAGTCGCAACAACAGTTGAAGAACTGCAAGCGCTGCTGCAAGTCGGATTTGAATACGTCACAGACTTTCAAGGGCAGAAAATTCTTCGGAAACGCAAGTAACGACAATGATGAGAATACAGAGATATTTCAGAAACCTGAGAGAAAACGTTATATCATCCAAAACCCCTTTTCATGCGTTTCATAAGCATACCTTGACATGCTTACGGTGTGAAAAACACTGGGGAACAAACAGAGGTCACTGAAATGAGTGAAAAGTGTCTCGCTGCCGTAAAAATCAACCAAGACCTGTGTAGTCGATGCTCAGTATGCTATTCTATATGCCCTTTTGAAGCAATAAACCGTGACGCCGAAACCTGCAAAGTCGAAATAGACAACCAGAAATGCCAGGTTTGCGGAATATGCTCTAGCGCATGTCCCGTTACCGCCATAGAGATGGCTTACTACGACTACGACCACCTAATTGACTACGTTAACTGTGAAAGGAAAAACACGAAAGCCGACACCCTTGTGATGATGTGCCGCGGAAACTCTCCTTACACTATGCGAAATGGAGGACATCCTCAAAGATCAAGGCTTAAACGTGAAGAATTATATCCCGCTGCGTGTCCCATGCGCAGGAAGAATCCCAACCGACTTTGTTTTTAATGTGTTGCATTCTGGAGTAAAAAACATCGTTTCAGTTCAATGCGAAGACGCTTTCTGCCGCATGAAAGAAGGCACCAAGATTGAAACCCGCCGCCTTCTCCTGAGCAAGGCCGTTCTGCAACAACTCGGTTTTGGGGAAGACGCCGTCAAAGTCGTCAAGTTCTCTCGCAAAGCAGTTCACGTTACTGATGAGTGTGTGGGATGCGACAAATGCGTGTTCATATGCCCCTACAACGCCATAACTGCACAGTCTTTCGCAAACCCATCAATAGACATGCAGAAGTGCACTGGCTGTGGCGCCTGCCAGCTGGTATGCCCCCACGATGCAATCCAAGTTAAAGGCTTCGAATTCAACAATGTCATGGATCGCTACGGAAAAGCAATTGCCAAACTGAAAGCTCAGAAAAAAGCTCCAGCCATCATGGTGTTCAGTTGCCAATGGGCAGAGTACCCAGGGTTAGATGACCCAGAAAGCGTCCTCAAAGGCAAGAACGCGTTGGTTCTGGAAGTGCCCTGCTTCAAGTCAATGGATCCAGTTCACGCTGTAAACGCTTTCAGGTCAGGGTTCGACGGAGTCATAGGCGTTGTCTGCTCCGCCACAGACTGCAAACTCCAAGAAGGAAGAGACGTTGCTGAACGCCAACTAGGCGTCTTGCAAGATGCATTAAAGAAGATGGGTCTAAGTGATCGCTTCGAGTACGTCGAGTTGTCCCCCAGATGCCAAGGTGAATTCAAACCCAAGTTCGAAGCTTTCTACAACAAGATTGCTGCAATGCCTCAATGCATTGTGGCAGTTAAAACGGAGGCGAAAGGAAAACGTACAAAATAGTTAGCAAGAAAACGTTGGCTCATAAAGAAACCCTGTTTGAAGTTGAAGCTCCAGATATCGCCGCAAAGGCTCAGCCTGGGCAATTCCTAATTGTGGTTCCGCATGCGAAGGGCGAACGTGTACCGTTAACCATCAGCGGCTACAACGCCAAGAAAGGCACGGTTTCGTTTGCTTTCCACGAAGTCGGCAAAACCACTAAGGAGCTGGGATGCTTCAACGAAGGCGACTGCCTGCTTAACGTAACTGGTCCGCTAGGCAATCCTTCCGAAGTTAAAAAGTTCGGCAATGTTCTTTGTGTTGGCGGAAGCATCATGATTGCACCACTGCTGCTGCAAGTAAAAGCCATGAAGGAAGCTGGAAATAAAGTTATCACCGTCTTGGGCGCAAGAACTAAGGATTTTATGATTATGGAGAAAGAAGCCAAAGCCATGAGCGACAGAGTCTATGTTGCGACAGATGATGGCTCTTACGGCAATAAAGGCTTGGACTTCCTCAAGGACCTGTTGAAGAAGGAAAAATTCGACCGATGCGTTGTCATGGGACCAGTCGTCATGATGCGGGACGTAAGCGAAATTACCAAACCCTTCGGCATCCCGACCATTGTCACTTTGACGCCGATTATGATTGACGGCATGGGTATGTGCGGTGTCTGCCGTGTAACCGTCGGCGGAAAGATGCAGTTTGGCTGCGTCGACGGGCCAGAATTTGACGGTCACCAAACCAACTTTGAGGAGCTGGTTCTGCGTCAGCGAACGATGCTCCCCGAAGAACGTTTAGGTTCACTATTGTGGGAAACAAGTGGAGGTTGTAAGTGTGGCAGAAACAAAGCCTAAACCAAAACTCAACAAAAAAGCTGTAGAAATGCGCAAGCAAGAACCTAAAGTGCGGGCTAAGAACTTTAACGAAGTCGCTTTAGGCTACACTGAGGAAGAAGCACTCGAAGAAGCCAGCCGATGTCTACAGTGCCCCAAACCGCAGTGCATAACTGGTTGCCCAGTGGAAGTTCCAATTCCAGCATTCATCAAATGCATCACGCGAAAAGAAGTACGCTGAAGGCATTTCTACCATAAAGAGCAAGAACGCTTTGCCGGCCGTTTGCGGACGAGTTTGTCCGCAAGAATCCCAGTGCCAAGCTAAATGTGTCATTGGAAAGATGGGTGAACCCGTTAGCATAGGACGTTTAGAGCGGTTCCTCGCTGACTGGGAACGCGACCACGGCTTCCAGCTTCCGCCTAAAGCACCACCTACAGGCAAGAAAGTTGCAGTTATCGGTGCCGGTCCCGCTGGCCTCACAGTTGCAGCGGACCTCGTCAAGCTCGGTCACGAAGTAACCGAGTTCGAAGCACTTCATTTGGGGGGCGGAGTGTTGTCTTACGGTATCCCCGAGTTCCGTTTACCCAAAGCCATTGTCCAGAACGAAGTCAACTATGTCCAAAAACTGGGCGTTGACTTGCGGCTAGGAAACTTGATAGGCAGAACGCATACAATTCCTGAACTTATGAAGGAAGGTGGCTACGACGCAGTGTTCATCGGGTCAGGTGCGGGACTGCCTCAGTTTACGGGTTGCCCCGGCGAAAACTTGGGTGGTATCTATTCAGCTAACGAGTTCCTCATACGCGTTAACCTCATGAAGGCGTTCGCCTTTCCTGACTACGACACCCCACTCCGCTTGGGCAAACACGTCGTGGTTATAGGCGGCGGAAACGTCGCGATGGACTGCGCAAGATGCAGCATGCGTCTGGGCGCGGAAGTCTGCTTGGTCTACAGGCGGTCACGCGACGAGTTGCCAGCCAGACACGAAGAAATCGAGAACGCTGAAGAAGAAGGTTTAGTCTGCAAGTTTCTTGCAGCGCCATTGGAGTTCTACGGTGACGAACGCGGCTGGGTCAAAAGCATGAAATGCATCTGCATGGAACTCACTGAGCCCGATGCGAAAGGAAGACGTGGAGTAAAAATCATCCCCGGCAGCGAATTCACTATGGACGTCGACACAGTCATCATCGCCATCGGCCAGACACCTAACCCAATCATACAGCGCACCACCGAAGGTCTGCAGAGCGACCCCAGACACGGTACCATCTGCGTAAACGAAGTCGGCAAAACTAGCCTTGATGGAGTGTACGCTGGTGGAGACGTTGCTACAGGAGCGGCCACAGTTATCAGTGCTATGGGCGCAGGCAAACGCGCAGCCCAAGCTATGCATGATTACCTCGCCAACAAGAAATGAACCCGCAAACCTCATCCTGCCCTTTTCAGGGCAAACACATTTTCTTTTTCAGCTTTCTAGTTTTTTGTGAGTTGTAGCCAGGTTCCGATTTTCCTCGCAGCAGAAAAACTTGCCCACGCCAAGGCACCTACGAGCTTTGTATCTTCTGGAAAATGCTTCCTAAATGAAAAAACATCTTCCGCTTCGATTCTATCGGGTGCTAACGCCGTTAACACGGCTAGACGTGCTGCTGACTGCTTGGCTTCGTCGAAGTGACTTATCGCGTCTTCGCTCCAGGCGAGGCTGAGTTCGCTGGCTTTGCCAGTCCATTGGCTAAGTTCCTCCAGGACATGTGCCCGCACTTCCGCCGGCAACGTTTGTTCCCCCGCTTCTTCCACAGCCTCAGCGAAGCACGCGTACGCGTAAGCTACGTTGGCACTTGTTTTTGCCCACCGCAGGTCGTTTGGCAGGTCTGTCTTGGGCAGAAAATTCAATGAGTCTCCGACGGTTTTGGCGCGGTTAATGGCATTTGTGAACGTTTGGCTTGCGATGCTTTTCATTGGACCTTTGAGCCAACCTCGACTAATGGGCAACGGCGTTTCGCTCAAGAGCACGTTTGCCATGCGATTCATGTAGTGGTAGAAAACGGCAGTCCCAATGATTTCTGGCATTTCTTGCTTCGAGAACGGGGCCCGACGAATCAGCTCCGATCTGGGCGAAGTCGTTGCGAGTGCCCATTCGACAATCATGAAAAGTTTCTCCTCTGATATGTCCTCGTATCGGGCTTTGCTGATGGCGTTTGCTGTTTTTCCCTGTCCCATAGCGGAGAGCATTATGGTGTGGGCGTCAACGCAGTAAGGGCAATTATTAAGCTGGGAGACTGTTGCCGCAACCACTTCCTTTGTTGCTCGGGGAACGATTCCGACAACTTCGGTCTCGCGGCAAACCATCCATACTCCAGCCAGAAGCTTCGGCAAAGGCGAATGCAGCTGAAAAGGTTCAACTACTCTTCCAAAATCACGTTCCACCTGTGCGTAGACACCTGCGACAAGCCCGTTGGCTGAATTCGGCTTAACTGGGCTGATGTACTTTATCACCATTGAGGAGTCTCACTCCTATGGGGCTTGGCGTTTCAACAAATGCGCAGGAACGCTGCACACGCATCAATTGGATTATTCTGTGCCGATTTTTAAATAAGCTTTGCTAGATTCCATTCCTCTAGGACAAAGTTTTCCTTTTTAGGAAAGATTATTACGCCTTGTTGGCTCTTTAGACGGAAACGGAGGCTTTGACATCTCCAAGGATAAGCGACCTTGGTTCAGGAATTGGCCAGGCGATGTGCCAAAACAGCTCAGCTACCCCGCCTGTCCAGTCTTTGACCTTCTCAGAAAAGCAGCCGCGGAACACCCAGAAAAAGCGGCTATCGCTTACCTCGGCAGAGGAATCACTTATGCCGAGCTAGATTCGCTTTCTGACCGCTTCGCAGCCGCACTTACTGGTTTGGGTGTAGGGAAGGCCGACCGCGTCGCAGTTTTCCTGCCTAACATCCCTCAGTTCATAATTGCCTATTACGGCATCCTCAAAGCGGGAGCAGTCTTAGCAACCGTTAGTCCTCTTCACAGAGAACGCGAAGTCGAATATCAGTTGGCGGACTCCGAAGCTCAATCCATAGTCACGCTTGACACGCTTTACCCAGTTGTTAACGCAGTTTGGACGCGAACCAAACTCAAGAGCGTTATAGTTACTGCTGTGGACGAATACTCGAAGGCACCCGCGGCCTTGAAGACTCAGGAACAGAAGGCAAACATTCACCAGTTCCGGCGGCTTATCGTACACAATTCAAAGCCGTCACATATTGAGATCAACCCGGCGCACGATGTGGCAGCACTCCAGTACACGGGCGGAACGACAGGAACGGCCAAAGCTGCCATGCTCACCCATACAAACCTAGTCTCGAACGCAGTTGCCTTCGCCACATGGATACAAGGTGAAGTTGCGAAGGAGGCGTTCTTGGTTGCGTTGCCCCTTTTTCACATCTACGGCATGACCACAAGCCTCAACGCGCCAGTCAGTTCTAGCTGCCAAAATGGTTCTGCTACCAAAGTTCGAGCCTAGCACGGTCTTGGCAACCATCTGCCAGCAGCGAATCAGCGTCTTCTGCGGCGTCCCAACCATGTATCAAGCGCTGCTAGTTAATCACGACCTGGAAAAACATGATTTGACATCGATACGCGTCTGCATATCAGGCGCATCCCCGTTGCCTCCGCAAGTCCAGAAGAGATTCATGGAAGTCACAGGCGGCTTGCTCGCCGAAGGATACGGTTTAACCGAAGCAGCCCCTGTGACGCACTGCAGCCCCGTAGACAAGACCATGCGGACGGTCAAAGTGGGCTCCATCGGGTTGCCGTTGCCTGACACGGAAGCCCGAATTGTCGATTTGGAAACCGGCGAGAAGGCACTTGGCGTCGATGAAACGGGCGAACTTGCAGTTCGCGGTCCACAGGTTATGAAGGGCTACTGGAAGCGACCCGACGAAACAGCGTTGGTGCTCCGCGGTGGCTGGCTCCTCACAGGCGACATCGCCAGCATGGACGGCGAAGGTTACTTCTACATTACAGGTCGCAAAAAAGACCTAATCAAATGTAAAGACTACAGCGTGTACCCACGAGAAATCGAAGATGTCCTTTATGAACATCCATCCGTTCGGCTTTGTGCCGTCGTGGGCAAACCGGACGCAAAGATGGGTGAAATTCCAAAGGCATTCGTAGTTCTCAAGGAAGGTTCTAAAACCTCGGAAAAGGAAATTGCAGATTTCGCGAATGGGAAGGTGGCACCCTATAAGGCGATTCGCGAGATTGAATTCCGCAAAGAACTGCCCTTGAGTTCAGCAGGGAAAGTCCTGAGGCGAACCCTTAGGGACGAAGAGATCTTCAAGGCGACGTAGTCACAATCTATATGAATTCACCTTTTCTACTCTAAACGTAGAAGTGTCAACCTTTGAAGCTCAAAGTCAACGTAGCTGGCATTGTCCAAGGCGTGGGTTTCCGCCCTTTCGTCTACCGCACCGCCGTTAAGCACGGATTGACAGGTTACGTGCAGAACCGCGGCGATGCGGGCGTGGAAATCCTTCTCGAAGGCCCAGGAGGAAACATCGACGCATTTCTGCACGACCTGCTGTTGGAGGCGCCACCGCAAGCTCGAATCCATAACATCCTCAAGATGCCGCTCACTGGAGAAAACCGGTTCACAAAATTTACAATAGTAAAAAGTTCCAGGGAGATTGAGCACTCGGGTTCGGTTGTACCGCCTGACAGTGCCATCTGCGATGACTGTATTCGCGAGCTACGCGACCCAAATGACCCTCGGTTCGATTACTTCTTTATCACCTGCGTCAACTGTGGACCTAGGTTTACACTCATCGAGCGGTTGCCTTATGACCGAGAGAACACCACGATGCAGGAGTTTCCCCTTTGTGGGTTTTGTCTTAAGGAATACGAGGACCCGCTAAACCGAAGGTTTCACGCGCAGACAGTTGCGTGTCCTCCTTGCGGACCGAAGGCGTACCTGGCTGGGAAGAACGGTGAAGTTATCAAGGCTGCGGCCCCGGTGCGTGAGGCTGGGCGCCTGCTTTCTGAGGGCAAAATAGTTGCCGTGAAAGGCTACGGGGGCTTTCACATAGCCTCATCCGCGGTTAAGGAAGAGCCGCTTAGTCGACTTCGAGCGTCGAAACACCGACTCTTCAAACCCTTCGCGCTCATGGCACGCAGCATGGGGGCAATTGAAGGCTTTGCCGAAGTGAACTCGAAGGAAAAAGAGCTCCTCGCTTCGCTTGCTCGCCCCATCGTTCTTCTCAACAAAAGCAGCAGTTACTGGCTTTCTGAACAGATCGCCCCCGACTTGCACAACGTCGGCGTTATGCTTCCTTACAGCGCCATGCATTACATGCTTTTCGACCTTATTTCAGACGCTGCGTTCGTGATGACGTCCGCTAATCCAGCCAACCAACCAATCGTGAAGGACAACGACGACGCGCTCCGCGTCTTGGGGGGCACGGTCGATTATTTCCTTTTTCATAACCGCAAAATAGCTCAGCGATGTGACGATTCAGTGACACGTGTTCACGGTAGTCGAAACACGTTTATCCGCCGAAGCAGGGGCTACGCGCCCGCACCTGTGATGATTAAGTATAACGCGAAGCGCTGCGTGGTAGGATTAGGCGGGGAACTCAACAACGCCAGCTGCATCCTCAACGACGACAAAGCATTCATCAGCCAGCACATCGGCGACGTGGAAAACGTGGAAACCCGCACTTTCCTACAGAGAAGCCACAAGCCACCTTATACACCTCACCAACAGCAAGGTCGAAGCAGTAGCTTGTGACCTGCATCCGAAGTTCACCACAACCAACCTAGCGCGGGAATTGGCAGAGCATAACGGCTGGAAGCTTATTCAAGTGCAGCATCACCACGCGCACGTGACCGCGTTAATGGCTGAGCATGGTGCAGACGAGATGGTCGGTATTGCTTGTGACGGCTATGGTTACGGAACCGACGGCGCCGCGTGGGGAGGTGAAATCTTGCTTTGCAGACTTGGCTCAGCTGACTTCAAGCGGTTGGGGCATTTGGAGGCACAGCCTTTGCTAGGCGGAGACGTCGCCACCCGATATCCCCTGCGCGTCGCGGCGGGAATCCTCAATAAAAGAACCGACGTGGCACCTTGGCTTATGCAGAATATTGTGCATTTGCCGCATGGCGAAACTGAAGCTCAGTTGATTCTAAGCCAGCTTAAGAAGCCAATAGGTCTGCCAGAAACCACAAGTTTGGGCAGGGTTCTCGATGCTGCAGCCGCAATTCTGGACTTATGCCACGAGCGGACGTACGAAGGTGAAGCTGCCATGAAACTCGAATCGGTGGCTGTGAAGGGCAGGGACGCTTTGGGTTTGGCTTCCGTCATCTGCGGCGACGTGTTGGATACGACTCAGATGCTGTCGGAAGTCTTCGAATCTCGCGGCAAGTTTTCAAAGGCAGACCTTGCTTATAGCGTGCATGCTTACTTAGCAAAGGGCTTAGCGGCTTTGGCGGTGGAGAAAGCTGTCGACTGCAGCGTCGGAATCGTCGGATTCACGGGTGGTGCAGCCGTAAACGCCCTTCTTGCTCGAATGATGCGTGAGGTTGTGGAGGCTGAGGGTCTGCGTTTTCTGGTGCATGAGGCTGTTCCCGCTGGCGACGGAGGCGTGTCACTGGGGCAGGTAGTTGTTGGTAGCTTCTGAGTTTTCTGCACCAATCCCTTTTTATCGCCGTTTATTTCTCGGTTAAATGTCGATCAATAATGTGTTTGGCTATTCCGGCACGAGTTATGAGCGTTGTGGGCGACAAAGCCCAAGTGGATTTCGGAGAAAGAGTGCTGCGAGAAGTTAATGTGACGCTCGTCGACGCAAAAGTCGGCGACTATGTTCTTGTGCACGCTGGCTACGCCATCCAGAAGATGGATGAAAAAGACGCGTTGGAAACGCTTAGTCTCTGGAACGAGGTTCTCGAAGCAGGAAAAGAATGAGCGAGGTTAAACTTGTATGACCACCGTCGCGACTTCGAGCTATCGCGATCCAAAAATGGCAAAACGCATAGCTGAAAAGATTAAAGCCCTGACCCCAAAAACTGGTACAGTCAAGATTTGTCACGTTTGCGGAACCCACGAGTGGACCATAAGCCACTTTGGAATCCGGAGCCTTCTCCCTGAGAACCTTGAAGTAATCGCGGGTCCAGGCTGCCCCGTCTGCATCTTGCCCGCCTCAGAAGTAGATGCAGCAATGCAACTGGCGAAGAAAGGCATTGTCGTAACCTGCTTTGGCGACGTTCTACGTGTTCCAGGTTCAAATGGATCGCTTATGGACGCGAAGGCTGACGGCGCAGATGTTCGCATTGTTTACAGTACCAGTGATGCCGTGAAGATGGCTGAGGCGGAGCCGCACAAAGAATTCATATTCTTCGCTGTGGGTTTCGAAACGACAGCACCTTCAACTGCCATCGAGATCGGGCGAAAACCCGTGTCGAACCTGAGTTTTCTGGTTTCCCACCGAATCGTTCCACCCGCAATGGAACTTCTCGCGAAGATGAAGGATCTGGAGCTGAACGGCTTCATCGCACCCGGGCACGTGAGTACAATCATCGGCGTTAAGCCGTACGCGATTTTCCCTGAAAAGTATGGCTTGCCCACAGTAGTGGCTGGCTTTGAGCCGTTGGATTTACTCTTCTCGGTCTACATGATTCTAAAGCAGCTCAGCGAAGGTAACCCCCGCTTGGAAAACGAGTATTCCCGTGCAGTGCAGTGGGAAGGAAACCTCAAAGCACAGAAACTAATCGACGAAGCGTTCAAAGTTGTGGACGGCAAGTGGCGTGGTTTAGGCATCATTCCAGACTCAGTGCTCGCGCTAAAGGAGCCTTTTACCGTTTATGACGCGCTGAGCAAGTTCGACGTGAAACTTGAAGAAGGAATTGATTCGCCGCCTGGTTGCCGGTGCCACCTCGTTGTAATAGGTAAGATCAAGCCCGATGCGTGTCCCCTGTTCCTACAGGTGTGCACGCCTCAGAATCCTGTGGGCGCCTGTATGGTTAGCATGGAGGGAACCTGCCGAGTTTGGGCGAAGACAGCCAACGTGCCCGGAAAGACATAATCCCGATGACGATCTCCTTAAACGACTGTCAAGTCGGCGGGTGTCCAAAAGTCAAACCAAAGTGTAATACAACATTCAATCTAATGGAGTGAAAAAGCAGTTTGGAAAGCGAAGACTCTAGCGAACAAGTTGCATTCATGACGCAAAAACTCGGAGAACTCGCCCAAAAAGCCAAACTGGGCAAAGCTCCAGACATATGGATATCCAAAAACGAAAGGTTCGCAAGCATAAACGTCTTCCTGAAGCGGATAAGTGTTGGCGAATACTTCCTGTCCCTTTGGAAACAGGGCAAGTTCAGCGACGACGACGTTGAAGCGACACTGGCACACGAAGTTGGGCACCTGATGGATTTCAGGCGCGATTCAAGCAGCTATAGCTTTAGGAACCTGCTTGTAGAAAGCCTGTGGTTTTCCTTCGGTGTCGCTCCATTGCTGATTTATCTGCTCTCTCCAATTGCAGAGTCTTTTTTACTTGCAGCTGTTCTCACGGTGGGATGGGGCTTCTCCATTCCCTTCGTCGTCAGGCACGTCGAGGTCCGCATCGAATTTGAAGCCGACAAAAAAGCAACCATGCTTGTTGCTCCACAACAACTTGCAAATGCACTGACTAAGATAAGTGCTTTTGCAGCGTCTGCCAAGACACTTGGGCTAATGGCACGTTTGTCTTTTTTGGCTGGCACCTTAACGCATCCGTCTTTCACTGAGCGGGTGAGAAACCTCCGGTGCCCTTAGTGGCTTGACGTTTTGCGGGTTGGAACCGTAAGCATTTTATGTCCTAAGTGATGTTCTGTTCAGAGAGAAACAGGATTCGGCCTCTGTAGCCTAGCCCGGTGGGGCGTTACCTTGGTAAGGTAATGGTCGCGGGTCCAAATCCCGCCAGAGGCTCCATGGATTCCTTTATCAGTTCGGAACTGTATAGTCCCCATAAGGCTGAAATTATGGAACAAAGTTTTGACTGGATACCCGCCCTTCTCGAATGCCAAGAGAACGTCGTTGAACATATTCGTCCGCTTCTTGGAAAGGTCAAGGAGCCTCAGCCTGACCTTGGGAGAGGAGCAGGTGGGGACCAAATGAAACTTGTGGATTTGGCGGCGGAGAAAGCCATTGTCGAGGTCCTTTTGCGGCGTGGTTTGTCGTTTACGCTTGTTAGTGAAGAGTCAGGTATCAAAGAATTCGGTGGCAAGAACAAAGAATGCTACATTACTGTGGACCCAATCGACGGTACAACCAACCTTGTCCGGGGCTTGCCCTTCTACTGCTCCTCTATAGCTGTTTCAGATGGACCTCTGCTTTCCAGCGTTCACACAGGGTTAGTTGCGGACCTTTTTCATGGAAGCACCTACACTGCTTCAAAAGACAAAGGTGCATTTCGCGACGGAAAGAGAATTGCACCTTCAACAGTGGCTTCGCTCTCCGACGCTGTAATTGGATTAGACTTGAACACCTACAAAGCCAAGCAGATCGCGCCTCAACTGTCGGACCTGATCCAGAATACCAAACACATTCGGCACTTCGGCGCCAACGCATTGGAGCTTTGCTACGTGGCTGAAGGCTTAACCGATGCCTTCGTCGACATAAGGAGAAAATTGCGAACGACAGACGTTGCTGCGAGCTTTCTCGTCATCAAAGAGGCGGGCGGAACAATAACAGATCCAGATGGTCAGCCTGTGGACGCTAGCCTTGATCCGAAGCATACTTTGACATTTGTGGCTTCTGGCAACCAGAGCATCCACAGAAGCATCCTTAGTCTGATTGGGACAAAATAGGTGCACAAATGTTTACTCTCCTGACGCCTAACCCAGCCGCTCTTGTACAAGACAGCAAAAAGAAAACCCTAGTAATCGCTGACCCGCATCTTGGTTGGGAGATTGCTCTTCAGGAGAAAGGGATACACGTGCCGAGCCAAACGCCAAAACTGCTCGCCAAACTCATCGGTTTGCTCGTGGAACACAAGCCCGATGAGTTGTTGATTTTGGGAGATGTGAAGTACACAGTGGTTGCTTCAGAGCCTGGCGAATGGCATGACGTTCCAGATTTCTTCTCAGAGGTTAAGAAGTACGTTTCGGAAATTGGCATAATACGGGGCAACCACGATGCTAATCTTGAGCCTATGCTGCCTGGAAATGTCGTTTTGCATCCTGCAGATGGTGTAATCCTGGACGACGTCGGCTTATTTCACGGTCATAAGTGGCCGAGCCCTGCCCTTCTGGGGTGCAAGACTTTGGTCATGGGGCATCTTCATCCAGTAGTTGTGTTGCGTGACCCTGCAGGCTTCAAGCTAAACAGGCAGATCTGGATGAAAGCCGACGTAAAAGTCGAAGCGCTCGCGAGAATTCTTCTTCAGAAACATGGTGTGAAACTCGAAGGCACAGTAAGAGAAACATTGGTCAAGCATTACAAAGTAAAGCCTCGCGCGGAGCAACTTTTCCTGATGCCTAGCTTCAACGATTTCTTGGGAGGCAGACCGATAAACGAATCGCGCCCAAGAAAAGAATTCGGCGCCGAATCCCTGATCGGGCCAGTTCTAAGGACAGAAGCCGTGGAAGTTGATGATTCGGAGCTCTATCTTCTCGACGGTACGTATCTGGGGACTCTAAACCAGCTTCGGTGTCTTTAACTTGTTCTTCACTCTTGTGATCCATGGTCTAGGCGACGTATTCTTGTTGCAGCGTGATTTCCACTTTTTGCTCCAATGTCATAATGATGATAAATATTGTGCCTTTGCCGAAAGTGCTTTTAACTGCGATTTTTCCGCGATGAGTTTCCATGATTCGTTTGCAGATTGCTAAGCCAAAGTTATTCCCTGGGGCTTTAGTAGTAGAGCCACCATAACAAGCTTCGCTGCAGCACAAGTCGACCCCGCAATTCCTTAAACAGAAGGGAGTATAGCCAAATCCGACCCACTGACTGCAACAGTTGAGCGTCTAGGCTTTGGTAATCGTTGAAGCTGCTCGAGTGGACAACTCCACTTTCCCATTATACCCCATTTTAGCATAGACGTTTTCCAGGACAACTTTCTCACCAAAAATCAGTTTTGAAGCGGGCTCAGCTTGTTCTCGCCAAGCGGTAACACGGACGACTCCAGTCTCGTCTTTCAGGTCAAACGATGTCAGCTTCACCATTTCGCCCTTAGAAGTCTTCACTTCCTTGCTCACTGGAACCGTTGCCACTTCGCCTTCCACGCAGACGTCCCCAGAATTCTCCGTCAAATCAACAATCTTAAGGGCCTTCATAAGCATTTCAGACACATTCGTATAAGTTGCAGAATCCACATGGACTTCCACTTCGCCTATCTGCTGGCTAGATTTAACCTTGCCATTTACGATTTGTATTTGTGCGCCTTTTCTCAGTTTAGCTATTGCTTCTTCGGCTTTCTCATTCCAGAAAACCACCACAACTTCCCCTGTTTCGTCGCCTACTTTGACGCGCTGCACTTTGCCAGCTGATTGGTCACCTCTCGTGAACGTCGAGACGGCATAGACTTCTTTGACTTTTGCTTTTATGTTGACGCTCTTCTGCTCCATCGTTATCTCGTTAATTTTGACGGTGAATTTGCTTATAGATGGGTAATCTTCCGGCTTCGCGTTTTGCGGGTTAAGTTCCACTTGGCTTCTCTCTCCGATGTGCAACTCTGGTGTGCCAAAACGGTCGGCTTTCGTATAGCCATGTGCGAACTTTACGATTTGTCCTGCTTGGAGTTCGCCTTGCTCGATTAGGTTAGCCTTTTCATTCCAAAGTATGACGCGGAGGACTCCGTCGTTGTCAACTATGATAACACTGCCTAACTTCCCCGGTTTGGCACCCTCAAAAATCTTCACAGGATAGACTGCGACTATTCGTCCTGTCACAGTGGCGTTGTTTAATCCCGCAACCAAATGCCCTAAGGAAAGCTTCGGTTTGAAAGTTCCGTTTTCGTTGGGGATTTCCAAGCCCATTTCAGCTGCGATCATCCTCAATAGGGAATCGTCAGCGATTAATCCACCTGTCATGTTTCTGGCAACGGAGAGTCTTGTTAGGATTTGCTCTCTGTTGATTTCTGAATGCTTTTCGAGGATTTGCTGGATTATGGTTTCAAATGTGCTCATCGGGCTTCTTTTGCCGCCAACAACTAGGTTGCTCCTGTGGTTTAAAATTGTTTGCAGTCCTTGCCTTCACTTTGAATGATGCTTTTGTGGAACTGAAGTTTATATGCAGATTTCGTTCTAGACTCTGTTGGAGGCTGGCTATTGTCAGATTCTTCGCTTCTGTACTCGGTTGGCTTCGCGTTGGTGTTCATCGGAATCTTAATTCTGATTCTGGCAACGGTACTAATAACTGCGAAGAGTCAAAGAAAAGGCAGAGTCAAGTCTGCGGGCATAATAGTGGTTGGTCCAGTACCGATAATCTTCGGGTCAGACAAGAAATCTGTCAAGACTATCCTTGTCCTTTCAGTAGCCTTAACTGTGCTCATAGTCGCTGCGATGATAATTTACTATTTTCTGTTAAGGTGAAAACGTTGATGACGAACAAATTTGAAGAAAGAGCGCCCGAAGAAGACGAGGAAGAGATTTCAACTCCCAAATGGCTTTTTGTAGCCCTAATTGCGGGTTTTGCGTTAATAATTGCGGGGATGCTAACGGTTATCGCTGCGGCATCTTTTGGCGGCAATGCATCTGGAAGTGCTGGCGTGGTTGTTTTCATCGGTCCTTTCCCGATTGTGTTCGGCGTTGGTCCTGATGTGGCCTTGCTGATTGTAATAGGGATAATTTTGGCAGTGATAAGTATGGTCTTTTATTTTATTTCAAGAAGAAGGTCAAGTTGGGATCTATGTTAATCTTTTTCTGTTTCTTTTTCGTCTTTGCCGTAGTAGGCGTTGAGCAGAATAAGCGCTAACGCTACGAATGTGGCTGACATCATGATACTGATGAGGATTTGGAAATATCCGCCTAAGTCCGTAAATGTTTCCTCCTAATTTGGCAATACATGTAGCATCTACATATTTAAATCTAGATACATGGCGACATCACCAACGCTTCCCTCAATTTCTTCAGCTTCCGTCGAGTTTTCAAATATGAAGGGAAAAATTCCAGGGGTCAAGGTCCTGGCAAACCCTCCTTGACCTGTCAAAAAAACAGTAAGTGCGGTTAGCATATCACGTGCTGCTTTTGTTGTGTTTGTAAGGGTAGGCTTGGAGGACGTAGTACTTTTTGGCGAAGCCCAGCCAAATCTTGTGAGTTTAATCTGAAAACTCTTCCAATCTGATTTTGCAGAAGTGTATAAATGTTCTACAAGTTATGAAAAACTTCTGCAATTGCCAAGCGTATTTATAATAGATTGAAAATGGTTGACCTTGCAGCAAGAGACTGTGGTGACTACGGTGAAGACGAAAATCGAACAGGTCGACTTTGAATTCGCGATGAACAGGGAAGAGAAGAAACGATTGACCGGACAGAAATTTACGTCTCCCAAACGAGAGTGTGAATTCTGCGGACGGATAACTAATCATAGCCTCAATGGGAAAGTGTGTTTGGTCTGCGGACTGGTCAACGAAATTCACTAAGCATCTACTCCTTTTGATTCCCCTGAATATTTTGCCGCGCCCTTTACGTCGGAAAACTGGCTGGGTCAAATATGACGAAATCACGATAAGCATAATGCAGATGCACTTTGGAGAAGAAACAAGAAGTGCAACATATTGGACTGGTTGTGGTTTACCACAGAAAACCTATAGTCTCACACTTAGAGACAGGCTTTTCTCCATTCGTTCATTAGACTTTGATAAAGTTCATCAGTTTCGTTGATCCCTTGATACCAGTTGAGATTGCGCGCGATTTTCTGCGCAATAAGGTGGTAGCACAGATGGATTTTCTTATCTAAAACTCGGAAGTAAAAATCGTCACAAGTGCAGAATTCTGCCTCTGCCATGATGAGGTAGTCACGTTCTCTGCCAACGACAATCCAGACTGTCCGGTTGCTGGGTTTGAAAACATATTTTTTCACGCGATTCTCTTTGAGGGCTTCGAGGGCTTTGGTGAAGCGTTGCCCAAACAGGTCGTAGAGTGCTGTGAGGTTTTTGCCGGACAGCTTGTCTTCTTGTTTGGCGACTTTGCATATGGCGTTCAGGGTATCGATTTCGTTGATTTCGTTGGGAGTTTCGTCGGTAGTCATGACTATTGGCACAGACTTAGTTGTAAGGGGAAAGACGTTTAGGTTATGTCTATTTTTTCCCCTTTCGGTTTCATGAATTCGACCTTGGGGATAACAACTTCCAGGACTCCGTTCTTGTACGTTGACTTGGCCTCCTTAATTCTCACTTTAGCTGGCAACTGAAGCTCCTTGTAGTACTTGTACTGTGGCGTATCGACGTTGATGTCAAGAGTGTCTTCGGTTCCGTGGAGCTTAATGTCGCCTTTTTCCACGCCTGGGAGTTCAGCTACTGCACGGATTTCGCCGTCCGTCTCCACTACGTCGACGAGTGGTTCGCGCTCTTCTTTCACCTGAGGTCCTTTGAGTCCTTTCTTGATGTTACCGAACTCGTTGATTTCTGGTTTGCCATCTGGTCCGATTCTCATGCTGTAGCCGTAAACGAAGGGTCCGAACTCTTTGACGGTGCTTCCATCAGGAAGTTTCCGTTCTTTTACATAGTCTTTGGGGACTCTCTCTGTGAATTTTTTGAATTCTTCTTCCATCATTTTTTCCATTTCGTGGAATACTTTGTCGATGTCTCCAAAGAAGGGGTCTTTGTCGAATGGGGTGGTTCGTCTGCGTTTTGTCCATTCTGGGTAATCTTCATCGTCTGAAGACATGTTACAGTCACCTTATAGCTTAAATGATGCACGTTTCGCTCCAATAAATTTTGTCCCCAAAAAGGGCAGGAAACGGACAGTAAGGAGTGTGTGTGACCAGTCCTTGGTTTTCTTCTATAGCAACTATTTGCGTTGTCAATGCATCAAGCTTGGATTGGTTGTTTGGCGTTATTTCAGGTACAACTCAGAGGAAGACGCTGCCTGCGGGAAGCACCCTCCTTGGAAACTCTTTATGCTGAGAAGGTTCTACACAAATTCGCGAACAGTAAGTTGGAATTTTCCTGAGAATTGGAGTGGTGCCGGGGACGGGATTCGAGCCCGCGACCTCTGGTATAGAGCGCTTTAGCCCTTGTATCTCCAGATTATGAGTCTGGCGCCCTAGCCAGGCTAGGCTACCCCGGCAGCTTGCTGTTTTTTTTGGGATTCTGCGCAACCAGCGGTTAGGTTAACTTGCTTTCCTTCATTTAAACTTTTAAGCGACTGCTCCCAGACTTCACAGTTGAGGAAAACGCAAAGTAAATACCAAAAGGGCCCGTTCGCCATGACATAGGAGGAACAAAGAATGCCCTTCTGTTCGAAGCGTGGAAGAGAAGTCACAGAAGACATGAATGTCTAGCCCAACTGCGGCAACCCGCTAAAAGCTCCTCCAACCTACCAGCCGCCGCCACACTAGGCTCAGCCCCAGCTTTTTTATTGGCGCAAAAAGCCGAGGTGTAGGCGCTCTCCTAAGCTTCTTCATCCCAGGCGCTGGCCAATTATACGCGGGAAAAATAACCCGAGGTTTGCTGTTCTTATTTCTTTGGTCTTCCATTGGCGTTGGTGCTTGGTGTGTTTTTCTTCTGGCTAATTTTCCCACTGCTGCGCCCGTTTGCCTTCTAGGTGTACAACATCCACGATGCTTATCACCTGTGCGTAGAATACAATCAGCACAATGCGCAGACTGGGACTCCGCCTTGGTAGCTTAAATCACAAAGACTCTATTTCCTTTCCAGTTTCTTGACACCGCTTGCCGTTCCGAGGTAGACAACATCGGCTAACCCGATGAAAAGTCCCGTTTCAACCACGCCAGGAATCATCTTCAACTCCTGCGAGAGTGCGACCGGATCTTCTATGACGCCGAAGCCTGCATCCAATATGACGTTTCCGTTATCGCTTATGACTGGTCCGAGTTTTCCTTTGGTTTCGCGGGAAACTGGTTTTCCGCCCAGAGCTTGGATGCGTCGCCGGACGAGTGCTACTGCGAAGGGCAAGACTTCAACGGGGACTGGCTGGTTGTCTTCGCCTAAATTCTTGACGTATTTCTTTGCGTCGGCAATGATTATGTTCTGTTTGGAGGCTGAAGCGACAATTTTTTCTCTTGCCAATGCGGCCCCCATGCCCTTGATGAGGTTAAGTTGAGGGTCAATTTGGTCTGCGCCGTCGATGTTCACATTCACAGTCGGGTGCTCCTCCAAAGTCGTGATAGGGATGCCATTTTGCACGGCCAATTGGAACGCTTGGTAGCTGCTGGGGATGCCCATGATGTTGAGATTCTCATGCTTTTTGCGTTCGCCCAAAGCCATAATTGCGAATGCGGCTGTGGTACCGCTGCCTAACCCTATAATCATGCCGTCTTTGACGTGAGCTATGGCTGCGTCTGCAGCATTACGTTTCTCTGCGTCCGGAGAAGAGCGCATGCCTAGGACTCCATCTCCATCTGACCCAGCTTGTTCATGACTTCGTCTATTTGGTTTCGTATGGCGTCTATGCGCTGCTCGGCCTCAGTTTTCTGAGGCTTGCGTTCAGTCTGCTGCTTCTTGGTTTTCTTGGAGGCTTTGTCCTCCGTCATTTCTTCCTCTCCGTTGCCCTCTTCCTCTTCTTCCTTCTCCAACTGATCAGGCATTACGGGGATTTGTGACTTCGGCATTTGCACTTTGATTTCTCTAATTGGCTTGACGTCTATTCTGGAGCGGAGCTCTTCGACTTTGCCGCTGAGTTCGCCGAATCTTTCGCTGAACATTTTCATCAGGTCTTCCTGCATGCCTTCTAATTCGTGCAAGGCAACTATGGTTTCGTCTTTGGCCATGGCTTCTTTCACGGACATCATGCGTTGCTTGTAGCTGCTGGCAAGTCTATCTCGTTCCTGCTCGTTTATTTTACCTTCAGCATGCGCCTCGTAAAGGTGCCTGATGGCGTCGCCCAAAATTTCTCGCTCCAAATCTAGGATTCGCAGTTCGTCTTTGGCTCGGATCGCGTCGTTCGACTGCACGCTTTTGCTGACTTTGAAACCTGAGGAAGATGGTAAAAACGGATCGACTTGAGTCTCTTGCTTGGGGAGGGGCGGGGTTTTCTTTTCTCGTTTTCTCATGGCGTAAAGCATGAAGGCACAGGCAAGAACCACGATTGTCGCCGCTAAGGCGGTTATCAAGATGACTGCTGTGTCGTCGAGCGCCATGATTTTCCTCTGTACTCTCATTGCTTACGATGTATATAAAAATTAAACGACGGTAGGAAGAGAGCGCGGTTAATGGGAAGAAACGCACTTGCCCGTCAGAATACCATCTCTCTTACCGTGGGATTTGCTCGATGCAGTCTGATTCGGGATGAAGAATTGTCTTATTTACGATGTACCCATTAGTATCTCCTTAGGTGAGCACAGCGCCTCTGTTTCAAGCTAAGAAAGAAGTCTACGCCTGGCTAAGAGAAGGCAGAAAAACCATTGACATACGCAAAGGCAAAGCTCGACGCGGAGACATCGCTGTTTTCCAGTCAGGAGCTAACCATCTGCGGCTGCCTATAACTAAGAAAGAAACTGGCACACTGGCCGAAGTCATTCGGGCTGACAACTACAAACAGATTATTCCCCCCGCCAACAGTGTGGAAGAAGCTCTCAGTTACCTACGCGGGCTTTACACTGCTCACAACGGAACTTTCACGGCGTATTACCTGGCAAAATCAAAGACCTGACTTCATGCTTGCCTAAACTCCTGTTCTCAGACGCTTTTTGTAACGATATATGCACTTTCAGTTTTTATTGACGATGAACATACCCACATAGTGCAAAATCTTATATGCCAAGTGAGTCATAATCCGAAATACCATTAAAAAACATGGGAGAAAGAAAAATGAAAAACTCAAAAACAAAAAAGACAATAATTCTAACTCTGCTTGTGCTAATGGCTGTTTCTGGTCTAACACTGGGCATTAACTCTGCAATAGCAGCAAACTCGAAATCAGCAAGCTACATCTTCGTCACCGCAACACCCAACCCAATCGGCTTGGGACAGAGCATACAAGTCGTCATATTCATGAGCGCCGTAACTCCAGACGCAATTGAAAACACTGGCTCCAGATGGCAAGGCGTAACCGTGGACATAACAAAGCCCGATGGAACCTCCGACACCAGAGGGCCCTTCACAATGGATGCAGTAGCTTCCGGATTCTTCCTATATCCTGCAGACATGCTGGGAACCTACAAATTCCAGGCAAAGTTCCCGGGACAAACCATTCCACCATACTTTAGCCCCTTCGGTCTTTCATCAGACGTTCCAACTGATTACGCCGCCAGTCAAAGCCCCACAGTATCCGTCACAGTCACAACGACGCCTGCGCCTGCACCACACGACATTCCGCTGCCAACTAGTTACTGGACCCGTCCAGTAAACGGAATGAACCACAACTGGTGGCAGATATCGAGTAACTGGCTCATGCCCGCATGGGGACAAATGAGCCGACAATTCGACCAAGGCAGCGCATACGATCCATGGACGCAAGCCCCAGACACCGCACACATACTCTGGACCGAACCGATTACCTTCGGCGGTCTTGCAGGAGGAGAATTCGGCGGCACATCCTTCCACAACGGCATGTCATACGAACAGTTCTTTAAACCACCAGTCATCATAGGCGGAAGAATCTATTACAATACCATCGTAGCAAACGAACCTACTGCCGCGGGACTGGGCACCAACGGATACACAACGACAACCTACGAAGAATTCTCCAGCATCACCTGCATGGACCTGTATACTGGCGAGAAAATAATGACCATATCTCAAGCGTCGCTATCTTTTGGTCAAATCTACAACTACATTTCGCCTAACCAAGGTGGAACCTTTGCATACTTGTGGGACACAAACGGGCCAGGCGGCACTTGGAAGATGTATGATGCGTGGACTGGCGAATACATGCTCAGCCTCAAAAACGTACCTGCAGGACAGGTAATGCTTAACAACGCCTATGGCGGACCGGGAGAAATCATCATATACTCTCTTGACTCTGCGACAGGAACTCTCAGTATGTGGAATTCAACTCGCGTTCTGCTTCCTCGAGGAGCGGGCGTGAACCCCTTCACTTGGAGACCGGCAAACTTCCTTGGGCAGACGCTTGATTCAACCGGAACAACAAATATGACAGTGCCAGGCTATTTTATTACGTCATTTGACACAAACGGCATACAATGGACAAAACAGTTAGCCAACTTCCCACCAGGAGCTTCAATCCAACAGGTTGCATTCGACACGATTTGGGTCATGGCTGGAACAGGAAGCTCTGGTCAAGTCTTTGCGGCACCACTTTACCAAACCTGGGCGAGCTACAGCATGACCGACGGTTCACAAAAGTCCTCACCAGCGAGCTTCGACCTAGTCACTGGACTTCCAGCCAATGCGAGCTCGTACGCCGGGGGGATCTCCGGTCAACCCTTCATCACCAAAGAAGGAATTCTGCCAATTTTCGTGAAGGAGACGATGCAGTTTTACGCATTTGATCTTAAGACAGGAGCGCGGGCATGGGGACCAACCAAAGCCTTGACTAACGCATGGGGAATCTTCAACTGGCAATCTGACTTTGTCGCAGACGACGTCTTTTACAACTGGGGCTTCGATGGCATGGTTCACGCATACGACGCAAAAACCGGTGTTAGTCTCTTCGATTTCGACGCTGGAAGCGCGGGAACAATGAACCCATACGGCGTAAATGCTTTGTACCAAGGCATACTTGTCGCAGACGGCAAACTCTTCGCCCAGACCGGTGACCACGGCAACGGCGCTCAACCATTGTACCAAGGCGAAATGCTATTCGCCATGGACGCAAAGACAGGACAGAGCCTGTGGAATATGTCTGGCTGGTTCACTCAGCCTGCTCTAGGCAGACGGCATAATGCTCTCTCAGAACCTATACGACAACCAAATCTACGCGTTCGGCAAAGGCCCATCAGCAGTCACTGTCACAGCGCCAGCCGTTGGAGTACCAGCACAACAAGCGGTTCTAATTCAGGGCACAGTAACGGATCAATCGCCAGGAGCCAAGGACACTCCAGCAATATCTGACGCATCGATGAGCGACTGGATGGCCTACATGTACGAACAGCAACCCAAGCCAAGCGCAACAGGAGTTCCAGTAAAAGTCACCGCAACCGCCTCTGACGGAAGCACAACAGGCATCGGGACGGTAATCAGCGATTCCATGGGACAATTCAAGATCGAGTGGACACCAAGCAGCAGCGGCCTATACACAATCACGGCGGAATTCGGAGGAACCAACTCCTACTATGGATCAATAGCGCAAACAGGCTTATCAGTCGGCTCAGCACACGCAACAACACCTACGACCACAGCAAATAACGACAGCCTCATCTGGTACCTAGTCGCCGCAACAATCGTCATCCTCATCGCTATAGTCGCAGCAGTCTTGGTCCTCAGAAAGAGGTAAGAGCGAAACCAAGAAACTAAACTTCCCCTTTCCTTTTTTTATTTCGTGAAGCAACAAATCTCTCCTAAAACGGTGTTTTAAGTTGGAGAAAATACGAGGCATGACCCTGCCCCCTCTTTGGACCAGGTCAACTTGAGGAAGCTACAAAGTGGCTACCAACTGCGGAGAACAATCATAGTATTCGTTTTCATTATGCCCTCGACGCGGCGAATTTTCTCAATACACTCGTTTACTTCGATGACGTTCAAACCGCCTATAACAGCTACGATGTCGTATTCGCCCGTCACCTCGTAGATGGTTTCCACGTTGGGGATGCCACGAATTCTGTTAGACACCTCCTGAGTCGGATGCGACGGATTCACCGAAAGCAGAGCTACTGCTTCTGCGCCCTCAGCGACGCCTAGTTTGATGGTGAACTTGCGGATGACGCCTACGTCGGATAGAGCTTTGACCCTTTTTCTGACGGCGCCTTCTGAGAGACCGATTTGTTTTCCAATTGTTATGTATCCTGCCCGGCTGTCTTCTTTGAGGATCTTGATGATTTCCCGATCCACATTGTCCATGATTGTCGCTTCCGAATAGAATTGGGGCTATCGGAATTTAATGATTTCGTAATTCCAAGCCTCTATTGATACGGTTTTCGTTCCAGTATTGATGCTGTGTTGTGCTTTTCGGAATCAAGCAATGTTTGGCACTCCTTTTATAGATGTCCCATTTGGGACATAATAAGTCCAAGATGTTACAAATTAGTCGTAACATTTAAAAGTTCGACATGTAACTCAGATTGATATTTCGTATAAAATAAATGTGAGAACAAAATGAGTAAACAAATACCAATCTCGGAAACCCAAGAGGTGAAGGCTATGAAAACTAAATGCCCCGATTGTGACGCAGACCTAGATGTTCCCCAGGACACTGCAGAAGGAGAAATCCTCAGCTGCCCAGGATGCGGACTTGAACTCGAAGTCAAGCAAATGCATAGCGGCTGCGTTCACCTTCAAGAACTAACTCTCGAAGGAGAAGACTGGGGCGAATAAACAGTATCCAACAAAACCCAAAAACCTTGACTCGGATACTCAGTCTGAATTCATCTCCCAAATCTTTGTTTAATACTCTTCTGCAGGTGAGGAAGTGAACGATGGATGAGCATCGGACTCCTTTATGAACGCTCAGAAAACGATGAAAACGGCATCAAACTCACTGCAGAAGAGCTAGGAATACCGTTAACGTTCATTCCTTTTCGCAAAATCGCCGTATCCATAGACAAAGGCGGCGTTGACGTCGCGACCAAAGGCAAAAACTTCACCAGTGCCCTCAAAGACGTCGGCGTCGTCCTCAACCGAGCCCAAAGCAAAAACCGTAGACTCTACGCCGCGACGACCATGGAAGTTTTAGAAAAGAAAGTCATTAACTCATCCCAGATTGAGTTCATATGCTACAGCAAGTTCCGCACACTCATGCACCTTTGGGCAGTTGGCCTGCCAATTCCCAAGACTGTCTACGTGCCTTGCGATCCGTTTGACATGACCAAAGACGGCCGAAAAATCAGAAATGGGCCCGACATCGCGGATTTGCTTGAGCAGGAAATTGGTAACTTCATCGTCATTAAACCCGACGCAGGCACTCACGGCAAAGGCATAGTACTGTCCACGAACCGTGAAGAACTCATCAATAACATCCAGGCGACGGAGCCTTCGATAATTAACCCTGTCGGAATTGTAGCGCAGGAATTCATTGAAAAATGGTTTTACGACCTGAGAATAATCGTTTACAAAGAAAAGAGAAAAGACCCAGTTTGCCACCCAGTAGGCATGGCGCGCGCTGGCTTCAGCGACTTCCGCACAAATACATACTTGGGGAACCTCGTTTTCGACGCGAAACTGCCACAACACATCCGCGAATTAGCCGTCAGATGCGGCAAAACCCTAAGTAGAGACCACGAAGCCTGGGTTTTCGCGATGGACGCGATGATTAACGTTTGCAAGAACAAGAACGTAGATGACGAAACCCTCAAGACAGAGCTATCGAAGGCTACAGCAGCGTTTGACGCTGTCAAGAAAGTTAAGGGGGATGACCTAAGACTCCGCGACTTCAAAGCTTGGAACGCCAACTTAGAAGCAGCGGTCAACGACTACAAGGCTACTGAGTCTTACGCCAAGATTAAAGTCATAATTGAGGAGAACGTGGACGCTAACCGAGCCAGCATAGTCTTCCACGAGGCAAATTCATGCCCAGAGTTCTGGGAGCAAACCCGAACCATAACAGGCATGAATGTAGCCGTGCCACTCTTGAAAGGGGCCCAAAGCCTTCTCAACTAGAAAAAGACAGTAACAAGAACATAAAATAGGAGAAGAAAAAAATGATGCGAATAGGCATAATCGGCGGTTCAGGATACGTCGGCGGAGAACTCCTCCGATTATTGTTGATGCACCCAGAGGTAGAAGTAACAACGGTCACCTCGCGGCAGAGCGCAGGGGAATACATCTTTAACGCGCACCCGAACCTCCGCGGATTAACCCAACTGAAATTTGTCCCCCAAGACATTGCAGAACTCCAGAAAAACTGTGACCTGGTCTTCACGGCTACGCCGCACGGAGGCAGCGTAAACCTCGTCCCCCAGCTGCTGGAGACAGGGCTCAAAGTCATCGATATGAGCGCGGACTTCCGTCTCAAAAATCCTGCTGACTACGAAACCTACTATGGCTGGAAACACGCGCATCCCGAGCTTCTCAAGGAAGCAGCCTATGGGTTGCCTGAGCTTCACCGAGAAGAAATAAAGAAAGCCCGCCTTAGTAGGGTGTCCCGGCTGCATGGCAACCGCCACCATATTGGGCTTGGTTCCGATTGTCAAAGCAGGCTTAGTTGATTCCCAACACCTTGTCGCAGACCTCAAAGTTGGCAGCAGCGGAGGCGGAAGCAAACCCACCGCTGCATCGCATCACCCCGAACGCTTCGGAGGCGTCCGTCCCTACCAGGTTGTGGGGCACCGCCACATCGCTGAAGTTGAACAGGAAGTCAACGGCGCCTCATCCGAACCGTAACTTCTATCGTTTACGCCGCACGCAGTAAACATGGTTCGCGGGATACTCGTCACAATCCACGCGTTTACAAAGCAGCCAATCGAAGCCAAGGACGTATGGAAAGCCCTCCGCGGCATGTACGGGTCTGAACCATTCATCCGCCTCGTCAAATACCAGAAGGGCTGCTTCCAACTGCCCGACCCCAAAGTGACACAGGGAACGAACTTCTGCGACGTTGGGTTCGAAATAGACCCACATGCCAAGCGACTGCTGATGTTCAGTGCAATCGACAACATGGTTAAGGGTGCTTCTGGCCAAGGTGTCCAATGCCTCAACCTCATGATGGGCATCGACGAAACCACCGGCTTAAAAGAGCACCGGTTTCCATCCGATGTGATACGCCATGCTGCTTGTAATTAAGATGGGTGGAAGCATACTCAAAGAGGGAGCATCAACAGACCTAGTCGCCGACCTAAAAAGCCTGCTCAAAGACAACCAGGTTGTCCTTGTACACGGCGGAGGCGTCGAGGTCACAGAAATCGCTAGGAAACTGGGCAAAGAACAAAAATTCATAATTTCCCCTGAAGGCTTCCGCAGCCGCTACACAGACAAGGAAACCATCGAAATCTACAGCATGGTTATGGCGGGCAAAATCAACAAGCAAATCGTGCTTGCGCTCCAAAGCCAAGGGGTTCCCGCTGTAGGACTTTCCGGGCTGGATGCACAGATTCTGCAGGCCGAACGCAAGAAACGCATAATCGAAGTTGATGAGCGTGGCCGGAAACGCGTAATAGACGGTGGCTACACAGGCAAGATTAACAAAGTCAACACTGACCTGCTTCGACTGCTGCTGGAGAAAGGCTACGTACCCATCGTTACGCCAATCGCCATAAGCGAGGAGTTTGAGCCACTCAACGTAGACGGCGACCGCACAGCAGCCAACATAGCAGGCGCACTTAAAGCTGACAAGCTCATTTTGCTCACCGACGTCCAAGGTCTTATGCTCAAAGGTGAACGGATTCCCAAAATCACTGCGGGCGAAGTCAGAGAGGTTCTAAGTAGCATAGGCGCGGGAATGAGCACCAAAATCCACGCTGCAATGGAGGCGCTCAACGAAGGCGTCGCGGAAGTTTTAGTAACAGCGGGCACCGGAAAGAACCCAATTTCCTGTGGCTTGAAGCATGAAACTGGCACAGTGATTACTCAATGAACGAACGCGAAATCATAGAGGCAGAAAACCGCCTGATGGCAAATGTGTTTGGCAAACGCCAAATCGTCATAACCAAAGGCAAAGCTGCCACATTGTGGGATATCAACGGCAAAGAGTACGTGGACTGCATGGGTAGCTATGGCGTTGCCCTACTGGGGCACTGTCACCCCAAGGTCGTCGAGGCCATCAAGGTTCAGGCTGAACAGCTCATCTGCTGCCACGCCAGCCTCTATAACGACCGCCGCAGCGAATTCCTGCAAAAGCTGACTAGGCATAACGCCGGAGGGTCTAAACAAGGCGTTCCTGTCGAACAGCGGCGCAGAGTCTGTTGAATGTGCCATAAAACTTGCCCGCAAGTTCACCGGCAAACCCGAAATCATCGCGATGATGGGCGCGTTCCACGGCAAAACCATGGGTGCACTATCGGCGACGTGGGACAAAAAGTACCGCGAGCCGTTCTTGCCGCTTGTACCAGAATTCAAGCATGTGCCACCTGACAACTTGGAAAAAGTGAAGGAGGCGATAAGCGAGAAAACCGCCGCTGTCATGCTGGAGCCAATCCGCGGGGAAGGCGGTATTCGCGTGCCACCCGACGGCTACCTGCAGGGTCTGCGCAAACTCTGCGACCAAGAAAATATTCTCCTGATTTTCGACGAAGTTCAAACCAGCTTTGGACGGACTGGCAAAGTTTTTGGTTGCCAGAACTGGGGCGTCACGCCTGATATCATGACCATGGCGAAGCCATTTGCCGGGGGGTTACCCATCGGTATAACCGTCGCTAAGGAAAACGTCATGTCTGCGCTCAAAACTGGCGAGCACTCAACTACGTTCAGTGGCGGCCCACTGGTTTGCGCTGCTGGATGTGCGGCCATAGACGCGCTAATTGAAGAGAACCTTACAGAGAAAGCCGCAACCATGGGCAAATACTTTAAGGCTCAGCTTGAAATGTTGCGGGCTAAATACAAAATCGTCAAGGAAATTCGCGGCTTGGGCTTGATGTTGGGCATGGAACTCCGCTTCGACGTCTATAACGTCATTCAGCGATGTGCACAAAAGGGCGTCCTCATCTTGGACGCTGGCCGCAACGTGCTAAGATTCCTGCCGCCCCTCGTAATCACCAAAGGACAAGTTGACAAAGCCCTCGCCGTCCTCGGCGCGGCACTGGAGGAAGAAGAAAACGCAAGAACAAACCCAAGCGGTACGGCTGCTAACTAATCTGCTGGGAATATACAGCCCAAGCGGCAAAGAACAATACATAGCGGGCTTCCTTGCGCAAGAAATGAAGAAACTCGGGTTCCAGGTTGGCATAGACGCTATCGGAAACGTCATTGGCGTAGTAGGCGAAGGCGAACCCACAATATTTCTGTGTGGACACATGGATACAGTGCCGGGACATCTCCCGCTGCGGGTGGACGAAGGCAAACTCTACGCCCGAGGCGCCGTAGATGCCAAAGGACCCCTCGCCGCCATGGTAATGGCCGCTGCCCTGGCAGCCAAAGAATCCACGTTCCAAGGAAAAGGCAAAATCCTCATCGCCAGCGTTGTCGAAGAAGAAGCCACAAGCCGAGGTGTCAGACACCTCATCACCCAAGGCATAAGAGCAGAATGTGCGATTTTCGGTGAGCCGAGCGGCGTCGAAAACGTCACCATAGGCTACAAGGGTCAAATTCAACTTAAAGTTACCTGCAAAACCCAGACTGGACATGCCTCGACGCCATGGCTATATGAAAACGCACTCGAGAAAGCATACGAAATCTGGCTCCAAATTAAAAACGCCTACCCGCTGAATCCACAGGAAAGCCCGTTTAATGCCGTATCTGCCTGCCTTACCCGAATCGTCGGCGGAAAAGCTGTAAGCGTAGTACCATTTGAAAGCGAAATGCATGTAGACATTCGCATCCCACCCCAGTTCAGTTCGGCACAGGTTTTTGACCAAATCCAGAAAATCGTCGACGCATATGGGGCGGCAAATCCGAAAGTTGCACTGAAGGCGACTATGGATGATTCGGTGGAGCCTTTCGAGGTGGACAAGAGCTCGCCGCTAGTGCATGCGCTTTCCTCTTCGGTTCGCAAAGTCCTGAACAAGCCTGCGACGCTGCTTCGGAAAACGGGCACAGGCGACATGAACATTCTGGGGCACGCTATGAACATGCCCATCGTGACTTACGGTCCGGGCGATAGCCATTTAGACCACACACTAGACGAACATATTGTCATTGAAGAGTATTTGGCCAGCATACAAGTCTATAAGGAAACGCTGCTGAAGCTGGCGGAATTGTACAACAACAAGAACATCCACGGCGCAAACGGCGACGGAAATCAACAGGCGCGAAGCTGAAGGGCGAACACTTTTCTCAACAGAAGAAATGGATTTGTTAGAAGGTTTGTTGCGCCATCCTCAAACGGTTGCTTGTCAGTTCGCCTAAAACCGCCAAATCCTCCGTTGGCAGATAGGCGCTTGCCGACTCATCGTATAACGCGTTGGCGGAGGCAGAAAATTCCCCTGCTTTCCACACGATGAAGACGATTGGAATTCCTTCTAGCGCTGGGACTTCCGCAGAGACGTCTCCGTGGCTAAGGCTTGTGCCGCCGAGAACCTTAGCCGCCTCCAGTAGCGTCGCTGGGTTCTCGCCGAAGGCCTGAGCTACAGGCTCAACTGCTCGCTGCAGAAACGCCAACTCGTAGGCGGATCCGCCTGGCAGGTCTTTGAATTTTATGAGTTTTCCAGTTCTGGGTGTAGAGTTTGCGGCTGAGTAGTGGGACAGTATCGCCTGTAGCACGTATTCGTCTACCTTCCCCACGGCTCCGTCTTCGCTTAGTAGGTCGCGGAGCTCCGCCGTTTCCAAATCGAGTGAGTAGCCCAGAAAACGGTACTCACCAATTTCTCGGATGGGGACTAATTTTTTTAGTTTTTCGCGCTCCCATTGCTTAAGTTTGAGTTTAACCATAAAAGGACCAGCCACCTGTGAGTTTCGCCTTGAGTACCTATTTGTGTTATTATAAGAGGTTTGGGCTAAATTTGGTCTAATTGGAACTCTTCATGAATCGACTTGACAACGGCCGCTCCGTCTTTTTCTTTGACGACGAAGCTGATGTTCAGTTCTGAACTGCCCTGCGCAATCATGCGAATGTTGATCCCTGCGTTTGCGACAGTTGCGAATATTCTGGAGGCTGTGCCCAGCGTGCCTTTCATGTTCGCGCCCATTACTGCGACGACTGCAACATCATCTTCTGCTATGACTTCGCTGATTAAGCCTCTGCCCAAAAGCGCAATCTCGAGCGTGCTGAGCGCTCTGCCCACCAAGTTCCTGCGTATGATCATGGACATGTTTGCCTCAGAAACTGCTGTGGAGACCATCATGACGTTGATGCTGTGTTTGCCCAAAACATCGAAGACTCTGGCGTAGCTGCCTGGGGCACCGACCATGCCTGCGCCGCTGACGTTGACCATGGCGACATCTTTGATGAGCGCGACGGCCTTAACTGCGGTTGCGGATTTTGTTTTTTCGCTTTCTGTAATGAGTGTACCCGGATTTTCGGGGTGCATGGTGCTGCGGATTCGTACGGGGATTTTGGCTTCTATGACGGGTCCCAACGCGCGGGGGTGCATGGCTTTGGCTCCGAAAATTGCCATTTCCGCCGCTTCCTGATAACTGAGTTCAGGCAGCATCTTGGATGTGGGTATGATTCGGGGGTCCGCGGTCATTATGCCATCCACATCAGTCCATATCCAGACCTCGTCTACCTGCAATGCTACGCCAAGTATGGTCGCGGTGTAATCTGAGCCTCCCCGACCCACCGTAGTTACTATTCCATCCTGGTTTGCTGCGATGAAGCCTGTGACTACCGGAATAGTGCCTTTCTGAAGTAGTGGTCCGACTCTTTCGCGAATCAGGTGAGTGGTGTAATTCATAAGCGGATCAGCGTCGCCAAAGTTTGAGTCGGTCACGATGCCTGCTTCTTTACCAGTGAAGCATTGGGTTTCAAGTTTGTGATCCTTGATGGCGCCCCAAACAATGGGTGCAGACAAACGTTCTCCAAATGAAAGAACGTAGTCTTTGGATTTTGGCGTGAGTTCACCGACATAAGATATGCCAGTTAAGACTTTTTCTAGTTCAGCGATGGTCCTTTCTGTGATTAGGGTTACTTCTTTTTGGATTTGTTTGTTGGTGATAGCTACTGCAACTGCTTCTATGTGTTTTTGGAGGAGTTCTTTTGTGAAGGCGTCGATGTGTTTTTCATCGCTTTTCTTAGCTTGGCAAGCGACCTCGATCAAGCTGTTAGTAACGCCTGCCAGCGCTGAAACAACAACAGCAATTCTGCAATCGTTTCTAGCGTACTGTGTAACTAAGTCGGCGACTCGGCGTATGTTTTTGCCTGTGCCTACGCTTGTTCCCCCAAACTTCATCACTATCTTTTTCATTCTTATCGCTCTCTCTATGTGAGTAGTTTAGTTGACAACTTACGTCTAATGTCTAGGAGGTCCCTTAAAACTGCACTGGCAGTTTCCATGCCACCTGCGCCTTTTCCTATGATGGTTTCTTCTCCGGCATATTCCGTGGAAAAGGTTACCGCGTTTAGAACTCCACTGACGCATAAGGGGTTGTTTCTCGGTATATCCATGGGTTTAACTATCGCTTGGTCGCCGTCTATTGAACCGATTAGTTTGATCGTGTTATTCTTCTTGGCGGCTTCTCTGAGAGCCTGCAAAGATACATCACGGATGCCCGTTCTATCCACGTCTTTTAGGGTTATTTTTTTGTTCATTATCCAGTTTGACAGAATGACTACTTTGCAGGCAGTGTCATATCCGTCAATATCCATTGACGGCTCTCTCTCAGCGTAACCGAGCTTCTGAGCATTTGTTAGCGCTTCTTGGAAAGTCACTTGGTTTTGAGACATTTCGGTCAGTATGTAGTTGGTTGTGCCGTTCAGTATGCCCCGTATGGCAAGGATTCTGTCGCCTGCAAGGCATCTTTTGGCGAACTCCAACACGGGTGTTCCCCCGCCGACTGTGCCGCTGAACCGCAGGAAAACATTGTTGTACTCAGCTAGTTCTGTTAAGGCTGGCATGGCCAAAGCTAAAGGTCCCTTGTTGGTTGTAACAACATGTTTGCCTGTTTTGAACGCTTTGGTTATGTGTGACAGGGCAGGCTCTCCGTCTTTGATGTTGACGGGCGTGACTTCAACAACCACTTCTGCTTCAACCGACTCGATGACATCTGACACAGACATTCCTGGACGCCCAAAGTCAGGGTCTGCTGATATCGGGTTTATTGGATACCGCCTTTGTTTGAGTTCTTCCAGTTTTTCAGCGGTTAGCCCTCTCGGGTCAACAACTGCGCCATCTACATCGGCTATGGCGACGATTTTTGGGTTTAATCCGTAGTCCTTTGCCTTTTCCATGTATCTGCGAGCGAGAATAGTGGTTACGCCTTTCCCGACTACGCCAAAGCCAACCAAAATGATCCTCATTAAAACTCTCCCGTCAGAATTGCCTGTTGACGCATTAATCCCAAAGCGTCTTCGATAGCTGCCATTTCTGCATCAACTTCTAAGGGTTTCTCGCTGGATTTAATCGCTGTATCGGGGTCTTTTAAGCCGTGTCCTGTGGTGACGCAAACTACGCGTTCGCCTTTGTCAATGACGCCGCTATTAACCAGCTTGATTAACCCAGCAATGGAAGACGCTGAAGCAGGCTCCACGAATATGCCTTCCACGCGTGCCAGTAGTTTCTGCGCTGTCAGAATCTCGTCGTCAGTGACCGTTTCTGCAGTTCCGCCGCTGTTGCGAATGGCACTCACGGCTTTCTTCCAGCTAACTGGTGCTCCGATTCGGATGGCAGTCGCCAACGTTTCAGGTGCTTCCACCGGTACCATCTTACTGCTGCCTGTCTTAATCATCTGTGCAATGGGCGCTGAACCTGCAGCTTGGATACCCGTCATCATCGGCAGCTTCTTGATGAATCCAAGTTGATGATACTCGGTGAACCCTTTCCAGATGGCGCTTATGTTTCCCGCATTGCCCACGGGTACAACTATTCGGTCGGGAGCTTCTCCGTCGAGTTGGTCACAGATTTCAAAGCCCAGACTCTTCTGCCCTTCAACCCTGAACGGATTTATGCTGTTAAGCAAGTAAATGCTGGGATGTTTCTCCGCAGATCTTGAGCACCATATCTAAACTCTGATCGAAATTGCCGCGGATTTGCAAGACCTTTGCGCCGTAAATCATGGCTTGCGAGAGCTTCCCGTAGGCGATTTTGCCCGACGGAATCAGGACGGTGCATCGCATGCCTGATTTTGCCGCATAAGCCGCTAGGGAAGCCGATGTGTTGCCTGTAGAGGCACAAATGACGTTTTTCGCGCCTAGTTCGTTGGCTTTGGAGACCCCCACGGTCATGCCTCGGTCTTTGAAACTGCCCGTCGGGTTTTCACCCTCGTTCTTCACGTAAAGTTGCAGCAAACCCAGTTGTTTGCCCAGTTTGTGGCAGCTGTGAAGACCAGTGCCTCCCTCGTTAAGCGAGACGATTTTGCTTACGTCATTGATAGGCATCAAGTCCTTGTATCGCCACACGGAAAGCGGAACGTTGCGCCAATCGCTTTTCTCCAGCTTCTCAGCGAGCTCGTTGAAGTCGTATTTGACTTCCAGTAGGTCTCCGCATTTTCTGCAGAAATACACAATTTCGTTCACTGTGGTACTTCGTTCCACAGTTTATGCATTCTTGATGTGTCAAAGTTTTCACTTCTCCATTAAACTTACGCCTTTGCCAGGTCTGGTGGCAAAAGCCGTTGCCTCGTAGCCGGCAGATTTGAAGCCTTCCTTCATGGCTGCAGCAACTTTGGCTGCGTCCGCTTTTTCTTTGTTGACCATGGCAAGCATTGCGGGTCCTGCGCCGCTTATGGTGACTCCGCAAGCACCAGCTTTCAAAGCGTTCTCTTTCACCCTGCTGATAACCTGGAATCAGGATGGCACGTGCGGGCTCCACAACTGCATCAGACATCGAATTGCCGATTAAGTCCACATTTCCGCGTGGCGAACCCGCCAACCATTGCTGCTGCGTTACCAACGTTCTGAACCATCTTCTCTATGGGAACCATCGTGGGAAGTACAGAGCGTGCGTTTTGGGTTTTATGGGGCGGAGTTACCATGTGGGGAAAAGCCACGCACAACCTCCATGTCTTCTGGCGCTTTCAGGTTGACCATTTCGAGCGGTTCACAAGACTTGAGGACGACGAAGTCGCCGCAAATTGTAGCGGACACGTTGTCGGCGTGTTCGGAACCTGCACTGAGCAACTTCGCCTTTCGCAGCCAACAAATAAGCTGCTTCGTTGGTTAATCTTAGTCCAAACATGTGGTTAATGCCAAATGCCACGGCTGCTGCTGACGCAGCGCTGCTGCCTAAGCCTTTGCTTGGCCAGATGCCTTTCTCAATTTGAATCGTTAAGCCCGTGTTTAGCGAAAACTCCTGCATCATTTGCCTGCCACTACGCCTGCCGTGTTCCGTTCGGGCACGGTGGATATAGTTTCTGCTTGGAGCCCTGAAACCCGATTCTCACGCCTTTGTTGCGTGCTGAGAGTAACTGTCACCTTGTCGTTGGGATGCTCCAAAGCCAAGCCGAAAACATCGAATCCCGGGCCTAGGTTAGCGCTTGTGGCTGGGGCTTGAACCGTGACTTGGCTTTGCGGCGGCAATGTTTCAACTCTCTGAGCTTTCAGAAGTTACTCTTCTGCGATTATTAATATTATTGTGGTTCTATGTCGTCGCGAGTTGCTATCCTACTATGTTTGTTAGGGCTTCGTATGTTTTGAGGCTGTCCTTCTTTTCGACGACTATGATTGTTTCCGTCCAGCAGGAGATGAACTCGATTATGTTTACGTTCTGCTCCGCCAAAAGCGTTGTCAAAAATGCGACAACCCCCACAGTGGCTTCCAAGCTCCTCAGGGGAATTAATCACTATCATTGTGCAGTTGTCATGCTTGACTAGCGTGCTTACTCGTTCAGGCAAGTCGGCTCGGTCCAGCAAGTAAACAAATTTGCCTAGCAAGTCTACTTTCATGCCACTTTTTGTTCGATTTCTTTGGCGGTTATTATGACTGCTTTTCTGGTCGTAGACGGCTATGCCGCTTCGTTTGAGGATGTTGACAGAACTTTTTCTTCACGTTTTTGCTTGTGTTTTTGAGTTCTTCAGCGAATCGGCGCAGGGCAGCTTTGGTGGCGGGGGTGTTTCCTGTTTTGAGTTCTTCTTGGATTTGTCGGCGAGTTCGCTGAGATTAACGATGCCTTTCTCCAAAGCCTCAAGCAAGTATGGTTTGTTTCTCAAGTAGTTGCGTACGTTTTGGGCGGTTGTCATGGACCAAAAGTGTATCATTTAGGACATTTAAAGCTTGTTATGTCACAAAAAAGTCGTAAAGTTTAAAAACACTGCGTGTAAGGTAAGGGGAACAATTCACATTTCAAAAACGGGGGAGCAAAATATGACAGAAAAATTCGTCCTCGCATACAGTGGCGGACTAGACACATCTGTTCTCATCAAGTACCTCCAAGAAAAATACAACGCCCAAGTTATAACAGTCACCGTTGACGTTGGACAACAAGAAGACCTAGTACCGAGCAGCGAAAAAAGCCAAGAAACTCGGCGTTCTAAAGCACTACGCAATAGACGCCAAAGAAGAATTCGTCACCGACTACATTTACCCTGCCATAAAAGCCAACGCGCTCTACGAAGGCAAATACCCCATAAGCACCGCCTTGAGCCGACCGCTAATTGCCAAGAAGATGGTGGAAATCGCCGAAAAAGAAGGCGCGACTGGCTTAGCCCACGGTTGCACAGGCAGAGGCAACGACCAAGTCCGCTTCGACGTTACGCTCGGCGCGCTCGCACCCGACAAGAAAATAATTGCTCCCGTCCGCGACTGGGGCATGACGCGCGAAGAAGAAATCGAATACGCCAAAACCAAAGGAATCCCAGTTTCCACTGCCGCGAAAATGTTCAGCATAGATGCAAGCGTCTGGGGACGTGCCATCGAATGCGGTCTACTTGAGGATGCAAGTCAGGAGCCGCCTGCAGAAGCTTACGAGTGGACCGTTTCACCTGAAAAAGCCCCTGACAAACCCGAGTATGTGACAATCCAGTTTGAAGCAGGCATACCAGTTGCAGTTAACGGCAAGAAATTGAAGCCCCTTGAACTTATCGAAACCCTGAACACAATTGCAGGTAAAAACGGCGTTGGTCGCATAGACCATATTGAAGACCGCCTCGTCGGCATAAAAAGCCGCGAAGTCTACGAGTGCCCCGCTGCTACAGTACTTCTGGAGGCACATAAAGACCTGGAGAAAATGGTTATGACGCGGCACGAAGTCCTTTTCAAACAGCAAATTGACGCCGAATGGGTCTTCCTCGCATATGCAGGCTTGTGGGTTGACCCTCTGAAAGATGACCTTGACGCGTTTATTGACAAGTCGCAGGAAAACGTCAACGGCGAAGTCAAACTGAAACTATTCAAGGGCGGACTCCAAGTTGTCGGCCGTTCCTCGCCCATGTCATTTACGACAAGAACCTAGCAAACTACAACATCAAGACCTCGTTCAATCAGTCCTATTCGAAAGGCTTCATTGAGCTGTGGGGCCTCCAAACCCGAATGTACAACGCCCTGAAACGCGAGGCAGCCAAAAAGCACAAAACGGCAAAGAAATCAACCAAATAGGAAAAAGCCAAAGCTGAAGGTGTTTGTGAACGTCTAAGATACTGCACGGCGGAAGACTCAAATCGATACGCGAAGACGTTGCCCACTTCACTTCCTCAATCAAAGACGACGCGCGATTACTCAACGCCGTTGTATCCATAAATCAGGCACACGTTGTCATGCTTGCGGAGCAGAAAATAATTGCCAAAAGCGAAGCCGTGGCACTCCTTGCAGCCCTCTCCAAGACACTGGATATTCAGCTGAACAGCTCAATGGAAGATGTCCACATGGCAGTCGAAGAAGCTGTTCTCAAAGATGCAGGCGTCGAGGCAGGCGGAAACCTCCATATAGCCAAAAGCCGAAACGATCAAGTCGCCACAGCCATCCGCATGCAGCTTCGTAACGAATTGCTCACAATTATGCGTTCGATATCACACTTGCAAGAGCACCTCGCCGAGGTTGCCGAAGACCACCTCAGAACCGTCATTTTGGAGTATACCCATCTGCAGCCTGCCCAGCCAGTAACTTTTGCGCATTACTTACTCTCGTACGTAGATGCTTTTCAGCGGGACATGCAAAGACTCCAAAGCGCCTACACACGTGTCAACTTGTGTCCACTGGGCGCAGGAGCATTGGCAACGACCAGTTTTCCCATTGACCGCGACAGAACCGCAGAGCTCTTGGGGTTCAAGGGTTTAATTGAAAACTCCATTGACGCGGTGGGAAGCCGTGACTTCGTTGCCGAACCCCTCGCTGACCTCACATTCATAGCCGTAAACCTGAGCCGCCTCGCAGAAGACCTCATCATCTGGAGCAGCCCAGACTTTGGCGTCGTCGAGTTGCCTGACGAGTTCACAAGCACAAGCAGCATCATGCCGCAGAAGAAGAATCCTGAAGTCCTCGAAGTCATCCGCGCAAGAGCAAGCCATATCCTGGGCAACTTCACAACAGTCGCTGCCGTCGTGAAAAGCCTGCCTTCAACGTACAACCTGGATTTCCAGGAAATCACGCCTAAGCTCTGGGAGTCAATCGACAGCGTCCGTGCATCATTGGATATGCTGCACAAGCTTGCCCCCAAACTCAAAGTCACAGAAGACGTTTCCGAAAAAGCGCTCAAAAACTTCGTTGCAGCAACCGAGCTGGCTAACCTGCTAGTCCGCAAGTACAACGTGCCCTTCCGCTCTGCGCACAAAATCGTCGGCGCCATCGTGAAAGACCTCTTGGACGCCAAGAAAACCTTCGCGGACGCAACGCCCCAAATGCTTCAGAAGGGCAGCAGAAGAATCCGCAGGAATCAAGCTCTCGGTCAAACCCGCAGACATAGCAACGTTGGCTGACCCGCTTAAGCTTGTGGAAGCCTGCAACGTCAAAGGTGGACCCGCGCCAGCTGAGGTCAAGAGGGCGCTGTGCGAACGTGAAAAACAGATTCTGTCAACCAAATCCAATATATCTAAGATGGACAAGGAACTTGAAGAGGCTGAAAACAAGCTGGAAAACACAATCAAAACTTATCTCCCCACGACCAAAACGTCAAGCGCAAACTTTAAAAATAATCCCTGATAGGTAGAATAGGGCTTTGGTCCAAGAACTTAACTCCTGCAAAAGCAAGAAAGCGGCTCTGGTCTTAGAAGACGGCACTGTTTTTCTCGGTAAAGGCTTTGGAGCTGCTAGGAAACTTGCGGGCGAAGTAGTTTTCTCCACCAGCATGGTCGGCTACCCTGAAGCGCTGACGGACCCATCGTATCGAGGGCAGATTCTGTCGCTGACTTATCCTCTTGTGGGCAATTATGGTGTTCCACCCTACGATCTCAACCTTGGGCTTCCGCTATATTTTGAATCGGACCGCATCCAAACCCAAGGCTTAATCATCCATGAACTCTGCGAGGAGCCGTACCACTGGGCATCCACGCGCACACTTGACAAGTGGCTGGCGGACGAGAACATTCCCGGCATTAGCGGCGTCGACACACGACGGCTAACCAAGAAGCTGAGGACACACGGCGTCATGCTTGGCATCATCCAAGTCTGCGAAGAAGGTCAAGAGCTCGACCTTGACAGCCTCCTAAAAGAATCGCAGAGCATCCCCGACCCGAACGCAACCGACCTTGTCAAAGAAGTCTCCGTGAAGGACCCAATCCAATACAAGGTGGACGGCAAGTACACCGTCGCCCTCATCGACTGCGGAGTTAAAAATAGCATCATTCGCAATCTCCTCAGACGAGGCATAAACGTCGTTCGAGTACCCTACGATACCCCGGCGTATGAGATTCTTGGTTACAAGCCAGACGGCATCTTTTTGAGCAACGGGCCAGGTGACCCCAAGAAATGCGTAAAAACCGTTCAAGCCGCCAAGGAACTTGTGGAGAAACTACCCGTGATGGGCATCTGCTTGGGAGCGCAGATTCTTGCGCTTTCGCAGGGAGGAGATACCTACAAGCTCAAGTTCGGGCACCGGAGCCAGAACCAGCCAGCACTAGACCTGAAAACCAACCGCTGCTACATAACCACACAAAACCACGGCTATGCGGTAGATGTCGATTGCTTCTCCAAAACCTCGTTGAAATGCTGGTTCATCAACGCCAACGACAAAACCGTGGAAGGCATGCAGCACAAAACCAAGCCCGTCTTCGCGGTGCAGTGGCATCCTGAAGCTTCTCCAGGACCGTACGACACCGAGTTCCTTTTTGACATGTTCGTCAAGAACATGGAGGTAAAGCAGTAATGCCGAAACTCGAATGGATCAAGAAAGTGCTGGTTCTCGGGTGCTGGCGCCATAAAAATCGGGGAAGCTGCTGAATTTGACTACAGCGGTAGCCAGTGTCTTAAAGCGCTTAAGGAAGAGGGCATAGAAACTGTTCTCATTAACCCAAACATCGCCACGATCCAGACTGATCCACGGCTTTCGGACAAGGTGTACCTGCTTCCCGTTACGCCTGAGTACGTGGAGAAAGTGATTGCCAAAGAACATCCCGATGGCATCTTGCTAGGTTTCGGGGGGCAAACTGCCTTAAACTGTGGAATTGAGCTTTTCAAACAGGGCATTTTGGAAAAGCACAACGTGAAGGTTCTCGGTACACCTGTTCAGGCCATTGAAGACACTGGTGACCGTGAACGTTTTCGCGAAGCGATGCTCAAAGCGGGCGTTCCACCGCTGAGAAGCAAAGCCGCAACCACCGTCGCCGAAGCGTTGGAGATTGCCAAGGAAATCGGTTATCCTGTTATTGTTCGCGTGGCCTACACATTAGGAGGCAAAGGTGCAGGCGTTGCTCGTAATGCGTGGGAGCTTAAAGAAATCGCTACCCGCGGCATAGCTCAAAGCAGAATCGGCCAAATTCTCGTCGAAGAGTATGTGGGACATTGGAAAGAAGTCGAGTACGAGGTCATGCGCGACTACAACGACAACTGCCTAACAGTCTGCAACATGGAGAACTTCGACCCGATGGGCATCCACACAGGCGACAGCATTGTAGTGGCGCCGTCGCAGACCATGACTAACCGGGAGTACCACCTCATCCGGAGCACCTCCATAAACGCTATCCGCGCCTTGGGCATTGTTGGCGAATGCAACATCCAGTGGGCGCTACATCCCAAGAGCGAAGAATACCGGGTCATAGAGGTTAACAGCCGCCTGTCCCGAAGCTCCGCCTTAGCCAGCAAAGTCACCGGTTACCCACTTGCCTACATAGCCACGAAGCTGACCATTGGCTACACGCTTCCTGAACTCATAAACAAAGTCACCGAAGTCACTACCGCCTGCTTCGAACCGGCACTGGACTACATAACCGTGAAGATTCCGCGGTGGGATTTGCAGAAATTCAAGAATGCTGATCGCCACATCGGACCACAAATGCGCAGTGTGGGCGAAGTCATGTCTATAGGTCGTTGCTTGGAAGAGGCTCTGCAGAAAGCTGTGCGCATGCTGGACAATGGCAAACTTGGGTTGGTCTGCAACCCAGACGAATACGAGCCTGAACCCTTAGACCGTATTAAAGAGGTTTTGGCGAACCCGACTGACGAGCGGCTCTACAAGATAGTTAAAGCCCTCAAAGCAGGTGTGTCCATCGAAGAAATCTACCGATTGAGCGGCGTAGATCCATTCTTCCTGCACAAAATACAAAACGTCATCAACATGGAGGACAAGCTGCGCAGCCTCCAGCTCAAAGACAGTATTGCCAAAGATATCATCCGCGAAGCTAAACGTATCGGCTTCTCAGACGAGCAAATCGCCATTTGTACCAACACAAGCGAACCCGAGGTGCGTCAATTCCGCAAAACCGCAGGCATCATACCCGCCGTTAAGCAGATTGATACGTTGGCGGCGGAGTGGCCAGCGAAGACCAATTACTTATACCTGACATACGGCGGAGACGAAGACGACATCGAATTCAGCAAGGATAGGAGCAAGGTGTTGGTGTTGGGTGCAGGCGTCTTCCGCATTGGTTCCAGCGTCGAGTTCGACTGGTGTGGCGTCAACACTGTCTGGGCGCTGAAAAAGTACGGCGTTGAAGAAGCAATCATGGTGAACTATAACCCGGAAACAGTAAGTACTGACTACGACGTCTCCGACAAACTGTACTTCGAAGAACTCACCCCAGAGAGAATTCTGGACATATATGAGAAAGAAAATCCCGAAGGCCTCATAGCGAGCGTTGGCGGGCAAATCCCCAACACGTTGGCGATGAAGTTGGCTCACAGCGGCGTCAAATTGTTGGGTACCGCCGCCGAGGACATTGACCGTGCCGAGGACCGCTCCAAATTCAGCGAGCTCCTCGATAAACTGGATATCCCTCAACCGCCTTGGAGCAAGCTCGCCTCAATAGAAGGGGCCAAACTTTTCGCAGAAAAAATTGGCTACCCAGTCATTGTGCGCCCAAGCTACGTGCTCTCAGGTTCAGCCATGCGCGTCGCCTATGACGAAACTTCCCTAGAGAACTTCCTTAAACTCGCTGCGAAAGTTAGCCGAGACCACCCGGTTGTGATTTCCAAGTTCATCGTCGGCGCCAAAGAGGTGGAGGCAGACGGCGTCAGCGACGGGGAAACCTGCCTAATAGGCGCGGTTATCGAGCACATCGAGAACGCAGGCGTCCACAGCGGCGACGCCACCATGACTATCCCACCGCAGACGCTTTCCCCAGAAATACTCAAGAAAGTCGAGGACGCAACGCAGAAAATTGTTAAAGCTCTCAAAATCAAAGGTCCCTACAACATACAGTATCTCGTCAAAGACGACGAAGTCAGCGTCATCGAATGCAACCTCCGAGCCAGCCGCAGCATGCCTTTTGTGAGCAAGACGCGCGGCGTAAACCTCATTGAACTCGCCACGCTGGCGATGCTGGATAAGAAGATTCGGGATGGCACTCAAGTCGTGCGAGTTGCCGCCCATAAAACACGTGGGAGTGAAAGTTCCCCAGTTCAGCTTCATGCGTCTAAGCGGCGCCGACCCCGTCCTTGGCGTGGAGATGCTCAGCACGGGCGAAGTTGCCTGCTTGGGCGATAACTTCGCGGATGCCTTCTCAAAAGCGCTGCAGTCAGCCGAATTCCGCATGCCCCCCCAAAAAGGCTCTGTGCTCATCACTGTAGGTGGGGACGAACCGAAGCGGCGCGCGGTTGCGTTGGCAAAGGCGTTTGAGGAGATGGGCTTCAAAATCTACGCTACATGGCACACAGCTGAAGTTATGAAAGCTGCGGGCATCAAGAGTGTGCAGACCCTCCACAAAGTCAAGGAAGCCTCCGCAGCCCCCAACAATATATTGGACTACCTGCAGGACCACAAAATCGACCTAATTATTAACGTGCCCGCTGCCCAACAAACGAACCACCTACACAGACGTACTCACCGACGGCTACATCATCAGACGGCAAGCAGTGGAGTTCAATGTGCCCGTCATCGTGAATCTCGAGTTGGCTTCGATGCTCGCGAAGGTGCTTAAGGCGCACAATGGGACGACTATTCGTTCGCTTAACGAATACATGGATGCGTTGCCCTGGAAATTCTGGTAGTTAAAAACGCTACATAGATATTCAGGCTGCAAATACCCTTTTTAGGAAAACCGCAGTCAAATGCTCAGTTTCAAGGGTGGCTTCGGAGGAAATGGTACAGATGAAATATCTGCTGGTCGTGGGTGACGGAATGGCAGACTACCCAGTTCCGGAATTCGCAAACAAAACCCCCCTGCAAACAGCCCATAAACCCAACATGGACGCGATAGCGGCAAAAGGCAAATGTGGACTAATCAAAAACGTCCCTGATGATATGACCCCTGGGAGCGAAACCGCCATCCTCTCTCTTCTGGGATATGACCCACACATTTACTGCACGGGAAGGGGACCGTTGGAAGCTCCCGCTCGAGGCATCAAACTGGGTAAGAACGACGCGGCGTTCCGATGCAACCTCATAAACGAAAAAGGTGGAGTCCTCGTAGACTATTCTGCTGGGCACATAACCACACCTGAAGCGGAACCGCTCATAGCCGAGGTCAAGAAGGCATTTGAGAAGCCCGGCAAAATCGAATTCTACTCTGGCTTAGATTATAGGCACTTTTTGATATTGCGAAACGTACCAAACTCCCGGCAAATAGAGTGCACTCCACCCCACGACGCTTCAGGGATCATGGTTTCGGATGTGCTACCCAAAGCGAAATCAACGGAAGTAGAGAAGAATGCATCCTTGCTGAGGGAGATGATCCTGAAATCCAAAGAGGTCTTGGGACCCCACCCTGTCAATGTTGCCCGCGTGAAAGCTGGCAAGCGCCCGGGAAACATGATTTGGCCGTGGGGGGGTGGTCCCAAACCGTCTATGCCTTCCTTCAAGGTTAAGTACGGTTTGAAAGCCGCGGTCATATCTGCCGTAGACTTGGTGAAGGGCATCGGCACGTACGCGGGCATGAAAGTAATCAGTGTTCCTGGCGCTACGGGTTTGTCAAACACGAATTACGAGGGCAAAGCTGACGCTGCCTTGAACGCTCTGGAAACGTGCGACCTAGTCTTCGTTCATGTGGAAGCGCCTGACGAAGCAGGGCATGTCGGGGACTTTAACTTGAAAGTTAAGACCATAGAAGACCTTGACAGCAGGATGCTGGGCAGAATCCTTAATGGACTCAAGGAACCCTGCGCTGTCGCAGTTATGCCTGACCACCCAACCCCCGTAAAGGTTGGGACGCACACGCGGGACCCCGTGCCATTCACTATTTTCACCCCAAATTCGGGTTCCGACAGCGTTCGGGTTTTCGACGAATTCTCAGCGGAAAAAGGCTGTTATGGGTTGGTAACTGAGCAGTCTCTTATGTCGTTGCTCGTTTCTTCCCGCTAAAACCTAAGGTTTCGTTTGTTTTCTCTATGGTGTTAAATGAGTGGGATTTATGAATGAATTCCAACTTGCTCATTGTTTGTCTATTTTTCCTATTGTTCGCGATTCAGAGCTCCAACAACCCTTTCCCAATTTTTCCATGTTGCTGATTTAAATAGGGGGTAAAGGAGTTACCTGCAACGGATAATAAACCCAAACGGACAAACCTAAAGCCAAACCACGCCTGAAACAGGCAAAGTCTTTCTCAACCCCATTCGCTGAATCTGCAAAACCTATTAATAATTGCAAAACCCATGTTGTCAGCACTGGTTGGAGAAAAAGCGCTCAACCCTCAAAAATCCCGCACAATCGAAGAAATCAACGAGAAAATCCGCAAGGGAGACGCACAAGTCCTCACAGCCGAAGAAATGAAGCGGCTTGTGGAAAGCAGCAGCGTGGAAGTGGCTTTTAAAGAAGTGGACGTAGTCACCACAGGCACCTTCGGCGCAATGTGCAGTTCAGGTGCAATCATAAACCTTGGGCATTCAGATCCACCAATAAAAATCGACAAGGCAACAATAAACAACGTACCTATCTGCCATCCTGGCGCAGCAGTGGACTTGTACGTCGGAGCAACCGCCATGTCGGAAACGAAGCCTTTCGAGTATGGCGGTGGACACTTAATCGAGGACCTAGTCAATGGCGAAGAAGTTGAGCTTAAAGCCCAAGCGTACGGCACAGACTGCTACCCACGTACGCAACTGCAGACTCGCTTAACAAAGGATGACCTGAACCAGTTTTATCTGTTAAACTTCCGCAACTGCTACCAGCGGTATAACTGCGCTGTGAACAGTCGTGATGAAACCATCTACACATACATGGGCAAACTGCTGCCGCACATGAAGAATGCTACTTACTCAGGTGCAGGCGAACTCAACCCACTCATGAATGACCCAGACTACGAAACTATTGGCATGGGAACGCGGATTTTTCTTGGCGGTGCACAAGGCTACGTGATTGGCGAAGGAACCCAGCATGAAGGCAGCAGCATGAACGGCACATTGATGGTGCGCGGAAACGCCAAAAGAATGAACTCAGAGTTTCTGCGGGGCGCAACTTTTACTCGGTATGGCACAACACTCTACATTGGATTAGGTATACCGATCCCGATTCTAAACGAAGGCTTAGTCAAGAAGACAGCCATTCGAGACGAAGCCATCTTCACCAACGTGGTAGATTACGGTGTCCCAAGAAGAGACAGACCAAAACTAGCCAAAGTCAGCTACAAAGAACTGAAATCTGGCACCGTAACCGTGGGCAACAAGAGCATAAAAGTGAGTTCACTTTCGAGCCTCAAAACAGCCCGAAAAGTCGCCGCCACACTCAAAGACTGGATCACCCACGGCGAATTCCTCCTAACAGCACCAGTAGAGCGTTTGCCCCTTGACACAGTCTTCAAGCCGATGAGGCAAGTTGAGGCAACGGCTTTTGTGGCGAACGTTATGCAGAAAGCCGTAACCTGCAAAGAAACCGAAACAGTCACCGACATAGCAAAACGCATAGTCACAAAATCAGTTAACCACATCGTCATGGTTGACGACGCAGGGATACTTGCGGGCATAGTAACATCTTGGGACGTTACTCGCGCCTTAGCAGAAGGCAAGATAGCCCTTGCAGACATCGTCACCAGACGAGTATTCACGGCAAAACCCGACGAACCGCTGGAAACAGCTTCAAAACGGATGGCTCAGCACCACATCTCCGCATTAGCCGTTATCAGCGCCGAAAAGAAAGTGCTTGGCATAGTCACAGCTGAAGACGTTTCAAAGTTGCTTGGGAGGCAAACGTAGGGTGGCAAGAATACTGCTGAAGTTTTCAGAGAAAACGGTGGAGCAGCCAATCATATCCCAGATAATAATGGACTTGAAGGTTCCCATTAACATAATCACAGCCCACATAGACAGCAAAGGCGGCGAAGTTTTAGCCGAAGTCCCAGAACAGTCCTTGGAAGCTGTTCTGAAAGCATTCCGAAAGAAAGGCGTTAGTGTCACGCTGCCAAAATTCATCGAAGTGGACATGGACAAGTGCCTGAGCTGCGGTTCATGCGTAGCGCTATGCCCAGTGGAAGCTATTACGCAGGCAGAAGATCTATCCGTAGTTTTCGAAAAAGAAAAATGCCTCGGCAGCACGTGCAGCGCATGCGTGGATGCTTGTCCTGCCAGAGCAATAAAATCGGTGAAGCAGAACAACTCGGAAGTCAACACCAACAAGCGCTAACAACTTGCAAGGAAACGCAATAAGGAAAGAATTAATGAAGACCCTGGTTAAGCAAGCTTTTGTCTGCAAGGACTCAAACTGCGTTTTGATCGCGGACAAGCAGGAAGGTATCAAGGCCGCAGAAAACTCAATCGTCCGTAACAGGATGCTGCTTGAGGAGTATATTTCGGCTCACCCAAAATTCGGCTACACACTAAAACCGATTCCCTCGCCAGAGAAACCTCTAGTAGCAAAGTTGATGGCGGAAGCTGCAGAAAAAGCCAACGTCGGTCCAATGGCGGCCGTCGCGGGAGTTCTGGCGGACTTGGCCGTGAAAGACATGGTTTCTGTTGGCTGCAAAGTCGCAGTCGTCGAGGACGGAGGTGAAGTCTCAGCGGTCTCAAACCTGCCCATCGACGTTGCAGTCGCCGCTGGAGATGAGCGTTTGTCGAAGCGGTTTGGGTTTCGGCTAACAGAGTTCCCAGTTGGGTTGGCCACGAGTTCAGGCAGGTTTAGCCACGCGTTAAGTTTTGGAGAAGCCGAAGCAGCTTCGGTATTCTGCAGAGAAGCTGGGTTGGCAGATGCTGCAGCCACGGCGGTTTGCAACGCAGTTAAAAGCGAAGACTGGCAGTCCGCGATTGAAGCCGGAATAAACATGGCGAAATCCATCGGGGGCGTGGAGGGCGCGATGATTCTGTACAAGGGAAACGTTGGGACCTGGGGCAAGATTCCGCAGATAATCAAAGTCGAGCCAACAATTTAGATCGACCATAGAAACCCATTTTCGAAAAGGTTTTAGGTCTCAGGTTGCCCAGCATCAAATATTCCTCTTGATGCCAAAGCCAAAACCAAGCTTGCGCCAATAATTCCGCCGATTATTCCGCCAACCGCATGCACCCCCGCCCAACCCAGAACGCCACTCCCCTGCTGGAGTGCTGGTCCAGCCATGAATAACGAACTGATGATTAACTCTGCGAAGGCCGCTGAGAGAGTAGAAATTCCGATGGCTGCGAAAGTTATGCTGCGCGGTTTAGCAAAAAGATTATTATATCCTCCAAGAGCTCCCGAAGCGTCAAAGACAAAAGCAGCCGCGGTGAAGCCCAGAAAGATTAGGGCTTGCGGGTTTAAAGCGAAGTTTATGACTGTGGCTATGAGCCCTATGGCGATTGCAGCACCGAATTTCCTTATCCACCGCACTGCCACTGTAAGGACTGCGAACCCAATTAAGTCACAAAACATAGGAATATGCGTCAGGCTGAAAACTAAAAGGGGAGAAAAACGAGTTCAGGACTCCCCAAAGCGCCGCACTCATCGCTATCGCCGCCACTTCGCGACTACTAAAGTAAGCCATAATCCGCTGCCTACACGATAACAGAAACCAAAAACTGGAGGAGACGCTATAAAGCTTTCCAGCCAACCGGAAAAAAACGCCTTTCTCAAGCAAAAGCTACTCAACTTATGGACTATACATCCGAAACGCTTTTATTTTTGAAACGCCGTCTGTTTTGACAGGTTCGAGGCTAAAGGAATGAATCCAACGCTTCAAGGACACGATGCTTTTTTGCACTTCTATAGCTTCGAATACAGCTTTTACTATTACTTTAACTGAGCCCAGAACAGGAATTCTGAAAAAAGTTCTGGGCGCGGATGAATGGCTTATGAAAAATGAAAAATCTGTCAAAAAAATTGTCGTCAAATTCGGTGGTTCTAGCCTTGCTGACCCCGAAAGACTTTCCAGAGCGGTAGCTGCAGTCGTCAACGAAGCCAAACGGGGCACAACAATAGCCGTAGTTGTCTCAGCCATGGGGAAAACCACGGACGTTCTAATGAGCGCCGCCAAAAACTCCTCTAATGGGAAACTCGAAAAACATGAGCTCGACGACATCCTGTCAATGGGTGAGCGAACAAGCGTGCGCATTTTCGCAGCTGCTCTTAGAACCAACGGGGTCGAATCACGGTACTTTGACCCGCTGGATGAAGACTGGCCAATCATAACCGACGCATGCTTCTCCAACGCGAATCCGCAGCGTCAGGAATGCGAAAACAGAATCAGAGCACGCGTCCTTCCAATAGTCGAGAAAGGCGTCGTCCCAGTTATCGCGGGGTTCGTAGGCAAAACGGCGGATGGCAAGGTGACGACCCTGGGGCGAGGAGGAAGCGACACAACTGCTTTCCTCCTAGCTGAAGCGATACAGGCGGACGAGGTTGTTTTGGTAACCGATGCTGACGGTATCATGTCAGGCGACCCAAAGATTATCAGCAACCCCAAACGCCTTGCCGAAATTGATGTGAATATCCTGGTAGGCTTAGCCGATTCAGGCGCCAAATTCATACATGCTAAAGCCCTTAAGTACAAGCCGAAATCCGTGGATGTCCGTGTCATCAACAGCAGCCACGGTGACCTAGCCAAAGAAGGCACAATCATCAAAGGCTCTTTGGCAACTGAATTGGGCGTAGAGCAGGTGCATCCTCATCCCATAGCAGAGTTAACAATCGTTGGAAGCAAGCTCTCTGACAACCCCAAAATAATCGAAGATTTTGTCACAAAAGCCAAACAACGCACTCAAATGCTTGGCATGTCAATGAACACGGACTCATGTATCCTCTATGTATCCGCTGAAAAGAACCTTGACTCCTTCTTCAATGATATACATAAAACCATTCTGGAGAACCCTGAAACCAAAGCCATGGCCGTCAAGAAAGACCTTGCTTTCCTGAAAATTCGAGGCGTTGGGTTAGAAGAAACCCAAGGCATTATTGGCAAAGTCAGCGAAGTCTTGCGGCTAAACGGCATGAACATCTCGGGCATACTCACCATCACATCCAGCATCCTGCTTTTCGTAGATTGGAGCGAACGGGAAAAAGCTCTTGAACTAATAAGAAAATCATTAAGGAGCCACTGAAAGATGAAAACCCAAGTAGAAACCCAAACCGCGAGGACAGAATAAGATGGTCCAAGGCAAACAACGTAGGTTAGCAAGAATTTTCCGAAGTGACAGCCGGACAGTCATCGTGCCCATGGACCATGGCGTGACCATTGGTCCCTGCAAAGGCATAGAGAACATGCAGACAATTATTAACCAACTGATAGAGGGAAAGGCAGATGCTGTGCTAGTCCACAAAGGCATAGCCAACCGCGTTGATGTAAATGGCCCAGGTTTAATTGTCATGCTTTCGGGCGCATCGAACCTGAGCCCAAATCCTAGCAGCAAGGTTCAAGTGTGCAGCGTCCAAGAAGCCGTGCGGCTAGGGGCAGATGGCGTTTCAGTACACATCAACGTAGGTGCCCAAGACGAAGACAAAATGCTCTCAACGCTCGGCAAAGTAGCCGACGAATGCGACCTTTTCGGAATTCCTCTTTTAGCCATGATGTACCCCCGAGGACCAAAAATCAGCAACGAGCACGCTCCTGACGTTGTGGCACACGCTGCCCGTCTAGGTGCAGAGTTGGGTGCAGACATAATCAAGACGAATTACACAGGTGATATTGAAACCTTCAAGAGGGTTGTGGAATGCTGCCCTGTGCCGGTCGTAATCGCGGGAGGACCCAAAGCAAAAACAGACAAAGAAACGCTGCAGATGACTGTTGAAGCCATGAAAGCAGGCGCTGCAGGACTCTCAATAGGACGCAACGTCTTCCAACACGAAGACCCAACATTAATAGTAAAAGCGCTCTCTGCAATCGTTCATGAAGGCGCTTCGGTCGAAACAGCCCAAAAAATCCTGGGTGGAACCAGTTGAAAGAACTCTGGGTTCAAATAACCAAGAATGCCTTAGAAAAAGAAAAACTGCTCAGACTCGCCGCAGAGCTAGCAGATGCCATTCTAGATGAGACAAAAGTTGTTGTCAATTCTACAAAACATGAGATTCAAGTGCTAAGCCGCTTCGACACGGACGAAATCAAACAGCTGAAGCGACAAGAGAAGATAATCGCCTTCAGAACAACCATCAACGGAAAGGAAGATGAGAACCGAGCTGTCGAAGCAGCAGAATTTGGCGCGGACTACGTGATAATTAATTGCCTTGATTGGCGAGTGATTCCGCTTGAAAACCTCATCGCTCGCGTCTGCGGAAAGAGTCGTCTAATCGCCGAAGTCACCAACGCCGAGGAGGCTCGCTTAGTGCTGGAAGCGTTGGAGTTAGGAACCGACGGCGTCCTCCTCAAAACCGATAGCGTGGACGAAATCGCAAAAACCGCCACTGTTGTAAAACGGCAAATCCCAAAAGTTGGCTTAATCGCGGCCAAAGTCATCGCGGTCAGTCAAATCGGCACGGGTGCCCGTGTCTGCGTAGATACCTGTGACTTGATGGAGCCAGGCGAAGGCATACTCGTAGGCTCCCAAAGCGTAGGGCTATTCCTGATCGAGGCAGAGGTACATGAGAACCCCTACGTGGCTTCACGTCCATTCAGGGTTAACGCTGGCTCAGTCTCCATGTACACGCTTGGCGAGATACCGAACACAAAGTACCTGTCGGAGCTAAAAGCAGGCGACGAAGTCCTAATCGTCAACCGCGAAGGCAAAGCCCGCAAAGCCAACGTAGGTAGAACCAAAACCGAATTCCGTCCCCTCATCCTCATCGAAGCCGAAGTGAACGGCAAAAGAATCAAAACCGTCCTCCAAAACGCTGAAACCATCCGCCTAGTCACACCAAAAGGCTCCATGCCCGTAACCGAGCTCAAGGCAGGCTACGAAATCCTTGTGCATGTGGCAGCAAAGGGTGGCAGGCACTTTGGCGTGTCCGTGCCCGAAGAAAAGGTGATCGAAAGATGAAACCCAAACTCTGCGTATCAATTCTTCCCCAGTCAATTGACCAAGCATTAGTGCTCATCGGAAAAGCAGAAGAATCACACCCAGACTTCATCGAGCTCCGACTGGATTGCCTCGAAACAGACTGCGACCTGGTCGTTTTAGCTGCTGACAGAAAAACGCCGCTAATAGCTACAGACAAGAATCCTCGAACCCCAGCGGAACGTAGGGCAATTTTGCTGAACGCGGCGAAAAGCGGCTTCGAATACGTAGATATCGACTTGAACTCGCCGACCCTGAAGGGCACGGTTCGCGAAATCAAGGCTTCAGGTGCCAAATGCATCGTGTCTTTTCACGACTGCAACGGCACCCCAAACGCGGCAGAGTTAACCGCAGTCTTAAAAAGGCAGTTGGGCGACGGCGCCGAAGTATGCAAAATCGTTACCACCGCCCAAAAACTCGAAGACAACCTGACGCTGCTGCAATTCATCTCGCAATGTGCCGCTGAAGCCAAACTCGTCTGCTTCGCCATGGGCGAGCTGGGGAAAACCAGCAGGCTCTTGTCGCCTGTTTTTGGCGGGGTCTTCACTTTTGCGTCTCTGGAAAGGGGCGGGGAAACGGCTCCCGGACAGATGACGCTTCATGAGATGCGGGCTGCTTACGAGCTGCTAGGACTAGAGTAAACATGAATGCGTCGGGAAAAACGCAGGTTTACGGCGTCATAGGCGACCCCATAGAGCACACACTTAGCCCCGCGATGCACAACGCAGCGTTCAAGACGCTCAATTTGGACAGCGTTTATCTAGCGTTCAAAGTCAGGTCTAACCAAGTGGAGAACGCTTTGCGTGGTATGCGCGGCTTGGGTCTCCGAGGCTTAAATGTTACCATGCCCCACAAAAAAGCGGTTATCCCTTTCTTGGACAAGGTAGATGCGACCGCGGCGCTGTTGGAGTCAGTCAACACCATCGTCAACTTGGAGAGCAAGCTCTGGGGGTTCAGCACTGATGGAGAAGGTGCGCTGCGGGCGCTACAAGAAAATGGCGTGAAACTTGCGAATTCCAAAATGGTGCTGCTTGGGGCAGGCGGCGCGGCAAACGCCATCGCATTCGCTTCAGCCGCCTCGGTCAGCGAGCTTATCGTGCTAAACCGAACCCCAGAAAAAACCCAAAAACTAACCCAAGTTCTGAACAATAAAACGAGGGGAAGAGTCACAGACGCCCAACTCACCGAGGACACGCTCCAGAGAAGCCTTCAAGACGCCAATGTGCTCGTCAACGCGACTTCAGTTGGCATGAACCCAAACACCAACGAAAGCCTTGTCGAACCTAGCCTGCTCAGGTCAGATTTGACTGTCATGGACATCGTTTATAACCCATTGGAAACAAAGCTTGCTAGAGACGCCAAGGCAGCAGGAGCCAGGGTCATAAGCGGCTTAGACATGCTCGTCTATCAGGGTGCGGCGTCGTTTGAGAAGTGGACAGGTCTCAAGGCCCCGGTGAAAGCTATGAAAAAAGCATTACTGAACCAACTTGGTGGAAAGCGGGGAAAATGACAACAGGACGAGCGGAAGCCGTCGCCCACGGAGCGGCGACAATCATAAACGCCATTGCAACCGGTGAGGGCGTAGCATTTGGCGTAGACTTATGGACCAAAGCGCGAGTAGTACTCACACACGAGCCGAGCGTAGTCCGGGGTGAAATAGAATCTGACCCAGCCGAAAGCACTCTGCTAATCGAAAAAACCGTCACGCGCGTCCTGCAGCACTTCCAATCGGAGTCGCAGTTTGGAGCAAAAGTCAAAACCACATCAAACATACCCATCGCCCGGGGGCTCAAGAGCAGCAGCGTAGCTGCGAATGCCGTCGCTTTGGCAACGGTGACTGCGCTGGGAAAAACTCTTGACGACTTCGCAATCGTCAACCTCGGAGTGGACGCAGCTTTTGACGCGAAAGTCACCGTGACGGGCGCTTTCGACGACGCCTGCGCCTCCTACTTCGGCGGAGTCGTGGTCACCGACAACAAAAACCGAAAATTCCTCAAACGGGCGCTCCCACCTGAAGGCTTGTCGGTTCTGTTCCATGTGCCCTCAAACAAAGCTTACACTGCCAATTCCAACGTGAACAGAATCAAGACCATGGCTCCACTTGTCAAAATCGCCTATCGCGAAGCGAACAGCGGCGACTTATGGACAGCGCTTTCGCTGAACGGCATCATCTACTCGTCTGCGCTAGGGTTTGATACATCAGTTGCCTTGGACGCTCTAAACGCGGGAGCAGTTGCAGCTGGTTTGTGCGGCAAGGGACCCGCCGTAACAGCCGTGGTCTCTAACGACAAGGTGGACCAAGTGAAGGTCGCACTGCAGAGACACAAAGGCGAAGTTATTTCGGCGAAGCTTAACAAGGAAAAAGCCAGAGTGATTACTTAACTTGACCGACGTAACTGTATCCAAAACGGAGCAGCTCAAAGGAGAAGTCTGCGCTCCGGCATCCAAGGCTTATACGCAACGCATGCTCATCGCCTCAGCACTGGCTAGCGGTAAATCAAGGATTTCCGGTCCACTATGCTCAGACGACACAGAAGCAACTCTGCGAGCAATCATCGCTTTAGGCGCAAAAGTATCGCCGGAGAGTGACTGCTGGACAGTAGACGGCACTGAAACCTTGAAAGCCGCAGCGGAACCCATTGATTGCGGTGAGTCAGGAGCCACCTCGCGTTTCATGATTCCTGTGGCGGCGTTGGCATCGAAACCCACCGTATTCGTTTTTGGAAGCGGGCTGGCAAAACGACCCATTGAGCCATTGCTTTTCGGCCTAAGAGAACTGGGAGCAGAAGCCGTTCCTCAAAAAGTCGGGGATAAACAAGGCATACTTGTTAAGGGCGGCGGATTAAAAGGTGGAGAAACCTCGCTGCCAGGCGACGTCAGCAGCCAATTCGTCTCAGGCTTAATGTTCGCGTGCCCCCTCGCAAGGGCGGATACAGACCTTACCATAACCTCACCGTTAGAATCCCGACTCTACGTCAAAATGACCCAAAGTGTCCTCGCCGAACACGGCGTCAAAGTGGATATCTCTGAAGACTATAGGCACATTCACATCTCATCGGGGCAGAAGTACATGCCACACGACGGCAAAGTCCCAGGAGACTTCTCCTCAGCCGCTTTCCTTCTGGCAGCCGCAGCCATCGCCAAATCTGAAGTGCGAGTGAAGAACCTGGATTACCGAACCGTGCAGGGCGACAAAGTCATCTTGGGAATCCTCAAGAAGATGGGTGTCGACGGAACCGTCTGCCTCGACAGCGTCCAAATCACTGGAGATGGCGGCTTGCTCGAACCCGTGAACGTGGATGCACGGGAAATTCCTGATTTGGTGCCGGTTTGCGTTGCTCTAGCCTGTTTCGCAAGTGGTGTCTCGAAAATCCATGATGCCCGAAGGCTGAGACTCAAAGAATCAGACAGACTAGCCTCGATATACCTGGAGCTGCGCAAGATGGGCGCAGATATTGCCATGGACGAAGATAGCCTTTTCGTAAAGGGTCCCTCCAGACTTTTCAGCGCAGTAATTGACCCACGCAATGACCACCGCATAGCGATGGCATGCGCAGTCGCTGCCTTGCGCGCAGAAGGCGAGACTGTAATTCAGCGTGCCGAGTGCGTCAGAAAGTCTTATCCCCAGTTCTTCAATGATTTACGTGCAATAGGAGTCGACGTCGTTGGCTGGAAATTCGATAGGTAAAGAATTCGTGGTAACCTCTTTTGGGGAAAGCCATAGCGAAAAGGTAGGCGTTATCATAGACGGCTGCCCAGCTGGGCTTAAGCTTTCAGAGGTAGATATTCAAGCTGATTTGGACCGAAGAATTCCACTGCAGAATCCTGAACTGGTTTCGGGGCGCGTGGAAAAAGACAAGGTCAGATTTTCTCGGGCGTTTTCAATGGTTTCACTACTGGTGCCCCCATATGCATCACCGTAGAGAACAAGGAAACACAGCCTAGAGACTATGAATCTATCAGAGACTTGCCCAGACCTGCCCACGCGGACTACACGTCACGCGTCAAGTACGGGGGCTTCAACGATTATCGGGGTGGAGGACGCTTCTCAGGCAGAGTCACAGTAGCAACGATTATGGCTGGTGCAGTAGCGAAAAAGCTGCTTCGCCAATTTGATGTTTATGTTTTGGCGTATGCTAAATCCGTCGGCCAAGTGAAGATGGAGAAACAGATGAGCTTTGAGGAAATTCAAAAGCATAGATACGAGTCTGCCGTCCGTTGTCCAGACTTGACTTGTGCGGATCAAATGGAGACCTCGATTCTAACCGCAAGGAAAGCAGGTGAAAGCTTGGGCGGAACGGTAGAATGCATTGCGGTTAACGTTCCTGCCGGCGTAGGTGAGCCCCTGTTTGACTCTTTGGACGGGGATTTGGCGAAGGCGATTTTCACGATTCCGGCCGTGAAGGGGGTGGAGTTTGGCGCAGGTTTCGCGCTTGCAGATTTGAAAGGCTCCGAAGCCAACGACGTCTTCCAAATACAAAAGGGCCAAGTCACCACAGCAACCAATCTTGCAGGCGGCATTTTAGGCGGCATCTCCTCAGGTATGCCAATAACAATCAGAGTCGCCATAAAACCCACACCCTCAATTGCCAAAGAGCAGCAAACCGTGGACCTTGGCAAGATGCAGAACACCAAGATAAAAGTGGGCGGAAGACACGATCCCTGCGTGGTGCCAAAAGCCGTGCCAGCCGTGGAAGCCGCCGTTGCCGTCACTTTAGTGGAGCATATGATTCGAGCAGGTTTCATACCCAAAGTCCTCAAGGAGCAAGAGTAGCATGGACGACATTAACAAACTAAGAAAGAAAATCGACTCCATCGACCACCAAATTCTGTGCCTCCTCTATGAGAGAGTCAAGATTTGCAGTGCAATAGGCTCCATGAAAAAGGAGCAGGGCCTCCCCGTGCAAGACAAGGAAAGGGAAGAGAAGATATACTGCCAGGCTCGAGAAAAAGCAGCGAAATTGGATCTTAACCCTCTTCAAATTGAGGCAGTTTTCCGCGAAATAGTTAATATGTGCAGTTCAGTTCAAGAATAGAAGCGCGGCTATTTACGGAGAGTTTAAACAGAGTATGCTGTACGAGATAAACGAAAAAGCCCTCAAACTGGAAAATGAAGGCAAGAAAATCATTCGCCTAAACCTAGGTGACCCTGACATGGCTACGCCCCCGGAAATCGTTGAAGCCGCGTACGCAGCTATGAAGGCGGGAAAAACCAAGTATTCTTCTTCTTATGGCGAACTGAAGCTCCGTCAGAAACTCGCTGAAATCCACGGCGTATCAGCCGAAAACGTGGTTATCATGCCAGGGTCAAAATGGGGCGTCTTCGCCTCTATGTACTTACTGCTGAAAGGCGGCGGAAACGTCATCATACCCACGCCGTATTGGACTGCATATTCGCTCGCAGCCCAGAGTATAGGCGCAGAAACTCGACTTCTCAGAACCGAACTGGAGAATAAATGGGAAGTTGACTTGGAAAAACTGGAGAGCCTTATCGATAAAAACACCAAAATGATTATTCTCAACAACCCAAATAACCCCACTAGCAAAGTCATGGACGATGACACCCTAGACGGCGTCGTAGAAATTGCCGACAAAAAAGGTGTTACAGTGCTCTCAGACGAAGTCTATGGCACAATAGCCTTCGCGAAGACAAAAAGCATTCTCGAATACGACGGAAACTTCAGACACATCTTGAGCACAGGTTTTTCCAAAACGTTTACGATGACAGGCTGGCGTGTCGGCTATATCATTACGAATAAACCTCTCGTCGACAAAATCACCAAGCTGAATCAGATAACAATCAACAATGTACCCGTCTTCATACAGGAAGCGGCACTCAAAGGTTTAGAGCTGCAAGAGCAAATAGCGACAAAAATCAAAAAAGAATATCAGGAACGCGCGGTTATGGCGACGAGAATGTTGTCGAAAGCTGGGCTTTTATTCACCAATCCAGATGCGCCCTTCTACGTGTTCCCCAAACGACCAGGCTTAGATTCAGAAAAGTTCACGCTGAACCTGCTGGACAAGGGCGTTGCCGTGGCTCCTGGCACATCGTTTGGTGACTATCGCGAGCACTTCCGCATTTCGCTGACGGCGCCCAGAAACGAAATCAAAGCTGGGATAGACACGATTTGCGAGGCTCTGTAATGAAAACTGCCGTTCTTGGCGCGGGCAAAATGGGAGTCTGGTTCGCAAAGTACTGCCAAGAAAATGGTGACTACGTAATCTTAGCTGACAGAAAGAAAGATAAGTTGGCCAAGCTCGGCAAAGAACTTGGCGTAGAAGTCGCTTCGGATTTTGTCGACGCCCTCCGAGGCGCTGACCGTGTCATAATCTGCGTCTCTATCAGTGCGTTTGAAGAAACCGTCAAAAGAATAGCGCCTGTCGTGCGCGAAGACCAGTGTGTAATGGATATCTGCTCCATTAAAGAATACCCGGTTAAGGTCATGCACGAAAACATTAAAGCAGGCCTGGTTCTGGGGACGCACCCAGTTTTTGGTCCAGGCAGCAAGGGCATCAAACACAAAGCCTACGTCCTTACGCCCACGAACTCGAAAGAACAAACGTACGCCGATGGTTTCAAGAAGTGGCTAGAAAAAATGGGGGCTAATGTTTTTGTAATGTCACCGCAGAAACACGATCAACTCATGACTATGGTTCTGGGGCTCCCCCATTTCTTGGGCTTAGCGGCTTGTGAAACCCTTGTGGCGGAAAAAAACTTTCTAGAGTCCAAAAAGGTGGCGGGCACAACTTACCGGATGCTGTTCACACTGGCAGAAGCAACTGCTCTGGAAACACCTGATCTCTATGCGAACCTGCAGACAAAACTGCCGGAAGTTCAGAAGATCGAGGAGCAATTTCTTGCCTATGCCCGGGAGTGGCTAGACCTTATTCAGAGCAAGGATTCAGAAGCTATCTTTAGACGCATGGAGCGGCTGAAAATAAAGCTCAAGTTGAGCGGCAGCGACTTCGCCAAATCCTACGAAATTATGTACCGCATGCTCGAAGCGACCGAAGAATAATTCGTGGGGTAACTGGCCTCACTAATCCTTTTACAACTTTGGAATTTCTGATTCACTCTGCACTAAAATGAGAGGGCAGCTCCGCAAAACAGACGACTCTAACTGACGCTTTGACTAGCTTTGGGGTATGAGCCCAAAATCTTTATGAAACTCGCATACTTCTCCAGCGCTTCTAGCGCTTCGGAGCATCGCTTCTCGGTTCGGTGCCCCTCAAAATCCAAATAGAAATTGTATTCCCACGGCGTCTGCTTGGTGGGGCGCGATTCGATTTTGGTCAAGTTGATTTCTCTTTTCGCGAATTCTCCTAAGGCGTTGTACAGCGCACCCGGCTCGTGAGTGGCGCCGAAAATTATGCTAGTTTTATCTTTGCCTGTGGTTGCCGCATCCTCTTTGGAAAGCGCAAAGAACCGAGTATAATTCTCGGAGTTGTCGGCTATGTTTTTGGACAGAATCTGCATACCATAGAGCTTGGCAGCTCTTTCGCTTGCGATTGCCGCAGCGTTCTTGAGACTCTTTTCCCTAAGCATCTTAACACTACCGGCCGTGTCATAAGTCGGTATTAGTTCCCGGCCGAACTCTTCAAGGAATGTTCGGCACTGTGCTAGTGCCTGTGGGTGCGAATAAACCGCTTTGATATCCGCTATCGCCGTGCCCGGGTTCGCAATGAGGCAGTGTTCAATTTTGACAACTACTTCGCCGCAGACTCTCAAGTCGTAATTGAGGAACAGGTCATAGTTCTGGGTGACGCTGCCTTCTAAGCTGTTTTCAACGGGGATAACGCCGAACTCCGTTTCCTGATCCTTCACGTTCTCGAAAACGTCACGGAATTCTTTGCACGGCTTAGCTTGTGTTTCCGCGCCGAAGAACTGGTAAACTGCGCTTTCGCTGTATGCGCCTTGTTCTCCTTGGAAGGCAACTTTCACTTTTTGACTCCAGCCTTGCGGTTTTTGATGAGGCACTTGTTTATGCCGTTAATCATCGCTTCAACGCTTGCCATGACTATATCTTCTCTGGCCGCGCGCGCTGAGATGATGTTGCCCCGTTCGTCCTCAACTTTTATGACTACTTCAGCTACGGCGTTGGATCCGCCAGTTATGGCTTCCAGTCGGTACTCGTTTAGGCGGATGTTTGCGAGGTTGCTGGTCAACTTCTGAATGGACTTCAGTACAGCGTCTACTGGACCGACGCCTGTCTCTGCCGCGACGTACTCTTTGCCGTCCATGACCAGCCTTACTGAAGCCGTGGGGATGACTTTTATTCCAGTTATCACCGCTAGGTCGCAAAGATCAACGATCTTCTGTTCCCCAATGACTTCGCCTATGACCGCAGAAGTTAATGCAATGAGGTCGGCGTCCGTTACCATTTTGCCTTTGTCGCCTAGCTCTTTGACCCTTTGGACTATTTCTTTGAGCTGTTCTTGGGTTGGGTGGATGCCGATTTCTTCCAACTCAGCCTTGATGCCGCGTGTGCCCGCTAGTTTGCCCGCTACGAACTTTCTTAGTGCGGCCAACCAGCTCGGGTTTGATGGGTTCGAAGGTAAGCGGTTTCTCTGTAACCCCACGCGTGTGAATGCCTGATTCGTGAGCGAAGGCGTTTTCGCCCACAATTGCCTTGTTTGCCTGCACGGATATACCAGTTAGAGTGGCGACCATGCGCGAAGTGCTGTATAGCAGTCGCGTATTCACGTCCGTCTTGCAGTCGTATAGCATATGCAGCGCCATCACGACTTCTTCCAAAGAGGCGTTTCCTGCCCGCTCACCCAGACCGTTAATTGTGCAGTGCACTTGCGTAGCACCAGATTCAACCGCAGCTAGTGAATTGGCGACTGCCATGCCGAAGTCGTCGTGACAGTGGACGCTGATGGGCGCTGTGATGACGGTTTTGATGTCCTCGATCAGCTTGCCCATGGTCCTGGGGACCATGATACCAACTGTGTCGGGTACATTTAGCCTGTCCATACCCGCGTCCTGCGCGGCTTTGCAGACCTTCTTGACGAAAGACAAATCTGATCTCGTGGCGTCCATGGGAGAGAATTCACAGGTTACTCCATGCTTCTTGATGTACTCTATGGAGTCTATGGTGGCGTCTAGAACCTGCTCTGGAGTCATGTTGACGGCGTGCTTCATCTGCACAGGCGACGTTGGAATGAACACGTGCACGGTATTTACGTTGCATTCTAGGGCGGCGTCTATGTCTCTTCGGTTGGCGCGTGAAAGCCCAACGATTTCAGTTCCCAAATTCATCTGGACGATTTCTTTGATGACTCTTTTTTCGCCGTCAGAGGAACCAGGAAAACCAGCTTCAATTGCGTCCACGCCCAATAAGCTTAGCTGGCGCGCGATTTCTACTTTGTCTTCAACGGTGAGTGAAACGCCGGGGGACTGCTCGCCGTCTCTCAATGTCGTGTCAAAAATTCGGATGGTGGAAGTGGAGAGTTTGGTTTTCATGTTTCAGTTCACCCAGTTTTTAGCGCCGCGGCTATCGCTTCTGCCATACCCATGGTGGTTTTGTTCCCGCCCAAGTCCGGCACTGTGTTCTTCGCCTTCAGCGTTTGGACAACTGCCTCTTCTATGGCGGCGGCAGCTTTTATGCACTTAGGGTCATTATACCGCTCGCCTAGCCACTCTAGCATCATCTTTGCAGACAAAATCATGGACAACGGATTCGCCGTTTGCTTGCCCGCCCTGTTTGGTGCTGAACCGTGAATTGGCTCGAACAACGCGAAGGTGTCGCCGATGTTTGCGCCTGGCGCCATGCCTAAGCCGCCCACAAGCTGCGCTGCCTCATCGCTGAGAATGTCGCCGAACATGTTGCAGGTGCATAGCACGTCGAATTCCTGTGGTTCCTTGATTAGGCGCATGGAAGCGGCGTCTACGTACAATTCGTTGAAGGCAATGTCTAGGTATTGTTTGGAGACTTCTCTGCAAACCTTGGCGAATAAGCCGTCGGTGACGCGCATGACGTTGGCTTTGTGAATAGCAGTGACTTTCTTCTTGCCATTTCGAAGCCGAGCAATTTCGAAGGCACGTTTGGCTATGCGTTCACAGGCTTTTCTTGTGATTATTCGGAGGCAGATTGTCGTGTTTTCGTCTAAGGAGTGCTCCAAGCCTTTGTAGACGTCTTCAGTGTTCTCGCGGACAAAGTACATGTCTATGTCTGGTCTGGCGGCGGCTGCGGCTGGGTACGTTTTTATGGGACGCAGGTTAGCGTACAAGTCAAACATTAAACGCAGCTTCACTATAACATCCGCTGCGGTTTCGCCCACGGGGCCTTTCAGGCAGGCGTGGCTGTCTTTGATTTTCTGCACGCTGTCCTCGGGAAGGGCTATGCCTCGTTTCTCTTTGCATGTGTCGCCTGCTTCAGCGTAGACCAAGTTGAGCTTTATGCCAAACTTTTGTTCCGTGGCTTCTAAGATTTTTGTGGTCGCGTCGGTAAGTTCCGGTCCTATGCCGTCGCCTGGGATTACAGATATTCTGTATTCGGTCATTTTTTGTTCAACCTCTTTCGTAAATTCTCGATTAATCCACCATCGAAAAGAATTTCCATAATGAATGAGGGCAGCTTCGTTCCCTGCAGAGTCTGTCCAGTGGATTCATCCTGTACTTTGCCTGTTTCCAAATCCACAGATACCTCGTCACCGTTGCCTACAGCCGCTGCGATATCCTTTGCATTCGATGACAGGCAAGCCGATGTTTATGCTGTTGCGGAAGAATATCCGTGCAAACGACTCAGCCAGGACGCACTTCACGCCCGCATACTTCAGGGCTAAGGGTGCTTGTTCTCTGCTGGAGCCGCAACCGAAGTTCTTTCCGCCGACGACTATGACGCCTTTTTCTGCTTCCTTGGGGAACCCTATGTCGATACCTTCCATCGCGTGTTTCGCCAGCTCTTTTGGATCAATCAGTGAGAGCCATTTGCCAGGCAAAATTACGTCTGTGTCGATGTTGTTTCCGAATTTTATGGCTTTTCCTTTGGCCGCTATCATTTTCTATACCTCCAGTTTCCTAGGGTCCGTTAGCTTACCTGTTATTGCTGACGCCGCGACAACTGCGGGCGAAGCTAAGTATACGCTAGCTTCGGGGCTGCCCATTCGGCCGACAAAGTTTCGGTTCGATGTGCTTATGCAGACTTCGCCCGATGCCAGCAAGCCGATGTGCCCGCCCAAGCATGGACCGCAGGTTGCACCGCACACTAAGGCGCCTGCCTCCGTGAAAATCTCCACCAAGCCCTCTTTAAGCGCTTGAGCATAGACTTCTTGTGACGCTGGAATTACTAATGCTCGGACGCCGGCTTTCACTTTTTTGCCTTTCAGAATTTGGGCAGCTACTTGCAGATCTTCGATTCTGCCGTTGGTGCAGGAACCTATGAAAGCTTGGTTCAGCGCGACGTCCCCCACCTTGCTGATGGGCTTCACGTTGTCAACTGAGCTCGGAACAGCAACCTGTGGCTCCAAATTTGAGACGTCGATTTCGATTTTCTTCTCGTACTTGGCGTCTGTGTCGCTTTTCCACTGCTCAATCTGCAGCCTAATTTTTGGAACTCTGTCTTCTAAGAACTTCCGGGTGGTTTCGTCCGGCGCAACGATACCATTTTTGGCGCCCATTTCAACTGCCATGTTGCAGACAGTCATTCTGCCCGCTATGCTCATGTCCCGCATGGTTTGGCCTGTGAACTCGATGCTCTTGTATATAGCGCAGTCGACGCCGACTTTGCCAATTATATGCAGGATTAGGTCTTTGGGGGTAACGTACTTGGAGAACTTGCCTTCCACGTTGAATTTGATTGCTTCGGGGACTTTCAGCCACAGCTTGCCGGTTGCGAAAACAGCCGCTGCTTCAGTTGAACCTATACCCGTTGCAAACGAACCGAACGCACCGTAGGTACAAGTGTGTGAGTCAGCGCCCACGATGAGGGCGCCTGGCGTGACGTAGCCTTTCTCTGGCATGACTTGGTGGCAAATACCGCCATCGCCCACATCATAAAGTCTTATACTCTGTTCCGTGGAGAATTTGCGGAGCATTTTGTGCAGTTCTGCCATCTTAACGGATTCTGCAGGAATCTGGTGGTCCAGAATTATGACTACTTTTTTGTTGTCCCAGACTTTTGAAACACCTGTTTTCTTGAAGGCTTCAATGGCTAAAGGTCCAGTCAGGTCATGGATCATTATGACGTCCACGTTTGCGTCTACGATTTCGCCTGAGTGAACTGCGCTCTTGCCCGATGCCTTAGCGAGGATTTTTTCTGAGATATTCATTTTTTCTGCCTCTTTTCGTCTTTCAGGTTATTTTGTTACTTTTCCAACGGGTTGACTCCCTTTTTGTATGCGGGAAGTTAAGTGTTTCTCTGGGCATGCAAGTGTCGGAATGTTGCATTTGCCCTTTCCAGTGGGTTGTTTCTTGGTACGCTTCGCTGGCGCTCGTCTTTGTCTGCCCAGATTAAAGGAAAGAGTTGGGGGGTTGGGTGAAGTCACTCGTCGATGTCGACGGATCTTGTTCCTCTTGAGAGGGCGGTTATTCCTGTCCGCGCTAGCTCAATTATGCCGAATGTTTTCATGAGGTTCAGGAATGCGTCTATCTTGTCTGATGTGCCCGTTATTTCCACCATCAAGCTCTCAGGGGAGACGTCCACGACTCGACCTCTGAAGACGTGGACGCAGCTGATTATGTCGGACCTCTCTTTTGCAGCTGGGACGTTGATTTTCACCAGCGCCAGTTCTCTTGTGACGGTGCTGTTTGGGTCGAGCTCCGCAACGCCCACGACGTCCACGAGTTTATCCAGCTGCTTGACAACTTGGTCAAGCGTTTTTTCGTCTGCGTTCACTGTGATGGTTATGCGGGCTAAATCTTTGGTTTCTGTGGCCCCAACTGTAATGCTATCGATGTTAAAGTTCCGCCTTCGGAAGAGGTTGGATACGCTGTGAAGCACACCCGGCTTGTTTTCAACGATTGCTGAGACCACTCGCGTTTTTCCATTTTCCATTAGTAGTCACCTCTCTGCTGAGGTAGACCACAGCCAGGCGGTACAAACGGCGCCACGTCTTCTTCGGACCCGATTGGTACGTCGATGACTGTGGTTACTTTGCTTTTGAGTCCTGTTTTGACGGCTTTTTGGAATTCTGCAATTGAACCTACGCGGAAACCTTGTGCACCATATGCTTCGGCTAACTTAACGAAGTCGGGGGTTTTTCCCAGATGGACAGCCATGTACCGTTTGCCGTAAAGGAGGCGCTGCCACTGTGCTACCATGCCGAGCACGGAGTTGTTTAGGACAATAACGATAACTGGGATGTTCTCTGTCACTGAGCATGCCAGTTCCTGCTCGGTCATTATGAAGCTGCCATCACCCGCAATGTCAACTACCGCTCGGTCGGGGCAGGCAACTTTGGCTCCCAAAGCAGCTGGGAAGCCAAAGCCCATGGTTCCTAAGCCTCCTGAGCTGATGAATGTTCTGGGTTTGAGTGCTTTGAAGTAGAGCGCAGACCACATTTGGTTCTGTCCCACTTCCGTCGTGACTATGGTGTTTTCAGGCAGCAACTTTCTCAGTTCCAGGAGCAAGGTCTTGGGCACGATGTCTTTGGGTATGTCCCTTTATAGCGGGTTGAGTTTCTCTTTGACTTCTTTTACGCGTTTTGCCCATTGGGTATCTGCTTTCTTCTGTAGCTTCTTCGTCAAAGCAGCGAATATTATGTTGAGGGTTGTTTTAGCGTCTCCCACGATGGGTACGTCAACGTCTATGTTTTTTCCGATTTCCGCTGGGTCCACGTCGATGTGAATTTTCTTGGCACCTGCGGCGAATGTGTCGATGTTGGCTGTTGCCCGGTCAGAGAACCTTGTTCCTACTGCCAGGAGCACGTCGGCTTCTGAGAGCAGTCGGTTGGCGGCTGGGTTTCCGTGCATTCCAATGTTTCCGACTGACATTGGGTGAATCTCTGGAATTGCGCCTTTACCCATGAACGTGGTTGCCACCGGAGCCATAAGGAATTCTGAGGTGTTTAGGAGTTCTTCGGAGGCATTGGAAGTTATGACTCCGCCGCCCGCCAGTATGATTGGTTGCTGAGCGTTTGCCAGCAGGTCTACAGCCACGCTTACTTGTGCAAGGTCAGGCTCGCAAACGACGGTGTATCCTCGAGAGTATATTTTGTTGTTGAATTCCACTTCCCCTGTTCTGCCTGCACGTTCTTGGGCAAGTCGATGAGAACTGGTCCTGGTCTGCCTGTAGTGGCAATGTAGAAGGCGGTGTTTACCATTCTTGGGATTTCTGCGACTGAGCGGGGTTGGAAGTTGTACTTGGTTATGGGCGTGGTAATGCCTATGATGTCTGCTTCTTGGAAGGCGTCTCTGCCGATCATATAGGTCGAGTTGATGCCTTTGGATGGAACTTGCCCTGTTAATGCAATAACTGGCGAGGAGTCCATATAGGCGTTAGCTATGCCTGTGACAAGGTTGGTTGCACCTGGTCCGCTGGTTGCCATGCATACACCTGGTCTTCCCGAAGCGCGTGCATAGCCTTCGGCCGCGTGAGCTGCGCCTTGTTCGTGTCTGGCGAGAATGTGGCGGATGTTTTTGTTTCCGCAGAGTTCGTCATAGACTGGCAGTATTGCTCCGCCTAGAATTCCGAATATAGTGGTTACTTTTTGGCGTTCGAGGGCTTCAATTAGGGCTTTTGCTCCTGTCATTTTGGTCATGTTTTTTGGCACCTTATGTCATTTGGGTGACTGAGAATTTTGGTGTAAACCGGGGGTGAAGTGGAGGCTTCAATTGGAAAACTGTGTTCTTTAGAGGGTTGCCTGAACAAAACGGCGAACGGATACTGCACAGAGGTGGCGATCCCTCACGTTCTTTCCTCCAATGAATGAAATCCAACTTCATACGTCGAAATACGAATAAAAATGTTGTGGTGTCCAAATAAACCCATCTAATAAAGAGAAACGGAAGCGACAGGCTGCTTTGGAGACTCTACCCGTTATTTGAGGCGCAGTCGAAAAAGGAAAAGAGGCTACCGTTTTTCTGTACCTTGAGGTGTCTTGCCGTTTCCGTTGCCGTTATACGCCATTAGTACGTTCATGCCGCTGATGACTGCGTCCATGCTTGCCATGACTATGTCTTCGCGTACACCCATAGCCGTGGCTGTATGGATGCCCTTACGCATCTTCACCGTCACTTCAACCATGGCGTCGGTTCCACCCGTAATTGCCTTCACACTGTACAGTTCCAAATGAATCGGCTCTACTTCTTGAATAGCTTTCTTAACCGCGTTAATCGCTGCATCCACCGGTCCAACGCCAATGGCTGCTCCGTTGACTTCTTTTGCGTTCAAAGTCAGCCGCACGGAAGCGGTCGCCGTAACTGTGTTGCCGCTTACCACCGTGATTTCCCGTAGCTGAATTGGTTTAACCTTGCCTAACCTAAGCACGTTCTCGGCGATAGCCAGCAAGTCTGCGTCTGTTACAGTCTTGCCTTTGTCGCCGATGGTTTTAACCCGTTGGAAAATGTCGTTAAATTGCTCTTCAGTTGGCATTAAGCCCATGGTTGTCAATGTTGCCTTGATGCCTGCTGAACCTGAGTGCTTCCCCGAGGCAAGACGCCTTGTTCCGCCAACCAGTTCAGGTTCGATTGCCTCGTAAGTCGAGGGGTGCGCGAGCATCCCTTGTGTGTGGATGCCTGACTCATGAGTGAAAGCGTTTTCGCCCACGATTGCCTTATTGGGCTGCACGTACACACCTGTTAAGCGTGAAACCAGCTGGGACATGCTGTACAACTGCTGCATCTTTACGTCCAGTTTCACGCCATAGAGGTTTCGTAGCGTAACCACAATTTCCTCTAGCGAAGCATTGCCTGCTCGTTCGCCCAAGCCGTTTACAGTGGCGTGGAACTGGTCCGCTCCTGCCCGAAGTGCTGCCACAGAGTTTGCGACTGCCATGCCAAAATCGTTGTGGCAGTGCACGCTGACAACTGGAACGGTCAGGGATTTGCGCAATTCTGCGAACATGTCGTAGCTGCTTTCAGGTGTGAGGACACCAACAGTGTCGCAGGCAACCACTCGGTCTGCGCCTACTTCGATGCCTGTATTGAAGATCTTCTTCAAGTATCCTCGATCCGCCCGCGTGGCGTCTTCCGCTGAAAGTTCGACAATTAAGCCACAATCCTTTGCATGCTTCACCATATCTTTGGTTACCTGGAGCACCTGCTCACGTGTCTTCTTCAGCTTCGCCTCTATGTGCAGATCGGAGACTGGGATAATCAGATGAATACTGTCTGCGCCACTCTTCGCCACAGCGTCGATGTCGCCTTTTGTTCCGCGGGAGGCGCTGCAAATCTCAGCATGCAAACCAGCATCAGCGATGAGCTTGACGGCTTCCATTTCGCCTTCAGAAACCGCCGCAAACCCAGCTTCGATTACGTCTACGCCAAAATCGTTTAGGCGCTTGGCAATTCGCAGCTTATTTTCAGGAGTCAAACTGACGCCGGGAGTCTGTTCTCCATCGCGGAGGGTGGTGTCAAAAATTCGGATTTTGTTAGGGAAACAGTTAGGGCCGAATAAAGCAATTCCCCATTTGTATCACTGTATCTTCAACGGAGCGACGCGCACAAATATAAACTTATGGTACACACTGATTCTGGCTAACCTCTCAAGGCACTAAGCTCGTCTTCCTCTCTCCCAGTTGGGAACGGAACAGTCTTTTGCCGGTTGTCAAATGCCGGTTTTTGCCGAAAAAAGCCAGCCTAGTCTATTCTTCCTTCCACGGACTCAATCAGAAGTTGGGCGAAAAGCCTAGCCCAACCACTTTCTATTTGAAGGTTCATTGACAAGTATTATAAACCGTGGCTGCAGACATACCACGCATGAAACCCTGCATATTTTACTTCTCCAGAACGGGTAACACCAAACGGCTGGCAGAAGCCATAGCAGAACAAATCAACGCCCCAATCTTCAGCATCAGTTCAATTGAGCCTTCTGCCGTGGAAGCCTACGATACCGTTATTTTGGGTACACCCGTTGAAGGTGCCAAGCCCGCTCTGGAAACAACGGCCTTTGTGGGTCAGTTGCCAAAAGGCCAAGGCAAGAAAGTAGTCATTTTCTGCACCTACCGTCTTTTTGGAAATGAACGAACAATGAAAATATTGGAGAAGGCACTGGTAGAAAGAGGATATGAAACCATACTGAAGTTTTCAAAGAAGGGCATGAAGTCTGGACAGCCTGCAGACTTCTCCGAATTGCTGGGCAAAGTGAAAAGCATCTTTTAGAGTAACCACAGATTCCCCTGGAATCTGAGCGTCACAATCAACCCCAACTTTTTTGAATCTTGTACGTGAGCAGCCTCCACAAAAGACTTAACAGCAGCTACCGTAATAATCTGCATCGCAAAACAACGAACTCTTAGAGGTCCAAAGTTTGAGTCTACGAAGCGAACAAATCAAATGCGGCGTGGAACGGGCCGCCCACAGAGCTTTACTCGCAGCGTTGGGATTAACCCGTGAAGACTTCAAAAAGCCGTTCATAGGCGTAGCGAACAGTTACACATCAGTCGTGCCAGGACACATCCATCTGCAGAAGATTGGACAAACCGTCAAAGAAGGCATAATTGCAGCAGGCGGAGTGCCGTTTGAATTTAACACCATAGCCGTGTGCGACGGCATCGCCATGGGGCATGAGGGCATGCGCTATAGCCTTCCCAGTCGCGAACTCATAGCTGACTCCGTGGAAGTTATGATGCAAGCTCACCGGCTAGACGGTATGGTCATGATTTCGAACTGCGACAAAGTAACCCCGGGCATGCTAATGGCAGCCGGGCGGCTTGATGTACCCGCCATCGCAGTGACTGGTGGCGCCATGAAGTCAGGCAAACTTGGCGAAAAGAAAGTCGGTGTGGACACTGTTTTCGAAGCCACTGGTCAAGCGTTCGCGGGTAAAATCAGCGAGAAAGAACTCGCGGAACTCGAGCAGGTAGCTTGCCCCGGCTGTGGCAGCTGCAACGGCATGTTCACAGCTAACACTATGGCTTGCATGACGGAAGCTTTGGGTATGTCACTGCCAGGATGCGCAACGGCTCTGGCGGTAAGCGAAGAGAAGATGCGCATAGCCAAGGAGACGGGCGAGAAAATCGTGGCACTAGTCAAGAACCGGGTGAAGCCTTCTAGTATCTTAACTAAGGAGGCCTTCGAAAATGCTGTCGTTGTCGACACCGCCCTAGGGGGCTCTTCAAACACGGTGCTGCACTTGTCAGCTATCGCCAAAGAAGCGGGAGTCTCATTACCCATAATGAAATTTGATGATATCAGCCGTAAAGTACCCCACCTGGCCAGCATGGTTCCCAGTGGACCCCATGATATGGAAGAACTCGATAATGCAGGCGGCATACCTGCTATCATGGCAGAGCTCAGGAAGTTCCTTCACACAGAAGCTTTGACAGTTACGGAGAAAACCGTAGCAGAAAACATTAAGAACTTCCGCGTCAAGGACTCCGAAATCATCCGTCCCCTCAGTAACCCTGTACATAAGGAGGGCGGCATTGCCATACTCAGGGGAAACGTTGCACCCAAAGGTGCCGTTGTTAAAGCCGTTGCTGTTTCGCCTAAGATGCTCAGACATATCGGACCCGCCAAAGTCTACGAGTCCGAGACCGAGGCAATTGCGGCTATAAAACGCAAAGAAATCAAAGCAGGCGACGTCGTTGTCATCCGCTACGAAGGACCCAAAGGAGGACCCGGCATGCCGGAAATGTTGCTGCCAACAGCTACCATCTCGGGTATGGGGCTGAGCGAATCCGTTGCGCTAATTACGGATGGGCGGTTTTCGGGAGCCACGCGTGGAGGCTGCATCGGACATGTTGCACCTGAGGCAGCAGAAGGCGGACCCATAGCAGTGTTGAAGAACGGTGATGTCATAACCATCGACATCCCTAATCGCATCCTATCAGTGGATCTTTCAGACGGAGAAATCAGAAAACGCCAAGCCGCCTGGAAGCCCAAGCCACCGAAGATAACTAAGGGCTACCTTGCTAGATACCAGCCGACGCCAACCGAATAAAACCAATCTCAGATGATGAGTCTTTGGTTTGCAGCAAGTTTCCTCTTCCTAGTTAAACAAGAGAATGAGGAACGTCTTGGTAGCTTGTTTTTGCAGCTTACCAGCTTGTTCTTCCCATCATTCCACACATGCCACTCCCAGGATGGGCGGCGAGACCTTATTAGAGACCCGCGTCGACGGTGTTTCCGTTTAGCCAAGGGTATCCAAAGCCGCATAGCCTGAAGCCATCGTTGAATCCTGTTGATGGGTTTCCAGCCTGGGAATTTGCCCACAGGTGCCTTCTGGGAACGTGATGATTGGCGCGCTCAGGCTTTGAGCATAGACTGCTACTGCTATCGATAATAAGGTCAGAACCGCAATGGGTTGCTGCGAGATTCTGCATTCAGCGTTTTCTTTCCAGAAGGACTTAAAATCTTGAAACGTTTAAATAAAATCTCGACCGTTATTTCTGAGCATGCCACGCTCACGTAGATTCCGCAAAAGTCAAAATCAAGTCAAGCCTGAATGGGGCAAGAACAACCCGCAGACAAAAGCCAAAAACAAAAGACTAATGACTATGATAGGCATCGTAGCTATTGTGGTGATTGTTTTAGCTGCTTTTGCTGCCTTTGGCTCAGGCTTATTCTCTGGGCCTTCGAGTTCACCGTCACCCAGTTCAATTCCATCGCCCACAGCGACTGCCACACCCACGCCAACGCCTACTCCTAAACCCACTCTTGCACCTGCTTTAACCTCACCAGTCGGCGAGTACAGTGCAAATGGCGCGCAAATCTTGTTCCACACATCAATGGGCGATTTCATCATCCAAATGCGTGATGACAAACCAATTACAACCACGAACTTCGTTAATCTAGTTAAGCAGGGCGTCTATGACGGAACTGTGTTCCACCGAATAATCGACGGCTTCATGATTCAAGGTGGACAGAACAACTCCGTGAACGTTCCTACCATCGCTGACGAAATTGGAACCGGAAATCGCAACATAGCCGGCAGCATCGCTATGGCAAAAACAGACCAGCCGAACTCAGCCACCAGCCAATTCTTCCTCAACGTCGCAGACAACGGCAACAACGCCATAGATCAACAGGGTACGAGGTTCGACGCGGTGTACACTCAGTTTGGGCAAGTCATCAGCGGAATGGACGTAGTCTTGAGCATATCGCGCGTATCCGTAACCACAAACGCCTATGGCGAGCAATCTCAGCCGGTTACTCCTGTCACGCTGATTAGCGCAGAAGTCTTGTCCTAAAACTCTCTTCCTTATTTTTCGTTTGTCAGCCTTTTTCCGAAGCTGCGCACTAGGTCTTCTTTGAAACCCAGATGCTTATAGAATTCTGCGGCCGCCGCGTTATCGTCGCGAACCTGCAGGTTAACTTTTGGGCAACCAAGCTTTTCCAGTTCAGCAACTGCTTTCTCGACGAGTTTCCTGCCGTAACCTTTGTGTTGTTGTTCAGGAGCGACTGCCAAGTAGTTGAGCCAACCCCTGTGCCCTTCGTAACCCGCCATGACTGAGCCAACAACTTGGTCATCTAAAACTGCAACTAAGAATAAGTCGGGTTGGAAACCCATTTTCGTCTCAATGTCTTTCATAGGGTCGTTTTGAGGTCTAATGAGCCCACATTGCTCCCAAATCTTAACGACTCCATTCCTGAACCTATTTTGGTAACTAACTATTCTGAAACTCACAAGCATCATGCCATTTTCACTAAGATAAACAAGGCGAAGAAAAAATTGAAAAAGAAAACTGACTTATTTTTCTTTCTCTTTAGGTTTCGAACCTATTTCTACAAGTTGGATATTGACTTGGTACCTTTTTCCTCCAGCTTCCACTTTGCCCGTTGCATGATAGCCTTTGCTTCCAGTGCTGAAGTCTTTCTTGTTAAGGTTGAAGACTGCCTTTATACCGCCAACTTGTATAGTTGCCATGTTAATTTCTTCACCCATTTCAGAATCACCATCATTTGGCATTACGCTAGGCCGATGTTGCTTTTCACCTTTTCGGCTCAGCTGTTTTCCCAAACTTAGATGGTTCGATTTCCCTTCGTTTTCCCTCTTTGTCAACCACGTAGAAATGGAAGTCGTATTCGTCGCAGTAGTTCTTAACTTCCAGGTACCGTTCTTTGTCGCCGCTGAACATTTCTTCTGTTGCGACTTCACAGATTTTGCGCATGCAGCCTTTCTTCTCCGCCATCCAAAGCAGGCAGGAAGGAGCCGACTTTGCTGGGTTTCTCGAAGCCTGGCAAATCGGCTTTCACGTGCCATTTGTCTTTCTTGAGTTCGTCTGCGATTTCTCTGACGCATTCATCGCGGCTGACTGATTTTGCGGCTTTCTTGTCTCTCGTAAAAACACCTAGTAGTGGCTATGTGTGAAGCGCCTAATTAGGATTACATAAAATTAGCTTTCTGAGATCATGCAGGTCTTCAAGGGCTTTTGCCAGCCGCTCGAGTAGGTTACTGTCGAGTTTTTGGTTTTCCTCTAGATCCACAGGCGGCTTTGGTTTTGCCATAGCTTGAATCATTAGCTTCTGCTGATTTAACGATTTTTGTTGGTTGCTCTTCGAACATCGAAGTGGAGCTGTTTTTTGGTCTGTTGGTTTAAACAAGCTGCTTACAATTTTTGATGAACTGATCGCTGTGATTGCATTGTTTTAGATGTTTTTTATGTTGTTACCTTTAAAATGCTGCTTTTTCCATCGACTGGGTATTTTGCCTTATTTTTCGAAGAGCACAAGACCCAATGCTTCTTTCGGAATAAGGTAGGTTGTTCCGCATCGGTTGCAGGTTTCCTCAGGCGATTTCAAGTTGACAGTCTGTGAGGCGCCGCAGTGTGGGCAGAAAATGCTGATTGCTGCGAGTTTGCCAGTTTCCAGATTCGCTAGAACTGGCATGTTTTTTCTTCGCCTGCGTTCTGCATTGCTTTGCCTCATTCCACATGTCCAGTTTCTCAAAACTTAAGCCGCCTCCTCGTACCGTCCGGCTTTGGCAAGTTGTTGGGCGTCGTGTATTTGCTTTGAGGTATCTTCTTCGGAAATTAGGTTTTTGCTTCGGCAATAGGGACATATCTCAGGGTGTGCCTGAAGAAGTTCTTGGCCACAATCTCCGCATTTCATGTTTTGAGAATCTGCAGTCTTGTATTTCTACCTTGTTGACCAATTCCCACAGCAACCCATGAGATTCCAACTACGGAATGACTTAGTCCTTTCATTTCACCGTCGCCAACCATCACTTCTTCGCCTTTAATCCCGTTTGGCACTTTAACATTAGCGGTGTTTGCAATTGTTGCAGTCCTTGTCACAGCCGCCTTTACAGTGCTGCCGTTCTGCGAAGGGAAAAAGAAAAGCAAGCAAAATCTGGTGTATGGTGAGTGTGGTGCGGTCGCCGGGATTTGAACCCGGGATCATTAGCTTGGAAGGCTAAAGTCCTAAACCAGACTAGACGACGGCCGCATTGCTTAAGCCAATATTCTCAGGGAAATTTAAGGTTATCTGGGTACGCATCTTTCCCGTCGGGCGGCGCCTAAGCCTTGCTGTTTAACATCTTTAGTGCAATCGCGATGTCTTTGTTTAGAAGTTTCTGCTGGTTCTCTTTGTACTGGGAAAGCTGCAGGCTTCTAAGGCTCTTCTCAATTTTCTCGTTGTATTTACCAGTTGCTTTCACGATGGTGGCAATTCCCTGAATGGCTTGCCGCGCAGTGATGAATTTCTCGTCTGCGCAGCACTTTAGGTATCGGTTTAGGGCTTTTTCGAATTTGCCTTCTTTGTCCCATCTGACGTTTTTGGCAATGAGCATCAGACCAATACTGCGCTGGTACGAGTTGTCGCTTCCCATTTTTTGCTCAAGCTCATCCCAGTGCTCGTAGGTATAGGGTGACTCGAGTGAACTGTTTAGCAGCATCAGAAACGAGTTGTACCTGACGGCATCCTCTTTCTCAGAAAGCATCTTAATGAGGAAACAGACGTCTGCTTTGCCCAGCTTTGAAGCCAATTGCGGGATTTCACTCTTTGAGAGTGCCTGAAGTTCTTCTCTGTTCATTTTGTCTCAACGTGTTTGGTTTTCTGTGGTTTTTTGGCTATAACTTTTGCGAAGGCTGACTTGCTGTTAAGGCTTCGCGATTGAAAAGAACAAAGGTTATAGCCAGACATTATCTTATCTACGGTACAGTATGCCACTTACCCAGATCACAACGCTCGTCAGCAAGTCAGGAGTTTTCGCAAGCGTGACCATTATTCTCACAGTTGTTTTGGCTTCTCCATATTTGTGCGTTTGCGCTCAAGCCCAACCAGTCATAGCATTTAAGCCGAATGATGCATTTGCCATTCCAGACCTTAAAGGCGTCGTAAGATTCTCCACTAACGGCACTTATGAGCATGCTAGCTTGGAGAATGGTTCTTGGCGATTCGTTAACCTGTCCCTCAACAACTCTTTCGGACTCCAGAGACTTAACCTCACGGTATCCGCTGAAAACTCCGATGTTACCATCCTTTCGTACCGCACCTTCAACATCTCACTCAATGGCGTATCGCTAAGATACAACGTTTCTGGGCAAGGAAAGCAAGCCTTCAACTTTGGAGAAATTCCCAAAGTAGGCGAATGGAGCGTTGCCTTCAACGGAGTCTTCATGGGACTAAACGAAGGCTGGACCGTCTCCTCAGACCAAACGATAACGGTGATGGCTAAAACCGTCAACGTGAGCATCGCATACTACACTTTGCCCGATGTTTTTGGTGACGCCACCGACTCAAACACACCTCTATATCAGCGGCACTCGGTGGCTATAGGAACAGCTGTGGCGGTCGCCTTTACAGTTGCCATCGCGGTGGCGATTTGGAGAATAAACAGAATCAGAAAGAAAGAATCAACAGAGCCAAAATAGTAAGGAAACAAGATGCCCTCAGAAAACTCAAGTGTCCTGGTGGTGCTTATATTCGTCCTAGTAGTGGTCGCTGGGACGGCCGCAATTCTGAAACTGTCAAGGAACAAAACTCGTAATGTAAGCAATCTGCGCTTTTTCATGCAATTCATGGCGGTTGGCGCGGTCTTTATGGGGCTGTTTTTGGGTCCATTCAACCAACCGCTTTGGCAACCGCTAGGGCCGTCGCCACGAGATCGTCTAATAGGGGCGGAGTTTTTCGGTAATCAGTTCCCTGATGGCATATCCGTGCCCATTCTAGCCTGCTACTACCCGAACGGTAGGACGGTAACTTGCCCAATTTGGCAGATTCAAGGGTACATTTTCCCGTTTTGGAACTTCCAACGTGGATACGAAGTTTTCTACTCAACTTCAGGCTTAGAAAAGCTGGCAATTGTCTTTGGCATGCTAATCATCATGTCAATCGTTTTAGGGCGGTTCTTTTGCGGCTGGTTCTGCCCGTTTGGATTGTACATGGATTTGCTGATTCGCGCCCGGAAAATCTTCAAGTGGCGACACCTGAGTTTCTCTGAGAAAACAAACACGGCGCTGGGACAGCTGAGATACATAATCATCGCGGTTTTTCTGATTCTCAGCGTCATTTTCGGGTCATACGCCATCTTCGGCACCGAAATAATCCCAGGTACTCGACCTGGCGGCCCCTTGGGCACGGAAGCAGGCATCGTGGGCAGCTTAAACGAACCATTTTGCCTGGTATGCCCCGCAAGACCACTCTGCGTGCTTGTCGAATGTGCGTTTGGCTACATGAACTTCTCATACATCACCCAAATCAGTTATGGACCACTTTGGATAACGGGCTTCTATGTGACATCCCTGAATCTGGCGGTCCTTGTTGCAGTAACGATTTTGGCTTTTGCGTACAGGCGTTTCTGGTGCAGAATATGTCCCCTCGGCGCATTGACCGCCTTATTCAGCTCCTTTGCACCATTTAAGCAAATTGCCTTAACGAAGCTGCAAAAAAGCGAGGAGAAATGCACCAAATGCGGCGTCTGCAAACGCGTCTGCCCCACACAAGCCACACAAATGTACGAGAAAAAAGGCGGAGACGTAACCGAATCCAGATGCATGCTCTGCCTACGCTGCGTCGAAATGTGCCCATATGAGGGTGCATTGTCGCTAACGGTAGCCGGCAAGACAATAATGAAATCAAGAAATTGGCTGGGCGATGTACGGACCCGCAACAGTTAGTCAGTGCTATAGCTCTTGGTCCTAAAGATTTCAGTGTACTCAATTGTCTACTTCCACATGGACTAGTGAGGGTCCAATATCTTCTGGTTCTTGTTCCCTTGGGCTATTCCACGTCAAAGGAGATTTCTCCACGCCTGTGCATGCATGGATTCTCAAGTTCGCGAGATTAAAAAGGACATCTAAGCCTTTTGAGCTTTTGCAGCGAGACCTGGAGAATACGTTCAAGAGCGCTTCAATGTCAGATCTGCGCGAAGCCTACACCCACAAACCACACAAATTAGCTCAACACTGCCGCCCTCTCTCTGCTTTCTGTGCTCCGTCATGCTGCCGCATTTACGGCATTCCCAACCATTCCTAAAGTAATGCTGTTTAGCCAAAAATCTCACGTTCTATTCCCCTGCAGATGACTTTAGAACTGCGCGCGGTATAAGCCTTCGCTTCACGTTTGTACACATGTGAAATTTGAGGCAAAACTATGAGCAGAAGGTAACGCTAGCTTGTTGTTGGCAAATCTATGGTTACCTTAGGGGGTAACCCTCGACACCTCTCGACCAACGCTTTCTTCTTCAAAATATCATAAACTGATTCCGGAAACACTTTTAGGGTGAACACGCAACCATGGCAATGCTGATGTGTTACCAATGTTGGGCGGGCTATTCGCAGTGGCGTCGACAACTAACTGCCGCAGAGAACTATTTTTCGGAACTGACTACAACACCCATCTTGGGACAGAAGTCGGGGGCTTAGGCCTGCTCAATGATGGCATAGACGTTTTTTCTCATGATATAAGCAACAGCCAATTCAAATCGAAATTCAGTAAACACTATCGAAAATTGAACGGCCGCTTGGGCATAGGAGTAATTAGTGATACAAAAGAGGAGCAGCCAATTAAGTTCGAGACGAAAATGGGCGAATTCGCACTTTGCACTGTTGGTCTAATCAAGAACTCCAAAGAATTATATGAGGAACTAATTGAATCCGGTTCAACCTTTAAGAAATCTAGACACAGGGCGAGAGCTAGCAGTGTAAACCAGACTGAGCTTGTCGGCGAACTAATATGCTCGGGAAAAACGATCGCTAATGGCATAGAGGGAATGTACCAAAAAATTAATGGCTCGATTTCTTTGCTTTTGCTATCCAAAAAGGATAACGCGATTTACGCGGCTGGAGACACTTCTCCTTTGGTAGTTGGCTCAAAAAAAGACAGTTGGGCGGTTGCTTCCGAAACCACGTGTTTTCCAAATCTTGGCTACGAGGTGTCAAAGTTTCTTGATTATCGGGAAATCGTCTCGCTCAAAGAAGATGGTTTGGAGACGAGAATACCTACCCGCGGAAAAAAGAAGTTCTGCCCTTTTCTTCATGTTTACTCGGGGTTTCCAGCTTCTGATTTCTATGGCATAAATTCCGAAATCGTCAGAGAACGATGCGGCGGTTTCCTAGCTGAGAATGACGGAGTAAAAGCCGATTTAGTTTCTGGTATAGCCGACTCTGGTCTTCCACATTCAGTTGGATACGTGAAAAGAAAAATAGAACTTGCCAAAGAAACGACACAAGCCCTCCTTGCAGAATACAGGCAGGGCAAGATTGCGCTGGATGATTTCGAAGAACGTCTCAACAATGTATTGGAGTTGGTTGCTCCATTTAGGCGCCCCGTTATTAAGTATACGCCGGGGTGGGGAAGAAGTTATATCCCCCCTGTCCAACGCAAACGTGAACTTGTCGCAAAATACAAACAAGTGCCGAACCCTCAGATAATACGCGGCAAGAGAATAGTTCTCGTGGATGACTCGATAAGAAGAGGCACACAACTTAAGGATCTGTTGCGAGAAAAAATCTGGCCTTTTAGCCCTCGAGAGATACATGGACGAATTGCCTCCCCTCCCCAACTGCATCCTTGTATTTACGACTTGTCAACCAGGAACAGCGACCTAGCCACCCATAAGAGCTTGGAAAACGCTGAACAAGAAATAGATTATGCGTCACGAATGGACTCAAGTGCCCCGAATTATAAAGTGATGATAGAAGAGATAAGGCGAAGCATCGGGTTTACTACGCTTAGGTTTGTAACGGTGGATGAAATGGTCAGAGCCGTAATAGAAGCACCTAACAGCCAAAACCTGAAGAAAGAAGACTTGTGTTTGTACTGCTGGACAGGAAAATACTGAACGACACGCATGAGATTCCGACATGATTCTCATGGGTACAAACTACGCGGTAGCAGTATTTTGGCGGAATGGGGAATTAGAATCCTCTCAGCTACGGAGACGATCTTTCACTAATCTTTTTTCACAGACGTTTCATGCCTGCATTCGTCAAATCATTATTTGTTAAGAGAGGCTGCGGAGTTAAAACGCATGCTATCCTTTATACGACACTATTTTGAACAATATTGACCGGAAGAGCGCATCCCCAGTTTACCCAATTTTGATTCAGATTTACTCAACTTTGGATGTTGCTGACTACTTCTGCGTCTGCACTGACCGAGTTTACGTCTGTAATCTTAACTTTCACGTGATCTCCGAGTTTAGCCTTGCGTACGAAGATTATGAAGCCTTTGACTCTGGCAATGCCTTCTCCGTTGGGGCTCATTTGGCTGATTTCTACTTCATATTCCTTTCCTACGGCTACAGCGTAGTCTTCTTTACCGCGTTTGTTCTTGGCGTTTCTTGGGGTTCTCTTTTTAGGGCTAATCGAAATCTCTCTCCATGTTCAAGTCTCTACGTTAAGGATTCTATTAAACGGTTTCTTCAGCTTAAGCATTGCGCATACGCATATGATTTCCGCGATATTCAACGAGGTTCAACTTAGGCTGTACAGAACTGAAACGTGGAAACGTCCAAAATCTATTAGGAATAAAAACCGTTAAACACCAATTTGGGAACAACCGCGCACGCTATAAACTGGGTGTGGGAGATGTAGATGTTGATGTTGGAGGGGAAGCTGGGGGCGTCGCCATTGGAGGTGCAATCTTTTTGTGGTAGAATCTTGCCGCGAGACACAGCGCCGCCGCCACAACGGCTAAGTAGAAAGGCCATTGCAGGTCAGCCGACATCAGAACAGTCACCGTTGTGCCGTAGGTACTACTCTGAGGCAACACACTTGTCGCGGAACCAAGTACTGGAATATCGAGGTTAACCATCAATTTTATGATTTGCTGCAAAGCTATCAGGACGACAACGAAGAGAACAACTGAGAACAGCGGTTTTGCGTATCCGAATCCAAGTAGCCGTTTACTGTAGGTTTCTTCCGGTTTAATTGAGTAAATTAGCATAGCAATACCGCCTCCAGTCAACGTTAGTATGCTTGCAAGGTTTAGCGCAAACAATAACGGGACTGTGAAGATGCTTCCGACGAAGTTGAAGTCTGTGTAAATGGGTGAGACGTTTGCTTTGACCAAGCCTTCGCCAACCGAGAGCACCCACCACGGTACGAAAACGGATATAGCGATCAGGCAAAGAGTTGAAACGCCTCCTGCGAGAGCCAACCAGTTCATCTTAGCTTTCGTCGTCTTTCCCTCCTTAACCCAACGGAACGCTTGGAACATGATAGGAACTAGGTGCTTTCACGGTGATGTCGTTCACGTTAACCGTAAGTCCTACGATGTCCACATCCAAGCTTTTAGCGTCTTTATGTTCCGTTGAGAAATGATTTTCAGCGTCCTGCGTCCAACCGAACAAGATATTGAAGTTGGAAGTTGAAGAGGCAGGAACAGTGACTGGTTCAGCAAGACTTGCCTGACCAAGCAGGAAACCGTCTGTCCCGCACGCAATACTTGCTGAGACTGAGTTAATTTGCAGAGCATAGCTGAATGGATTAGCGAAACTGAAAGTAATTTTGACCGTGCGCGTACCCAAATCTGGCTGTGAACTAACGTATTGAGGAGGCGCAATCTGCATGCTAATGGGCAGGTTCGGAATGTGGTACTTTTCGTTTGATTTAATGGTTATGCCGTTGACGTCTACTGTGATTCCTGTTACATCTACGTCAACTCCTGATTCTCCGGAATGTGCAGTTGAAAAGTGGTTTTCAGCCTCGATTGTCCAGTGACACACTATCGCCATTTCTGAAGTTTGTCTTGCTTTAAGGATTGTTGGTTGAGTTAGACTCGCATACCCCAAAGTGAAACTGTGTTCAGAACAAACGACATTTGCGGAAATTGACTTCATTGTTAGATCAACATCCAAGGGATTCGCGAAGCTCAAAATGATGGTCACAGATCTTGCAGCCGTGTCCACTGTGGAGCGAACATACTGCGGAAGCTGCAAGGCATCTCCAGTAAAAAAGGTGGCGCCATTTAGGTCAGCACTGCTTGCTCCGCCTGAATCTATTATTCCTTGAATCTGAGGAGGAATGACCATCTCCTGTAGGTTGCTTTGATATACTAAAGCTACTCCAGCTATTGGCCCCAAGATGGTCGCAACGTTCAATATGATAAGCAAAGCCCCAAATACATTCATTGTTAACAGCGACCTCAGCATTTCAATATGCATACTATCTCGTTTTATGCTTTTCGAAAGACAGAGTAAATATGTGGGAATTTGATTTGAATAAGCACGCGCGCTCTGTGTTGAAACGAAGCATGCGCGATTAGCTAAGAACCAGATGCAGCGCGCTAAGATATCTGGCGTTATGCAACAAGGCTATGCGCAGTTTGAGCAAAAGTCTTCTGAGGACCGTCATTGCTCCGTTTTCGAGACTGATACGCCATCAATCTTGACATGCGATAACCGTTTTAAGATTAGAGTTCGACACCTCAGCAATCGCATGAAACTTTGCTGTCCAGCTATCTATCCCCGCGAACACCCTTCAGTTGCCCTTCTCAAAAAAGATAAATAAACAAAATGGAGCCCGGTCCAATCAGGGCAGACTCACGAGTCCAGACAGACCTGATTTCTCCATTATTCCTTGAGTGCGCCCAAGCAAAAAATGTACGGGATTGAACAAAAATTGGCGCCATTTGGAATTGAACTCGGATTGCAGGCGCCCCAGTTATGTATCATAGTCCATACTAGACGGAGTCGGGACAAAAAATCAAGAAAAAGAAAAAGGGGTGTGTTGTTTTTTGCATGATTATTTACGTTTTCGGAGGAGAAGCGCCACTGCCGCAACGACAATGACTATCACTGCAGCGACTACTGCCAGGTACGTTGCTGTTGGTGTTGCACCGGATGGAGGGGGAGCCACGGAAGGCGAGGGACTTGTCGCTGATGCTGAGCCTACACCTAGATATGTTGTTGCGTCTGATGCCGCATATGCTCCTGACCCTTCAAATGTCGCGACTATCTTGTATGTTCCTTCTAATTGCGGAGCCCATGTGAAGCCGTAGTTGCCGTTTGCGTCGCTGGTGACTGTTCCGATGTTTTGTTGTATTCCATTCTTGTCAACTGCCGTTAGCTTTACGTTAACGCCCATGGCATTTTCTGGTTTAGGTCGTTGTTGGTACAAGTATTCCATCCAAGCTTCCTGGTCTGCATCTGAGATTGCGGGTGACCCTTTGGCCCCAGATGACTGGTCTGTTACCGTGCCCTGTATTAGCACTGCATTGCCTTTGCCAACTGTTGCGGGTGAAGCTGTGACGGTGGTTTCGCTTGGTCCTTTGCCGTAGCAGTAGATCTGGTTATCAAACGAGTCCAGAGCAACGAGATAGCCGTCGGCTAAAGCAGGGTTATTGCCCCAGCATTGGATTCTCCACAATAGTTTTCCATCGTTTAGGTTTACGCACCACATGAAGGCGTCGCGTCTAAGCGGCATAGAGGGCGAGTGCTCACTTGAATACAGGTAAACCTTGTCATCTGCTATGGCGCCCAGTGAGAGCGGCGTGTTCTCGTAGTAACCTTCAAAGCCAACTGTTCCGCTCGACCATTTCCACAGAACGTTTCCGGATCTTATGTCATAGGCAATTAGTACTCCGCCATAGCCGTAGGACAAAAGCTTGTTCTTGTAGATTGAAGTGGACATGCCGTAGAACTGCCATTGTGGTTCAGGTTCTGTGGTCTTCCAAAGTTGCTGCATGGTGTTTAAGTCGTAGCCCCATCGGTTGCGTGTGATTGACTCGCTGAACAAGAAGACGCTGTTAGCTGAGTCTACCTGTGGCCCTGTCATCTTTCCGTACCCGAAGACGCCGCCATTTGCATCAGCCACGATTGTCTTTGGTGGTACGAAGGTTTTGTTCCACAGTAATTTGCCGATTTCTCCGTTTGCGGGGTCAAGGTTTAGAGCCCACAGGTTGCCTTCCAAAGTGACAGTGTTGTTGTTCTTGCCTGATGTTCCACCGATTATTTGTTTGCCTGGAACTATCTCAAATATGGCTCCCTGCACCGCTGGAATGGTAACGTTCATCGAGAAACCAAAATTGCCGTCAAATGTGCGGTTCAGGTATGGTCTCCACATCCAGTACTGGTTTGAGACGTATTTCGTGCGGTACCAAATGGCATGAGTGCTGTTCCAGACTGTTAGGTATTTGCTTGGACCTGTGCCTCCGATGTTGTAGTATAGTATGCTTCCTTCTTTGCCAATTACTTGTGTGCCTCTCATAGACACGTTAGCAATGCTGCAGATGTAGTTGCCTGTGAAAGCATCGAACATTTGCCATGTCGTTGAAGCTCCGGTTCCTCCGTAGACGCTGCCCATCTGCCCGGTGCTCCATAGGTACGGTAAGCCCCCGTGCTGGTTAGGAAGTTCTATGTCGAGTACTTGGCCGAAGTTCAGCGTGTCGCCGACAAGTGCACCTGAGAAGTCGAAGTCTGCGCCTGATTCTGGGTACTTGTTTGTTGTGCCTGCTATTGGGCCGGTTGTGTTGTGGAAGAAGAGCTCTTCTCCTGTTCGGAGGTCTACGCAGTACCAGCCGTACCTTGGCGGTGTTTGGACGTTGTAGTAGAGTTTGCCGTTGAGGATTATGGGTGGATTGAGGCCGAAGGTTTCGTATGACAGGCCTGTGTAGTAGCCTATGTCTCCTGTTTCTCCTCCCATAATGCCTCCTTCCCAGTAAGGCCTTGTCCACATGACGTGAGCGGTTGATGGCCCTGTGCTATAGTTGTTGATTCTTCCGAAATTGTGTCCAGGGACGTTTATGCCCCACCAGTTCCCTGCAACTCGCCACCAGTTTCTGTTGGCTCCATAGATTGGGCGTGTCCAGAAGCCTTCTGGAAGCGGAGTTTCTTGGTATGCTTGTATTGGGTTTTGCTGTACGGTTACGTGGACTGGGTCGCTTTGGCTTGGCAGATAAGTGTCGCCAATTGTGATTGCGCCTCCCATGATGAAGCCTCCCGGCGGAACGGGTTCACCGGTAATGTAGTCGCCTGGGAACTTGAAGACAAAACTGTAGATTCCGACTTGGTCAGGTGCATAGGATGTGTATGCTGCGCCGACTGGGTCTGATACAAAAGGTCCGAGGGTGGTGGTGGATCCGTCTGGTTTGGTGACGTCGACTGTTAATCCGTCCCACCTGTCGCCGTAAGCCCCGATAGCAGTCGTGGGGTAGTCGTTGAGCCACATTACGATGATGATTGGCTGGTTGATGCCCACGATTGAGGGCGAGGCGCTCATGTAAGCCCATGTTGGAATGTCTATTGGAGGGTCATGCGCGGCTACGTTTGGCATAGATGCAAAGATTACGCTGAAGGCAAATAAGAGCAATATTGCTGTTGCTCCAAAATGTGTTTTGTTCATAGGTGTTTTCATCTCTCTACTCTCTGTTTGTAAAGTGAGATTTTTTATCGGTTATTAGTGTATATAAGATTTGTCAGACTTCAGTATGGTTAAATTACGACTTAAGAAGGTTGCATTCGTAACTGCATCGAACTATCTGTTGCGTAGTCTACAAGTTTTGTATATAACATTGAAAATGTAGCTGGAGGTTATCTCAAAAACGGAAAACCAGGTTTTTATTCTCAAGATTGTAGCGGATGTATGTTTCTCTTCCCCAGATGAGCGGATCATAGAAAGACATATGAGACGTACTAAACAATTTAGCAGTGTATACTGAATAGTCACAAAGACTTGCCATTGTTGAAGATGGTGAAAAAATGAGCAACAAATCTCCTACCAAAAGTCTAATCGACGAGCTACCCGGTGGTGTGAAAAAAAACCTTTCCCCTGGAGAAGAAGTGATACGTTACCTCAAAACCTTCGAAATAACTGAACAACCAGACTATATCATACTTACAAACCTCCGCCTCATCTACTTCGACGAAAGACACCTGGGTCGCTACGCCTTCAAATCCATACCCTTCCAAAAGCTCCTCCAAATCAAAGCGCACAAAGGCGCCGTGGTGTGGGGGGAAATCTCTTTCAAAAGTGAGGATGGTACTGAAATCCACCTGGAGAGAGTCAATCGCAACGATTTAGAGATCTTCATAGACGCATTAGAAATCGCGTATAACGGCATAGCCGTGGAACCAGTATCAATGAAACATGAAGGAGATCTGCTTGGCAAAATGGAATGGGAGTTCAACAAACCTGAAGAGATGGTTTTCAGACAGCAGCCTGCCTTCCAGCCTGGAACAATTGAGGATCCACTAAATCAGCTGAAAATGAGGTTCATCAAAGGGGAATTATCCGAAGAAGAGTATAGGGCTAAGCTTCGAATACTCCAGGAAAAATAATCTAACCAAGCACCACTAACTTAGCGCTCGAACTGTCCCGAAACCCAGGGCTGAAGATATCGGTGATGCCGCTTTTTCATTTCTCTCAATATTTTAGTTGTCACCTTAAACTTGGGTTCTGTAAATGTGAAAGACGGTGAAAGAAAAGGTATTAAAGTCTAAAGATAGAAGTTTGGTAGGAGACATTGATATGGATTTCATAGGCAGCAAAACTGAAAGAAACGTTCTTGCCGCATTTGCCGGTGAGTCCCAAGCTCGAACAAGGTATAGTTTTTTCTCCAGTGTAGCTCGCAAGGAAGGATTTGAACAAATTTCTGCAATATTCGAGGAAACATCAGAAAATGAGAAAGAACATGCAAAACTGTTCTTCAAACATTTAAAGGGTGGAACTGCAAAGGTGGAAGCTGCATATCCAGCTGGAATGATAGGTACAACGGATCAAAACTTGCAGGCAGCAGCTGAAGGAGAAAAATTCGAGTGGGGCACGCTCTACCCTGGTTTCTCCAAGGTCGCGGAGGAAGAAGGGTTCCGGGAAGTTGCTAACACATTTAAAATGGTTGCAAAAGTGGAGGCTTATCATGAAAAACGGTACCTCAAACTTCTGGATAACATCATTAACGAAACCGTTTTCAAGAAAAGCGAGCCAACAAAGTGGAAGTGCATAAACTGTGGATATGTTCATGAAAGCAGCGAGGCGCCTTCTTTTTGCCCTGTGTGCAATCATCCAAGAAGTTACTTCCAACTATGGAAAGAGGATTACTAAGGATTGCTTTCCACTCTTCTTTTTTTACTTAAGAAAACTTTTTCTGAAGAATTTTGGTTTGCTAAGGTGATTTGAGCCTTGCCTTTTCAATTGTTTTTCGAGTTTAACAATAGAGGATGGTTCGTTAGGGCCAAAAGCGACCTTCTCTTTGCTTGAAAAAAGCCCATGACGACCGATGAGTTTTGCGAGTTTCTTCTTCCTTCCAACCTTTTTACCTGCCATATGTCGTTATTATCTCAGGGAGAGATATTCTGGCGTATATGATTCCCTGGGCTTGTTGTCTTTCCTATTCCGATTCAGTTTTGGTGTATGGTTTCAAGAAACACCAATCGGATGGGTCAGTAGGAGAGATTATTTGGGCAGGTATAGGATGAACAAGGTTATCTTGTATGATGGCTGTATTTTTTCTGAAAGGGTTTGAGAAGAGCTTATTGATGGGATTGACGATTTTGGTATTTGTAGAAGTTTTTAACTTAATCTCATCATTCACATTATATTACTGCTTATATGAATGTATTAATGCTAATATAATATACAACTCGAAAAGATTACGATGTTAACATAAAAACACTTTTATATCATTCATACACCTGTATAAATAGGGTAACGAGTATGAGAGCGGTAAAAACTATAAGCGACCCCGAAGCCTTCAAGATAGCCGCAGACCAAACCCGCCGAAAAATGCTCTTCTTGCTTCGAGTAAAAGAAATGACCGTCAGCCAGATCGCACAGGAACTGAGCTTGACTCCACAGACTGTTTACTTTCACATAAAAAAACTCGTTGAAGCCGGCATGGTAGAAGTCTCCAGAGAAGTCCGCGTTGATCACCTTATTGAAAGCTATTACCAGGCCACGGCAGAAGTCTTCCATTTTACAGTAGGAAACACGACTCGCAGCAAAGAAACCTTAATGGAAACAATAGAAGCCGTCCTAAATGCTCTGAAGAGAATAGGTTTCAGAATTGAATATGATAACAAAGCGTTAAACCAGTTGACGGACCTGCAGATGAAGCTGCAGGATTGTTGTAGCGCGAAGGAGTATGAGGAAGAAATCGCAAAACTCGAAGATGTAGACTTCTTCGTGAAACAAGATCTTCAAGAATATGCCAGTGTCTTATCAATGTCTGACGAAAAAATAAGAAAAGAAGATCAGCTCAAGAGGGAATTCAGAGAACTCTTAAGATCGCTGATCAATAGGTAGTCAATCGCAAGGCCGATTCAATTTCCATCAGATTTTCGGACTAATGTCCTGACTTGATTCGAACAAGAAAGAAGTGTACTGGGGGGATTTGAACCCCAAACAGAGTGGCAACGCTTCTCGCCATATCCCTTTTTTTTCTGGGTCAAGGCGTTTCTGGGACGGGTAAAAAACTGGCTTAGGGGGTGAATTTAGCGTTGGATGAGCCCTTGAAATGCCCTAGGTGCAGAAGCCAAAGAATATACAAAGGCGGAATGCGGTACACCCGTGAAGGAGAAGTGCAGAGATACCTGTGCAGAGACTGCGCCTATCGATTCTCATAAATACACTAATTCCACTCTTTTTTTCTAAACAACTATGACGTTTGAAGTTAATTGGTCTGGGGACTCGAACCGATTTTTTCGGAGAGAGATGAAGAGGTTTAGGTTTAGGTTTAGCTTTTCGTTGCGATTATGTAGATGTTATTGGTAAAGTCTTCGACCCCCTATGGTGTACCGGTGTGGAGGAAGACGCATCACATGAAATGAAGCTATTTGTTTTTAGACAGGGCGGCAATTAAAATAAGATATATTAGCTGAGTCTACTCAGGGAGGGTCAGTAGTATAGAAAAACGGAGTCGAGTCATATTGAATCGTGTTCCCGGAACTAAAAATAAACAAAACTCAAAGAAGAGTCAACATCAAACTAAAGGCTCCGAATTCGCCCTTGTTGACAATCTTCAATGCCAGAAGCTTTCAGAAAGCATAAAGAGGTTTGAGTTCAGCTTTGACAAATTTGATGATCCGTTGCTTTACCCAAATGCTGAAGTGGAACCGTCCAGGGTGGCACTTTTCTTTTTCTTCATAGTCGCTATTGACCATCGTACGCATCCCAAAGGAACAACGTTCAAAGGAAGGGTCAATGGCAAAGAACTAACTGGCGCTGAACTTATGTACGCTCTGGCCATGAAAAAGTTCAATGAAGACGCTACTTTTTTCACCGCCGAACGAATGTCCAGAATATCGTCCGATGAAATCGCAGAACTCTTCAGAGCAACAGACCCTGAAATTGTAGACATAGCTGGACCAGAAGAACGCGCAACCATACTTCGCAATTGTGGAACTGAGCTACTGCAAAGTTTCGATGGATCTGTCTTAAACCTGATCGCAAAGTCTAACGGTTTTCTGGTGCATGGCGGAAGCGGTTTTCTCGAATTACTCAAACGATTTATTGCCTATCAAGATCCTATCAGCAAGAAGTCGTTTTTGCTATCCAAATTTTTAGAGAGGCGGCATTTAATAAAAATCAAGGATCCTGAGAATCTGCGATGCCCCGGTGGACAACATATTACAACGTCTCGCGCTGCGAACGGGAATTATAGTACTAGCGAACCAGGTATTGGAAAACAAGATTCGTAGCGGTGAACTCGTAGATTTGGTGGAAGAAGAGACTATTCGGCATACGACTATGAGTGCATTTGACGAAGTTGCCAAAGGAAATTCACTCAATGCAGCTTATTTGGACGATCTTCTTTGGGAATTTGGTCGTGTTCATTGCCAAGTTCCAATCCCTATCTGCGATGATTTGCCAAGCCCCGAAAAACAGAGACCATATCGCATAATAAAGTCAGGTCCAATAGGTGAATGCCCTTTTGGACCTGGTTGCCGAAGCTATTGCAACGCCGATAGATGGAATCTTAAAGAGCCCAATTTCAAGACCGTTTTCTACTAGCTCACAACCAGTTTTACTGATGGGAATTCAAGTTTGCTTCAAAACTACCATCGGGGCTTTAAACGGAAGTGTTACAGAGGACTTTCCGCCAAATCGCCCAGTTGAGAATGATCCTATCTTCGCTATCCACAAAGAACAAGTTGCTACTGCATTAAAAACCAGATTAGAATTGCAGTTGAAACTCATCGATACAGTTGGAAATACAGTGAAAGGTCTCTTTAATCCAATGAGCTTTGCGAACGTTGACTTGCTTCAAATCATACAGGCAATTCTTGCTAAGAAATAAAAGCCGAATATTGCGAGCATTCGACCTAAAGTTATAAGAGTTTATGACACACAAGAGCAGAATAGGCGGGTCGCACTCGTTGGGAGACGCCAACAAAAGCATAATCGTAGTCGCAGACACGCACTTTGGTCACGCCAAGCAAGGTGAATCTTGCGACCCCAAGGCCTTTTCAGATTTTTTGAAGTGGATTAAAGAACTCGAAAAGCGCGGTGCGGGCGAACCTCTGATACCCTCATCCTTGACTTCGACGTTTCTAAAAATGAAAAACAGGGTTTTCAGACCGCCGGAAGAAATAGTTTTTCTTGGAGACTTTTTAGAACTCTGGGATGCACCTAGTAAATCTGTTGATTTTTCAACGAGATACATTATAAATTTGTTATCCGTGCTAAATTGCAAGAAAACTTATGTGTTGGGAAATCACGACCATGAACTTGCAGATATTAGCAGAAATTATCCACTAGGCGACTCAGAAATAGAGTTCCAGAAAGAAAAACATACTTCTTCAAAAGGAAATGAAGAGTATTTGTTCGTTCATGGACACCAATTTGACAAATTGTTTAAATGGCCTACCTGGAAATGGATGACGCCAATCAGAAATGTGGCTGCAGCACTTGGATCATACAGTCTGATTTTTCTTATCCTTTTTGCCATCTCTGCTGTTTTTCTATTTGTTGTTGGTCCCATAGCACGACTTCCGGCTGGGATGGCGGACTGGGTCCTCTTGGTGCTATTGGGATCATTGGGTATGCCTTATCTATTTTATGGATATGGAAGAAAACTTTGGAACAGAGGCAAATCAATAAAATACGACTTCAATGCAGCTCGTGAAAAAGCGCCAAAATTTATAACTAAGAAAATATGGAAGTGGAAAGATAAACGTCGTGTATGGACACACGCACGCAATTGATTTTTATGAGGATGAGAGTGGTAGTATGATCTTCATGAATCTTCCTGGGTGGGTAAGAATTCATCCAAACGATTCTAAATATTCAAAGTATACCGCAAAACTTTCACCTGGTGCTGCAAAGAAACTGGCCTATTCCGTGGAACATGAGCTTTACCATGCCTTTCTGTATATCGATGAAGAGGGCAGCGAATTTTTCGGATGGCATGATGTAGAGAAGAAGCCCTACTGGATTCCTAAATGGCTCATTGAAAAATGGAGAATGCATACGGAAGAAACTACGAATGTAACTGAGTTTCTCCGATGACATAAAGTCTGAATTCAAAGGTCTTGACGTGGAGAAAACCCTGTTGGAACTGGGTTGGGTCAAACAAGTTGTGAAACAATGGTTGAGTGGTAAACCCTCGGCGACCTGGGAGGGATTGATAGCAAAACAACCGAAAAAAATGACAAATGATTAGCTATCGCGTATCTCTGGTCTTCATAAAGTTTTTATCTTGTATGCTCAGACTATTGCAGCAAACCTTTTGTAGGGAGAGAACTGCAATTTGAAAAAAGACCTCCGAATCAAGCAGACACTCATCCAGAGAGCAAAGGTCTGCAAGAACTGAAATGCGTGGCACAGGTTCATGCGGATAAAAAGTGAAAACATTGACTAAAACGTAGTTGCTAAAATTCTCAATTTTTTCGCAAGTATCAAGCAATGCCCAGGCCGGCAAAATGGCGGCGTCTGCAGCTGAAGTCTTATTCCTTTGTTGCGATTATGTAGATGTTGTTTGTGAAGTCTTCCACGTTGACAAGATACTGGTAACCGAGATTATGACGGCGACTTCTAGGAGGGAGCCTTTTTGGATGACTGTTCCCGGCGCATAGTTCCATGAGAACGTTATGTACTGTTGGGCGATTAGTGGGGTCCAGTCTTCGGCGCTTAGGCTTAGGATGATTGGGACGGTGCCGTTGTTTTTGACCCAAAGCTGCATTGTCGCTGTATTTCCAGCTGCGAGCTCACCCCAACTGAATTCGGTTGCTTGCTGAGTCAAAGCAGCGTCTCTGAAGACCTGTAGGCCGATGGCTACGATTTTGCCGCTGCTCCCAAACCTCCCGGATGCTTGAAGAGCAGCATACGTCACTGAACCAGCAGCAGAAACCGCTAACACCGAAATGAGCACGATCGCTGCAACTTGCCCTTTTGACAGCGTAACCGTTTGACCGTCTCTAGTCCGCATCATAGCTTAGGCGCCTTCTTTTTTCGCTTCAGCCGCCTGCGCCCCTGCCTTAGCTGCAACTCCCTGAACGAGCCCGATTCCCCGGTTCGCCGCGTCGTTCAAAGCGTAACCGGATGGAAACGCCATCAGGAAGACAGCCACCAGGTTTATGCCCGGAGGCACAACCAAAGCGAACGTGCCGACTGCGCCCATAAAGCTCACAATGATGCTCATAACCATCGTCGCCCAGTACTTCGCATCAAACTGCAAAGCCGAATTGTCCGAAGTGATTATCTTGGCCATGAAGCCATAGAATGTCCTTACTACGGCGCCTAAAACATAGAAGATGAGCGCATACATCAGATTGTCCATTGTTTTTTAGCCTCGTTTGGTAAGCGCTCTGGTTTGGTTAAAGACCTTATGCAACAGATTGCCAGCCAAAATGATGAGGATCCGCTCAACAGCGAAGAGATGTTTTTAAATTTGGATTTATTCGAAAAGGCTTGGCTCCTTCTGCCCCTTTTTTCGGTCTTACCTCAAAACTTTTAAATGTGTTTCGGCGATACAAGAACAAATAGCGTTTGGAATCTAAAACGGGGTATCGAACAGTGGAGAAAGCTTTTAGTTACATTGAAAGTTTGGGAGTTTTGGAAGCGATTAAGAAGAAATTGGTGAGACAGCCAGATCCAGCTTCAAAAAAACTTGTTCAAGCTCTCCATGAGATTTCAAAGATCTATACGCTTCTTGATTCTGCTCTCACTGATTACTTAAGCATCGAGTTTATTGAGAATGACCCAGAGGAGAATCGAAATGGTAGAAAGATACTTATAAAAAACTCTGGCGGGGGAATAGCAGTCGATATGGCTGAAGCAAAGCCTCATTGCTCAAAGATTTCTGCCATCTACAAAACCTTCCTCAATCCTTGGTTTCAGAGAGTGCTCGAAACAGAAGAGCAAAAGAGAATGGAAGAATTGTTTACTGGTATTAGATTCGACGATAGTGAAATGCAAAAGGGCATTGAATACATAACTTATTGGCTAAGACAGAAATCAACGGAAGTGCTGGCTCTCGTTAATAAGAAGAACTATTCCGCAGCGAACCAGAAGATAATGGAGCAAATGTCAGAAATTCAACCTGTTCGGTCAAGAGTGCTTGATGCAATTAAAAAGCTCTATTCTCTTCAAGCCGATTTTATCGAAATCTCAGGAACTGTTGAGGGATAGCTTAATAGCAAGTTTTCGGATGAAGGAAAACTGCGTGAGCTAGCTTCCTTATGGAAGATCCTATAAAATCATTCTTCCAGCTTTTGTTTGCAGTTGGCGCTCCAAGAAACTCTTTGGTAAGTCTCTTTAGACGAGTATTGGAAAAACAGCGGTTTTAAAGCTCCCCTAGCGCACTAAGGATTTGACCCGCAGTTGTCCTGTCGATACTGTTGCACGAGTGGCTACTGAAGGGTTGACGGTTGGAGTGGTAGAAGGTGCAGGGTAAAGTATGTACGTGACTGATGCAGTTTTGCTGTTGATGAAATTCATCCTGGTAGCTCTAGCCGTGACTTTGACTATAGCCGTTCCGACTGTTGGCGCAAAAACTGCGAATTGGCCAGTGTAATGCGTTCCTATTGGTGGGGCGGAAGGAGTTTGACTGTTTGTGTAGAATAATAGCGCCATCGCTGTTTTGCATGATATGCTCACTGCTATGTTGCCCGTGTAGGTTCCGCTTGGCGGCTGAATTTCTGGCGTAGCGACTTTAAATGTGTATTTTTCTGATGCGGGGTCGCTGTCTTCGAAGTTTTTTCTGAAGGCTCTGGCTGTTACTGTGCAACTTTTGTCCACTCGGAAGGGAGCGTAGGGTTCTCCGCTCGTTGCTGTTGTGAGAGCAGACCCATCTTTTGTGCAGCGTATTTTTGCTCCTTTTGTCTTGCTTGTCATGCTGATGGTTAGGGGCGAATTGTAATGTATGCCGCCTGGGGGCTTGATCGATGGAGTGGCCGTCTTGAGAATGTAGGTTGCTGATGACGTTGTTGAACTGAGAAGAGGCATGCCAAAAATGCCCCTCAAGCATGCCTTTGCCCGTATAGTCGTTGATTTGACGAAAGTAATAGGTGAAGAATACTCGGTGGATGGTTCGCTTCCGTCTGTGCTGTAGAAAACGTCTGTGTTTGGTTCGCTGCAGAGGATTACTTGAAAATTGTCACCATTATTGTAGTTGTGGTCAGTTCCTTCTTGTGGGCTAAAACTTGGGGGCGATATTGGCTGAACTATTATATAGGTCTCCGAGGCAGTGAACACGGGGAAACCAATCACATGCAACGTGGCTTTGAGAGTTGAGGTCTGGGTAATAGTTATCGGGTCTCTGTAGAATAAGGCGACTGTACCGAGTGTATACATTACAAAATCAACACCTGAGAGGTTTTTGGCGTCGCAGATTGTCCCATCATGGAACTTAACACTAATGCCCACAGTTACGCTTCCAGTGTATGTTCCTCCTCTTGGCTCAAGAATCAAAGAATTGGGCAAAGCCTGAACTCTCCTTTCTCATTTAGCGATAGTCAACAAATATTATTTATGCCTTTTCAAATTCATCTCTATTGCTTTTAAGCAAGCTTGGTTTAGTTTGGATGAGACTAAATTCTAATCCAGCAAACCGCTGCGACTGCAGCCAGCAAGCCGGCTAACACGTACCACCACCAGTAGCAGCCAAATACAAAAGGCAGCCCAAGCCAGTTATCCCAATCTGCCCGCTCATGCCAGGCGTTTTTCTCCGGATAGTACAGCTTTAAAGCGTAGTTTGGGCGCAGTTTGAAGTCGAGGAACCTTATCAGCCACCAGGTAGCATCCAGCACCAATGCGTCCCAGAGCATGAGCCAAACCCAAAGAAGAAACCCCGTGAGCGTGAAGGCTCCAAAGATGGCTACGGAAGCTAGCAGATTAATCGTCCCAAAGAGCAGTGCCATGAAGGCGTGGTAGGTTTTGAAGTGGTCCAGAATCAAAACGTCAAAGTTCAATGGTTTGTCCGTGAAGAGCCTGTTCTCTGCCCAACCCCACTCTATGGCCACTAACAGAGCGAGAACAAACAAGACCAGGCTAATCATTGCTGATGCTTATGGATAGGTTTTAGTTAAGAAACTTGTTGCATGAGTTCCTGAGCCTAGACCCAATTTGCAGCCGAATTATTTTCCCTAAACAAAAAAAGGGAAAGGAAAATTCGGGTTTCTACTTGCGCCTTCTAAGGACAACTGCTGCCGCGGCTACCCCGATTACTGTGATTGCTGCTGCGACTGCGACGTAGGTTGTTGTCATATCTGCGGTGGCTGGTGGCGGAGCTTGGCTTGGCGATGCTGAGGGCGAAGTTGTTTGAGAAGGCGTCTGAGATGGAACTGCAGGGGTCGCGGTTGTTGCCGGGGTGGGCGTAACTACTGCTGCAGAGGGAGCTTCTTCCACAAGGAAGTAGGCTGTTCCAGCGGAGGAGGAGTACGATTCTGAGCCTGCGAATGTTGCGGTGACTTTGTAGACTCCTGGAACAGGAGGTTTCCAGTTAATAGCGTATGTGCCGTCTATGTCTGATATGAATGTACCAATGTCTTGGTAGTTGTTATTGGGGTCAATCGCAGTCAAGTGCACCGGTACTCCCTTGGCGTCCGTTGGGCATGATTGTTGCATGTAAAGGTATTCCATCCATGCTTGCATGTCGGCGTCAGATACTGCTGGAACCCCGTTGACATAACCAAGTTTTTCAGATGAATCCTTAGCCCCAGCGCATTGGTCAGTGATTGTGCCTTCTATTAGAACGCTATCGCCGTTCTTCGAAACTTTCGGTGACGCTACAACTGTTGTGGCACTTGGACCTTTGCCGTAGGCGTACATCCTGTTGTCATAGTTGTTGCCAGCTACGACGTAGCCATCTGCAATAGCTGCTCCGCTGACGAAGTTAAGGATTTTCCAGATTTCGGTTCCATCGGTTGCATTAATACATCGTAGGTATGAGCCCCGCCAGAGAGGTTGAGTGGGCGAGTGCTCAGTTGAATGAATGAAGATTTTTCCGTCAGCGATGAAGTCATGCTCAATCGGATAGTTGCCGTATGGGCTTTCATGGCCGATTTCTGAAAGCGTGTAAGTCCACTTCAATTTGCCTGTCTTAATGTCGTAGGCGTGAAGGACTCCGCCGTAGCCGCCTGAATACAATGTGCCATAGGCATAGCGGGCGCTACTGCCGTAGAAGTCATAGGCTGGCTGAGGAGCTGTTGGTCCCCACAACATTGATCCATCGTCTAAACTGTAGCCCCACCATTGTCTGCTCTCTTGACAGTATATCGTAAGACTTTGTCATCGTAGCTTACAGGACCCAAGCTCCAAGTTCGGTTGTCAGTCTGTGGATAGGTGAAGCTCTTGCTCCAAAGTAGGGTCACGCCAAATCCGAGGTTATTGTTCTGATAGCTTGTTTTGTTGGGGAAAGGACTGTAAGGTGCCACGTGTTCGTCAATGCGGACGACGGCTATTTTGAACGTTTGATCATTCGAACCACCCACGTATAAGGGGCTGCTAAATGCTGAGAGGAACATCATTTTTGGCACCTTTTGTGAGTCCAGCAATACGGTCAGGCTTGTTGGCAGTCCTTTTGGTCCGGTTACGTTCATTGTGTAGCCTGAGTGCGGTAGAACATCATTCTGCACCCCACAGTTGTATCGATCCAGCGGGGCTTGACCATAATTGGTCCATGTTGTGTCATTGAGAGCATCAATAAAGGCGCCCACTTTAGGCTCCCATTGTGCCTGACCGGTACTCGTCGGTGCCACTGGAGGTATCGATTGACTTACGTTCCATGCAAGGAAATTGCCAGTGTTCGCGTTGTAATTGTAAAGCAGTAGGTTTCCATTTTGGTCTGTTACGCTTGTTCCACGCGGCACGTTAACCAGGCCCATCACAAAATTCCCAGTATTTGCGTCAATCATGTACCAAGTCGCGCCTCCTACAGTCACTGGTGCACTGCCGCTGCTTGCACCACTTTGAACAGTCTGCTCTATCCAGAGGTGATCTTTTATTCCCTCACCGTTCAAGGAATAGTAATGGTATAGTTGACCAAAGATCAACTGCGGGAAAAGTTGCCCACCTGGAGGATCACGAGTTTGACCCCATGCTGCTAGGGTATAGGGGTTGTTGAGGCCGTTATCGGTTCCGTTCTTGTACCATATGGTTTTCCCTGTTCGAAGGTCAACACAGGTATAGCCGTAGTTGGGGTATGTGCCCGCATTGTAGTAGATTCTCCCGCTCAAAATTATCGGCGCTGGGAAGAAGTTCTCGTAGTCAGTAGTGTCATACTTTACGGCTCCATAGAGTTCATCAGCAATGCCTCCGTTAATTATCTCCTTGGCGAACATTATGTGCGGGCTGTTGGGGGCGATGCCGGATTCTTGAAAGCCCGTGTAACGAAGCCAGCTGCCTCCCGGCCAGTTGCTTGTGAGTTGTGCCCACGCTCTGTTTGCAGTGGGTATTGGCCTGATCCAGTAGGTTGGAGGCGCAGGTTCTTGCCATTCCTGAATCGGATTCTGTTGAACGCGCAGTGTCGCAGGATCGCTTGTCGCGCCAGATAGTTATCGCCCACATACGGAATCCCTATCGTCGAGGGCGCGGTGCCGTTGGCCAGTGTTTGTCCAGGCCAGCTAAACACTACAGTGTAATTGCCAACCTGGTCTGGCGTATACGTAATATACGCTGCAGCGACTTGACTGGTTTCCCCCGTATACGGAATTGTTACCTTTGTTCCGTCAGGCTTTGTGATGTCTATCTTGAAGCCGCGCCATCTGTCACCGCCAGCCCCACTGGCGGTTGGTGGATACCTGTCGACCCACATTACAATCAGGGTGTACTCGCCGACGCCAACAGTGCTTGGTGCACACGCGACATAGGCACGGGTGGGAATGGTCCATGGTGGAGTATGCGCATTAGCTACTGGAAGAATTGTCATGAATGCAGTTGTCAATAGTAGAGTCAAAGCTACTGTTGATAGCGCTTTGTTTTTCTGGAGTTTCATTTTTTATTTCTCCAAAAGTTCTTTCTGATTCTCCATTTATGGCTATTAGTCGTATTTAAGACTAAGCATTGCTTCCAATAACAATTCAGGCTACCATAATGCCGACCTAACATTTTTACGCCAATTTGCGGCTTCTTATGCATGAACAAATCCATTTAACCGCGTTTTTTCATAATAGGCAAAAATAACGTGAAATACAAATAGCGACCACAGTCAATCTTCCAGAATTAGCCTCAAGAGGGTTTGCTGGGGCTCCGGACCATTAGCACATGGGAGAGAATAGAGATGCAAAACACAAATGAGCAACCGCATAATTGCTCATTCCAGAGCCCTCTCAGCCCCTTACTTTGCTTTCAGGTCTTTTCCCTAAACAAAAAAGGGAAAGGGTGTTGATTTTTGTCGATGCGGTTTATTTTCGTTTTGCAGCAGAATTGCAGCTACCGCGGCTATGACAACAACTGCGACGATGGCGACTGCGTATAGGACTTCAGTCGGCACTGCCAGTGGCACGGATGGCGATGGCGATTGGCTATTGATTGAGGTTGGTGTACCGGTTGGCTGTGCGCCGTTCGATGCAGCCACTAATCTGGCTTCTCCGAAGCAGTAGACACACCAGTCGTTCATAGCTACGTATAGATTGCCGTTGTACAAAGATGGCGCAGCATGCATTTGAATGGTGCCGAACTCGTGATAAGATAGCTTCTCTCCGGTGATTGCATCAAGCACGTAGAGTACTCCCACTTCATCTACAGTGTATACTCTGCCATATGCATAGGCAAATCCAGGGGCAAGATTCTCACGCGACAGATAGGCATACCAAACTTCGCTGCCATTCTTAGCGTCTAGGCATACGATGCCGTAGAAGTCGTTGAAGTAGACTTTCCCATACTTGTAGAGCATAGCGTTTTGCTGAATTACACCGCCCAATTGGCCAGGAGTGCCTGGATTGAATCTTCCGCTGTAGGTCCATACAATATTGCCCGTCGATATTTCCATCGCATAGTTAAGCAGCTGACCGTTTCTCAGGAAGACATAGCCTAGGTCCGGGGCTACCGTTGCTGAGGCGTATAGGTACGCTCCGGCACCCCACGTTTTGTCTAGGACGTATGGTATTTCTTTGTGCCAGAGGACGTTGCCGTTCAGGTCAAGTTTGTAGAAGTCTCCGTTTGTGCCTGGGTTGCATGAGGGCACGAATATTTCGTTGTTATATATCGTAGGTGTCGCTAAGATAGCACCTGTTGTCTTGAATTTCCATATGACCGAACCGTCCTTAGCGTTTAAACAGTACAGGTTACTGTCGAGCGAGCCCACGTAGACTCTGTCGTTAAGTACCATTGGGGAACTCCTAACAGCAGCGCCTAAACCGTCTGATATTATGCAGTTTGTGATTCCTCCAGCGGGAGTTTTCCATATCTGTTTACCGGTTACTGCATCCAAGCAGTATACGTTGCCATCGTCAGCACCTGAGTATAGTCTGCCGTTAACCACTGCTACTGTCGACTTGACTGCGAAACCAGTTTTGAAAGACCATTTTTTGCCACCTGTGGCCGAGTCAAGCGCGTAGATGTACTCATCCGTGGAGCCAATGTAGCATACGCCGTTAACCAGTGTTGGGGATGCTTTGATTGTCGCGCCTGTTTCATATTTCCATTTTAAGGCTAAGTTTGTTGGTCCTGCGCCTTCAGCTGAGTGCGATGGATCAGACAGAAACATGTTCCAGTCCTTGGTGGTACTGCTGATACACCATAGTTCTCCTACGTATCTGCTGCCGAAGAACACTCCCGGAGTATTTTCCGACACTGTTGGAGCGATGTAAAGATTGCCATAGGCTATACATTGAAAGTTGAATGGTGCCCCGTTTTCAACTGGTAGTGTCCATAGGAGCTTGCCAGTGTATGCGTCAAAACAGTCGAATTCTGATTCTCCGAATTTGCCGGTGTCGAAGTCTCTGTATTCTTTTTCTCCCATTTGGCAGTAGACTTTGCCGTCAGCGATCACTAACATGTTTGAGTACCATATACCGGGACCTTTCTGGCGCCGAACTAGTTGACCATTTGTGGCATTTATCGCATAGATGTAGTTGTCCTGGTTGTGCTCGTAGATCATTCCGTAGGCATATCCGCTTGAAGAAGCCCATTGTCCGTACCATGTGCCGGGGTTGTAACTCCAGAGTAGTTCGCCCGTGTCGGCGTCCCAAGCCATCACGTTGCCGTCTAGTCCACCATGAAAGACTTTACCGTCGCCGTAGGACATTCCGTAATTAAATTGAGCTTTGGCGGGTGCTTTCCATAGCAAAGTGGCAGTTTTCGCGTCGTATGCTCTGAGGAAATTGTCTGCATTACCGATGTACAGCTTTCCTTCGCCGTAAACTGGAGCCGCAAAGAAGCCAGTACCCACGTCTTGAGTGCTTTTCAGATCCCAAGCCAGCGTCGGTGGTTTTGATGGGTCGGGAAGGTTCCAACCGCGGGTTCCGTCTAAGAACATTTTCAACTCTGGAACATAGCCAACACCATTAACCAGAGCTCCCCCGTTCGAGAAGCCTTCTGGTCCGACCCATACGTCGGCTCCATCAGCTATCTTGATGCACTTGTTGCCCACCACCATGTAGGTGTTGTCAAGTTTTATGGCATTGCCAGACATTCCTTCGCGTTTCCAAACAAGAGCGCCTGTGGTGCCGTCAAAAGCATAGAAGGTATCTGTGTAGTCTTGCCCATATGCCTTCAATCCAGGAACAGAGGCGAACACAAGGCCGTTGAACGCTGTCAGGGTCATGCCGCTATAGTGGAATTCAAGGCCTTCGAGACCAGGCATTTTGGCTTTCCACTGAATATTTGGGGCATTTGGTGCTGGTCCAGCGCTAAAGAATGAGCGTTCAGGATCTGCAGCCGGTTGAATCCATTCGTATTGCAGCATGTTGCTGGATATGAGTGTTGTTTGGGCTTTGACTGTGGCTGAGTTTGAGAAGACAAAGAATGCTGAAGAGAGCAGCGCAAACGTCAAAATTGCTCCAATAATCACTTTTTTGTCTCTACTTTTTCTGTTCATTTTCTCCATTCTCCTCAGTCTTTGTTTTCAATATTCGTCATTTAAAGTCTTGTAACAAGTCCATGTTCTGACAAACACCATTACGACAGGTCACACTTGTCAGGTTTAAAATAGTAAGAGCACACATAGCAATATTCTGATGAAAACTTGAAAAGGAAAGAGTCTCGATGATTAAGGAGGACCATATACAAACACTAATGGACTTTGGTCTCAGCCTCCTGCAGGCAAAAGTGTACCTGAACCTTGTCAGACTCGAAACAGCAGAGGTAAAAACAATTGCCAAAGCGTCAAACGTTCCACGGCAAGACATCTACCGAATAATGCCCCTTTTGCTGGAGATGGGACTTGGAGAAAAAGTAATATCTCAACCAACAATGTACAAAGCAACACCTCTAAGAAAAGGTCTTTCAATTCTACTTCAAAGAAAAAAAGAGAAGTATACCGAACTACAAGAGAAAAAGAAGCTGCTGCTTGAAGAATTTAGCCCGAACAACCACATAACGGCTCCACCGGAAAGCACTCCCCAGTTTAAAATTACTTCTGAAATTACTCTTCTTCTCAAAATGCACAAAAGGCTAATTCAAAATGCTCACGAAACTATTGATGTCATTCTGCCAGTTGTTGTGAAGCCCTCAAAACTGGTCGAGGAATGGCTATACTTAGACAAGTCAAATAAGAAAAGGAGAAGAGTAGAAATTCGATTAATAACAATTGGGTCTGCGAAACTAACAAGGAAGCACCAGGAAATAGCGGAAAATGCCTTCCTGAAACTGAAATTCTTGGCCTCACCTGTACCTTTTGGAATGCATATATTCGACAGAAAAGAGGTCACTTTGTCAATATCACGGGAAGGTGGTTTGCCTTGCCTGTGGTCGAACAATCCAAACGTGGTAATGCTAGCTCAACATTACTTTGATGAGTTATGGAATAACGCCACCATTATGCCAAAGACTGTTCCTGAAGTATACGTCTCGTCTCAAAAAAATTAGTCGCCACCTATGCTTACAGCAAGTGATGAGGCAAACTGTGTTCAGGTTCTCCAATAGCTCATGCAGTTGAGGTCAATCCGATTGTGAACGGTATTCAATTTGAGAACTACGTTGCGTGCTTGCACATTTCTCATCTTGACTCGTAGCTTCTTGAAGATGAATAAGTTTAGTTATCGCTTTACGTTGTCAACTGCAACTTCTGCAGGGGTTTGCTGGGGCTCCGGAACCCAATAGGAGAGAGAATAGAGTGAAACCCAACGAGCAAGTCGGGTAATCGCTATTCCAGAGCCCTCTCAGCCCCTCAATCTGCGTCTGCCCCTTTTTTTCCCTGAACAAAAAAGGGAAAGGGAGATTGTTGTGTTTTTGTGGTTTCTATTTGCGTCTTCTCAGGATTAATGCTCCAGCGGCTGCAACTATGATTATGACTGCTGCTCCGATTGCGAGGTATGTGGTTGTTGGTTCTGCACTTGTTGGAGGATTGACTGACTGCGTTGGCGACGGCGAAATTGGCTGGACTGGAGTTTGCACCGGCGTTGGGCTGACCGACGTCACAGGCGGCTGAGTGGCTGTAGCTGTCGGCGTAACTGCTGGTGATGCGGCTGCTTCTGATACGATGAATCCTGTTTCTGCGTCTGAGCTGAAATAGGAATCGGAACCCGCAAAGGAAGCTGTTACCCGGTAGAGACCCGGAACTGGCGGAGTCCATGAAGCAAAGTAGTTGCCTTTCGCATCGGTCGTGACCGTGTCTATGTCCTGGAAGTTGTTGTTAGGGTCAATAGCCGTTAAATGCACGCTGACGCCTTTTGCGTTCTTTGGCAATGGCTGCTGCATGTAGAGATATTCCATCCATGCACTCATGTCTTCATCAGAGATTGCCGGAGTATCCTTTGCGCCTGGTGATTGGTCCGTAACAGTGCCTTTTATCAAAACTGGGGCTCCCTTTGGCACAGCAACTTCCGGCGCGGACACTGTTGTTGCGGTTTGTCCGTGACCAAAGCAGTACAGTTGGTTGTCAGCTACATTCATTATTGCCATGTAACCGTCTGCTATGGCTCCCTGGTGGAACCAGCCTGTTATGTTCCAGATTTCTTTTCCTGTCTCAGCGTCGATGCAGTATAGTTTTTCGCCTCTGTAAAGGGGCATGGAAGGAGAGTGCTCTCCAGTACCTTGATAGATTTTTCCGTTGGCGATTGTGAAGCCACCGTAAAGAGGCCAGCTTCCATAGGGAGTTTCTAAACCGCTGGGCGGGGTACTAAAAGTCCACAGTGTTTTTCCTGTAGTGAGATTGTAGGCGTAGAGTGTTCCATCGTAGCCGGAGTTGTAGTATCTGCCGTAGGCGATAGCTCGGCCCGTGCTGTATATGCTCCAGTCACTGGCCATTGGTTCGGTTGTCCATAACTCATTTCCTGTGTAGAGATTGTAACAGACTGTTTGTTTCTTCTCGTAGATGAATGATAGGTATTTTCCTTCTGCTGCTGCACAGCCATAAGGCCATATTGTTGCTCCATCGGCTATCGTTCTGTTTTGGACCCAGAGCTGACTTCCATCCTTCAAGCTGTAACCCACATACACGTAAGATGCTAGATCCGTGTCGTTAGTTCTCGGTAAGACGGAGTACGCAACCATCACATCCGAAGTGCATTCGATGAGACTTTGCGTTCCTGGCACGTCGGGTATCGTTACGTTCCATTGGATTCCGTTTGTCCAGTTTAGGGTCTTTCCTCTATACGTATCTGGTCTCCATTGCTCAGCCGCGCCTATTCCTGACGCTGGGATAGCTTTACTTGAGTTCCACATAGCCAACCAGTTTTTCGCGCCGCTGATGAAATAGACTAACAGATCACCGTTTTCTGAGAGTACGGCTCCGCCGTACTTGTTGGGAATTGCCTGGGCAGGGGCTAAGCTCAGTATTAGGTTTCCAGTGAATGCATCGTACATGCTCCATACTGAGCCGTCAAAACCCCACAAATAGGAGAGAGCTCCATGTTGGTTGGGTGCTTCATATGCATAGATTTGACCCATTGCGATACTGCCATTTTCTTGATGCCATATTTCTTCGCCAGTTCGCAGATCTACACAGTAAAACCCAGTTAGTGGAGGGTCAGGTGTGCTGTAGAATAGTCTTCCGTTTATTATCACTTTATCCCACAGGCGCATTTCGTATGATAGCCCGGTATAGTATGAGTCTTGTTTGAACTCGCCTCCAATTATACCTCCGAAAGCTACTGGTTTTGTCCAAACAATGTGTGCTGTGTTTGGTGCGTAGGTGTAAGGATTGAAAGCGCTACCGTATAGGTGGGAACGCGCAACGGAATAGTAGGCTCGCATAAGCCAATTTCCAGAAATTGACCACCATTCCCTATTCTCTGAGATTATTGGCCGTGTCCAATAGTCGTTTGGTCCAGGTACTGGCGCTTCACTCCATTGGGGTAACTGTTGTTGTTGGACTGTGAGTTGTATTTTTTGACTTACAGATGGTTTGTAGGTATTGCCCAGCAGAGTTTGTCCTGGCCAGCTAAATTGAAAATAGTACGTGCCAACTTTGTCAGGTATGAAATAGAAGTACATGGACCCAACAGGGTCGCTTTTATACGGTCCCTTGGTTTCAGTGGTTCCATCAGGTTTTGTTACAGTGACTGTCTGGCCTTCCCAGGCGTATCCGGTTGGTGGAACGTTTGAGGTCCAGAAGTCGACTAGAGCAGTTTGACCAACGCCTATTGGGTTGGGTGCAACATTAATGTATGCGAATGTCGTTATCGTTGCTGCATCAGTCGTCGGCGTAGCAAGAGAAAGAAGAACTGAAGAAAAAAGCGCAAACGTCAAAATTGCTCCAGTAATCGCTTTTTTGTCTCTACTTTTTCTGTTCATTTTCTCCATTCTCCTCAGTCTCTGTTGTCAATATTTGCGATTTAAAATATTGTAACAAGTCCATGTTCTGACAATCGCCATTACAATTGGTCCCACTTGTTAGGCTTAAAATAGTAAGAGCACACATGGCAGCTTTCATCAAAGCGTTCCACAAAATTAGGGGGATATTCTGAACATCGCCAGCGCAGCCGCTCTTTTTTCTTTTTGTGTACGGGTTGAGTGATGAGTGGTATACGTGATGTACGCGGTGATTTAAGTGGGCGAGAGTATGTACAAAAGAATAAGAGAGTGAGTTTTTGAAGGAATTAGAATGAGAAGACTGGTTTGGGTTTGGGGATTAAATTTTAATCCAGTCCACAATTTGGACGGAGATGCCTTCACTGGTAATGTTGCCACTGAAATCTGCAATATAGCCCTGTTCGCTATGAGGATAAGCCCAGCCGATAGGAGTCAACTCGTCAATTCCATCCACCACAAGCAAAATATTTTTTGCATCCAAGGCTCTTAACTCTACATTTGTCCTCAATTCAAAACTGGCAAGCAAGAAAATGGTATCTTTATTTTTCGTTGAATATGTGTAAGTTAGAGTGGCACCTGGTACTTAGGTTAGTTTTTCTTTAGTTCTTGCTTCAATAATGCGAGTTATTACCCAAGATGCAGGAGTTGGCATGGGCGTGGGAGTCGATGTTGAAACCGGAGAAGATTAAGGAGAGGTCTGTTGCGGTTCGGATACGGTTATTTCGATATTTGCAGTTTTCCCGGCTCTTGCTTCTATCATTAACGGTTTGCCATCGCGGAATTCCAAAGTTAAGCCAAGCTCCCCCGATAAAACTGAGCCTCCAATTATCTTTGTTATAACATTGTCCTCAAGCATCATTCCTCCCTCTGCAGCCGTTAGGAGAACCTCTTTATCGCTAAATGATGATGCAAGAGCGCTTAGGTTTTGGTAGTTTATTTTTCTTCCAGCCCACTCTTTTCCAGTCAGATTGATTTCTTCCTTTAGACCGTATACTACAACGTATGAGCCAGGTTGAATCGCATCGAATGTAAAGCTGCCGTCATTCTGCGAAGTTTTGTTGAGGTTTGCTATCAACTCGCATTCATATTCACTGACGATTGGGCATAGGAAAATCGTGGCACCTGCAATTTGTTTTTTGCTTACAGATTCTTCTATTTTCCCTTGGACATTCCCTTGTAGCGGCGTTTGGGTTGCTGAATTAGTGGGTGATATTGTAGATGTTATTTCTGGAGAAATGGATGGAGTGTTTGGAATATCTATTGGTGCGATTGAATTTGTGGGGGAATTATTTGGCATCCCAGGAGTCGCCGAATGGTCGGATTGTCCTATGTAGTAGTATAAGGCCCCAGCTATTGTAGCGCCAATTATTAAGAAGAATATTGCCAATGCAAAATACTGTGTTTTCAATTCAATCACCTGTTAATTCTTTTCTTTGCGATGATTAATAAGGTTGCAGTTGCGCAAAGCAGAATTGTTGCCGCAAGTGAGGGAGGAGGCGGTTAAAACTTAATGCGCATGTCGTCTTTCGGCTAAGAGATTTACTGCCGGGCTTCTATATTGGGGGAGGGTCGTCGAATTGATGTCCGTTTAGGCATTTGTGAGGTCCGTTATGTGTGAGGATCGACTGGACGCAGCGTTGTCCACAACGGCAAACAGCGTCACATTGATCTGCACCTACGTTATGGACATTAAGCCTTTCTTTTCTCTTGACGGCATCGTTAAAGCCTTTCATTGTTCGTCACCCAAAGAAAGGATGGAGACGCATAAAAAGCGTCTTACGCGAAGCTGAAGGTCAAGCGCCACTCGATTGTTAGGGCACGGCTAGAGTGGCTCACTCTGAAGAAGAAGTCTGCAAGCTGATAGAGGCAGGTTTCGAGTTCGTCTGCAGCTTTGGCGAGAACAGGCTCTTTAGAAAACGCAAATAGCAGGAATCAGGACCGCTACCACAATAGGACTGGGAATCACTAGAATTGATGTTGAAATGGACTGGGGGGGATTTGAACCCCCGACCTCTTGAGTGCAAGTCAAGCGTTCATACCAGCTGAACTACCAGCCCGCAGTTAGGTTTTCTTGGATTCTTAAGCGGTACTTTGATATTTAGGTTTTGTCCGCAAAACCTGAACAGCGCATATCCTATTCCGATTGAATAGTCTATGCCGGAAGAGAAGCGATAGTTCAATTTCTGAAAAGGTACCCAAGAGATTCCCTTCGGCGATTTCCGCTGCAAGAAGCGATGATTTCTATTTGGCTGGGGTCAATCCAAAAATCGCAGCAGCCCAATCGACGGTGGATACTCTTTTTATCTTGGAATGCTTACCCCTTGTGTGTGAACAGTTCTTGTCTAAACTAAAGGGGTTCCAAAAACTAACATTCACATACGAAGCCCTAAAGTCATGGTTTGATGCCCTGCAACTACAACGCTGCAGAGACCAAACCATCCCGCTTACAGACGCCTACAACCGCGTATTAGCTGAAGACGTAGTTGCAGGCGAAGATTTGCCCCGATTTGACAAAAGTGCAGTTGACGGCTACGCAGTCAGAGCTGAAGACACCACCGGGGCATCACAAACTAAGCCATTGCTTTTCAGATTCGCGGAGGGCGCAGAACTAGCAGATACAGCGCATCGAGAAGCCAAGCAAATCTGGACAGGACAGCCACTGCCCAAAGGTGCAAACGCCGTGGTCATGCTTGAAAACACTAAGAAGCTGGATAGCAAACTCGAAGTTTGGACTCAAGCAGCACCCTACGACAACGTCAGCCGCAAAGGTGAAGATATCAAAAAAGGCGAAACAGCGGCCCTAGCTGGAACACGACTAAAACCATACCACTTAGCGTTGTTGGAAGCTTTAGGCAACAACGAAGTCAAAGTCGTTGAGAAACCCAAAATCGCAGTTCTATCCACAGGAAACGAACTTGCCGAAGTCGGCAAAGAACGCGACGAAAAACAAATTTGGGAATCAAACCGTGTCCTCATCGCTGGAATGTGCCGCGAACTCGACACAGATCCACTTGACCTCGGTTTAGCCAAAGACAACGTAGACGAGATCGCCGAAGCCATTCAACTAGGTCTCAAAATCGCCGATGCCGTAATAACCACTGGCGGAACCAGCGTTGGCGGATTAGACCTATTGCCAGAAGCCGTAAACAAGATTGGCAAGCCAGGCATAATCGTCCACGGCATCGCCATTCGACCAGCAATGCCTACAGCCCTAGCCATGCTTGAAGGTAAACCCGTAATGGTGCTTAGTGGAAACCCAGTCGCTGCAATCACGGGTTTTGAGATTTTCGGCAGACCACTTATTAGCAAACTCCTTGGCTTAAAGAAAACTGAAGAGCGGTCAAAGGTTAAAGCCAAGATGGCGCGGAAAATCACTACTGCGCTTGGTCGGAAAAATTTCGTGCGCGTAAGAGTCATCCAGAAAAACGATGAGTTCCAAGCGGAACCGGTCAGCGCCAAAGGCTCAGGAACGCTCACAACAATGACTAAAGCAAACGGCTACATTATCGTACCTGAAAACCGCGAAGGTCTAGCAGAAGGCGAAGCAGTCACTGTCCACATGTTTGGCGAAGTGGAAACGGTGAAGCCGAATGTTTAGGAAATTGTTAACCTACGACGAAGCCAAAACACTCATAGAAAAAACCCTCAAACCCAAACCAATAGGTAAAGAAGAAACTCCTATACTTGACGCCTTCAACCGCGTGTTGGCGGAGGACGCAACGAGCACGCTGGATATTCCGCCTTTTGACAGATCCACTGTGGACGGCTACGCAGTCAAAGCTCAAGATACGTTTGGCGCCGAAGAAAGCGAACCTATGAGACTCAAAGTCTGCGGATTTGTCGCTATCGGTGAACCGCCCAAAGTAAATATTAACATAGGTGAAGCAGCGGAAATCGTTACAGGTGCGCCAATTCCGCAGGGCGCAGACGCCGTTGTCATGGTGGAAGATACCAACCGCGAAAACGACGAGCTGCAAATTTATAGTAGCGTAACCCGAAACGAAAACGTGCAGAAGAAAGGCTCGGACATTAAAAACGGTGAAACCATCCTCAAGGTAGGTACAATTCTGAGAAGCCGAGAAATCGGCGTTCTGGCAGCTTTGGGCAAAGCAGAAGTCGCCACCTACAAAGTCCCAACAATTGCAGTTCTCTCCACAGGCGGAGAAATCACCGAACCAGGAAAACCATTGCCTCCGGGGAAAATCTACGACATAAACGCCTACAGCCTGTGTACAGCAGTTCGAGAAAGCGGAGGAAACCCCCTCTACGCAGGAGTTGTCCCAGACGAAAAAACCGAATTGCAGAAGGTCCTGGCATCCGCTTTGGCTTCAGCTGATGTGCTTTTAACTTCTGGCGGAGTCTCCGTAGGTCCGAAAGATCTGATTCCACAAATGGTGGATTCGCTTGGGAAACCAGGCGTTTTCATCTCTGGCGTAGCGATTAAGCCGGGAAAACCCGCAACAGTGGCGCTCATTAATGAAAAACCTGTTTTCTCTTTTCCTGGGCATCCGACATCGGCTTTGATGATTTTCCACTTATTCGCTAGACCAGTGATTCAAGTGATGGCTGGCAAATCCCCAACCGACGTGCCCAAAGTCAAGGCATTCGCTGGCCGCAGAATATTTTCGGCCAAGGGTAGACGCACTTTCGTCACTGTTAAACTAAATCATGAAGACGCCAAAGGGCTTGTTGCTGACCCAGTGGAGTCAGGCGCTTCGGGTGCCATTACAACTTTGGCGAAAGCTGACGGATTTGTGGAGATTGCTGAAAACCAACAATTCATTGATGGTGGAGAAGAAGTTCTAGTTTGGCTTCTCACAGAAAACAGGTAAATCTGAGAAAAGCCGTTTAGGCTTCGGTTTTCCGCAGTTTTAACACGTAGACTGTGAAGATCCAGGTTAAGACTGCATAGACTATCATGCCAGCACTAGTGATTGCGTCCGTCGCCAATACATAGTAGAGAGTGTACAGCGCGAAAGTTGTGGAGACAAAAAACAAGACCACCACGAGCCAGCGCACCCATTTGCGATTTGTAAACAAGCCATAAGCCGCAACGATGCTAGTTATGCCCATCAAAGCTACATGAGGTGGGAATCCGCTGAAAGCCAACAAGATGAGAAAGACGATTCCTGCTACGCCATAGAATGCGACCGGTGCAATTGAGCCGAGGTTTTGGCCCTTAAGTTTAGATGCAAGTGCCATCTATTTTCGCCTTTAACCAATAGCATTGGGGTGTCAACTAATAAATTTAATGTTTCAGCAGCGTTAGCCAGAGAGCGAAAGAGTTTAGAGCAACCCACAGTTGACTAGCACCCATGAGCTACATTGAGCTATATTGTTCACATCAGAACGTCTTTGGCGGAATCCAAAAGCCCTTTGACAAGGCACAATACGTTGTCTTCGGGGTACCCTTCGACGCCACAAGCACCTACCGAACGGGCTCAAGGTTTGGTCCAATAGCTATCCGTCAGGCTTCTTTGAACATTGAAACCTATAGTTTCCGCGCAGAAAAGGACCTTGAGGACGTGCCCCTTCACGACGCAGGGGACTCAAGCGTGAGCATGAACGCAAAGCTGACAGTGGACATGTGCAAGCTTGTAACCGCGGATATAATATCCGAGGGTAAGGCGCCTATAGCGATAGGAGGAGAACACACAGCTACACTAGGCATTTTGCAGGGAATGGGAGAGAAAGCCAAGAAAACGGCTGTCGTTAGCTTCGACGCGCATCTTGACGTGCGCGAAGAGTTTTTAGGTTTGACGCTTAGCCACGCAACTTTCATGCGGCTAATTAGCGAGGACGTAGCTCCAGCGAAAATTTTCGAGGTGGGCACTAGAAGCGTATGCCAAGAAGAGCTCGACTACGCCAAAGAGGTGGGCATAGAGTTCATTCCTACGCTACAGATTAAGCGGGAAGGCGCCGCCAAAACGGTTCGAACTCTAAGGCAGAAACTCTCTCCATACGAGAGAGTTTATTTTACCGTAGACATGGACGTTTTGGATCCAGCTTTCGCTCCCGCCGTGCAGAACCCAGAGTCAGACGGCATAAGCACGGGCGAGTTGCTCGACATCGTATGCGCACTTTGCGATAGCCGGGTGGTCGGGTTCGACGTTGTGGAGGTCACGCCAATCTACGACCAAGGAATTTCAGCGGTTGCCGCGGCGAAGATTGTGTTTGAAATGCTTTGCCATCTGGAAAAGTCGCGCAAAATCTGAGTTTTCAGACTCTATTTCGTTGAGTTGGGCTGTTGCTGCGTCACGCAATGAATCGTTCCAAACCCGTAAGCCAAATCGCAGCAGTTGACACCATGCACCTTTCTGTCAGGGAACAATTCTTGAAGAATTGACAAAGCCTTGCTGTCGTTTTTGTGCCCGAAAACTGGGACAAGAACCGCTTTGTTGCTTATGTAGAAGTTTGCGTAGCTCGCTGGAAGTCTACTCCCCTTATCCCCGACTATTCCAGGCGTGGGCAGCTTAACGACTCTTAGTTTCTCTCCATCTTGGTCAACTGACCTCTTGAGGATTTCATAGTTCTCCTTTAGAGCTGGGTAGTTATCGTCGGAGGTGTCTTCCTCATAGGCGCAGATGACTGTTGAGGGGGTCACGAATCGCGCAATGTCATCAATGTGCCCGTCTGTGTCATCGCCCTCAACTCCTCTTTTGAGCCAAATGAAGTGTTTTGCACCGAGGTAGTCGCTAAGGCACTTCTGAATTTCCTTCTTGTCTAGCTGTGGGTTTCTGTTCTTGTTCAGCAGACACTGCTCTGTGGTAAGTAGAGTTCCTTTTCCATTTACGTCTATTGAGCCCCCCTCAAGAACCATACCAGGCTCAAAACGTAGCAACCCCATTTTCCGGTTAATCACTTCAGGGATTTGGGCATCCCTGAGAAGCTCCTGGTATTTTCCTCCCCAAGAATTAAATTTCCAATGTACCATCGCAATCTTCTTGTGCTCGTTCAAGACGAAAATTGGTCCATAGTCCCGGAACCAGACGTCAGCATAATCAAACTCAAAGAAACAGACCCTGCGCAAATCCACGTTTGCCCCTTCAAACAGATTCTTGGCTTTCTCTCTCATGTGCTCGTCTCTGACGAAGAGGTTTACAGACTCGCTTTCATGGATCAGCTCTACGATTCGGACGTACGTTTGTTCCACTTTTTCGACTCTATCAGGGAAAGTCGTAGGGTCATGAGGCCAAGCGATCCAAACGGCGTCATGTTCTTCCCACTCAGCTGGCATTCGATAGCCAAGTTCGCGAGGGTTCTCTTTGGCAGAAGTCGTAACTTTCTTCTTCATCGTGATGATTCCTCATGCGTCGTTTTGAGTAAGCAATTTGTAAGTGGCAGGGCGACGATTCTTGAGGAACCCCCAGCCTTCTCGGATTCTCTTATTCATTCCAAGGTCAACTTTGGTGACAAGTACCTCTTCGTTCTCTCTGCCAGCCTCTTTGAGTATGGTGCCAAACGAGTTACAAACAAAAGAACCTCCCCAGAATTTTAGCTGTCCTTCTTCGCCGACCCTGTTTACAGCAGCAACGTGAACTCCGTTGGCAATAGCGTGTCCGCGTTGAATTGTTTTCCAGGCGTCGTGCCAGTCACCGTCTGCGGAAGTATGACCTTTAATCCAGCCAATTGCAGTCGGGTAGAATAGGATGGCGGCGCCCTTCAAAGTGAGGATTCTTGCGGGTTCAGGGAACCATTGGTCGTAGCAAATCAAAACTCCAATATCGGCGTAAGCGGTTTTGAAGACTTGGTAGCCCGTGTTTCCAGGTTCAAAATAATCTTTCTCGTAGAAGCAAGGGTCCCGCGGAACATGCACCTTCCGGTAGGTTCCTATGTTTTGTCCATTAGCGTCAATGACAGCTACGGTATTGTAGTGCTTACCAAGTTTGTCTTTCTCAAAAAGCGGCGCAATTATAACAACGCTAAGTTTCTTGGCAAGATTCGAAAATGTCTCTGTCGATTCCCCTGGAATCGTTTCCGCCAGTTGGGCTGCGTCTTGTCTTTCTTCTTGAGGGAAATATCGTGTTCGGTACAGTTCAGGAAGGCAAACAATCTGCGCACCATTCTTCGCGGCTTCCTCAATTTTCTCCACTGCTCTTTTCATGTTGAGTCTAATGTCTTCGGAAACAGCCATTTGGACAAGGCCCACAATTACGGTTTGCCTTTCTTTGAGTCCTGGGGCCTTTAGCTGGTTTGTTTTAGCAGGTATTATTATCCTTCCTTGGTCTCTTCTATTCTATTTCTGGCTGTAATAACTTTTTTGAGAATCTTCTGCATTTTCATAGCGTCTATGTCCTGCACCGCCGTCTCACAAATTATGACTGGACGCAGCTTAAATTCTGCTATAATTTCAGCGAGTGGCTCAAATTCAGGTCCGAATCCTGGTTCGCTAAGGATGTGGTGACGTCTTTCGCCCGCCTTGTAAGTGTACTCGATCTTGCTAAAGTGACAATGCATATCTCGTACGCGTTCAATCCCCAGCGTTTGTTCGGCTTTGATAACGATTTTCCGAAAATCCTCGACCGTTCGGAGTCCACCACCGCTACGCGCATGCAGATGCGACCAGTCGATTACCAGATGCGTTCCTTCCACTTGCTGGCATACCGACAATATTTCATCAATACCGCCAAACTGACTATGTCTTCCCATCGTCTCAGGACCCAACTTTACATTCTCAAAACCCAGAGACTTTAGGGTTTTAGATACTTCGCGCAGGGTTTCGATGCACTTGTGCAACGTTTCTGACTTTCCGCTTTGACCGTAGAAACCCGCGTGAAAAACTACCACGTACGCTCCCATCCATTCCGCAGCCGTGGCGCAAGCAATTAGACGCCGCTTACTCGCTTCGACGACTTCAGCGTCGCCGAAGAGATTAATGAAGTAAGAGCCGTGTAGGCTGAGCAGGACACCATTTTCTCGGGCTTCCTGACCCAGACGTTGTGCGTCTTCCCGCTTAATCTGAGGCACTTGTCCCCACCGCACAGCCGCGTACTCAAATGCGTCCAACTCTTCTGTCTGTAGCAGCTTCGGCACGTCCGCAAGCTTCGCCCCTATTAATCTGAACATTTGCGGAACTCCAGCTGGACCGAAGCGTGGACGATCTGCCATCTGAATCATCTTTTCTTTTGCTTAGAGTGTCCATATGAGGTTCAAATTAAAAAACATGATTTGCTGGCGCTTAAATTCCCATTCGATTTGAACGCAAGCGCTATAAAAACCGGTGCGCAGCTCCTGAAAAGCTTGCAGACCACTTTGGATTCAGACCAACTGCTTGCGGCCTCTGCAAAAGTCATCGCTATCGTAGCCGGTTTCGGGTACCTGTATACTCGTATTGTTTTGTAACTTCTTTGCGGAAATTTATGTGGATTTTGTCTGAGAACTGGCATGTCACAATTTTCAGCAAGTTACGTTCGCTTCAAATGCTAACTTGTGTTCATCGGTGGCAAAAGGCTAGCGCTTCTTTTTCAATTTCAAGATTATTGCCGTGGCGACACCTATTGCGATGAAAAGGCCTGCCCCAAATTTAAGAACGGTTGGCAAGGAGTCTACTTGGGCAACGTCAGGTGAAAGTGTTGGCTGTTCTGTGGGTGATGTCTGTGGAATTCGCGACGGTGTAAGGGTTGTGTTTGGTGTGGGATTGGGTATAAGTGATATTGCAGGGGTTGGATTAGGAGGCGGCGTAGGGAAATCTGGGGCATCCGGTTGCTGAGGAGGCAGAAGCCTGGGGTCATTCCAGTGGACGATACTGCCATAACCAGTAGATTCCGCGGTTTGTTGCTCGTCTGGATAGATTATGTCTATGTTGTTTCCAAATATTTGCAGAAGACTGGCGACGCTCATGCTGATGTCTGTGGAGAGTACATCTGCTTCCCAGAGTCCCCAAATCTTGTCCTCTGGTCCTCGGAAACCGTAGGCGTAGTTTTTTGGAAGAACGTAGGCTGTTCTGCTACTGACTGGGTTGTTGGTTCTGGGGTGGTCCTTTGCGTATTGCCAGAACTGTTCCATCGCAGCGAGGTGTTCCTGCTCCAGGATGCCTTGCGTCCAATCTTCATTGCTGTCAAATACCATGATGTACTTAGCTCCACTCTCATAAGCCAAGACCATATCACTGTAAAGCTCTGGACCTGACTCGATGTATGGTGGTGCGGTGTATGTCCAAGCAATCATAACTCCCCAATCCTTGTTTTGAACAGTTGCAGCGCCCCTGTTGAGTGCGACATTTATCTGTCTGCTGTAGTTCCAGCCGAACTCTGCAAAAACCGTGTCATATCCTGCCTTGTAGTCGTACCAGTAAAGCGCGTAGTCTGAGGTGAACAATTGATATTTAATTGGATAGGAGAAATTCATCTCAAATAGGTTGGTATACCAACTCATTGCATTTATGTATTTTTCTGCCGCGTCGTCATAGTCGCTAGCGGAGTGGACAGCGGGATATTTCGAATAATCCAGTTGCTTTCCTCCGGGTTCATCGTAGACGTAGATTCCTAAAAAGTTGTCTCCCCATTGGGTTTTGGCGTCCAAAATCCATTGATTTGACGGGTATCTTGGGTCGTCGGTGTAGACAATGAAAGCTAAGCCTTTGTCGTAGGTATATTGGCTTAGGATTGTAAGTCTTGTTTCGTTGTAGTTCCCGTAGCATCCAATTATGAACACATTGGTGTAGTTGCTAACCTTGTCGATTAATTCTTCTGTTGCTGAGATGCTCTCGTAAGCCACGTCAACGCCAAAGTACAAGTCAGGTTGGCTCTGGATGGACGCTACAGTGACAGTTAAACTGGAGAATACAAAATTCGGGATAACCAGAAGTAAAATTAGGAGCGTCGTCAGTTGCCTGGGTTTCATCAATGTAGACTGGAATTCTTTTGGCTAATAAGATTTCTCCAAATTCTCCTAATTAAACCAAAAAAGCGAACTCAGCTGAAACCCCCTGGTGCCTATGAACCGCTTACGGATAGCCCAGCAATCCTCGCACTGTTGGAATGGGTACGTATAGTAACGTGTACACAGTCAAAACCAGAAGAATGACAATGATTCCGAACAGCGCAAAATCGCCTCTGTGCAGCTTTAGTGAATACAGATTCGTGCGTTTCTTGACTGCGCCCCATGCACGTGACTCCATCGCTTCGGCCAGTTCCAGACTTCGCCGGATGGCGCTGACGATGAGAGGGATAAGTATGGGTATGTAGTTGCGGATGCGTTTCATGAAGTTGCCTTTCTCCAACTCCAAGCCTCGGGCTTTCTGTGCGTCCATAATTGTCTGGGCTTCCTCTGCCAAAACGGGCACGAACCGGATGGCGGTGGTGAAGGCGAAGCTGAACTCGTAGGGGACATGGCTCTGCTCCAGCGCAAGTCCCAGGTGATCAGGCGAAGTCGTCAAGAAAAACACTGAGAAGGATTCGACAAGGACGACGAAACGCAGAGTCATAGAGGCTGCATTTTCCCAGTTAGCCGCCGTTAACGTGTACCCCTGCGTAAAGAAGCTTCCAGCAACATTAAGAACAAAGATGAATAGCGCTAGAAACAGCGCACCTCTCAGCGAACGGAGCCACTGCCTTTGCACCCGGGCTAGCAAAACGAACGGAATCTGCATAACGAAGAGCACAAGCAGCGGGAAAATGGCGTTGAATAGAATCGCAGCGATGAAGACTGCGATGACATAAATGAATTTCACGCGTGGGTCGAGGTCGTGAATGGGCGAGTAGACTTTTCGGAACTTTAACCCGTCGAAGACACTCATTGCAATCGCCTCTTCTCTAGCGCCTTCAACAAAAGCGTTTTTGCCTCGTAGATGTCTATGACGTTCTTGGGCAAGCCAGCCACGCCAAGCAACATGAACACCTGTGCAATCTGCGGCAACACAATGCTGCTTTGCTCTATCACTTTTACGTCTGTGAGTATGTCTTTGCCTTCTCCGTCTGCAACGATTTTTCCTTCTCGCATAAGCACTACACGCGGGTTGCATTCAGCTACGAATTCGACATCATGGGTGACTATGATAACGGTTTTGCCCTGTGTTTGCATCTGCAAAATGAACTGGCGCAGGTTCTCCTTTTGTTGATGATCCTGTCCTATGGTTGGTTCGTCCAAGACGAGGACTTGTGGGTCCCACGCGAGGACGCTGGCTAAGGCGACACGTTTGCGTTCTCCACCGCTGAGCATAAAAGGCGATGTTTTGCGATACTGCGTTAAGCCCAAAAGGTTAACTGCCCAGACGACGCGGTCTTCGATAACATCCTTGTTATACCCGAAATTTTTCAGTGCAAAGGAGATTTCTTCTTCAACGCTTTCGCTGAACAATTGGTGATCAGGGTTTTGGAAAACAAAGCCCACCTTACGCGCCAGGGTAGCTACGCTGGTTTTGGTCGTCTCTGTGCCGTCTACGAGGACATTTCCCTTGGTGGGTTTCAGGAGTCCATTGAACTGCTTGATTAATGTGGTTTTTCCGGCTCCGTTTTGCCCCATGATTGCGACGAATTCTCCGTCCCGCACAGTTAGTGAAACGCCCTTTAACGCTTCAACGCCGCTTGCGTAGCTGAAGTAAACATCTTCGACGGTTAGCATCAGCGGGTCATGGCCTCCTCCAGCAGGTTCGCCAGCTCCTGCGAAGACAATGGCGTCTTGCTGTTTAGGGCTGCGTTTTCTTTCTGGAGCAACTCGTACAATAGTGTGGCTTTGGGGATGCCTACGCCGATGAGGCGGGCTTCCTCTTTGCTGAGGACGCTGCGGGGGTCCCCGTCAAAAAGCACTTTACCCTGATCCATAATTATGATGTGGTCCGCGTATTTCGCCGTTAAATCCAGCCGATGTTCGACGAGAATAACGGTTAATCCGAGCTTCTTGTTTAGGTCGTGGATGACTTCGAAGATTTTCTCGGCGCTCAACGGGTCCAGGAAACTAGTGGGCTCGTCGAGCACAATAATTTCTGGCTGCATGGCCAAGACTGCGGCTATTGCCACGCGCTGTTGTTGTCCGCCTGACATTTCGTGAGGCGACCTCTCACGCAGGTCATAAATATCCGTCAGGTTAAGTGCCCAGTCGACTCGTCGGCGCATTTCATCGCGCGGATACCCCAGGTTCTCCAGGCCAAAAGCAACATCTTTTTCGACACTGAGCGCGAAAAGCTGATTCTCGGGATTTTGGAAAACCAATCCCACATGTTTGGCCATCTCATACGTTGGGTGCTTGGCGGCATCCATGCCTGCGACGATAATTTCGCCTTTGAGCTCCCCCTGGTAAAACTGCGGAACTAGCCCGTTAAAGGTTCGGCACAAGGTCGTCTTGCCGCAACCGCTGGGTCCAGTGATAAGAACGAATTCGCCCTTCTCCACCATTATGGAGACATCGCTGATGCTAGGCTTTGAGGCTCCGGGATAAGTGTAGGTGAGGCTTCTGGTTTCAATAACCGCCATCGTTTTATGCCTGCCTAGGTTACGCACACGAACGATTCATTTAAGAGTAACTACTCAGGTTTAGCCAAGTTTTCCTTTAATAGGCGTAGGCAACGCTTCAAACCCGCTTTCACTTCGCCCTTGCCGTTGACGCCTGCAGCCATCGCGTGTCCTCCACCTTGTCCCTGCAGCGCTTCGCCTAAGGGTTTGGCGATGTCTCTGCCCAAGTGAACGTTCGTTTTCTCCGTGAACTCGCGGGTGCATCGTAGGCTAATTTCGATGTTTTCGCCCTTCTCACCTGCTACCGCCGCCACGTGTGCGCCCAAATCTGTCAAAGCCCTAGCTGCCGACGCCTGAAAAGCGCTGACATGGCTAAGTGCGATAATCCAATCCTGTATGCGGATGATTTTTGCCCTTCTGCAAGCCTTGATTCTGGCGACACGCTCAGAGAAGTCCATGGGCATAGAGAGCATGCCAAGAGCCTCTTGCGGGTTGACCCCGCTGTCCACGAGGCCAGCAACTGCCTTAAAAGTAGAGGAGTTCGCCAACACAAAGTGTCTGGTGTCGAAAGCCATGCCAAGGAAGAGAGCTTTTGCTTCGTTTGGTTCGGGTTTTAGGCCTTGTTCTTGGTAAAAGCCGTGGACTATGTCACATGTGCTCGCGGCTACCTCGTTTGTTATGCAGAGCTTGCAGATTTTCAGCGTGTCTGGGTGGACCGTATGGTGGTCGATGACAATGATGGGTGCTTTGACTTTCCTAACTCTTTCTGCCAAGCTGTCGAGCTGCTGCACAGTGTTCGTGTCTAAAAGGACAATGGCCTGAGCTCCTTCTATGTCTGGCTGCAAATTCACTGGTATGGGTAGGTACCTGAAGAGGTTCCTAGTGAGCTTGCTTATGCCTTCCGTGCCAATTTCCACATTTACCCGCGGTTTCACTTTGCATAGCAACCCCCGAAAAGCGTAGGCGCTGCAGATTGCATCGGGGTCACTATTGTGATGACACAGCAAAAGCACGTTTTCGACGCGTGATTCTTCTAACAATTCGACTATTTGGCTGAAAGTCATGTTAGCTTTCTCAGGTATGTTTCTATGACCTTAAACGCTGCTTTGACGGCTTCGTCAGCCAGCGCCTCTTCGTTCATTCCTTTCATGTCGACAGCTAATCCCAGGTCCACTTCTACTGTGAAGTTCACTGGGTTGGCGCCTTCCGCCTCGACGCTGATAGTCAAGTTCTCCACTTGTTTTCGGGAGACTTTGCCAAAAATATGTCTTCTGGCGGCGTCCTCAGCTGCTTTGCTGACGGCTTCCACCTGCTCGTCAGTCAGCTCAGGGAGGCCGAGGTCCACCAGCGCTGTTCACCTGTACGCGCCCGTTTAGGACGAAGGCGAAGTAGACCCTGGCGAGACAGGGCTGAGGTCCGCCTGCAGCTGCGTCTGCAAATCCTTAAGCTGGTTTTTTAGGCGTTCCTCCTGCCTTGTCATCACTGTCTGTCTCGTTGCGAGGAGGTCTTTGCGTTCAGTGAGGTCAGAGATGACTTTGGCTTTCTCCGACTTCACAAGTAGCGAGCCAGCAGCTTTGTAGATGACTGCTTCATCTGGAGTTTTCTCCAACTCCTTGAGTGTTTGGTCGATTTCGGCGGCTTCCATGTCAACCTGTTGTTTCTGTTGCATGACAGCTTGAAGGGTCTGTTGGGCCTGCTGAAGCTTCATTAGGCGTTCTTGGACTTGAGGAGGTAACTTGGATAGTTCATCACTCATAACATATTCTTCCGTTCTGTACACTGGCAAGGAGAAAGACGCCCAATTAAATAAGCATTATCCAACCGGAAAGGCGGTATGAAATTAATGGAGGAATCTCCTCACTGACGAACAATAAGATGGTCGGTTTTACTTGAGAGTTTAAATGATCTATTCCCAAGATGAAGAAGTCCCCTGAAACGTGGGGAAGAACTCTAACCAGTAAATTGAAACAGAAAACACGCCCGAAGAAGCCTTGCGGCAGAGGATATAGGTCTACGAGGCAAAGAATTGGAGAAAAGCACGTCCGACCAGGCAGAAAATATCCAGCATAATTCGAACAAATTCAATTTGCTGAATTGCAGCGGCGTCCATGAGAAGGAGGTTTAGGTTCGACGGAAGTTAATAACAGAGAAATCGAACCTATTGGCTGGTCTATCTTGCAAGTACGCATGACTATGAACAAGCCAATTGGAAGAATGCAAAAGTACAGAATCCTGATAATTTCCAGCTATCCTAAACAAAATTGACTACAGGTTATCACTTCGTTTGCTTGTTAACTGAGAAAAAACGCTCAAATTTGTCGGGTATCATCGATTTGGATTCTTACTTTAAAAGGAAAGGTATTTACTTTGCCTCACGCATCAGAACTGGCGAATAGCGTAAAGAGTACAAAAAGAGGTTTAAGATTATGTCCGTATTTGCAGCACCAGGAGCATACGACCGCGCGATTACCGTTTTTTCACCCGACGGAAGACTCTTCCAAGTCGAATACGCCATGGAACTCGTCAACAGAGGTGCAACCATCCTTGGCATACAAAGCCCAGAGGGCATCGTGCTAGGTGCAGAAGAAAGCATTGAGCCACTGGAAGAAGCAGGATATAGCTGGAAAATCTTCCGCGTAGATGAACACATAGGAGCAGCCATCGTTGGCTTAAGTAGCGATGCCCGCATCCTGATTGACCAAGCCCGCATCTACGCCCAAAGCAACAGGCTAACATACGACGAACCTATAGACACCGAAGTTGTCACCAAACGCATCTGCGATATCCAACAAATGTACACGCAACACGCAGGCGTAAGACCGTTCGGCGTAAGCCTAATTTTTGGCGGAGTCGACAAAACCGGACCAAGGGTCTTTGGCACACATCCCTCAGGAACATACAGAGGCTACAAGGCAACGGCACTTGGCGCAGGACGTGAAACCGTGCTCAACATCTTCAAGGAAGAATACAAAGAAAACCAAAGCCTAGAAGACACAAAGAAACTTGCCGTAAAATGTCTCGTAAAAGCTCTTGAAGCCAGACAACTCCCCCCGAGAATCAAAGTCGCAGTAATCCCGTCAGAGACCAAAAAGCTAGAAATGCTCTCGGACGAAGCTGCAGACGGATACGTAAAGCAGTTCAGTTCGGTCAAGTGAGTTCCCCCATGAGCGGAAAGTTCACCATAGCACGATATACGAAAGAAAATGAACACTTTGAAATCCTCGTCAAACCCGAGAAAGCCCTGGACTACCGGAACGGCAAAATCTCAGGCATAACCGAAGTTCTGGCAGCAGAAACCATATTCTCTGACGCGAACAAAGGTACACGAGCCCCCGAAGACGCGCTGAAAAAAGCTTTTGGCAACACTGACGCGCTTATAATCGCCGACCAAATCCTAAAAAAAGGCCAACTCCAACTCACTACAGATCAACGCAGAAAAATGGTCGAAGACAAACGGAAACAAATCGTTGACCATATTAGCCGTCAAGCAGTTGATCCGAAAACGAATTTGCCACATCCGCCAATGCGCATCGAGAACGCCATGGAACATATCCGCTACCCGATTGACCCGTACAAAAGCATAGAAGAACAGGCTAGGGACATAATCAAACTCCTTCGACCCATCCTTCCGCTTAAAGTAGAACAACTCAGCATAGGAGTCCACATACCCGCACAGTACGCCCAACGGGCATACGGCTCACTAAAAACAATCGGAGTAATCAAGCGCGAAGAATGGCGCAACGACGGCTCATGGTACGGAGTACTAGAAATGCCTGCTGGGACCTACGCTTCGTTCCTCAACAAGCTTGGCGAGCTTACAAAAGGCACCGGAGAAGCCAAAATAGTAAGTTAACAACAAACAAGATTGAAATACACACGATAATGGAGGTAAAAAACAAATCATGCCAACATATTTTGAAGCAAAACAGCTGGTCACGCCGGGAGAGCTCCTCGCAGAAGGCGAATACCAGCCTGGAGAAAACACGTACACTGAGGCAGGAAAAATCTACGCCTCAAGAATCGGACTAGTTGACCTAGACAACAAGAAAGTAAACGTCGTCGCCCTAAGAGCATTCTATGTTCCCAAAATGGGCGACATAGTCATTGGCTCAGTCCTCGAAGTCGGATTCAACGGATGGACAGTCGACATCAAGGCACCTTACTCAGCAATGCTGCGAGCATCAGACGTTCTCAGCAGGCCCTTTAAGCCGCAGAATGACGAGCTTAGCCAAGTCCTCGACGCAGGCGACCTCATAGTAGCTAAAATCGCCTCATACGACCGAGCCCACGATCCACAACTCACAGTCGGAGAACCCGGCTTGGGCAAAATCACCCGGGGACAACTCATGCGCGTGACACCAACAAAGATTCCCCGAGTCATTGGCAGAAAAGGCTCAATGATCAGCATGATAAAGCAAGAGACTAACTGCCAAATCATTCTTGGCATGAATGGCGTCATACTCGTCACGGGTAAGAGCCCAGCGGATGAAGAGCTCGCAATGAGTGCCATCAAGAAAATCGAGGAAGAATCCCACACGACCGGTCTCACTGACCGCATAACCCAGTTACTCAAAGAAGCGAAAACTAAACCGGAGGAAATTAAACAATGAGTGAAAAACATGAAAAACTAATCGACAAAAAAGGCATACGCCTCGACGGACGCAAAGCCGACGAGCTAAGGCCCCTAAAACTCCAAGTGGGCGTTTTACCCAACGCTGATGGATCAGCATACATCGAACACGGGAAAAACAAAATTCTTGTCGGAGTGTTCGGCCCTCGCGAAGTACACCCAAAACACCTAATGAAAGCAGACAGAATGGTTCTCAAGTGCCGCTATCACATGGCTCCATTTAGTGTTCCTGAACGCAAGTCACCAGCTCCCTCACGTAGAGAAGTAGAACTCAGCAAAGTCATCAGGGAATCCCTTGAACCCGCATTGTTCCCAGAACTTTACCCACGCACAGGCATAGACGTATTTGTGGAAGTTTTGCAAGCTGACGGGGGCACAAGATGCGCGAGCATTACAGCTGCAGCTTTAGCATTAGCAGATTCAGGTATTCCAATGCGAGACTTGGTAGTTGCGTGTGCAGCAGGCAAAGTTGAAGACACAGTTGTCTTGGACTTGTATGATGCTGAGGATAAACTTGGCGTAGCAGATGTTCCTGTGGCTTACATGCCGAACTTGAACGCGGTGACGTTGCTGCAAATGGACGGGCTCCTTTCGCCAGAAGAATTCGAGAAAGCCGTTTCGATGGGTATTGACGGGTGCAAGAAAATCTACGCCCTGCAGAAAGAAGCTCTTAAAAACAAGTACATGACGGTTAAGGAAGAAACCAAAGAGGAGACTGAAGAGTAATGTCGAGCTCAATTACCAAAGTACGACAAAAACAAATCATTCAAACCATCGACGCAGGAAAACGCCTAGACGGCAGATCATTGACTGAATTCCGAGAATTCAAAATCGAACAAGGCGTAATAGAGAAAGCGGAAGGCTCAGCACGAGTGCTTCTAGGCCAGAGTGATGTTCTCGTCGGCGTAAAAGTTGAAACTGGCGAACCATTCCCAGATACACCCAACGAAGGCGTAATGACAGTAAACGCAGAACTTGTACCGTTGGCTTCAGCCAGTTATGAGACTGGACCGCCAGACGAAACCAGCATCGAATTAGCGCGTATTGTTGACCGCGGAATCCGCGAGTCTAAAGCCATAGACACTGAGAAGTTGTGCATTGAGCCTGGTAAGAAGGTGTTCGTGGTTTTCGTGGATGTTTGGGTGTTGAATTATGATGGAAACCTGATTGATACTGCTGCGTTGGCCGCTATGTCTGCGTTGCTGAACACCAAGATGCCTAACTTCGAAATTAAGGAGGGCGAAGTTAAGATCAAACAAGGCTACACACCTTTGCCGTTGAGGAGTCACCCAATAACCGTAACCATAGGGAAAATTGGCGATAAGCTCATCATTGATCCAGCTGCAGAAGAGGAAAATGTAATAGATGCAAGGCTCACCATGGCAATGAACGATGAAGGCAACATCTGCGCTATTCAGAAGGGATTAGCTGGCTACTTCACGCCGCAACAGATAATAGACGCGTCGAAGCTTGCAAGAGAAAAGGCAGATGAACTGCGCAAGAAGCTTAAGTGGTGAAAATAGTTGCCGAGAACAAAGAAAGTTGGTCATACAGGCGGTTTAGGGGTACGATACGGTGCAACAGTCCGCAAACGATACATGATAGTAACCGCTGGACTTAAAATTGCCCACAAGTGCCCTCAATGCGGCTTCGTTAAAGTGAAACGCAAGAGTGTTGGAGTCTGGCAATGCGGCAAATGCAACTTCACCTTCACTGGCGGAGCATACATGCCTTCAACAAAGCTTGGTATAGTTGCGAAGCGTGCTGCTAAAGGCGAAATTGTCGAAACAGCAAAACCAGTCGAAGAAGAAAGCGAATAGCTTCTTTTCTTTCCCTTCAGTTTCTTTAAATTTTTTGTTTTTCTGTAAAGTATTTTAGGTTCGGGGCTTGTGAATTTCTGCTGAGGGGTCGTTTGTGAAGGCTAAGGCTACTGTACGTTTACCGTTTCAATCAGAAAAACAGCTTGCTGCGTTGGTGACTGCGTTAACTCCTGAAGTTAACAGGCAAATTGGCACACGCTCTAAAACTACGTTGACAACGGATGAACTGATTCTGGTTCTTAACGTCGAGGCAGAAGATACTGTTGCTTTGCGGGCAGTTTTGAATGCTTACCTTCGATGGGTAAACACCACTTCGAACGTGCTTGAAGCTTTAGGAAAAGAGACTTAGTTTCAGTTGCGCTTTTTCGCTATAGCCTGCCTATATGGAATCATTTTGTCTTCGCTTGAGCCATTTTATTACGCCTATGTGCAAAGGGTTACTTCCCTCTTAGTGCCCTTGGGATGTAGGCGCATTGCGGGTCCGAGCCCATTATGTCGCCCGTAAAGTGGAGCGCTGTCGTTCGACAACCGCCGCAGATATCTTTGTACTCGCAGACTCCGCACTTGCCCTTCAAGTTGGCTTTGTCGCGGACCTTAGCAAAGAATTCACTGTTCTGCAGACCGTTCCAAATTCTCTGGAGGCTCTGCGTTTTAATGTTGCCAAAACGGTACGCGTCGTTGTAGCTGCAGGGAATCGCGTCGCCGTTTTCCGCTATGCTCATGAATTTGCCGAAGAAGCAGCGGCCCAAAAAGAAGTGATTAAACCAGTTGTCCCAGTCCGCGATGCCTCGCTGTTTGGCGACGCGGGCGAAACTGGGGTAGTAAACGTTGACTTCAGGTTTCCCCTTGTATTGCAGGCGTATGTCGTACAATCTATTCCATGCCCACTCGTATTGTGCTGCCGAGGGGCAGGCTTTGCGGTTGGGTTCGTCGTTGCCGTAAGGGATCATGCCGTGGAAAATGACCCAACGGGCACCAAAACGCTCAGCCAAATCCATCACATCCACAAAATCCTTCTCGTTAACGTTCGTAACGGACTCATCAACATTGGCAAGCGTGTATACGAGGCAGTTGAGGAGCTTGTCGCGTGAAAGCCGCTCAATCGCCTTAACAGAAGCTGCGTACGCGCCGTTTCCGCGGACCGCGTTGTTGGTGGCTTCGCCGCCATCTATGCTGATGGACACCTTCACCTCGTTTTTAACGATAGCTTCGTAGGCTTTGTCGTCCAGCAAGCGACCGTCAGTGATAATGCTTGTGTTCATGCCGACCTTCCGCGCATAGCCGATTACGTCGAAGAGGTCCTTGCGCAACAGGGCTTCGCCGCCCGTTGTACCAAAGAAGCTGGCTCCAAACTCATACGCTTGGTCCACAAGTGTCTTCGCGGCAGCAGTGTCGATTTCGTCCTGCAAGGGGGATTTTCCAGCGGATGTGCAGTGCGCGCAACCAAAGTTGCAGCCGAACGTGCATCGCCAAGGTAGAATGTACAGCGGTCCCTTTCGGTGCATGGTCTAATCAGGTGTCAATTATTATTTAACTCTTCACGAAAAAGCCACAAAATCCACTATCTTGTGAAGACTGCGGTTTTTGTTGCAGCGATTAATTTTTCAGCCTAAACAGCCAATATTCAGTCAAAGGAAAGGTCACGAGCAACGAAAACGTCGTTAATTGTCTACTCTTCAGGCATCGGCCAACACCGAGAAAGTTGCCTAAGCCATCCGGTTAGGATAACATCACGAAGGCTTTTCGGGGCGAATACCTGCTGAGCGCAAAGGAGAAGACTGTTCTGCCGGGGTTTGTGGACCCGCATACGCACCTGGTTTTTGCTTGTTCCTGCGAAGACGAATTTGAAGGGTTTACGGAGGGTGCCTCGTTCATGGAGATTCTGAACAGCGGCGGCGCAATTTTGAAGATGTCCGTGGTTTCTCGTGTTCGATTCCTTGCGGGTTTGCTCAATTCATCATCTCACATTGCGAATTCAGTTTGGGCTCCACATCTCGAACACAAACTGTAACTCTGTGTACACCAGAGCAATATAACTTGGACAAATGAAAGGCACATTTTAAAGTGAACGAAGTAACACATTATTCAGGTGACAAGCATGGCTAAATCCAACGCTCTCGAAGCCCCAAACTGGAGTCAAATCCAACGCATGCTGTTGCGACAGGCGAGGAAAATCTGTCAAAGCAACTTCAAACCGGATGTCATCGTGGGTGTTTGCCGTGGCGGGTGGGTTCCTGCTCGCTTCCTGTCGGATCTGCTCTGCAATTCTAACCTAGCCAACATCAAAGTTGAATGTTACAGGAACATAGAGGGGACTGCCAAAGCGCCAGAGCTGATGCAGCATATTTCAGCGGACGTGAGGGACAAAGCGGTGCTCGTTGTAGATGAAGTTGCGGATTCAGGCAGAACCCTCAGAATAGTTGTCGCTCACCTGAAGGCGCAAGGCGCAAACGAGGTCCAGACAGCCACCCTTTACTATAAGCCCCACAGTGTATTCAAGCCCAATTACTACGAAATAGAAACGGATCGCTGGGTGGTTTTTCCGTGGGATGTGAAAGAAACGCTAAGGGCGATTTATGATAGCCACAAGGCAGATTCTGTGGAAATCGAAAAGGAAGCAGCCAAACTCGCGAAGGGGGGCGTGCCTAAACGGCTAATAACGCGGTTTCTCAAAGAGTTCCAAGAGGCCCGGCATTGCTAAAACACATCGAGGAACACGGTAAATACGTACTGATCACAGGATTCCGGGACGCCAAAATGGTCGACGCCAAAGCCTTCTTGGAAACCGTCCGCAAAAACCAGCCCTGTGACAGCGAAATTCAGCTGTTCGATGCTGACCTTGTAGCGACTTGGCAGCATCTCTACTTTGCGGTGTTAAATGCTTTGATGGCTTTCAAAACCAACCGGAACCTCTCTAACAGCGTGGCGGTGGAGACGGCGCTTTACGCTTCTGGGCAGAGGCAAATAACCAAGGCTATCGCCCAAATTGGCGTGAAGCCACACACAAACAACGTGGCAGCGATCATCCTAAGCTGGAGCGCTGGCGTGGCTGAAGCGTTCCTGGAAGCGATTTCGACAGCGCTGGATGTGTTACCCGACGAATCAGTTCTTGAGTTAACAGAGGGAAAAGTCAAGCGCCTAAAGCAAGTGTTCGATATTTCTGAGCTGGAGCTTGAGGCCGTCTCCGCAAATGGTTACACCGAGAAGGCTCTGGTTGACCTAATCATCGAGCGCGTGGCTTTGTTGGCTACGCGGCTTTGAGCGGTCTATAGCATTTTTTCTTTCATAACTGAAATGTAGTCTGTGGCTTTCAGGAGCGAAATACCCGTGTAGGCACCGAGGACTTCGATTAGAAACGTTTTGTCTGGTTTTTCGAGATCCACTTTATTCTTAATTTTTGTAGCGACGGCTTCAATTAGGTCTCGGCTGTGTAAGCTTGTGAAACGTTTCTCGACCGTGACACGAAAAGATTCCGCCCCGCTCAATTGCGCCGCAAGTTCGGATGCTGCCGCTTTAATCTGCTCCAGTTCTGTGGGCACGACTTTCTGGATTGGAATGATTCTTAGACTGTACCGGAACTCGTAGGGGCGCTCGTACAGGATACCGCGGAACTTCTGGATAGCTTCGACAGGGTTTAGCGTAGTTTTCGCCACGACTAAGCCTCTAATGCCCGTCTTGGATACTTTCGCTTCTGGGTCGCCTGATTCCTTAAGAAGGAATTCGAGCTCGTAAATCATTTGGTGCTCATTTCCACGCATGGTTGAGGCTAACAGGTTAAAGTCCGACAGCAAACACTTGCTTCTCCGCATAACTGAGTTGCAGCGAAGCTTATTTCTGTTTACGCTCTCGGCGTTGAGCAGAGCCAGCCCCCCATGTGGCATAGTGAAAACGTTGGATAGGTCTTCCCACGATAGAAGTCTGGGTCAGTATTGGTAGGCCTGTTTCACCGCTCCCTAGAGAGCTCCTAGCCGTCGCCTCACATCATCCCCAATAGGAGGGCTCGCGTTGAGCATTTATCCGTTTTGATACCCCACAAACATAGATATGATAGGACTTCGGCGTGAAAATGGGCACCAAGAATCCCCAAATCACCTTGCAGCATGGCGCTTTTCTACGTCATTTGACGAATAATAATGTTTAAACCAAACCAGAGCAAGGTACAATTCATAGTCTATCTCGTGAGGTGAAACACAATGGTTTTCTTCGAAGAGGACGAGGAATGGGAAGAAGGCGAAGAAGAGGAATGGGAAGAAGAAGAATGGTAAATCACCCAAGGCATTTTTGCCTTTAAGGCCCTTTTATTGATTTTCCCAAGTATTTGATTTTTGCCCTGTTTTACAGGTTATGATTTATAACCATCCCTTTTACTTTCATAATCTCGAAGAATCATGACCCGCATCGCCGTAATGAACTATGATAAATGCAAACCGAAAAAATGCAATCAGCTATGCATAAAATTCTGCCCTATGGTCAGAAGCCGCGTAGAAGCTGTTCGGTTCGAAGAAAACAAAATTCTAATCAGCGAAAAGCTCTGTAGCGGATGCGGCATCTGTGTCAAAAAATGCCCTTTCAAAGCCATCAGCATAGTCAACCTTCCCGACGAGTTGGAGAAAGACTGTAGCCACCGCTTCGGCGAAAATGCGTTTAAGCTATTCCGCCTACCCATGCCTTCGCCTGGCACCGTGCTTGGGCTGCTCGGTCAAAACGGCATTGGCAAAAGTACCACTCTCAAAATCCTTGCAGGAGAAATCAAGCCGAACCTTGGTAACTTCACGAATCCCCCCGACTGGAACACGATTATTCAGTTTTATCGTGGTTCGTCGTTGCAGGAGTACTTCCAGAAGATGAGCCAGGGCAACTTAGTAGTTAGCCACAAACCCCAGTACGTTGACCGTATACCGAAGGCAATTCAGGGCAAGGTTAGTGAGTTGCTCGAAAGGGTGGATCAACGTAAAATCTTGAATAAGCTGGGCGAGGAGCTTGAGTTGAAGAAGATTTGGGACCGCAAATTGGATGTGCTCAGCGGGGGTGAACTGCAGCGTGTGGCGGTGACGGCAGCCTTGTGCCGTGAAGCAGATGTATACCTCTTTGATGAGCCATCAAGCTACTTGGACGTTAAGCAACGTCTGGAAGTAGCCAAGGCGATTCGTAGCCTTAAGGAGCAGCAGAAAACCATTGTCGTCGCTGAACACGATTTAGCCATAATCGACTACTTGTCGGACCAAATTTGCGTCTTCTACGGAGAACCAAGCGTTTACGGTGTTGTTAGTCATGTCCATGGCGTCCGCACGGGCATTAACATTTACCTGCAAGGCTACATAGCGGATGAGAACATCCTTTTCCGCAAAGAATCCATAATTTTCCATGAGAAACCGCCAACTGTCACTGCACTGGGCAGCGAAGTGCTCCTTAGGTGGGGACATGTTGAGAAAACATTCCCGGGATTCAAGTTATCAGTGCAGCCTGGTGAAATCCGCAGAGGCGAAATTGTCGGCATCTTGGGACCCAACGGCATCGGCAAGACGACCTTTGTCAAAATAATAGCTGGCTTAGAAGAGTCAGATGACAAGCAGAAATTCGGCGAGTTGACAGTCAGCTATAAGCCCCAGTATATTGCCGCCGACTATACCGGAACTGTGCAGGAACTGCTAATGAGCGTCGCGAAGGAGAACTACATTAGCGGTTGGTACAGAACCGAAATCCTCGAACCCTTTCGCGTGGAGCCGCTCTTGGACCATTACATAATGGAGCTTAGCGGTGGGGAACTGCAGAAAATCGCCATAGCAACTGCGCTAAGTCGCAAAGCTGATCTACTTCTACTTGACGAGCCCAGCGCTTACTTGGATGTTGAGGAAAGACTCAACTTGGCGAAAGCATTGCGCCGAGTCGTGGAAGCACACAGCATTCCCGCGTTTGTAGTTGAGCATGATGTAGTTACCCAAGACTTCATAGCAGATAGACTGATGGTTTTCAGCGGAGAATCAGGAGTAACTGGCGCTGCAGCCCCTCCAACGACCCTGAGAAAGGGAATGAATCAGTTTCTGAAAGAGATGAACGTGACTTTCCGCAGAGATAGCGTTACGAGGCGACCAAGAGTAAACAAGGAAGGCTCCAGACTCGACATAATGCAGAAAGACCTGGGCGAATACTACTACACTCGAGTTCGCCCCCAAACTGAAGCGCCATCAGCTAGTAAGCCAGGGAAATAGTCAGGAAAAAGCCTAAATTACGATTATTATGGCAAAATAGGCATATAAAGGGGTTATTTTTGGAACTGTTCCAGTACAAACCTAAGTCATCCTTCTACGCTCTGGTCGTTGGAGCAAGGCGTTTTTTGCCTCAAACATGTAGGTAACTTAAATTACGGGCTCCAACACATTGTAAGAAAACTGACTAACTAGAAAGTCGAATTGGTGGAGGCTAAGGTGGCACAAGCAACATTCGAAGAAATTAGCGCGTCCGACTTCTTCTATAGAAACCGGGACATCGCCGGTTTCACGAACCCCTCGCGCGCTATCTTCGTGGCAATACGCGAAATCGTCGAGAACTCTTTGGACGCAGCGGAAAGCCAAAAAATCCCACCTGACATTTTTGTTCGCCTTAGCTTCGAATCCGAAGCAACTAAGGATACGCAGATTTACAAGCTCCGCGTTGAAGACAACGGTTGCGGCATCCCGCCGAGGTTTATTCCTTCAGCCTTCGGGCAGATTCTTTACGGCTCCAAATACAAACTCAAGCAGACACGTGGGACTTTTGGCTTAGGCGGCAAAATGGCTCTGCTATACGGGCAAATCACAACTCATCAGGCTTCTACAGTAACTTCGAGTACTGGTGATACCAACAAGATTTACCAATTCAAGTTAATGATTGACATTCAACGAAACCGTCCTATAATCTTGGACCGAAAAGTGCTGATTAACAAAGAGGGCTGGCGGGGAACAATTATCGAATTCACTTTGGAGGGTGATTACCTGCGGTCTATGCCCAAAATTCTGGAGTACTTCAAGCAGACTGCTATGGTTAACCCATACGCCAACATCACTTTTATTGACCCCAAAGGCAGGCTGTATAGGTTCACGCGCGTAACAACCGATATGCCTGAACCGCCCAAAGAAACACTACCTCATCCCTACGGCGTAGACGTAGAACTCCTGCAACGACTAATCCAAATAACTGAACAAAACACTATGCTTGAGTTTCTGCGGCGTCATTTCCACCGTGTCGGAGAAATCACCGCGCAGAAATTTCTCGAATTCAGCCAACTTAGTCCAACAAAAAACCCAAAGAAGTTATCACACGAGGAAATTGTAAAGCTAACGCAGAATCTCAAAAAGTTTAAGGATTTCCTCCCACCTGATGCTAGTTGCCTTTCACCCATAGGCGAGGAACTGCTTAGGGCAGGCATAATGAAAGAGCTTAACCCTGATTATCTTGTGGTTCATCAACGTAAGCCATCCACTTACGCTGGGCATCCCTTCATAATAGAGATGGCTATAGCTTACGGTGGCGGCGTCCCGAAGACAGGGGCGTTCGTGATTTACCGTTTTGCCAACAGGATACCTTTATTGTATGATGAGGCAAGTGACGTTTCTTTCCGAGTCATCAGCAGCATGAACTGGCGTCGCTACAAAGTCGCGCCCGAAATGCCGATAGCCATTGTGGTCCACATTTGCAGCACCAAAGTGCCCTACAAAACTGTGGGCAAGGAATTCATCGCTGACCGCGCCGAAGTCCGTCGCGAAGTTGCAAACGCTCTACGTGAAATAGCCCGCCAGCTTGGCCATTTTCTTTCGCGGCAGGAACATGTGGACCGCGAGAAGAAACGCATTAGCATATTCAGCAAGTACCTGCCGAGAATTGCGCAGTTCTCTGCGAAGTTGGCTGGAAAAGAGCGGATTCCTGATATCGAAAAGTTGTTGAAGAGTGTGCAGAAATATGGGGCAGAAGAAGACTAAAACCAAAATTGTAGAGCGCCAGAAGGAAGTTGTAGGCAGTCTCCAGAAGCTTGGCGCAGACGTTTACAATCAGCTGGATGAAGGCTTATTTCCAACAATTAACATGCCCAGCCGAAGTACGGAGAACATAAACTACGACCCAGAGACCCGTCAATACATATTGGGTCAAAAAGTTGTGAGCCGAAGCGCCAGAAACATACGCCATGTAAAACCCTTCACTCAACTAGCTTGGGCTGCGATGTTCAGCAACGAACTCACAACCCAACGCAAGACTCAGTACTCTAAGAGACGTGTACTATTCGGCGCAAGCTTACGAGATGACTTTTACGGATCAGCAAGAATCTAACAACATCATCACCGACCTGGAGACTATCACTGGCTTCAGCCGCGAAGACTTCCACATCTTTCCAGAAGAACGTTCAGCGATTTTCGGAGACCTCACCATAGGCTACACAGTACCCGGTTACGAAGGTAAGCAGTTAAACTTGACGAGTCACCCAGATGGCGTCCTCATCGGCCCAGCCCTGACCTCCTCGGAATTCGTTGGCACCAAGGCAGACAAAGTCATAGCCATAGAGAAAGGCGCCCTATTCACGAGGTTCATCGAAGAAAACGTACATAACAAGCATAAATCGCTGCTCATTAGCTGCGGAGGTCAAGCGCCTCGACAGACACGCAGCTTCATTCGAAGGCTCCACGATGAGCTCAATTTACCTGTATATATTTTCACGGACGGCGACCCTTGGGGCATGCACATAGCCCAAGTTATAATTGCGGGCTCCGCGAATGCGGCACACCTGCGGGACCTAAATACGCCGGATGCGGTATGGAGCGGGGTCTGGGCAACCGACATCGTAGACTACAAACTACCGACGGATCCGCTAGACGAAGTAGACATTAAGCGCCTCTATGAACTGCAAAGAGACCCACGGTATCAGAATGACCCTCTTTGGCAGAGGGAAATTAAGCTTTTCCTGAAGATCAAGAAGAAGGCGGAACAGGAAGCTTTCAGCAGATACGGCTTGACCTACATCGTGGACGAGTACTTGCCGACGAAGCTAGAAGCAAAACAGAAGAATTAGCCATTCCTCAACCGTTTTTGGTGAAACAAGAGTCTATCAAACTTGTATGGTGCCTTCTGCTCAAGCCTAACCCTGGCTACTGCTCTTTCCGCAGTTAACGCTTTTGTGGTCTTGGACAGGAGCATCAGCAAGGAGTCCTCTTTTGAGGACTTCGACAATGATAAATCTGCCTCTTGGCTTGATGACGCTGGCGAACTCACTTGGGATAGCTTGGCTTTCGGAGACTTCGTGACAGGCGATGACGGTAAGAATAAGATTCCTGGCTACTCTTCATCTTCTAGGTGTTTTCCGAGGTTTTGTCAAACATGCATTCTCAAAAGTTTTGTATTGGCATCTCAGCAAACCATTTTCTCGACTGTTTACTGACTGAGTAGAAGGGTGTTGTGAGGAAATTTAAAATACTCTGTCGTTAATGTAGCAATGCAATAACCGAGAAAACGTGGTTTGGATGAGCGAAGAAGGTTCCTTATGGGTTGGACTTGCCGAAAAATTCTTCGGCTTAATACTCGTCATACTCAGCATTATAATGGTTTACTTCACCGCCACAAGCACCGACACGCTCAGCGTCTACACAGGGCTCTTCGGCTTTTTGAGCGCAATTGTCCTAATCGCAGGCGCTTTCATGATAGTGGTCAAGCCACCTGAATAAGACGCTATTCTCTTCTTTCCACTGCGATTTTGCATTTGGCTGCAAGAGCTGCAACGATGCCTAGAGCAGCTAGCCAAGGTGCCATGACCGTACCGATAACGCCTAAGGTCGCTGGGATCTCAAGAAGTTGGGTTCCTTTTTCGTCTTTTACTATGATACGAGTGACGTTGCCCTCGTGCAACAGCTCTTTTACACGGTCCACCAAATTGCTGCCTGAAACCGTGTACTCTTCCTGGGTTCCACAAAACTGCTGAAAACGCACCCTAGCTTGTCCATGTGGCCGATTATCAAGAAAATTAAGGCAACAAAGGAGGAAATCCGCGAAACCATGCTTTTAGTAATGACTGTGCTGCTTTATAGGCAATTAACACGACGCCTGGGTGTTCAATCGAAACCTGCAACAAGACATAGCTTCAGTTTCGCCAAAATGGTGGCTGAGTGTTTATTAACCGTTAACCTTATTATTTCAGAGCACTCACCGCTGGTCTGCTTCAGCAAAATAGAGGAGTACGGCTTAAGATGCCTATTCGTCAACCAATCGTATGCGTTTTGGGTCACGTTGACAGCGGCAAGACCCTCCTGCTGGACAAAATTCGCAAGACCAGCGTGGGTGCACGCGAAGTCGGAGGCATCACCCAGCACATAGGTGCTAGCTTCTTCCCTGTGGAGACTCTTCAGCAACTCATCGGTCCTCAGCTTACGGCAGCGATGAAAGGTGGCATAGAAATCCCTGGGCTGCTCGTCATTGATACGCCTGGGCACGAAGCTTTCGCGAATTTGCGGCGCAGGGGCGGTAGCGTTGCCGATTTCGCTATTCTTGTTGTCGACGTGTTGCGGGGTTTTGAAGCGCAAACCTACGAGTGTATAGATATCCTCAAGGTGCGGAGGACGCCTTTTATCGTGGCCGTTAACAAGATTGACCGTGTAGCAGGCTGGAAAGCCCAGCCCAATTCGCCGTTTCTCAAGATTTACCCCAAGCAGGACCAATTTGTCAAGGAGGATTTGGATAACAAGCTCTATGACATTATGGGCACGTTTTCGCGGCTAAAACTAAACACTGACCGTTTCGACCACATCAAAGACTTCACGTCTACAGTTGCTCTCGTGCCTGTTAGCGCCAAAACCGGCGAGGGTATCCCTGAACTTCTCATGGTGCTTATCGGCTTAACACAGCAGTACCTCAAGAAGCAACTTCAGACCACAGAAGGAGCCGCCAAAGGCTCCGTTCTTGAGGTCAAAGAGGAGCCAGGACTTGGCTTAACGCTTAACGCAATTATATATGAAGGCACTTTAAACAAAGACGACCTCATAGTTATTGGCGGCAAAGAAAAACCTATAACTACAAGCATAAGAGCCATCCTTGTGCCTAAACCATTGGACGAGATGCGAGATCCACGCGACAAATTCAGTTCGGTGGATTCGGTTTTTGCGGCTGCAGGAGTAAAAATCGTTGCCTCAGACATAGAAGGGGCATTGGCTGGAGCGCCGCTGTACGCCGTCGCTCAGGGTGAAACACCTGAAAAATACGCAAAGCTAATCGAAGATGAAATTAAAAAAATCCGCATAGCGACCCAAGTGGACGGCGTCGTGCTCAAGGCTGACACTTTGGGCTCACTCGAAGCCATTGCTGAAATCCTTAAACAGAACAACGTGCAGGTCCGTCTGGCAGACGTGGGCGACGTTTCCAAACGCGACGTCATTGAAGCGTCCGCCGTGAAGAGCCATGATCCACTTCTTGGCGTAATCCTGGCTTTCGGAGTCAAACTCTTGCCTGGAGCAGAAGAAGAAGCCGCTGCAAGGCGCGTTCAAATTTTCAAGGAACAAATAGTCTACCACATGATAGAAAAGTACATGGATTGGGTTAAATCTAAGAGTGAAGCTAGAAATTGAGGCGGAACTGGAGAAATTGGTCAAGCCCGCAAAAATCTTGGTTATGTCAGGGTACGTTTTCCGCCGCGCTAAACCTGCCATATTCGGCATAGAAGTCCTCGCGGGCTCGCTAAAACCCAAAGTCAATCTCGTACGGGGCGAAGACGGCGAAGACGTAGGTGAGCTTCAGCAGATTCAGGATAAAGGGAAGGCAGTAGCCGAAGCAATGCAGGGCATGGAGGTTGCGGTTTCCATGGACAAGCCTATGATTGGCAGGCATATCTTCGAAAAAGACATATTGTTCGTGAAGGTACCTGAGTCCGACGTGAAAGCCCTCCAGCTTACATTTGCGGACAAGCTAAGCCAGGAAGAGCAGGACACCCTCAGAGAGTATGTTGAGGCGATGAGAAAGAAATCTCCCTTCTTCGCGTTCTAATGTTCTTTCTCTAGCCGCCCCCCACGGGGGGAACAATTGCCAAAACATCGCCATCATGCATCTCAGTCTCCAGTCCGTGCTCGGCTTGGGTGCTTTGCCCGTTTATGAAAAACTGCAGAAACCCTTTCACCTCGCCCGTCTTGGAATTGTAGACGTATTCAGTGAAGTCTTTTCCGTAGCGTTCTGAAAGTGCCCTGAGGACGGTTGCCACCGCGATTTCTCCCTTCGGGGAATTTTAGGGTCTCCTCTTTTTTACCTGTGACTTCCCGAAGGATTGTGAAGAAGCGAACTGAAACATGCATTTCTGAGGAAACCTCACGGATATTAACGACGGTTTGCCGGCAATTAAACCGTTATGCCGACTTGTTAGGAGATTGTGATGGTTATAAGTTCAATTCGCCGAGGTCTTCGTTTTCATAGATGAATTCCAACAGTTTCGCTTTCCCGTTTTCGATAGCAACTTTGTAGTCTGCTTCGCAAATGGGGCACGTTACCACTTTGCTGTTGAAGTTCTTCTCAATGTCGAATGTGTTTCCACATTCTAAGCATTTCACTATCATAACTAATTGCTTCCTCAGTTTCTCTACAGCGTCAAGTACTTGCGATCCCGAAGCCAAGCGACTTGGTTTTGCCTGTACCGATAAAATATGTCGCCGCGCTCATCTTTCTGAAAATCCCAAGGAGAAACCAAAACGATGTCCCCGTCCCTGATCCATACGCGGCGTTTTAGCTTGCCGCGAATTCTACAAAGCCGTTCTTTTCCGTCCTGGCATTTAACCATAATCCTATCTGCACCAAGCATTTTTACGGCTACGCCGAATACGTCGTTCATAGATGGTAGAACCATCTGGTCGTTTGATTCATGCGTAATCTTTCTTTTACCCATCTTTTTCAACCTTGTTTTGACTGCACCCGTGCAGCCTGTTCCAGATCAGAATGGTTCAGAGAAATTAAGCACCGTGTGCTTGACGATTGCCTTTTCCTCTAAATAATTCCAACGTGATAACAACGTACGCAGGCGTCTATATTAGTATGCGCATCAGAAAGGGGCTTTTCAGATGGTTTGTTGTCAAAATATCCTTGATGTTTTTTCGTTTCTTGCAGAAGAAGCCTGTGGGGCTGAAATCGTTTTTTATGCGTGAAATGTGCTTTTCGGTCTAACGTATTTATAAGTGACGCACCTCATCCTTGGGTGAAGAGTTTCTCTCATAATCTGGGCTTAGGTTCAGGTTGCTGATTCTTTTCAAACAGTCAAGGAAAGATAAAATCTATGTGTATACTAAGAGCGGGACTAGTTAAAAACTGTAGAAAATGCAAATCTTCCATTCGGCTCACTTGCACGATGAGAAAGAAAACGACTAAGAAATTTTTCCCAGAGAGCAAAAGAAAAGGTGCCAGCATAGCACGGCCTGCCTAAGTTGGAACAAGAAATGTTCGACCAAACACTAGATTCTTTTAGGTGCAGACTTTGCACAGCGAATTTTTCTACGCCTGAAGAGCTCAGGTTGCACAGAATAATCAATCACAAAGGACACATGTTAAATATCAAACGCTGATTCCAGCGTCTTTTGATTTTTTTCGCATTGGCTTTAGGCACATATTTCGTTTTTGGCAATTTCTTCTCGCTCAGGATTCGCTTTCGCGACTGAGTCTTGTAGGACATTGACTGTTCCTGTTCTTCCCAGACGCAATTGCCTTTCATTTTTGTAGGTGAACACAGAAGCATTCCTGATTTGTATGGTGTCCCCCTTCTTCAGTGTGTCTGCTTGGGTATTCCATAAGCAGAGTTTGATTTTTCCTGTTTCATCTGAAATTACTGCGTTAGTGAGAGTAGCGCTGTTTCCATATTGCGTGTAGACTACGTTGGGTTCCGAAGTTTCAAGAACTCTTCCATCTACGTTAATATTTTTCATGCCGTGTCTGAGGTTCTGGATTGGAGTTGAAAGCCCTAGGGACTTATTCTGTTTCAATATTTGCTTTCGGACTTTTTCTGTTTCCATCCAGCTGTCGAAGGGTATGTCTTTTCTAAGCAGCAATTCTTCAGCTACCCGAAACTGGGTCAAAACAGAGTTATCTTTTGTGATTAGAAAGATTGCTTTTTGTTCGATGGTGCCGCGGTATTCGACTTTTAGGTTTGTACAGTTGGCTTCTCCTTGTCTTTCTCGCTGAAATTACGGCTTCGAAAAGTTCAGCTACGTAAACGTCATGTTTCACTGCCACAAACGCGAGATTCTCGCCCAATTCTGGTTTTCTGTGATTCATCGGTGTCCCCTTATGGTCTTCTGTCAGAAGTCACGAAAAAGGAGTTGTCTTCGGAGCAGTTTTCTCTCTTTTTCTTGAAGAATCCGACATCCCTACAATAACGCGACTTGACTATATAGGTTAGTTGCCTCAGACTAGGCTTTGTTGTTGCGCGTTTCGACTTTTTTGAAGAATCTTGTTCAGGCATGTTTTCCATTTCACTTTTTGTGTTTCGTGACGTATTGTCAGATTATGTTGTTTGGCACTGCCGAGATTGTCCAAGGAAGTCAAGTGCCATATTCGTCTAGCTAAGTTGACCTTTAGTTGCATTCGGTATTCTATACATTGATTAGCGATTTATGTGCTCCGTTTGCTCTGGCAGGCCCTGGGTGTTTCAACGAGGGCATACAAATTAGATGTCAGCCAAGCTCAAATAGGCGAACATGGTGAACTTGAAGAATTTAAAACTCCTAATTGTGCCCCAAGCCTCAGGTAAGAGGGATACGAAAAATATGCTCGCCTTCCGTAGAGCAAGTCACTTTGCTCATAAACGCGAAAGAAGATGCCAGTGATCTTCTGGAATTGCGAGTTTAGCTAAACAGCTAGCGGAGTTGGAGAAGCAGCCTATTGAAGGAGGCTTTGAACACTCTCCCAAGTCACGTGCAATTTGTTTCCTTTAACCATGATTGGTTTATCGACAACTCTCAGCATTCCCAAATCGTTCGGCCCGTCTCCAACACCTATCACCATTAAATCACTAAACTCTCGGTCGTACATTTTTCTGAGGATGATTGTCGCAGACGCTTTATCATGATGACCAATCAAATGATAAAACTTCCCACCCATGGTCCAAGATAGATTCTCTTGTCGAATTGCCTCAAAGACCCTTTTCTCCTCTCCTTTTATCTGGAAGGGTTCAGAATACTCTCTTTGCTTAGCCAACCTTGCCAAACTAATTGGTAATCTGCAGGCGTCTGCTATTTTTTGGGCGGTCATATCTCCAAAGCCTTCTATCGAACAGTCACAATTGGCTCTTATTCTCTCAAAAGCATGTCTGATGTTTGAATAGGGAATTCCCAGTTCGGTTACAAGATACTGTTTAACCTGTTTGGTGTAACCTTGAGTCTGCTTGAAATAGCCCTTGGGCACGAAAATGGCAGCGCCATTTTCCGAGATAAAAGGATCGCTTATGTGAAGTTGTTGCATGTAATACTCGATTTCGCTTCTGGTTTTACTGCTGCAACATACTATTCTAGCTCCCAAAGCCTGCAAACGACAGATTATCGGCTGGGCTTCTTTGAAGCTGTATCTATCGTTTAGCAATGTTCCGTCAAGGTCTGTGAAAATCAATGCTTTTCTTGTTTTACTTTTCAATGGCTGCATCTCTGAGCCTTTCTCTAATATCCGGCATAGCTGAAATAGTGCGCAACCAGTCGGGAAGCTGAGTCCCCATCGGAGTGGTGATGTATCGCCTACCAGCGTGAATCACAGCCTCGGCCAGGGAATCCACGTTGGTCTCCTCTTCATGTCTGTCGTAGTACAGGTTATTGCATAATGCGTCTGCGTGGTATTGGCGTATCTTATCCTGGGCTATTCGCCTGTAAATCACCTGCAGACTCTGTAAGAACGGCTCAGATACGTCAATATGGTCTGTTTCAGTCAACGTCCTCAACAGACAAACCAGACTATCCTCGGCTGTCTGTAGTAGTTCTTCCTTCTTTACCTCCTTGTGCTTGTGGTCATAAAAGCCTAGGTCAACGTCGCAGATTCGCTTATATGAGGCGTTCCTAAAAAGCTCTGCCAACATTCCAATTTCAAACCCCCAGTCGCTAGGTATTCGAAGGTTCAAAGCCAAGTCACTGTAGATGGCGATTTCGCCTGAAAGAGTATATCTGAACGACATGAGGTATCTTAGAAATTCAGAGCGATATTCGATTTTCTCTTGAAGCGCCTGCATTACTGGGTTTATGAACAAACGATAAATTCGACCATACAACACTTTGTTTTCTTTGCTGACTCGTGCGTAGTAGCCTTTGGAAAAGAAGAAGTCCAATTTCGGCTCTATAATCGGGTACAGTAGCTTTGTTGGCAGGGCCCCTGAGTAAGAAACGATGTCGGCGTCGTGTAAGGCAAATGCATGGAGTTCAAGGGAAGCGATGCCTATCGCGATCCACAAGTCCTTGCCCTTCCCTTGGGAATTTGCAAGGTCAAGTCCCTTTTTGTTTAAGTCTCTGAGTACGGTGTCGACTTCCGGTTTGTTACACCAGACAACTTCAAAAGGGACTTTAAGGCTTCGAAATAGTCTAAGTGCTTCAGTGTAGTTTTCTTGTTTCGAGGCTGAAAGCGCGATGAAGACTTTTTCAAGATATCTGCATTCGTTTAATCCGCTAACAATTCGCGTTAATGCGGGACTCTGAAGGTCCCTCTCGATAACTGGGATTATCACGCCTGACGGGAATTTATTTCTCAATTCTTCCAAGCGCTCGCTCATACTTTCAAAATCCATGAGAAAGTCATGTATCGTCGCAATTTTTGCTTGATTTATATCCATTTTGTTTGTCACTTCCGAAGTATGTTTTCAATTTTAATGTAACGCATTTACGATATTAATAGATGATTATATTTGACAATGAGGTAGCGCGTGCTTTTATTTATCGGTAAGAACCAAGCGCCATCGATGTATGCGCACAACCAGACGCTACAAATCTGAAATCACCAATTTCTGCAAGGTAAGAACAAGCTCTGTTTACCACTTGACAAAAACTACTGCATGAAATGAATAGGCAATCTAGACGCAACCAGAGAAGGCTCGCTACGGAAACCGTCTAAAACAACCCAAAGACAAAAACTCACACAAACAATCTCAACAGCACATTAAACACGCCTTAAGGTTTATATTTGAGTTTGATTTTTGCATAAATCCGATAAAAACAGGTTCTACACTCGAAACAAGTAGGTTAATGGTATGGCATACTTAACAACTACAGGTTCAGGACAACCCGTCCTGATACTAAAAGAAGGCACAACCCGAAGCAGAGGCAAAGAAGCCCAAAGAAACAACATCATGGCCGCACGTGTAATAGGTGAAGTCCTAAAGACCACACTCGGACCACGCGGTATGGACAAAATGCTCATCGACAACCTAGGCGACATCACAATAACAAACGACGGCGCAGCCATCCTCAACGAAATTGAAGTTGAACACCCAGCAGCAAAAATGATGGTCGAAATAGCCAAAACCCAAGATGATATGGTGGGAGACGGAACCACAACCGCCGTTGTCCTCGCAAGCGAACTCCTCAAGAAAGCAGAAGAACTCCTAGACCAAAACATCCACCCCACAATTCTAGTCAGCGGCTACCGCAAGGCAGGTCAAAAAGCTATCGAAGTCGTCGACAAAGTCGCCATTCCAGTCGACATCAAAGACCGCAAGACTCTGCTAAAAGTGGCCTTAACCACGATGAGTAGCAAAGGAGTTGGCAGCGCACATAGAGCACCTAGCCCAAATAGCCATAGACGCAGTCACTCAAATCGCTGAACAACGCGGCGACAAAATGATAGCAGACATAGACAATATCCAGATGATAAAGAAAACCGGCAAAAGCCTCCTCGAAACGCAACTCGTCCAAGGCATCATCGTGGACAAAGAAGTCGTTCACACAGGAATGCCCCGCAAAAAGGAAAACGCTAAAATTGCACTTCTAGACGCAGCCCTCGAAATCGAAAAGACTGAGATGAGCGCTGAAATCCGCATACGCGACCCAACACAGATGAAAGCCTTCCTAGACCAAGAAAACAGCATGATGGAAGAAATGGCTATAAAAATCAAGAAGTCAGGCGCAGACGTTGTCTTCTGCCAGAAAGGCATTGACGACATGGTCCAGCATTTCCTTGCCAAAGAAGGCATTATAGCAGCACGCCGCGTAAAAGAATCTGACATGACTAAACTCAGCCGAGCAACGGGCGCAAGAATAATCAGCGACCTAGATGACCTAAAAGTCGCGGACTTAGGCGCTGCAGGCCAAGTGGAGGAACGCAAAATCGGTGACGACAAAATGATTTTTGTCGAAAAATGCAAGGATCCCCACAGCGTAGCTATCCTCATCCGCGCAGGCCTAGAGCGTTTGGTCGACGAGTCAGAACGCGCCATGAACGACGCACTATCCGTAGTCTCCGATGTAGTCGAAAACAACAAGATTGTCGCAGGCGGCGGAGCAGTCGAAATTGAAGTCGCACGTGAACTGCGCAAATACGCCACCAAAGTCGGCGGACGCGAACAACTCGCAATAGAAGCCTTCGCAGACAGCGTTGAAATCATCCCAAGAACCCTCGCCGAAAACGGCGGTCTTGACCCAATTGACATTCTCGTCGCGCTCCGGTCAGCTCACGAAAAAGACGACGGCAAAAACATGGGTATCAATGTGTTCACTGGTAAGGTGCAAAACAGCATCGACAACGGCGTTATCGAACCAGCCATCGTAAAAGAACAAGCACTGAAATCAGCAACCGAATCCGCATGCATGATACTGCGCATAGACGACGTAATAGCTAGCAGCAAGCCCAAGGGCGGTCCTGGCGGTCCGGGCGGCGGCATGCCCGAAGGCGAAGAGTAAACTTCCCTCATCCTTTTCTTTTTGTCAACGCTATTCTTATTAAACCAAAGACATAGTTAACTCTCCGCGCCCAATCTGAGCTCCGGTAGTATAGTCCGGTCAAGTATAGTGGCCTCTCGAGTCACGGACCCGGGTTCGAATCCCGGCCGGAGCACCACGCTTTCCTAACAGTTTGCCGTTGTGTCCGCAGAGTAACCTGATTTTTAGGGTATATACGCGTATTCGGTACGTACGGCCTGATTCCTGGACTATGGCGGGACAAGAGGTCCGCCGTCAATAAAAACGAATGGAATTCTCAAAATTCCAGTGAATGCCTCTATCCTATCCAACCTATACCAAGCCGGTCTGTATCCGAGAGAGAACTCAATAATAGTCTGAAGGCGAGCCATCTGAGTATGGATATCTTTTTTAGGAAAAACCATTGCCCATTATCCAGAATGCAATGAATCGGTTGAGATTTTTAGGCCCGATAGTTCCGTCCGTTCTGGTCATTGGCCAAGCCCGACTGAAAGGAAACTATTGAGGAAGTGCCAGAGCAGGTTTCCAGTTGCGCGTCTTCTCCCAACATCGACAAAGTCACGATCTACCGTTTTTTCAAACGACTCCTCGTTAGCTGAAACCCTCAGTCGGACGAGAGTCTAGTAGACCCAGTTCTCGTCGGCACGTTCGTACGCCAAGATTTCTTCTGGCGCAAAGAAGATTCCCATTTCGATTTCGGCATTCTCAACGGAATCCGAAGCGTGGATTGCATTCTTCTGGTTGCTCAAGGCAAAGTCGCCCCTAATTGTCCCTGGCTCTGCATCCTTTGCATTAGTAGCCCCGATTAGTTTGCGTAAGACTCTTACGGCTTCGTCTGCCTCCACGACCATGACGACGACAGGACCTGAAGTTATGAACGCCACCAGCTCGCAGTAAAAAGGCTTGCCTCGGTGTGCTGCATACAGTTTTGCGGCTTTCTCTTGGGTTACCGACGCCATTTTCATGGCGACGATTTTGAGACCTTTCTTTTCGATTCGCTCGACTATGCTGCCTATTTGGTTTCTGGCCACTGTTGAGGGTTTAAGCATTAAAAATGTCTTTTCCATGTTCATTTGCAAGTCCGCCTTCTTTGCTTGGTGTTCTAGTGTTTTAAAACGTACTAATCAAGGTAATGCTGGAGTTCGGTCTCATCTTTGTTGGAATTCGGGGGTCAGTCAAATTTCTTTGGCTTTCTCTGAGAAACTGTTTTAAGAATGATGCGTTCCGTATGCGATAGCGACTCTGCACGCAGGTGCCGCGCACAACGATAGTTGGGGAAACTGCTATGGCTAAGTCGAACCACATCGATGCTAACCGCAATAGCACAACGAATCTCTCCGCTGATGCTAAGTTCAGAAGAACTCCTTAGCCTTCCTATTGAAGATATTTATCATCTGTTGGAAACTTCACAGAAGGGACTTGCTTCCGAAGAAGCTGCGGGTCGACTGGATTCTTACGGTCCTAACGAGCTGGCCAAACGAAAGAAGCGTTCCGCTGTCGTCGAGTTTCTGCGGAACTTCAAAGCCCGTTAGTAATCATCTTGATGGTTGCGGGACTCGTCTCGGGAATCCTGGGCGAGTCCGCCAACACAATAATTATTTACACAATCGTTTTCCTCAGCGTAATCCTGGACTAGTACCAGGAGTCCAAAGCTGAAAAAGCTGCAGAAGCGCTCAAAGAAAAGGTAACCACCACGGCTACTGTGCTCAGAGACGGGGTCAAAAAAGAGGTGAAACTCCGTGACATCGTGCCGGGCGACATGGCCGTGGTCGTGCGAACTGGAGGGTTCACTGAATACGGTAAAATCGCCAAAAGACTCACCGACACGATGCCAGAAACTGAGTTTGAACGGGGAATCAAAGGCTTCGGCTTCCTCATCATGCAGGTTACCATTCTGCTAGTGCTTTTTGTTTTCATTACATCAAAGACGTGTTCAGGTGCCGCAACAGCTTCAACCTGACTGTCCCGGACAATTCCCTCTGCGGAGCAAGAAATTCCGCGTCAACTCCTTCAAAGAAGCTTCACTTGCCTCGGGGCACGAATTGTTTAAGACTCTGCCTAAAGAAATTTTCTTAAATCCGAAATTCTCTATCCTAATATTTCCATTTTGACTTAAAGAACAATAGGCGACGCTGGGCCGCGTTAAATTGAATGCTCTAAGGCGTGATTACTTGAGTCTTTTTCTCTGTTCCTCTTTCTGTTGCCTGAGCGCTTGATTTGCAAGTGTTGAAACGAAAATCAACGTGAAAACCAGTGCACCAATGCCCAATTTATATGACCAGTCGATACCTGAGTATATTACAGCGAAAATGAATACAAGCATCAGAGCCAATACTAAGACTTCTTGAATTGCATCCATGCCTAACTTAAAAAAGCTCATCTTCTATTTTGTTCCTTTTTAGAATTATATTTGTAACGACATTATTAATCATTTTCCCGTTAATTTCTGCTTATTTATGATAGGTCTAAAGGGATCTCAAAATGAACATACCTCTGCTAGGTATAGTCATGATGTATTAGGCATAGTCTTTGAGGTCAGTCAGATTGCGAAAGATGACTGCGCTTCGAAGAAGGAGAGTTGGTTTCGGGGCATTTCCTCAAACCGCCGAAGCATACCGTAATCTAAAGTGGGCACCAATCTTGCTTAACTTATCAGGTAAGGTTTTGTCTTCTGGGTGTTGCTTTATTTGTTCTGTTATGTCTTTTTGAGTGAAGGGTTCCTTTATTGTCCAACCGCATAGTGGACTAGACAAACTTTTGCACTTCAGCCTTGGTTATACACTCAGCTTGACATATCCTAATCTTAACCTGAGTTCCGCTTAGGCTTTCTGAGCCATCCTAACATTTTCTTGTTATGACCTTAAGAAAATGTTCCTTCTTTAATTTTTTTTTACTAATCTTTGAATGAACTTACTGGGGGAATGGAGAGATTCCGTTTATGCTGAAGAAGTTTAGGACTCTGTTTCCGCGGTCGGTGGTAGTGTAGGTGGTTTTGTTTTTGGGGTTTGTTTGCTCTCTTATTAGGAGGTTTTCGAGCAGTAGGTCTAATGAGTATTCAAGTTGGTTTCTTTCAATTTGTGTGACTAAGAGCAAATCGTTGAAAGTTGCCTGTTTTCTTTTTTCCAAGACCTTAAGCACATGCAAACACGTTTGGAGTTTGCTTGACTGCATTGAAATCGAGAATACTAATTCAGAAGAAGCACATAATATATTTTGCCATCACAAAACTTAAAGAGCTAAACCCTGAAGCTGCAAAAGCCTACTAGACACGTAAGAGTCAGCTAAGAAAGACTAAATCCAATTCAGAACCTAATCTTTTTCTAATCGATTTTAGCGGATTCGCAATGGCTGAAACAATGGCTTGATAGAGTAGAAGAAATGGAAAATAACTTGTTAGGGCTTTCTACATCTCTTCTTTCACTTTTTTGGTCGCCTCCTTTGCTTCTTGGCTTCCTCCTCTGCTTTCTTTTTGTCTTTATCTAAGAACGAAATGATATGAAAGAAAAAAGCGGATTGTTGCGGGAGATGAGAAGACTGTCACTATTGCACTTTGAATAAGCTTTTATAAGAATGCATATGGAATTGTTTAACTGGCAGCTTCGTAGTTTCCGCCAAACGGAGAGCGCAAAGTGAATGCCCTACATAAAACGAATAGAGCTTAAAGGCTTCAAGTCATTCGGGCCTCAAACCATAAAGGTAAACTTGGACAAGGGCTTCACCGCCATAACAGGACCTAATGGAAGCGGGAAAACAAACATCATGGATTCCTTGCTTTTCAGCCTAGGCGAATTGAGCTCACGGCGGCTCCGCGCGGAAAACGCTTCCAAACTCATTTTTCACGGCTCAGAGAAAGCTGGCTTGGAAAGGTCGAAGATGGCAAAAGTCATCATTCAGTTCGATAATGCGGACGGGGTGATGCCTGTGGATACGCAGACGGTGACCATTGGACGCGAGGTGTACCGAAACGGGCAAAGTGTCTATAGGCTCAACGGCAGAAGAATCAGTAGGCAACACATCATTGAGATTCTTTCTGTTGCAGGGATAAGTAGTTCTAGCCAAAACATCATTCCACAAGGTACAATCACAAGGTTAACGGATATTACTCCGCCTGAACGTAGAAAAATCATCGAGGATCTTGTCGGAATCGGTCAATATGATGCGGAGAAGGCCGGCGCTGAAGAAAAACTCCGGACCGCCGACATCAGCATTCGCACCGCGATGGGGCGCATCGATGAAGTCCAGAAAAGACTCGATGACCTCGAACGCGAGCGAAACCAGCTCCAGCGTTTCAATTTTATTCAGGACGAAATCAAGAAGTTCGAAGCCGTAAAAGTCAGCCACGAGATCGCTCAGCTGAACAAGAAGGTGGAGGAGGCCAATGTTCATGCTGAAAGAGCCAAGTCAAAAGCTGACAAACTCAGGGAACTTCGCGAAGCCCACCGTACTAAACGCCGCGAAGTAGAAGGCGAATGGCGAAAGCTCAGCAGCGAAATCGTGGGCGAGGGCGGCTCTGAAGTGATGAGGGTTCAAATAAGAATCGGCGAGTTAAAATCCAAACTCACTGAACTTAACAGCAAAATCAGCAGTGGGCAAGCGAGCCTTGACAGCTTAAAACGTGTCAGGGAAAACAGCCAGCTGCAGTATCAGACGATTCACGACGAAATTAAGCAGAACCGCCTCATCATCCGAAAGCAACGTGCGGCGTTCGAATCGCTTCAAGCTCAAATCACAGGAAAGGCTTCTGAGCACGAAGGGATAGCGCAGGAAACCGCTCAGCTCTGGGCAAACCTTGGCGAAAACAGCAAGAAAATCCGCGAAATAGAACTTAAAATAGAAAGCCGTAACCGACGCCTCACCTTCTTACGCTCAGAATTCACCAGAGGAAAAACATTCATAAAAGCGAGCTCAGGCAGGATGCGCGAACTGAGCGCAAGAAAAGAAAGATTCACTGCAACCCTCGCAGAAGTCGAAAGATCCCTCACCGAACTGGACCAAGTTCAAAGGGACCAGAAAATCCAACTTAAAAACTTGGAGAAAACCATTGAAAAAAGAACCGGTCAGAAGGAGTCAGCGAAAAGGGAAATTATGGAGGCGGGTAAAATCGCTGGTTCGGCCAAGGAAGCTGTCATTGAATTCGCAACTCAACGAGAACTTGCAGAGACCGTGGCAGCTGAAGAGAAAGCCCTCCGCAGTATAGAAGAAATGGGCGACTTAGGCGCCATTGCAGGCGTATTCGGAAGACTCCGTAACCTAGTGAAAATTGACAAGACCTACAAGAAATCTATCGACGCCGCAGCCGCAGGGTGGCTGGACGCTCTCGTCGTGAAAGACATTACCTCCGCTTTTACGTGCACGGAAACGTTGCGGAGAATGAAGCTGGGCAGAATCAAAATCATCCCGATCCAGACTTCAGTAAATCCGAAAGCTTTTAACGCTCCAGCGCGTGCCAGGCGTCATCAGCGTAGTTTCCACGTTCGTCAAATGCGACAAGACTTACGAGCCCGCGGTTAACTATGTCTTCGGGGATAGTGTGGTCGTTGCCGACGACAAAACAGGATTTGCTCTCAGCAACGAAGGCTACCGAGCCGTGACAATCAACGGCGACTTGTACGAACCAGGCGCCTTCGAAGGAGGCTACTATCGTGCGCCTATAGATTTCTCCACAATCATCCCCAGCGAAAACGCTATAAAAAGCCTAGACGAAGCGGTGAACGCTCTTCAAGCAGCATCTCAGCCAACGAGGAAGCGACATCGTAGCCTTCCAAGATGAAATTGAAAAGTCAAGAATTGATATCACGCGTCTTTCCGAAGCCATCGGTACGCTTGAGAGGGAAATTGCCCGTGTACGACGCAGCTTCAAACGTACCCAGGTTAGTCTGCACCGCGTCGAAAAGTTCCGCGGGCGAATCGAAAAGGAAATCGAAGTTGAAAAAGGCAAAATGCGCCTTTACAAAGCGGAACGCGACTCTATCAAGAAAGAAATAGAAAAGTTCCAAATCGAGCATGCTGACTTTAGGCAGAAAACTGACATCATCCACATCCAAGAGCTTGAGGTGAAGCGGGAAACCATTGGCGAAGAGGCTAACACGCTTCGACAAAAACTCGGCAGCGTTCAAACCGAAATCTCTACTCTCCAATCCAAGTTCGACAACGTGTTAAGAGTCGGATACCAGAACAGTAAGATTCAGTTGACCAAGCTTGACCAACAGCGAAAGAAGGTGGAAAAAGACGTTGCGGAGGCAACTGCGGAGCGCGAAATCCTAAGGGCAGAACTTACAGAGCAGGAGAAAAGCCGCGTTCAACTCTCAAGCGCCGCACTCTCTGCAAGGGAAGAGTCGAAGAAGTTCACTTCCCAAATTGATGTCATCGATGCGCAACTGAGGTCTCTTGACTCCGAGTATGAGCAGGCGGACCAGCTGTTTAATCAGCTGCAGCTAAGCGTACAAACCTCAAGGCTACAGCTTACCCAATACCAGAACCAGCTCAGACAGCTAGGCTACGAGAAGATCCTCGAAACGACACAGAAGCAAGTGGAGGAAGCTCAAACAAGCCTCCAAATGATGCGTTTCGAAATGGATCGTATAGGCGCAGTTAACCAACTTGCCTCTTCACACTACGCGGAGCAGATTTCCAGATATCGCGAGCTTTCCCTAAGGCTCAATGAGCTGGAACGTGAAAAACAGGCGATTGTCCAGTTCATGGACCAAATTGAAAGTAAGAAACGCAGGGTCTTCATGGACGCGTTTGCGAGGATAAACAGTGACTTATCTAAATACTTCTCTAAGCTGACAGGAGGCGGAACCGCAGCATTGAAACTGGAGAACCCAGACGAACCATTCGTCGGGGGCATAGACATGCTTGTGCAGTTCCCCGACAAACCTTCCATTGTCGTAAGTGGCGCCAGTGGTGGCGAACGCTCGGTTTCAGCGGTTTCGTTCATTTTCGCCCTTAAAGACTTCTCTCCAGCGTCCTTCTATGTGCTCGACGAGGTAGACGCGCATTTGGACGCCTTTCACACAACGAAACTGGCTGAGCTGTTCCTGGAGGAGTCGGAAAAAACTCAGTTCATTGTCGTCACGCTCAAGCCTGAAATGGTAAACAAAGCCCAGAAAGTCTACGGCGTCTACGAACGTAGCGGTGTCTCTGCAGTCATCTCAGCCAAGTTCATGGAGGCAGCACGATGACCGAAGCTCTAATCAAGAAGCCGTTTTACCTTCGCCCTCCAATTAACCTGCTCTTTGACATCAACAGGATAGAGAAGCTGACGCCCTGGAACGTGAACATAGCGTTCCTGCTGCGTCATTTCCTCTTAGAAATGGAGAAACTTGGGAAGGTGGATTTCCGCGCCTCAGGCGTCGCTCTAGACTCATCGGCACTGATTTACCTAATGAAATCAAAGCTTCTGCTCACGCTCGAGGAGCCGCCTGCACCGCCAAAGCTTCCATCAGACTTTGTGCCACCGCCTCTTTTCCTGCCGCTCCGCCATGAACTAACCTCCACGACCATCCAACATCTGATTGAGGTTTTGGATGAAGTGCTGAAGGGCGAAAAACTCGCCGGCATCGACCGAGTTGTCTCGCAACCTGTGCTTCCGCAGGCTTCTGACCTTATGCCGCAATTCGACAAGTTCATGGCTGAACTTGAAACCCAAATGGACAAGCTTTACATGCACTTGCTGGAGATAGTCAAAGGTGCTGGTATTATTCAATTCAGCAACCTTATTAAAGGGCTGATAAGAATTGAAGCCGTCCGAACCTTCATCCTGCTGCTTTTCCTTACCCAAGACGGAAAAGTAGACTTGTGGCAGGACGAGGACACTGATGAAATTTACATTACTGTGGGGAACCTAAGAGTTGGAAAACAACACTCAGCCACAAAACCCGAGCCCGAATCCTGAGGAGCAAGCTCCCGCTCCAGAGCAGTTCGACAAGACTAGAGTTCTCCCCCCCTTGTCTGCTCCAGCGGAAGCTTTACAACAGTCACCAAAAACGCAACAGCCGCAAGAGGAAGCTCAAGAGCCAGGATCCTCTCACCATGAACCGTTGACGGCACAGCAGGAGGAGGCAGAAGCCCGACAGACAGCCGAACATGAGAAGAAGGCGCATTCTTTGGTGCTGTTGGAAGCTTCACTTTACGTTGCAGGTCGTCCGCTGAGCATTAACGAAATCTGCTCCGCACTGAACACTCGATCCAAGAAGAAAGCTCAACAGCTCGCCCAAGAACTTATCGGATCGTACGCCGCTACGAAATACGGCCATGGAAATCCTCCAGTTAAAAGATGAACGCTTCGTCATGCAGATAAAAGCACAATTCACACCGCTTGTCAAAAAACTTGTCAATCGTCCGCTGCTTTCGTCAGGTCCGCTTAAGACACTCAGTTACATCGCGTACAGGCAGCCAGTGACTTCGAAGCGTGTTATTGAGGTTCGGGGGCAGCACGCTTACGGTCACATCAAGCTCCTGCGGGAAATGGATTTGGTGACAACGGAGCGAAGCGGACGTTCTATAGTCCTCAAAACCACAGACTACTTTGCAGATTACTTTGGCTTAACTATGGACACCGCAACATTGAAGCGCGATTTGAAACGCATTTTCGGCGAAGCTTTGAAGGATGAACCGCAACCCTAGCGACGGATACGTTTATATTTAAAACCAGAGTTCTAACTGCACACTCGAACTTAACAGACAAAAAGGGAAAATGAAATGTCGGTTTGGCATGGAAACTTACACAAAAAGAAACGGTCAGGTGGCAGGAAACGCATTAACCGCGTCAAACGGAAATTTGAACAAGGCGCATTCCCGGCTGAAACCACTCTTGGAGAGCCCAAACGTAGATGCCACAGAGGCTACGGTGGCAACATCAAGATAAAAGTTCTGAACGATAAATTTGCTTCTGTTACTGATCCAAAGAGCGGCAAGACACAGAAGACCGAAATTCTGCGAGTTGTGCGAAACCCCGCGAACGTAGACTACAACCGCCGCGGCGTCATAACTAAAGGCGCAGAAATCGAAACCGCCCTGGGTCTGGCGAAAGTTACCACCCGTCCAGGTAACGCGGGTGTCATAGGTGCGGTTCTCACAAGTGGCAAAGAAGGAAAAGCCTAACCTATCCATCCTCTCTTTTGAACCTAACTCTTCAGTCTTGCACTTTCCTGGTTAGCGAATTCTTTGGGTTCCAAACGGTATTTTGGTTTTTGGAAAAACTATAAAAGCACAACCGCACTCCACAATCTGCACACCTCACAGCAACGAATTCGCGGACCCACAGGCACTCTCCTAGTTCACTTAGTGTAAAAGCTATTTGTGATATGGAAAGCCTTATAATTCGCGTTTACGCTGTTGTGTTGCGCAGTTGGAGAAATGCACATGCCAAAATGGGGATACTCGATAATAAGCGAAGAACTTGACCCTGAGAAGACCGTCAAAGCCAGCGGCCGAGAAGTTAGGGTATCCCATAAACATGCACGTGAAGTATGCAAAACCATCAAAGGTATGATGCTCACCAAAGCGAAAGACTACCTGAGGGACGTCATGGAGAAAAAAAAGGCGGTTCCGTTCCGCAGGTACAGCAAGAAAGCTGGTCACCGACGCGGACTCGAAAAAGCCTCCGCTGGAAGGTACCCAATCAAAGCGGCAGCAAAAATCATCAAGATCCTTGAGGGCGCACAGGCAAACGCTGAAAACAAAGGCTTAGACGTGGACAAACTCCGCATCATCCACTCAGCAGCTTATCCAGGCATGAAAGTTAAACGTTTTACGCCTAGGGCACACGGCAGAGCCTCGCCAAAAGTCGACACTCTTACTCACGTTGAAATCGTTCTCGCCGAGCAATCTGGGCTAGGAGAAGAAGCATAAATGTCCATAGTAAAAAGGTTCATATCAGAATCCATCAAAAACGCAGAAATCGACGAATTTTTGCAGAAAAAGCTTGAACGAGCGGGATATGGCGGCGTGAACCTGTCCAAAACTCCACTCGGTACTCATGTCGTCATTTACGCTATGCGCCCAGGATTGTTATTGGGCGTGGTGGCGAAACCATCAGAGAACTCGCATCTGTATTGGAGCAAAACTTCAAAGTTGCGAACCCTCAAATTTCTGTTTCTGAAATCGAAGTTCCTGAACTAAACGCTTTTGTTGTGGCTTCGCGCGTAACGAGCGCCCTTCAAAAGGGCATTCACTTCAGACGCGCAGGCTTTTGGGCACTGAACCAGGTCATGGAAGCAGGTGCCTTAGGCTGCGAAATCGTCATCAGCGGCAAACTCCGCACGGAACGCGCAAGGTTCGAGAAATTCCGCGCGGGCTACTTTCCAAGATGCGGCGAACCAGCCATCAGGCAGATGCGCAAAACCGAAGCACACGTTCAGCTTAAGCCAGGCATGTTTGGAGTAAAAGTAAAAATCATGCCACCAGACGCAAAGTTCCCAGACAAGATCAAAATAGTAACCGAACTCCCGCCGTCTCTTGCGGAAGAAAAGAAACCTGAAGAGACAATACCAGTTGAGAAGGTCGAAGTTTCGGAACAAATAGTCGTTGTTGTTGAACAAGAAAAGAAAGCTGAGCCCGTGACAGAAGCACAGGCACAAGAGCAAGCTCCAGCTAAAACTGAAGCACCGGAGGTAGCTCCTGAACCCGTACCAGCACAAGAGCCAACACCTTCAAAGCCCCCCGGGCAAATAGCAGAGAGCCCATCTGAAGATAAACCCGCGGAGGCAAAAGAGTAATGCCTATAGTTCGCATGAAAGAAATCACCGCGATGTCCACTGAAGAACGCACAAGAAAGCTTGGTGAGCTCAGAGCGGAACTTTCCCGTCTTAGAACCATGATTAGCGCAGGTGGCGCTGTGGAAAATCCCACTCGCGTGAGGGAGCTCCGCAAAACAATCGCCCAGTTACTAACGGTGGAACACGAGTTTAAGCTCGGAATCCGAACCACCGAAGCGAAGGTAGCCAAGAAACCCGCAAAGAAAGCTAAAACTGTCATAGTGGCGAAGAAGCCAGAAATTGAGGAGACTGAGTAACAATGAAAGTTACCCCAGACATAATCCGCGAAGAATTCATAGGTACCAATAGCTCAGTCGTAGAAAGCCCACATGCAGGCTACATCGGCTTAAGCGGCGAGGTGCGCGGGGAGACAAGAAACACGTTCCTCATCGAGCAGAAAGGGAAAATGAAACGTGTCATAAAAGACCAAGCCGTCTTCGAATTCCAATTCTACGACGGAACAGTTGTAGAAATTAACGGCAAACTTCTCGTAGGAAAACCCGAAGACCGCCTAAAGAAAACCATGAAGAGGTTATGGTAATGTCTTTGACATTCAAACAACCGAAGAAAACCTGCGACGACAAGAACTGCCCATTCCACGGAACCCTCCCAGTGAGAGGCCGCGTATTCGAAGGCATAGTCGTCAGCTCAAAAATGGACAAAACAGTCATAGTCGACCGTGAATACCTGCAATTCAGCAAGAAATTCGTGCGTTATGAACGGAGGCATGGACACATTCCGTCCCATAATCCGCCATGCATAGACGCCAAAGAAGGCGAACACGTAAGGATTGCGGAGTGCCGGCCCATCAGCAAGACGGTTTCCTTCGTCGTCGTGGAGAGACTGGAGGCGAAGTAAGATGGCAGCGAAAGCAAAACAACGCGCCCTAGTAGCAAAAGGCATGCTTTCCCATGGACAAAAAATCAGCCGTGGCCTCTTGGCAGGCTCAATTCTCCGCTGCGCAGACAATACAGGTGCACGAAAACTCAGATTGGTACAGGCTAACTCTTACAAGGGTAGACTGAGACGTTACCCATCCGCTACAATAGGCGACAAAGTAACTGTCTCAGTGCGACAAGGCACCCCCGACATGCGCAAGAAAATCTTCCAAGCCGTTATCGTCAGGCAAAGACGCCCATTTAGGCGCATTGACGGTATCTGGGTACAGTTCCAAGAGAATGCAGCAGTTATAATTACTCCTGAAGGCGAAATGAAAGGCTCCGAAATTCGTGGCCCAGTCGCAAGAGAAGCGGCTGAAAGATGGCCCAGAATCGCGAGCGCCGCCAGCACAATCGTATAGGTGACAGTTATGCAAGCAACAAAAAACCCGAGAAAACAGCGCAAAATGCTCTTCAACGCGCCGGCACACAAACGCCACAAACTCATGGCAGCGCCCCTTTCACCTGAGCTCTTAGCTCAAAGAGGCATCAAGGCTCTCCCAGTGAGGAAAGGTGACACTGTCCGCATTCTCCGCGGAGACCACAAGGGCTTTGAAGGCAAAATCTCACGCGTTGATCTCAAACACTACCGCGTTTACGTTGAAGGCTTAACACGCGAAAAGGTCGACGGAACAACAGTATTTGTTGCACTTCACCCTTCCAAAATCATGATTCGAACACTTAATCTTGACGACAAAGCGCGAAAAGCAGTGTTGGAACGAAAGAAGCCAATAATCAAGAAAAAAGGCGGAAAAGCCGCAAAGAAAACTGTCGCACCAAAGAAACCAGTCGAGGTTGAAGTCAAAGAGGCGGCTGAAGAAGTGAAGCCCGAAATCGAAACATCTCCGCAAGATGAAGGAGGAACATAAATTTGGGAAGAAGAGGAAAAACTGCAAGATTGAAACGTAAGCCAGCGCCAAGGTTCTGGCCGATCCACAGGAAAGATTTGCCGTGGGTGCTGAAGCCCTCGTCTGGTCCTCATAGTCTCCAGAATTGTCTGTCTCTAACTCTCATTCTCCGAGACATAATAGAAGTCACTGAAACAAGAAAAGAGGCACAGACTCTCCTCCACCAGGGCAAGGTTCTAGTTGATGGAAAAGTAATGCATAAAGATGATTTTCCGGTTGGCCTAATGGACGTTGTCTCCATGCCAGACGCCGACAAATACTACCGCATCATGCCCGGTCACAAAGGTTTATTCCTTAGCCCAATTGGCAAAGATGAAACGGCCTTAAAACTTGTCCGCATAGACGACAAAACGACTGTAACAGGCGATATACAGCTAAATTTGCACGATGGTTCCAACGTACTCATAAAAGTCGCTGACCCCAAGAACCCCAAAGAAGACATCTACAACACCCTCGACATCCTCAAGCTGAATATTCCTAGCAAGGAAATCGCTGGATGTCTGCAGCTTAAGGAGGGCAACTACGCAGTCATCACAGGCGGAAAGAACATTGGCGTCAGAGGCAAAATCGTCGAAATCGAAAAGACCGAAGCCAAGAAACGCAAGAATGCACTCGTCGTGGTTGAAGACGAAAAAGGTGGACGTTTCCAGACTATTCTCGACTTCGTTTTCTCGCTAAGCGAAACCGTACCGAAACCAACAGTAACTGAAGAACCAGAGAAGGAGGAAGCCCCAGTTGTCTGAGGAAGCCATGATTAAGAAGTGGAACGAGCAACCAATGCTTCAACCCCGTATCGAAAAAGTTGTGGTTAACCTCAACGTGGGCAAGTCAGGTGAACCCCTAGAACAAAGCTTTCCGCGTCCTTAAAGAAATTGCGGGACAGACTCCAGTTAAGAAAAATGCCAAAGCCTCAATACGCGACTTCGGCATACGAAAAGGCGAACCCATCGCATGCGTTGTTACCCTGAGGCGTCAGCAAGCCATCGACTTCCTCAAGAAAGTCCTGCCAGTAATAGACAACAAGATATTAAAGTCATCATTTGATGACCGAGGAAACTTCGCCTTCGGACTCAAAGAACACATCGAAATTCCTGGAGTAAAATACGACCCTGAAATAGGTATATTCGGAATGGACATCTGCGTAACCATAAACCGGCCAGGAGATCGCGTGAGCGATCGAAGAAGACGCAAAGCTAAAGTCGGCAAAAAACACGTCTTGACTCCTGAAGAAGCCATTTTTTTCACGAAGCAGACACTAGGAGTTGAAATTGTCTAAAAGAGGAAATTGCATGGGAAAACAACAACTAAAGAAGGAACGAAAATTCGGCAAAGGCTCTCGCCCCTGTCAAAGATGCGGCGCCTACGGACCAGTCATCAGACGCTATGACCTAAACCTATGTCGGCATTGCTTCAGGGAAGCCGCGCCTAAACTTGGTTTCAAGAAATATGAGTAATTGAGGTAAGAAGCATGGACACCCTAACAAATGGATTGATAACAATCATAAACAACGAAATGCGAAACAAACGGGAATGCATCATCAGCCCCGCATCCAAACTATTAGGAAGAGTCCTGCGCATCATGCAGCTAAACGGCTACATCGGCGAATTCGAATTCATCGATGACGGTCGCCAAGGCAAATTTAAAGTGCAGCTGATGGGCAGAATCAACAAATGCGGATCCGTGAAACCCCGTTTCTCAGTTAAAGTCAACGAGTTCGAAACATGGGAGAAAAAATTCCTGCCATCCAGGAACGTAGGCCTCATGGTGGTTTCGACTTCAAGCGGTGTCATAGCCCACCGGGAAGCGCAGGAAAAGAACATCGGAGGCAGACTTCTAGCCTTCGTGTACTAGGTAAGGTGTAACTTTATGCGGCTACCAGAAATTTCCCGAATCATTCCAATCCCAGACGGTGTTGTAGTCAACATCGAAGGGCACAAGATCACCGTCAGAGGCAGCAAAGAAACGCTGAACAGAGACTTCACCCACGCAGCCGTTTCAATCGAGACTGATGGCAAAACCGTTCGCATCTATGCGAAATGGCCCCGCAAGAAAGAAGCCTCCTTAGTCGGTACAATAGAATCCCACATTAAGAACATGATAACAGGCGTCACGAAAGGCTACACTTACAAGATGAAGATTGTTTTCTCACACTTTCCGATTACCGTAAAAGTCCAGGACAAGGCTGTATTCGTGGAGAACTTCACGGGTGAACGCAGAGCCCGAAAAGCGAAGATACTTGGCGATGTCAAAGTCAAGCTGGAACCCGAAGACATCATTATTCAGGGCGCCAACTTGGAGGATGTTAGCCAAACAGCCGCCAACATCGAACGTATGACCCGCGTAACAAACAAAGATCCCCGTGTGTTCCTAGACGGTTTATACGTTTACGAAAGAAACGAAGGAATGGATTGAGATGACCCAGAAAAAGGACCCAGCAGCACCGCTGCAGAATGCGCTTAGAGTCCGTGCACGCGCAAAACGGAAGAAACCAGCTTTCGTCAGACCTGAAAGCTGGCGGTACGACAAGTTTAGCGTAAGCTGGCGCCGACCACGCGGCTTAGACAACAAGGTCCGACGTAAAATCCTAGGCTGGCCTCCAGCGCCAAACACAGGCTACCGCGGTCCCAAGCTTGCTCGCGGACTGCACCCATCTGGCTACGAAGAAATTCTTGTTCACAACTTGGCTGAAGTCGCCCAAGTTAACCCAGAGACTCAAGCAGCACGAATTGGGCACACTGTGGGCAAAAAGAAACGCGTCCAAATGATAGCTGAAGCCCGCAGACTCAACTTAACCGTCGTCAACGCCAAAGAAATCGCATCTCCAGCCGAAGAAAAAGAAGAAGCCAAACCCGCAGCCAAAGCCAAAGAGCCCACTGCCAAAGAGAAGGCAAAGGCAATCGAGAAACGCAGAGAAGCTCTGAAGAAGGAAAAGAAGAAGAAAGAAAAAGAGAAGAAATCCAAGAAAGAAGGAGCTGAGAAGCAGTGACAAACTTAACGAACCAGAGGCGATTGGCTGCGCAGATAATGAAAGTAGGCAAGAACCGAGTCTGGATAGATCCGCAACGCACTGAAGATGTTGAGTCAGCAATCACCCGAGAAGAAGTACGTAAGCTAGTCCATGAGAAAATAATCACAGCAACGCCTATACAAGGCGTCAGCCGCGGTCGCGCCAAAATAATCCAAGCCCAGAAGCGCCGTGGTCGTAGACAAGGTCCAGGTAGCAAAAGCGGAACACCAAAAGCTGTCATCAGCAAAAAAGACGCATGGATGATCAAGATTCGCAGTCTGCGGAGGCGATTGCGCAATTTGAAGGCTAATCGCACCTTAACTGAAGGCAACTACCGCGAGCTGTACATGATCGCTGGCAGTGGTCGTTTCGCGTCTATCGCGGAAATGGAGCGTTACGCGAAGGCTCATGACATGTGGAGGAAACGTTAAGATGACTCACGGTTCACGTTACCGCGTTCAACTACGCCGACGCAGAGAAAAGAAGACTGATTACCAAGCCCGCAAGGCTTTTGTCGTCTCTGGCAGACCCCGTCTTGTTGCTCGCAGTAGTCTCAAAAATACTATAGCCCAAATCGTCATTGCTAAACCCGTAGGCGACATGGTTTTGGCTTCTGCGCACAGCCGAGAGCTTGTCAAAAAGTTCGGTTGGAAAGCTGCCACAGGAAGCATTCCTGTTGCGTACTTGACTGGGCTTCTGTGCGGTTTGAAAGCCAAGAAAAACGGCGTTGCAGAGGCAATTCTGGACTTGGGGCTTATCTCGCCCACTAAAGGCGCCAAGGTGTTCGCTACTATGAGTGGCGTCGTTGATGCTGGCGTGGAAATTCCTCACGCCGAAGAGAAAATCGTGAAGGAACGAACCCGGGGCTACCACATCCAAGATTACGCGGAAAGCTTAGGTCAACCCTCTGAGTACGCGCCCAAATTCAGCGCCTCCATCGCAAAGGGTGTGGGTCCTGAAAAGTTCAGCGAGCACTTCTTCGAAGTCCGCAACGCAATACTAACTGCTTTCGGACTGCCAATTCCGAAACCTGAACCCAAACCTGCTAAGGCAAAGAAGCCCGAGCCCAAGCCTAAAGCCCCTCCTCCAACTGCGAAAGTTGTTAGACCGCCCGAGGTAAAAGCTGAGGCTAAGCCGGCGCCGGTTGAGGTCAAGAAGCCCGAAGCTCCTGCTGAAGCTGTAGCCTGCTCCTGCTCCCGAGGCGAAACCAAAGCCGAAGGCTGAGAAAGTAAAACATGCGGCACAAGCGGAAGAGAAGCCCAAGGAGAAAGCCGCGAAAGCTCCTAAGGCAGCCTCGAAGAAGGCGGCTCCTGCAAAAGCCAAAGTCGTGAAAACAGCGAAATCGCAAAAAGTAGAAAAAGCTGAAGTTGAGCCTGAAGCTAAACCGAAACGCGGCAAAAAGCCTAAAGCCAAAGAGACTAAGGAAACTAAACCTGCTAAAAAGAGTGGAAGTAAGAAAGCATGATGTCCCGTCAAAGACAAGATAGAGAACGTCCAAAAGTAAACTTAGAAGAGTGGGTTCCACGAACTCGTTTGGGCAAGATGATTCAGGAGGGCAAGATTACCTCAATCGACGAGGTGTTTCTGAGCGGCCTTAAAATCAGTGAGTCCCAAGTCGTTGACGCCTTGTTGCCTGACCTGCAGGAAGAAGTCATAAACATTAACCTGGTGCAGAAGCAAACTGACGCAGGTGAGAAAAGCCGCTTTAAAGCCATAGTCTGCGTGGGCAACCGCGACGGCTACATAGGCTTAGGGCAAGGCAAAGCGGGGCAAGTTCGCAACGCCATCGAAAAAGCCGCAGTAGACGCACGCCTCAACATAATCCCTGTGAAGCGGGGTTGCGGCAGTTGGGAATGCGGCTGCGGAAGAAATCACAGTGTACCATTCCAAGTGGAAGGCAAATGTGGCAGTGTGCGCGTCGTGATGGTTCCGGGCCCAAGGGGCTTAGGTTTGGTTGCCAGCGAAGTCGCCAAAACCGTTTTGGGCTTAGCCGGCGTTAAAGACCTTTGGTCACGCACCTACGGCTCCACAAGAACCGTGCCGTCTTTTGCATGTGCTACTTTCGATGCGCTCAAGAAGACCTATAATCTGATTACTCCAACAGATTGGGTGAGCTAAAATGGCACAGCAAACTGAAACATGCAAATGTGTAATCGCCGTTAAGGTCCGTGGAGAAGTTAGCGCTCAACGTGAAGCCCGAGAAACCACCGCGCTATTGGGTCTAACACACACTAATCACGCAGTTCTGGTTGACAGTCGACCAGCCTATCTGGGCATGCTGCAACGCGCGCAAAGCTACGTAACCTGGGGTGAAGCAAGCAAAGAAATCGTCGCAAAAATGGTTAAGGAACGCGGCCGCTTAGCAGGCAACAAGAAACTCACCGACGAAGAAGCCCGAAAACTTGGGTTCAAATCGCTCGACGACCTCGCAGACGCCATATTCAACTGCACAGCAGACTGGAGCAAACTCGCAGGCGTTACGAAGACTTTCCGGTTGCGCCCACCAAAGAAGGGATACAAGGGAAAAACGAAGAAGAGCTTCCGAGCAGGCGGCGAAGCAGGCTACCGCGGCGAAGCCATTAACGAACTAGTCAAACGCATGGTCTAAACCACAAACATCCAAGATTTTTTGACTTATTTTTGTTTAAGCAAAGTTGATGATTCGATGCAACCATTTGTGGGACATCTGCTGCTTTGCTTCTATTTGTGAGCCGGGGCAGGACCTTGGAAGGAAAGCGGAATCCATTGCGCATCCTCTGAAAAAGCGAGAAGGATACTCGGAGCAAGATGGCGCACTCAGGTTAGGGTTTTTCCAGCCAGTTTCGCGATTTACAGACGGTTTTTCCAGCAAACTTGAATTTCAAGCATTCTTTTTCAGGGCACATCTCTACGCAACGCAAACAGAGTAAGCACTGAGCTGTTGTAACGTCACCGCCTTTCTTATCGTAAACCTCAGTTACTTGGCTTGGACAAACCCGCTTGCAGACGCCACATTTAGTGCATTTTTCCTCAGTTTTTTCCAAACGCACCCCACTAATCCACTTGAAAGGTGGAAAACGATTAAACAAAGCAATTAAGCCTCCCAATGGGCAAATTCGGCACCACGAACGCCTGAAGAAGAACGCCGCAACCACAACCACAGCCAGAACCGTCAGATTAAGCGAAGTAATGTACTGACCCAGCTGCCAGAACTGCCCAGTTGTTGGACCAAAAACCCACTCAGGTCGCAACAAACCCACACTTGTCTCCGCAAGAATGCACAATGGTTTCATGGGGCAAACCTGGCAGAAAGGCGCATTGAAATATACGTAGGTGAAACCCCCAACTTCCGTCCCGGGAATCAACTGCGTACCAGCTATGGCTTCTGAAGCAAAAACTATGCTCAGCAGGATAATAACTGCCAAGATTACGTAGCTGAGCTGATGCAGCTTCTCGTTTAACGCAGGCGAGAAACCCCTATGCTTAACACCTGCCGCTTTACGTAGTACTAGTTATCAAATCCAGGAACAAGCCAAACGGACAAATCCAGCCGCACCAGAAGCGCCCAAGCAAAACAGCAGCCACAATTACTAAGCTAGAGATTATGACTAAGCGCTCCACGCCTGAAAGATCGTAGTCTACTCCCCAGCCGCGACCAGCATTCCAAAACGGGTAAATGTACGTTTGAATCTGCCATATTGGGCAAGTTAGAATTCTGCCACATGGATAGTAACAGCCGAAAACGGGAACAGGCAAACCATCAGGCAATGCACTTAGCGAGTTGGTGCCGATTAGGAATTCGTGCGGTGCAATCTGCTCTGCAGGAATAGGTAAGTTTTGGTGATCTATGAACACGCCGAAGAAGAGGATGAATACGAAGGTAACTTGCACGAAAAGCCGCAGCGAACTAATCTTCCTAGTTTTCCGTCTCGCGCCTACTACTACAGCCACCAAACCCACAGAACCCAAAACAGCGGCAAGCCCAATGAGTATCCAGTTTGGTCTATAAGCTGGAAGCGGATTTCTTGGCGTGGGCTCTGGCGCAAGCGGATTCTCTGGATCTGTAACGTTCACGTAAAGCCTGTCGGAAATGTGCCCGTAAATGGGGAACACATTCCAGAAGCCGCGCATATCCAGTTTCTGCGTGACTGAGAATTCGCCCGTAACGTTGTCCACCAAGTCGTATTGGTCAACCCAAGTGTAATCTGGTCTTGTAAATGTAACCCTCACAGTTACATTGTCTGCTGGTGGACATATTTTTCCGCTTACGGTGACTGTCTCGCCAAGGTTCACCTGTCTTTGGCTGACGTTGCTGAGTATACATGGTCCGTAACAGGGTAAAGGCGTTTGGTCAAGTAGTGAAAAGTTGAGGTTTACAGTTTCCAGCGCGTTGGGTTGCTGGGTTAACCCAGAACTTGCAGGGAGCAGAAACGACACCAAAACTGCGATAGCTGGGATTAGGGCGAACTTGCACTGTTTGTTCATCACTCATCTCCCTGGTTAAATGTGCAACCCTGCTATCCACTACACTTTATCTGCATGCTGTTGTTTCGGGTTTGCTCTTAAAAAACGTTTTTGGATTTTCCTTGATGGAAGGCTTAAATTTGCCCGGAGAAAAGTTGAGCCAAAAAATAAATGCTGCGCTGACAACAACGTTGTTGCTGACCAATTATGAAAAACGGGGAAGCTGCAGTCAGTTGTATTTTAGTCGTGCTCCTTATTGGAGCATTCTCAACAGCTCTGGCCAACGCAGAGACTTCACTACCTACAATTCGCATAAAATCCGATGGAAGCGTGGATCCTGCATCGGCGCCTATTCTTAGTGTAGGCAACACATATGTCTTCACAAGCGACCTTTCCGCAAGGGGAATCGTCGTCGAGAAACCCGACGTTATCCTTGATGGTGCAGGTTTTGCTCTGAGGGGACCTTACGATGGAGAACAAACACTGTGGATTATCGGTGAAGGGCCAAATCAAACGGTCACGAACGAGACTTGGTCAATTGGAGTGGACTTGCTGACGAACGACGTTGTAGGGTTAACGGTGCGTAACTTGCGAATTGAGAACTTCAGCATAGGCATGTATCTTTGGGCGCAAAATTGCACTTCAAACGGAAACCACATAACGAACACGATTGTGGGCATCCTGGTTTCTGGCTCCAATAGTTTGATTACCGGGAACTTTTTTGGGAACAATAAAAATGGCGTGTTCTTCGGATCAAACGGCGCAGAAAACATACCTGAAGGCATAGCCGTTTACAACAACAGCTTCGTCAACAATACAAGACAACTTGGTGGCTGCATATGCGTAGACTACAACTTAACGGAGACAACACACGCGTGGGACAACGGGAGCATCGGCAATTTTTGGAGTGACTATAACGGCGCGGATGAAAACCACGACGGATTTGGAGACACGCCATACAATATTGACGTTCTCAACGAAGACCGGTTTCCGCTTATGATTGGACCGGGTGTGTCGCCAACGCCAGTTCCAACGGGTTCCGCTGCTCTAAACCCGCTCTTGGATCCGACAACGCTTGCACATGGAGCGCTTGCAGTCACCGTGGCAGTTGCAGTTATTCTGACAATTGTTGTAGTCCTCAGAAGAAGGAAAGATGCGCAAGCTGAGCGGACGATTAGTGGCTCGGATTTGACTTAAGAGACTGCGACAAATTCAGCGGGTTCTGTACCTGTTTCCATGCGGCGTTTTTCTTTTTCCTCTGGCTGTGCGATGAGTTTATGTTCCCGTTTTTTGGTTTAACCTAACCGAAGGCACCCCAATGAAAGACAAGAACGCCCACATAACCATGTTGCACGGCGCTGGCGGCACCGTCATGCATGACCTCGTCAAAAACTACATCGTCAAAGCGTTTGAAGGCTTAGCCGAGGCTGAGGTTCCGCTAGAAGCGATGGATGATGCTGCGGTTGTTGATAACATAGTCCTCAAAAGTGATTCCCACGCGGTGAAGCCCATTTTTTTCCCGGGTGGCGACATCGGGCGATTGTCGATTTCAGGTACTGTTAACGACATCAGTTGTTTAGGTGCGGAGCCGCGAGCCTTGGCGTGCGGTTTTATCCTTGAAGAGGGCTTGCCTTTAATGGATTTGGAGCGTATTTTGGCAAGTATGCGCGCAACCTGCTTGGAAGCCGGCGTAGGAATTGTTACGGGTGACACCAAAGTCGTCGAGAAGGGCATGCTGGGCGGATGCGTCATGAATGTTTCAGGGATAGGCAGAAGAACATTGGCGTTGGAGCACAACCTGCAGGTTGTGAAGCAGCATCGCAGGGATTTTTCGGCGCGATGGATACTGGATTCAAACCTGAAAGTTGGCGATAGTGTCATACTCTCAGGAACAATAGGTGACCATGGGTTGGCAGTGCTCTCGGCTCAGGAAGGTCTCAAATTCGGGAGCGAAATCAAATCCGACGTTAGACCCCTAAACCACCTAATCCAACGCATGCTCGAAGAAGTCGGTGGTGTCGTAGCCATCAAAGATCCGACCCGAGGAGGCCTCGCAGATGCACTGCACGAGTGGACAGAAAAATCCAAAACTGGCATAATCATCGAAGAAGACAAAATTCCAATCCGAGAAGATGTCCGAGCTGCCTGTGAGATGCTTGGGCTGGATCCGATGGAAGTGGGCAACGAAGGCAAAATCATAGTTGGTGCTGTCTCCAAAAAGCCGAAGAAATTCTGAAGTTCCTCAGAGGAACTGCTGAGGGCAAAGACGCGCAGATAATCGGCGAAGTCACAGCAGAATTTGATGGTGTAGCCATGCAGACGGTGGTTGGTGGCAAACGTATCGTCGCCAGACCTGTGGGAGACCCAGTTCCGCGCATCTGCTGAGAGACTCCCTCAGTGCTCCTCAATTGGAACTTAAAAGAATTAAATTGCCATTTTTCATCTCAATTAGGGGACAACCGTTGACTTAAGAATTTACAATCTGATTGGAACGCTCAGAAGCCTCGAAAGGACTCGCACCGACTTCTCCATCGCCTAGTGTTGCCCCTACACCTGAGGGTGATATCCCAACGATAACATACGTAGCCATCCCAGCAGTAATCATCATAATATTCATAGCAGCAGATATTGCGCTAAGAAGACGCAAGTAAGAAGACAAAAAACCCGCCTCTCATCTTCTCTAAAAAGAATCGTCGAAAAACAGGGAAACTCTCCATTTCGCAAAGCTGGCTGCACGAGGAATAGACTCTTGGGGGTTTGGCAGTAAAAGAGTGGCTTTTTTGATTTTAGACGTTGGATGCGTTAGTCAGCTTGGTTACTTCTTGCACGGCTTTTATAGAGACTTCGAGCATGTCATCAGTCGGTTCCTTAGTCGTTAGAAGTTGAAAGCCGAGACCAGGTGCGATGAGGACTTTAAGGATTGGAGATTTTTGGTATTTGCCGCTTAATCTCAGAAGCTCATAAGAAATGGCTGCGATAACGGGAATCAACAGGAGCCTGTACCCGATTTTCCAGGCAAAGTCAAGGTTGGGCATGATCGAGAACAGCACAATGCTTACGACGAGTATGATGAAAAGGAAACTTGTGCCGCAGCGCGGATGCAATCTGGAAAACTTGCGCACGTTCGCGACGTCCAATGGCACACCTGCTTCATAAGCATGAATCGCTTTATGCTCGGCGCCATGATACTTTAGAACCCTGCGGAATTGTCCCCACGTGGCAATAAGGGAAAGGTACGCGACGAACATCGTAAGGCGAATCATCGCTTCGGCAATGTTGAACACGACGCCGGTCAAGTTAAGCCAAGTGGCAAGCAGGAAAGGCACCAAGAAGAAGAAAGCAACAATTCCAATCGTGCCCAAACCAATTATGGCGAGCTCTGCGTAGCCCAGTTTGATGCCTTGGCTATCGCCGCTCTGTTCGTTACCTTGGGCATTTTGGTTCTCGTCTTCTATGGCGACGTTCGCCGAGAAAAGCAAGCCCTTAATTCCCAAGTAAAGAGACTCAAAAAGCGTAACGATGCCTCTAATGAACATCCAGCCCAAAGGCTTGTACTGATCTGCCAGCGGGTTTAGCTTTTCGACAGCTAGTCACGATATCAGCGTTCGGATTTCGGACACAGAGAACCATATGCTGCCTGCTGCGCATCATTACGCCCTCGATTAACGCTTGGCCGCCGAACGCCAGTGATGGTTCCTTCTTATCCTGGATTGATTAGTTCCCCCTCTAAACTGCTTCGAACAGATAACATCTTGTTACTCGGCAGATATTAAACCTCCCACTCAAACCGCCAAAAACGCGACAAGAAGAATTGAGCAGTAAACAGATATTAAGGAAAAGAGCACCTTTCAAGTCTTAACTGCGTGTGCAGGGGTCTCCAAGCCAGGTCAACGGAGTAGGGCTTAGGACCCTATCGCGAAGGCGTTCGTGGGTTCAAATCCCACCCCCTGCACCAGTATGTTAAAACATACAGGGGGTTTATCCTGGCGATGTATACTTGTTTTTTGAGGGTTTTTCATGTTTTAGGTCTTCCTTTTCTTGAATAATTTGAGTCCGTCCATCTCAGTGACGTACTCGAAACCTGCCTCTATTAGAGCGCAGATTTCTCCTGGTGTTTTAGCTACTTTTGAGATGTAGTCTATCTCTCCTTGGAACAAGTGCTTCTTCGAGCTGGATATAGAGTAGGGTGTTTTTGATGTTTTTGTGGCCGAGTGCTTGCATTACGTAGAGCAGGTCTTTGGTTTTGTGGTAGAGCATTGTTCCTTTGAAGTGTCGTAGGGTGTGGAAGTGGATTTTTATTATTCTTGGGTTGCCGATTTTGTTTGCGATTCTTCTGTGCTGCTGTTAACAAGCCAACTTCCTCGATGCGCGTGCATACGGGACAGTCTTTGTGGGTTCGTTTTTGCACCCACTCCTGAGCTTTTTCAGGCGTGAATTTAGCGGAGTCAAAACGGTAACTTATTCCCAAGTTTGCATCTTGAACTTCGACGATCGGCTTATCATCTTCAGCTGAATCCACGTTTATGCCGCAGTATGGACTAGGGCAACGTCCCTGCTCAATCGGCGCCGCCAAATGGTCTATACAAATGTTACGCTGAACGTAATCGTATTTTTGTCCCTGAAATTCACCTGGTGTCGGATCTTTGTCGCAGCTAAACCCTATGCTATTATCTTTCAGTTGCCCGACCGTCATTTTGTCAAGGACTTCTTTGCCGGTGCGGTCTTTGAAAAAGCGTATGTCTACTTCTATGCCGCGTCTACAGGGTCTATTTGTTTTGGGATCGTTGAGGTCTTTGCGGAAGCGGGGGTTTTCCATGCGCCCGTTTATGTCGTTTACGTTTCTGATGTGGTCACTTGTCGGATGGCTTAGAGCTTTTACCCATCTGCCATCCGCAGTCTAGGTTGCCTTTTCCAACTCGTCAGTAGGCTTGTAGGCCATGCCATCTTTGTATTTATGCACTATTTCGGAGGCTATCACTGCTTTAACAACGAGGAATTTATCGTCATCCTGGATGATTTTGCTATCTTCCAAAATGGCGAAGTCTTGAACAATTTGCCTAATCAAATTTGGATCACCATGAATCTATAAGGTTTGATTCCAGAATGCTGCAAACCTCGGATTCTGCTTCCCGTGGAAAAGAACATAAGTCCAATCTGCGAAAGCTCTACGTTAGCTCTGGTTCCAGTTGACCAAGTTAATGTTTTATACTCAGAAAATTAAATAGAAAGCGATCTATTTGGAAGCCATAATTGTAGCGATTATCATAGTATTTGCTGATTTAACCATAGTTTTAAGCGCAGTCAAGATTCCGACAATCTTTTAGCCCCATGAAAACTTTAGACTCTTGGAAATCCCATAGTCACAGCATTCCTGCTATTTGGGTTTAGGGTTGGTTTTCCGTCAGCCTTTATAGGTATTGACAGGTTAAACAGCTCTATTTGTAGGTCCTAGCATGCTATTCTTGAAGCTCCATGGGGATTAATAGTTGTTTTAACAATGTTTTTGGGACTTTATCTGGCAAAGAAGCTGAGTCAAAGTAGATCTTTACACCCATGATAGGGATCTCAGGAATTATGCCGCATTGTGCTTTTTACTACGTTTTGCATCATTGTTAGAAGATCTATAATGCTACCTGTGGATTACACCATATACAGTTCAATCTTGCCAATCGTGATTAGAGCAAATATTCCTAATGCGTACATAATCGGGTTAATGCCATTCACTATTTTGTTTAATGTCTTAGTTCCGCTGTACACTATTCCCGTGAGCTATTTGTTGGCAAAAACCATCGGAAAAACATTAAGGCAGGCAACATACTTCAGTAATACAAATTAATTCTTAGATATTGGATTTGAGGTAAAAATGGAATCTCTCATAAATAATCCTTCAGTTCCAGGCGCTGAATACTTCCAGGAAGGATTATAGAAAGTGGCAAACGCTTCATAGGCATTGATTTCATGAACTATTAGGCGTCCAAAAGGAACCAGGATTTTGATAATACTTGTCCTAAGATTGCCATAGCCTTCGAAAAATATGCAGGCTGGTGGAAGGGTGAATGGGAAGGGCGAGAGTCGAATTGGTTTTGTCCACCCTGCGAACAAAGTGCTTCCTTGAACTCTCACTTCAAGCTGATTTCTTTTGAATAGTTGAAAGTTTTCTTCATTTGATAAACCTGCGTTTATATTTTTCCTAAAAGCCATAGACTTGGGATTTGTCCCAACGTAAACCGATGGAGAATAAATGTCTCCTTCTGATGACTGATGCAATACGCGGACAAATAGCCAGTTCTCCGCTCCAAACGAAGACTGCGCGTTAGAGTGAAAAACCTGAATGAGCATCTTGGGCAAATTGGCGCTTTCAGGGGGGTTAATAAAAGCTTGCGCTATACTGCCATAGTGTATAACTGGTTCTTTCAAAGGGTCCTTTATTTTTACTCTTTTTGCTAACAGGATTCTTTTTAAAATATCCTTTTGGGCATCTACCCCTAAGAAAACTGGGTCTTCAATGTAATTATCTACGCTTCTGTAGGCTTTTACCCGGTTTTCATCAGGAGGAGAATGCATTGCGCTCTCAGATGATGTTAATTGTGGTTCGGGTTGAGCTAAGAAAGGGGTTTGAGCATTATTCCACAGCTCACTGAACATTAGTCGTGTTTTTCCCACGTATTCAGAATCATTTGTGTAAATTGTGTTTTCAAATTGATCTGAGGATTCGGGGTGCCTTTGATTTTGGGGTGTTTTGAATTGAAACAAATGTTCTCCATCGATGATAGTGGTTGTTATGTAGTCTATTGCTACATGTCGTATATTGCAGTATCCAAATATTTGTTGAGCTGATTTGAGATTTTCACTCGTTAAAGGGGCTATTACTTTTATTGCCACATTTCTTTGATGCAACTCTTTTAGCTGCCAAATTCTTGTTTCTAAATCCAGAAGACCTTGGGATGAAGTCATTATTAGCAATTCTTTTTTAGCCGAGAGAACTTTTTCCACGTACTTTTTCCTTGCGTTTTCTTCATCATTAATCACAAAAGTTTGTGGGGCTGTTTTTCCTGTTTCGCTCTCCAATATTTTCTTTTCCAAGTCTATGCAGTTGTGCCATAAATCTTCAAAAACTGCAGAAAATGAATTAACAAGTGATTTACAGTTTGTCCAATAGGCAAATATCTGTATTTTCTTTTTGCGCTCTATCTTCGCCAGTGGTGACAAAGAAAACAGCTTTTTTATTATCTTGAATTAAAATTTCTAGTAAAAAGCTTCAAACCAAACTCGGGAATTCTTCCTTTGAAATCGAACCCCGCTTTCCGCATTTTTGTAAGAAGACTTTTCAAGATAATTGTGTTCTGCCCACCCAATTCTGTTAGAAGTCGGATTTGAATTTCTGATTTGATGGCTTGATTCGATACAGCGTCTAAGAGCCCAAATTGGTCCGCTCGAATTAAACTTGGAACGGGTGAAATAATTGAAAGATTGTTTTTTGTCTCCTCAATCATTTGCCTGAGTTTAGGGTAGATGTAATTTTTGCCTTCGAGCACCGTAAATTTTGCTGACTGATCGGCTTTTTCTCTTATTGCGAAGGAATTCCAATCTGAGAGAATTTCTTTCTTCCCTTTTTTTTATGCGCTGAGCCTCTTCCATCTTTGCCTTAATAAATAGATCTAAAACTTTTTCGAAAGGTACAGCGGAGAATTTGGCGGGGTGTTCCAGTGTGGTGTTTGCAAGGCCTATACCTTGAAGGTTTTTGAGAATAGGATAAAGATTCTGCTTTGGAATTGCTAAAGCCTTCACTATTGTTTTTGTTGGGGACCTTTCTTGCCAAGAAAGACATAGACTCTGGCGTCAAGAGAAGATAAACCAAGGCCTTCGAGAGTCTTGAGACTTTCTTGACTCAAACCCAGATGCATCCCCTACATAACAAATGCTCTCCCTAGTTAAGGCCTTGTTAGACTATGAAGCTTTTGCCTAAATAGAATTTTGCAGGGTCTTTGGAAATAGTCGACATTTTTTTATTATTGTGTAGATAGATTAGGTGTTAACGCAGTTTTTCATGTTTTTCCAGCTTTCTAAAAGTTCCTCTTTTTTTTTGTTTAGTAATTTCCGCTTGCTGCTCATTAAGTTCAATATAGGCTTTCAAGAGTTCTTCGAAAGCTAAAGCAGAGTAAACTTTGTTATGTTCAAGGTTGCTTGTTATTACACCTTTTCCCTTCAAGCTTTCTAGTGCAAGATAGAGCTGCTGTTTGGATATTTTCAGACCTGCAGTAAGGTCCTTGCCGTTGTTGGGACCAGTTTTTGCAGGATAAACATACACTTCAGCACCTACCCTCAGAAAAACCAAAACTGTCAAGGATTTTGAGCACACGCTCCAAACTCAATGAATTACATCTCTCGCTTCTAAAGATTCTTAATTTCCTAAATAGATGGGGAAGGAAAAAAAACATGGTTTTGATCTTAAGGCTTCAACCAGTATCCTTCGTAAACTGCTGGGGTCACGCGTCTAATGTATCCAAGTTCCATGCTGAGTATTTGTCCCTCGTAATCGCCAGTGCCATGGAGTATAATGTGAGAATACATTTCCTTGTAAGTCTGAAGGTTTCCTCCCACCAAAGTTATATGGGCAACACCTTCAAAAGTTCCCCCTGGCAAAGTCCAGACTTCATCAAACTGCAACACAGCCTGCATAGTTTTTGAGTTGTATGTTCCGCTTACGATGTCAACCCAAGGAACATTATCGAAGACCAATACTCCGTCTAATTTGATATCAATTGTACCATACATTTCGAAATATTCAACGTGAGATATTCCACCGTTTGTGACCCACACATCGGGGAGGCCGGCATATCCTATGGTATGCAAATCATCACATGTAACAGGGGTTTTGTTTGGTGATCCAGCCAAAACTGGAGAAACAAAAGTAAGAAGCATAAACAAGGCTAAGCCTGAAACTAAAATTTTCTTTCTTCTCATCTTTTTCACCTCCCCTTTCAACAGAAGTTGGGACCACGCTCAAGTTTCGATATATTAGCATATAACTTCTAGTCAGTCAGTTTTTGACTGACCAGAACAGGTAAAAAATAAAAAACTAAAAAAGAACCAAAATCATAGAAGCAGCTCTTCGAACCCATGACTTTAAATTAAAAGTTGAAATTCCACAATGCTGAGAACTCATTCTTTTTCCCAGGGGACTACACATCATGTCGGTGAGTCGCGCTTCCTAAACTGCTTAACAATTGCTCTTTTATTTCTTCGAAAACCTTCGCTTGTTCCATATTGAGTCTCACATATCGCTCTAATACTTCTTCGAAATCCAAGGCTAAAAAAAGTTTTAACGGCATCTGCTATATCTGACAACCCCTTTTTTGTTTAAGTGGCGTAGAATTGAGTTAATTTGCGGTTGAGTTTTTCCGATGTTAACGGCCAAATCTATACTTCTTGTTGGACCCCATTTAGCGAGGTAAACATGCACTTAGCCTCAGCTTTGGAAACACCCACTCCTTCGAGGATTCTTAACACCCGATCCGAACTCAACTTTTCACCCCTTATTCCACGCGTTGTATATCAGAATTAAAAGAAAAGAGAAAAAGCAGCTCATATTCGATGAGCTTAGCAAGAGACTTGATGGCCTTAAAGCAAACCTCATCCTTTGCCTTTTCCAGTCAGGAATACATTTAGCAGCGATAGCAGGATGTGGACTGCTTTCGTGTCCATTGTTTATGTCTATTCTGTCTTGAATGCGTTAAGGTTTAATTGGAGTTCTGTAAATAAAAATAATGATTCGGGTGCAACTCGATGCCCTCAAAATCCATAATAATTATCGGTGCAGGCTTAGCTGGTTTATCAACTGGCTGCTACAGCCAAATGAACGGATACAAAACCCAAATTTTTGAAATGCAAAATAAACCAGGCGGCGTCTGCGTCTCATGGAAACGCAACGGCTACAGTTTTGATTATGCAGTTCATAATGTTTTTGGCATCTCCACCAAACCCACAGGAACATTATACAATAAACTATGGCAAGAACTTGGAGCATTAAAAGGAACAAGGGCTTATGCTTTTGATGAGTTTGTTCAGGTTGAAGATGCAGATGGAAAAGTTTTCACTGTTTACTCAGACATAGATAAACTTGAAAAACACCTCAAAGAGCTTTCTCCTGCTGATTCAAAATTAATTGAAGAGTTCACTAATACAATTCGTAAATTAGGCGGTCAAGACGTATTTGGCGCAATGTTTGGCGGCATAGTAGGTAAACTTAGAATGCTGCCTTTAATGGGCGCTTTAATGAAATATGGTAAAGTTAATCTAAAAGAGTATGCTCAAAAGTTTTCCAGTCCCTTTCTAAAGAAGGTTTTTCCTACAATTCAATATGACATAGAAGTAGTACCCACCTTGGTGCCTATGATTTTTCTTTCAATGTTAAGTATTGGTGATGCAGGGTGGCCGATTGGGGGTTCATCTGCGCTTTCAGGCAATATTGAGAGGCGTTATCTTAAATTGGGCGGAGAAGTACACTACAATTCAAGGGTCAAGAAAATTATCGTTGAGAACGACGTTGCTAAGGGTGTGCTGCTTGAAGATGGTTCGGAACATTTTGCTGATTTAATAATTTCCGCAGCCGATGGACACTCTACGATATTTGAAATGCTCGATGGAAAATACACTAACAATTTTATTCAGTCGTATTATCGAAGTTATTCTGAGACTCAAGCGTTTGGGCTTGAAATTTGGTACGGAGTTAACAGAAGCTTTGCGAATGAACCGCATGCAATGGTGCTCTTTTTAGATCAGCCAATAACCATTGAGGGCAAAGAAAAAGACCGGTTGGATATTGAAATACTGAATTTTGATCCAACTTTGGCGTCAACGGGTAAAACTGTTGTTAAAGTTAATTTTGACTCAAGCTATGACTATTGGAAAGAGATGTATGCTGATAGAGAGAAATATCGAACGCATAAGCAAGAAGTAGCTGCTTTGGTTGCTAAGAAGTTGGATAAGCGTTTTCCAGGCTTTTCTGAGCACATTGAAGCGGTAGATGTTGTGACACCGGTTTCTGTTACGCATTGGACTGGCGGGTATCGCGGGTTTGCTCAGCCTTGGCCGCCGCCAAATGAACTTGCCAAAGAAATCAATAAGAACGGCGTGAGTAAGACGTTGCCTGGGCTGCAAAGTTTTTACATGGTTGGACAATGGGCTGGAGGAACATTTGGACTTAGCACCGTCTGCTTGATGGGAAGAAACCTTGTGAGTGAAATATGCAAAAAAGACCGTAAACCGTTTGCAACTATTAAGGACTAAAACTCGTCATTATGGGACCTGATTTCTTCTAAAATTAACTGTAATGCCTTACTGTTTCCGCTTGCGATGGTAGCGACTTGTTCAGTCAATAAATGAAGCCTCACTGAGACTTCGCCTTAAAAGATTAAAAGCCTTATTGCACAAGAAAAACGACCAATAGCCGCCAGCGCGTATCCCAAACTGGCAGTTTGGCAAGAAAAAGGAGGGGGTAGCTTAGCTATTGAGTGGTGTGTTTTTCTTTGCTTTCAAGAATTATTTTGACAAGTGTTGCGTAGTTGCCAATCGAAGAGACAAGTGCGCCGATGAAGATTCCTGCGAATATTCCTGCAACTGCCCCAGCAGCGACTCCCCCTGTGGGGTTCGCAATTAAAGCAAGAATTGAACCTCCGCTGATTGCTATCGCGATGACTCCGCCAATAATGCCCCATACTATCGTCCAAAGCCAAATCACCAGCCCTCTTCTGAAAGCATATGTCCAAGATACCTCTTTCTCACCTAAAAATCACCTTACATTTCTTTTACCTTATAAAATTTAGGCTTCGGAAAAAAGTCCCTGTTCAAATCGCACCCGTAGGAAAGCCACGTGAAAAAGTGTGTGTGGGCACTGATTTAATCCACATAAACTAAGATGTTAAAAGCAAGGAATATTCCATGCTACTTTAGAGGAATCACCTTTGTCACAGATGATGAAAGGTTATTCTAAATGGAGAAATGTTTTGATTAGAGCTTCCGTTTTCTGGTTTGCTGTGATTCTTGCAGACCTTGGTTTAGTCTATTTCTTCGGCTCTCAAATTTGGTCTAACGCCGCGTACTTTTTTGGAAACCATGCGGGAATCACATTAAGCGTTCTCTTATTCATTGAGGGCGGAGTTATCCTTGCAATGGGTACACTGTGGGTTTCAGGTTCGATGGATAACGTGTACTATGGTAAATATGGAAAAACCCCTGCCTCTTTGAGCAGGGAAGATTGGGAACAGCGTAAAGAGCAAACAGAAAACCCGAGTAATGTAGTCAAGATTCTGATGCTTGTGGGTAGTTTACTCTTAGTTGCAGCCTTCCTTTTGCTTTTTGCATAGAATAATTTTTGTTCTCACACCGAAATTATTTCCCGTATTCTCTTCTGAACCCTGAAAAGTTCTTTTTTAAAGCCCATGGAGTGAAGGTGTGTGGGCACAGAATTCTAATCCCAAACCCAGACATTTTCTGAAGACAGGCTTCATACGGCTGCGTTTTGCTTGCGGATTTGCCAGAGGCCTTTCTTTATGACTTCCTGCAGCAGGTCACTTTGAGTTGGAATCCCCACTTTCTCGTTCGCCGTTTTATGCAAGTTCTCCTTCGCAACCTTGATTTGTACTCTTTGACTGCCTTGCCAAAATCCTCTACACCAAACACTGATTTGCTTATTCTACACATTGATTCTCCAGAAAACCACTCAGCCACTTACGCTAACAACACCTTAAGCCTAGTCTTCAGGGTTGTCGAACCTCCCTCCTGGAACTTTTACAAAGACCAGCTAGGGTATTTTACGAACCCATAGTTGGTGACTTCTCAGTTTGGGTCTACCTCGACGGAAACCTAACTTTCAGCGACAGAAACCAAGGTGCATACAATCAGTTGGTATACGACTACAATGTGATTTTTGCAGATTTGACTTTAGAACAGTACACTGTGAAGGTGGATGTTTGCGCCAGAGCATTCTACACAACTGACGCAAACTATTCTCGCAGCTACTACAAAACAAACATGTCTGAAACCGCACTTTTCAAACTGTACCCAGATTCCAAGACAATTCTTTTCAGTACAACCCCAGTTTCAGTGGTCAGGGACCCATATCCGTTCCCATCAGAAATCCCCAGCCCTTCATCAAATCCATCACCAACTCCCACGCTTTCACCAACTCTTACACCCACAGAATCTGCTGCTTTAACACCCTCTCCTCCTCCAACAAATTCTCCAACACCTCAACCAACAATAGAGCCCACTCAAACGCCGGACATACCCAAAATCATCGATTTTGCACCATACTGATTCCAGGAATCATGATTTTCATGACCATTATCGTTGTGGGTTTACTGGTTTACTCTAAGAAGATTAAGAAGACGGCAAGCCTAAAAAGAAGGGAAATTGGGCGTTTAAACGGTTATTCCCGTTATCTCGCAAATGCTCGTTGGCCTCTTGATGAATGGTGCTACTGCTATTTCCCAGACTTTTCCGACTGTGTTCATGTCTTGGTCTTGCCAGTTGTACACGCTGATTTCCTGGCCTATCCCGAGCACAAAGTTCATTGGTACCGGCTCAACGACTAATGCGCTTGTTGCGGCTCCGGCGCTTGCGAAGGTCTTCTTCTGAAGAAGAGTTTCAGCATTGACAGATCACTACAAACCTCAAGAGTTACGTTTATGAGACTCATGCAACGCCTTCAAAACAGCATCCAAAAATTTCTGTATGTTCGTGTGAGGGTTTGCTGGGGCTCCGGACGGTTAACTCAAAGGAGCGAGTGGAGATGAAACACCAACGAGCGCCCATGTAATTACCCCTTCCAGAGCCCACCCCCATTACCTTTTCTTGATGACAAAAAGGCAAATGTTGGGGAGGGGTTGTTTTGCTGTAGACCCAGAATTCTATTTTTTTACGGAGTCTTTGAAGACTGCGCAGTTCATGCATTGTTTTGTTGTGCATATATCTTCTGAGAATGGGCAACTTTGAAATATTCTTGGGAGATAAGCGTTCAATGCCTCGTTCTCTACTAAATCAAAATCTAATTTAGCATTGCTTAGAAGTGTTCGAATTTCGTTGGTAGTCTTCAGGGTCATTTTGTTTCAACTCTCTGCCTATTTTGATACCAAGTTTCATTCTTTCGATTCAGGAGCGGTATTGAAGCCTTCCTTCTCCTGTACTTCTTCTCCCCCTAAAAAAAGGAAAACGTAGAATAGCATATAAGCCATATTTCCAAAAACCTAACAAATCAAAAACATAATTCTCCTACTTTACCCGCCTATTCTTAAGATTTTTACAATCGTCTGGAATAGATATGGAGTTTGATGTATTAATTAGACATAGTGAAAAAAGGGAGTTTGCGGGAGTAGACCTTACGATTTTGTCGGTTTTTAGATAAATCTAATATACCACAAGAAACAAATGAAGAGTGGTTAAATGGAAATGAGCACAAGTATATTCTTAGAAACCGTGACAAATCCCAACACAAAAAAAAGAGTATAGGCGCGGAATCAAGAAATTCTGCGAGTTTTACAACAAAACCGCGGAAGAAATACTTGAAGAAAGAAAGGCGGATTTGACCCAGAAATGAAGCGAAAACTTCATTGATTACAAGAACAGAGCGTCAAGGTTTGAAAAAGAAATAGAGAAATTTCACGGCTACCTAATCGAGAAAGGCTACAGCATCAATTCTGCAAGAAACATGACTCTTGGCATTCGCCAGCTTTTCCGTTATTATGAAATGCCAGTGAGAATGCGAGTTGGAAGCAAGGCAACGAAGACGGCCAAAACTAATCGCAATTTTTCCTTGGAAATTGAACATGTGCGGGCTATGTTCCAAGTTGGGGACCTACGTGAGCGAGTTATCCTCAGCATGGCTGTAGACTTAGGGTTGCGAATCGGCGACTTCCTCGCGCTGAAAAAATCAAATCTTCCGTCTCTGGACCAAGAACCGCCGATTAGCCTTCCATTAATGACTAAGAAGGAAAATGTCATATCGGAAGGTTTTCTAAGCCAAGAAACAGTGGATTTATTACGAGTTTATGTTCCAGACTCTTCGGACGAAAGAACGGCAATATTTACCTGTTGGGTCGAACGGGAAATCACACATTTCCGACGAATGGTTAAATCGGTTACTTCAAAATTTGGCTGCGAAAGCAGGCATCCCTTTGAACGGCAAAGATTTTACTTTTCACTGCTTCCGCAAAATGTTCCTGTCAGCTTCCATTAATAGCGGAATTGGGTTAACTGCGGGAAAGAAGCTTTGCGGGAAATCGGTGGCTGAAAGCGACGACACATACTTGACGGGGTTGCGCCTAAAAGAGAAGTTCGTTCAACTTAAGAAATTCCTATCCATAACTGAAACCGCGAAGGTTGAGGCTCAGACAATTGAAGTTCTGAAAAACGCCATCTCGCAGCTTCAAACCGACCTTACCACGCAGAAGGCGATAACAGCAACAATTTCTGGAGACAATGCAAAACTAAAGAAACAAGTCGATGAAATTACTCGAAGAATGAACGCGTACTTTGAACGAGCAGCTGCGCTCTCCACATGGGCAGATAACCTTGGCCAAAGCGGATTTCTGCCAACTGAGCATTTACTACAGAAACCACAGCCAGAGCAAAAAAAGGAAAACGAGCCAAAGACCAAAAGTCACAAGTACCAGGTGAAGACAAAAGAAGACCAAGAGACATTTAGCGACCGCTAATAGCGACCCTTAAACGCTCAGGCGCTTAATCGACACTTTGGCCTTTCTGGCGCCAGCCTCCTGGAGCCTCTCCGTTACCAGTTTTCTCAAAGTCTCCTCGTCAAGCCCTTCGGCCTCAACAACCATTTTAACCTTCATTCACCTCACCTCCTAAACTGCTCTCTTGAATTCAAGGCTCCACTCGACGCTCGCCCCGAACAATATCAATATTACTGTAACCAGTAGCAGCTTCCAAGGCCTTCCGTTTCGACTCTTCCTCTGCGTCTCTTTTCACCTTGTCTTGCTTAAGAGACTCAAGCGCCTGCTTGTCCTCTTCATTTTCCAAGGCGCCGTCTCAAAGTCTCTGCAAACTCACGTTTGGATTCTCATCCCGCTCAACGCGAACAACACCATTCTTCCGGCTGTAGATATTCCACATGTTAGAGAACCAATCTAGAAATGATATTTGGAAATTAGCGCCTAAAATAACCTGCTTAGAGTCACGACCACGATGCCAGCGAGTAATGATCCACTGGCTGAACGCTGGCGTCCCTTGCAAGAAGCGGTCACGCAACCTAGAAAGCAGATTATAGAGTTCATGATTCCAGACACATTATGCTCAAAAGGTTGATCAGCACACGACACCATCACAATCAAAGCCCCAGCATAAGCTCTAAACCGCACAGCAACATTTCCCTCAACAACCCGCTTCCCAAAATACTTAGCATGCTTCTTAGAGTTAGGCGTCCAAGTGCCATCCAAAAACCCTACGCTCTGCAACAGCACCCAAAAATCAACCCTGTGAACACCCAACTCCTCAAGCGGCAAACGCTCAACCAAACGAAAAGGATCCATCGGCGGAAACTCAGCCAAATCACCACGTGAAACAACCAGTATGGGGTTGATTTCACGACCTTCCTCTGTGACCTTCAGGTCAAGACTGTATTTTGCGATCCCGCTTAGCTCCGATTTGATTATTCTAAGTTTCTTAAGCCTAGAAAGAAGGTTGTAAATGGTCCCTCGGCTCAATTTTCGACCATTCTTCTCTAAATAATTAGCGATTTCCTCAATGGCGAACTTCTTGTTTTGATTGAAAAAGAAGAGTTTACGCAGTAGCTGTTCTCCCGCTGGAGTTTCACGTGAAACTCTGTTTTGAGTAGCTACTCGATTCTGCGAAAGTTTTATATCTTTTTGAGACTGATTATTCATTTGGAACGCCCCCGTTCCGCTTTTTCTCTTTTACTCAACAAACGTGATTATCAAGTTTTCCTAAATCCAGGCTCAGCTCTTCAACAAAGACTCCAAGATCACGCCTCCAGTAGCAAGCAGCGTTACCACTCCCCATCTCAGAGCTTCCGCAGGAGACATCTCCTCAAGAGCTGCAGGTTTTTGCTCTGCCATACAGTCACCTCCTCAGAGTGGAACCTCGAGTCCGTCTGCGAATGCGCTGGCTGTCAGAGTTCCGGCTCCAGCGTGACCTTTTCGGATCTCCACGCGAACAGGCTTGCTAACGCGGGACAAGATCAGGCTTCGACCGAAATCAATGTTCATCTCGCCGTCAAGCATTAGGAAATCATGCAAAAACAGTTTCCGTTCAAGAAAACATTGACTCGGGGCAAACTTGTGGTGTCACTAATGTTGATTCGGATGTGCCCAAGATAGAGAGCAGTTGCCGGGGCGCTTTGTATGGAGAGCAGTTCCTCATAATTACCGACGCTTGCAAGCTCCAGCACGTTTCCTCTTAATAGTGGCTTGTCGCTATTCAAAGCGGCTGCCGCTCCTGAAAACTGTGTTTATCATGCTCGTTTTGAGCCCGTCTTTTCGCAGAGTTTCCTGAACTTCCAAAGCGTCGCCTCTTTCGTAGAAGAAAATGACAAAACTGCGCCCGTCCACTTTTTTTGTAATCTTTTGCCTTCCAGGATTTGCCTTGCTCTCGGTCCATTAGTGAAGAGCGCCCGCGTCAAACGAACATTTTCCTCCAGCATCTCAGATGGTAATAGTTTCGGAGGCAGACTTTGAAGCGTCCGGCCCCGAGGGAACCGTTTGATTAGGCGGTCTGGAAACCACGCTCTCGCCCTGCCTGAAGGATCCTCCGCATTTTTTACATGTTTGGCGAGTATTTTGGAATTGGCAAAGGCAATTTGCTCCGTCTAAATCATGCCTCCGTCTTTTTGCTTTTGGCTGAGTTTTGGGTTGGATCCTCCAACGCCATGCTCGATGGCTGCCAGATTGCAGTAGCCCTGGTTTGGTCCGTAACTCGTTGGGTCTTGTGCTCGCAAAGCAGCTGCTCGGATTTCCGCTCTTGCGGCTGCGTCGATTCCGCCCGGAGTAAGATTGCAGTAGCCTGTAGTGTCTCCGATAACCCCGAGAGAATCTCCCAGGGTTGAAGATTTTGGCACGATCTGAGATTTGCTGTTGCCTCCTCCGACGATTTCGGGCTCCAGCACAATTTGGAAAGTTTCGCCGGAAATTGGCGCCCGGACAGTCACATACAAAATTTGGTTTTGTCTGACTTGAATTCTCAATTTAAGATGTCCCTCCTTCAACGGCTTTTATGCGCTGAATAGCGCCAAAGTTAGAGTAGCCTTGGTTGCCTAATTCCACTGCGGCTTCTTCCAAGGGCGATACAGATATGATTTCTCCAGTCAGACGAGACTGACTCAGTTCCGCGAGCTGTTGCGGTGTAGGAGTTGGCGTTGGTAAGGGAATTTCTGGTTCCGGGACCGGGACCCGTGGCCGCTGGGTTAGGAGGTTTTGCGCTATCGGACCCAGCGTGTCAATTGCCTCGCGGACCAACCCGCGGTTTTGGTTTGACTTGGCTCAGCTCATCCGCTTCTTTGGAAATTTCTTTGTATTGCGATAGACCTTTCTGCTGAATCTCGGAGAGCTCAGCGAAAGCCCGAATGGATCCTGAGTACTGTTTGGGCTAAACAGATTTTTGAGAGCACTCGCGAATTCCGTGAGTTCTTTCGCGCCTAACGATTCGCCACCGCTGACGATTTTGGCCAGCAACAGTTGCTGAAGATCAAGTTTTCCGGCGCCACCGTTGTTGTTATCGTCGCCTAAGAGACCCATGCGCTTCATCATATCCTGCTCAATCTTCATCTTCATCAATTTTCTCTGCATTTTCAAAATCCAACCACTATCCAGGAGGCTTTCGTCGTCATCCTCGCTTTTCTTTAGCTTCTCGTTCGCGTACTTGTAGGGCCGAGCCATGTTCTCTGCTCGCGCTGAACTAGCCGTGACCTCTTCTCTGCGAATGGTCTTGCTAATCTTCTCAACAAAGCCCTTGGGCAGTTTTAGTTCTTCAGCGACATCGCGGACGGTGAAGCCTGTTTCAAGCATTTCTCTGGCTGATTTGGTTTTCAGCATGCGTTCGCGTTGGTTTGCCAGGTCTTCCTCTGTTAGCTCAGGACTTTCTGAGACAGTCTTTGATTTTGGTTGAGACACTTGTCGAGACAGTGGCCGAGACACTTCAAAAGACAGAGAATCTTGACGTGGCATCTTTTTAGCTGTCTTTCGAGCAACTGTCTTGCCGTCTTGAATAGTGTCTTGGTCACCTATTTCTGAAGAGGCAGGGGCAGGCGAAGCCGGAGAAGCGATGGAAACTGTGGGCGCTTCGCCTGTCGAGGGCTCCTGCCTCCGAGACTGGGCTGTTTGTTCTGATTTTAGCGGTTGCGTATTGCAGGGGTGCTCTATCTTTTTTGTCACTTTGTTTTTCCTCCGGCTTTTATTGGGCAGGCGGCGCAGAATTCGGCAAGAAGCGCCAAATCTTGATTCGGCAGCATGGCATCTCTAAATCGGTCGACAACGTCGCCGGTCACTGAATCGCTGACCTTGGATTTTATCCATTTTGAGGCGCCAGAGAGTTCTTGCCTTTTGGCGAGTTCCGTTCGAACCGGGCAGCTGAGCCTTGGGCAAGGGGGTCTTGAATGTAGATGCAGGAAAGGTTCTGAGGAGCTTCGAAGAGTCTCCAAAACTGTTTCATTGGTTTCTTGCAATGCTCATTTCATCTCCGCTGATTAGCAACTCAACCAGTTGCCGTAAGGTGTTCGCTTCGGATTGATGACGTTGAAAGCACCAGTCGGCAAACCTCTTTCTCACGCGGGGCGTGACTTTGAATGAGAGTAATTCTGATTTGGCCGTCAAGACAAAAACACCCTCTTAAGTGGGCAATTTGAGCCGTTGCTCTGGGCCTGGACATACGAGTAGTAAGGTTTTGGCGCGGCCGTGACATTCTGAATTAAGTTCATAGACAATTCACGGGCATTCTGGAGGATCTTGCATGCAGTGCCATAGCTCTGCTAATTCTGAGCGCACTTTGATTTCTTTCCCAGGATTGGTACAACCATAAACCTGCAATGCCAAAAGCAAGTCCTGCGAGAAAAGTTCCGGAATGGATTTGTCTTGAAACCTTTTTAGCTTCTTTCGCCATGTTCTGACTCACCTCGCCTTCTTGGGGATCACGCATTTTTTCAATGTAGGATCGAAGACTTTGCCCGCGGAACATTTCGGTCTTGGTTTTTTTGATTTCATGATTTAATCTCCATGATTCTGCGGCTGTCTGGACCCTATTTAAAGTTAACCTGTTTACACGCTAAATGGACTAAAAGGTGAATATTTAATCAAACACGTATACTTGGAACATTAACTTGAAATTACGACCTCGCTAAATTAACAAAGATATTTCACCGGGTATTTTCTGCTCGAGGACCTTTTTTGCCTTCAGCCTCATACACATGGAACAACTTTCTAATGATGGAAAAGGGGTGGTAAACTTTCTTAAGCATTCCATCTCAAAACATTATCTATGAAGAAAAAAAAGACAACAAAGCAAACCAGCCGTGCGAATTCTTTCCTAGATAACTGCTTGGACATCGGCGTGGAAGTGTAGCAAGCGCTAAAAAGTATTTGGTCAGGAGAAAGCTACACATGTTTGCCCTCCCCACACCGAGTGCAGAATTTAGCTTCGGCAGAGTTCCATCGAAAACATCTAGGGCATAACCAGTCTTTTTTGTTAGATGATGATGCGGGTCTTTGTTTTTTGTCTTTTTTGCTAACTGAGCTTTTGGGTCTTTGCTTTGGGTTTTCTTTACTAACTGACCTTTCAATTCTTTTAACACCACATTTGGGACAGAAGACTGACCTTTGAGGCAAAAATTCTTCGCAATTGTCACACTTCGCCATGTCTGACTCTCTCTAGCAGCTACCTCTTTTGGAATGCTTGATAGTGAAGATGACGATGAACTTTGCTGAAACAGAAGTGGATTTGGAAGCTCACGGTTGTTGATTTGATCTTGAATCAACATGAGCTAGAGTACGTGCTGAGTCATCTACCCCTGCCGTTCGCCAGTTTTGGCGTTCCACTTCAGACAAGCCAACCGCCTTAATTTGGTAAAATTGCGCTCTCCCAAAAATTCCAAGTAAGACCAAGACAAAGCCAAACAGAACCACGAGCCAACCAATCGCTGAGACAAATATCTCTATGCCTTCAAGAATATTACCGAGAAAAGATGCAATGACAAACCCTACAGATATAACTACTATCCCGACCACTATCGCCCAAAGAAAAGAATGCTTCTCATTAGAAGCTGCAACAATATGTGAGTATGAAAGTGATTCCGCGCTCTCACTAAGCAAGCCTTTGTTATATTTTATAACTCGCTGATTTGTTGCGTAAAGAAATCCTCCAGAAGCTGCCTTGGCGCTTGCCAGGATCTGTTCATTCCTGAGAAGATGGTCGTCAAGAGGCATTGAGGTCCCATGTCCACATATTATCGGGTTTGCAGTTTAAGCTTATCCTTCAACATTGCAACTATCCATTTTTTCTGGGCGCTGTCTTGTCCTGAAGGACAAAGCTTATCTTCAAGAACACCTCTATGGTAATTGTCTGCTATTAGAAATAGCGAAAAGCTAACAAATCGTTTGGACCTTCGGGAGATATCTCCGCTTGGGGTCGAGGGTTCAAATCCCCACTGCATTAGTCAGGTGGTGAATTTTGGAATATTGCTACTGGCAGAGACTGATTTGAAAATTGAGACAGCTCTAAACAAGTTAGCTAGAAACTGTTGAAGCTAAACAATTCCTCAAATGGTTTCTTCTTTCTTGGCTTTGGTTGCTCAGCAGGATAGCCAAACGTTATCAATGCAACAACTTTCCATTTATCAGGGATTTTTAGCAAATCCTTGACTTTTTCTTCGCTGCAAGCTCCTATCCAACACGAACCGACCCCTAAAGTCCAAGCGGCAATAACCATGTTCTGCATTGCAATTGTGGCGTCAACGACAGCCCATTTTCCAGTCAAAAGCGATTTTATGTCTGCACACCCAACAACAGCAACGGGAGCATATTTGACAAAACGAGTAATCAAATTGTCGCACAAGTTCTTTCAGTATATCATGATCCTTCACAATGACGAAACGAATAGGCTGTCTATTAGCTGCAGAAGGAGCTTGCCTGCCAGCCTCAAGAATTTGTTGCAGAACCTCTTCAGGTATATCCTTGGTTTCATAGCGTCTAACGCTTCTGCGAGTGAGAATAGAATCAATCAATGACATAAATATCAGTCTCATTAATCTACCAAAAATTCAAGGTAATATCTTTTTTGTTTCAACTAAAAAACGAGTTGAATCCTACATGTCAAAGTTGGAGTATAGCAATGTTAGGAACAAAGTCCTGAGAATAGAGAAAAATGGGGGTTTGCACATGGCATCTTCGCTTGGTCAAAGTGTTTACTATCTCTCCCTGAAGAACAACCGTTCTAATGGAAGAGCAGGCATCAATGACGCTCTGTCTTCTACGTAGTTGACTGGTTAAGTAACATAGAGAGTGAGAGGGCGAGGGAGAGCCAGAGTGACAGTGACAAGCACGTTTCATTGGCGCGTGCGTGCGACCGAGTGCAAGGGTCCAGAAGAGAAGGGTCATAGAATTCGGTCAACAAGAATTCCGCGACGACAAGTTCCACAGATAAAGATGTGGTGAAGTCTTAGCGCATACTCGTGTACTTGTACAATAGCGCTTCTAATAAGCGGCTAGTGTAATGACCTCTTCAATTAGCGCGCACTTCAGAAAGACTAATATGTCCTTTTGGGAATGACTACTTTTGTAAAATGAGACAAGGCTGAGCACATGTCTCCAATTGGTCTCCCTCCAAGCTAATAATACCTTTTTTCAGGAGACAGAATTTATGTCATACAGGAGAGCTGCTCTAGCCAAGATCGAAGATTTATTCAAAGAACTTCAAACTGGACCTGATGGTCTTTCAGATGAAGAGGCAAAAGATCGCCTTCTAAAACACGGCTTGAATATCCTCCCCAAAGGGAAGAAAACCAGTCTTGCCAGGAAGATTATTTCGCAAATCAAGAACATGTTCAACGTTCTTCTCATCGTTGCTGCCTTCCTCTCGCTTCTAAGCGGCTTAATCTCCAATGACCCAACTTCAGTTCAGATGGGGCTTGCGATATTCTTCATAGTTGTTTTGAACACAATCTTCAGCCTTTTTCAAGAATATAGAGCCGAGAAGGCAGCGCAGGCAATAAGAAGTCTAATCCCCACCAAAGCGAAGGTAATCAGAAACGGTCAAATGAAGGAAATTGACGGAACCGATGTTGTTCCAGGAGATATTCTGGCTTTCGAAGAGGGAGACAGGGTGCCAGCCGACCTGCGGTTAATCAGTGCATTTGAGGTTTCAATTAACAACTCAATATTGACAGGAGAGTCTGAGCCTCAAAGACGGTTTGCTACGATGTCTCCGGATATGGAAATAAACACTTCCTATGATTTGCACAACATTCTGTTTGCTGGAACTACACTGGCTTCAGGAGTTGCCAGAGGTGTTGTGTTGTCAACAGCAAAGGAAACCGAGTTCGGGAGAATTGTTTCCCTATCCAGTGGAGTGCATGAACCCATGAGCGCACTTGAGAAGGATATTGACCACACGGCTAAACTGAATTTTCTGTTAGCGATTGGTGTGAGTCTTATCTTCTTTTCAGCAGCTCTGTTAATAGTTAAACTAAACCTCGCCACTAGCATACTTTTCGCAATTGGCGTGATGATTTGCCTAGTACCCGAGGGATTCCAGCTGACTGTCTCTCTTTCACTAGCTCTTACTGCTCGCAAAATGGCTGAGAGAAATGTTGTGGTAAAAAGACTTTCCTCTGTTGAAACGGCCGGGTCAATGACTGTGCTATGCGTGGACAAGACGGGCACGATCACGAGTGGAGAGATGATGGTGAAGAAACTTTGGGCTGCAGGCAAGATTTTTGAAGTCACTGGTGACGGATACACCCCAAGCGGCTTTATCACCTCTGATGGCAGAAGAATCCGTCGCAATGAGGACATAGCGGTCTCCAAGTTTTTGGAGGTTGGTGCCTTCTGCAACAATGCCAAACTGAACCCGCCGTCGGACAGAATTAGCAGATGGACAGTTCTGGGCGATCCCACTGACGGGGCTTTTCTCGTCCTCGCGGGAAAAGGGGACTTCAATGTCAGTAAGGCATTTGCGGAAAATCAGAGGATTGGTCTAATTCCATTTAATTCCAAGAGGCGAATGATGACGAGTATTCACAGGGGTCTGAAGGAGAGATAACCGTTTTTACAAAGGGAGCTGGCTTGGAAGTTCTTAGAAGATGTACCCACGTATTCTATCACAACAAAAACGTTTCTCTCACAGACGAAATTAAAGAAGTCATAACAAAACAGATGAGTGATTTTGCTTCAGAAGGTTTTCGAGTTCTCGCAATGGCAACAAGATTTCTTCCAAACGAACCCAAAAATCTATCCCAAGATGTCGAAGAAGACATGATTTTTCTGGGTTTGGCAGCGTTGTTCGATCCGCCTAGACCAAAGGTAGAAGCCGCCGTTCAAGAAGCCAAGAATGCGGGCATTAGAGTAATAATGATGACGGGCGACCACGAACTTACCGCATATTCTATAGCAAAAAAGGTGGGCATCATAGCGTTAGAGGATCAGAAAGTATTCACAGGAAGCGAGCTCACCCTGATGAGTGACAAAGATTTAGCAGACATTCTCGACAGAGGCGAGTCCGTGTTTGCGAGGATCGAGCCCGAACAGAAGCTAAGGATAGTGCACATCCTGAAATCGATGGGTGAAATAGTGGCAGTAACGGGAGATGGTGTGAATGACTCCCCAGCTCTGACTGAAGCAAATGTGGGTATAGCCATGGGCGCAGGTGGAACCGATGTGGCACGAGAATCTGCTGATATGGTTCTTCTGGACAATGATTTCTCATCGATAGTTGAAGGGGTAAAGTTGGGAAGGTCAACGTTTGAGAACCTGAGGAAATTCGTTTGTTATGTCTACACTCACAACTGGGCTGAGCTAGTCGCGTTCGTCATCTTTGTCTTACTTCAAACCCCGCTTCCTTTGCTTGTCATTCAGGTGCTCGCGATAGACCTAGGGATGGATGTACTTCCTTCCCTTGCCTTGATAATGGAGCCTCCCGAGCCCGACGTTATGATGAAACCCCCAAGGAAAATTGGCACTAGATTAATCAATATTTCGACACTAATAAGAGGTCTCTATCTAGGGGTGATTGTATCGGTTGGTGCAATCTATTGGGCCTTCCACGTTTGGGGAACTGGGGGATGGGCTCTGGGTCAGAACACCGTGAGCGATCCCATGATATATGCGAGAGGTACGACGATAGTCATGGCAGGAATAATGATGGGTCAGCTTGGGAACCTCTTTTCCGCACGAACGAGTTCATCATCTGCATTTCGGCTATCTCCTTTCAGAAACCGATGGATTTTCCTAGGAATACTGGGGCAAATCGCCGTGATGGCAGCGATCATTTACACTCCGTTCCTTCAGCCGTTGTTCGGCACAGCCCCACTACTTCCGTTGGACCTGCTTTTCCTTCTTTTTCTGGCTCCGACGGCTCTTCTGCTTGAAGAACTTAGAAAGATGCTTACACGGAAACTATTGCGTGTGCGGCACACCAGTCTCTAAGCTCCCAAACGTAACAAAAGAGATTTGCAGGTAGGCTCGAATCCCACCTCCTGCACTTCAATCGGACCTTCTTGCATCGGGGGGGCATGTAAAACTTTCTTGCATGTTGACCTCTACCTTTAGTCTGCCTCAACGCCAGCCTCAAAATATTCCGCCTCTGCAAATTATTTATCAATTTGTGTCTTCAAAGTGAAGATAACAATGGGCCACTTTAACTTGGGTCTCCCCTGTCCAAGATAGTCAAATCACAGCTTGTTTATTATCCTTGAGAATAGGGACTCTGCCTAATTGGGGTCAAAACATTAAAAGAAGAAACTGCGATGTCTGTGGGTTGCCAGCCGATGACAACCTCTGTGTGGGCTGCAGAGTCTTCGCTGAACAACACTTAACAAATCCATAATGCGAAGTTCTGCATAAACACAATAAAAGAAACAAAAAAAGTTCAAGGCGTGCATCGCGCTAAAGGACAGATACTCGCCTTTTTTCCCATAGCTGTACTAGTTCAACATCTCGCCCTTTTTGGACAAGCTCCTCGTGCAGCTTTTTTGCGGTATTAGCGAAGCTTATTTTTCCATATAGCAAGCGATATGGGTTTACCGACATGCCAAGGGTGCCTGAGACAATAACTTTTTTGTGGCTTTCTTCCAACGAGAGTCCCAAATGGTGTATATGCTCAAAATCTTCGTGAATCCATTTGCCGAATTCTGCAAGTCCTTGAAGAGATTGTTTCTCGCACCATTCTATAAAAGACGGGTCTTTAGCTTCATAGAAGAACAAGGCGTCACGGACAATGCTATTTATTTTTTCACGAACTTTCCATTCTGTATCTTTTGTAAGAAGCCTTTTCTCTTGGAGATTGCTAACAGACACCCTCGTTGACTCAATTATTATTTCAAAATTCGGAAAGAGCGAGCGTTGTTGGTCTTTCATTGCTCCATATCTTGGGTCTTGGCTAAATCTGCTGACGAATTCGACGTGTGCAAGAAACTCATCGTAACTGGACAGGTTGTCTTTCACGAAAGACTTTCCTTGAGCGCCTCCGATTTCAGGAATCCTAACGAGCGAGTTGGGCAAGGTTTTAACGTGGCAGGCTTCGTGAAGGAGCAAGGCACTTATACCCTCTTCGGATACAGTTTTGAGCAAAAGCGGGCTATATTTCAAAATCAAGTTGCGATTTTCATCAATGAAGACTTCGATAAACTCGGGTTCATTAACATCAACGGTCAAAGAGGCGTAACTGGCACCCGCATCTTGCAAGGCCGACTCAAACTTCTCACGGATTTGGCTTTCGGAAAGAATTGACAATCCAGGTTCCATTGAAGTGACGCTCTTGGAAACATCCCCAGAGTAGGCTTTCATTTTTCAAGTTAGAATGAACGACCTTTTCTTCAGTTTCTTCAATCGTTGGACTTGTCAAGTGAAAAAGCTTTCTTCCTCGATGTCCCAAGAAGTGTTCGCGATATTCCTCAGCCGAAACAGTCCTCCTACAGCGAGGACAAATAATCAACTTTCTCTTTTTAGGCATTATTCTCACCTTTCATTTTACCGAGAATCTCATATTTCGGAAAAACTTGAATCTCAATGCGAATCGGCTTCTGGTCAAACCTTACCTGTGGCGTTACGTAATATGTATTTCCTAAATCTTCGATTGCCTTTTCAACATGCGCCTTGAAGACTTCTGCTATTCGCTGGCGTTCAGAAGAGATTTTGAAAGCACCAACTCGTTCTAGCCCCATTTTTGTCCTATCATTCCATTTAACATTCAAAACCTTATAACATTTTGGAACACCACTTTTAAAATTCCTGTTCTTCGGCCAGCCCTGTCCTTTTCCAATTCTGAAAAACTCTACGCATCCAAGAAATCGACAAGAAAATCTGCTTGCATGTATAGCTGATGGAAACCAATATTTAATAAAACAAAGCGCCCAGTAGTTAGCCATAGTTGGGTCTTGGCGCGAACCTTTGCAAACATCTCACCGAATATATTTCAAGAACGCAACTGATCTCCGAGAGATACACAACGATTCAGTAGACTTGATGGTTACTTCTCCGCCTTACCCCATGATAGAGATGTGGGATGGCATCTTTTCAGAGCAAAACCCCTGCATTAGGAACGCGATGAAGCAGAACGATGGAGACACGGCTTTTGGGCTAATGCATCAGGAACTTGACAAGGTTTGGGGGGAGGTTTTTCGGGTTCTTAAGAAGGGTGGATTTGCCTGCATCAACATAGGCGACGCGACCAGGAAAGTAGGTGACGATTTCTGCCTTTATGCAAATCATTCTAGGATTCTCCAGTACTGCTTAAGTTTGGGCTTTAGCTAGCTTCCGGAAATACTGTGGCGGAAGCAGACCAATGCGCCGAACAAGTTTATGGGTTCGGGCATGCTTCCAGCTGGCGCTTACGTCACTTTGGAGCATGAATTCATTTTGGTCCTCAGGAAGGACGGCAAACGAGAATTCAAGACGGCGGAAGATAAATTAAGGCGAATGCAGAGCGCCTTTTTCTGGGAGGAAAGAAATGTTTGGTTTTCAGACGTCTGGGAAGACTTGAAGGGTGCAAAACAGAACAGCATCGATAAGAGGATTAGGGAACGGAGCGGTGCTTATCCGTTCGAATTGCCTTATCGGACAATTAACATGTTTTCTCTCAGAGAGGATACGGTGCTTGATCCATTTTTGGGAACGGGAACAACGATGGCTGCAGCTATGGCGACGGGAAGAAACAGCATTGGAATTGAGGTAGATCCAAATTTCAAAGGCTATCTTCATGAGAGATTTCGGAACATAGTCGAGTTTTCAAATAAATTGCTGGAAAGCAGAATAGAGAATCACCTGCGATTTGTTAAGGAAAGAACCAATTCCAATCTTCCGTTAGGTTATTTGAACAGGACTTACGGTTTTCCAGTCATGACAAGACAGGAGGTAGAGCTGATCTTTGACGAGTTGGAGAAAACTAAGGTTGAAGAGGATTTTGTCGAGGTTGAGTACAGGGAGAAGCCACCCTTAATCCGAGACAGCCGCAAACCGTCGACCTTGGTTCATCCCTTTCCTTGATTAGCAGCTAATTGTCGCTAAGATTGGAGCTCATTTTGTTTTGTTTTTCCGAGTCCACCTATTCGCATCACGATTTTCGTATTTCTCCATTACGGACCTAAATGCCTTGTCAAGATCTATCCGATAATAGTTTGCCAAGCAAACAACGCTGAAGATTATGTCTCCGAGTTCAAGGCCAAGGCTTTCCTCGTTTATGGACCGTTTTTTCTTGTAGCCTTCTCTATCGTTTATTTCTCTGGCGAGTTCACCGACTTCTTCAACGACGCTAGCAAACATCGAAAGAGGCGGCCAATAACCTTCTTCAAACTGATTAATCCACCTATCTACAGACGCCTGAATTTCAACCAACGTCAAATGAGGGGCACTCAAATTCAACACCAAGACATATTCTGTTGGACAACGGTTTAACCCTAACTGAGCAAAAAAGACGCTGAAATGTAGCGCGCAACTTGAAAAAAACTTGAAATAGCCCAGAGGGTAACTACCTAGTTAGCCAAGTATGGTATTAACTGATGAGTGAAATAATATGGTTAAAGTAAGTTTGAAAGACGGAGTAAACTGGGTTGGTGTAGTCGACTGGAATATAAGAGACTTCCACGGCTACAAGACCAACAGGGGAAGCACATACAACGCCTATCTAGTACAAGATGAGAAAACAGCTCTCATTGACACCGTAAAACACACGTTCACCGAAGAACTCATCCAACATATCTCGGAAGTAACAAGCTTTGACAAAATAGACTACATCATAGTTAATCACGTGGAAATGGACCACTCCAGTTCACTTCCAACAATAGCAAAACTGGCTAAGAACGCAAAAATTCTTGCTTCTCAACGTGGAAAAGAAGCTCTAGTCGAACATTACGGACAAGAATTCAGCAACGTTGAAACCGTTAAATCAGGCGACGAATTAGCGCTTGGAAAGAAAACGTTGAGGTTCCTTGAGGCACCTATGTTGCATTGGCCAGATAGCATGTTCACTTATCTTGTTGAAGACAAAATTTTGATGCCAAACGACGCCTTCGGACAGCATTTAGCTACCTCGGGACGCTTTGATGATGAAGTTGATGACCACATCCTGATAGAAGAGGCGACAATGTACTATGCGAACATACTGATGCCGTTTGCCCCTCTTATCACGCGCAAGATACAGGAAGTTATCAACATGAAGATACCTATCGAGATGATTGCTCCAAGCCACGGCATTATCTGGAGAAAAGACCCATCCAAAATAATCAACGCTTATCTAAACTGGAGCGCCGGCTCATCAAAAAACAAAGTTGTTCTGGTTTTCGATACAATGTGGGGTAGCACTGACAAGATGGCAAAAGCTATCGCCGACGGAATAATCAGCCAAAGCGTTGAGGTTAAAATCTTGAAACTTCGGTCTTCAGAATTGTCAGAAGCAGTAACAGAAATACTGGAAGCTAAAGCAGTACTCGTGGGCTCACCGACGCTTAACAATCAAATGTTCCCCACTTTGGGCCAATTCTTAACGTACATAACAGGGTTAAAGCCTAAAGGGAAACTGTGGGGGTTCTTTGGTTCTTACGGATGGGGCGGCGGAGCAGTCAAAGGCATGATTGAAACTGCTAGAAAAGCGGGCTTTGAAGTATATGAACCGGGCGTTGAAGCAAAATATGTCCCAGATCAAGAAGACATGAAAAAGTGCTTCGAGTTCGGGCAGCAAATAGCTTTGAAAGTCAAGGCCTGACTCTCTCCCTTCTTTTTGAAGAAAGAAACTCCGCATCTTTGAACCTGGATATGCGCAGCCGATAGCTTTCCTAGCTAATATGGAGAAACCGCAGAGAGAATTCTGACGAGCACTTTGGAATCGTCAGCTATCAGTGTCCTGTCACAAATTCAACTCGCAGAACGTAAGCTAAGCTTTGGGAACCAGACTACCTACTCCGTCCTCGGCGAGGGCTTCAGCAAGGCACTTGGATAGCTCGTCGGTTTGACTTTAGAAAGACTGCGTGCACGTCTGAATGTGGCTTGCGTCGGTCAGACCAATTGCCCACCCGCAGATTCTTGGGGAGCTATTTACTGGGGGAATGGAGAGATTCCGTTTATGCTGAAGAAGCTTAGGACTCTGTTGTCGCGTTCGGTGGTAGTGTAGGTGGTTTTGTTGTTGGGGTTTGTTTGCTCTTTTGTTAGTAGATTCTCGATCAATAGGTCTAGTGTGTATTGAAGTTGGTTTTTTTCAAGTTGTGTGGTTGGGAGTAGGTCGTCAAAAGTTGTCTGTTGTCTTTTTTGCAGGACCTTGAGCACGTGCAAGCACGTTTGGAGTTTGCTTGACCGCATCGAAATCGTTAGTATTAATTCAAGAAGACGTGCATAATATATTTTTCCATCCATCAAAGCCCGCAAATTTGGGATTACGCTTATTTATCGCCATTCTTTCTAATTGAAATTGGATTTTACCCAGATATGACTAATAATGCAAGCATGCCCCTAGCCAACCCAGCTACTATGCCACAACCAACTTCTGCCCCCAAGGGCGTTTTTGCCGGATAGTACACTATAATCCTGTCAGCCTCTTTAGCGACGAGAAAACCCACAAAAAACCGTAAGCCATCCGCGACACCCAATCTTCAGGGGGTGGAAAATACTTTAAGTAGGGCTCGTTGAACGGGTTCGAAATGTCATGCCCAAACCTGTTAGCCGCATGAAGATAATACCATTTCTCCAGAAGCTTGCAGTCTAACTTTTCCAGTTTAGGGCTTAGAACGATTTTTTCTTGAGGTAGAAGCTGCCTTTTCAATCCAGAGAAAACATGATAGCAATTCAGCACGACGACAGGAGGTTTTCTCGCCTCAAAAAGCAGTTGTCCAATTTGTATCTCCCTGACTTGAGTGGCATTTTTCTGTCCATTTTTTCCTCCCCATGGAAACACTTTGTTGCCTGATGTCATATAGACCACGGTTCTAAACGAAGCTGAGATCACTTCAGAGTACACTTCAACACCATGCCCGCCGTTCTCTATAGGACCGGTGGAAGATACAACAACCTTGTCCATTCTACCTGTTTGAAGACTGAAGTGCACTTGCACCTGTTCGTAGTCATGATCGTGGTCTTTGTTAAGATCTTGCCAGGAGCAGTCTTGCCGTTTCCAGTACACTTCATAAATGACGCAAAGTCTCTGGTGATTCTTGTCAGCGACAAGTCTATAAGCAATCATTTCAGGCGATTCGGGGTGCTTCCATAGCCTCTTGGGTCATAGAGTACGGGCATAAAGTCAGTTGCCAATTCTTCACAGTATGCTACAGTAAGTCCATTTGCAACAAAAGGATCCTTTTCCGCGTACTCTAGTGTGTAGTGTTTGCCTTCGATTGTTGCCAAAAACGAAACCTCAACAATCTAATAGCCCAGATCTTTCTTAAACCTTAAGGGAAATTACTCTATTATGAAAATAGCATCACAATCTTGGTTATGCGGGATTTAAATCCGCACTTCTCCGTTTTTGAAAATTTCAAAAAAAGGAAAGGGAAGATTTGTTGTTCTTCTTGTTCTATTTTCGTTTTCTGAGTACGAGTGTTGCTGCCGCGACTACTATGATGACTACTGCTGCACCTATGGCAATGTAAGTAGTTGTTGCTTCTCCACTTGTTGGGGGAGTAATTACTGGGCTGGGCGGTGGAGCTGTTGTTTGAACTGGGGCTGAAGTTGCTGGTGGTGCTGCTGTAACTGTTGGGGATGGTGTGACTACGATTGGGGAAGCTGCTGCGGAAACCGTGATGTAAGCTGTTGAGAATGAGCTGCCGTAGGATTTGCTGCCTTCAAAGGTTGCGGTAACCTTGTAGGTTCCTGGGACGGGTGGAGTCCATGAAATGCCGTAGTTTCCTGAAGTGTCGCTCGTCGCAATGCCGATGTCTTGGAAGTTGCCGTTGGGATCAATTGCAGTTAAGTGTACTGGAACTCCTTTAGCATTCTGGGGCATTTCTCGTTGCATGAACATGTATTCCATCCATGCTTGCATGTCATCGTCTGATATTGCTGGTGTGCCCTTCAATGAGAAGTCAAAGCCGCCGTTGATGTTTTGCCTGCCTGATGGTGATTCGTCTGTGACTGTGCCAGTGAACATTACCTTGGATCCCAAAGTTGAAGAGGTCTGTAGTGTGGATACTGTTGTAGCGCTTGGTCCTTTGCCGAACGCGTATATCTCTGCGTCGTCAGAGTTGAGTCCGATGAGCATGCCATCTGCGACATATATATATGGCGTTGTGGGTGACATGCCGCCGCCTCTGAACTGAATCTTCCATATTTCTTTGCCCGTTTCCGCGTCTATGCAGCGCAAGTTGGGACCGCGATACATGGGTTGAGTGAAAGAATGCTCACCAGTAGTCAAGTAGAGCTTCCCATCTGCAATGACTCCGATTCCGGTTGGGTAGTTTCCGCCGTAGGGAGATTCGCTGCCGATGTTTGTAGCGTTGTAAGTCCAGACGATTTTTCCAGTCTTTATGTCATATGCTCTTATTTGTCCGCCGTAGCCATGGGTCAACAGTTTTCCTTGGTAAATCTTACCGCTCATACCGTAGAAGTTGAAGGCTACTTCAGGGGTGCCCTTCCAAAGCTGCTCACCTGTTGTGAGACTGTATCCATACCATGTCAACGTCTTCGACTCAGCGAAGAGAAAGACTCCATCTTCTGGATCTACCGTGCTCATGCTTATGCTTAAATTGCCTGCTGAAGACGGGGGCGTGAAGGAAATGTCCCATAACACTTGACCCCAGTTGGGTGCTTTCAAACTGTAAGCTCTCAGAAAGCCTTTAACGACACCATCTTCGTTGTTTTGCCCTGCTGTTCCAACGATTACGTATTCATCTGCTCGAACCGCGCGTATTGTGCCAGTCTGATTTGCAACAGAGTTCCTTGGACCCAAAACGCTTGCTATTGAAACGTTGAATGAGAATCCGTTTCTGCCATCAAAGGTGACGTTGGGGTAGGGTCGCCACATCCAATAAGTGTTTGTTGTAGCTGCGCCGCCAGAGGTTTCAATCATATTCCATGTCGGAGATCTAGGCGCATAAGAACCGTAATTGGTTCTGAACCAAATGGCTTCAGTTGTGTTCCAAATAGTCAAGCGGTAGTTGGGAGCTGCAGTGGTTCCAAGATTTACGATGTTGGCGTAACAAATGCTGCCTATCTTGTCGATGAACTGTGTCCCTTGAGCAGATGCGTTGGCTATGTCGCATATATAGTTACCAGAATATGCATCAAACATCCTCCATGTGTTAGACATGCCTGGCACTGAGGTGCTCCACAAGTATGGGTAACCGCCGTGTTGGTTAGGCAACTCGACATAAAGTACTTGACCGTAAGATAGCGACTCACCCGTTATAGCTCCATGTGCATCAAAACCACTGCCTTGATTGGGGTATGTGTTCTGTCCGCCTCCAGTGAAAGGTCCTGTAGTGTTGTGGAACCATAGCGTTTCGCCCGAGTACAGATCAACTGCGTACCAGCCTTCTCTTGGCACTGATCGAACGTTGTAGAAGAGTTTTCCGTCAAGAATTATGGGTGGTGACAAACCAAGGTTTCCTTCATACTGGATTGTGTCGTAGCCCAAATCGTTAAACATTGCATCCATTAGGCCTCCAGACCAGAAAGGACGAGACCATAATATGTGCGCGGTTTCTGGCCCTGTGCCGCGAGCAAAGGTAGTGGTCGGGCCGTCGGTGTCATGGGCTGTGTTAAGCCAGTTGCTTGCGATGGTTCCCCATGCTCTGTTTGCACTGTTTATTGGACGAGTCCAATAGCCTGTTGGTAAAGGTGTCTCTGGATATGACTCTATCTGCTGTTGCTGCACAACAAAGTTTACTGGGTTGCTCTGGCTTGGCAAAATAGTGTCGTTTACGTAAATGCTCTTCTCTTGACCAGGTATGCCTGTTAATTTCGCTATTCCGATGTTTCGAGCAACGGCAGAGTATTGACCAACCTGAGTTGGTGTGTAAAGACACCATGAACCTCCAACTGGGTCTGATGTGTATGGTCCTTTAGTCTCCTTGGTTCCGTCTGGCTTAGTGACATCAACGTAGAATGTGTACCTGTCACCATACATTCCGGCTGCTGTCAGCGGTACCTGATTAGTCCAGAAGACCATTAACACTGGTTGTCCAGCAGTAGTGGGGTTGTTTTGAACGGCGATGTAGGTCCAAGTTGGATATGTCCACGGGGGCGAGTGTGCACTAGCGAGCATTGAACTGCCAATGAACGACGAGAAAACTGAGGCGCCCAACAATAGCATTGAAGCGATCACAAGTATTTTTTTGGTATGTTCGTTCATATTCTTCTCTCCAAAGTTTTTGTGAACTCTTGATATTGTTTAATCGCCTATATAACTAAGCGCAAGTGGAGCCTCCACTGACACCGACTCGAATACCTTTCAAACAACATCCAGTCTCAGTTCTGTCTACGCCACTCTTTAGACAACAAATAGCTGAGAGCTTAGAAGCAAAAGCCAAATCGGTCAGCTACAGAAAGAAGAAATACTCTATCTCAATCGATCAGTATGCACCCTCTCATCCGAACAAGGTGCTCCCTACCTGGCTATCCTTAGTTTGGCCCTTTACGCCTATCGTGGGTGCTTTACAATAATCCGTTCAATCACACAAAAATTCGAGCCAATAATATCTATCTGGGCGATGCTGTCTTTCTTTGGAGCATCGTCTCGCCGGCTTTTATCAAGGCTTCGGATGCGGTTTTCCTTACGGTTGCCGACGTGTCTGTTTCTATGTCTGTGATTTGTTTTTCTAAGGTTCGTACTTTCTCCGTAATTTCCTGTTTCTTCTTCTGGTATTCGTCGTGCAGTTTTTCCTGCTCAACAGCGAAGTTCTGCACTGCAATTTCCAGTTCGCTTTTCGCGCCTGTGAGTTTCTGATTTGCAGCTGCCACTTTTTGTGCTTTAGTGTTTTTGGCAAACGGATTTAGGAAATTAGTTTTCGTTTTTTGGGCAAGGTCAAACTCCGATTCGAGTTCTTGGACAATTTTTGTTAGACGCTCAATTTCCACGTTCCTTTTTGCTGCGATTTCCCTGTTTTGTGATGCGTATGCCGCGTCGGTTTCTACGAGCAGGTGGATGTCGTCTGCAAGGGCCTTTGCCGATGCGTTAAGCTCAGTTTCTTGGAGTCTTCTCTTTGTGAGTTCGCCTTCGACGTTGGAGAATATTTGTGCGCGTTCTCTTGCAAACTCCTCGTCCGCGTTGACCGCTGGGTTGGATTCAAATTCCGCTATTATATGCCGTAGATTCACCAGCCAATCGTCAAAGTACTGGCTAAAAGGCGAAAGCGCAAAAGTCTGCGCACCCAACTTGCCCAAGCGATCTGCGGTCTTTTCTAGGATTTCCTGCGGGGAAAGAACAGGCGCCTCCTCAGCAAATCGCCCCCTGACCTTGCTTTTCTGAGTTTTACGCTTGGACTTTTCATGCGGCGCCTTCTGAAATTTCTGCCCTGAACGACGTGAACCTGTTTGAGAACGAAATCCCATAGTGAAAACCTAAAGAGAACCAAACCTTAGAGCTATATTTAAACAATGACGCAGAACAAACCGGAGACATTTGGCAAAAAACAAAAAAGCTAAACTAGTGCCATTCATAGACTAGGACTATTAACTAGCTTTCTTGCCTTCTATAGTGAGAGTCGAAGGATTTGAGCGAAGAAAGACTCGGTTTCAAACGCCAATTCCTCATCTTGGGCAACCTCATGCTTCTAGCATGGGTTTTTCTAGCGTTTGGGGGGACATGGTTCTACCATCAAGTATATAGCTACTTACTATTGGTTTTCACGGCTGCATTGATATTTCTGGTTCTGCGCAGGCTAGGCTGCAGTAGCTGCTACTACTGCAAAACATGCACCAGCGGATTCGGCAGGCTAGCGGGCGCGTTCTTCGGCACAGGATACACCAAGAAGGGGAGCGTCGGCAACCGAACTGGTTTAATCGGCTTCATCTATTTTCTGTTGTTTCCATTGCCTGTGGCTCTACTGGCTTTGTCGCTTTCAACGGAGTTTTCCATCCTGAAAATCCTGGTCTTAGCGTTGCTTATAGTGATTTCCACCTGCAGCCTCAGCACTTGGGCAATGAAGAAAAACACAATCAGCAAACCGTAGCCAAGCAACAAACCCGTCAAGAACACGTTTAAGCTCATTGTAGAAGTCTGCAGTTTTCGACCCGACAGATGTATGCTCCAAAATTCACAAGAAAGAATTGGGGAAAGAGAGCTACATTATATAGGGTAGGTCTTGCCCTTTCTCCTTGATCTCTTTGAGCGACTCGTACTGAGCTTCCACCAGAATCTTGAGAGCGTCAATATGTTTACGGATGTCTGCGATTTCGTTGCCCTTCGCCAAGACGCCTGACTTTTCGAGTTGCTCGTCGATCTTGTCAACTGAGACTTCCAGGACTTTAACTTTGAAGGCAAAGATCTGCAGCGTATAAAGCAAGGTTAACTGCGATGAGAGGCGATCCAATCTGTCGTAGGCTATCATTCTGCTCATGAAAGCCTTCAGCCTTTGCTCTTCGGTGACTTCTTTCATCTGCAAGATCTGTTCATAAGCGCTCGTTTGCCTTTGAGCGCTTTCTTTGCTTTCCTCAAAGATTTTTTGCGTTCGTTTAGTTGTTTTGTCTAGTAATTCTAAGATTTCGTCCAATGTAAACTTCCCCGATGCCATGCCTCTCTATGAGCAAGCTGTATTTCACGTTTTCCGTTTAACAACAAAAAACGCTATGCACACACGCTTAGCTATGTTTCTTGTCTGAGCCGAAAAGCTTCTTCTCATGCTGTGACCTTGGCTTGAAGCCTTTCGCGTAGCCGTAACCCGCATTGTTTTGGCGCTCCAAATTCAGAATTCGCGCATAGAGCTTGGATACCTTGGTTTTGGAAGGCAGATTCTTTTTTGTTGGGTGCACTGGCACGGGCGTGAACGGTTGCGTGATCTCATTTGGGTTGTTTTTGCGACCGCGCACTCTGGGTAGCTCGCGTACCTTCTTGAAAACTGCTGTGCCTTCTTTGAGGTTGACTTCCTGCACTTCCCAGCCCGCGTCCAGCCAGCCTTTCGAATGGGCGTTTGATGAGTTGTTCCACCACGACTCTTCACGGTAAGCTTGAATGGGCAAGTTTGTGCCAATTAGTCCATCAATTCGGGCAAAAGACAGTTTAACGATGCTGGTGAAGGCGGCGCGGAACTTAAGGTGCCTTGTTAGTCCTTCATACTTGGAGGTGAGGCGTGGCGAGACCACTCTGCGGGCGCAGTGAAGGCACAGTATAGCCATCGGATCGCCTGTGGCTACGTCGGGAACCATGCAATCTCGGCAATATAGCTTCTTGCATCTTGCACATCGCTGAAGCCGACTGTACGAGAGAACACGTTTGCAGATGCCACACTCGTCTTTGAAAGCTATCACTCTCTGACTGACGCCCAATGGAGGCGGCATTTCATCTCTACCATGGATTGGCAGCGGATATTTAAGTTTCAGTCTGATTCTCCGCAATTTGCCTTGGAAGAGGAGGGAAAAGGGAAGTTTCTATTCGAATTCTATTGTTGAAGGCGGTTTATCAGTCAAATCGTAGAGGCATCTGACCACGCTGGGTATCTCCCCTGTTATTCGGTTGGAGATCTTCTTGAGCATCTTAAATGGCACTTGCTTTGCTTTGGCGGTAACAGCGTCATCCGACTCAACTATTCGCACCGTGATTATGTTCCCGTAGACTCTGGCGCCGTTTTTGATGCCTGTGGCTTTGTCGTTGTGGAGGACTGCGAAGTTCTGGAAAGTTCCCAACCCTTTGGTTTCCCACTCTACAATTTCTGTGGCTTTACGAACAATTGCTACTTTGTCAGGAGTGACTTCGCCTAGAACTCTAAGTGAAAGTGCTGGACCTGGAAAAGGCATTCTCTCCGAGATTTCTGCCGACAACCCTAGCTCTCGTGCGACTTTTCTTACTTCGGGTTTGAACAGTTCTCTGAGGGGTTCGAGAATCTTGTAGCCATACTTTTCTGGGTTTATGCCTATCTGCGACAGGACATTATGTTGTGACTTAATTCCTTTCGTCGTTTCGATGACGTCCGCTTTGATTGTGCCTTGTGCGATGAAGTCGATTTTCTCTTCCTTCGCCGCTTTGCCTAATGTCCTGTAGAATTTGTCCCTGAAAGCCTTGCGCTTTTCCTCGGCGTCGGTTTTGCCTTTGAAGACTTCAAAGAACTCTTTCTTCGCATCAATATACTTTGCCTTTATATCTAAGTCCTTGAGCGTTTTCATCACGAACTCTGGTTCGCCTTCTCTTCTAAGTCCATCATCAATGAAAACTGCAATCAGGTTTTTCCCCACAGCCTTATGAACCAAGAAGGTCGTAACAGTGCTGTCAACTCCTCCAGAGCAGGCTGAAATAACCTTGCTTTGTCCAACGGTATTCTGAATTTCTTTTATGGAATTTCTAACGAATTCTGTAACATCGAACATTTTCTTTTCCCCAGTTTTCCTCAAAGGATATTTGAGTTTTCTCCTTTTAGTTTTTGCTATGTCGACTGTCTTTTGGTCGCTACTAAGTTGGTCAAAGTAGGTAGCACAAGGTATAGTGATTTACTTTAGAGGCTGCTTAGGCAGGAATGAATCCGTCTTAATCGCAAAGTGTCTCTCTTATAGTATATTCTCGGCAAAAGAGATCAAAACCAAACTACGCAAGAAGAGATGCTGTGTAGGCTTTTGGGTCAAAAGCGTGTACGCTTAGTTGGTGATGCGTTTTTTGACTTGCCTCAGAACAACGTTTGCCACGAGAAACACCACAATGACTAAGATGATCCATTCTATGAAATTAATTAAGCCAATAACCTCCATAATGTAGAAAACGACCAACAGCACGATAGCTACTAAGCCAATGATGTTTCGTATCCTCCGAGTCGGGTCAGTTGTGGACAAAGAGGTAACCTATCCTTTTACGACCGCTAAGGGAACCATTCGTGCAACCTTAGTGGCTATACCGACCTTGTCGCTTACGTCGACTACGACGTCCACGTCCTTGTACGCTAAATCAGCTTCCTCAGCAAGAACCATGGCAGATGCGCTGCGAATAACTATGCCGCGTTTCTCCAAGGCGGTTTTGATTTCGCCGCCCCAGAACCTGCGTTTCGCTGCTGCCCTGCTCATCATGCGTCCTGCACCATGTGCAGTTGAGCCGAAGGTCAAATCCATCGCTTTTTCCTGCCCCACTAGCACCCAAGAGCTTGTACCCATGCTGCCGGGGATAAGCACAGGCTGACCTTCGGCTCGGTAATCCCGTGGGATTTCTTCGCGTCCTGCTGGGAACGCTCGGGTCGCGCCCTTACGGTGCACCCACACTTTCTTGTTTCCGCCTTCGATTTTGTGGGTTTCGACTTTGGCGATGTTATGAGCCACGTCGTATACGAGTTTAAGGCCGAATTTCTCTGCGTCTTGGTGGTAGACCTGTTGGAAGCTCTGGCGAACCCAGTGCATGATTGCTTGACGGTTGCAGAATGCATAGTTTACGGCGCACGCCATTGCCTGCACGTAGTCCTTCGCTTCGGGACTGTTGCCCGGTGCGCACGCGAGTTCGCGGTCTGGCAGGGTAATCTTGTATTTCTCGACAGCGCGTTCCATGACTCGGAGGTAATCGCTGCAGACTTGGTGCCCATAGCCTCGGCTACCGCAGTGAATCATTACAGTGACTTGGCCTTCCTGAGTGATGCCGAAGACTTTTGCGGTTTCAGGGTTGTATATTTTGTCAACCTTCTGGATTTCGAGAAAATGGTTGCCCGAACCCAGGGTGCCAATTTGAGTCAGACCTCGGCTTTTGGCGGTTGACGAGACTTTCTCGGGGTTCGCGTTCTCCATGTGACCGTGTTCTTCGCAGTGTTCTGAGTCATTCTGCCAGCCTATGCCTTTGTTGACGAGCCACTGGACACCTTCGGTGACGAGTTGGTCCAAGTCCCTTGAGCTGACGCTAAAGTCTTTTCGTCGACTGCCCAGCCCTGAGGGTACATTGTTGAATATGCTTTCTGTCAACTGTGCGAGTTTGGGTCTGACGTCCTGCTCTGTGAGGTTGGTTGATAGGAGACGCACGCCGCAGTTTATATCGTAGCCTACGCCGCCTGGGCTAATGACGCCTTCCTCATAATCCGTGGCCGCAACGCCGCCTATGGGGAACCCATAGCCTTCATGCCCGTCGGGCAGGGTGATGGCGTTTTTGTAGATGCCTGGAAGATGTGCAACGTTGCTGCATTGTTCCAGCGTGCGGTCCGTCCGCATCTTCTCTAGAAGGCTTTCGTTAGCGAAAACCAAGCCTGGAACACGCATACCCGCCTTGTAGCGAGGTATGCGCCAAGTATAGTCGTCTACTCTTTCAAGATGGACCTTCTCAGAGGGAGCGCGGCCTTCACCTTCACCCATTATTCAATACCCAAGTTAGAAAAAGACCCCGCTGGAATAAAACAGTTTTGACTTACACGAAAAGCCCCTCGTTCAGAAGAAAGACTTCCTTAAACCTCTGAATTGGCTGTGGTTGGCTGGAAATTGACAAAATTACTGATGAACATATGTGGCAGATAATTGCGGGCATAGCATCTTCAACGGAACGGTCGACGAAGTCAAAAAGATAATGGATTCAGACCAAGCCATGAAAGAGGGCGTCTTTGTGCATGTGGTTCTTGACTGCAGGGGCTAGGCGCCTGCTCACCAAAATAATACCTGTGGTTAAGTCTCAGATTTGCGGGTTTATTGCGAATTCGATGAAACCTTGCACGCTGTTCTCAATGAGCGTTTTGCGGTCTAAAGGGTTAGCCTTCAAGGTCGGCACTACTTTCTGGATGGTTTCATCTTGCCTCAGCACCGCTTCCCGTATAGCTTTCTCTGAGTCCCCGTGGTTCACACCTTCCTCCACGATGTTGAGCCACCTCTTAATTTGCACCTCGTATTCCCGTAGTCGCCTTACGGCGTCTGAAGCGGGTCCAAAGTGACTGTAAAACAAAACCTTGGGCGCGAGGCTGATGAGTTTTTCCAACGAAACTAGGGCGGCGTCGGGGCGGAAAGGTGGCGGCGTAGTAGGGAAAACCGTGTCGAACTTGGGCAGGTACGCACCCGCGGAGTCTCCTGGAAAGACTCCATTGTTCAGGTGCTCATGGTAGGCAAGGCTATGAGCTGCGTGCCCCGGAGCCTCAACCGCTTTCAGCTTCAGACCCTTGCCCAGATCGAAGGTCATGCCTTCGGAAGCCACAACAATCCTCTCCTCGGGGATGGACTGGGGTTCACCCAGCATTTCTGCTACATTGCCCAGGATAACCTTTGACGCAGCCCAAAGCTTGGCAGGGTTGATGAGGTGGGGAGCGCCCCTTTGATGAACGATTACCTTGGCGTTTGGCAAACTCGCAAGAAGGGTGCCTGCGCCTCCACTGTGGTCGATGTGAACATGGCTGACAAAGACGTAAGTGACATCTTTGGGCTCCACTCCAAGCTCTTCTAGCCCTGTCTCAATATTACCAATTGATGAAGTTGGTCCGGTTTCGACGATTGCGATTTTGTCACCTTTTACGACATAGCTGGCAATGAGGTCCCTAAACCCTCCTGTCTCAAGGTCGATAAGAAAGAGGTTTTTGCCGACTTCTTTTGTATGCATATGTGCCGCCTTTATCAGCTAAGTACTTCTCTGCGAGGGAGCCTTAAACGTTCCTCTCCCTCCATAACGATAAGCGTTGAGTGAGAACCTTTAACTTTAGGCGGCATCTAATTTGATAGCCATACCATAATTGCACACGAGAGGCTGTCTTGGTGAATGCGATTATCTTTGGTGCGCCAGGCTCTGGAAAAGGAACCTACTCAGATAGGCTCAAAGACGTTCTTGGCGTTGAAGTAATCTCCATGGGCGACATTTTCCGAGGCATGATGACTGAAAACAGTATTCTGGGCAGAATCATAAAGAGCTACGTTAACGCCGGCCTACTCGTTCCTGATATTATTGTTATAGAGGTGCTCAAAGAATTCATAGATCATGCACCTAAAGTCACAGGCTTCATTCTAGATGGCTACCCGCGAACGCTGGCACAAGCAGAAGCTTTGAGCAAAATTGCGAAAATCGGCGTCATCATCCGTTTAGCTGTGCTTGACTGGATAATTGTAGAGCGCCTCTCTTCGAGGCGAATATGCAGAGACTGCGGAACCGTCTACAACTTGCGTTTCCTCAAGCCCAAAGTGGAGGGTGTCTGCGACAAATGCAACGGCCAGCTGTATCAACGTTCAGATGATAACCCTGCTGTCATAAAGATGCGGCTTGACCTATATGAGCAGGAAACCCGTCCACTCATCAACTACTACAAAGCCAAAGACATCCCAATAATCGTAAACAAGGTGACCTCGTTAGAGACGCCGCCTGAAAAAGTTGTAGATCAAATCGTTGGCGAACTGAAGAAGCGCGGTTTGGCTTAGATATCAAGCAGAAACATTAAGGTGACTCTTTCTCTTTCTTTGATGAACTCCATCTGGTGGTAGGTCACTGCTTTAACGCCTGTTTTCTGCGGATGTTTCTGGGCGTCGAATTTTTCTCCGTAGACGGTGGCTTTGAGTTTGAAGCCTTCTTTGTTTTCTTTTATTCCGTGGACTTCAAATTTTGAGTAGATCATGCCTTCAACATCAAACTTAATGAGCAGTGTTTCCAGCCAAGTGTAGAGGAGCGCGTATTCATCTTCCGCTTCGACCTCTATCGCTTCCTTCTTGGTTGGCGCTATCTTTTCCGTTTCTGTCATCACTTCAAATGTCGCGAGGGCTGCATTGCCGAACGCTTCCTCCATCGTGGCGCCATGCGCCGCAATGTAAACGTCTGCTGTATGTTCCAGAAACTCGAATTTTCCCTCGAACCTTTCCGATTTCTTCAAGAAGCAAACCTCAGCTTAGAAGTAGTCTTGGATTTTCCTGACGGCTAGCGCCGCGAGTTTTGCCGAGTTTTCAAGATCTTTAAGGCTGATGAAGCCTGCTGGGCTGTGAATGTACCGTGCAGGTATCGAGATTGTGCCGCTTGGGATGCCCTGCCTCGTAAGTGACATTCGTGCCGCATCAGTGGTGCCCATCAGCCCAGTTTCCAACTGATATTCGATTCCATTCTGGCTTGCGGTGTCCATGAGCCAACGAAGAATTTTCGGATGAGTCATCAAGCCTGAGTCGGTCACAGTTAAGGCAGGTCCCTTTCCCATTTTCACTGTGGTATCGAATTCCCGCACGCCCGGAACGTCGCCCGTGAACGTCACGTCCAGCGCCAAGCCCACATCAGGGTCTACACCGAAAGCCGCAGTGCCAGCACCTCTTAAGCCGAGTTCTTCTTGGATGGTGCCCACCGCGCAGACGGTGCAGTCTGTGTGGTTAAGCTGTTTAAGGGTTTCAATCAGTACTGCGCATCCTGCACGGTCATCGAACGCCTTACCCAAAGCGGTGTCCTTTCCCGTCTTAACGTAGTTTACGTCAAAGGCTACGGGATCGCCGACTTTAACGCCCATGGCTTTGGCGTCTTCGCGGCTTGCCGCGCCTATATCAATGAAGAGCTCATCGTGTTGGATTACTTTTTTGCGTTCTTCCTCCTTCTGGATATGCGGAGGTTTAGATCCGACGACTGCTGGAAGCTTGGCTTTCTCTGTTAACACTTTAACTTTTTGGGCTAGCAGAACTCGGTCGTCCATGCCTCCCATCTTAGTAAACTGCAAAAAGCCTTCCTTGGTTATGGTTTTGACCATTAAGCCGACTTCGTCCATGTGAGCTGCGAGCATGACTTTGGGCGTGTCTTTCTTTCCTTTCTTTACTGCAATGACGTTTTCAAGCCTATCCACAGTGATTTCGTCTGCGTACGGTTTTAGAAGTTCAACCATGAGGTTTCGGACTTCGTCTTCTCTTCCTGCTACTCCGTTGGCGTTTGACAATAACTCAAGGTTTTTGCCTAAAGACAATCTCCCATTCTCCTTCTGTGAGATACAAGCTACACCTTTGGAACGCCAAATTATTAAACAATTGCGGTTCAGGTATTGCGTGTTTGGACGGGTGAATTAGACCTTAGCGTGCAAAAAGCAAAATTCCTCCAAGCGAGTATTTCCAATATGCACCCATCCTGACCCCGTGTTCAGTGTATATCCGTCGCTGGGATTGGAGGGGCTCTTTTTTCTGTTCTGAGCAAGCTCTGAAGAGAATTCTTAAATGGCTAAACCGCATCAACAGCATTGTCAAGGTGGACATTAAAATGGCACAACCACAACCAAGTTTCAAAACAGGTTTTCATTTTCCTAGACACAGACAAGTACTGCAGCCCGTTCGACATGCTTGTAGCTATCGACGCGTTCCCTGACTCTATGATATTCAAGTACGAAAACGTCACAGGTGACGACGCAGCAAAAATCGTGTTCGACACGCTTTTCCCGCGTGGACCCATGGGCGCACAGCACACAAAAATCTTCATAAACGGCAGCAACTTCGAAATGGTCGAAAAAGTTGTTGCCGCCACGCAGAAATGCATGGCTTCTGCGCCTTGGGGTAACAGCATAATCGTGGACCCACGAGGCGCATACAGCACTGCCGCAGGCGCAGTAGCCAAAACCTTGGGACTCTCGCTTGAGAAGGGCTTTGGACCGCTGGAAGGCAAAAACGTCACTGTCCTCGCAGGCACAGGACCAGTCGGACAAACAGCCGCGGAATTTATGCTTCAGAAAAAGCTAATGTAGTCATCACTTCACGCACCATGGCAAAAGGACAAGCAGTGGCGGACAAAATCAACAAGGAAGTCGGCGAAAACGCGTCAAAGTTGTCGAAGTCACCAAGCCCGAAGAGACCGCTGAAGCCGTTAAAGACGCAGAAATAGTCCTTGCCGCAGGCGCAGGCGGAATCCAACTTCTAAGCGCAGCTGACCTTAAGACAGCGAAGAAATGCAAAATAGTTGCTGACATTAATGCTATTAAACCGCTCGGAGTAGAAGGGTTAGGCTCAAACGACGACGGCAAAGAACTGGCAGCAGGCGTTTTCGGCATAGGCGCGCTGGCAATCGGCAAACTGAAGATCAAGATTGAAACGGACATGATTAAACGCGCCGCAGAAGCTCCTCAGGGACTGTTTGACTACGGTATCGCGTATGACATTGGCAAGACGCAGATAATGAAGAAGCTGGCTAAAGCGAAAGAAGCTGCAGCCGCTCCAAAAGAGCAGCCCAAATACTGGATGCCTTAAAAAGGCAAATTTTCTTTCTCTCTATTTTTATCAGAGGGTAAACCAAAATGCTCACATCGACATCTGCCTGCATCATTATTGATTCTGGTATCAGTCCTATGTCCGGGTTGGCTATCAGCGTTGGGCTCTGCGTTGAGTTGCCCTCAGCTATCTTAAAAACAGCAGAGACAAAAACCTCGAAAAATTTGGTGACTCAGCGATTTTTGATTGCTGAAAGGTAACAATTCTTTTCCAAGCTACTTGTAGAGTCTGCGAATTCTCTCGCATGCTTCTGCAATGCGTTCTTTAGGCTGCGTAAACGTTATCCGAACATAGCCTTCGCCGTACTTACCAAAACCCACGCCCGGCGTCACTGCCACTCCTACATCGAGAAGTTTTTTGGCGAATTCCATGCTGCTGCCTTCGCAGTTGACCCAGACATAAAAAGTTGCCTTAGGTTTCTCGCATTCAAAACCGATGTCGCACAGCGTTTCCACTAGCAAGTCGCGGCGTTCCTGCATAGTCTGGTTGTTTTTGCTCAGGAACTGAGGTGGCTCCCCTTTTCGATACATGCTCAGTGCTTTGACGGCGGCTTTTTGGGTGTACACTGGAGGACCCGAGTCAATCTGCGATTTCACTTTGGTTAGACCGCGGACGAGTTGTTTGCAGCCAACTGCGAAGCCAATGCGGTCTCCGGTCATGTTGAACGTTTTGCTGAGCGAGTGGAACTCGATGGCGCAATCCATGGCTCCGTCGACTTCAAGGATGCTGGGCGCGCGGTAGCCGTGGTAGCTGATTTCGCTGTAAGCGTTGTCATAGCAGAGGATGATGCCGTTATCCTTCGCGAAGTCCACTGCCTCCCTGAGGAACGCTTTGTCCACAGTGGCCGCGGTCGGGTTGTTAGGGTAATTGAGGAACATCATCGTCGCTCTCCGCTCTTCAACCGACTCAAAGTCGGGCTTAAAGCCGTTCTCTGCCAGCAACGGCATTGGAACTGGAATGCCATCGCACAGAATCGTACTCCCGTTCGTATAGACTGGATATGCAGGATCAGGGCACAAGACTTTGTCGCCTGGGTTCACGAAAGCCCTTGCCAGATTGGCTATGCCCTCTTTGCTGCCTAAAAGCGCAACCACCTGATCCTGTTCGAGATTCACGCCGAACCGCTTTTTGTACCAGACTGTTATTGCTTCTCGGAAGTCGGGTTCACCCTGGCTGAAACTGTAATTATGGTTCCTGGGGTTCGCTGACTCTTCCCTTAAGGCATCTAGCACAATCTGCGGCGGAGGCAAATCAGGGTCCCCAATGCTCAAAGAAATCAGATCCACGCCTAACGCCTTCTTCTCTTTTATCTGCTTCTCGATTTCGGCAAATAGGTATGGGGGAAGCCTGTTGATTCGGTCAGCAAACTCTACGTTCATTTTTGGTCACGGCTCAGTTTAGAATAGTCTCCCTTCAAAAACTTTCTCTGCCGCTCCGCTCAAAAACAGTGTCTTTGCAACTTCCACCTGCAACTCGCCGCCTAAAACGTGCACAGTAACATTGTTGCCTACTTTGCCAAGCTTGTTGGCAACCGCGACGGCCGCGCAAGTTCCGGTGCCACATGCAAGAGTTTCCCCGCAACCCCGCTCCCAAACCCGCACCTTCAACTCGTTTCTGCTAATGACTTGGACGAAGCCCACGTTTGTCCGCTTCGGAAACTCCTCATGGCTCTCAATCATGGGTCCAATGTGCCCTACTGGAAACTCGTCCACGTTGTCAGCGAATATGACGCAATGAGGGTTTCCCATTGAGAGGCAGGTAACTTTGAAGGTTTTTTCGTCAACTCGTAGATCCTCGTTAATGCAGGAGCCTGAGCCTTTCATGGGTAGGGATTCTCGGTCCCAGTTCGGAACTCCCATGTCTACCTTGACCTGCTCGACTTGTCCTTCGTTGAGCGTGAGCCAAACATGCTTGGTTCCTGCCAGCGTTTCCACATGAAAGTCGTTTTTCTTGACAATACCCCTCTCGTAGCAGAATTTGGCGAAGCATCTTATGCCGTTACCACACATCTCGGCTTCACTGCCGTCAGCGTTGAAAATCCGCATTTGTAAATCCGCCACTTTTGAGCCAAAGACCAATAGCAGTCCGTCCGCGCCCACGCTGAACTTGCGCTCACAAAGCTTCTTGGCCAAAGCTGCCGCTTGCGCTTCCGCGATTTTGCCATCTCGATTGTCGATGACGACGTAGTCGTTGCCTAACCCATGCATCTTCCAGAAATTTATAGTTGCCATTCTGCTTCCTGCTGTTGCCCACGCATGAAATCTTCCAGTTGTTCTCGTTCGCGGACCAGCTTGAACTTGCCTTCTTTAACCATGACTTCTGCAGCTCTTGGTCGTGCATTATACTGGCTGCTCATGCTAAACCCGTAAGCTCCAGCGTTTAGAATGGCAATCAAGTCGCCTTCTTTCACCTGCGGTAGGCGCCTTTCCGTAGCGAGAAGGTCTCCTGATTCGCAGATGGGTCCTGCAACAGTGTATTCTTCTTCTTCAGTGGCATCGAGCTTGTTGGCGACTATCACGGGGTGGTAGCTGCCGTACATAGCGGGACGCACAAGCGTGTTGAAGCCTGCGTCTACACCCACGAACTTCCGATAAGGCGTTTTCTTGACTGTATTCACGGATGTTAAGAGGATGCTAGCATCTGCGACCAGGTATCTGCCTGGTTCTACATGCAGAAACGGTTCACCAAGTCCGTATTGGCCGAGCCTTGTCTTGAAGAGCGCGAGCATCTTGTCGGAGAGAACCTGCAGGTCCAACTGCTTGTCTTCTGGCTTGTAGGGAACGCCGATGCCTCCGCCGACGTCAATGAACTCTAAATCAATGTCTACTTGCTCGTGGACTTTCTTGGCGGTTAAGAGCAACTTTTCCAGCGCTTGAAGAAACGGTTGTGGCTCCAATATGCCTGAGCCTATGTGCATATGTATGCCAAATCGTTCGACGCCTGCCTTCTTGGCAGTTGAGTACACTGCGGGGACATCTTGTTCCCAGATGCCAAATTTGGACTGCTTGCCAGCAGTTATGCAATGCTCATGGTGCCCCGCACCCACTTCAGGGTTAACCCGAACAGACAGAGACTTCTGGCACGGCAATTTTCAGCAGTCTCTTCAGCTGGGATTGGCTGTCGATGTTTATGGTTACGTTTCTATTAGCGAGGAACTTCAGTTCATCGTTACGCACGCTTGTGCCCGTGAACAAGATGCGCTCGGGCGTGAAGCCGCTGGTTAGAGCCATAAATACTTCGCCCGGGCTAACAGCGTCCACGTTGGCGCCTTCAGATTCAAGCGTCTTAAGTACGGCAAGGTTCCCGTTGGCCTTAACCGCGTAGAAAATCTTAACTTTTTTGTAGTTGCGCGTCAATGCCTCTTGGAGGCGCTGGTAGTTGTTTCGGATTCTTTTTTCACTGATGACGTACAGTGGCGTGTCAAACTTTTCCGCCAAAGCCTGAGCCCCGACTCCATCTATGAAAAGCTGGCCGTTTCTGTTTTCCAAGGGTTCATTAAGGGTGTTCACTCATTCTCACCAGTATCGTCTCTCTTTCAGGTAGTATCAATAGGCTTTGTTTCTTAAGCTAATCCCTTAGCCACCATCAACTCTGCGCTCAGTATGCCTCCTCCAGCAGCGCCGCGGATGGTGTTATGCCCCAAGCACATGTACTTCAGACTCATGATGGGGTCCTTGCGGATTCTCCCCACCACAACGCTCATGCCTTTGCCCGCGTCCCTGTCGTATCTGGGCTGAGGACGGTTCGGTTCTTTCCTGACCACAATGGGGTTCTCAGGTGCAGAGGGCAACCTGAGTTTCTGGGGGTCCCCTTTGAACTTGCTAAACGCTTCCTCTACTTCAGCCAAAGAGGGCTCTTTCTCTAGTTTGACGAATACGGATTCAAGGTGCCCATCTTTCACGTTGACCCGGTTGCAGCTTGCTGTGACCACAAAATCAGCATTCTCCACAGTTTTGCCGTTGAAGGTGCCAAGGATTTTGTTGGATTCAGTCTCCATTTTGTCCTCTTCCTTGCTGATGAAGGGTACGACGTTGTCGATGATATCCAGCGACGGCACACCTGGGTAGCCAGCGCCACTCAATGCTTGCATCGTTGTAACCATTACCTGCCGTAGCCCAAAAACCATCAGGGGCTTCAGAGACATAGCCATTTGTATGGTGCTACAGTTGGGGTCAGTTGAGATGAAGCCTTTCCAGCCGCGATTCTTCTTCTGAATCGGGATAAGGGCTGTGTGGTCTGGGTTAACTTCGGGGATGATGAGCGGGATGTCTTTTTCCATTCGGTGGGCGGACGCCTTGCTGAACACGGGATACTCGGCGGCGAATTCCTCTTCCACTGGTCCCGCAAGGTCTCCTGGCAGAGAGCTAAAGATTATGTCAACATTGCCTGCCTTCTTCACCGCGTCTACTGTGGCGTCTGCAACGGTCATGTCGGAGATTTCTTTTGGGAGGTTAGATTCCATAAGCCAATTGCAGGCATCACAATATTTTTTGCCCGCGCTTCGCTCAGATGCTGCAAGCACTTCGATTCTGAACCATGGGTGCCCCTGAAGAAGCTGGATATACCGTTGTCCAACAGCTCCTGTGGCGCCCAATATTGCTACTTTACGTTTGGAGGACATTTCTATTGCTTCCTTTGCTTTTGTGAGTGAGGTTCTTCCATAAAACGTTAATGGTGCCTAAAGCCCCAGCACCGTTGCCATGCTGTATATGCCGGGGTCCCTCTGCTTGCTGACCCACTCTGCAGCGTAGACTGCGCCTTGCGCTAAACACGTTGCGCGAAAACGCTGTGTGCTCTATGCTTAGCATCTCGTAGGGTCCTGCGACGATTAGGTCATGGATTCCTGGCACGCCGCCTGCGCGCATGGCTACGATTTCGAGTTCGTCGGGTTTTCGTAGGCTGGTGCCTTCTCTACCATGAACGGTGGAGGTGTAGCCGCGAAAATCAGAAACGATTTCACCCAGCTTCAAGGCGGTACCGCTTGGGGCATCTCTTTTGGCGGTATGATGTATTTCGCTTATGCTGAAATTGTACTCCTGTGGAAACGCCTTTAGAACCTCGGCAAGCTTGAAAAGTATGTTTACGCCTACAGAGTAGTTTGGCGAGAAGACAGCCGGAACCGCATGTTCCACGGCATTGCGGACTATGCGGTTCTGCTCCTCTGTGAGCCCGGTTGTACCCAAGACTATTGGCTTTCCAAGCTTTGCAACGAGGGGGAGGTTTAGCACTTCGGCGGTGGCTGTTGTGAACGTGATGTAAACGTCTGCCTCTTCGACCGCCTGATAGAGCTTGTCGGTGCCAACGATGCACAAATCTGAGTTGGCAATGCCAAGTTCCCTGAGATTCTTGCCGATTGCTGGATTCCCATGGGCTTCAATTGCCCCGACAATCTCGTGTCCTTTCGCGACGGCTTCTTGAATGATGGCGCGCCCCATCTTTCCCGCTGCGCCTGCTACACAGAACTTAAGCATAGTAAAGTCCCTCCAAGTAACGTTCGTTGTTGAGCCTATCCATAACGTCCACGTCAAAGAACTGCTCGACAGGTCTGAAGATCTCTGGGTGGGCTTCGTAGACTTTTCTGGCAGCTTGCAGGACGACTTCGAGTCCACCTCGGGTCATTTTGCCCAATGGCTGTCTGCAGGATCCAGAAGGCATACCCAGAACCTTCATGAGCGACTTTGTTGCCAGCGGATTACGTGCCCTGCAATTTACGGGTCCGAAGGGGGTCTGCTCTTGGGTTTTCACTGTGATGACTGAGAACAGGGGCTGGAGGATTTCGGAGAGTTGCTTTGCCTCTTTGAAATTGCCGTCGAGGATGTAGTGGACCATGTCGCTGATTGCCCTTGGCGCGATGTTGCTGGTGACTGAAATTACTCCGCTTGCCGCGATGTCTGGAAACGTCATCATCGCAAATGTCTTGTCATCGTCACCCGAGAGAATGTCGAAGTCTTCTCCCACCAGTTTGCGGGTTAACCGCATGTTTTCCAAGTCGCCTGTGGCTTCTTTTACGCAGTGCACGTTTGGGTAGTCCGCTGCGAGCTGCGCGATGTCCTGCGGCAGAAGTTGGGTTCCTGTTCTGCCTGGAATCACGTAGGGTATCATTTGGATGTTGGGGAATTGCTTTGCGAGGGGTTCAATGTATTCGCGACGGATTTCGAGGCTGCTTGGCCCGTTGTAGTACGGATCCACTAGAAGGACGGCTGTTATGCCTATGTGCGCTGCATGCATAGTTCCCTCAATTGCTTCTTGGGTGCTGTTGCTGCCTGTTCCCGCGATGGTTAAGCCTTTGCCACTCGTGTACTCATGCACACGTTCGGTGACCTTGTTATGTTCGCTCCAGTCTAGGGTAGGGCTTTCGCCAGTCGTGCCGCAGGCTAAGATGCCGCTAACGCCATGGCTAAGCTGGAATTCTACTAATCTTTGTAAGCCCTCGTAGTCTACTTCTCGGTTTGCACGAAAAGGGGTGATGAGGGCGGTGTAACATCCGCTGAACGTGGTCATTTTTATGAACCTCTTGCAGAGACTACTCTGGAAAGGCATTATTTAAGCTTTTCCGAATTCATTACTCATGATACGCATTTCGTACAATATTACCGTTAAAATCACTTACAATTTATAAGATTCACGTTTTCAGCACCAAGAACTAAATCGCGGAAGGGAACTCCAGAAGCAGGCCACAGACCACTGTAAGTTTCGGTAAGACACATTAAGACGATAGACCTTTTGGAAGCTGACAAACATTGCCGGCCAAAACCGGACCCAAACACGAACACGGGCTGAAAGCGGGAGCGCTGCTTTGTAGAGTCTGCTGCGTAGAATTCCGGGAAATCCAAGTTGACATGGAGTGGGAAGGCAAAGTGCTCCACAACGTGAAGATTCTCAAATGTCCAGTCTGCCAGACAGAAACCTTCACGCCCGAACAGCTCAAGGATATCATGGGGCAAAGCGAAGGCATTGTTTGACGAAAGGGGCACGAAGCTGCTTTTTTTAGCCGCCTACGATTTCAATCGCAAGGTGACCTAATATGAGTCTCTCTTAGAAGACTTCATGCACTTGACATCGCAAGATAAATAACACAAAACAAGAGAATACACTTTGAGGGGAGACGCATGGATTACACGATAATCGTTATAGTAACCAACACGTTGGTTGTCCTCGCCACATTTATCGCGACACTCTACCGCATCAAAATCGAGCGCGACCAAATCCAAACTATGAAAAAAAATGTTCAAGCCAAAGAATGCCTCGAGTCACTGCGCAAAAAAATCAAAGTTGAACGCTGTTCCATCAGCCAGATGAACGAAATAGAACTCAAGGAATTCCTAGATTACTTGGAAAAATTGGGCGAATCCTAAAACCTTGAACCCCAAGATTGAAACTAGGAAAAGAATGTTTTTATTCAAATCATCATACCATTCCCTCAAGGTGCACATCGATGGGTAAGGGTTCAGGTTACGGAAAAGTTATCCTGTTTGGAGAACACTTTGTCGTTCACGGAGTCCCAGGCATCGCATCAGCCATAGACTCCACCGCTGACGCCGAAGTCAAAAAAGTCCCGAGCGGGATAGAAGTAAAAGACACGCGCAAAGGCGCCAAAGGCTATGCCGAAGAAAAACGCCTTCAACAAATTGAATCCATAGAACGCATGCTAAAAGCTTTGAACATGCCCAAAGAGACAGCGATGAAAATTTGGCTGGGCGGCAACCTGCCAGGCTTCAGCGGACTAGGCGCTTCGGCAGCCAGCAGCGTCGCCATCGCGCGAGCCATAGCTGAGGAGTTTAGGCTGTCACTTTCAGACGAAAAGATTAACTCAGTAGCCTACGAAGCCGAGAAAGCATATGCAGGAAACCCCTCAGGCATAGATAACACTGCGGCAACTTTTGGCGGCTTAATCTGGTTTAAGAAGAACCTTGCAGGTGGACCTGACTTCGTCGAGAAGCTAAACATTCGAAAGCCAGTGGAAATAATCATCGGTAGCACAGGTAAGGTTGCTAACACCAAAGCAATGGTGGAAGGCGTTGCGGACCGCAAGAAGAAGAACCCTCAGAAGTTTAACCCACTGTTCAAGCGCGCAGAAGAACTTGCATGCGAAGGCAAGAAAGCCCTTGAAGCATACGATCTTAAACGCCTCGGCGAACTCATGAACGAAAACCACACCTTGCTACAGGGCATTGAGGTTTCCAGCAAAGAGCTTGACCTCCTCGTCAGCATCGCCCGAGCACAAGGCGCGTTGGGTGCGAAGCTTACAGGCGGCGGAGGCGGCGGATGCATGACCGCTCTAACGCCTGGCAAAGAGCTGCAGGATAAAGTTGCCAAGGTCATAGAGAAAGAGGGCTTTGAGGTTCTGCGAACTAAAATCGGCGTCCAAAAACGATAGATCTCAACACACAGCTCGCTTGAACCACCCTCGCATTTTTGCTTTCTCCATTTTCTTTGATAACTCAGAAAATCGCCACTTTGCTGGATTGACTTGTGCTCATCGGCACTTTCCATGGATTTAAAGGCAATTTGAGTTTATGACCATGTGATTGGACTGAACAGTCACACCAAGTCGAAGAAATCGCTGAATTATGCGATTCTTTTATTAAGAAATCCATAAGATAAGAGGAAGCGAGGCGAACTCAAGTTGGGCTTCAGAACCTTTATTGATCAACTTAAGAAAAGCGGCGAACTAACCCGTATCACTAAGCCAGTCTCAACGGAGTACGAGGTTGCCGGCTTGATTGAGGCGCTGGGCGAGAAACCAGTCTTCTTTGAAAACATAAAAGAATCCAACGTACCCATCGTCGCTGGCTTGGTTTCTTCCAAGGACCTGATTGCCAGAGCGATAGGCACGGCGAAGGAAAAGCTGCTGCCGAAACTCTCCTCGGCGATTGAAAAGCCAGTTGCCCCAACTCTCGTGGAAGAAGCAGAATGTCAAGAAGTTGTCGAAAAGAACGTTGACCTCACAAAACTCCCCATAATGCGGTACACGGAAAAAGACGGCGGCAAATACATCCCCTCCGCTGTATCCATAGTGAAGGACCCACTGTTTGGCAGCAGAAACATGTGCTTCCATAGGCTCATGCTCAAAGACAGAAACCATTTTGCAGCTCGCATCGTGGAGGAACGTGGAACAGACACTGCCCTCAAAAAAGCTGGAGGAGAACTCGACGTCGCCATATGTATCGGCAACTCGACAGCTGTGCTCCTTGCCGCTGCGACATCCTTGCCTAAAGGCGTTGACGAGTTAGGCATGGCAAACGCCTTGGAGACAACGGAGCTCACGAAATGCAAAACCGTCGACCTTGAAGTCCCCAAGGACTGCGAATTCGTGTTGGAAGGCAGAATAACCAAAGAAAGGACAATGGAAGGGCCGTTCTTGGATTTGACGGGAACTATCGACAAAATCCGTCAGCAGCCAATCATTGAGATCAAATGCATCACCCACAGGGAAAACCCGATTTACCAAACGATTCTGGCGGGCAGGAACGAGCACAAGTTCCTTATGGGCATGCCGAAAGAACCAACAATCTTCAACGAAGTCAACAAAGTCTGCCAATGCAGGGATGTCTACATCACGCCTGGCGGATGCAGTTGGCTCCACGCCGTCGTGCAAATTCACAAGCAGAACCCTGATGACGGCAAGAAAGCTATAGCCGCCGCCTTCGAAGGTCACAAGTCACTGAAGCATTGCGTTGTCGTGGATGATGACATCAACATTTACGACCCGAATGACGTAGAGTGGGCGATTGCCACACGGTTCCAAGCCGACAAGAACACTGTCATTCTTTCCAACCAGCCTGGCTCTTCACTGGATCCTTCGGGCGACTTGTCAGAGGGCAAGAAAGCCACAACCGCCAAAGCAGGCATAGACGCAACCATCCCGCCTGCGACTACGGGCAAGGGCTTCAAGAAGGAACAATACCGAAAAATTGATTTGAAAAACTTCCTATAGTGAGGCATATGCAGTTAACTAAAGAAGAACAACGTATGCTCAGCGGCGAAGAAGGCTACGCCGTCCGCAAAAGCATGGAAATTCTCGTCGCGTTGGGAGACATCTACGGCGCCGAAAGCCTAATCAAAGTCGGCTCTGTGCAAGTCGCGGGTGTCAGCTACCACAACCTGGGCGACGCGGGGCTCGAATTTCTAAACGAACTGGCCAAAGACGGCAGAGTCCGCGTCTTAACCACGCTGAACCCCGCGGGCATGGATCTGGAGAACTGGCGCGCTCTGGGGATAAGCGAAGAATTCGCCGCCAAGCAGAACCTCGTTATCGACGCCTTCACAAGAATGGGCATCCTTATCAGCTGCACCTGCACGCCTTACTTCATAGGAAATTTGCCAAGGTACGGCGAACACATTGCCTGGTCCGAATCTTCAGCTGTTACATTTGCCAACAGTGTATTGGGGGCAAAAACGAACCGTGAAGGCGGGCCATCTGCGTTGGCAGCTGCGTTTGTCGGCAAAACCCCGTGCTACGGTCTCCATTTAGATGAGAATCGTGTACCAGACATTCACGTGCAAGTTAAAGCCGAAATGAAAAAGCTTTCTGATTGGGGCGCATTGGGCTACGCTATCGGAAAGAAGGCGGAGAACAAAATCCCCTACATCTCAGGAATTAGAGAGGCCGACATTGACGAGCTTAAGTCGTTTTGCGCCTCCGTCGTGACGTACGGTGCCAAGCCGCTTTTTTACATGAAAGGCATTACACCCGCTTCTGAGACAGTGCAGGCGCCGAAAGATTCGGTGACTATTGAGCCGAATGACATAAGAAACGCCTACGAAAACATCAACGACGAAGTCAACGAAATAGACTTTGTATGTGTCGGCTGCCCCCACTGCAGCATCAAAGAAATCGCCCAAATCGCCGAGCTGCTCAGAGGCAGACAAGTCTCCGACAATACGGAGCTGTGGGTCGCCACTTCACGAACTGCAAAGCAGCTCGCGGACAAGCGCGGCTACACGGCGGTTATAGAGGCGGCAGGTGGCAAATTCGCATGCGACACATGCATGGCGGTGGCTCCGCTGAAGGGAAGGTTCAAGGCATTGGCGACGACGTCAGCTAAGGGCTGCTTTTACTCGAGGCAGAACCTTATGAAAACCAAGATGGGCGGCATTGAAGAGTGCATAGACGCGGCGGTGACCGGAAAATGGAGATGAAGGGTAGAATCATTTACCGGGGAAAAACTGAAAGCGAAGCGCTAACGACGACTCAACCGATCTCGTTCTATGGCGGCGTGGACCCGAATACGGGTGTCGTCATCGAGAAAGGTCACGAGCTGCAAGGCGTCAGCGTGAAGGGCAAAATCCTCGTGTTTCCACAGGGCAAAGGTTCAACGGTGGGCAGTTATACGCTTTACCGCCTAAAGAAGAACAGTGTGGCTCCAGCCGGCATGGTGAACCGCGAATGCGAAACCATCATAGCAGTGGGCGCCATAATCAGCGAAATCCCTTGCGTGGACAAAGTAGACATTTCCAGGATAAAGACTGGCGATAGAGTCTGCATAGAAAACGATACAATCACAATAATTTAGTTGCATTGTTTAACGTCTGCTCAGTTTGGGCAAACGCGGATCGAGCATTCAACGGATACAACCAAAAAGCCTTCTAAGGATAGATCAGAATCAATTAGTTATAAAGCGGCTGTAGAAGAAAATCGCGCGTTAGGTTAGGCTTTGTTGATGGTAACGGCGGCATATCCAACAACGCTTGATTTGTCACCTGTTACGTCGCCACTTGTTTTGTGAGTTAGCACTTCAGCTTTTGTCGCTCCTGAGCTTTTCGCAAAAGTCAGCAACGCAGCAATAGGCCCATAACCGCACGCCGAAACGCTCTCGGCTTCCAAAACCTGATAAAACTTCTTCTCATCCAGAACTTCCACAGCTTTCAGCGCTGAAAGATCTTTACGGTTCACGTTCACTTGCGATTCGTAATGTGTAAAATCAGAGGAAGCAACAACAACGGCATTCCTGTTCGCCAAAGCTTCGGCAAGGGCTCTGCCAATTTCCTGTGCAGTCTCCAAATCTTGCATCAAGAAACAAATCGGCACGAACTTGAAGCTGTTTCCGTACAAGTACTGCAGAAAAGGCAGCTGAACCTCGATGCTGTGCTCATGACGATGTGCAACCTCATCAAAATCAAGGATAACCGTTTCCGCAGCAATCGCCTCAGCAACTTGACGATCGACTTGCACATCCCCCATCGGGGTTCGCCAAACACCTTCGTTCATTGCGGAAAGCGGATTACCATAACCAGTGTGATTCGGACCCAAAACCACAACAGTGTCAGGCTTACCATCTGAAGCTAAAGAAAAATAGGCAGTAGCCGCCACAGCGCCACTGTACAAGTAGCCTGCATGCGGACAAACTAACCCCAGAATTTTTCTGGGACCTTTGACGTTCACTTCTGGGAGCTTACCGGGACCCAAAGTAGAAAGAAAACAGGCTTCGATCTGAGCACGAAGCGCTTCGGCATTGCCCTCGTAGAAGCTTCCTGCAACTACGGGATGCCGAAGATTCGCCATCGGCTTTAAGGTTCCTCCTCGTCTTCTCGGCTGATTTTCGCTTCGAAATCCTCAATGGTGAATTTCGGGTCCTGATCCGCCTGCAATTCGCCGCGTTCCCTAAGCGTCTGTCTAGCCAGCAGCCAGAAGATAACGGCTAATGCACGTCTGCCTTTGTTGTTGGTTGGGATGACAAAGTCTACGCCAGCGAACTCGTTGTCTGTGCTGCAAAGCGCCACAATCGGAATGCCTGCAACTGAGGCTTCTTTTACGGCTTGGGCATCTGCACGTGGGTCAGAAACGACGATGACTTCTGGTTCCACACGGTTCGGATATTGCGTATTGCTTAGCATGCCCGGAATGAACCTGCCGACTAGTGGTGTTGCGCCTGTGAGCTGGCAGAACTTCTTGACTGGCTCATGTGCGTACAGTCTTGTGGCTGCGATGCAAACTTTCGGGGGCTCGTAACGTGCGAGGAACTTGCCTGCTACGCGAATTCGGTCGTCAGTTTTCTTAACGTCAAGCACGAACAATCCATCTGGTCTAACTCGGTAGATGAAAGGTTCCATGTCGCGTGTTTTCATTCTGGTCCCAATGTGTATTCCTGCTGATAGCAACGTGTCTCTGGGCAACAGCAGTTCTTCTTCTGAAGGTGCAGTTGGCGCTGTTGAAACTCGAGCTTCCTGCGGTGCAGGTCCAGCTTGTTGGGTTTCAGGTAGGTTTTCAGTTTCGGTTTCTGGTTCCATAACCTTATTTTCCTGTGCCTCTATGGGCTCAGTTTCAGGTTCTGGAATTTGTTTTATTTCATCTTCCATTTTTTTCACTTCGTTACTTAGAGTTTAGATTTTTGGGTCTGCCATTCTGGCTCGGTTACCGAGGAACTGCTCTATGCGTACTAGCTCGTTGATTTTGGCGATTCTTGCGCCTTCCACGACGCCAGTCTTTATAATTGGGCAGCCGAATGCAACCGCCAGATGCGAAATGTGCCAATCTGTTGTGTCACCGCTCCGATGCGACATCACACAGGAGTAGCCGTTTCGCTGGGCATTCTGGATGGTTTCCAACGCATCTGTTAATGTTCCAATTTGGTTGACTTTGATTATTATGGCGTTTCCCGCTTCGATTTTTACGCCTTGATTTAGGCGTTCGTTGTTTGTGGTGAACAAGTCATCGCCGCAAATGAGGCAGTTCTTGGTTCGTTTGGTGAGTTCGGCGAAGCTTTTGAAGTCTTCCTCGTGGAATGGGTCTTCCACGTATGCAAGGTGGTACTTCTCGATGATTTCGCGCACATAATCCAGTTGTTCGCCGCTGTCACGTTTTGCGTTTTCGTTCGCATAATCGTAAACTTGCTTGTTCTCGTCCCAAAGCGAAGTGGCTGCCATGTCCACGCCAAAGCCACATTCAAAATCCAGTTCGTTGCCGACTTCCTCACAGACTTTTGCGATGCATTCGAATGCGTCCGCACCATCAATGCTGGCTATCCATGCGCCTTCGTCGCTCTTGCCTGCCGTGAAGGTTTTGTCCTTCTTTTTTAGAGCATCGCCAATTCTCTTGTGGATTTGTGCATTTGCCATCGCTGCTTCCAGAAAAGTTTCTGCGCCGTACGGCAAAGCGAGGAATTCCTGGATGTCAGGACTTTTTCCCCGCAACGCGTGTTGTCCTCCCGATATGCAGTTTCCCAGTGGATAAGGCATTATGGTTGCTGTGCTTCCTCCGAGGAACTGAAAGAGGAGCATGCCGTGGCTGTTGGCGGCTGCTTCCGCATTTGCCAAGGAAATTGCGAAGGCGGTGTTTCCGCCGATGCCTTTGAAGTTGGCTGTGCCATCGATCTCGTGGAGAGTGCTGTCGATTTCTTCTTGATAGTCTGCGTTGAGTCCAGCGAGTTCTGGCGCTATGAGTTCGTCAACTTTTTTAGAGGCTGCGTCAACTCCACCTGTTGGGTAATAGATGACTTCGGCTTTTCCGCGGCTTTTTCCTGCAGGTGCTGCTGCTCTGCCAAAGCCGGATGTGGTTATCACATCGACCTCTATGGTTTCTTCTCCTCGGCTGTTGAAGATTTTTCTTGCAATGAGGTCTTCTATGATGGATGACACAGATTTTCCTCAGGTGGCTAAATTAACTTTTAGCGCTTATTTTAGGTTTCGGAAAAGAAATGTTCACGTTTTATCTGTTTTATGGTGTCTTTTGGGCCTTTTGCCTAAGGTTGGCTGATATTGATGCTTCTCTGTCTTATCCGTCAAGATTATGACTCTTTATTAATAGAAAGAATAACTAGATGCCGGCGCCGCAAGAAGTGTTGACGGGTTTGCTGGGGCTCTGAACCCGAATTAGGAGAGAGAAAGATTCCCCAACGAGCAGTTGGTAATCATTCCAGAGCCCGATCAGCCCCGTTTTTCTCGGAATCACGTTATGGTATGTTCTTGCGGAGCTTCTAAATATAAGCTTTGTCTGGGTGTATCAAAAAAATCCACGATTTGCATTGTTGCGTGTCATAAATGTATAAAAAGTAATTGCGAACATTTTATTAGAAAGGGGCATTTCTTTAAACGGTCACAATGAACCCTCCCGTCAGGACTGACGCAACGGATGCCATCATACTTAGAACACTCCTTCTCGACTCCCGGACCAGTTTGACTGAACTAGCCAAGAGATGCAAGATTACGCCTGCCGCCGTCAGAATGCGGATTCTTCGGCTAAAGAAAGCGGGAGTAATCAAAGGCGAAATCACCATTGTTAATCCCCACAGCCTTGGGTACAAGTACGTGGTCAACCTGGGAATAACAACAGCAGTTGAGAATGAGGCTGAAGTGGCAGAGTTTTTAAAGAGCAAATCATATCGACCCCTTGCTTTCGGATTTTTACCTAAGTACAATCTTTTCACCATTCTTGTGATGAATAACATGCAGGAGTTAGCCGCTATAATCGAGGATTTGGAGGCTAATCCTAAAGTCAAACGTGTCGAAACCATGATTTGGGCCGAAGCAGCTAATCTGGAGCACATGGAGAACCTATGTTTTGACCCGTGCCAAGACGCCGCAGAAAAGCAAAGTTCGATCCCTTCTAGCGTGGTAAGCGTTGAAGAAGTTAAAATAGACGAAACCGACCGGAAAATAGCCAGAATCTTATCCCAGAAGGCTCGCATGCCGTTCAACAGGATTGCGGATCAACTTGGGATCTCCACAAAGAATGTTATCCAGAGGTTCAATAGACTCAAAGGACCGGTGTTAACTCAATCCACTATACTAGTTGATTTAACAAAGATTGGGTACGTTGCTTTTGCTTTCATATTCATAAAAGTTGCGAATAGAGGCAAAATGCCGGAGATCTATTCTCAGCTGCTTCAAATCCCTAACATGGTCGTAGCTCTGAGACTTCTTGGGCATTACGACCTAAATGTTGACTTATTCTTGAGGAGTTTCGAGGAACTGTTCGAAGCAGGTGAGAAGATGCGGCACATATCGGGAATCGAAGTCATAGATATGTATTTGACTCCAGTGTGGCCCGAATGGCCCCCGAACCTCTTCTCTTCTTTGCTGTAGAAATCATGTGGAGCAAATTGGTATAACAATCTTCATTTCCCACGATTTATTTCACAAAGAATGAGAAAGTGTTTGAGAGGATGTTCTTGTCTTATTTGACGGCGAAGGATGCGCAGAGTTCTTCCACCGTTCGGTTAAGTGTCAACTCAGCAACATCTTGTCCATAGTCAAGCACGCGTCTGGAACTGTCCAACATCAGCCTTAGTATAGCGGAAATGTTGGGGTCCATTTTTTTGCTGCTCATAAGCCTAATCAAGTCGTTTTCTAGCTTTGCGTAGCTTTGACGCTTGGGGATAACGGCTTCAGCGTCGTTGTAATCGTGTTTGAACATGGCTTTGGTGGCGTCATCGAACAGCTGATGTGCTAAAGTGTTGAAGTTGAGCATCTGCGAATATACTTCTTCGTCGATTGGGTCTTTAACGAAGAGCAGTTGGTCTTCCAGGAGTTTTTGGTATGTTGCAAGGCCATTCATGATGTTAAGCGCGTTTTCTCCTATGTCTTTTATGTCGTTTACGATTATCCTGTAAAGTAGGAAGTCTTTGGGTGTTTTGAACCCCAATTCTCGGTACATGTTGTGCTCAATGCCGAACTTTAGTTGTCTCACAATATACAACCCCAGTCTGTTCGCGTCACGCTGAGCGTTCACAACACTTTGCGAGAGTTCTTTGCTTCCGCTTTTTAGTGCCAGCAATACATCTCTGTGTGCTGCCAAAGCTACGATAACCATGCGTCTAACCGCCTTTTCTATGGGGAACTCAGAATGCTTCACCAGTATCTGCAGAGTAATTTCGTCGGGTGTTTCATCGATAATTTCTGCTCCGAGAAAGGTTTCTTTGGCGAAATTTTTAACGTCGATTTTGCATTTCGTTGGGTCTGCTGTCCCTTTGAAGTGTATGCGCATAATGTCTGCGCTGATAACATAGAGGGCTTGGATTAGCCTGAGTGTGGATTGGATGTCTTCCTGCGGGTCTACGCTTATGTAGTATTCTTTTAGTTTGGATTCTCCGCCGTTTTCGGTTTTCTCCATCAGCTTTCTTGGGACGAGACTCAGCGTCTCGTCTGGTTGGAGGCTAAAGGCTATTTCGCTGCCACGTTTGAGGCCGATATCTTGAACCCATTCTTTAGGTAGGCTTATGATGAAGCTGCCTCTGCCGGTACATTGGACACGCCTATAGCCTAAGTCTTTCTCTGCCATTAATGTTACACCTGCTCCTATATACGATTCGCATATACTATATAACTCATTCTCCTACACATAAATGATTTTCACTACGGTTATATAGAATATATGACATCTACATCAAACGTTTCCATTAGATAGGTGAACAAAAATGCCACTAAACACATGCAAGGCACACATACAAACAGCTGAGCAAACCGTGACAACGCAGGCGCAACTATGCACAAAAGACATAGACCTACTCATTCAAATGCTCACCTGTCCACGCTAAATGAAGAAACTGGGTGAAAAATTATGTTGAAAAGAATAATAGCGAAACAAGAACACTGTATGGGCTGCGGAATCTGTGAAGTGTCCTGCACCACTCAACACAGCAAATCCAAAGACATCATCAAGGCACATAACCGCGAGAAACCCCGACCAATTAGTCGAGTGCGCCTGGAAATGAGCAAGCCCGTGAGTTTCGCCATCCAGTGCCGACATTGCGACGACGCCCCATGCGCACAAGCTTGTCTCACAGGCGCTATGCATAAAGACGAAAAAACAGGGCTAATAACTCATGACGTCCAGAAGTGTATGGGCTGCTGGACATGTGTAATGGTTTGCCCGTACGGTGCCATAAAGATTGACAAGGAAGGCAACGTTGTTGCCAAATGCGACGCCTGTGTAGACTTGGATACCCCAGCTTGCGTGGCTAACTGCCCAAACGGCGCCTTAGAATGCAAAGAGGTTAAGCTCTAATGCCCAAGTCAAAATATGTCATAGTTGGTGCGTGCGCAGCCGGAATAGGCGCGGTAGAAGGTATCCGCGAAGTCGACCCTGTAGGCGAGATCACAGTCATCTCCGAAGAGCTCTGCTCTTACTACAGCCGCCCAATGATAAGCGACTTTGTCAGCGGCAAGGCCGATCTTAACAAGATGAAAACCCGTGACGACCAATTCTGGCAGAAGAACGCTGTTCACACCCTTACTGGTCAGAAGGCCGTTAACGTCAAAACCGATGAACGCGTTGTGATTATGGAAGACGGCAGCAAAGTCGGCTATGAAAAACTACTCTTGGCCACAGGAGGTAAACCATTCGTTCCGAAAATGGAAGGGTCTGACAAAGAAGGCGTATACACCTTCACCACCATTGCTGATGCTGAGCGAGTGGCGCAGAAAATCTCAGCAAACGCGAAAAACGCGGTGGTCATCGGGGCAGGTCTCATTGGCATAAGCGTCACTGAAGCCCTTGTCAAACGAGGTATCAAAGTGACTCTCGTAGAACTGCAAGACAAGATCCTCAGTCTTCTCTTAGATTCTAAAGCCGTCTGACATAATTGAGACCATAGTCCGCAAATCAGGCGTCAACATAGTCACGGGCCAATCGGTTCAGCAGATTGTAGGCAAACCTGACAACGGGGAGGCAGTTGCCAGCGTTGTCCTCACCAATGGCGAACAAATTCCATGCGATATGGTGGTTGTCGCTATCGGCATCGTTCCACGAACCGAACTAGCCTTGGGCACATCCATTAAGACGAACCGCGGCATTGTAGTGGACAATTACATGCAAACCAGCGTGTCAGACGTGTACGCTAGCGGGGATGTTGCCGAAGCTTTTGACTTCGTGCTGAATCAGAACCGTTTGTTGCCGTTATGGCCTCTTGCGGTCTTGGAGGGCAAAGTTGCAGGCAACAATATGGCAGGAAAGAAGACCGATTATACTGGCGGAACCAATATGAGCAGCCTAAATTATTTCGGTGTACCTATAGTGTCCATCGGTTTAGCTAACCCCAAACAAGATGCAGCCTTAGAAATCCTGGTCAAAGAAGCGAGCGGCACGAGCGTATACAAGAAACTTGTGCTCAAAGACAACATAATTGTCGGCATGACTTTTCTGGGCGACATCGAACGGGCTGGCATTCTGTTCTACTTGATAAAGAACAAAGTTAACGTGAAAAAGTTCAAAGAAAGACTTCTCGCGGACGACTTTAGCTTGGCAGCTTTGCCTCCTCCCCTGCGTAGAAAAATGAATCTGGAGGAATAAACTAGTGAACGAACAAGACAGAAGAATCGTAAACCCATTCGGTCACGACAAGGATTTTGCAGGCTGCAGCATTTTTGGCATGATGAACCTAGACGGTAAACGGTTCGGCTCCAAGGACCCGGTCAAAGCCATCAGCAATATGCATGATCGCAGCAACGGCTTAGGTGGAGGTTTCGCAGTCTATGGCATCTACCCCGATTTCAAAGATTACTACGCATTCCACTTAATGTACCTAAGCCAAGACGCCAAAGCGAAGACCGATCGCATCTTGGCTTCATACTTCAACATAATCTACGACGAAGAAATGCAGACCAAACCCGCCAACGTTACCAATCCGCCACTTTTATGGCGGTACTTCGTAGAACCCAAAAGAAACCGCCCCAGAGACCAGTCAGCAGATGATTGCGTTATCGAAGCCGTTATGCGCATCAACACGGAGACAGGCAAAGCTTTTGTGTTTAGCAGCGGCAAAGACATGGGCGTTTTCAAAGGCGTCGGCTTCCCAGAAGACATTGCCGACTTTTACTGTCTCGAAGACTATCAGGGCTACTTGTGGAGCTGTCACGGACGGTTCCCCACTAACACGCCGGGCTGGTGGGGCGGCGCACATCCATTCAACATTCTCGACTGGACTGTCGTCCACAACGGTGAGCTTGTCCAGCTATGGCATCAACCGCCGTTACTTGGAAATGTACGGTTACAAATGCACGCTGCAAACAGACACCGAAGTGCTTGCTTATGCTGTTGATTTGCTTATGCGCAGACAGACGCCTGCCAATCGAAATTGTTTCACAGATTTTGGCCTCTCCGTTCTGGGAGGAAGTCGACCAGCTTGAGCCGAAAAAGAAACTGGCACTAAAGACTCTGCGGCAAACATACGGCAGCCTCTTGATGAACGGTCCTTTTAGCATAATTGTGGCACACCACGGCGAAATGATAGGCATAACTGACCGCATCAAACTGCGGCCAATGATAGCCGCTACCAAAGATGACATGCTCTACCTCTCCAGTGAAGAAGCGTCGATTCGTTTGGTTTCGCCTATGCTGGATAAACTTTGGACTGCCTCGAGGCGGCGAACCCATTGTCGGCAGAGTCCGCGGCAAAAAACTAGCTCACGCAATCCCGCTGCGGAGACACCTCAATAATGAAAAGCTACCTACCTCCCGAATACATAGTGGAACGCGACGAAGACAAATGCATCCGCTGCAAAGTCTGTGTCAATCAATGCACCTACGACACACACAGCTACGATGCAGATGATGATGTTGTACGCAGCAAAGACGAAAACTGCGTCAACTGTCAGCGATGTGTAACATTCTGTCCGACGCATGCGATTACGATTCGGAAGAATCAAAATAGCTACCGCGACAACGCAAACATGTCGGCGGACGTCATCAAAGACATCAAGAAACAAGCGGAAACAGGCGGCATCGTGCTTACAGGTATGGGCTGCGACAAACCACAGCTGACCTACTGGGATAGGCTGCTTATCAACGCCAGCCAAGTCACCAATCCCTCCATTGACCCGCTGCGTGAACCTATGGAAATCCGAACGTACCTGGGCACAAAACCTGATGCGTTGGAAATGGAGTACGCAAATGGAAATATTGAACTGAAAACCCAGCTTTCTCCGCAACTGACCCTCGAGACTCCCATCATGTTCTCCGCCATGAGCTACGGCGCTGTCAGCCTCAACGTTCACGAGTCTTTGGCGCGTGCAGCGACGAAGGCAGGTACCTACTTTAACACGGGCGAAGGCGGCTTAGATCCCAGTTTATACAAGTACGGCGAACACACCATAGTCCAAGTAGCTTCAGGTCGCTTCGGAGTGCACTCCAACTACTTGCACGCAGGCGCGGCAGTTGAAATCAAAATTGGTCAAGGCGCCAAGCCAGGCATCGGCGGTCACTTGCCAGGCGAAAAAGTCACTCCCGATATAGCCAGGACACGCATGATTCCCGTCGGCACTGATGCGCTTTCTCCTGCGCCACAACACGATATCTACAGCATCGAAGACCTCCGCCAGCTGATTTATGCGCTCAAAGAAGCAACAAACTATGAAAAGCCAGTGTCCGTGAAGATCGCCGCTGTCCATAACGTTGCAGCCATCGCAAGCGGTATCGTTCGCGCAGGCGCAGACTTAGTCGCCATAGATGGCGTCCGAGGCTCGACGGGCTCAGCTCCCAAAATTATCCGAGACAACGTAGGTATACCAATAGAGTTCGCTATAGCCAGTGTGGACCAACGTCTGCGCGATGAAGGCATCCGCAACCGCGCATCAATTGTTGCTGCGGGCGGTTTCAGAAGCAGCGGCGACGTCCTCAAAGCCATCGCACTTGGCGCCGATGCAGTTTACATTGCAACTGCAGCACTAATTTCAATGGGCTGCACTGTCTGCCAAAAATGTTACACAGGCAAATGCCCCTGGGGTATAGCTACACCTGACCCATGGATAGGCAAAAGAATTAACCCCGACATTGCTTCCGAACGATTGGCAAACCTGCTGCGTGCCTGGAGCCTGGAAATCAAAGAGATGATGGGTGGCATGGGCGTGAACGCACTTGAAAGCCTCCGCGGCAACCGTTTGCATCTGCGTGGTGTAGGTCTAACTGATACGGAACTGAAAGTCTTAGGCGTAAGAATGGTCGGTGACTAAGCATGGATGTTCCAGAACAAAAAATCATGACTGAAATCAACCCCAAATTCCTTCTTAATATAAGAGCTGACAAAAACGTCTACAAAATCGATGCCCAGACTATGCACTACAAGGACCTCAACACCATTCTTCGAGGACTAGACAGAGCGGGCGTTGGGAAAGTTGAGATACAAAATGTCTATGGGCAACGCTACATTGGTACAGATTTGAAGAGCAAGCTGAAAATAGACATTTATGGCACTCCGGGCAATGATTTGGCTGCTTTCATGGATGGTCCAAGCCTTGAAGTCCACGGCAACGCGCAGGACTGCACAGCGAACACAATGAATGATGGCACAATCGTCATCCATGGTAGAACAGGAGATATCACTGGTTACAGTATGCGGGGAGGCAAGATGTTTATCCGCGACGATTCAGGCTACCGCACCGGCATTCACATGAAGGAATACATGGATAAGAAGCCGATAATTGTTGTTGGCGGTACTGGTCAGGACTTCATGGGCGAATACATGGCTGGCGGTATCCTCCTCGTGCTGGGGTTAACGTTGAAAGCGGGCGAGTCTCATAGCGCACGGTTTGTGGGCACAGGCATGCACTCGGGCATAATGTACATACGCGGCGCCGTCACGCATCTTGGCAAAGAAGTCAAAATCATGGACGTCAACAAATCTGACCTCAAGACCATAAGCGCGCTCGTCAAGGAGTACTGCACCTACTTTAACTCGGACTATGATAAAATCATGGGAGGCACCTTCACCAAGCTTGTGCCCTTCTCGCATAGACCATACGGCAGAATCTACGCCTACTAAACCCATGCCCAGCCTTTTCTTCTTGTTTTTTCTTTAACGCTCTCACTTGCTCTCCATAGTTTGGAGGGTCAAAATCAGCAGAACTAACGCTGAGCCAAGCCGAGACCTATTTCTGCTTGAGTCTGTGAACTTGAATAGTCAGGATAACTAGTCCTTGCAGGAAACTCAGCGAGTTAGCCACAAAAAAGGTGGAGCTAATCGTACGAGCGGCCCGGAACAAGAGAAATTGGTGTTACCTACAAAACTTAGCATGTCTCATAAAGGAAAATTTGTAGAAAGAAATGGGTCGCGGGTGACATCTCCACCTGACTGGGCGTTCGAATCCCACACCCCGCACCACTATGGTAAAAAATACAGGGTTTGTCCTGCACGGATTATGTCGTTAAGAAATTGTTCTCTTTTTAATGTTGTAGTTCTTGCTGCGTAGTAGCATTAAATCGAACTAATGAAACCTGCAATTAAATGAGACGAATTCTAAAATTAGTTTTTTGGGTTCTTTTCTTGCCTTAGTGCGTCGACCAAGTTATTCGCGAAGCCGCCAAAGAGTTTGAGGTAAGTCATAATTGAATCATTTTGTTCAGGATGGCTGTCTATAAGTTGAAAAACATTTATGGAAAAATCAGTTAAGGGATTTTTGTTTATTTCTGGGTTCGTGTTTGGATACGAAATCACGTAGCCAACAAGTGAAATAACGCTCCGCATTTTTTCCTTTATTTCGACTTTGTTCTTTGAGACATCGACGCCTAAATCAAGTATGTCTTGAGTCAGCTGTTTTATTTCAGTTATCTTGCTTTCGATAATGGCATCTTCGTTCTTATCTGAGTCCATGAAGGAAATCACTCAACCACATTTCTTTTTATCTGGGTATTATTGAAGATTGCTCTACGATTCTCTTTTTCCAAAAGAAAAAATCTTCGGAGTCCTAATCCCACCCCAAGGTTTTCCTGTGGGTTCTTGAAAAGAATTTAAACTGAAATCTAAACGAACTCCTTGATAAAGGAAGGTTTAAATAAATACTGACTCATTTCGTATATGCTTCAAGTTTAACGGATGAAAAAGGAATGTCGTCTCAGGAATTTCGTCACATAGTTCGCATTTTGGGTTCCGACTCATCTGGCACTCTGAAGGTTTCCTACGCCGTTTGCAGTGTCAAAGGAGTGAGCCTCAGCTTGGCCAACGCCATCCTCAAGAAAGCAGGAATCAACCCCAACTTGAGGTCAGGCTTTCTCACGGAGTCAGACATATCCAAAATAGAGGATATAATCAAAGACCCAACAAGATACGGATTACCAACATGGCTTTTCAACCGAAGAAAAGACGGAGAAACAGGAAAAGACATGCACCTGATAAGCGCAGACCTAGTTTTAAGATCGAAAACCGACGTAGACGACGCCAAAAACATTAGATCATGGCGTGGATATCGTCACGCTTACGGCTTGAAAGTTCGCGGTCAAAGAACCAAGACCACGGGCAGATCAGGCAAGTCCTTGGGCGTCAAGAAGAAAGCCCTCTTGGCAAGACCAGGGGCGCCACCGCCAGCTGAAGGAGGCAAATAAGTATGGGCGATCCAAAGAGGCAAAGAAAGAAATTTGATACCCCTCGTTTTCCGTGGCGCAAAGACATCCTAGACGAACGAGCTTAAGCTCTTAGGCACTTTTGGCTTGCGAAACAAGCATGAACTCTGGCGCCATGAAACTCAACTCAGCAAGTTTAGGGGCATTGCACGTTCACTCATCGGCAAGCCAGCAGAAGAACGCATGAAAATGGAGAACGAACTCCTCACCCGCCTAAAGAAACTTGGCATCCTGCAGGAAACCGCTGTTCTCGACGACGTACTCGACTTGTCCCTTGAGGACCTTCTCGAACGAAGGCTTCAGACGCTCGTGTTCAGGAAGAACTTGTCCAAAACAGTTCACCAAGCCAGACAACTCGTTACGCATGGGCACGTTACGCTGGATAACCGAAGAGTCACCGTTCCAGGATACATTGTTTCCCAAGAAGAAGAAAAAGCTCTTGCTTACGCCATGGAAAGCCAATTCGCAAATGCAGCCCACCCAACGCGTGTCGCAATGGGCTGTTGTGAATAAGCCGCGTCAAATAATTCAGCCTCGTGACAGACGCAGAGGCGGAAGAGGCGGTAGATTTTGAGCAGCAGCAAACGAAGTGAGAAATGGGGCGTCGTTCACATCTTCAGTTCCTACAACAACACGCTAATCCATATAACAGATATCTCAGGAGCAGAAACAATCGCCCGCACAAGCGGCGGCATGTTCGTCAAAGCAGACCGCATGGAGTCCTCATCCTTACGCAGCTATGCGTGCTGCAACAGGCGCGGCGGAAATTGCCCGAGACAAAGGCATAACCGCCATACACATCAAAGTTCGCGCTCCAGGCGGTTCAGGACCACGCACCCCAGGACCAGGGGCTCAAGCGGCCATCCGAGCTTTCGCACGTTTCGGTTTCCGCATTGAACGCATTGAAGAAGTCACGCCTATTCCGCACGATGGCACACGTAGGCCAGGCGGCAGAAGAGGCAGACGTGTGTAATCTCCTCACTTTCCCCTTTATTAACAGAAAAATTGAAATAATGCCCTCAGGCTCCTATTGAAACGACATAGCCAATCACAGTCCACTTGTGGAGTGTCTAAGTAAGTGAAAATTGAAGTGCTCGAGAAAGACGAGACGAACCTTCGAGTAATCATCAGGGACGCAGACGTTCCTTTAATGAACGCTCTGCGACGCATAGTGCTCGCTGAAGTTCCCAGCATGGCTATAGATGAAGTGGTTATGATTGAGAACTCCTCGATTCTGCAGGACGAAATGATTGCCCACAGACTTGGTCTGGTGCCGTTGAAGACTGATTTGGAGGGCTACAATCTTCCTGAAGACTGCGAGTGCAAGAGCGAGTTCGGCTGCCCACAATGCCGTGTTACGTTAACGTTGAATGCCGAGTCGCACGGAGGGTACAAGATCTGTTTATTCAGGTGAATTGGTTTCAGAAAACCCAGAATATTGTCCCAGTCGCTGAGAAGATCCCACTCATAAAACTTGGCGAAAGGACAGAAGCTTAAGCTTGAAGCTTACGCGAGGCTTGGGAAAGGCAAAGTCCATGCCAAATGGCAGCCCGTGAGCGTCGCGCCTATAAGTACTACCCGAAAATTGAGGTTCCCAAGGAGAAATGCAACGACTGCCAGAAATGCGCTGAAATCTGCTCCAAGAAAGTGCTTTCATTGAAAGGCGAAAAAGTTGATGTCCGCGACTTGCTGGCATGTAACCTTTGCATGGACTGCGTCGAAGCCTGCCCCAAGAAAGAGGAAGGCATCAAGGTTTCTTGGGAGAAGAATGCTTTTATTATGAACATAGAGTCTCATGGCGGGCTTGCCCCTGAGAGAATTCTTAAAGAAGCAACAAACATCCTGGATAAACAACTTAAAGAACTTATCAAACAGTTAAAGGTAGAAGTCAAATGAGAGAAACTAAATCCACAAATCCGCAGATCGTAGAGCTAATCCGATACCTAAAAAAGCAAAGCAGAGAGAAGGATGCAGGCATCTGGCTTGCGGTAGCTGAGAAACTCTCCAAGCCTAAGCAGGCAGCGGATAGCCGTCAACTTGAGCAGGATAAACAGGTACACAGACAAGAACGCCACCGTCCTCATTCCAGGGAAACTCTTGGCTTCAGGAACACTGGATCACGCGGTGACAATTGCAGCGTTCGATGCTTCTGACAAGGCGAAGGCGAAGCTCGCTGCAGTTAAAGCAAAGTACCTGTCCATCACAGAGCTTATGGAGAAGAATCCTCAAGGCTCCAACGTAACAATCATTGGGTGAACATGATGCAAGCAGCAAAAGCGCAATCTTCCGTAGCCGTTGTGAACGGTGAAGGGCTCATCCTTGGCCGCATGTGCAGCAACGTTGCTAAACGGCTTCTGAAAGGAGAGCAAATCGTCATAGTTAACGCCGAGAAAGTCATAATTTCAGGCAAAAAGAAGAGTAAAGTGGCGGAAGCCAAACAGTTTCTTGAAGTTGGCGCGCCCGACCGTGGTCCATTCCATAGCCGTCGACCTGACCGCATAGTCCGCAAGACTGTGCGAGGCATGGTGCCGTGGAAGCAGCCTAAGGGCAAAGTTGCCTACAAGCGGTTGAAGGTGTTCATGGGAATCCCTGAGGAGTTGAAGGATCAGAAATTGGAAACTGACAAGTATGCCCAGTCTTCCAAACTCAAGGGGCCGCACTTTACGCTCGGACAGTTAGCAGTAGAAATCGGATGGAACCAAGGTGCATAAAGATGCCAGGCAAAAAAGTTCTCGTTGTTAGTGGAAAAAGAAAAACCGCTACTGCCCGCGCCGTCGTAAGGCAGGGCGTCGGCAAGGTTCGCGTAAACATGACTCCAGTTGAAATCATAGAACCCGCAATTGCTCGCGAAAAAATCATGGAGCCTCTTCTTCAAGCTGGGGAAATCACTTGGAAGCAGTTGGATATGGATGTTAGGACTCAGGGCGGCGGTTACATGGGTCAAGCTGAAGCGGCTCGTATGGCAATTGCCAATGCACTGTTGAAGTGGACCAAGAGCAGTCACCTGCGCACGGTCTTCACTGAGTACGACCGAACGATGGTTGCTGGCGACGCCAGATCCAAAGAATCGAAGAAATTCGGCGGTCCAGGCGCCAGAGCCAAAGAGCAGAAGAGTTACAGGTAAAGGGAGAAACAAACGCGATGATTATCCCCGTTAGATGCTTCACCTGCGGCAAACTCGTCGGCGACAAATATGAAGAGTTCGCCAGGCGAATCCGAACGGGTGAGAACGCGAAGGATGTGCTGGACAGTTTGGGCGTGAAACGCTATTGTTGCAGGCGCATGTTGCTTTCTAACGTGGAAATCATCGATGAGATTTTGAAGTTCACTGAGGAAGCGGAGAAGCGGAAAGAAGGCCGCGCCTTCGGCTAATCCCGGTATTTCTTTTATCTTCTCACAGATTTGTCAAAAACGCAAATTGGCTACTCTGAGCAGTTTTTGTTCTTTTTCATGGCTGAATTCGTGCTTTTTTGTTGCTAAGAGAAACTTGTTTTCCTTTGGAAGCGGTCTGTGTTTTGTCATTAGACGGATTGTGAAGCGTATTATTGTGCCGGCGTGTGCTCATGCCCGAAACGTTGCTTGCAGGCTTGTTTATGAGGGCTTCTTGCGAGGTTAAGTTGAGAAATTGTCAGTGTGGGAAGATGTGCGTCTGCTGATATGTTTCATAAATCGTAATACGGCTTAAATGCTTTTAAGGCAAAGCTTTCATAAAGAACAACAACAGGAAAATGGACTGATGAAACCCATGAATAAAAGTGGAGAAGAGGAGAAGGTTAAGCAGATTCTGACAGACCCCAGGCTTTCAGCAATAAAAGCAATGCTTGAAAAAGACCACGCCATAGACTGCTTGTTTCTGCTCTACATTAACCGCGGCAAATGGAAAGAAGCCAAAGACTTCATGCGTGAGAACAACTTGACTTTAAGCGATGGCACATTTCGCGCTCGAATGATCGAAATCGAAGATTTGGGCTTGGCAAAGAGCGAACGCATTGACCCGCTGAAGAAGTACTATCTGAGCACTGAGCTTGGAGAAAATGTTGCGAAGCTTCTTCTCAAATTCTTCGAAGAGTTCGAACCCAAACCAAAAGCTCCCGCATAAAAGCGTATAACGATTGAGTTGTTGTACGCTTCTTTTTCCGAATTTTCTCGGATATTTACCTGGTTTTTGTTTTTTGTTGTAGTTGTGTTGTACAGAACAGCTAATACTATGTCGTGAGACATAAGACTTAAATGTTCCTTCTGCGTTCCACGTAACCAACGAACCAAAGGAGGAAAAAACAGAAAATGAACACCTTTAGAAAAATCAGGAAAAACGCGAAAGCCCTCAGCCCCGTCGTAGCCTCAATCATACTCATCGCCGTCACAGTCGCAGTTAGCGTCGCCGTAGCAGCATGGATGGGCGGAATGACCATCGGATTCATGGGAACATCTTCAGTCACAGTCACCAAAGTTGAATTCACCACAACTGACATAACTTTGTCACTAAAGAACACTGGAACAAAAGCTGTGACTATAGCTCAAGTAACCGTAAACAATGAAGTCATTGATGACGGGGATGTCGCTACATTACCACTGTCGATGAAGGCAGGTGCAGATGATGGCAGTCTAGTAATCACCTACGCCATAACCGAAGGAAATACCTACAAGGTCGATCTTTTCGACTCCAGCAACCAAGTCGTGGGCTCAGTGCAACAGAACGCTCCAACCACCTAAACATACACAGTCTTTGGACACAATAAATTTGGGTAGGGTGGAACGAAAAGTTCACCCAATTTCCCTTTCCTTTATTTCCTGATAATAAAAAAAGACGATAACAAAAAGAATGGAGGAGTAAAAAAACATGGTAACAGAAATAAAAGAATACATATCAGCGGAACAACTTGCAGAACGTCTCGACAAAGAAATAGGTGACACCAAAAGCACCTTGGGCGAATACCTAAGGCGACTAGACGAAATCCGGGTCATGGCAGAGAAATCCAAAAAGATCCGCGAAGTCGTGCTTAAACTCGCAGGCAAGAAAGCCCAGACAGAAAACAATGGGGAAATGACTGTTGGCAACCTCAACATCATCTTGGATGCCAACTCGTTCCACGAACTAACTGCCATCGAGCAGGTGGTGCGAAGTTTCCAAGAACGCCTCTTGTCAATGCAGAAAGCCCGCGAGAGCCTCAAGTGGCTTGACCAAGTCGGCGACACAGAGGGTCTCAAGTACCTAGTCGTTGAGACCGAAGGCATCCCTGAGCGTATCCTCTTCAAGATATCTTAGTCCGAAATAGGACCTGTGGAGTTAGCGGTACCTCATGAGCAATGATGCCTGCACCGTCGCCTTAAGGAACGGTTTGGACGAGATCCGAAACGTTTGCCCAGGCATCTCCACTATTTTCGTTTTTAGAGAAAATGGTGAAATGATCGTCAATGACGAAAACACCAGCCAGGTAAATTCAAGCGAAGCTCAAGAAGCTTTCCGCCTGTTGGCTGATAAGGCAAAAGTTCTAGGCGGAGTTGAATCCATAACTGTTCAGGGCACACAGGCACGCATTAACATTGCTCGCTTTGAAGATTTTTGCGCCACAAACGTTAGTTCAAACGAAGCAGACGAAAAAACCGTGACCAATCTCACTCGCATTATGATTCCAGCCATGCTTAAGATGGTTAAGCACGTTTCCTCAGCGAAACAGACTGAGTTCCAGCCTAAAGAAACCTTATCTGAACTCGAACCTCAGTTTTCATTTGGCGCCAGACCTGAACAAGAAATGCCCACCCCTCAACCTGAAGCTGCAGAGTTCACTGTAGAAAACCTCAATGTCTTCGCCGGCCTGCAATCGGATCCCGACAGCGTCCAAATTGACAACGGTTTACTAGCTCAGTGGTACGAAATGTTCGGCAGCGAAAATATCGCCAAAGTCAAATTGGAAAGCCCAGTCACAGGAAAGCAAGCTATCTGCAAATTCGCACCCTTCAAGGATTCAAAATACGATAACAAAGGAATAATTCAGGTGCCCAAGAAAATTCAGGATGAACTCGTCACTCACAAGGGAGCACATGTTCTAGTAACGCCCATTGTAGAAAAGCCGATAGACTCCGAAGAAGACGACACAAGCGGAAATGGAGAATCTCGTGTGTTGCAGGAGAAGAGTCAAGGGCAAAACTCGGTGAAAGAAGAACCGAGCAGGTCATTGTTCAATTCTATCAGTCAAAACAGCCAATTCATGGTTGAAAACTTGAACGGAATCAGCAAACTGGTTCGAAACCCTGATTTTATCCGTGTGGAAACCGCTGTAATGTCCCGCTGGAAAGAGTTGTTTGCTGATAAGGAAATCAAACACGTAATAATCGAAGAGACTGTTGCAGGGAAGAGAATTAGCTGCAAGGTCCAAACAATCAAGAAATCTGACCTTGAAGGCAAAGGCGTGGTGCAGATGCCGGAGAAGATGCAGCAAGCGCTACGAGTGAAAAAAGGCGCGTTGGTCTTGGTTAAGCCTGTGGTGGATTAGTCAGGTGGAAGCTATGGTTAGGAAAAGAATCACAACTGAAACAGTGTCAGAAGAAGAGCCAGTAGTCATTTCCTCTGAGGTGGCCCCAGCACTCGAAGTCCAAGAAGCGGAGAACCCAGAATTCGAGAAGCTGCTTGAAGCGATGGAGGAAATTCGCAAAAATAGAGATGTGCTGGGCTACATTCTTCGAAACGAGGAAAAGGCATTCGTAGATCTCGACGAGCCAACGCGAATAGTCGAGTATGCGATGCTAACTTCGCAGGCGTTGGACTCATCCCAGACGCTTGCTTCATCGTTCAATTTGGGCGAACCCCAGACCGTGCTGATGGAAGGGCGACTTTCCAAGGCAGTCTGCATCAACATGAGTCAAAGCAGACTAATTCTGTTTTTGGAGAAAGAAGCAGACTACAAAGCCATTCTGGAGTCATTGCGCCTCCAGCAATCGTAGTCTTGTTTTCACTTCTTTTAACTTCAATCTCAAGGTATTAACAAATCCGTATTATTTGGCGGTTGTAAGCACGGGGAGGAGAGGGTCCTTGTTGGTTATTCCGCAGGAGAAAAGCATTCTCAAATAACAGAAAAGCCCTTCCAAACGCTATATGGGCTTTTCCGCGATGGTAAATCATATTAGAACAGTGAAGTAACGGTTAAGTGAGCAAGATTTTGGGGTCCGACATGCCCACTCTTTTGTTGACACTCTCGGAACTGTTGGAAAAAGTAGAAGTCACCAAAAGCCGTCTCCAAACGGTAGCATTGGCTGCGGATTTCCTCAAAGCCTTGGAGCCGGAGGAAGTAGAGCCCGCGGTGTCTCTGATGCTAGGCAGGACGTTTCCCAAGTGGAGCCAAAAAACCTTAGACATCAGTTGGACCATCCTCAGTGACATCTTGCAGCGTGTCACGGGGGCAGATTGGGGATTCTTTGGGGAGGCTTTTCGTCAGTCAGGAGACATCGGGTCAGCAGCCAAAACAGTTTACGAGAAGAGTAAACTGAGGCGGCAAGCTGTGCTCTTCGAGGAGCCTCTGACAGTGCTCGAGGTTCGCCGAACGCTTGAAGCAATCGCCGACGCGGAAGGCTCCGGCTCCAGAGAAAAAAAGGAACGTCTAATCACGGTGCTTCTTAGTCAGGCGTCTCCGTTAGAGGCGAAATATTTGGTGAAGGTTTTCATGGGCGAGATGCGAACAGGTTTCCATGAGGGGCTCATGGAGCAGGCAGTGGCGAAGGCTTTTGCTTTGCCCGTTGAGTTGGTGCAGCGGGCGAGCATGGCATTGGGCGACATAGGTGAAGTTGCGGCCAAAGCAGGAGCCGAAGGCAAAGAGGGACTGCAGAACGTTGAGTTCAATGTTTTTCGACCCGTGAAGTTAATGATGGCCCAGGTTGCAGAAAACGTCGCTGAAGCGCTGCAGATGCATGGTGGCGAGACGGCTTTCGAGTACAAGTACGATGGCGCCAGAGTTCAAATCCACCTAAACCAGGGGAATGTTCGAGTTTTCAGCAGGCGCCTAACGGACGTGACGGAGAGCCTACCCGAAATAGTTGAGGCTGTTAAGGGTAACGTGAAAGCGAAGGAAGCCATCTTGGAAGGCGAAGTCGTCGCCGTAGACAAGGCGGGTGTGCCTATTCCCTTTCAACATTTGATGCGCAGATTCAAACGCGTCCACGGTGTCGCAGGAGCCGCCGAGGAAATCCCTCTACAGTTGCACCTTTTCGACCTGCTCTTCGTTGAGGGTAGAAGCATGATTAGTCAAGCGTACATTACGCGGCGGCAGATGCTCTCAAAGGTAGGCGGGCAAAATCCCTTTGACCTCGCAGATTATCACGGCAGATTTAGCTACAGCCGAAGAATTCTTAAAATCGGCAATGGACGCTGGTCACGAAGGCCTAATTGCAAAGAAGCTCGACAGTCCTTACACACCTGGCACCCGCGGCAAACGTTGGTTAAAAATCAAGCCAATCTTGGAGACTTTGGATTTGGTCATAACAGCGGCTGAATGGGGTTCCGGACGCAGGCACGAGTGGCTCTCAGACTACTATTTAGCAGCGCGTGACGCAGAAACGGATGAATTTTTTGTGGTTGGAAAGACTTTTAAGGGATTGACAGACAGCGAAATCATCGACTTGACAAAGCAGCTCAGGACTTTAGCTGTTAGCGAAGATGGACACCGAGTAGTTGTACTTCCTAAAATCGTGGTTGAGGTCGCCTACAACGAAATCCAGGAAAGCCCAAAATATAAGAGCGCCGTGGCTCTGCGATTCGCTAGGATAGTGCGTATCCGAGACGACAAGACAGCGGAGGATGCGGATACGATTCAGCGGGTTCGAGCGATTTATGAGCGGCAGTTTGCGAAAAAAGGCAGATATAAAGCCCAAGACAATAAACAATGACGCTGAGGGGTACCTAGCCATGAACGCGAAGGAAAAGGAGCAGTTTTCCCAAGCTTTCTATAGTCGTCAAGTCATTCTCAAAGAACTCGGAAAAGAAGGTCAGCAGAAACTCTGCAACGCCAAAGTTGCTGTGGTGGGCGTAGGTGGCTTGGGCTCTGTCTCGTCGCTCTACCTTGCTTTGGCGGGTGTCGGATACCTGCGCATCATAGACCAGGATATTCTTGAACTCAAGAACCTGCACAGGCAGATTCTCTACACGACCGATGATCTCGATTACCCCAAGGTTGAAGCAGCTGCTGCGCGACTGGAAAAGCTAAATCCGCTGGTTAGAGTTGAAGCCATTTCCGAGAACGTTAACGCAGGTAATGTGGAACGCCTGCTTGACGGTGTCGACGTCGTGGTGGATGGCTTGGACAACATGGCAACTCGGTACCTCGTTAACAGAACATGTGTCAGAATGAAGATTCCGTATGTTTTCGGAGCCGCCATTGGCTTGGAAGGTAACCTCTCAGTTTTTAGTCCGCCGGATACGCCGTGCCTTGAATGCGTGCTGCCTAACCTGTCGGATGACCAGCTGCTAACATGCGACGCCCGAGGCGTCATAGGAGCTACGCCAGGCATAATCGGTGCCATGCAAGCATTCGAAGCCATAAAGCTCCTCACCGGCATAGGCACACCGCTTACCGGTAAACTCATGATCTGCGACTTCACCGACATGTCCTTCACAGCGATAGACCTCGCTAAACGGACCAACTGCCCCAGCTGTAAGGGCACTTTGCCGCCAGCATTGAGGGAACGTTTAGTCTGGCTTTGCGGGCAGAACACCGCGAACATTAACCCTGAGAAACCTCTCAAGCTTGACCTCAACAAAGTCAGCGTAGACGTCCAGCAGTTGGGTTTCCGTGTTCGTGTTAGGTCACATCTTGCTCTCATGTTCGACTTCAAGAGCTTTGAAGTAAGCCTCTTCAACGGCGGTCGCATGCTCATAAAGAACGTGCCAAACGAAGAAGCAGCGTTGAAAACTTACAAGGAAATCGTGGAAACGCTAAAACTTACGAAGACTTAACGGCTTAGGGCTTCAATGAGGGTCTTAACGTCTTTGACCCACTGGAAGACTATCTCGACGTTTTCCCGTTGCTTTTGCGAAACCTTGCCTAACCCCTTAAGCTGTATTGCTTGATGCTCATAGTATTCTGCCAGCAGGTTCAGTGGGTTGATGAACTGCACGGTCGGCAGATTGAGTTCAAGTTTATCGCCCAGGCCGTTAAGTGCCGTCTGCATTTCGTCTATGGTCATGTTGGTGACTTTTTTGAAGTCCTGCCCGATCCACTGCTTGCGGAACAGGTTGCTCTTCTTCCAGCCTTCCGTCTGTTTCGTAAATTCGGCAAAGACTTTTTGGTAGAGCTCCTTTACGTTCTTCTTTTCAGGTGTTGCTGAAAGAGTACGTGGCGATGCAGCATCAGCGACTGTTTTTGCCTCACCAGCGAGGGTGTGTCCCACCGCGACGGGCGCGATCGTGAAGCCTACTGAAAGCCTCAGCGAAGCACCTATTGCAGTCCACAACTCGCTTAATTCTTCGAGGGAAAGCGAATCTACACTCACTCTAAGGTCAGCCGCACTGTCTGGGCTCATGTGCCCAATTATTGGCGCTGCGGTAAGGACTTCGAGGATTTTTCCCAGAAGGATATGGTCATCTTCCTCATTTCCTGTGTGTGGCGTGACAACATAATGTAGCGAAAAAAATCCTTCAATCTCCCTTCCTTTTCCTGACGACTCTGCATTTGGCAACACGTTCTTCATAGGGCTGAATTCAGTTATTCTGTAAAGGAAAATTGAGAGTCTGCTGGTTCTTTGGGTTTGGCCCGTTTGTGGAGGCGAAAAAGTGATTTGCTCTTGGCTAGTAATGATGTTTTGGACAGTTGGTTCGTCTTTTATGCCGTTCCATATGGCCTTGAAAATGGCTTTGTCGGCGTTTTGTATGAAGCCGTGGTCACTCATTGTTTACCCCAATGTTATGCATTACTTGGGCGGGTCACATAAAGAGTTTTATACAAAATGCAGAACAAGGCGCCTTTCCAAACCAACAACGTTTTTATGGTGCTCAGCCTAGAGCTTTAGGTGCCGCCTGCGCTGGGGTGGCCGAATGGTTCAGGCGACAGCCTGCAGAGCTGTTATATATGGGTTCAATTCCCATCCCCAGCTCCACGATATTCATCATGGGAAATCATGAATTCTGCCCACAGCGCTTTTATGTATTAACATAGAAGATGTATTAACATAAAAACCAACTCCTGACGCCCTATGAGAAAATCTATTCGTCAAAAAAAGGTCTTTTTCCTCTTCGCTGTTGTTTTTTGTTTGACTTCGCTTGTTGTGAATGTGCAAGCTGAAAGCTGGAGCTGGATTAAAGTGGCAGACAACGTCAATTTACAGTCCGTAGACATGGTCAACTCGACTGACGGGTGGGCAGTAGGATCTGAAGGAACAATAGTCCATTGGGATGGAATACGATGGAACAACATTGGCAGCCCAACTACCGCCAACCTTAGAGCAGTGGATATGATTAGCTCAAATGATGTATACGCAATAGCCTTCGCTATGGTGATTCCAATAAATGAATCCGTAATCCGATGGGATGGAGCAAGCTGGAAGAACGTAACAACTCCTCGAAGCTATCTCAGGTCGGTGGATATGATAAGTTCGACTGATGGGTGGGCAGTGGGATATGGTGGATTAACAATTAGATGGGATGGAATAATTGGACTCGGATAGAAAGCCCGACTAACACTCCCTTAGAGTCAATAAGTGCTATTAGTGCAACAGACGCTTGGGCAGTGGGCTCCAACAAATATGATTCAGGAATATTTCATTGGAATGGAACTGGCTGGAGCATAGTGGAAAGCCCTGAGATCGTTGGAACCCGAACGTTGTGGTCGGTGGATATGGTGAGTTCATCTGATGGGTGGGCAGTTGGTGACAGTGGAATAATAATTAGGTGGGATGGAGTAACCTGGAGTAATGTAACAAGTCCAATTCCGGCTGGCAAACACTTGTTTTCGGTGAATATGGTTAACTCCACTGACGGGTGGGCAGTAGGCTCAGACGGAATCATAATCCATTGGGATGGAGTAAGCTGGAGCAATGTCGCAAGTCCAACTGGTGCTTGGTTGTCATGTGTGGATATGGTCAGCTCAACTGACGGGTGGATTGTGGGAGCTGATGGAGTATATCGTTGGCAAGAAGTTGCTGGTTTTCCTACCGGATACCTCATTATCATTATTGGAGTTGTTGCTGTCATAGTTGTTGCTTGGTTCTTGATAAGAAACAAAATTGCCCATGTCCACACTGAATGAGTCGTTCACACTGAAAAGGCAGCTCCCGCAGCTAAAGTTCAACAAAAAAGGGAGTTTTGCGGGAGATTTCTCCATTTGCATTGGGTTCAATTCCGATCTATGTGCAGTTAGTGTGAGGATTCGCCACGAACATAGAACAGTTTTCAACTAGATGGAATCGAGAGTTTTTCCTTATATTTACAATCAGGATAATTTGAGCATCCTACAAAATCAGAATAAGGACCAGACTCAATATACAAATATCCTTCACTACAGCTTGGACACATTTTCGCTTTGAAATTACAGTAATCATTAATGCAAATGTAATTTGAGGATTCAGCCGCTATTAAAAATCCATTCTCACATTTCGGACATTTTGGAGGACGGTATTGACAATAGGGATAATTATTGCAGGAATAGAATGGACCATACCTACCTTCTACTATTTCTATGTATCCTGTCTCACAATCAGGGCATCTGGTTTTTCCTAAAGCTTCTCCAGTCACTTGAACATTGTAGTCTTTGGTGAGAGCTTCAACAATGAATTGGGATACTGAACTCTTGTTTGCTATCAAGTATGCTTCTTTTTTAGCTCTTGTGACAGCAACGTAGAATAGTCTTCTCTCTTCAGAATTTGGAAAATTGTCTTCTCTAGAAAGAACAAGATCAAGCAGGGGGTCATCATCAATTTGACATGGAAAGCCATACACGCCAGATTTCATTCCAATTAAAATAACGTAATCCGCTTCAGTTCCCTTTGCCTTGTGAGCTGTAGTAAACTTTATGCTGAGTCTAGAATATCTCAATTGGAGCTTTCCCAGGTAATCTGGCTTCTGATTGTTGTAGCGACCTATAATGAAAACCTCTTGTTTCTGCAACGATTTGGCATTTATTTCTTCTAGGATTTTGTTGACTGTCTCAGCTTCATCTTCAGAAATTATTACTTTAACCGTTTGCTTCTCAATGTTTTCAATTGCTTCGAGTTTCTTAGGTATTTGATTTGGATTTTGCATGATGAACTTGCTTGAGAATTCACAAATCTTGTCATTAAACCTAAACGTCTTTTCTAAGAACATGAGTTTGGTGTATCCAAAATACTTTTCAAAATCTCTCATTAACGTCATATCACTACCAGTAAACCTGAAGATTGACTGCCAGTCATCTCCAACACAAAACAGTTTACAGTCAGGGTTCTGCTTGAGAATAGTGCTAAGTAATCGATGTCTGCTTTGTGAAATATCTTGGAACTCATCAACTAAGACGTATCGATAATCAGCTAACTTTTCATTTTTATTCAGGTATTTCTCCGAAAGAGAAATCATATCATTGAAGTCGACCTCTCCTGTCGAAATTAGATAATTCATGTATGATGTGAGTATAAAGGAAAAGATTTCCACGAATGCTGTTGCTCGTTCTTTATTATCTGATTCAGATGCCTTTTCCCTTAGTTCAGCAATGGACATGTTTGAAGACTTGTAAAGGTTCAGAAATGTCGATAACAAACGAGCAAATCTATTCACATATCCCAATTTATTTATCTCTTCGAATATTCTTTCTTCAGAAACTCTGCTGAGCTTAACATTATGAATCATAAGTTCTTTTTCCAACTTCTTGAGAAGATTGCCTTCCAATTTTTCGATAGCTGAAGGTTTCAACGAGTTTTGTTTGATTTGACTTATGAAGTTGCCTTTTCCATTCAAGACTCTGAATGTATTCCTCTTTGTCGATGAAAGAAGGTGGATTACCGTCTTTATCTAAGGCAAAATGTTCAATGTATATTCCATATTCTGGCAAATAGAAATCAGGTTTGTACTGCCTGTGTTTTCTTGTGGAGGTCTCTACTTGATAGTCTCTCTCATATTCATACTCAACTCCATTTACATAGAGAAAATTCGCTATATCACATTCTTCGAAGCTTTTTACCACGTCTCCCTTAAGTGATCGAATCTCGTTTGCCTTGAGGTACTCTATGTATTCACCTTTAGTCTTGAAGTTGAACATGCTTTTGTGTTGATGAAAATAGAAGAGGAAATACTCATTCAGTAGCTTGGAAAATACTTCGTCTTTCAGATTGCTAAATATGAAGCTCTCAACCATTTCCCAAAGTTTTAGATTGTCCATTGATAACATTGAAACAGAAGGCTTCTTTCCTTCAACCTTTGCTATTATTCCTAGCCCAAAACTGTGAAATGTTTTCACTTGCTAGCTTGTGGTTTAGTCTGGATTTGATGCGGTTAAACATCTCTTGTTTAGCGTCACGTTCAAAGGAAAGTAGGAGTAGCTCACTAGGTTTAGCTAGTCCTTTCTCTCAGAATATATGCTGTCTTACCAACGATAGTGCTAGTTTTACCTGTTCCAGCGCCAGCAATTACCAAGTTAGAATATTCATCAGTTATGTATAGACTCGTATTTGACTTTTAGTCAAAGGATATTTTTCAACAGATTTGAAATAGCTCTTTGAATTTTATCCGTTTCTTTTTGGATAAATGATTCGTTTCTATCAGAAACCTCTTTTTCAGTGTTATGGAAAACTGAAATAGAGTCTAGTGATTTTGGTTTTCAGTTCGGAGTTCATAAGTTTGTTGTTAACATTTTTAGAAACTATTGGTTCTAAATAGGACCAAATCTTTTAGCCATTGAGTTATCGTTCTGTGTTCTAAGTATCGGTCTTTATCCCAGATAGATCAGTAATTCGTTGTAAGCTTTTTCAATCTCGAATTTCTTTGTCTCTTAGTTGTTTAGAGCTACTTCTTTTGATAGTAATGAAAGCTCAGGAAAAGAATTATAATTATAGATAGCTGATAAAACAAATAGATGATGATGTGAGTACTATTTCAGTTCCAATCATTTATCCTCATCCTTAGAAGAGGCAGTTCTTATTGTATTGGATTTGAGAGGGCTGTCTCGCTATTTATGTCTTCAACATTTTAAGTCCTTAGTATTCAGAATCTACAAGTTTTTTGTTCAAAAAAAGGGAGTTTTATGGGAGACTGTCTCCATTTGCAGTGGATGCAATTCCACACTATGGAGCGATTATATAGGGGTTCGTCCTCCGCCCGTGGCTGCGCCAAAAACAGAAAAATGGAATAGCGGGTAACATCTCCACTCTGGGATGGGTTCAAATTCCTCCCCACCCGCCACAGCTGATTCCCGCCCGTTTTGGCGATAAAAAAGGTCTGTGGAGCGAATTACTTACGTTTTCTGAAGATTTTGCTACCCGCGAAATCGCAGACGTATTCAAATCCGGATTATATGAGTTAACAGACTTCTTGTTCTGAGTGTGCTATTCTTGCTTGCTACAAAGTCCTCGTCTTTGAAGTCGATAAGTCGCGTATAGACAAGTTTTTGTTTATGTTTCTGTGTCCCAGCATCTGCTTGACGTGAAGGATGTCTCTGGTTTTGTGGTATTCCATGGTTGCTTTCCAGTGGCGGAAGTTGTGGAAGGTTATTTGGTTGATTCGTTGGTTTTGGAGTTAGTGGGCGATTCCTTTGCGTTGTCTGACGAATGAGGTTCTGTAGCCGCATAGTTCGTATGTTCCGAATATTTTGTCTGATTTTCTTGGTACCCCAACTATTTCAGCAAGACAGCTTCCTTAATATTCTTGAAGTGCCTATCGCCTGTCAAAATTTTCGCATCCAGCTTTCGAGCAGTTGCCAGAACATAAGCGTCTGCGAGGCCAAAATCCTTCAAAGTTTTTCGCATCTCGCAATGTATTAGCCCTGCCTGAAAGGATAGTTCCTCATCTACATTTATTATTTTGAGTTGCTTGTTAGAATATCATAGATGATTTTGCATCCTTGCCTTTACGGGCGGCTTTGCTCACTACTTCTGCAACTGTTAATGCACAAGTAAATACTTCACTCATTTCCATCAATTAGGCTACCTAACTTCACGCCCTAATTCTGTCCCGTCTAAGTATTCTATCCACGCGTATGAATCTATGATATGCTTACTCGTGTGCCTTCAACTCATCCTCAAGCGTGAATGGGCCGATTCCTTTGAGCATTCCAAAGCCATTTATTCGGCATTTTTTGACTGTTATTTCCACGTACTGGTTTTCTTTGATTTGTTGGGTTTCAATGATTTCTTTTGGGAGAGTAACCACGATTGAGCCTCCCACTTTTCTAGTTTTGGTTAAACAGCTAGGCATGTTCCCACTGTTACATTAAATTATACACAAGTTATACTTAACAGTTCCTGAAGAATTAGTCAAAAGTAAGCAATTTTGTCCTTCTTCTCCTTGAACTCTTACTTCTTAGCTTTACCACCTTCCTTCTTTCCCCCTCAAGCAGCTGTCACACACGGGAAAGGCAGGTTACATAGTCACGGGGGACAAACACCTTTTGACACTAAACAACTTTAGGAAAACAAAAATCGTAACCGTTAACCATATGCTGGGCATCCTAAATATGCAATAAAGAAAGATAAATCGGCTTTTTGCCAATTAAGCAAGCTAAATTCACCTCCTAGCCAGTTTTCCCGACCCAGAAACGTCTTGACCCAGAAAAAAGGGAATGGCGGGAAACGTTGCCACTCTGTTGGGGTTCAAATCCTTCCCGCATCTTTCCGGCAATTAGGCCAAATTTCCCGTGCGGAAAATCCGTTATTGACAACTCTTAAATGGAAAGTTCAAACTATAAAATGGCCAGAGAAGGTTAGTAAGCTTGCAGAAGCTTGAGCTCAAGGAAGTCAGCGCAGGATATGGAGTAGAAGAGGTCCTACACAAAATCAGTCTTAAGCTGATTGAACCATCGATTTACGTTGTCCTTGGACCAAATGGGGCGGGAAAAACTACTCTCTTCAGAACAATATGTGGCATTCTGAGACCTTTTTCAGGTCAGGCAAAGTTTGATGACTTGGACCTCTTCAATTCGAAAGAGGCACGCAGAAGGATAGCCTACCTTTCTCATTTAAACGCGCTTCCAGAGGAAATGACTGTTTTCAACACCTTAAAGTATTATGCTGATATTGAAGGCGGAGATGTTGAACATGTGCTTGACCTTCTTAGCCTAAGCGACCTTCGAGACAAGAAGTTTTCTTCTCTTTCGCAGGGACAAAAAAGAGAGTTTCACGCCCCCGGCCAACATCGTCGCCATGTGCCGACCCGCCCAGCACTACGGCCGCTACCTCATCGCGTGCTGACGCGTTGGGGGGGGATCAGCCAAGTGTCCCTGACAACGACTGGCCTGCCGCCGTCAACGTCAGCTCCTTGGGAAGCTCCTCCAAAGGATCCAGAATTGCACAGTCGGACAACTCCTGTGCTGGCTTCCCGGTGAGCCGCTCGGCTTCGCGCAGCACCGCCTCCAAGTCCGTCCCGTGTGCCACAATCCGGCCCTGGAACGGAACGACGTACTGTCCCGCATAGTCACGCTGGACTTCCGGATCGGTGCTCGCCCAGAGAAGATCGTCTCCTTGTTGGGTCTTGACGATTTGGGTCATACCAAGTCCTCCCGCATCCACTATAACGCCCAAGCCATCGACCGCCAACACCACGGGTCGGACTTGATGCCGCATGGCCCTAGGAACGCAAGCACGCAGAAGGTTTTAGTCACCCTCGCCGGACAGTTTTCCGTTTCTACCAGTTCCGCAGATCGGCCGGGCAGGTCGCCCGGCCGCTTGGTAGGCCGCTTCCAGCGGCACCCGGACATAGCTGCTGGTGTCCAGGTACGCCGGCATGTCGGGCAGAGAGTCTCCCACACCCACCAACTCGACGTAGGCCGTCGTCTCGCGACCGGTCAGCAGGTCGCCGGCGACGTATGCGGCCAGGGTCAAGGGTTTGCCGGGTAGCAACTCCAGCGGCTGCTCTTCAATCTCGTCCCAGATCGCCTTGTGTATGCCCTCCGGATCGGCGGGTGGGCGGCAAGATGTC
>CAVOWB010000015.1:0-386804 GCA_963699995.1 Candidatus Bathyarchaeota archaeon | reverse complement strand
TGAGTCGCCGACATTTTGAACATATACTGTGAATGTATCAGTCGCTCCACCAGTGTAAGATACGCTTTGTATTTGTATTGCTTTTCCAGTTTTCTCAGTTGTGAAGCCCATGTATCCCATGACCCAAGCGTATGTAACTAAAGAGGCAACGACTGCAATGGCTATCATCAGTAAAGTTGCAATTACTGGCGAGATTGCTTTTTGATTTCGACGGAAATCTTTTCTTATTTTTCTAAAGTTCATTTTTTTCATCCTTCCTTTTCAGGATAGGATTATACTCTCAAGAAGTCGCTTAAAAGCACATATGGAAGATTGTTCCACCCAAAACTGAAATATGTAAGCTAACGTAGGTGGCATTTTGCCCGTCAGGAGCTCTCTATAAGAGAAGCTAAGATTAGAGGAGAAAAGTGAACATTGAATAATTATTCTTACGATACAAAAGTTATAACTAAGTCGCAAGTAATGTTTTGCATCAAGGTTAACTCTTTCATGAAGCCTCTGAAAACTGGAATAGCTGGCCTCGACGAATTCCTGCTAGGAGGATTACCTCCAAAAATCATACTGCTCACTGGATCACCAGGCTCAGGAAACGAAGTCTTCGCGAGACAGGTCTTATTCAACCAAGCAAAACAAGAAGCGGCAGCCGTCACCTACTTCACAGTTAACGCCTCAACAGAAAGCGTCAGAGAAGAAATGTCAGCCTACGGCTGGGACACGACGCCATTTGAAAAAACAGAAACCTGGAAGTTTAAAAGTCTCCGAAACACAACCGCCGCCGCCTTGCCAGAAACTATCCTAAACGAAATGAAACAGAAAAGAACCGTCACCATAGACTCCATTTCAGAGCTACTATTAACCAACAAAACCAAAGAAATAGCAGCTCTGATAACAGCTATGATTCACCAGAACAGAAAAAGCCAGGAATACCACCTGCTTCTGCTAACGGAAGGCATGCAAGATACGCAAGCGGAAACCACAATGAACCACTTCGCCGAAGGCTCCATACACTTCGCGTTAACTTGGGCAGCAGACTCAACCATGAGGCACCTGATCATAAAAAAACTCTCAGGAACTATTATACCAACCAGAAAACTCACATATAACCTTGGCAGAAAAGGCATCATCATCGAAACAGCAACAAGAATAACATAGACAAGTCACGACAAGAACCAAAACTCAAAAACTCCCCACTATTCTACAACAACTACGTTGCAGCAAAACCAAGAAAAAAGGTTGTTGTCACCTTAAAATTGCCGAGCATGCGATTTTCGGCGTTTATCCATCGAACCAAAAAACAATAAACACCATCCGGATAACCAAACGACTAGCGCAAATGGCAAGAGCAAAAACTTAAATATTCTATTTCGACCTTCCATAGCCTTCCCCTAACATAGCTTCAAGCTCAGAACAGATAAGATTTTTTGAGAACTGCACTTCACTAAATTGTCAATTCCTCTTTGCAGAAGCACAGCCAACATGAGCGCACACCAAGCAACAATAGCGGAACTCAAACAACAACCGCCTATTCTCTAACCCGTGCAAGAGTGCCTTCCGAGATACCCTCCCAGACCATAATCCACAACGTGTCTGGGCTACTTCCTGCCTTCAACGAAGACTAGCGAATCCTTCAACGAGTGAGTCTGTTAACTCCCTCAAAATACTCAGAAAGTCTGAAGTTCTTCTCTGGTTGGTCTTTTGGAGGCTGGAACCCAGGAAAGAACATTCTTACTGCGTGATTGTTCTCAAAATCAGATGGAAAAAGCACGGAGGGAAACATAATCGAGATTTTGGGAGGTTCAGGTATAGCCGACATTATTGGAGATCGGAACACGCCCTGATACAATTCTTCACCGTCTATTTTGATAACAAAACCATCTGTGAAACTGTACAAGTCCTCCCCAATCTGCAATAGTCTCTCCGAGGCTCCGTCGGTCAGGGCTATTTCCTGGCTGGTCCAATTGTAAGATAAGACATCTGCATCAGAGATCAACAGGGTGTTGCCCTTTAGGGAAACAAGACTGAACCCAACCTCCGAAGGCTGCACCACATGATCTCTGATAGACCAAGAGACTGCAATCAATGCGAGAACAACCAATAGGAGACTTATCCACATTCCTTTCTTCATGGATGGACTTCCTCTCAATGGGACTTCTATGCTTCGCAGAATATTTAGACTGTTCGAGTGTGCTACGCAAACGAATGGGAGAATAAGATTCGAAAAAGCCAGGTTGCTAAGTTCTCCATCAACTGAAACAACAACTTCATCTACTGCAACCCCTACCCTATCATTGTTTAGTAACCCAGTTGTAGCTGCTATGACAACAGCCCTACTTGCGGCAATGACCGCGTGAATTATTGAAAAAGAGAAGAGATCCGCAAGCACCGTTCTTGCCGCACGCTTTTGATGGTTTACGCTCTTCGGCTGCATCAAGGAAAAAGATGAAAACTAACCTGAAAGAAATGTAAACAGTAGTTCAAGAACGAGCCTCTTTGTTGTTTAAAAGACATGAGAAATGCACGTTTGCCTTGAATACTCTCTTTGGAAATGTGCGTTTTAGGGGATCGTCTTCTGGCACAGACTATTGCTAAAGTAAGCACAGTTCATCGAAAGTCTTAACTGTAGGTCTAAAGAAATAGGAGGCAGATGAAATTTCTATGACAAGAAATCTAATTAGAAACAAAACCGCCCTCTCCAAAACCGTAATTGCCTTAGTCGTAATCGTTGTAGTTGCAGCAGTTGCAGGGGGAGCCTACTATGTTATGACTCAAAATAACCCATCGTCACCACCCACATCTGAGTCGCCGACAACTTCAGCTTCTCCTTCAGCAACTTCAACCACAACCCTCAACCCGTCTGCTTCAACATCACCAACATTAGCTCCATCGCCCACAGAAACAACTCAGTCTTCACCCTCCGCCTCGCCCTCAAGCGCACCAAACGTTGCAGGCGCAACCAGCCTAAAGTACAGCGTAAGCTTCACGGAGGCAGGAACCTTGAAGGAAACATACACCTACCAGGGAAAGAACGCTGGTACATCCAACTTCATGATGCGAATCGATTCTACAGACTCGTCAGGCGCCCAGTCCACTTTTATAATAAACGGAGCAGAACAAAAAGCATGGTCATATTCAGATGGAGAATGGACAGACCTCTCCGTCGCATACACCGCCCAATACAATATATGGAATCAACTGTGGCAAGGATATGTGACTAGCCTGTCAGCGTGGAACGGCATCGGAGACACTACCTACACGCAAGGCAACGCAACTGTAAGAATCTACGACGTCAGCGTTAACCCTGTGCTCGCAGACTCTCTGTTCCAGCACAGCTAACAACGAAGAACACAAACTCCAATAAACCACCTCTCTTTTTTTGTGAAATTCGCGCTTGCATGTTTTCCATGTGTAATTTCGATTCTTGAAAGCCAGTCTTTGTTCTTCAATACTCCGATGCTGCATTGAGCATCCTTTTTCGATTAAGCATATGCTATGTTTTGATTTGAGAGTACGTTGCCCCCTACATCTTGAAACTAATGAGAATGCCTTTTGACCTTAATCTTGTATGCTAACCTTAACAACCTGTTTTCTCCGGAAGCATTCAGCCGTCGTCAGTTGGTTGATTTGGACTAAAACTATGTTAATTTTGGAGTAAGTTCTGACGTATCTTGAGTCTATATGATGGATTAACAATGGCTATTAGCTGCTGGTTCTGCTTTTGAATCATCGATTAGAAAAGTAGCTGAAAGAAAGCACTCGACGAGCGCAAAACATGACTGTACCAGAGGAATCTGTGGCAAAGGAAACCTTCGCAGAGCCAATTGTAATAGACTTGACTCTGAAGCCACCATCCTTGGACAAGAAAGGCTTGCTTAGCATTCTCAGAGCCCACGGAGTAAAAACCAGAGCCGTCGAAAATTCTGATGTCCAACTAGAGGACGTCATCCCCACGCTGAGGAAAGCAAAAACAGTTCTGCCCGAGGCGTTCTTCAGAGATCTATCGTCTCAGTTAGAGCTGCCTTTTCTAAAACACGCCAAGATAAAACGGGTGTTCCAAAACGAGCAGAAAAGCAAACTCATACCCAGCGTCCCCTATCAAATCTTGAGCAAATACAAATTCGTCCCCACAAGAATAACCAAGTCAACAATAGACGTAGCTGTAGACAACCCGTTAGACAGCCGAGTTAGGATAACGCTCCAATCCCTCTTCAGCAAATGGAATATCAACCTGCACGTTGCCACATCAGACTCAATAGAGTGGGCCATCGACAAAATTTACCGCGAAAGCCACAAGGAAGAGGCAATGGTTCACCTCTACAACCGCAACCCTGACCAGTCAGCCTGCAAGGTACTTTTTCCAAATCAAAAATACTTCATCATATCCTTGCTCGTCATCATTGTTGTGGCTGCGTTAGCAAACTTTTCAGTCGCCTTCGCGGTTTTGTGCGGCTTGGTTAGCTTCGGATACTTCATTGTGAATCCCATCAAAATCTATGTTTCCGTCAGGGGATTTAAGGGCTCAAGACCCCCCACTCGAATCACTATAGGCGAGATGCAGTGGGTTCTAGACGAAGATTTGCCAGTTTACACAGTTCTAATTCCCGTCTTTCATGAAGAAAAAGTTCTTTCCCAGATCATGAAAAACATGTACCTGATGAATTATCCTAAAGATAAGCTGGACATAAAACTCTTGATAGAAGAAACAGATGAGGAAACCATTCGTGAAGCACAGGCTTTGGGACTGTTTGGCTCAACCAAAAAAATGGCTGAAGGCATTCCTCAAGAAGAATATGCTGAGTTCCTGAAGCTGTTTGACCCAATAATCATTCCTGCTTCAAAAATAACAACCAAACCGCGAGCCTGCAACTACGGGTTGATTAGGGCAATCGGAGAAATCTGCGTGATTTACGACGCCGAGGATAAACCTGACCCGGATCAGCTGAGAAAAGCCGCCATCGTGTTTCTGCGCCAAGACCAAAACGTGGTTTGTCTCCAGTCAAAACTCAACTTCTACAACTCAGATGAAAATATTCTCACGAAGTGGTTCTCCATCGAGTATGGTAACTGGTACGAGTTCTACCTACAGGGCTTAGACTGGATTAATGCGCCCATCCCGCTGGGGGGAACAAGCAATCACTTCCGTAAAAAGGCACTGGACGAGATGGGCCGGTGGGATCCATACAACGTCACAGAGGATGCCGACGTAGGAATAAGACTTGCCCGCCAAAAACTTAGGACAGAGATGATTGACAGCTACACTTACGAAGAAGCCACCCTTAGCCTTGGCAGCTGGATCCGCCAGCGTTCACGATGGTACAAAGGGCACCTTCAAACGTATCTTGTTCACATGCGGTACCCAAAGAAGCTTGCCAAGGATCTGGGGGCAAAGCAGTTCCTGAAGTTCCAGCTTACCTTTGGAGCGGGAATTTTTATCCCAATAATCAACCCGATTTTGTGGATACTTACCGCTTTTACTCTGCTTTTTCCCGCGATGTTCACCGGTTTAATTCCAACCTACTTGGAGCCAATATGTGTCTTTAACCTGCTAGTTGGCAACCTTACGTATCTGCTAATCTACGTCATAGCCTGCATAAAAATGAAAAAGTATCGTATAGTACATTTAGCGCTCCTCATGCCCGCCTACTGGGCACTGGTAAGCTGTCGCAAGCTGGAGAGGCCTTATTCAGTTGGCCAAAAACCCGTTCTACTGGGACAAAACCACCCACGGCGTTTCCAAGAAAGAGATCTTGCCCTAAGCCGTCCGTTTTTCTCTCAGCTGCGTGTCTGTGGCATAGCACATCGACGATTTAAGGCACTGATACTCAGGAAGAGCATTGCTGTCTCACTTGCTCGCGTTCACGCTAACGAGTGTATTGGTTGCCACGAGCTCGGCTGCCGCTGGGAACATTGCTAAGGTTTATTGGCTCGCTGAATCTAACTGGTCATGGGCGAAGCAGAATGGGTTCGACCGAAAGGCAGGTGGGGCGAGTGTTTATCGTGCGTGTTGAGCACGATTCAGAAATAATGAGCTTCATTACCGATCTGGCCGAAAAGCACCATATAACTGCCGCAGCCTTCACAGCAATAGGCGCCCTCAAGTCAGCGAAGCTGGGATTCTACGACCAGCTAACACACGAGTACAAGGAAGACCTGCTTGTTACTCCTCAAGAGATTGCCAGCTGCACAGGCAACGTCTCCCTCAAGGATGGCACTCCCTTCGTTCACGCGCACGCAGTATTAAGCGATCAAGACGGAAAAACCCAAGGCGGGCACTTGCTTGAGGGCAAGGTATTCGCTGCAGAAGTTCACCTGTTCGAACTACTTGGAGAAAAAGTTGAGCGGAAAAAAGACGACGTGACTGGCTTGTCTCTTTGGGATATTTAGTTCGGTAAAAGTTTTTTCGGGCGCGTCAATGACTTCAAGCACGCAGCCTCCTGGCAAGGTCCTGCTCGAAGGTCCACTTTTCGTTGTCAACCGCCACAATGGACTTGGACGTCATACCGCTGATGTACAAAGTCAAAAGTACTAGCCTCGAGCAGAACGCCGTGCACAGCGACGGCTAATAGGCCTTTGTTGTCCCAGACAGCAAACCCAAACAAACCCTGACATTAACTTGTAGTTTTAGAAAGAAAAAAGAAAGACGAGGAGATTCCTCTTCAGCCTATACTTGCGCCTGATACATTGGCGGTGGCGATGCAGTTTGAGGAGGCATTGGCTGGCGAACCTGAAAGAGCGCAATGGCGAACAGCAGCATGGCAACCCACAAGAGGAGGTAGCCAATGAGGACTATGGTTAAGACTCCGCCGACGAGCAATACCGTGCCTGTTGCGCCGAAGAGACCTATGCCAGTCTTCGCCGAAAGAAGACCCAGACTTCGCCTGAGCAGCAACGCGGCAACCAAGGCGAAAACGAACATCAGCACGAAGTCCAAGAAGAACAAGCCGATGTAAGGCGCTATGTCGCTAAACGTCAAGTTTGCACTCCAGCTTGCCCAGTCCGCTTGACTAAACGCAGATGCAAGAGTTGCCCAATTACCGTTCCAGCTGGGCATTAGCACCGATATGAATCCAAGCAACGCTGTGAATGCGATGGCTGCGACAACGACGACGCCAACGATAACTGCGAGGGTTCCGTAAAGGGCGTTGTTGAATATGCCTGCCTCATTGTAGTATTCAGACAGTCCCTTGAGGCCGATGAGTAGCAGTACTATGCCAATGAGCGGCAAGACGAGGTAGCTGTTTATGTAAGGCAAGACGCCAATGAAAAGGAGTATTGCTCCAATTCCCGCTAAGTTTTTGGATGTTTCAAAGTTCACTCTCTTTGTTCTCCCGTTCTTTTTTCCTTCTCGCTTTCACAATCTGCGCTTAAAAAGATTTCTAGTCCATTAAAGAGCAACGAAAGCAAACCCAAATCAATTTTAACCCGTTTTTCAAAGCCATTTTTACCCCTCAACAGCAGCATTTCGACTGAAGAAGCCAATCCACACGTCGATGGGCTGACGGAGTTCTCAAATCCCGAATGGACATAGCAAATAGGAATCTGCAATTAGAAGAAAATGCAAAAAGCAATTATTCCGCAGTAATCAACTGGCCAGTCAATAGCAGAAAATAACTTGTTCTTTGACATCTCTAGTTTCTGTTTCTCCGCTAGACGTGCGTGCGCTTTTGCCAAGCGCAGGTTTAGGCTAACATGAATTAAATATACTGCCACCCAATACTTCTATTCTGAAGCGTTGCGTCAGGGTGAAGATTTGGCACAAAATCTTGCTGACAAGAGCAAAAAACTGCAGAGGCGAATTCTTGAACATTGCAGACACATAGCCGGGGCTTTCCCGACTGTGGCGGTTTGCCAGTCAAGTGACTATACGATCCAAGAGCCAAGCGCAAAATCGACCATCGAGGTCTTGCTGGTGCTGCGAAATTTTCCAACAAGATTCATCAGCAACGTACGCGTGGTGAATGGACGAAACGTCGTCTTCTTCGTTGTGGACCAATGGGTTTTCGAACGCGATGTCGACCGCGGCTTTTTAGGCGAGGCACTAGCAAGCCTGCTCATCTTCCCCTACAATTCTCTTGCGAACCCTGAGTACCTGAACAATCAAGAAATCACGCTGAAAAGACGCCTAATCCTGGAGCTTCTAGAGAACATCGTGCTCAGCTATCCAGAGCTCTCGTACAGCATACAGATCAAACCCGAGTACTTCATGTACGAAGTCATGCTTAACCGAGTCAGGGTTTTTCCGCCAATGGCTTACGGCGCCGCCCATTTCCTGTGCGGTGAAGCTAGAAAAGATCAAGTTGGACAAGTTCTCCGCGGTTACACTGAAGCCCTTACGCAGCTCAAGAATGCAGGCATCATAGATACCTCGGATGGATACGTCGTCCTTTCCGCCAAGTTCATAGAAGAAAGCAAAAACCCCAAAGTCCGCTTTGCCAACATCCTAAAAAATGCCCCTCGCGCACTGTTCACGTCGATTTTCAGTGTTTTCCCCCAGATGCTTAACTTTCTCGCACAAAACTCCGAGGCATTCTTCCAGTTCCAGACGCCCCCCTGGAAAAGAGAGTTCCATTTCTCAAAGAGCCTTGAAGACCCCCAGAAATACGTGTTTGCTCCAACAGCGCAGGGGACTCGTTTCCTTAGCTGAAAAAGTGAACATCGCAGAGTTCGCAAAGCGAATCCTCAAAACAGGCGAGTATGACAAAATCAAAGTCGAGAGATTTGGCGGCTTCCTAAACGACGTCTTTCTCATAAAAGCCTGCGTCGGCGATACGGAAAAGAAGATTCTGGCGAAACGCTTCAGGGATCTTCAAAGCATGAAGTGGTTTCCGCTCTCGATGTGGAGCATAGGCGCCCGGAGCTTCGCACTCACGGGCAGATCGCGGCTCGAACGGGAGACCGCCATAAACGAGCTGCTTAGCAAAGCGGGTTTCCGCGTACCGAAGCTGCTGCATATAAGTGCGAACGAACGGCTCGTGTTCATGGAGTTCATCGAAGGCGAGAACCTGAGCAACGCCGTAAAACGAATAGCCCTCGCTCGAACACCCGAGAAATCAGAAAAGAACCTCGCACTCATATCGCAAATCGGGGAAACCTACGCGAAAGTGCACGCCTTAAACGTTGTTTTGGGCGACACTAAACCTGAGAACTCTATTGTAGACCGCGATGGCAAGCTGTGCTTGCTGGATTTTGAGCAGGCCAGTCGCAATGGCGACCGCTCTTGGGACATAGCCTGCTTCCTATACTACTGCGGACACTATTTACCTTTGAACGGCGAAGAGAAAGCCAGGCAAATCACAAAAGCCTTCATAAAAGGCTACCTCGCCGCGGGTGGAAAGCCCGAATTCATAAAATGCGCAGGAATCACCCGCTTCACCCGCGTATTCAGCATCTTTACTTTGCCAGGCATTCTGCGAGTCATAGCAAACACATGCAAAGAAACCGAAGGCCCAAAGTGCAAAAGATGGTAAAAACTGAGACAACTCTAACGTTATAACGCGACGCAAACGAAATTGGAGAAAACAAAATTCTCCAAAAGGACACAACGCCAAAAGTTCGCGGACTTCGGCATTGTCACGAATGGATACAAACAGCCTTCTCGATTTTGAATCTGGACTAAAACAACCAGAAGATAATGATTCCTAGCACCACAGAAATAGCGAGCAGAAGAAACAGCGCTGGCGTCAGCCTAGCCGCCATCTCCAATTTGGACGTTTTGTATTTCAGAATTCTTGCCAAGATGTATATTTGACTTGAATTGTCTATCACCATTTCCTCATACTCTATCCTGCTCATCTTCTCAACGTATTCTTGAGGCTTTCTTTTCAGTATGTCTCCAAAGAAAGAAAGAGAAAGAATCGGTTTTTGAAAATCCTTGAGTAAAGGCTTCGTATGCGGACTAACTGACGCCTGCAGTGCACAAAGAAGAATTCCAAAAGCAACAATGAAATAGAGGACAATGAGAGCCGAATAGCCAACCGAGATCTCGATTGGAGCCTTGGCAAGCCCATCCTTCGCCAAAGATCCTACAAAACCCACTACTGCCGAATTAATTCCAAAAATTGTGAGAAGTCTCGCTGCCTTACTGTCTTCCCGCTCTAGCATAGCATGTTGCCGTGCAAGTATGCTCTCAGTGACGCGATATCTATACTCACCTAATTGCGACAATTCGGCTCATTCTCTCGACTATTGCCTTTGTGTTCCGAATATCTGTGTATTGATTGCCACAAGTCTTAAGCCTTTCCATCACAAAATCATGCCTAAGAAAATGTCGCCTGGTAGCTCTTGCAGGGCATCGCAACTGCGGGAATTCCTAACCGCCGGCGAATTTCTTTCGCTAACGTTTCTCCGTGCCCACCACCATGATTTTCCGTGATCACGGTCTTTGGCCTAGCCCTCCGCACGTACTCGATTAGTCCGCTAAAGTCTGAATGGTCGCTCAAGGCTAAAATGTGTTCTTTTTCGCCTATGCGTCTGCAGGGCCTGTGGAACTCCCAGCCACTCACGCAAATGCGTTCGTTGCCCAACCCGACCTTGCCGCGGGTGTTCATGTGGTAAAAAGCGACACAGGGCAGGTTTTCACCTAACAACATTTTAGCTTCTTTTTCAGTTGTGGGCGTTAGGCAACCCAGATGCATGCCATGACGCTCGCACACTTTGCTCACCTCATAGACTTTTTCGGGCAACACAAACGGCACGCAGACGTCAGCTTGATGCAGAATCTGCATGACTTCCTGCAGTTTGCCATGGTAACCAAAAATGTAGACCGCACCGTTCTTGAGGCGCTCTTCCACCATTTGGACCAGGAGTCTTCGGACGTCCACGTCAAAATTGCGTCTACACATGGGACTGCCGTAGGTGGATTCGACAACTAGCGTGTCGCAATCCATAGTTGGTGTACCATCTACCCTGAAATCGCCTGTCCAACCAACTCTGCTGCCCTCTGAGGTCTCCACCAGAACCTGCGCAGCACCCAAGATGTGGTCCGCCTTATGCAATGTGATGCGTTCGCCGTCAAACCGCATCGGCTTGCCGTACTCGAGGGTTACTATGTCCTGTAGCCTTGGACCGAAGGGACCTTCCAAAACTTCGATGAGATCGCGGGTCGCGGCGGTCATGACGACTTTTTCGCATTCACGTAAGCTCCACCTCAGGCCGCCTGTGTGGTCCGCGTGCGCGTGCGTAACCACTCTTAAGGGTCGGTTCTCGGCGTAAGCGTCACAGGCAACAGATTTGCCCAAAAGAACTGCACCGCGCTGAGTTACCGAGGCCTTCTCAATCAAGCGTTCACTCTCTGCTCGTTTGTGGTGCAAGCCAATCGAGGAGCGTCAGCGGGTCTTCGGCTTGTATGGTAACTTTTATGGGTCCAAGCGGCGACTCGGCTTCAGCCTCGGAAAATGAAACGTGCCCAGCGAAAGCCACCTGCTTATTCAAGTAAAAAGTGAATGTGTCACCTCTAAGGGCGTGGTGCAGTGCTTTTCTGGCTGCGTCACGAATGTGGTCTCGCTTCAACACATTGCGTAACGTAGCCAACGGTTCCTGCCCTTTTGTTTCGGCAACTAAGATACTGCCCTTCTGGGCGGGTTTCACACGAGTTGGGATGTCTCCGAAGAGGTTCCAGACTGCCGTCTTGACTTTTTCCTCCGACTCCGTCGGGTTCACGTCGACTTCGATGTGCACAACTATTTGGTCCATTTTTCTTCCGCCTTCTTGAGGACTTCCGCCGCTTGAGTAGTGAGGACTTCTTTAGTACTATCATTGATAATAACGTATTCAGCTAAGGCGATAGCGTTTCCTATGCCCACGCCGAGTTCACGCATGTCCCGTTCCTTGAAGACTTTCCAAGTTTTTGGGTCATCGCTCCTTCCACGTGTGCTTAGCCGTTCAAAACGGATCTGCGGTGAAGAGTGAACCGTTACGAGAACAAAGTTGGATAAGCGTTTTTTGAACGTCTCTGCCTCAACATAGCTGCGCAGCCCGTCGACTACGACTCTTCTGCCCTGTTTCTCCATTATTTTTGGGATACATTTCTCAGCGACAATCGTATCGCCGCCTTCTGCCCTAAGCTCAAGCATCATTTCGCCCATGTTCTTGGGGTTCAGTTCTAAACCTCGCTTGGCGGTTTCTTCCCTGATGACGTCACCCATTGTTACTACCTCGTAGCCCAATTCTTTCGCGGCCTCGACAGCGAGGGATTTTCCTGAGCCAGGCATCCCAGTTAACCCTATTACGAGCTTGCCAGTGGTCATACCAAACCCAGTCTCTGTTTCCTAATTTAAGCATGACTTTGAATTAAAAAGCATTTGTTAACTGATTTCTGACAAAATTATGAATAGAAAAATCCGTACCCCTGTTCATAACCGGAAAAGCCACAGAAGCCTATCTTGCGCAGAAAGGCCATTCGTCTTTCGCTTTGTGGTGAGCAACGCATTCTGCGCACTTGCCGTGTCGAGGGCAATCTGACTTTGGACACGGACAATTAGGCGCTGACACAACAAACTCCTGGATTACCATTAATATAATGGTTTAGTAAAAAAACGGCGGCTTCTCACCATAAAAGTCCGTGGAAAACATTTATGCGCGAAAACACAAAGGCTAACGTGAGGCACATTCAATGTCCGAGTTCGTGAGAGGTTTCTTGTCGTTTGACATTGACGAGGAAGCCGTCAAGAAAAGGCTAGCTGACATGCAGAAGCAGGCGGTTCAGACGGGTGCCGACCTAAAACTCGTCGAAACGGACAATATCCACATGACCATCCGCTTCCTGGGCGACATAACTCTGAACATGGCTGACAAAATCTACGCGGCGATGCAGCAGGTGAAGTTCAAGCCTTTCCCAGTCCAGCTAACAGGAATAGGGGTATTTCCCAACCTGAATTACCCTCGGGTTCTTTGGGCAGGCATTGCCCAGGGCGCAGATCAGCTTCAGGATGTCTTTAACCAGATTGAACCGAAGCTGCAGAACCTGGGCTTTCCGCCAGACCACAATGCCTTCAGCCCACATTTGACGATAGCCCGAGTCCGTTCAGGCAGAAACAGACAACAGCTCGCGGATTTGGTGACGAAAAACGTCAAGTTCGAATTTGGAACTGTGACCGCCGAGTGCTTGAGACTCAAGCGGAGTCAGCTTACGCCTAACGGACCCATTTACTCAACACTTAAAGAGCACTGCTCCAAGCAGGAGACTTGAAAAGGAAGCCACATGCTCGAAGAAATCGAAAAGATCACGCGCGAAGTGCTAAAGAAAATCACGCCTGCCAGAGCGGACAGGGCGCGAATGGAGAAGGTATCAAGGACGCTGGAGTCCAAGGTGTCGGCTGTCTGCGCGGAGTTCGGAGTCGACGCCATTGTCCGCTTGGAGGGCTCTGTCGCGAAGGACACTTGGCTGAGGGAAGATCCTGACATCGACGTTTTTATGCGGTTGCCCACGTCTGTCCCCCGCAAACAGTTGGGCGAAATCGGACTCAAAGTGGCCAGGAAAGCCACACAAGGTCAAGAACAAATTGAACGGTTCGCAGAGCACCCTTACTTAGAAACCTTCATCGACAGCACACGCGTTAACATCGTGCCCTGCTATAACTCGATGCCAAGCGAGTGGCTAAGCGCAACAGACCGTACGCCTTACCACACCGACTACGTCAATAGGCACCTTAGCAAACCATTGCGCAACGAGGTTCGGCTGCTCAAAAAGTTCATGAAAGGCATTCAAGTCTACGGTGCAGAAATCAAGGTCGGCGGGTTCAGCGGCTACCTCTGCGAACTGCTGGTGCTGCATTTTGGCGGTTTCGTGGAGACGTTGCAGGCATTCGCTGAGCACATGCCAAGACGCACTGTGGACATCGAAGGTTACTATGCGAACAGGCAACGTGAATTGGACTTGCTGTTTAAAGAGCTCCTGGTAGTCGTTGACCCTGTGGACCAAGCAAGGAACGTAGCGTCAGCGGTTCAACCGCAGCAACTCCACTCGTTTGCGGCGGCAAGCCGAGCCTTCTTGCAGGCGCCCAGCATCGAGTTCTTCTACCCTCTTAAAATGCAGCCGCTAAGCGTCGAAGAATTACGCAACACGATAGCCGACAGAGGCTCATCGCTGGTTTTCCTTACCTGTGACAAGGTCCAAGCCGTTCCTGACGTGCTGTGGGGGCAGCTTTACCGCACACAGAAAGCGCTCCGAAAACAGCTTCAACTTAACGACTTCAAAGTCCTCCGCGACGCCGTCTGGAGTGAAGAAAACGCAATATTTGCGATTTTTGTTTTTGAACTTGAAAGCCGAATTTTGTCTCCTGCTAAGAAACATGTGGGGCCGCCTCTGGAGCTGCTTAAGGAGTGCGACCGCTTCCTTGCAAAGTGTTCCGACAACAGCAGCGTAGTCGCGGGTCCGTTCATTGAGGGTGGTCGCTGGGTGGTGGAAGTGCGGCGCAAATTCACGGATGCCGCTGATTTGCTTAGATCAAAGTTGAAATCGGGAGGCAGAGATATGGGTGTGGCTGAGCTCATCGCGGAGAACCTGCGCAAAGACTTCCTGATTCTAATCGGTGAAGACGTAACGGAGCATTACATGTATAACGAAGGGTTCGCGGGGTTTCTAACTGAATTTCTTTCTGGCAAACCTTTCTGGCTTGAAAAACCTTGCTACTTCTCTCGTTGATTACTGTCCGTGGAGTCAAGTATTCTTAAGCGCTGTCTGATTTCAGTTTTGATTTCTGAGTTCTTTTCAGCTTCCAAAGCCGAGGTCAACAGGCGCCTAGCTACTTCAACGCGGTTCTCCCCGAAAATTCTGGCAAAAACGCTTTCATCGTTAGCAGTTACGGTAATACGCTGCGGCAATATGCAGATAAAGTTCGATGGGAAAACCCTGATTTTGTCGCAGTCAAGAATGGCGAAGCGGAGTGAATGCCTCGCGCTGTGCGCCTTGACGTTTCTCGCTTTTATAACATAGAGACGTGGGTTCATAGATATTTCTTCAGCGCAAAGAACAAGCTTGTATTATGGTCTGCATGCTAATGCCTTAAGACACTATGTGACTTCACAGTGACAACAACAAGCGCATCAAATAGAGGATTAGCCACTCGTACGAGCAAATTCACCTCAGGGCATCGCAGAAACAAAAAAATAATCTTTGAAAGAACACTCAACAAGAAAGACACTCACCCCAACAACAAACCTTCTTAACAAGAAAAATCAGAGGCACAAGCAAATCTAAATAGGAGCCAATCTGCAATCTAAAAAACCAAGAAAATCAAGCCGCTTGACCATGCAGTTCTGAGCGCGAAAGCACATGAGAAGAGTCATCGCAATAACATTCCTAAATAATTTCGTCTCAGGAGCTCTAACTCTACTTATTCCGCTGCTACTCCTGTCGAAAAACGTGAATCTAGCAGACATAGGCATCGTGCTTTCCGCGTTGCCCATCGTATTCCTTGTCGCACGCTTACTCCTAGCGGCACTCGGAGACACCATCGGATGGTCGCACATATTTCTCCTCGCTAACTGGCCCGCCACGCTTGTTTCAACCTTAATCTACTATGCTGCAAACTCGGTCCCGGCTTTTTTCGCCGGCAAAGTCGTCGAGGGACTCAAGGAATCCTCTTACTGGGCTGTAAACCGGACCGCTGTATTTCACCTGTCGCCTAAGAAGGAAGGTAGAGCTGCCACACTAATCAACGCCGTAATTTGGCTATCAACTGCCGTCGGCAGCGCAGCAGCAGGCTTAGGAATCGCATATTTGGGTTTCTCTTCAACCCTCGCAGTCTTGGCTGCTGTAGCAGCGTGTTTGGGTATTCCAGCAGCTATGCTTTGGAAAACTGGGAAAGTTCAAAAGAAGCAAAAATCTAACATATTGGCGATGCTGACCCCGAGGGGAAAAAGCAGTACGTTTTGGATTGTCTCGATAGGCCTGATGTTTAACAGCTTCGCCGTCTACCCCCTCACAACACTGCTTCTGCCCGTTTTTATGAGCGGACAACTTGGGTACGACTACATCACAATCGGTTTGTATTTTATGATTTACAATCTCATAGCATCAGCAGTCACGATGTTGTCGCTCAAATCTCCGCTGAACATTGTAAGGGTCATAATTCTGAGCGGGGTCGGTTTGTTTTCGACTGTTTTCTTGGCGGGTTCGGGGCTGCTGTTCCCAGGGGTTCTCTGTGCGCTTGCTTTCGTTCGCGGTTATAGCATAGCTTACTTTGAGCATTCCGTAGCAGAAGTTTCAAAAAATAGCAAGAATATTTCTGTCGACATCGGCTGGCTCCATGTCCCGATGCGGTTCGCGGAGTTCGGCTCAGTGCTCGCTTCGGGTTTTCTGGTTACAGCAGTAGGCTTTACGCCCGTGTTCGCGGCAACGGGAATCGCATTTGTCCTTTTCGTGTCCTTGTGTCACAAAGCGCTTCAAACGTTAGGTGGGGACAAATCGGGCTCTAAAGTCGGTTTGGCTCCAGAATCACTTTAATCGATTCACCGGCGGTCGCCACAAGCCGAAAACCCTCAGCAGCCTCCTGGAGGCTAAGCCTGTGCGTAATCATGTCAGCAACGTTAAGCTTCTTCCGCGAAAGTAGAGCTAAGGATTCTTCTAGGTCCTGGGGTGCAGCTCCGTAGCTGGTTTTCATTGTGATTTCGTTGCGCCAGAAGTCAGTGATTGGCACAGGTACCCTCACGGTTGGGTCAGGAACGGCAAAAAACAGAACCGTTCCACCTTTTTCCACGCATTCCAAAGCAACTAAGGCTGCGGGTGTGGCTCCTGTGCAGACGATGACTTGGTCTGCCAACCGACCACTATTCACTGTTTTGAGTTTCTCTGGCAAATTCTCTTTCGAGTCCAATGTATGGGTGGCACCAAATTTTTCCGCCGTCTTGATCCTGAATGGGTTAATGTCTGCTACGACTATGTTTGAGACGCCGTTTGCTTTGGCCAGTTGTGCATGCAAAAGTCCTGCCAAGCCGCCGCCGATTATCAGCACCGTGTCGTCTTTTCGGAGACAGGAAAGTCGTTGTCCCCTCACAACGCAAGCCAGTGGTTCGATGAAGGTGCCTTCCTCAAAAGACATGTTGTCAGGCAGAGGGTAGACGCCGCTTTCCAAGTTTATTTTTGGCACGCGTATGAACTGCGCGAAGCCGCCTGGATAGTAGTTGGTTGTGTGTAGAGTTTCACAAGCTGTGTGGTGCCCACGGAGGCAGTAGCGGCATTTGTTGCATGGGACATGGTGGGATACGAAGACGCGTTCGCCAACTACGTATTTGGATACGTTTTTGCCCGTTTCTGCGATTATGCCTGTGACTTCGTGCCCTAGAACCTTTGGAGCTTTGGGTACGCGGTACCATTCGGTGACGTCGCTTCCGCATATGCCTGAAGCCATGACTTTAAGCAAGAATTCGTCGTCGCCGATTGTGGGTTTGGGCATTTCTTGTATGCGCACGTCTTTGTTGTTGTAGTACATGGCGACGAGCATCGGTTAGGTCACCGTATGGAAGACGAAAGTTAGGCTTTTCCAGCTACAACTTGATTGTAGAGTTCTTCAGCTTCTTGGGCGTTGAAGTTCTCATGAACGATTCCTCGGATTGCTCTCATTGACGCAACTGGGTTTGGTGTCTGCCAGATGTTCCTGCCCAAGTTCACGCCTATGGCGCCCTTCTGCATGCCGTCGTAAACAAAGTCGAAAACTTCCCTTTGCGTCTCAGTCTTGGGACCGCCTGCGATAACGACGGGAACTGGGCATCCTTCAATTACCTTCTCGAAATCTTCCCTGCAATAGTAGGTTTTGACTACTCGTGCCCCCACTTCAGCAGAAATCCGCGCGACCAATGCGAGGTAGCGGGCTTCGCGTTTTTCCAGTTCCCTGCCAACGGAAGTCACAGCCATAACTGGGATGCCGTAGTCCTCGCATTCGTCCACAAGTTTGCCGAGGTTAGTGAGGCTTTTGTTTTCGCCTTTGGTTCCCACGAAAACGGACATGGAAACTGCCGAGGCGTTGAGTCTGATAACCTCGCAAACAGAAGTGACTATGCTCTCGTTTGACAGGTCTTCGCCTACAACGCTGACAGCCCCAGATACTCGCATGATATATGGTTTCTCGATTGTTGGGTCGACGCAGTTGCGGAGGACTCCGCGTGTGAGCATGAGCGCGTCTGCGTACTGGTAAATTGGTTTTATGGTTTGTCCAGGCTTTTCTAAGCCGTGTGTTGGCCCTTGGAAGTAGCCGTGGTCGATGGGCAAGAAAAGTGCCTTGCCATCTTTTTGAATTAGTTTACTTAAACGGTTTTTCATTCCCCACTCCATGTTCTAACGCTCCGTGGGACTTTTTGGCTTCAGCAGTAAATAACCCTTTTCTATGAGCCAATGATGGAACTGCCATGTACTGAAGCGACATGCGGTGCGGCAGGTTTGCCTAATAAGCTCATACGCGTCGGGCTTATCCTTCAAAGTGTTCAGTGTCACCTGTACTGGGCAGTTTACGTCATTGCAGAATTCGCGGGCTCTGTATTCAGCGTATCCTTCAAGCGTCATGTTGCATCGTTAAGTATCTGCCCAATTCGCGTTATTAACTGTTCAATCTCAAATGCTAACGACCCTCTTCGGCTCCTAAAAACTAGTGTACATGAAAAGAACATTGGTCTACCAGTACCAGGTGTCTAAAGAAAACTAAACCGATGTTGAAAACTTAAGGAAGACTGCCTAGTCCAAGGATTGACCGGAAGAAGATAGACGCAATACACTTATGAAGCCAACCGCATTCAAACACAAAAACAGCACGAGCATCGACCATGACATCAATGACCAACACAAAACTCGACGTGAAAGGCATACTGTTTGATATGGACGGAACCATACTAAACACAAAACCAGCTTACATTGCTGCAGCGAGAGCCGCCTTCAAAACGCTCGGACTGGAGGCTCCTACACGGGCTGTCACGTTGGAAATTCCGAAGCGAATTGAACAGAAGCAGCCCCTTCCTGACGACGTAAAGGTTGGCAGGGAAGAATTCCTAAGGGTCTATCTCGAAGCATTTCACAAAACATCGGCAAGTAAGACGAAACCTTTCCCGAATGTCGCACAGACGCTGGGAGCCTTGTGTGACAAGGCGAAGATGGCGTTGATAACGATGAGGGTCATCCCGGGAGAAGAGGTTGTGGCTGAACTGCGTCAGTTTCAACTTGAGAAGTACTTTACCCATGTCGTAACCGCGCTAGACACGCATGAGCCTAAGCCCTCGCCCGAAGCACTAATCAAAGCTGTTGAAGCAATGGATGTTGATATGTGCGCGTGCGTCATCGTGGGCGACTCAGTTGTGGACGTTCAAGCTGGGAAGGCCGCGGGCTCCAAGACCGTTGCGGTCCTAACTGGGCTTTATACTCGGGAGGAACTGCTTGCGGCTAAACCCGATTTCTTAATCAACAATATCTCGGAGCTACCCAAACTCCTAAAATGGTCCTAAAAACGGGTTTTCATCATATTTCTAAAACCGAAATATTGCTGGAAACTGACTAAACCAGTTATATGTCAAACAGAATAAAGGTTTAATAAAAGCCTCAAACGCATTAGTAAGATGGAGAAGGCTTCAGAGCGGGAATGGATAATATGAACTTTGTAGAAATTCTCCTCACGGAGAAACTGAAGGATGCAGATCCAGGCTTAGATGTCTTGGGTTCTGACCGGAAAGTGCTGCAAGTTGCCTGCCAAGACTTCACGAATTATCTCAAGTTCCAGTGGGGACTCATTGGGAAAGAAGCAAACAACTTCGAACTCGTTGAGCGCATGGATAAATGCTTCAAAGAGGACCAGAGGGAACTGGAAGCCTTCTTGACCGTGTGGGTAGGTATCTGGTTTAAGAAGTGGAAAGAACGTGTTAAGCTGCTCATCGGCAATCAGAACCAGAACAAATGGAACAAAGTAGCCAAGACTCTAGCCAATGCCGAGCCGATTTGGAGAAAACTGCAGTACAAGCAGGAAATCATGGAGCTCGTTGTCTCTACTTTAATAAAGAACGGGGAAATCTGCGGTACAGAAATCCTCTCTGAAAACCTGTTGAAGATGGAGCTGGGCGAAAAGAACACTGACAGCCCCAACGAGAAAGAACGCATCTTGACCGTACTGAACAATGCGTTGCGGAAGGCACGGGAAATGGCTCAGAGCAAAGGTCCACTTATCTTCGTTAAGATTGATAAGGGCTACTACGGTTTAGGCAACGAGTAGAAAGCTGCTCTTTTTCCTTTTTCTTACAGTTAATTCCTCGCTACAATACGGTGCCTGCATAATGAAGCATGTAGTTTTCTTACGCGCAATCAACGTTGGCGGTCGTACAGTCATTAAGGAAAGACTCCTGGAAGCCTTCTGCTCTTTAGGTTTCAGAAACGTCTCGACCTACAAGCAAAGCGGCAACGTGATTTTCGAAACAGACACCGAAGACCCCGCGGCCATCAAGACCAAAGTTGAAGTAAAACTCCGTGACTTGCTAGGCTACGACGTAGCTGCATTTGTGCGCACCGTCAAGGAGCTTAAGCAGATAATCGACGCTGAACCGTTCAAGTGCCAAAAGGAGGAAAATGCAAGTTTTTTGATAACATTTCTTCCAGCCACACTCTCCAAATTCCCAATGCAGTTGCCTACAACAATTCCAAAGTCGACCGCACAGATAATTTCGGCAAAGGAAACGGAGGTATTTAGTGTGACTCATGGAGGCGGAGAAGGAGGATTGCCCAACCCGTTCCTTGAGGCAAAGCTAAAGGTGAAATCGACCACGCGAAACTGGAACGTAATCAGAGAAATAGTCGAGAAACACTGGCTCAAAGAATAGAGTTTTGGTGAGTACAGAAAAGGAAAATTGGAAGAAACTATTGGGATGTTTAGGCGATTCTTTGTCTAAGAAGCGTCTTTGTCTGCCACTTATAGTGACGGATAGTGGTTGTTTCCCCGTAGCCACATGCTGCGCACCGCTTGTTACGCACGTGATAAGAGCGTCTGCCGCAGCGTCTGCACATTATGTGGACGGTTTTGCCTTGGCGTTTCCCTTGAGATGGAGTACCTTTACCCACACTATGTCACCTTATCTTGGAGGCGGAGAAATCAACACGACGTTGTCTCCGCGAACGATAATTAAGCCGAGTTTCCTTTGGCTTTCTACGTTAGAGGTGTCTTCTGTCTCTTCAAGCACCAAGTTCAGGTGCTGGTCAAAGCCCTTGAGTCTGCCTCTGAGGCTCTTGCCGCCCTTGAGTCGAACCAATACTATTTTACCGATATTCTGCTCAAGGATTTCTGTCGTCATTTCGCTCATTTTGAAACCCTTCGTAACCAATATTCTTTCTCTATACTTAAACTTATCACATTTAAACCTTCCCAGCAAGATGGGTATACAGAGTCACCCGCTCAACCATTTCCCTTCTTGTTTCTTCTTGGAGTGTTATTCCATGAGCAAGGTTAGCTCAGGGAAGAGTGTTTCAAAAAACGTGTTTCCTCTAAGACCCTTTACGTAGCGTCGGCTTTCCAGTTGACCCGCTTATCTTAAAGGGTTTGCCGTTGATTAAGACATGTTTCTCCGGTTCAGAGGTCATGGCGATAGACCTTCTTTTCCTTTCTTATGCGTCTCGTATCTTATTTAAATACACTGGGAATTCCACTTTAACTTAGCGCAGGGGATTGATTAGCAATTCATAACCCCTAATAGAATCCGCTCGCAACGTGACATCATGTGCGTCTTGCCAAAAATGACAGCATCAGATTTTGAGGAACTTTCAAGAGGCAGAAAGGCGAAAGCCGCGGAAACTGGCTCTCGGTCCTTCGAATTGGCTGCAGATTGGTTTGAACCGATTACGATTTGGCTAAAATTGGCGAACACCAAAACAAGACAAGACATTGAGAAGACGGTCTACTCTAAGACTTAGGCATACCTAACAAGTAATGTTTAATTGCTTTTCCGGAGCCCTCTAAGACTAATTGTTTCTGCTTTCCGCTTTTGCCTCATAAATAAAAAAAGGGAAAGGGGTTGAGTTTTTGTTGCTTCTATTTGCGTCTTCTTAGGATGAGTGCTGCTGCGACTGCGACTATGATGATGACTGCTGCTCCTATTGCGATGTAGGTTGTCGTTGGTTCTGCACTGGTCGGCGGGTTAACTGCTTGAGTTGGAGATGCAGAAGGTGTCTGAACTGGGGGTTGCGTCGGGTTCGCCGTTGTGGGTGGAGGCGTTGAGGTTACTTGTGGCGATTTTGAAGAGGCAACGGTTACTCCTACAGCGGTTTCGGCTGTGGAGCTGAAGTACGAGTTGGATCCTTCGAAGGTGGCGATAACGGTGTGTTTTCCTGGAATATCAGGGGTCCACATGAAGCTGTATGCGCCGCTGGCGTCAGTCGTGGTTGTGCCTATGTGAACGAAGTTGTTGTTTGAGTCTAAGACGTCCAAACTCACAGCAACTCCTTTGACGTTCATTGGCTTTTGCTGCTGTTTGTAGATGTACTCCATCCATGCTGTCATACTTTCGTCTGATACCGCGGGTGTGTCTTTTGCTCCTGGAGACTGATCGTTAACTGTGCCTTCAATTAGTATGCTGTTGCCATGAGTGATTACTTTCGGCGATGCAGTAACTGTTGTGGCGGTTTGTCCCTTGCCGAATGTGTAGATTTGGTTGTCCATGCCGTTTAGCGATACCGCGTATCCATCCGCAATGGCTAGTGCTGGCATAAGTCCAGTGATGTTCCAGATGCCTTTGCCAGTGGCAGCATCAACGCAGTGTATTATCCAGCCTCTGTAGAGGGGCATAGTGGTAGAGTGCTCATAAGTCGTGGCGTAGACCTTTCCATCGACAATGGTCATGCCTGAACCTGAACCGCCTGGCCAGTTAACCCATGCAGACTCAAGTCCGCAGCTTCCGGTTGAGAAGGTCCACAGTTTTTTGCCGTCCTTGATGTTGAAAGCGACTACTTCGCCTGTGTGGTCTGGCCAAGAGATGATCTTTCCGTCGTACACTTGGCAGCTCATGCCGTACATAGCATATGCACCTAAGGATTCAGTAGGTCCCCAAACTTGGTTTCCTGTGTCTAAGCTGTAGCCGTAGTATGTCATGAGTTCTTTGTTGTTCATGATGAATATTCCGTCTTCTGGGCTTGCAACTCTAAACTGTATCGTTTGGTTGTTAGGAGGTGCAGGGTAGTTCTTGATCCACATCAACTGGCCCCTGCTTTCAGGCTTCAAACTTATCGCCCACAGAGTCCACGGATTAACTGTTGCGTACCTTCCGCCTAAAACAGTCATGCCAGAACTGCCGATTATTCTGTCCGGAAGCACTGCTAGTATGCTTGGGCTCTGCAAACCGGGGAGGTCCGGTATCGTCACGTTCCAGGTGTAAGCTCTTCTGCCGTCAAGGCTTTTTCCTACGGGTCTCCACTGCCACATGTCTGTTCCGCTTGAGTTTGAAAGCAATGCTTCAGGTATTGCTGTACTGTTCCACAACGCTAGCCAACGCTTTGCGTAGTTCATCTGGTAGATTACGGCTTCTCCGTTTGGTCCAACAGCTGACGATCCCGAGGGGACGTTTGTGATGTTAAAGAGCCAGTTGCCCGAGAATGGGTCGTAGAATCTCCAAACGGTCCCTAATGGTGCTATCAGGTAGGAGATTGTACCGTGCTGGTTGCCTGTGTCGTAGTTGTATATCATCCCTTGGGTTATACAAACGCCTCTTATTTGCCACAGCTGCTCCCCAGTGCGCAAGTCTACGCAGGCTACACCTTGTCCATCTGCTACGGATAAGTCTCTGCTGGAGTAGACTTTGTCGCTGAGGGGCACGTTGTAGTAGAGTCTTCCTTGGATGATTACTGGTGGGTTCCATTTGGATTCGTATGCGCTGCCTGTGTAGTAGCTAATATCGCCAAATGCTCCGCCTGCGATGCCTCCAAAGTCCAGCTGTTTTGTCCAAACAATGTGTGCTGTTTGAGGTCCTGTGCTGTATGGGTTTCCGTTTCCATCAGCCAGCCAGTTCCCGGCAATGAGGTGCCATTCTCTGAGTCCTGCGTCAACGGGGCGTTCCCAGTAGCCTGTTGGAAGTGGCTGTCCTGCCCAGGGTTTTATTTGTTCTTGTTGGACAACTAGTGCTGCTTTTTCGCTTGTTGATGGCTTGTAGTAGTAGTCGCCTGCGGGCATTTGCTGCATGCCTGAGGGGATGTACCATTCGGTGCCTGTGATGTTTATCCATTGGCCCAAGAATTTAGCTTGGAAGTAGTAAGTGCCTATTTTGTCGGGTGTGTACTGTGCGTAGCCGCCGCCGATTGGGTCGGAAGTGAAGGTCCCAAGGTTCTGTACTGTTCCGTCGGGTTTTGTGACCTCTAACGTGAATTTGAACCTGTCACCGTATGCTCCGTGCGCGTTCGGAGGGGGCTGGTCAAGCCAGAAAATAACCAAGGCCGTTTGGCCCACCCCTACTGGATTGGGGGCAGGAACAACGTAGGTATATGTGGCTTTGAATTCTGGATACACAGGGTTTGCAGCGAAAGCAGACATAAGAGTCGATGCTGCGACTGTCAGTGCCAGAAGCAGAGTTGTTGTGAACAGCAGACGTTTTCTGCGAAGTTTACTACTAATTCTAATATGGTCTGTATGCATTTTCTTTCGCTCTCCTTAAAGTCCGTGACCGTTAGCGAGGAGCACGCTAATAAAACATTGTCACAACAACGAGTTGCGACAAGCTTATTACCAAGCCAGTTTTTATTACATACCAGCCCAATTGCGTTTATCGAGCGCAATTTTTGTGAGGTGAATTGATGACTTTTGAAGAAGGAGACATGGCGTTACTATTCCAATTAGGGTTTACCAAAGCGCAAGCGAACCTGTATTTGTCACTTCTAAAGCTTGGGCGGGCAGACGTAAAAAACCTGTCCAAGAATTCAGATGTTGCTAGGTCAGCAATCTACCGAACACTCGGCGAACTCCAAAAAATGGGTTTGGTTGAAAAAGAAATAGCTTTGCCAAACAAATTCAAAGCTACCCCAATCGAGTATGGCCTCCAAATTTTGATGATACAGAGAGCAAAGGAATTTGAGCATTTTCAGGCAAAGGTAAAAAAGTTTCTCAGGAAAGCGCAAACCTTCCAGGAAGATGTGCTTGAAGAAGAAGAATACAAATTCATAATGATTGAAGGGAAAGAAAGAATAATTCAAAGGCTAAGACTCCAACATGATAGCGTGAAAAGTGAGGTAAATATTCTTACAACTCCGAGTAGATGGCTCCAAATCATAGATTCATGCTCAGAAAACTATGAAAAAGCTTTGGAAAGGAAAGTGAACTATCGAATTGTTTTGGAAAAACCAGAATGGCAAATTGATTTTCCACAAGAGGTACAGTCTTTTTTGATGAGACCTAATTTTGAACTAAGATTCAGCCAGGGCTGCCTAAGGAGTAACGCAGCCACGTTTGACGAAAAAGAGGCAACTTTCACTTTCTTCCCTTCCAAAGCTCTAACAGACTCGCCCATTATCTGGACAAATCATCCAAGCTTCTTATCGATGTGCAACGATCATTTTGAAACGGAATGGAAGCAATCTCAAAAATACATGCCTGAAGAGAAATGATTATGCCCGAAACACATGTCCACTAAGAGAGCGCAACCCCAGTCTTTATTGCAGTTCTTGGCAGACGAACGCAAAAAGCATTTCCCGCACACACCAACTTCACTTTTGATGGAACCCATTCCTGCAAGAGCTACAGTAATGCGTTTGGTTATCGCGAAAAAAGGTTTTACCTTTTGGTTTCGCAGCATAAAGCAATTTAACATGGTTAGACCTGGTTTCCAGAAATTCCGGCTCCGAGTCAATTGCCAAATGCAAATGTCTCCTATTTTTGAGCGAACGAAGTGCGACTCTTCCGCCTAGTCGGCATTGCTAGGGTTTGCTGGATCTCTGAACCGCCGAATTAAGCAGAGACGAATAATGAAAACAAGAGCATTGGGCAATAATTCACCAGCCCTTCCAGCGCCTAACTCTGCTTGCGAATTGTTTTTCAAAAACAAAAAAAGAAAGGGAGATTTCTGTTGCGTGGTTTCTATTTACGTCTCTTAAGGACCAGTGCAGCTGCAGCTGCGACTATGACGACGACGGCAACACCGATAGCGATGTAGGTAGCTGTGGGCTCTGCACTGGTTGGAGGATTAACTGCCTGAGTTGGCGATGGCGAAACTGGCGTTTGGACAGGTGTTGGGCTGGCTGGTGTTACTGGTTGGGTGGCTGTTGGTGACGGTGTTACGATTGCTGGTGAAGCTGATGGGGCTTTTGAAACCACAAATGAGGTTCCTGCTTCACTGCGGTAGTAGGAATTGGAGCCTTCGAACGTGGCTGTCACAGTGTATAGTCCTGGAACTGGCGGTGTCCACTCTATGGCATAGTTGCCTAACGCGTTGCTAGTTGCTGTACCTATGTCTTGGAAGTTGTTGTTAGGGTCGATAGCTGTTAGATGCACTTTTACGCCTGTGGCGTTGGTCGGTTTAGGTTTCTGCATGTACAGATACTCCATCCATGCGCTCATTGAGGCATCTGATATGGCGGGGGTGCCTGCTGCTGGAACTCCTAAGGCAAGTCTGTGCTGGCGACTGGTCGGTGACGGTGCCTTGGATAAGCACTGAGGTGCCAAGTGGCTGTGCAATTGACGGAGCTGAAACCGTCGTGGCGCTTAAGCCTTTGCCGAAGCTGTAGATTTGTCCGTCATAAGAGTTCAATACCACGAGGTAGCCGTCGGCTACGATTGGGCCGGGCATCCAGCCAGCTACGCTCCATAGAAGTGTTCCGTTGTTTGCGTCGATGCAGTACATTTTGCCGCCTCGCCAGTTGGGTGAGTTGGGGCTATGCTCGTTGTTGGTTATGTAGAGTTTTCCATCCGCTATTGTAACTCCACCGTACATTGGATAGTTGCCATACGGAGTTTCGTAACCGCTGCTGCCACTGTAGTAATTCCATAGGTTGGTCCCAGTCTTTAAGTCATAGCAGTGTACGGTTCCGTCGTAGGCTGTTGCGTAGAATTTGCCATAAGCCGATTGAACAAAGGGCTGCCCAGAGCCTCGATAGTTCTGACTGTAAACACCCCACGGGCTCGTGTAAGGTTGCGTTGGTCCCCAGATTTGCCGTCCAGTGTAGGCGTCGTAACCGGTCCAGGTCATTTTTGCCTGATCAAAATAAGTGAAGACTCCATCAGTTATGGTGCTGAAGAGGTAGTTTGAACGTGAAACCATCGCGTACTCAGAGATGTTGAATGCCCACAAATACTGACCTGTGTGTGCGTCGTATCCTGCAAGCTGATTAACGTTCGGGTCCACTTCAAGATAAGGCTTTGTCGTTACAAGAATGTCTTCGCTAACCAACGTTAATGCTTGACCTGCAAAGTGAAGGTATTGTTACGTTCCATTGTATGCCACTTAACCAGTTCAGCTTACCTGCAACAGGAGGTCTCCATTGATACCCTTCCACTGCCCCGGTTAACGTTATGAGTCCGTCTAACTTTGGTTGAATTCCACAAGGCTAACCAATTGCGTGCTGCGTTCATAACATAGACAAGCATGTTTCCGTTATCGTCGTAGATGATCCTTCCTGTGCTCGCATTTGCCATCGTCAGAACGGGGTTGCCGTAGACTGCGTCATACATGGTGTAGGTAGAGCCAGTACTCCATAGGTAGGGTATTACGCCGTGTTGGTTCATGGAGTCGAAGTTTAGCAGTTGCCCTAAGTTGATGCTTATGTTCTGCCACCAGTATTGTTCTCCAGTGCGAATGTCTACGCATGCGAGCCCTCCGCCTGTGGGCCAGTTGCTAAGCGGCAAGTGATAGTATAGTCGTCCGTTGATGGCTACGACCGTTGGAGGGTTCCATTTCTCTTCGTATGAGAGTCCAGTGTAGTAGCTTTTGTCGCCAAGGTCGCCTCCGACAATTCCTCCGAACAACAGTGGCTTCGTCCATACAACGTGCGCGCTGTTTGGCGCTTTTGAGTACGGGTTAAAGCTGCCTATGGCATCGTAACCTGTGGCAAATTGCAGAGGAACTCCAAGCCAGTTGCCTCCGATGGTCCACCATTCTCGGTTCTCTTCTTCTATTGGGCGATTCCAGTATTGGGTTGGAAGTTCTGCGGCAGGATATGATGTTGCTATGGGGGTAGATTGGACTGTCAGTGGCATCTTGGGGCTGGTGCTTGCGAGGTAGCTGTCGTTGCTGAGTGGTTGTCCGGCTGCGCGTCTGCTGTTAATCACTTGGCCTAGGAATTTGAATTGGAAGTAGTAAGTGCCTACTTGGTCAGGGGTGTATAGTATCGCTTTTGAGCCGATGTAGTCGGACTTGTACGGTCCCATGTTTGTTGTTGTTCCGTCAGGCTTTGTGATTGTCAGAGTGTAATTGTCGTAGGTTAGCGCTGCGTTTTGTTCATTTATCGGGGGTATCTTGTCGAGCCACATTACTACTGAAGCTTGTTGATTGACGCCAATAGGGTTTGGGCCAACGTAGAGATATGCGTAAGTAGTGACGTTTGCGGCGTTTGCTGTGGGCAGAAGTGCCAAGAAAGAACTTAGTGACAGCAGTAGAATTAAGGCAGAAGTGACTATTGCCCTGTTTCTTTGAGCTTTGGGTTGTCTCAAATCTTTGAGCATTTCTTTTTCTCCTTTTTGGTGACAGCTTGTATGCTTCGTTTCTGATTTAAGATTTTGTGATTTCGCTGTCGCAACAGCAATTTCTGCGCTCAGGAGATTTGCTGTAAGTTGAGTTTTGACTCGTCAAAATGACTACAGCACAGAAATTACCCGATCAGAACACAAAGAATAACAAGAGAATAGGCTTCGGAGAAGATTTTCCAATCATCAAAGCAAGGTGATTGGATGGGTTTGCTGTTGTGCTAGACCCAGCCAGTAGGGAGAGCATTGTCTGAGCAGAAAGAAGGGAAACCTTGTTACTATGTTTTGCGTTTAGCTGGACAATTGTGTCTTTTTCCCTTCGCTCAGTTTGCAGGTCTATTCATGGAAGGCTAAGAGGGTGGCTACTTAGACTTTTGTCAGTTCAGAAAATACATTGGAGACTGATCCGCGCCGAGATATATCTATCTCAAGCGTTTCTGGACTGCTGTCTTTCAAGTCGGTCAGACTTTTTCTTCTTGCGCTTCTCGTCTCTCTCCTTCTTCTTCTCAGGCTGAGGTTTTGATCGATCGTCTACGCTTGTTTCTCCTTTCTTCCGCATGAACTGCGCTCCTTCTCTTAAAAGAAATGACTCAATCTATTTCAAGCTATCCTTACCTCCTTGCATAACTAAATCAGCGCGGTTTTTGTGACGTTATTGGGCTAATAATCAGCCCCTTGGAAAAGTTGACTGACATAATGACATTTTGAGATTTGTTGTGGAAAACGACTATTAAGCACAAAAAGTTCAATGTGTTTGGGCGAATAACAAGTGGTTAGTAAGAGGCGGCGAGGCACGGCCATTGTAGATACTCCAAAAGGGATTCTTGTGGTTAGTCGTGACAATAGAACGTTTTATTTGCCCGGGGGAGGAGCTGAGCGGGGGGAGAGCAGAAAGGATGCCGCGATTAGGGAGCTTTGGGAGGAAACTAACTTATTGGCGGTAGATTGTTGTTTCCTCTTTGAGTACACTTCTTTTATGAATAGCCACAAAGTGTTCTTAATGGAAACCCAGGGAATTGCCCGACCTGGAAACGAAATAAGATATCTATCCTACTTTGATGGATCAAACCTAAAAGTGTCTAATACAACCTGGGAAATACTCGAGTTATATCACCTGGAACAAAAATAGACCCCAGCACATTCTTTCGAAATCTTAAGTTATCATCTCTAGAACTGTAAAGGCGCGGGCAAAAATCTTCGACCTAAGCGCGCTCAGTGTTCTATGGTTTCGAACAGTCGTTCCAGGAATTCTATGATTATGTACCAATGCATGGTGCTAAATCGAAGGTTTGCTTACTGTTTTAGCAGGTGTCTGAAATGAAAAGCAATCTGACTCGTATTGAAATAAACCGAAAGAAACTTTTAATTTGGGCTCTGTTGACTGCAACCTTGTTTTGCGCAGCTGCAGTTTCAACAGCTAGTGCGAGGTCTGAAGTTGACCCAACTCTAAGCCCTGATGCAGATGGCGATAACCCGACTTTGATTGCATCGTTAGATGACACAACAACGGTAACATCCGGCGACACCCCGACATTATACAGGGAACAAGACAACAGCACCGCCGCGTCCGATGAAAATTCCACCTTAATTAGCCCACAGAACGCTGAAGGAGAAGAGGTTCCTAATCTCATAAGCGGTCAACCACAACCTGATTACTTCATCGTTATCGTAGGCATTGCAGCTCTCCTGGCAGCAATAACCGTTGTTGTCGCAGTTCTCGCCACCCAACGCCACAAAAAGGCGCCGCATAAAGGCGACGCCTCCTAACCTCTTTTCTTTACCAATTACGCAGCGCGCTGGTTCTCTATTTTCAACGAAGCTGTTATACCAAGAACTTTTTCTGCAGTATCTTTGCGCGTACATAAATTGGCTATTAGGTTTGACGGGGTTTGCTTGTGTTCTGGGCCTCTAACTTGGGAGAGACAATGAAAACCCAACGAGTGAGTTGGTAATCATTCCCAGAGCCCACTCAGCCCCGTTTGTTTCTCCTGCACAAAAAAGGGAAAGTTTAGTGGAGCGTTCTTTGGTGCTATGCTTTTCTTCTTAGGAGTAGCACTGCTACTATGGCGATTGCGATGACGATTATGGCTGTTGCTGCAATGATGTACATACCAAGGGCGTCGATGGATAAGCCTCCAGCAGTTGGGGTCGGCGCTGTTGAGCCGACAGCGTTGACGGATAGGGCTGTTTCTGCCTCGGAGCTGAAGTAGCTTTCTGACCCTGCGAACGCAGCCGTAATGGTGTACAGATCGTTAGTCGGTGGAGTCCACGCTACCTTGAATTGGCCCTTGCTGTCACTGATCACTGTACCTAAGCTGGTTGTTTGCCCGCTTGAGCTTGTAGCTTTGACCTCGACTGGAACTCCTGTTGCACCCTCTGGCTTTGATTTCTGCATGTAGAGGTACTCCATCCATGCAGTCATGCTTGCATCTGAGATCGCTGCAGTTCCTCTCGCTTTGCCCGGTGACTGGTCTGTGACTGTTCCCTGCACTGTCACTGTGTTACCTACGCCAGGCATTGCTGTGACTGTTGTGGCGGTTTGGCCCTTGCCAAAGCAGTAAATGCTATTGTCGTATCCGTTGAAACCCACTAGATAGCCGTCAGCAACAGGCATAGTGTCCAAGAAGAACCCGTTTATGTTCCACACTTGCTTCCCAGAGTTGGCGTCAATTGCGTAAAGTTTTGCTCCTCTAAACAAGGGGTCTCCGTGAGAATTGCCAGTGGCTGCGAAGACTTTTCCGTCAGCAACAGTCATCATTGCGGCTAAGAAAGGATAAGTACTGAATCCCGGGAACTCAGATCCGCTGATGTCAGCATTGAAATCCCAAAGTTTTTTGCCGGTCGAAAGATCCAGAGCGTGGATGCCGTCAATAGCCACCTGGTAAATGTTTCCGTAGGCACTGAGAGATTCGGAAGGTTGGGAACCCCAAGCGTTAGAGTAAGGCTCAGATGGACCCCAAATCTCTTTTCCGTTGGATACCGAATAGCCGCGCCACTGCATTGCTCCTTTGTCGAATTCGGCGTAGACCCCATCCTTCAAAGGTCCCATCAAACCGAAGGTAGTGATTCCCGGCGGAGTCGTTCTGTTCTCAACCCACAACGATTTCCCTGTTTGTGCATCATAGGCTGCTTCCATCTGCCAATTTTGTGGTAAGAAAATGTTCCCAGTGGTTGCAAGGATTGTGCCTGAATCTATCTGATAGATTGCTTGACCGAAAATTGGCGGTACGGTGACGTTCCATTGTATTCCATCTTGCCAATTAACTTCAGCCCCAACTTGGGGTCTCCAGGTCCACAGGCTGGTACTTGATTCTCCCCCTGCCCCTATGGCTTTGGTTGAGTTCCACAATGCGAGCCAGTTGAAAGTTCCATCTAGGAAGTAGACTAGCATTTCTCCGTTTGGTCCCACTATTCTTGTGCCCCCGTCGATTGCGTTCTTGAACGAAAGTATCCATTGGCCAGTAGCAGCATCGTAGAGTTTATAGACCGCTGGTGATCCAAGCCCATTTTCAAGTCCCATGTACCAGAGGTACCCGCGTCCTCCTTCTTCGTTTGGATTAGCGAGTTTGAGTATCTGACCGCATGTTATGCCAGCGTAGCCGTAGTATCCTAACAAACCAGTTAGACCCATCTGTGTCACTGGACCGCTACTATTTTGCCGCCAAAGGGTTTCTCCCGTGCGCAAGTCTACCGCGTAGAAGCCTGTCTTTGGTGCATCAGGTTCATTGTAGTATAGCACTCCATTAATGATCACGGGTGGCTGAAATTTCGGTTCATACGATTTTCCTGTGTAATAGTTGCTAGTGCTTGTGCCTCCGTATTCACCTCCGATAAGGCCTCCAAGGGTTATTGGTTTTCTCCAAACGATGTGGGCACTGTTTGGCGCTTTGCTGTAAGGATTGAAGTTTCCCGACCAGCTGTAGGCTGTGTTTCCGAAGGTAGTCGCTCCTGTTCCTAGCCAGTTGCCGGAGATTGTATACCAATCTTGGTTTTGGGCGTCTATTGGTCTTGTCCAGAAATCTTTTGGAAGTGGAGTCTGAGGCAATGGAGCAATTGGATCTTTTTGCACTGTGAGGGTTGTTGTGAAACTGCTTGGTTCGTAGTATTCGTTAATTGGGATTGGAATTACTGCACCTAGCCCTGTCACTTGTTGCCCTGGGAATGTGAATTTTAAGGTGTAAGTGCCTACTTGGTCTGGTGTGTACAAAGAATATGCGAATGCAGCTGGATCGGCCTTAAACGGACCTAAAGTTACTGTGGTGCCGTCAGGTTTTGTTATCAAAACTTGAAAACCTTGCCACACGCTACCTTGAGGACCTGCTGTTGTGGGGTCTATCTTGTCTAGCCACATTATAAGCGCTGCCTCTTGATTTACTCCAACAGGGTTTGGCGAGACGGTGAGAAACGCGTACGTCGGTGTGTTTGCAGCTACAGTTGGAATTAATGCGAAGAGAGCCGTACTCGTTAAGCATAGTATGAAGATTATTGTTGCCGTTCTTTCAACTTTTGGATTTGTTTTCATTTTTGTTTTTTTCTCCTCTTCATTCGAAAGGTATTCTTTTCACTTTTTCCTCCAGAATCCTTTCTGGTTCTTCGGGTATGTCTAGCAGTCATATTTAAGACTGTCCAAGTGTTGCTTCCACTGACAATTCAGGCTACTATGGAGCTGCCCGCGCAGTTGTACCCTGATTCGTGGCTTCCCATGAAAGAACAAGCTTCCGAGAGAGCGCGTTCACAACATCGATTCGCGAATTTGACTGTGGGTGTTGCTGGGACTCTTGACCGCAAATCAAAGTAGGGTTTATGAAACCCAATTGAGCAACCTTGTTGTTGCTCTTTCCTGGGCCCTCTCAGCCCATTAGGAAAGAAAAAAGATAGTCGTCTAGTTAACATTCGCTTTCTGAGAAGAATGTCGGCTAGGACTGCTATGACAACAATGACACCAACAGCTGTTTTGACGTGGTTTAAGTAGATAGCGCGTTCTGGGTGCTTGAGTGTGATGGATAATATAGACTCAGAACTTTGGATAGTTTTTTATTGGCAATTGTTAACTACAATTAACAAAAAAACGATGGCTGGCTGCAAGTTTGAAGCGTGATGCAATTGTCGTTACCATATTGATTGTTGTGCTTCTTTCGTCTATGTTTGCCGTTGCCTACAGTTACTTCTTTGGGAAACAAGAAACTCCGGAGACTCTGCCAGAGGGGTTCTTCTTGGGCGTCACGTCCGGCGGGAACTCGACAGAAATCAAAACTCTCATCGACAAGGTTAAAGGTTACACGAACCTGATAGCGTTCACCAACTTAGAAGTCACGAAGAATAAGACGCAGCTTGAGGAAGTTTCCGATTACGCATTTGCAGCAGGACTGAATTTCCTTGTGTATATGGTCTATCCCTCCCCTAGGGCCAACTTCACCTATAACCCCATAGAATGGACTTCCGAGGCAAAAAGCAAGTACGGTGACCGCTTCTTAGGCTACTATCTCTGGGATGAACCTGGCGGGAATCAGCTAGACCAGGGAAACTTTAGGCAATTCAGTCCCAACTACGACATGCCATGCGATTATCGGGATGCCGCCAACACCTACGTGTACTATTTGTACCTTCAGATGAGGGAATTTGTTAAAACTGCAAAGCTGTTCACTTCCGAATATGCAGTTTACTGGTATGACTACGAGGCTGGTTACGATGTGGTTCTTTGCCAATTCGGTTGGAACCACTCTCGACCAATAAACATCGCGCTCTGTCGAGGAGCCGCAGAAATGCACAACAAGACATGGGGTGCAATCGTGACATGGACCTACGATCAACCACCATACATAGATTCAGCTCCTGCGCTATATCAAGACATGATTACAGCCTACAACGCGGGCGCCAAATACGTTTTAGTCTTCAACTATCCTCAAATAGGGCAGTTTGGCATGCTCAGCGAAGATCACTTTGAAGCTATCAAGAATTATAAGAACTATGTCTTAGAGAATCCGCATAACAAATCTTCTAACACTGACCGAATTGCCTATTTGCTTCCGGACAACTACGGTTTTGGTTTTCGAAAGCCTCAGGACACTATCTGGGGAGTTTTTGACGCAGACGAAAACTCGCAATACATATGGGACAAAGTTAATTATTTAGTCCAGATATACGGCGACCGCTTCGATATAGTGTACAACTCTCCATGGACAAGGCTATTTGGGAAATATCACTACGACAAGCTAATCGCATGGAACGCCACTGGACAATGAGTGCTGAAGAGCATTGAACCCAGATAGCTCATCTTGGTTACGCTATAGGTATTATGTAACTGAAAGCGGGCTCAACGTTTGTGACTTCTTCATGCTTTGTTGTATATGGTTAAGTTGACCACTTGAATGTCAAAGACAAGCTCGCTGAAGAATCTGTTGGATTCTCGCAACTTTGCGAAAGCAATCGTTAGAGCAGCTTCAACATTGGGAGCTTTCACCTGAGCCACAAAATCCTCATTGATGTGCACCTTCCAATCGTAAACAATCACTCTCAACATCACCCTCACATTGTCAAGGTGTTTTTCAATTTCTTCTCAAACCCTTTAAAACTTATGAATCCTTACTCACTTCATTTATGCGCACAATTCCAGATGCTTTGTTTTCTTATGCTCCTTACATATAACCTTCAAAATTCCATTTTTCCAAAGTGACCGGGGTGAGATATTTTAGTATCTTTTGTATCTAAGCTCTTCTCTTTTTTGGAAACCAAATGGAGAGATTAAAAAAATAGAAGCAGGTTGAGTCTAAGCCTTAATTGACGTTTACGGCCCATTGAAGCAATTTCTTGGTCGATTCATGGCTTTTCGCCGTTTTAGCCATGCTTCTAATTGCTTCCATGCAACGTTCATGTATGTCCAGCCCGTCGAGGCAAGGTGTTAACCGCATATCAATCTTCAGCTGTTTCGATTAATACGCGCTCCGTTCCTCAACGCATACTTAAAGCGTACTTCTCAACCTGCAAAAGCTATTGAGTAAAAGCATCGTTATAAATATTGTGACATATATGTTACAATATAACACAATATTGTCCCATTTAAAACACTGTGCAACTTTCGGTTTGGCAGCGCTCGTTTCTTTCAGATCTGAAATAACCCGGAATATGTTCCGCAGGAATTTCTTCTTAAATGACAAGGGAACACGCATAAAGGAAGCTTATATATTGTCTATTAGAGTATTAGTGTTGGCGTGAGTTATGGCTTCTGCATTATTGTTTTTGGCTCCTGGATTTGAGGAGATCGAGACGGCTTCTGTAGTGGATGTCCTGAGAAGGTGCGGTGTAGAAGTAGTGATTGCTGGGTTAGTGCCTAATGTGGTTGAAGGCGCTCACGGTATGAAGTTTGTTCCTGACACTTCGCTCGATGAGGTGACTGTGAAGGATTTTGATACGGTTATTTGCCCAGGTGGGGCTCCTGGTTACGTTAATCTCAGAAAGAACTCCAGAGTCTTGGCGATGGTTAGGGAGGCGTATAGTTCTAATAAGTTGGTGGCTGCGATATGTGCAGGACCGGCTGTGCTTTCCGACGCTGGAATCCTGAAAAATAGAAATTGCACTATTTATCCCGGCATGGAGGCTGAGCTTGAAAAAGGTGGCGGCAAGCCTCGAAAGGATTTGGTGGTGGAGGATGAGAACATCATTACCAGTCAAGGTCCTGCCACGGCGCTTCTTTTCGCTCTCAAAGTGGCTGAGCGGTTGGTCGGTAAAAGAACAGCGGATGTTGTCAGGGAAAAGACGTTAACAAATCTTGTTGTGAAATGACTTCGCATGCGCCCTCTTTAAGTAAATCAGTGCCGCCATATCTCACTGAACTCTATGGGCGCTAAACTCGACTTGCCTCGTTTCATGGGTAGTTAATGGCAAGCGGTTCAGCCTGAAACCGACACATTTTGAGCCGATGGTAATGTCGATTGTTTTGGACCAGGCAATAAGAATGAGAACCACGGCTACCGTTATGCCCAAATCATGGGAGAGAGAGTCCGCGCTATCCGAATCGAAATGTCACAATTTCTCACAGGCTTTGGGGTTTAGATGCAACAATAACGAATATCAGCAGGCTTCTACAAGCTTCATGAGTAACGCAACCAGCATGCTCAGGCGTCAGCAGTTGAAAAAACACACCATTATTATCTTCGCCTTCTCACTCGTATTCATAACGGCAAGCACTTTTGCGATTCAACGATTCGTACTCGAAGGGTTTGAATCGAAACCCTCCTGCTATGTTGGAGTCGCCTTCTGTGGAAACACCACCAACGAAGCAAAAAAGCTTATCGACCGAATAAACGGACATTCCAACCTCCTCATTCTTCAGTCCGGACCCATAAGCTACAATGAAACGGCCATTAACGAAATCTGCGATTACGCAGTAGCCTCAAAGCTAAGCTTGATCGTTTATTTTGGCGACCTCGATCCAAAGATTCTGGCAGAAAAAGACCTAACTTGGCGAACAACATGGGTCAATAACGCGAGTGAACGATATGGCAAACATTTCTTAGGAGTCTACTACTACGACGAACGGGGCGGCATCTACCTGGACACGGACAAAAATGCAACAAAATGGCGTCTGCCCCCCAACTCTACGTACGACTCCGTCGCGGCAGGGTTCATAAATGGTTTTCTTCAAGACCCCGGTACAGTTGCCCTAAAGTCAAAGCATATTCCAATTTTTTGTTCTGACTATGTGCTCCATTGGTTCGATTACCTTTCCGGATACGACGTTGTTCTTGCTCAGGTAGGTTGGAATCAAAGCTTATCGCAAGACATTGCATTGGTGCGAGGAGCAGCAAAGGTTCAGAACAAAGACTGGGGAATAATGATCACCTGGAAATACAACGCGTCGCCATACCTTGACAGCGGCACAGCAATTTATGATCAAATGCTCTACTCTTACAAAGCCGGTGCAAAGTACATAGCGATTTTCAATTATCCTCAATCCAAAGAGAACCCTTACGGCGTTATGCTCGATGAACATTTTAGCGCCATTGAAGAATTCTGGAATAATGTAGTAAACAAAGAGGTAATTGGAGGCTCAATTGAGTCTGATGCTGCTTTGGTTTTGCCCAAGAACTATGGTTTAGGACTGCGATACCCTGACGATAAGATTTGGGGCTTCTGGGAGCCAGACGAGAAGTCTTCCCAAGTCTGGGAAATGACTCAAAGACTGCAAACACAATATGGGTCCTCTCTGGACATAATCTATGATGATCCATCTTTCTCCTTTGGAGAAGAGTATCCTAAGCTGTTCTACTGGAATTCAACTGGTTAAGCACGAGCCAAATCTTCCATGCACTATCGGATTACGAAGCAGACTGAACTGAGTGCAGGCAACCCTCAAGTTTCTGCTTTCGTTGATTCCAGCCAGTTTCTGGATTTAAAAACGTCTTTTCCAGCGAACTTTATTTTCAGGGTGTCTTTTTCAGGGCACATCTCAACGCATCGGAAACAGAGCATACATCTGGATTCAGTTACATCGCCGCCCTTCTTTTCGTAAACATCTGTCGCTTGCGTTGGGCAGACCCGCTTGCAGACGCCGCATTTGGTGCAGGTCTTCTCGTTTTTTTGCAGGCGTGTCAGTGAAATCTGCTTAAATGGAGTAAATGTGCTAAATAGCGCGGTCAGTCCGCCCAATGGACAGATCCGGCACCAAAATCGCCTATACGCAAAAGATAGAATGCTGACGATAATGAGAACAGCCAAATTTATCGAGGTCAAATAGAAGCCTGAAACCCAAAGCGGACCATACGCTATTTGGGTAACGTAAGAGAACTTCATGTAGCCCACCGCGCTTAGTGCCAATATGCATAGAGGTCTCATGGGACAGACTAGGCAGAAGGGTTCATTGATGCTTCCTACGATACCAGCTTCTGTTCCCAGCGGTCCACCAGGGATTGTTCCCGGGATGAGCTGGGTGCCGAATATCGCGTAGGAACCGAAGATTACGCTTAATATCATGAAGACTGCGATGATTATGTATCTTGACTGTCCAAGAGCGGTGTTCGTCCTCTCGGAGAAACTCAGGTGCCGCCCGCGGAGGATTTTCCTTATTCGAGTCAATAAATCCATGTACAAGCCAAATGGGCAGATCCAACCGCAGAAGAACCTGCCCAAAACAATCGACATTATTATGACCAATCCGAGGACGATGGCTATCATTTGCAGTCCGGATGTGGAATAGAAAACGTCGTAGCCTCGTGCAAAATTCCAGAATGGGAAGACATAGGCTTGCATTTGCCAGATGGGGCACGTCACCGTTCTGCCGGAGGCATAGTAGCATGCAAGTATAGGGACGGAGATACCGTCTGGAAACTGGGTTCCTAAATACTCTGCTCCAACTAATCGGTCGCGGGGGGCTGGACCCAGTGGTGCCCATCTTGGCACATCAAAAGGTCCCAAAATGAGACCCATAAAGACGGCGATAACGGCAACGATTTGGATAAAAAGCCGAACTGTGCTGACTCTTCTCGTTTTGTTCTTCGTCAACTTCAGAATGCCGAAGATTCCTGTGAGCACTACTACTACGAAAATCGGTATGACCACGACGCTGGAGTTTTCCCAGGGCATTATTTTTCTTCCTCCTCTGCAATTCTATTGCTATCAGCTTGTCTTAACTATCGTAGACCGTCTTGACTGATCTCTTTACTTTGTCTCCATTTCCTCACTGTTATCGCCAAGACGGCTGTGGCGGTTAAGGCAATTGCCGTTGCGATGGCAACTGAGTTCCTCTCAAGGAAAGGCTTTTCCAAAAGTGCCACGAAAGAATCAGGATAGATATAGTAAATTATCGATACGTTAGATTGGGAAGCGGCGCCCGTTACGGTCACTGTCCCTTGATCAGACACCGTCCATCCGTTTTCCTGCCCAAGGAAGACGCCGTCTATAACTACGTTCCATATTCCGCTTTTGGGAATAGCACCAAAATTGAAGGTCTGCTTGCCTTGCCCTACAACTGTGTATCTGATTCGCATATTGCCCAGTGATGTGTTGCTTCTGACTAACCGATAAGACGTGATAGTCACGTCGGAGTCCTTAGCCGCGACTGTGAGGTTGAGTTTTTCTTGTTGCGGAAAATCCCTAAACCACAGGTTCACAAACTCCCATGCGCCACTTTCCAAGTGGGCTTCCTCGAATGTGCCGTTGGCTTCAAAGCTAATTGTGCCGCTCTGAGCGGGGATTTCAAATGTGTCTGCTATTGTAAGCCCCATTTCGTTTTGTGCTTGGGCATCGTGTATAGACCAACAAAGGGAGAGCAAAATTGCTGTAATTGCCGTGATTCGTCTTAAGGTTGTGCTCTTGTTGACTATACTATTCCCGCCGTACCATCCTATTTTTGCTGTTTGAGTTTGGGTATAAATCTCTTACGTTGATAAGCTGAACCACCATCTGAAGGTGTCATAAACATACAAGCGATTGCTGGAAAAGAAAGGGAACGGTAGGTTGCCTTCGTAGCAAGCGCCTGTTCAAGAGTGTTTGCTGGGGACTCAGTTCACTAACCCAAAGTAGAAAGAATGAAACCCAACGAGTAAAGTTGGGGAAGCGTTCTCCATGGCCCACTCAATCCGATACTCTGCTCCTGATTTTTCCCTGAACAAAAATGGGAAGGGAGATTGCTGATTGTCTATTTCCGTCTTCTTATCGAGCAGAGGTTTACGATGCCAATTACTATGGCTGCAACCACTGCTTCAATGATACACCTGGAACTTGCGTAGACAAGCAATTAGGTGTACTGAATCTGGTCTATGAAATGTCCTACTGTTGGTCGGTTTCCTGTTGGTTGGTCTTGATAGTTTTTTAAGGGGCAAAAACTTTTGTATCTTACATGCGGCTTGCCTTGTTGATAGTTGGGGAAATTATTCTTCTTGGCGCTTCAATACTTGTCTTTAGGAGCGCTTGGACTTTGCTTGACGAGTACTTTGGGAAATCCTATCTGTGGCCCTTACTCGCCATAGGCATTGTGTTGACAGTGATTGGTCTATTTGTGCTTAATTATGAAGTCAAATGTGAGCTGCAAAAGAAGGCTGCTTCTAACGATTCTTGCTCGAATGCCTGCTAAGAAACTATGAATCCCAGGCGAGGGTGCTGTTCCAAAAATAGATTTGATCATAATTTTGTTGATAGTCAAATTGTGGATCATCGTAGATCATATCTAAGTTCAAGCCATATTTGCCCATGAGCTTTTTCATGTTCACGCCAATTGTAAGCGTTTTTTCGTCCTCAGGCCAAAAACCCCATATTCTGTCCTCAATAAACTGTTCAGTTCGTCTTGTGCCCCATCCGTAGTCTTTCGGCAGAACAAGAGCCACACGCCCGTCTGCTTTTTCGGAATTGTCTCGCGAGTGCCCTTGGACATAACTCCAGAATTGCTCCAAAGCCGCAAAATGGTCTTCAGCTAGTGTCCCGTACGGGTTGGTTTCAGGATATTTTGGAAAATTGAATAGAATAACATATTTTGCTCCCGCATGGTAAGCCGTCAGCATATCTTCAAGTATTTCGTGACCACTTGCAAGGTAAGGTGGTCCATCATGAGTCCAGACAACTATGGCGCCCCAGTCTTTCCCTTGCACATTCGCGGCGCCTCTGCATAAAGCTATTTGCTGAACCCTACTGGTGTTCCAACCCAACTCCACGAAAACCGTGTCGTACCCCGCTAGGAAATCAAACCAGTAAAGTGCATAATCAGAAGTGAAAATTGGGAGATTTACACTTTTCACGTTTTGCCAGCTTAAAGTTGAAGGGATGTTAGTTACAAACCGTCTCGCAGCATCACTGTAATCTGAAGCGTTTTCCATAGCTTTCTTGGCGGATGGTCCACTGCGCCATTGGTTGTTATCTATCTGATTTCCGCCGGGCTCATCATAGAGGTAAATTCCCAAGAACTTATCGCCCCATTTCTGTGTCGCCGTTTCCATCCATGAACGAAGCCATTGCCATGGTTCAACGTTGTAAAATACGTAATCGAAGTATACTATTACGCTTAGTCCAGCTTTAACTGCGTACTGGCAGATTTCATTCAGGGCGGTTTCATTTGTGCTTATATCCCAAGAATCTACAATGAATAGATTCGTGTATCCCTTAACCCTGTCTATCAGCAGCTTCGCTTCCCAAGTTGTGTTCGAGCCATATGTTACCCCGAAATAGAAAACCTCGCCGGGCGCTTCGCTTTCAACTGCATAACGAAGCAAGAAAGGTAGACTAAAAGCGAGAACTAACAACGCGATAAGGATGAGTGCCTTTGCCGACTTCATTAGCTCAACAAAGGAAATATTGTGCGGTCTAAGACATAAATGGATTGTTTTGCACAGAGAGGAACCCAAGGAGAATGACAAACACACCTTACTTCGTGGGTCGGGCAAACGTAGACCACTGCTGTTGATTCTCCGTTAGAGACTGCCAAAAAAACGGTAATTCCCAGATTCATCTTCATCTCAAGCCGCATCTGCAACGAAAAAGGTTTGCTGGGGCTCTGGACCGCTAATAGGAGAGAGAAAGATGAACCCCAACGAGCAAAGTCAGGTAAACGTTGTTCCAGAGCCCTCTCAGCGCCTGTTTTTTCTGTTTTGTCTCTCCGGATTCTTAACCAAGCCATATGCTAAAGGTCGCTTTTAAAAAGTGGCAAGAATAGCCCATTCAGAAAAGACAAGCGCTACGCTTATGAGACTTATGCGGCGCCTTGGATGGGCAGGTGTTCTTGTAAGAGAACCATTCTGTTCTCCAGGGAGAGTTATTAGAAATGTTCATGATAGCTTTGGCTGTAGTTACAGCGAATCGACCAAAAGTAAGCAGGAATGCCTGAACCTTGAAGTTGAAAATGAGGCCTCAGATGATTCTTTTGGCAGCAACTACGATTGTTCTATTGCTGAGCTTGGCAGCAAACGTTTACTTCTGCTCGCAACAGGCCGTTCCAAACGCAGATAGTCTTCAAGAAGAAGTAATGGACCTCCAAAGTCAACTCTCAAACCTCAACAGTCAAGCAAGTAGTCTTCACAGTGAGAACGCGAATCTTGCATCACAGGCAGCAGACCTTGAGAGTCAAGCCTCAGTGCTCATTGACGAAATGGGCAATCTCCAAGACGAAAAATCCAAGCTTACGGATGAAAACGCGAATCTCCAAAGTCAACTGAGCTTGCTAAGTCAGGGGGAGGTTCCTGCAAAACTGGTTACGAGGCTTGGCGCAAACGACATGAGATACAACTATTCAGGCCAAGACATACGCCTCTACATCACGGGTGAAGTATGCAATGTTGGAACCGAGACGGCGTTCAACAGTAGCCTTCACGTTACGCTTTACCAAGGCACCACTGTCGCAGTAGACACATACATACCGCTAGGTGACCTCGTCGGCGGGTCTTTCACGGTTGTGGCAAAAAACATCTACTACACGGGAGAAGCACTGTCAAATTGGACCATAATCCCAGAGTATAGTTAGGAAGCGGGAAGATGCTGAAAACCAAACTTGCCCTAATTGTCGTTTCAGTTATCTTAGCAGGCAGTCTTGCTGCAAACGCATATCTTTATACTCTCCAACAACACAGTTCGGCGGAAAACAAGTACATGGAGAAACAAATAGGCGACCTAAAAAATGAGCTGGCAACGCTCAGCAATCAAACAGAAGGACTGCAAAGCAGAAAGGCAAGCCTTGAAACTAAAATAACAACGTTAGAAGACCAAATTACAAATCTAACGAACCGATCAGAGATAACAAAGCGCGAAAGCCTCAATATCGCTGATGAAAACGCGGAAATCCAGAGACAGATTGACCAGATAAAGCAAAGGGGCGTTCCAAAGATAATAACGAGACTCGGCACTGCCGACGTGAGATCTACTCCAGCGGCTGGGCATCCCTGGTCGGGAGTCATTCGATTCTACGTTTCGGGTGAAGTTTGGAATATGGGAACAGGCTCTGCACGTGACTGCAGGCTCCACATAACACTTTACCAAGGCGACAAGGTGGCAAATGACACTTACGTGAAGATAGGAACTATTGAGGCAGGCACCTACGTAGAAGTGGCAGTCAACATCTACTATGATGGCGAGGCGCTGACAAACTTCTTCATAATCCCGGAATATACCTGATATTCTTTAACGGTAGTCCTTTTAGCGTGTGCTTTTAGCAATTTAAGCTTGAACGTAGTTTTTGTCATCGAAAATTGAAAGCGCTGCGGTTACGTGATTTATGCAACGCCTCAAAGAGCGGATGCTCACTCGCAACAATAGGGTTTGCTGGGGCTCTGGACCGCTAGCACATGGGAGAAAGTAGAGATGCAACTAAACCGAGCAACCTCAATAGTTGCCTTTTCCAGAGCCCACTCGGCCCCTATTCTGCTTCTGAATTGTTTTTCCTGAACAAAAAAAGGGAAAGGGAGATTTTGTGTTGTTTGCGGTTTTTCTATTTGCGTCTTCTGAGGAGAATTGCTGCTGCGACTACTGCGATTATGATGACAGCTGCTGCTATGGCAATGTATGTTGTTGTTGGTAGGCCTTCTCCTGGTGGTTGTGGTACTGAGGTTGGTGATGGTGAGGCTGCTGCTGCTCGGCCGACTGCGAAGTGTGTGGTTGCGTAGGAGTTTCCGTAGGATTTGGATCCGCCGAAGGTGGCTGTCACCTGATAAGTGCCTTCAATCGGAGGAGTCCATGCAATGCCGAAGGATCCACCCATGTCGCTTGTAGCGTAACCGATGTCCTGTGTGTTCCCGTTGGGGTCAATTGCAGTCACGTGTACTTGGACGCCTTTTGCGGTTGTTGGGCAGGCTTGTTGCTCGTACAGATACTCCATCCAAACCTGCATATACTCATCCGCTATCGCTGGTGTGCCTTTTGCGCCTGGAGATTGATCAGTTACTGTACCCGTTATGAGCACGTCGTTTCCTTTAGATATGACAGTTTGTGGTGCTGAGACTGTTGTTGCGCTTGGTCCTTTGCCGATGCAGTACACTAGGTTGTCATATTGGCTTGCACTTACTAGGTAGCCGTCTGCTATCGAGAATCCTTGGCTGAAGAGGTCAACCTTCCATGCCTCTGTTCCGTCATTTAAGTTGATAGCTCGCACGTATGATTGTCGCCATAGAGGATTAGTCGGGGAGTGTTCAGTTGACGAGGTGTATATTAGTCCGTCGCAGACTGCGCCCAAACTGAGTGTCATGCAGTCTCCGTATGCACTTTCGAAGCGGTAGGGTGCTGAGTCAGCGCGGTAGACCCATTTTTGTGTTCCTGTTTTTGCGTCGTACGCGTAAATTGTTCCTGTGTATTGGCCTGTGACGAGGAGTGTTCCATCATATATGGCGGTGTTCTGGCTGTAGTAGTAGAATTGCTCTGCTGGCGTTGCTGTCGGTCCCCACAGAGGGGTCCCATCTTCTAGGTTGTAGCCCCAGAGTTGACCAGTCTGCGCATTCCTCAAGACAAATACTCCGCTATCTAGGTTCACGGCAGCAACTGTCCAAGTTGCGTTCATGCCAGGTAACGGGACCGTCATGTTTTTGCTGTACTTCAATGTAACGGTGAATCCGAGGTTGGTGTTTACGGAGGCATCTAGACCTGGCCATGGGCTGTAACTGGTTGCGTGTTCATTTATATTTACCAGCCAAATCCAGAAGGTATCAGCAATTACAGAGCCGCCTATGCTTGTGGTATAAGTAGTACTGAGTGACGAGCCAAAGATCGCTTTGGGTTCGCGTTGAGCGTTTTGGAGTACTCTCATTGTTCCTGTCGGGGTAACTCCGGATATTGCAGCGACTGGGCCAGGTAGGAACTTCAAAGATGGATCTGTTACGTTCATTGTGTATCCGGAGTGAGGCGTCTTCAACGCTTTTATCAGGTCAGGCGTAAGATTTCCAATAGTATTCGGATTTGTGTTTGCCCATGCTGTGTCGTTGACTGCATCGATGACTAATCCGACTGAAGGTCGGAAAACCTCCGCGCCGCTTGATGTGGGTCCACCTGGGTAAATAGCCTTGCTTGAGTTCCAACATAGGACGTTGCCTGATGTGCTGTTGAACTGGTATATGAGTAGGCTACCATCTTGGTCAGTTACGGCTGTACCTGACGGCACGTTCTTCAGACTGAGAATCCAGTCGCCCGTTGTGGCATCAAGCATATACCATGTAGACGAGGCAGTGTTGAATGTCGTTGGTAAATAGTCCCGCATCCAAAGGAACGAAGCAACACCACGTCCATTGACCGATTCGTATTTGTACATTTGACCAATAGACAAACCCAAGAATGCTTTAGCGTATGTGGGGTTAGTTGAGCTGCACTAGGCGTCGTAGTTATGAATGGATTGTTGAGCCCGTTGTCTGTGCCGTTCTTGTGCCACAACTGTTGCCCAGTATGCAGATCTACGGCGTAATATCCGTATTTGACGCTCTGTTGGGTTGTTGGCGCATTGTAGTAGATTACTCCGTTCATTATTATGGGTGATCGCATTGAGCTCTCATAGTCATTTATGTTCGTTGATATTGCAGGCCATGATTCGTCAGCCAATCCTCCGGGGTAGCCTTTCGCTGATGGGGAAGTTGCACAAATCGGTGCTGTCCACAAGATGTGGGGGCTTTTCGGTCCTTGACCTGATCGTTGATAGTTGTCAACGAGCCATGAGCCTAAAAGCCAGTTGCTTGCGAGTTGTGACCAATCCCTATTTTGGGCATTTAATGGGCGAGTCCAGTAGCCAGTTGTAACTGGTGTTTCTGGGTATACAGGTACTGTTTCTGTCGTTACCGTAAGTGTGGTGGGTGCGCTTGTGGCTCCAAGGAATATGTCGCCGATTTGTGTTACATTGTAGGTGGCTAAGCTCGGTTCAACTTTACCTCCAGGCCAGCTGAACACTATAGTGTATTTGCCGATCTGGTCGGGTTTATATTGCTGCCAGTCGCTTGCAACTGCACTGCGGCATTTCCATGGTCCTATTGTTTCTTTGGTTCCGTCTGGTTTCGTTATGTCTAGCTTATAGCCATCCCAGACTTGACCGACTGCACCGCCAGCTGTGGGTGAATATCTGTCGACGAAAACGACGATTGTGGTGTATTGGTTCACACCGATGGTTCCTGGTACGACGGAGACGTAGGCGTGGGTTGGAATAGTCACTGGAGGGTTGCTGGCATTAGTAGATGGCAAGAGCATAGTTGAAGCTGTCATAACTAGCGTCAGTAGCAAAGCAATCGAGGCGGTCGTCATTCGGTTTCTTGAGAGTTTAGTTTTGTTTAATGAGTTTTTCATTTCCTCTTCTCCAAATTTTCAGTGGTATCTGTTTCATCCGTCTGAATATATAAAAACTTCCTATGTTGCTTCCACTGACAGCCAGAAGAACCATCATTCTTAAATGCGTTCAAGTACGCGCGCTAAGCAGAAGACCCTCACAGACGCGATAGTTCCTCCCCAATTCAAATTGAAAAAAATATCCCACGACACATGAAACGGTGGGCACACAATTCACTTAGGTTTAGTGAGGGTCTGCTGTGGCTCTGGACCGCTAACTATAGGAGAGCAGAATGTGAGCCCAACGAGCAAGTCGGGTATACATTACCAGAGTCCTCTATGCCCCGTCTTTTCTATTGAATAAACCAAAAAAAAGAAAGTTGGGAAGTTGGTGTTTGGTGCTATGCTTTTCTTCTTAGGATGAGCACTGCGACTATGGCGATTGATATTACGATTATGGCTGTGGCTGCAATGATGTACATGCCTACTGGTTCAGTTGAGGTGCTCGTAGTTGTCTGCGATGGTGCATCTGAAACCACAAAAGATGTGCTTGCTGCACTGGGCCATAGTAAGCTGCTGAGCCTTCGAACGTAGCTTTCACCGTGTATGTTCCTGGAATTAGTGGTTTCCAGTCAATCACATAGTTTCCAAATTCATCGCTGACTGTTGTGCCGATGTCTTGGAAGTTGCCGTTAGGGTCGATTCCTGTGAGGTGAACTAGCACACCGGTTGCATCTGTGGGTTTTGCCTGTTGCATGTACAAATACTCCATCTATCCCTGTTGGTCGGCGTCAGAAACTGCTGGAACTCCTGCTGTGAATCCTTGTTTCTCGGCGATTTTTTTGGCGCCTGCATATTGATCGGTCACCATGCCTTTTATGAGTAGCTGCTTCCTTTTGCGATGACATCGTTTTGAACCGTTGTGGTGAGAGCACTTGGTCCTTTACCGTAACAGTATATTTGACTGTCAAATGCATTGAGGCTTAGGACATAGCCGTCTGCCGCAACTGTTTGGAAGGTATTTTCTTCCCCACACCTGTTTAGTATTCTCCATAATTCCGCTCCGTTTGATGCATTGACGCAACGTAGAAACCGCGCTACTGGGGCTGAGTAGGACTGTGTTCACCAGTAGTCAGATAGATTTTTCCGTCAGCAATGGCGGAAATGGTGATTGGATAATTGCCGAAAGGAGATTCGAAGCCTACTTGTTTAGCCGTGTATTTCCACAGGACTTCGCCTGTCTTGATGTTGTAGGCGGTTAGTACTCCACCGATGCCGGGGGTGAGAAGCATGCCTTGGTAGATGTTGGGAGGCGCGGCGGCATAGAAGTTCAGTTGTGCTTCTGGCGCAGTTGGACCCCATAGTAGTTGCCCTGTTGTGAGGCTGTAACCCCAACGTTTCCTAGTCGCTGAACTCGAAAAGATAAAGACTCCATCTTCGGGGTCTACCGCTGTCAATTGCACTCCTATGAAACTGAAAAGTCCCTCGGCTGCTTGTACCACTTCGTCATACGGTGGTGTAAAGGTGATGTCCCAAAGTATTGTTGGATTGATGACGCGGTTGAGTCTGGTTTCAAATTCAGAGCTTTTCATGCTGAAAGAGCAACAACAAGCTGTGCAGATCTTCTTAGTTGAAGAAGCCACTTGGTCTCCATTCTGGAACCAGCAAAATCTTATTTACCAAGTAAAATCAATTCTGCATTATTGATTGGTTGTATGACGGCAATCAAAGAGAAAAGACAAAACGACAGTTTTCGGAGTGCCCAGAAAGACACTCATGAAGCTAAGAAAAACATGATTGATAATCAAATCGACTCAAAAGAGCGCAAGAGAATCGAAAACGAAATCGAAAGCTTATCCAAGTTTCCCTTGGAAAACCCAAACGCGGTGCTCCGCATAAACAAAAAAGGAATAATATTGTTCGCAAACCCAAGTTCCCGGCTTTTCTTAGAAGACTGGCAAATCACCATCGGAGAAAGCGTACCAGAACAAGTTAAGGCAGCAGTCACTAAAGCGCTGGCATCAGCAAGAATCATAGAGTTTGAGCTGAAAGTTGGCGAAAACCAATATTTGATTCAGGTAGCACCAATTGTTGCAAGGGAATATGCCAACATATATGGCACTAACATCACTGAACGCAAGAAAACTGAAGAAAAGCTAAATAAAAGCGAGGGACGCCATCGATTATATGTTGAAGTAGCAGGTCAACTTGACTGGACTACAAACTCTGAAGGCGAAGTTATTGAGGACATGCCTTCATGGAGAAACTTCACTGGACAAACCTTTCAAGAAATCCAGGGTTCAGGCTGGTCAAATGCCCTACACCCCGACGACTTGGAAGACACGCTAATTGTGTGGAAAAAGGCCACCAAAGAAAAAAGAAATTACGAAACAGAATACCGAATCCGTCGAAAAGACGGCGAATATCGCCACTTTATGGCGCGAGGAGTGCCAGTTTTCAATGCAGATAACACCATTAGGGAATGGGTCGGCACATGTATCGACATCACTGACCGCAAAAGAGCAGAAGAAATACTTCGCGAACAGGCCCTAATTATAACCTCGGTATCTGACGCTATTTTTTCTACTGATACTTCTTTCGTAATTAAGAGTTGGAACAAGGCAGCCGAACACACATTCGGATGGAGTGCAGAAGAGGTTATTGGAAAACTCTCAACTGCAATATTCAACCCTGTATATCCGACGCTGGATGGAATCACGCGAGAACAAGTATTAGAACAACTCACGAAAGAGGGCATTTGGAAAGGAGAAACTATTTACCACAAAAAAGATGGCTCGCCTGTCCCCGTCTCTGTTTCTGCCAGTCTCTTAAGGGACAGAAACGGTGTTGAAAATGGGATTGTTGCTGTTGTTCACAACATAAGCGCGCGGAAGAAAAGAGAGGAAGAGCTCAAAGAGAGTAAAAATGACTTGAATCGAGCGCAGGCAGTGGCTAAAACTGGAAGCTGGCGAATGGACGTACAACACAATGTATTGCTTTGGTCAGATGAAAATCACAGAATATTTGGAGTCCCAAAAGGAACGCCAATGACCTACGAGACGTTTCTACACATTGTTCACCCACTGGACAGAGAATATGTAGACACCAAATGGAAAGCAGCTTTACGCGGGGACCCCTACGATATTGAGCACAGGATAATTGTGGATGGAAAAGTCAAATGGGTACGCGAAAGAGCTGAACTGGAGTTTGGCAAGGATAAAACTTTGCTCGGAGGATTCGGAACAACTCAAGAAATCACCGACACAGTAGAGATGCGTGAAAAACTCGAGTTTTACAGCAAAAACTTGGAAAAGCTGGTTGAAGAGAAAAGTAAGCAGCTTAAGGATTCTGAGCGTATGGCTGCAATTGGTCAGACTGCTGGCATGGTTGGTCATGACATTCGAAATCCGTTGCAGGCAATTACGAGCGACGTTTACTTGCTTAGGTCTGATTTGTCTTCGTTGCCAGAAAGCGAAGAAAAAGAGAGCATGAAAGAGAGTCTGGATGGCATTGATCAGAATATTCAATACGTTAACAAGATAGTTCAAGATTTGCAGGACTATTCCAGGACAATAAACCCAAACGCTCGGGAAATAAATGTCGAGAGTCTGTGTGAAGACGTTTTGTCAAAAAATGGCGTTCCAGACAATGTAGCTGTGTCCTGCCAAGTTGAAAATAAAGCCAAGAAAATGGTGACTGACCCGGAGGTTCTGAAACGAATTTTGAATAACTTGGTGACCAACGCAGTTCAAGCTATGCCCGAAGGCGGAAGGCTTCGTCTCAGTGCGTATCGAGAGGCGGATGACGTAGTGATTATCGTTCAGGATACAGGAGTAGGTATTTGTGAAGAGGTCAAGCATAAGCTTTTTACGCCATTGTTCACCACGAAGTCAAAAGGTCAAGGTTTCGGGTTGGCAGTAGTTAAACGGATGACTGAAGCGTTAGGCGGAAGCGTCACGCTACGAAAGCAATGTAGGAAAAGGGACGAAGTTCGTTGTACGTTTGCCCGCCTAAGCGATGGACAGTAATTGGGCTTTCAAGTGAGCCCGAGCTCTCAAGCATCATGATCGCGGTTTTCTACCTTTTGGAACGGTTCGCTCGCGCTGGGTCCAAGTAGACTTTGCATGCCATGGACTACCCAAATCTGAAGGCACTTGAAGGAGCAAAGTCTACGATGACTTCATTAGAATGCTCTAAGCAACAAGCCGTGACATCCTTCATCCAAAGAGAAACTTCAGAACTCAAGCTACAACGATTAGGTCAAAAACAAAGAGTGGGGTCAGTCGCATAGGCGATGTTGTTGACTTTTGGTCACCCAAACCTGAAAGCGTTACGCTCATGAGATTTATGCAACGCCTAAGAACAGCAACGCCAAGTTACCTTGACTTCAGAATCAAAAAAAGGGAAGGGGAGGTTTATATGGTTTCTACTTGTGCCTTCTCAGCATGACTGCCGCTGCAACTACTGCGATAATGACCACTACGGCTGCAATAGCAATATAGACTGTCGTTAAGTCCCCGCCGGCTGGTGGTGGAGCTTGACTTGGCGAAGCAGAAGGCGAAGGCGAAACAGGTTGCACTGGTGTTGGTGTCGGGGCTGTAGTTTCTGAAGGCGGCAATGTCGGGTTCACAACGGGTGCAGCTGCGGCTTCCGCAACCACAAACGAAGTCCCTGCGTCGCTTCCATAATAAGATTCAGATCCGTCGAATGTTGCCGTGACCTTGTAAAGTCCTGGAACTGGAGGCGTCCACGAAATCGCATAGTTGCCAAACATGTCGCTTGAGGCGGTTCCAATGTTTTGGAAGTTCCCGTTGGGATCGATGGCTGTCAGTTTAACTGGGACTCCTGTTGCGTTCGTTGGTTTCGGCTGCTGCATGTGAACATATTCCATCCACGCAGTCATGCTCGCATCAGACATAGCCGGTGTGCCCTTCTGTGCCGCTGATTGGTCCATGACAGTTCCTTCAATTAGCACAGGTGTCCCTCTGGCTAATGTCTTTGATGCAATAGAGACTGTCGTTTCAGTTGATCCCTTGCCGAAAGCATATGTAAATCCGTTGTAGCTGTCCGAAGCGATGAGGACTCCGTAGGCGAGCGCGGTTGGCGTATAAACACCTTCTATGGTCCAGACGTCTTTTCCTGTGAAAGCGTCAATAGCGTGCATTTTCTGTCCTTTGTAGACAAACGTTGGACTGTGCTCAGTTTCAGGCGCAAAGACGATTCCACCGCCAATGACTGGGCCGGTAGAGCCAAATACGTACTGGTTGTAGGGTGTTTCATGGTATGGGTCTTGGGCTTTGTAGTGCCAGTTTATTTTGCCAGTTGTGACGTTAAATGCATACACTCCATCGTAGCTTAGTCCGTAAATGTTTCCGTAGGCGCTGGCTTCGGGCAGGTAAGCCCAGAACATTCCCCACGGGTCATCTGTTTTTTCGCTGACCCACGCCAAGCTTCCGTCTGCAACATTATAAGCCGTCCAGCCTTTTCCTTGGTCTTCATACGGAAGAGCAGCATAGTAGAGTTTGCCGTATCCGCTGCCGATCATTGGACCCTGCTTGTAGACCCACGAATTTGGATTTCCCACGTCATACATGGATTTGTTGTAGACGAATGCGCCGGTTTCTTCGTTAATGGCCCATATTTTGTAAGTCAGTATGGCTTGCGAGAACCAGTCAACGCCAACAATCTTGCCGTCTTCCAGCGTGACCCATCCGTCTTCAATTGTAACAACAGGCACACTTACGTTCCAAACTATTCTTTCGGTGAAGTTTGTTGTTGTCCCAGTAGTATCCCACTTGATAATGCGTGGTTCCGGCGTCGGAACTTCTGTTCCTGGAACTGTTCCGTAATCTTGTGGATACCGGTTTCTGACGTAGTTTTGCGTGCTATAAACGTAGGGATCATTGTACAAGTTTGCTGCCATTGCCATGCCCGTCACGTTTAGGGTAACCGCCCCGGTTAATCCATCGTATATAACGAATCTGCTGCCGAACTGGTAGAGTACTGGTTGGGCGTTTCTCGTTGCGCCGAGGTTGAAGCTTCCTGGAACGCTCCACAGCTTCTCGCCGCTCCGCATGTCCAAGCAAATGATGTTGCCGCCAGCAGAGTAGTATCCTCGTCCAGCCATGACCGTCCGAATGTTCGCAACCGAACTGGAGTACATTCCTGTGTCTCCCGCATGGTACACTTCTTCTCCGCCCCCTGTTTGTATGCTGTGCGGCGATCCGATGAAACCGCCTAAACCAGTAACAGCTTTTAGCTTCCATAATATGTGGGCTGATTTGGGTGCTTCTGTGTAAGGATTCCATGAGCCTCTAGAGGAATTGTAGTACGTCATATACCATGGACCCGCTATGTTGCGCCAGTCTCTGTTTTGCGTGTTTATCGGGAAGTCCCATTCTTCTGTCGGAAGCGGAGTGTCTGGGTAGCCGAATGACACTGGGTTTTGTTGCACGGTAATTGTTTTTGAGGTTGTTGCGGGTTTGTTGTGAATGTCGCCTGGGAAGTCAAACTTTATTGTCCATTGCCCAAGTTGGTCCATTGGGTATTCGAACCATACTGTTCCTTCGCCTTCAGAAGCCATCGGTCCAACGTTAACCTTTGTCCCATCTGGTTTTGTCAACTGGAATGTATAGGCTTTGAAGACATCAGAGCTGCACAGTGGAGGAGGAGTAACCCAAGCGTTGATGAGAAGTAGCTGATTTAGTCCTATTTTGTCATCGGGTCTGAGACTGAGGAATGCCCAGACGTCTCTTTTGGGTATGGGTTGCTGCTGAACTTGGAAGGTCCATCTTGCTGTTGCTGGGCTGTAGTATTGGTCTCCTGGCCATACGAATAGGACTTTCCAGGTTCCCACCATGTTGGGGGTATATTCGAACCTTAGTCTGTGGGCTACTCCGAGTTCGAAAGGTCCTTTTACGGTGTCGTTTGTTCCGTCGGGTCTTGTTAAGACAGCGTAGGAGCTTGGCCATATGTATTCTAAGCTTGTGGGCAGCTGACCCCAATGTACACCATACACGGAAGCAAAGCTGGTTGCTGATGGGATTACACCCAAAACTATGGGCTGATTAACTCCTATCACCTGATGCGATTGATTGCGCTGCAGCGTGATGGTTGTTGCACCACTCGCGGTTGGTATAGTCACTCCGAATGTCGCCAAAGTAAGCGTCAGTATTAGAGCAACTGCAGTTGCAGTTTTTCTTTTTCCGAGATTCGCTTTATTCTCTAGTGTGTTTTCTTTAAAATGCTTCTTAAGCAATTCCTGAATCACTCTCCTTAGAATAATGGAATTCTATTTGAATGCTACTAGTATTTAAAGACCATCAAGTGTTGCTTCCACTGACAACTCGAGTTGTCATTGGGACGTTTGCACCTTTTCACTTTGATTTGTGACTTCTTGCGGAAGAACAAGCTCTCCAGGAAACGCCTTCACAAAATCGATTCGTGGATTAGGCAAAAAGGGTTTTATGGGGCTTTGGAACCCATAGGAGAGAGACTAAAGAATGAAAACCCAACATGCAAGTTGGTAATCATTTCCAGAGCTTGCTCAGCCCCAATTCTTTTCTTCCTCTGATTTTCCTTGACAAAAAAGGGAAAGGGAGGTTGTGGATTTTCTACTTGCGTTTCCTAAGCACTAATGCTGCTGCGGCTACTACCACAATGACGGTTAGGGCTGTAGCGGCGGCGTATATTGTTGTCATGTCTGCAGCTGCTGGTGCCGGCGCTTGGCTTGGCGACGGTGATGATGTAGATGTCGGAGCGGGTATAGTTGGAGACGCCGGCGGGTTTATCGTTGGAGTTGCCATAGATGGACTAGGAGAAGGTCCTGCAGATGTAGAGTAGAGTGTGAAGGCGCATTCTGCTGATGACGGGGCATAGGAGTTGGATCCAGCGAAGGTAGCGACGACTTTGTATATGCCTGGACCCGCACCGAGGATGTTTGTGTTCACTCCTAAGCAGTAGAAACCGCTTGAATCACTTGTGGCATCGCCGATGTGTACAAGGTTGCGGTTGGGGTCGATCGCATCGATTGATACTGGGACTCCAGTTGCGCTTGCGGGTTTCGGCTGTTGCTCGTATAGATATTCCATGAATTCCTCTTGGCTGGCTTCCGATACTGCTGGAACGCCATTTGGAAACAGTGCTTTTTGAGTTGGGTTCTTGGTGCCAGGGGACGCGTCAAGGACTGTGCCTGAGACTGTAAAGCTTGATCCCAATGGTATGCCGTTCTGTGGCGCTGAGACTGTTGTTGCGCTTGGGCCTATACCGATGCAGTAAAGCTGGCCGTCGTATTCGTTTGGTGCCACGATGTAGCCGTCTGCAACGGCAAGCCATCGATCATTGTTGCCGAGAGGGAAATAGCCTAGTTTCCAGATCAACTCTCCGTTAGTTGCGTTAATGGCACGTATGTGTGAGCCGCGCCACATGGGTTGGGTGGCTGAGTGCTCGCCCGAGACTTCGTAGAGTATTCCGTTTGCAATAGTGGCAGTCAAGAGTGGATAGTTGGCACCGTATGGACTTTCATAGCCGACGTTTGTGGCGTTGTAAGTCCACAGTTGTTTTCCAGTTGTTATGTTGTATGCGATTAGATCTCCGCCATAGCCGGCATTGAAAAGCATCCCGTAGCCGAAGTAAGCGGGGGTGTCCATTTGATAACCGCCATAGGCATAATAGTCCATAGGAAGCGTCGAAGCAGTTGGTCCCCACAAGAGACTACCGTCCTTTAAACTGTAGCCATAGTATTGCCGTAGTTCCTGGTTCCACAAGCAGAAGACTTGGTTGTCATAGTCCATCAGTTGAGCTTTGGTCAATGTCGTTGATCCGCCAATGTAGAAGGTGCAGTTGCCAGTTGCTAGCGGATACGGTATGGTCTTGTTCCAGAGGAGGTTTAGGCTAAATCCAAGGTTGGTGTTTTGTGTATTGGTTGCGGTTGGGAACGGGCTGTAAGGTCCGTCTTTCTTGATGTCCAGCACTGCCATTTGGAAGTATCCTTTAGATGTGGGCAAGCCGGAGCTAGTCCTGACACCGTTGACGAAATTGTCGGGGAAGTTGTAGAGGACTATCTGTTTTGGCACCATGTTTTTGTCTTGTAGGATGTGTATAAAATCGCTGGGTAGACCTGCTTGTATTGTCACGTTCATTGTGTATCCGGAACGCGGAAGGATGTCATTTGTGGTTGTTACTACTCCACCAGCTGGACTCGAAGGCCCGATCGCCGTCCATGTGGTGTCGTTGACGGCGTCAATTACGGCGCCAGTTCTGGGTTTCCATTGCTGCTGGTTAGTTCCAGTCGGGGCTAGTGGAGGTATGGACTGGCTTGAGTTCCAACAGAGAAAGTTGCCTGTATTTCGATTGTAGCTATATAGTAGTATGTCTCCCTGTTCATCAGTTGCCATTGTGCCGCCGGGGACGTTTTTCAGGCTGAGGATCCAGTTTCCAGTCATTGCATCGATCATGTGCCACATTGTGCCTCCGCTTCTTGCGGTCTGAGGTGTTCCTGATTGTGTTATCCATAGATACGGTATTACGCCTGCCCCGTTTATCCCATAGTAACTGTACAGTTGGCCAAAGCTGAGCTGCGGATAGACCTCACCCCTGCCGTAGCTGCCGATGAGGGTTGTCGGGTTGTTGAGACCGTTGTCAGTTCCGTTCTTGAACCAGTCTGTTTCTCCTGTTTTTAGATCGACGCAGTAGTACCCGTACCATGGGTATATGTATGAGTTGTAGTAGATTTTGCCGTTCATAACTATGGGCCATCCAGCTGTCCCTGATTGCATGAAGTTTTCGTAATCCTTAGGGCCGATTTTTATGGCGCCGTAGCGGCCGTCAGCGATGCCGCCGTATTGATAGATGGGTTTCGTCCATAGTATATGCGGGCTGGTTGGTGATGTGCCCCATTCTTGGAAGTGGGAGTTTCGTAGCCAGGTTCCTGACAGGTAGTTGCTTGCGAGCGTTGCCCATCCCCTGTTCTGAACGTTTAGCGGTCTGGTCCAGTATTCTGTTGGGAGCGGAACTGGAGCTTCCTGCCATAGGGCTACTGGATTTTGCTGCACCTGAAGCGTGACTGGATCGCTTGTTGATGCCATGAAGTAGTCGCCGACGTACTCGATGTTAATGGTGTTAGGTGCGCCAGTCCCGTTGGTGAGTGTTTGTCCGGGCCAGCTGAAGACTAGGGTGTAGCTTCCAGTTTGGGTAGGTGTGAATCGGGTGTAGGCGCCGCCCAGTTGGTCGCTCTCGAAGGGTCCTAGCGTTGTTTTGGTTCCGTCAGGTGCCGTGACGGCTACCGTGTAGCCGCGCCATCTATCACCGCCTAGTCCAGTCGCAGTGGTTGGAACCACGTTAAGCCACATCACAACGGTGCAATATTGGTTGACGCCTACGATTGCTGGTGATACGCTGAGGTATGCGTAGGTTGGGCAATTCCATGGAGGGCTATGTGCGAAAACGAGTGGAAACGTTGAAATCAAAGCAGACGAAGCCAATAGCAGAGCAGCAACAATTGTTAAAAACTTGTTTTCTTGGTTTTTCATTTCTCTTTTCTCCAAAACCTTATGAAAGAAGGTTTTTACTTGGCTGAGTATATAACAGTATGTTGTTTCTTGGTGAGACAATAACCCAAATCAAAGACGCATCAAAGCCTTCACTCAAAGCCAAGGAGAACCCCTCAGTCAAGAAATCTACGCAGAAGGGTTTGCTGGGGCTCCGGAAGTGTCCTGAAGCAGAAAGCGCTGTATACGTCACTGACCCCGCAGCAGAAAACGCTAAAACCGAGATTGGGACGGTGGCCGCGACTTGCCCTTCTGACAGCGTAGCCTTTTGGCGGTCTTTTGTCCGTACCATAATTTAAGTGCCTTCTTTTTCGTTTCTGCCGCTTGAGCCCTAGCCCTAGATGCTGCTCCTTAGACCAGCCCGATGCCCCGATACATAGCATCGTTCAAAGCATAACCCGGAGGAAACGCCATCAGAAAACAGCAACCAAGTTAATACCCGAAGGAACAACCAGACAAAAGTCCCAATCGCATCCATAAAGCTCACGATGATGCTCATGACCATCGTTGCCCAGTACTTCGCATAAAACTGCAAAGCAGAGTTATCCGAAGTAATGATTTTCGCCATGAAGCCATACACCGTACTTTCGACTGCGCCCAAAACGTAGAAGATGAGCGCATATAGCAAATTGTCCATAGCGATTTACCTCTGATTGTGAGGGTGCGTGGTTTGGGTAAAGACCATATGCAGCGAGCGCGCGTCCATCAAAGTCCTTTTCTCAAGCGATTGGTTTAAGAGCTCCCGCCAGTTTTTGGAGTAGAAACAAACCTTAAAAGACGAAACCCAGAACACGAGGATTAGTCGCTGAGGATAGAAATGCAAAATAAAAAAGCCACAGTCCAAAGAACTAGACTGCATTTGCAAGTTCTAAGAAACGTGTCGAGACGCTTCAGTTGCCGGACTTCGAGCACCTAGCGTTCGTTCCGTGAGGGTGTTGGTGGAATAAATTTGGAAAAAGCTGCTTCTCTGCCGATTGAAGAGGTCTTTGCTGACCTAAACGCGTCCCCCAATGGATTAAGCAGCGAAGAAGCCAAACGCCGCCTAAAACAACACGGATACAACAAACTCACTGAAAAACTGCAGATCCCCCTCATCCACAAGTTCCTAAGTCACCTCAAAGACCTGTTTGGTATCCTATTGCTTATCGCAGCCGTCCTCTCATACATCAGCGGAAGCTCAGAACTTGCGCTCATCATTCTCTCCGTCGTGTTCCTGAACATTTTCGTTAGCATGTTCCAGGAATCCCGAGCTGAGAAAGCCATGGAAACACTGAAGAATTGGATGCCCGAATACGCCAAAGCCATCAGAGACGGCGAACTCGTGAGAATCCTCGTTAGGGAAATCGTGCCAGGCGACGTCATTTACTTGGAAGAAGGTGACCGCGTCCCCGCAGACGCGCGCCTAATCGAAGCCTTCGACCTCTGGACCAACAACGTTCCACTAACCGGGGAATCGGAGCCACAGCCACGTGTGGCGGAAACAACAAGGATTGTCGAGAAGGCTTACATGTACTCAACTAACTTGGTCTTCATGAGTACCAGCGTAGCCAAAGGCAAAGGCAAAGCCGTAGTTTACGCCACTGGCATGAACACACAGTTTGGCAAAATCGCAAGCTTAACGCAGACAATCCAGGAGGAAGATAGTCCCCTTCAGAAAGAAATTGCGTTAACAGCGAAATACGACTTCATAATCGCCGTAGTCGTCGGTGCGGCCTTCTTCTTGGCTAGCTTCCTTTGGCTGCACGTTAACGTCGGAACAAGCATTCTCTTCATGATTGGTGTGATGGTGGCTTGCGTCCCCGAAGGCCTTCAGGTGACAGTCTCAAGCGCTCTAGCCATCAACGTGCTCAAAATGGCTAAGCAGAATGTACTGGTCAAGCGGCTGTCAGCTGTACAAACGCTAGGCAGCGTTACCGTGATATGCACCGACAAAACGGGCACAATCACGAAAGGCGAAATGACTGTTAACAAACTGTATGTCGATGACTACATTACCGAAATTTCGGGAATAGGATATACTCCTGAAGGTTACTTCACCATAAACGGAGCGGCACCGAACAAGGAACAACTCCGTCCCATAGAAAAGCTCATTGAAATTGCCGGTTTATGCAACGGAGCTAAAGTAGTTCCTCCTTCCGACAAAAACAAGCATTGGAGCGTCATTGGCGACCCGACCGACGGGGCTTTGCTTGTTGCAGCACTTAAGTCAACTGTGAATATTCAGGACGCTTTGTCTGAGGAGCCCATTGTGGATATTTTACCCTTCAGTTTTGAACGAAAACGTATGACTACAATCCACAAGCTCAACGGCGACGTCTGCGTTTACACTAAAGGCGCCCCCAGAACCATTATTGACTTATGCACCAAGATTCTTGTTAGCGATGCAGTCGAAGACCTTTCTGAGGACAAGTTGGCTTCGATAGAAGCCCGAATCCACGAATTTGCCGAGGAAGGTTTGCGTGTCATCGCGGTTGCCTACAAGAGGCTGCCAAAGAAAGAATACGCAAAAGGACAAGAGGTCGAAAAGGACCTCATATTCGTCGGCTTAGCAGGCATGCGAGACCCGCCGAGAAGAGAAGTCAAGGATGCAGTTTTGAGGGCAAAACAAGCGGGCATAAAAACCGTCATCATCACCGGAGACTACGGTCCGACCGCGCAGGCAATCGCCCAAGAAGTCGACATTGTTGAGCGCGAACGTAGCCAAGTCATCCGTGGCGTCGATTTGGTGGAAATCAGCGACCAGACAATAATTGACGAAGTCAAGAAGGGCGACGTGATTTTTGCACGTGTCTCTCCTGAACAGAAACTTCGCATAGTGACCGTTCTCAAGGGAAGCGGCGAAGTCGTGGCAGTCACCGGAGACGGCGCGAACGATGCACCTTCTCTTAAGGAAGCAGACATCGGCGTAGCAATGGGCGCTTCAGGCACTGACGTTGCCCGGGAAGCCGCAGACATCGTCTTGCTCGACGACAGCTTTGCCTCCATCGTCAAGGCTGTCGAGTCTGGCAGAGCAATCTACGAAAACATCCGCAAATTCATCGTTTACGTGTTCTCGCACAACTGGGCTGAACTAGTTCCGTTCCTGCTTTACGCTGTATTGGGTATTCCGTTGCCCTTGCTTGTGGTTCAGGTCTTAGCCATAGACTTAGCCATTGACGTTATTCCCTCTTTGGCTTTAAGCCGTGAACCTCCTGAAGTAGGTATCATGGAGGAACCTCCAAGAAGCATCAAAGAGAGACTGTTTACGCGGAGGGTTCTGCTGCGCTCGGTCTTCATAGGTTTGATAATTGCTGTGGGCGCTATGATTGGCTGTTTCAACGCTTGGGTTTCTGGTGGTTGGTACTTTGGAATGCCCTTGACTCCTGAAAGTTCATTCTACACCAGCGGGGTTTATGCGAAAGGAGTGACCATGATGTTTGCGGGCATCGTTGTTGCTCAGGCGGGAAACGTGCTTGCCTGCCGAACCAGCAAGCAATCCATCTTTAAGACAAGTCTAAAACACAACAAATGGATCATCATCGGCATCGCAGCGCAACTGGCTATCTTGGCGTTCCTGGTTTATGTTCCGCTGATGAACACGTACTTTGGCACGGCACCTCTTGGAGCCAACGAATGGGCGTTCCTGCTTTCGTTAACACTCATCGTGGTCTTTGCAGAGGAAACACGCAAATTCTTCAGCCGAAGATTCGCCAAAACCGGCCCTGAATTGCTCACCGTTCACGACCATACGTGAAGCCACGTTTGGTTGCCTCTGGCAAAACTACCAAGAACGCGCGTTTGCCAATCCAAGGAATAAAAGCGCTAAATCCTGTTTCATCCATTCGCTTCTTCCAGTTTTTGCCTTTTCCTAACTTTCTTACTCGCAAATAAGAGAAGTAGCCCCACACCTCCAAAGGCGATTCCCAAAATTAGCGACTCCAAGCTCATAGTTACAATCATGAATGATAAAGCTGCAATGGCTATAATTGGAGTATACGGGTATAGAGGAACCTTGAAGGGCCGGTAGAGGTAGGGTTCAGTCTTTCTCAGACGAATTAAGGCTAAAGCAACCATGATGGCAGTGACAGAATAGCCCAGCGAGATTGCGTAGACTATGAAATCAATCGATCTTGTCAACACAAAGAAGACCGCCAGCAAAGCCGTTAATGCCAACGCTGCGAAGGGAGACCTGTACCTTGGATGAACCTTCTTGAAGATGGATGGCAAGAAATCATTTCTGCTAAGGGCGAAGGCTATGCGAGTTCCACCTGCCATGGCGCCGTTAATCGTAGTCAAGGTTGCAACAATGCAGGCAGCAGATACTACAGCGCCGCCGGCTGGACCCATAAAATAACTGGCTACATCCTGCAAAGGCGTAGCAGAATTGGCGTAGACGTCAGGTGGGGCACCACCGACCATGGCTATCGATGCACCCGTGAAAAGCAATGTAATAGCTGCCAACGTTAAAAGAAGTCCTCTGGGGATGTTCTTGCCCGCAGTCTTGACTTCTTCAGACATCTGAGTGACTGATTCATAACCCGCGTATGTTGGGAAAATAAAACTCACCATCGAGAACATTGGCAATATGCCTTTGGGAAATAATGGTTCAAACCTACTAGCCTCAAAACTCAGGGAAGAGCCCGCCATGAAGTAGCAAAGCGTAAAAACCAAGACACCGGTGAGGGCAAACTGAACGATGCTCATGCTTCTAGTCCCTCTAAAGTTGATCAAAGCAAATATGATTAGGGTGACTATTGCCAAAGTGAAGGGTTCTACCCATTTGAGAAAGTAATTAACGGAAAGAGCAAAAACCACTGAGCCAATAGCGCAGTCAGTGATGCTGCCTACCCAACTGAACCACCCCGCTATGAATGTTGGAGTTTTCTTGCCGAAGGCTCGTCCCACAAAAGCTATCGCTCCGCCAGCACCGCTTGGGACTGACGATCCGAGTTCAGCGTAAGAGAGTCCCATGAGGAGAGCGAAGAAAGCTCCAATCAAGAAGGTTATTATTATGCTGGGCCCGGCTGCGCCAGCTGCCCTGCCCATTATCGCGAACATAACGCCGCCTATTGCCGTGCCGACTCCTAGAAACGTTGTTTGAAGGAGATTTAAAACGCGCAATAATGGGATTTCGCGAATCGCCTTAGGACCTCTGTTGAGCTCGATGCTTTCTTCTTCCTTTTTGAAAACCGCCTTTGCCATGCAGTCCACCAATGCTTACGGTCTGTGGAAAAGTAATGCTACCAAGACTTATGAAATATCAATAAGTATCCAAGAACCATCCTTGTCGTATAGCACGCGCACTAATAGTCCTTCTCTTTTATTATCTCTCGGAAGGGCTTCTCGCACTTTGGACAGTCGAAAAGACCTATTTCCAACCATCCATCCTCTATCCACTTCCTTCTAGGTGATGAAACAACCGTTCCACATCTTGGGCATTTCCCAATGTTTCTCTCCTCGTGAGCTTCTACTTCGGATTCTTCTTTCCTAGCGCGCACTGCGACGCTTGACAAAAGTTTGGCAAGCTGGTTTCTTATTTGGAGGGAGTAAAAGTTTTCGTTAAGCTGCGGCAAGAGTTTAGAAGCGTCATCTTTCATTCTCTCTATCATCCCTACGTACAAAAGCTGGCGCATTACCATCCAGCTCTAATGGTTCTGTTAGGCGATAAACTTTATGTTTTTAGCTCTTCTGAAAACTCGGTCTTCCAACCTTTCTGTTTTATTTCGTGCGCTTGTGAATCTGGGCTACAGTTTTTTTGTCTTTGCGCGCGCGAGTAACGGTCATCTGGAAGCGGGCATTAACGGTAATTGGTACATCAGAATAACATAAGGCCAACCAAATTTTGGGTCTTCGAGTGACATCTCCACCGGAGTGGGGGTTCGAGGTAACCCTGATCTGAAAAATGCAGGGAGTGTTGCTTCAATCTCCTGCTTGGCCTGTTTGCACTTGTGAGAAAGTTGGGTTTGCTGGGGCTCTGGACCGCTAATAGGAGAGAAGAATGAATACCCAACGAGCAGTCGGGTAAACATTCCCAGAGCCCTCTCAGCCCCCTTATTCTGCTTTCGAATTGTTTTCCCCAAAAAAAGGGAGATTTTGTGTTTTTTCTATTTGCGTTTTCTGATGATTAGTGCTGCTGCCGCTGCAACTATCACGATGACTGCCACGCCGATTGCGATGTACGTTGTCGTTGGCTCTGCGCTGGTCGGTGGGTTAACTGCCTGGGTTGGCGAAGGCGAAACTGGAGTCTGCACTGGCGTTGGGCTGACCGGTGTCACTGGTGGCTGAGTAGCTGTTGGCGTTGGCGTAACGACTGCTGGTGCTGCTTTTGTCTTAGATACTACAAAGGAAGTTCCTGCTTCGCTACGATAGTAGGAGTCTGTTCCATCGAATGTGGCTCTGACATTGTAGAGTCCTGGAACTGGCGGCGTCCATGCAATGGCGTAGTTACCTAAATCGTCGCTTACTGCTGTGCCTAAATCTTGGAAGTTGCCGTTAGGGTCGATGGCTGTTAGATGCACCGAGACCCCCTTTACGTTGTTGGGTTTTTCCTTCTGCATGTAGACGTATTCCATCCACTCTTTCATGCTCTCGTCAGAGACCGCTGGGACTCCGTTGGGGAAACGTGCTGATTGTGCATTTTGTTTTGTGCCGGATGCTGTGTCAATGACCCTTCCGGTTACCAATACGTCAGCCCCTGACTCTATAACATCGTTTCGGACGGTCACTGAGGTGGCGCTTGGTCCTTTGCCTATGCAGTAAATTTGGCTGTCGTAGCAGTTGAAATATGCAAAGTAGCCTTCTGCGACTGCTGCGCCTGTGCGGGATGGATAGCCTCCCCAGCCGGTGAGAGTCCAAATTTCTTTACCCGTGTATGCGTCTACGCATCGGGTTAGTCCGTTGGTGTATAGTGGTGTGTTAGGTGAGTGTTCGCCTGTCAGCAGGTAGACTTTGCCGTCAGCTATCGAGTAAATGTAGGTTGGGTAGTATGGGTAGACTCCATTGAAGCCCATTGCGGTGCTGTTTCCTGCTCCTCCGTTGCCGTAAGTCCATTGCAGAGCGCCAGTTTTGCTGTCGTAGCAGTAGAGTATGCCACCGCTTCCTGTGTAGTAGACTCTGCCATACGCTATAGAGGCTCTTTGGGCCACAACGGTGTTGTCGTAGTAGTCGAAGTCGTTGGCGCCTTTGATGCGGTCTTTTTGCTCCCATAGAAGTCGTCCATCATCTAGACTGTAGGCCGAGAACAGCATATTCTCTTTGAACATGAACAGTATTACGCGGTTTTCGGGGTCGACTCTTTGGAATACCTGGCTTAGGTTTCCTGCTGCTGCAGCGTAGTTTTTGGTCCACAAGAGCTGGCCTCTTGTTTCTGGTTTGAGGCTTATTGCCCAAACAGTGTATGGGTCAGGTCTTGTGAAGAAGCCTCCGATGCCTACTTCGACGAGGTTTGTGCCAAGCAACAGGTCATCTACACCTGCCCATAGCGTGTGTGAATCTGCTGGGATGGTAGTTGGTATTGTTACGTTCCAGTCATAGCGATTTGGGGTGCTTGCGTTTAGAGAGCCTGAAGTTGAGGTTGTCTCCACTTTTGACACGTTCCATTGGGCTAGCCAGCGGGCTTGATAATTAATTACATAGCGCAGTATTTCTCCATCTATTCCGCGGGTTTCCTGGCCTGAAGGAACGTTGGTCATGTTGTACCAGTATCTGCCTGTTAATGGGTCAATTGCTCTGGCAAAGTTGTTTGTGTACAATATACCGTTAGGTATGACGCCATGTTGGTTGGGGTCCTCATAGTCATAGACTGCACCAAATGACGGCACGGGACTCGCGTCTATGTACCAGATTTCTTCTCCTGTGCGTAGGTCTACACATATGTATCCTCCGCCAGAAGCGCTGTTGCGGTTAGGCAGTTCATAGTAGAGCCTTCCATAGATTATCAATGGGTTAGCGAATCGGGCGTTATAGGCCATTCCGGAGTAGTAGTTGATGCCTTCAGATTCCCCTATTGTGCCGCCTGCGACGCCTCCGTCGTTAATTGGTTTTGTCCACATGATGTGGGCACTTTCAGGCGCGGCGCCATCGGGTTGGAAGAAGTTTCGGTCTTTCCACAACCAGTTAGATGCTATCTTGGCCCACTCTAGATTCTGTCCTTCTATGGGTCGTGTCCAGTATTCGGTTGGGAGCGGATTCGCTCTAGGAGCAGTTATTGGGTCTTTTTGTACTGTTAGGTACATTGTGTTGCTTGTGCTCGACAAGAAAGTATCGTTAATGTATTCACTGTTGCTGCCTTGCGCACCTGTTATGGGGTGGTCGCGGACCAGCACTTGCTCTTGGAATTTGAATACAAACGAGTATGTGCCAACTTGTGTTGGTGTGTACAAAGCGTATGCGCCGCCTACAGGGTCAGATATGAATGGACCCAGAGTTTCTCTTGCACCATCAGGTTTAGTGACTTCTACCTTCATGTTTTGCCATCGGTAACCTGTGGTGAAGCCGTTCGCGGATGGTGGGGGCCAGTCGACCCACATGACAATAACGGCAGTTTGACCTGTTCCTATAGGGTTAGGTGAGATTGTCAAGTACGCATATGTAGGAATTGTCCAAGCCGGCGTATGCGCGTTAGCTGTTGAAACGCTTGCCGATAGTACAGATAGCGCCAGAAGCAGAATCAAAGCAGAGGCCGTTGAGACGGGTTTTGTTTGAGTTCTGAATTTCACAGTTGATTTCTCCTTTTCAGTTTTCTTCATTATTTATTCTCCATGTTCTCTCTGTGTTTCTTCACTTATCGCTGCTACAAGTATTTAAGAAGGTCTAAGTGTTGCTTCCACTGACAGTTCAAACAAGCATGAATTCTTTAGAAAAGGATTAGTTTTCAGGAGGCTCTGGCGCACTTTTCGAATTTCTCATAAAACAGTGTGATAGCTGCTCGTTTCTGCCAGCAGAACTAAACCGATCTAACCGAGACGACGCATGATTCTGGAAAAGCCTATAAATTTGGGCTCCCTGTAAACCTATCAAAACGCCCATTGGCTGGTACAGTTTGCTTGACCAACTATTAACAACAATTCTCCTCGGACTAATTCAGGGCATAGCTGAGTGGCTACCGATCTCCAGCACAGCGCACCTGAAGCTGGCAGAGATGTTTTTAGGTCTAGCCGCGACGCCGCTTTTCAATCTTGTTCTGCATTTGGGCACGTTAGCGGTTCTGGTTTTCTATTTTCGGCGCGAAGTCAAAGGCGTTCTTGTGGCGCTGACGCATTGGGAGTTTAAGTCAGAAAACGGCTCGCTCATTCCAAGAATCGTGGTCGCAACGATTCCAACCGCAGTCATCGGGCTCACCTACAACCTGTTTCTCCAAGACAGCCTCGGCGTAATCCCTGTGATAGCCGTCACGTTCCTGATTGGCGCCACCATCGTTTACTCGACGAAATTCGCCAAAGAAGACGTCGAAGGCCTGTCCTACAAGACCGTGGTGCTCATGGGTGTCGCGCAGGGGTTCGCCATTTTCCCTGGGCTTTCCCGGAGCGGCGTAACCATATCCATGGGGCTGTTGCTTGGTTTGAAACGTGAGAAAGCGTTCAAGTTCAGCTTTTTGTTGTCGATTCCAGCTATCGTTGGGGACTTTGTGGTGGAAGCTTACACCCAGCGGGGGTTGCTTTCAACTTCTGGATTAGGTGCCGTTGAGGCAGTTGTTGGCGTCGCAGCTGCAATGGTCGTGGGCTATGTAGCTTTGAGGTTTCTTGCAGAAGTTGTCCGGGGCAGGAAGTTCCATTGCTTCGCGTTTTACACGTGGGCGCTTGGCATTGCCTTGCTGCTTGTAACGCTCATGATTCACTGATTGCAGCTGCGTTTACCTTATTAACGCGCCGATTCATACCTTGATGGTTATGCAGGAAACACTCAATGACGTCGATAATTGACTTGCTGTTTGTGCTGCTAACTGCGTTTGGGTTTAACCTGATACCGTTTGCTGGGCCGTCAAACTTGTTTATAGCCTCCAATGCAGCTCTGTTGCTGCAAACAACAGACCCCGTTATTCTGGTTACAATCGGTTTTTTGGTTGCCTTTGGTGCCTCTTTCGCGAAAAGCGTGCATTATTTGGTGACTTTTTTTATCGGTAAACGTTTGAAGGAAAGACAACGAAGACGCTTAGACCAGGACGCCGCGAAACTGAAGCGGTGGGCCTTCCTGCTTCTGTTCGTGGCCGCAGCCTCGCCGATTCCTGACGAGCCCGTCGTTATCCCATTGGGGTTAATGAAATATAGCCCATCCAAGTTTTTCGCTGCCTTTTTCACCGGTAAGCTGTTGATAACGGTGATTGGAGCGTTTTTAGGAGCCTGGAGCGGTGCTGTCATGTCAGACTGGATTAGCCCAGAGCTGATGATTTCTTCTCTATCATCCTGACTATTATCGTCACTGTTATCCTCCTCAAAGTTGATTTTGGGAAGCTGGCGGAGAGAATCTTGAAAAAAAAGCCCAAAGAACAAAAACCCGAGACCGCGCCCACCGGCAGTGATTCATTAGAAGCGCAGGGGAATGCTGAACAGGTTTCCCGGCGATCGCTCATGCCTTCGTTAATTGAACGCAGGAGAAGTTGAATGCCACAGAAGCCCCGCAGATATACACTCAAAGCCAAGGAGGCTAAGCAAATCCTCGCGCAAGCCTCGCGGAAGCTAAAACTTAACCTGGAGAGCCTGTTTGGCTCAAAAGCAAATATCGAAACAGTCGAATCAGACGTCGGCAATCTTATTCTGATTAACGGCAAGCCCACTCTGTTCGAGGCGGAAGATTCGGTTTTCCCAACTTTGACATCTACGGAGATTTTGGCGCAGCTGCCCAAAGCCGTCGTTGACATGGGCGCGGTCCGCTTTGTCTGTAACGGCGCAGATGTTATGGCTCGAGGCATCGTCCGCTACGAGGGCACATTTGAAAAAGGCGACGTTATTGTCGTGGTGGACGTCACACATGGCAAACCTCTAGCCCTAGGCGAATCGCTCTACAACTCTGATGAAGCAAGGGGCATCAAACAAGGACCAACAATCAAAAGCAGGCACTTCGTTAGCGACAAAATGTGGAACTTAGCCAAGACTATCACAGAATAGAGGCGCTCTTTTGAAGACCAAAACCTCGTTTAGCCTGAATCCTCATTCAGACTGCAAACACTTTTACGTTTTTCCTCGGTTGCCAAGGCTGCAGAAAGGTTCTACATTACTCTTCAGAATCAATGTTATTCCATATTTAGAGTAGACGCCATCTGTGCGCCCAACCACGCTAATGTCAATCTCTACTCGCTAATTTCCCCACTACTGCGAATTTGTAGCCATACATGTTTCTTTGTTTGAGCCAAGTCGCCCTTCAATCCAGTTGTAAGTATTGGCCAATCCTTCTTCAAGGGTTATTTTTGGTTGCCAATGCAAAATCTCTTTGACCAGTGATAGATCAGCATTTCTTCCTCGCACGCCTTGTGGTGCAGTTGAATCGTATGTTTTAGATATTTCCTTGCCGGAAATTTTGATTATTATGTCAGCAAGTTCGTTTATGCTCACGAGCCTGTCAGAGCCTATGTTGAGGGGTTTGCTGTAATCTGATTCCATAAGCAACATAGTTGCTTTTAGAGCGTCATCTATGTAGCAGTACGATCTGGTTTGCTTTCCATCACCCCATATTCTAATGTTTCCTGGGTTGCTGGCTTCAGCCACTTTTCTGCACAGGGCTGCCGGAGATTTTTCTCGCCCCCCCATGTATGTTCCTTCTGGACCGTAGATATTGTGATAACGCAAGACACGTATGTCCATGCCGTAATCGCGTTGATAGGCTTCGCACATTTTCTCAGTGTAGAGCTTTTCCCAGCCGTAGAAGTTGTCTGGATTAGCAGGATATGCATCTTCTTCCCTCAACCCCTTTATCCTTGGGTTAGTCTGCCGGTATGTAGGGTAGACGCACGCCGAACTCGAGTACAAGTATCTGGCAACATTGCTTAGCCGCGACGCTTCAAGCATGTTTGTGTTTATGAGTATATTGTCATGCATCACTTCAGCGCCAACTTCAGTTATGAAGCCTATTCCTCCCATGTTGGCGGCTAAATTGTAGACTCTGTCAATATCTCTTGTTGCTTCAAGGCAGTTCTCCCAGACTCTAAGATCCAAGTTAATTTTCTCTGAACAATATTCCCCTTTAATGTAATCGTCAAACTTGATGTCGGCAATCCGAACAAAATATCCTTGACCGAGCAGAATGCGTGCAAGATGACTCCCTATGAAACCTCCTCCTCCAGTCACCAGAACGCGTTCCCTTTCTGGGGGGATCTTTTTAGGAGTTTTAGGAGATCTAAATTCGATTTTTTTGAATTGCTTCAGTTCTGTCATGATTGTCTCATATTCCATGCTAATATGCCCGGAAAGTGGGCATTAATTTCGATGAAGAATTCGAGTATCGCTTCCGAACTTACCAATATTCTTTTTTCTTTTCGTTTAAAGATATGTGACTGGCAGGACACAGTAACATTAATGCAAACCGTGTGTCTTAACTCTTTTCCGGGGACTTGTTTTTGCAGACTGCTATGAAAAATTTTGGCCCCTCATGTTCAATCATTTGCAATGGGTAGATATCTGCTGGCTTTAGGAGCTTACTAAGAAGACGACCATCTCCAAGTTTGTAGAACTTAAGAGGGTCAAAGCGAGTTTTTTTTATTAGTAGTTTGCGAATATCTCGTAGAGCATTATATTTTATATCCATTTTTCCTTCTCCAAACAGTTGAATATCTGAGAAATATTTTCCCAACAAGAAATAGAATTCGTCCAAAGTGAATTCTTTAAAGTGATACCTGTTAGAATACAGTTCATCACGCCCACTGAAAGCAAGCTTATTGGGTGTCGAAACGATAAAAAGCCCTTCATCATCTAAAACTCTCTTCATTTCCGAAACAAAATTTTCATACCTCATCAAATGCTCCAAAGTCTCAAATGAAATAATTACATCGAATGCGCCTTTCTTGAAACTTGCACAGGTAGCATCACCCGCAACTAGGTCAAGGATACCTTCGAAATTCTCTTTCCCCTTTGCTAACGCTTCTTTTGATACGTCTACACCCACAAGCATACTTGGATTGTAACGCGTAAGAAAAGCCGCGCCATATGCGGTGCCACATGCTATGTCTAAAACTTTTTTGCTTTTAACGAATTGAGAAGCAAACATGTATCTAGAGATATGCTCTTGGTACAGCAAGTCTCGATTATGGGGTTCTTTTCTGTCGAAAACTAAACGCTCGTTTACATGGTTTGGATGTTTTGTTTTCAATAGCAGTTTAGCCATATGTAACGATCACCGGGTTTTCCCAAATCGCAAAACTATTCTCATTTAGTCCACTATCACCAGGAGATGTGGCAAAAATGATTTTTACATCTCTATTGGCAAATTCGGACAAATCAAGCTTTTCTTTCTCTGTTGAATCCGACGACTGATGCTTCGGATCTAGTATCTTGTCGAAAATTGGAACGTTGCCAGTGCCACTTTTTACGTACACTTGAAAACGAATGTCGTGTGCTTTGTCCCAAAAATTAGGATCAATTCCTACTCCAAACTGAAGTGATGAATTTGGTAGGAGATGAACAGGATATTCTATATATGATTTTGTTTCCGCATCCTGAGTTTGGTCTAAAGGCACTTGTCCAATAACGTATTCGTATGGAGAACTTATGACAAAGGTTTTTGGAAGGAATACCTGATTCGTCAAGTTAGCAGTTTCTCCGAACGTTTCATTCCCCAGATTGTAGTATTTTGAGGACTCGTTAAAGGAATCTATAAAACTGTACGTAATTCTCAAACCTGTGCTACTATGTCTACTAAAAATGAACGCGCTTCCAATTTGGGTGTCAAAGAAGTAGTAATGCAAAATGTTTTTAACAATTGGGTCGTAAGTATCAGCTCTGACGAACAGGTCGTCATAGTTTAATGGAAAGAGAACTATCTTTTCAAAAGACGTTTTCTTTATCAAGTTTTCTATTCGGATTTGTTCCGATTGAGGCAAAAGGCCTATTGTCCAGACGTAAGGGCTAGGGGGTGCTTTTCCGGAGAGCCAATACGTTTCTGCTGACCAGCCATGCACGAAAAGAGATTCATTAGCAGTCATATGTGAAGCCAAGTATTGTGGAACCTGAATTTGTGTTCCGTAGTTGGAGTCTGCGTAGTCCCAAATCATGCCGTTAGAATGCAGATTCATCTGAGGATATTGCAAGGATTGATAATATAAAGAAGGAACAAAGAGCATGATAACGAGCAATGCGGAACCGAAATAGACTGCTCTTTTAGTTTGGAACCCGGTATTTCGTCGGCTTGAGATTAGTTTTAGGCTTGAGAGCGGAAAAGACAACACACCGATTGATGCAAGGATACTAGCAGCGGGCAGAAGAAGAACGAATCGATGGCCAAAGGTTGGAGGGATCAGAGCAACGGCAAAGATAACAAGTGCCCAAACTAATAGTAATAAGTGGTTTTTGCTTCGTGTTTTGGCTGCAAATATAACGCCCAATACAGAAAAAAGCCAGACGGGCAGGTTTTGCATGCTAATCAAGAACTTCATGTACATTGGAACGTCCGAAGCCGTGACCCCGAAAGATATTGTGCGAAAATACATATTTACAAAACCGCCCACATCATTCTGCCACGCAAAATATGCAAAAAAGGCTATAATAGGGGGTATTGCTCCAATTGTAAGCGGCAGAACTGAATTCAGAATAAGTCGAATACGTTGTTTTGATTGCGACAACAAAATCAGGGCGGCAAAAAGAACTACAAAGCCTACGGCGTTGGTTATTTTTGTAAGAGAGGCAACAGACATTGCCATGCCGCAGAGAAAAAGATAGCTCCATTTTATGTTATTGTCTCGAGTGACGAAGTACAAAGCTAAGAGCACAAAAGATATTGACAATTGCTCGCCCAAAGCATGCATCCCTTCCAAGACGGCAACGTTCATCGAAAATCCAAAGAAGAAGACTGATAGCAGACCTGTTCGCTTCCCAAACCATTCTGCAGAAAGCAGATAAACCATGATGCATGAAAAGACAAACAGAGTATCATTCAGCAATCTTATTGGCATTATAGAGTTTCCGAATAGGGCTATTGAGAATGCGTAGAAGAGATACAAAATAGGTCCGTGAACATTTAGCCAATAAGTTGGGAGGACGCCTCTTAGCCACATCATCCCAATAAGACCAAAACCGCCTTCATCACGTGAAATCGTTGTTTGTAGCCAAAGTAACCTTACGATCAGCATGATCAAAACTAAGAGTATCAAAAGCCAATTTTGACTCAACTTTGTTTTGAGGTAGCTGTTCAATCGCGAGATTTCTCCATAATTGATACTATCACTTAGCTAATTTATGAGGGTGCCACATTTTTGTAAGAGCCCTGCAACAGACTTCCCTTCAATCTCTCGGTCTAGAGCAAGTCGGTTTAGTCTTATTTTTGTTGTTTGAGTAGACAGCTCGGTTGACATTGGAAGACAGGCAATCCCAGTTGAACGAATTTGAGATTCTATTTCGCGCATTTGTGCCAAGCATTTTTCTCAGATTATCATTCTCTAGTAGCTCGATGACATGAGTGGAAAAGTCAGATGGGTCGGCTGAACTAACTAGTATTCCTGATTTTTGGTCTTCAATATATTCGGCTATTTGACCAACTTTATTGGCAACTATAGCTCGTCCTGCCTTCATCAATTCGATAAGTTTCCCTGGACATTTGGCTCTATTCAAAGGTGTATTATCAAATGGATACAGAGCAACATCCCCAAGAGCCAAATATGCAGGTATTTTTTCAAAGCTTGATCCATCCGCCAAAAATTACTGAATTTTCAAGTCCTCCTCTAAAGGCTAATTGCATCAATTTTCTTTCCTCCCCAAATTCACCTTTTCCAATAACCAGAAGTTTGGCTTTTGGTATTTCCTTTCTAACGTTCTTAAAGATTTCAACTACTTTTTCAAGTTGATATTCGAAAAAACGTGTGTAGAGCAAGACCACGGGCACTGTTTCTAAGCCCAGTTTCTTTCTCAGAGTCGAAACATCTTCATCTTTTGGACTAAAACTCCGTTGGGGTTCACCATTAGGAACATAAAAGATCTTACATTTCGGAATGCCTTCGCCTAGAAGCTTTTTTTCTAAAGCTCGACTTGCAACGGTTATGCCTTCAACATGTTTGGGAATCCAACGCTCTTGCAGATCAAAAAAGGACAACATCATTTTTGGATAAGTGGAACGCTTTCTGTAGTAGTCTGCAAAGCCACTGAGCCCTTCCAGATCATCAGTATCTATCAATATCTTTTTTTGAATCAAGCCAAACCTTTTTAGAAGAGTCAAAAACATTGCAGTTAAACCGCTGTAGCCTTTTGGCTTGAAAACATAGACGCATTCGGCATTCAAAGCAATTACTTTTAGCCAAATTTGCAGAACTGTAAGAGGATATTTTAGAATGGGAAAATCAAAAAACCTCACATTGATGATTCTGATACCTTCGTATAGATATTCGCGTCCAGATTCCGAAGGATTATCGTAAGGAGGAACAATTATGCTTAAGATATTGCCAGATTTTGTTAGACTCTTCGCTATGGGCAACATTCTAAAAGTGACTGTTCCCTTCGGATAAACGCTGAAAGGTGCTACCATCGCTATGTTCGTGTCAACCCTTCCTGAATCTCAGCACTAATCCATAAAAAAATCCAAACATGAAACTTGGAACATATACCCACGACCTCATGAAACCTGTTACTAGAAATAACACCTTCTCCTTCATGTTTTGAAGAACAGACATTCTGCCAACTAAATATGCAACCAGGACAATGGTGCCAGAAAGCATTATTGCTGACGCTATCAAGGGCGAGAGAAAGAATACAAATAAGGAAAGAACACTGATTGTAACATGCAGCGTTTGAATTATTCTGCCAATCTTCTTTGACTTAAGTTGCTCGCTTTTTCCAACGTCCAGATTAGATTGCTTTCTCGCGAGCGCCCAACCTAAGCCGCGACCGTATAGAGCTTCTTTCTTTAGGTTTTGCCGCAAATTTTCTTGCCCATCTGAATATGTTCTGAACTTCAACTGCGAGTCTTTGACAATCTTGTAGCCTAGGGATTTTAATTTGTAGGAAACCATGTGTTCTTCGCACGCAAATTTCCAACTGGCTGCCGATTCGAATCCTTTTATCATTTGTAAAGCATAAGTCCGAAAAACGTCAGCCTTAAGCAAAGAAAAACCAGCTTCGACTATGCCTGAATCAAGTTCATCTTCACAGAAATGTCTCACAAACACTCTCTTAATTATTGTAAGATCCTCTGTTGGAGGTGGTGTATTCTCTCCACACACGACTCCGACGTGGGGGTCATCGAAATGTTTGATGGCAGCTGTCAAATAATTCTCGGTTGATAGTTCGCAATCTTGTTCGAGAACTAAGAAGAACGTTTCATCAACAACGAGACTGAGAGCCTTGTTCAGCGTGTTAGCAAAACCTATGTTTGACTCATTTTTTATCCATGTTATCTGTGAAAAACTACAAAGGGCGTTTTGTAATGTCTTAAATAAATCCCCTTTAGAGTCGTCGTCTAAAATGATTATCCGCAAATATGGATAGTCTTGTGAGAGAAGTGACCTTATTGCGCGAACAACAACTGTGGGTTCACCTTTGTAGACAGGTACGACAGCAAGAACTTTTGGATTCAAGATTTTCCCATGCTGTGCAACTTTGCTTAAACTATTTTGACTTTTTGGTATCGAGGTAAAGTCGCGACAAGCCAAAAAGCTGTTTTAGGATTATTAAAGGTATCTTGGAAGGTTTGTAAATCCGTGTGTTTCCTTGGTTTCGCCCGGCATGGTGAATGGGAACCTCACGAACCTTAAATCCTTTCAAACATGCTCTTATTGTAAATTCTGACCAAAAGCTGTATTTGAGAAACTTTACTTCGTTAATTATTGAGTCAATTAGTCTCTTATGGATAAGTCGGTAACCGCAGTCAGAATCATTCAACTCCAATCCAAACATGTTGTTCGCTATGCCATGGAAACCGTTGGCCAAAACTGTGCGATAAATGCCATCGCTTCTTTGCAGCTTTCGGCCTATAATCATATCATATCCGTTGCGATTTTCCCAAAGTCGCCAAAAATCAGAGGGGAAATATTGTCCATCGGAGTCGGAAAAGAAGACCCATTCATTGCTAGTCTTTTTCAGAGCATCCGCCGCAGCTTTTGCATATCCTTTTCGCCTGGGATCGCTAAAGAGGGAGATAGGAAGCTCGTTCTTCAAAGAAGACAAAATCTCTCGGGTGCCGTCATCGCTGCCGTCTTCTGCAACGGTCATCGTAATTGGCAACTTTTGTGCAATTTCATCATAAAAATTTAAGATGACGCTCCTAATGCTCTCGGCTTCATTGTAGACTGGCATGAGGACCCCAAGTTTCTGAAAAACGTCTTCATTTTGAAGCTGATTCCGTTCCATCGAGTTTTTCTTCCTGACGACGGCAAGTTCTTCGAGATTTCGCAATCCCTCTCCAACCATTTCAGTCTTCGAAGCTACATTTGCCACAAATGTCTGTCTCCCAAATGCCTGATTGCACTGTTATTCACAAGAAGGATTTTCTTGAATAAGAGATTTTCTAAAACAAGAGGAAAAGGGACTATCCCCAAATCGTTAGCTGTGCGTTTGAGCGAAAGCCATCCCAGAATTGCCCGCTTTCAACTATACGATTTCCGCTGCCCATGTTTCCGACTGCCACAGAATAGGCTGAGGTGTCAGATGAGGTGAACCAGGTTGCCGAGCTACTTGCCGTTAGGGTTGTCCCATTCCAATCTATTACTTGAGCGTAATTCCTCAAGCCATCCTCGTAAAACCCACCTGTAATTACGTCTAAGGTACTACCACCCGTCATATTGCCGACCGCAACGGAATAAGCCTGGGTGTTTAGTCCCGTGAGCCAACTCGTGGTTTTTGTCGGGTGCTAGTGTGGAGCCGTTCCAAACAATCAGCATGCCAAAATCGTTTGTACCCGTGGAGTATGTTCCAGTTGTAACAATGTCTAAGCTATTTCCACCAGTGACGTTGCCAACAGCAACGGAGTATGCATTAGTGTTTACACCCCATGTCCAGCTTTTAGAGTTCATGGGTGCTAGTGTGGAGCCGTTCCAAACAATCAGCATGCCAAAATCGTTTGTACCCGTGGAGTATGTTCCAGTTGTAACAATGTCTAAGCTATTTCCACCAGTGACGTTGCCAACAGCAACGGAGTATGCATTAGTGTTTACACCCCATGTCCAGCTTTTAGAGTTCATGGGTGCTAGTGTGGAGCCGTTCCAAACAATCAGCATGCCAAAATCGTTTGTACCCGTGGAGTATGTTCCAGTTGTAACAATGTCTAAGCTATTTCCACCAGTGACGTTGCCAACAGCAACAGAAGAAACCTGAGTGTTTGCACCCCACGTCCAACTCATTGCGCGTTCAGGGGCTAGCGTAGTCCCGTTCCATACAATCAACATGGCAAAATAGTTTGCACCATCAAAGTATGATCCAGCTGTTATAATATCCAAACCTTTTCCACCAGTGACGTTGCCAACAGCAACAGAAGAAACCTGAGTATCTACACCCCATTGCCAACCCTTGGAGTTTATAGGTGCTAATGTTGCACTGTTCCAAACAACCATCATTGCCCCCCAGGACAAGAAGTTGTTGTAATATCCAACTGTGACTATCTCGTTAAATCCATCTCCGTTAACATCACCAACAGCAACCGATGAAGCGTTTGTGTCGCTATTCCAAAACCAAGATGTTGTGTTTTGGGAAATTAGAGCTGATGCCGGTCGTGCTGCCAAAGCTACAGACACCAACATAAGGACAAATAATATGGTAATAAATCGAGTTTTGTCTTTTGACATCCAGAAGTCTCCGTTTCAGCAATTACAGTTTGCTGTTTACTTCATCTGCAGAATGACAAATATAACTAATTGTGACTGCGTCATGACAACAACAAACGCTCTGCCAAAGCTCTGTCTCAGAAAAAAATAGGAAAGAAGACAATATTTTTCTATTCAAGACAATGTTTGCCAACAAAAATAGAGCGAAAAGTAATTACAGCTATTGAGTCAATATGCATTTCCACAAACGCCCTTTTCTGCTTTCCAAAACATATCTTTCCATTAGAATGTAATAGTTAAGCCCCCACTTCGAGGAGTATAAGAATAGGAAGAACTGTTCAACCTGTTCTTCGCTGTGAAATCTAATTATGGACTTTGCCAAGTAGAAGACCAAAAAGGCAGTTTCGTTTGGGTTGGAATCCGCCAAGCTCAGGTTGTAGTGACTGTGATTTTTCTACTGTGGAGCCGCTTTTTCCCCTCAAGAATGCAGGGTAATTCAATCTCCACCAAGTTTAGTGGTACCCATTGGCGCTAAGCGGCAGTGTTCCTTCGGGGTACGTGTCAAATCGAGTTTCCTTGCCGTTCACAGTTGTCGGCGATCCCATCGGGGTCGAGACAGAATTCAGGAACGCAGATAGTCTTATGGGGGCTGCCTGCTCCACCTGGAATAGGGTCATGCAACTCCGCAGTTTTGAAGGTCAGGGTTATGCATGTTATGCTGCGGCTGAAATCAATGTCTAATGGGTCTTTGCTGACGGTGCAGGGACATATGAAGAAAACTGAAAACTTACTCAAATTTGCTGCTATTGACATTGCTGTTGTTGAGCGTGCTGTTTGAACTAAAAAAGCGGGGCGGTTTCTTTTGTGAGCTGAAGTGGACTTTTACGCGATTGTTTGTTGGTTGAAGGGTGTTGCGCGCCGAACGAGTGAAAGTGCATGACGTGAGTGCCTGTCGTTGGCCTGTTGTTGCATAATGGCAGTCACATATGCTTAAAACGAATGTGACTGATTAAGGGTTTAACAGAACCTTTATTCCGAACCTATCTAATTTGAAACATATTCATCGTGGAGTCAGCTTTGGGACTATAACAATAGGTTGAATCTCATGATAGTGAACCTGTACGTAGCAGTTGATTTGGCAATAGCAATTTTTGCTTTGACCGTTGGATCCTTCGCGGCATATAAAGCGTATAAAGTGGATGAAGGCTCCAAGGCTGTTCAGAGCGATCAGCATTATGAGGTTGAAAAAGACTTCTATTTGGTTTCAACCGTGGGCTGGATGACCCTAGGCACAAGAGTCTTGGCAATTCCCCTTTTCTGGATCACTGTAATATCTCTAATTCCGGCGGTTCCTGGGGCTATGTGTGAATTTGGTGTTTTTCAGGCGGGTGCACCTTTTTCCTGGGCCGATTTGGGGTTGAAGCTCTTTACGATGTTTGCTTTTGGAGGTTGGCTCTTCATGGATCTCATGAATCGAAGACTGAAAGGCTCGCCATTAATGGGAAAACTTGCCCGTGGTTTTGTCCTTCTAATACCTCTGTTGTTTGTTGACGCTTTGCTTGACTTGGCGTTTTTCAGTTCGCTCAAACCACTAGTAGTGCCATGCTGCATGGTAGCATACTCGAACACGGCAACCGGTTTGTTCAACATAGGGTGCCCATTCTGCTTCATAACCTACAAATATCCACTGCTCTGGGGAGTCTTGACAGCATACGCCCTTTCCGTGGCGCTTATAATCTGGAGCCTGCTGTTCCAGAAGAGTTCACGCGGATTGGACCTGAAAGGAGAGCACTTACCATTGATGAGAAAAACGTTGATGGCTAGTGTAGTCTTGGCTATTATCGGAACAGTTCTGCTTCTCATCCAAATTCAGACAGGCTCAATGAGTGCGGTGTAAAATACCATGAGGGTGAATCACGCCGACAATGGACAAAATTGTCGCTGCCTTTTTTCCACTTTCTCGAGGACCAATAAACATGAAACTTAAGAAGCTATTCATTTTCGAGATTGCATCAGTTGCTGCTGCAATATTCATCATTTTGTTGTTTGTTGAAATCACCCCGTATCTGGCTACTTCGAACCCTGAATCTCGAATAGGGGTCTACAGTCAAAAACTCTTCACACAGGGTAATGTGACATTGTCGGCAGGTCAAACAAGCAATACATGGTTCAACTACTCAACTTTTGATCCAGCCGTACTTGTCATAGATTTGGCGTTTCAGAGCTGGCAAACTCAAGGACGGCTTTCTGTATACTGCAACAGTTTACTTATTGCAACTATTGACGCGACACCAAAAGATCCAAGTGTATTTCTAACGGCAATAGCGATGTCGGGCTTTGAAATGGTGAAACCTAAGGTAGACTTGATTAGCCCCGCCCCCCCTGAGGGGTACATCTACGGCAACAAAATTGCCTTTATCTCTGAAAATGTAAACGGGTATGAAGGAACATTTAGCTATCAAATCAGCGTTCGAGGGAGCAGATGAAGTGAAAACAAGAACAATGTTAGCAGCAACAACTGCCATGTTAGTATTCGTCTTTCTTTCTTGCCTTGCAAGTGAGCTATCCTGGTCAAACAAAGAAGACAGTTCAAGTTCTATGCGCCAACTCATTGGGTTACCCAGCATCGCCATTGGTAACTTGAACCCATCGGCTAAAATCCAGGTCTAGAAATCCTATGCACTTCAATTTACGATTCTCCAGGCGGCTACTGCAACTACTTTGCCCCAGGTGTACCCTACATTAATTTTACCATCGCAGGAAACATCACGGTGAGTGCCAACAGATGAAACGCTTTAAGAATCTTTTAACCTATGCATTAAACTGCATCCAGCGATACAGAGTGAGAACAATCGTTATTCTTCTATGCCTGGGAATAGCCGCTGCCGTTTTCTCTTCAGCAGCATTCATAAAAGACGGCTTAACAAGGGAGGGCGAACTCAGCTTAAAATACGCACCCGACATCACAATCCAAGGAATCACTGCAGGAAGGCAGACTCCAATAAACACAAGCTACATCGGCCTTGTTATTCAAGCCCCCGGAGTCGCTGCAGTTGAGCAAAGAATATGGGGCTACGGAAACATTGGAAACAGCTTACTCGTCATCGTGGGTATCGACATTCAAAATAGATTGATGAATCAGTACTCCTACCTCAATCAGACGGGCGCATACCAAATAGAATCAGGAAGGTTCCTTGACCCTCAATCAAACGGCACAATGGTAATTGGAAAAGGCGTTGCAGAGCTTCTGGGAGTTGATGCCGGAAACAGCCTTACAATCCTGACTGAATCCAACAAACTGATGCAATTTACTGTTGTTGGCATTTTCAATAGCGAATCAGGCATCTACAATGGAGACACAATCATAATGAACATCGACGATGCAAGACGTTTCTTTGACATACCCGAAGGCCAAGTTACTGACTTACTTTTGTATGTGAGCAACGTTGACCCAGCCAACAAAGCATCTCTAGTTAACTATGTAGCCCGCTTCATTAGCAATCAACCCAATTGCCGTGTCTTAACAAAGGATGTCCTCCTAGATGCTCAAAAAACAACTTACGGCGATAGGTCTGGTTTCTTTTCAATTGTCTGGTACGTAATTTTGATCGCAGTAAGCATAGTAGCATTTCACCAGACCATAGTCGTCGGTCACGAATCAAAGTTCGAGATTGGCCTGCTTAAATCTCTGGGTTTTTCAACATCAGACATAATTCAGGTTCGACTCATCGAGAGTTTTGTGCTTGGAACCATCGCTGGAGCTGTTGGACTGACCATCGGAATATTATATGACGTGGCATTGAGAGCCCCAGTCCTAAGAGACTTCATGTTGGGATGGGCAACGCTTTATCCAAGTTTTCCAGTGCCAGTCCTCGTAACTACTCAAACCGTACTTTTCACTTTCGCCGTCACAATCGTGCCACTTCTTTTCGCCACGGTAGTTCCATCTTGGCTCAACGCAACTGTCGATCCAGACATTGCTATGCGAGGCGCAAGAGCATGATTGAGACAACTAATCTAACCAAAATTTACAATCCTGGAAAAAAGCACCAAGTTGAAGCCGTAACAGACGTGAGCTTAACAGTGGAAAGCGGAGAAATAACAGCCTTTGTCGGACCAAGCGGGTGCGGAAAAACTACCCTGATGAGCATGATCGGTCAACTCCTAACACCGACAAAGGGCAGAGTTACTAGTTGACAAAGAAGACATCACCGCTTACTCAGACGGTTGGAAAGCAGTATTTAGGAGAAAAAATATCGGTTTTGTTTTCCAGCACATTAACCTACTGCCTAATTTCAATGCTCTGGAAAATGTAATGATTCCACTAATCTGCCACGACATTGATCCTGGCCAATACAAAGAATCCGCACTACGCCTACTAGATACCCTAGGGTTATCAGAGCGATCATATTTTAATGTTGAACAACTCTCAGGCGGACAACAACAGAGAGTAGCCGTGGCAAGAGCCCTCGTAACTGAACCGAAAATAATAGTAGCTGATGAGCCATTAACATTTGTTGATGAATCCTCAGCGAAGACGATAACTGACTTCTTCGAGAAGCTCAAAGAAGAAGGCAAAACCATACTGATCTCAACTCACGCTTCAAACCTCTCAAAGCTGGCGGACAAGACTCATCTGATGAAAGATGGAAGAGTCGTCAAATCCTACTGAACTCTCACAAGACAGCTCAAGAATGCAGCCTTGGGATGCATGCAGTGAAGTCTTGACGTTAATGCGCTTTCTGGCTCTCGCCAAGCAGGATCTACTGTAGACAATTGTAGTGGCTAACCATATTAGCTGTCTAGATGAAAGTCCAATTTAGTTTAAATTGTCTTCATGGTTGTTAAAAATTGAACTAGATAGGTTAAGTCGTTACAATGGCTATATTGTCTATTAGGAAAGAAGTGGCGCCTTGAGGTGAGTATGGCAGTTCTAACCTAACTATGTTAAATGGGGAGCTACTCGAGGCAAAAGATATTGTGCCTTCGGGGTATGTATTTATGTATGTTCCACGGGTCGTCGTTGATCCTACAGTTGTTGTCTCCAATGAAGCAGTTAGCTTCAAGTCGCTTGGTGTTTCAACGTTGCCCGGGCCATGGTAGTCTATTGTGGCAAACTTTAAGTTTATGCTGGTCAGGGTTCGGCTAAATTTTATCTCCAACGTTGTCCGGAAGACAGTATTTTGGTACATATAATTGCCACTAAAAAGGGTCAGGTTGAAGAAAGTTACCGTATCACTTTGGATTGAGAAGCCAGATGGGGCAAAGGACGCTGTTACACTATTCAGTGTTAGGTTGAAAGGGGTGCTTTGACCTACAACCGTTGGAGCGCCCGTGTCAAAATTGAATACGGCATTGATGGGCGTCGTTGGTGGAGTTGGAGTAGGAGATGGAATTGGGGTGGAAGCGGAGGGTATAGGTGTAATGATTACGTTAGTGGGTGTTGGAGTGGGTGGTGCGGTAGAAGTTGTTGTTGGGGTAGGAGTTGGATTGTTAGTCGGAGTGCTCGTTGGGTTATATGTTGGGGTTGGAGTTGGAGTAGAAGTTGGCTGTGTTGTAGCCGTTTGAGTTGGGGTTGGAGAAGAAGATGGTGAAGGGGCGGCTGTCGGGGCGTTTAACGAGGCGTACCAAAAGGCCGCCGTCAACGCTACAGCCACAATAATCCCTATCGGCAACAACCTTGTCCAAACTAAACGGCTTGAATTCAGTGCTTGTTCCCTCTTTGCTGGTGTGTTTAACCTTGACAACACCAAATTTTTTATGTCATGGTCTAGTTGCCGATGCGGTATTGGAGGGATTGGAGCTTACCGTTGTGGTCGGGAAGTTGATGAATGTGCTACCGACGGTGTTAGAGGCTATTAGTCTGTAGTAGTACGTTGTGCCACTTGCAGCGGTGCTATCGGTATACGTTGTTGCGGTCACGGCAGGCTGAAACGTCACTAGATTTGCTGTGAAGGCGGAGTTTGTTGCTCTCTGTATTGTCAGATTGGTTGCAGTTAAGGCATTGTTTTGCCAGTTAAGACGAATACCGCCTACAACTGGTGCGGAAGTCAGGTTTGAAGGGGCTTCAGGTTTAACCGCAAACACTACCGAGTGCATCATGTCAGCTTCTTCGTGCGCTAGCATATGGCAGTGGAAGACATATTCGTGACCATAGTTGACCACTTCGTTTGTAATGGTGATTGGTCCCCCGTTTGGATCAAAGAATCCCCCAGGTCCTCCACGAAGAACCGTGCCTTGTGGTTTTGTTGGGTCTATGAGTCGTATGCTGTTGGGAAGTTTGAATGGATGTACAGGGAGCACTGGTCTTAACGCTACAACGGTGTGTTCAAGAGGGTTTATTCGAATGGTGTCTTTCCAGCCTAATTCATTTTGATCTGGAGGGCTTATGGCACCATCCCACGCAATTCTGTTAATCAGTTGCACGTTGAAGAGGTGGAAGTGCACTGGATGAGTGTCTACGCCATTGTGGGTGATCTTCCATATTTGCGTCCCATCGCCAGGCGCAGGTTCAGACAGAGGCGTTATCGAGTCGGTAACTATGTCCACGGGTGGAGATGCGTATCCATACAGCATGAAGTTCTGGTTACCCGTTGCTGTAAACGGTAGCTCGAGCCCCAGCATTGCTGCCATTCTTCCATAAAGCGTGTCGTATGCTTCGCCCATTTCATCTTGGATAGCTTTTGGCTGGAACGGAATAGTAACAGAAGCGCCCGAAACAGTTGCAAAAGTCTTCGCCGTTTCTGCCTGTCTTATGTACGGATCAGCCGCGAAAGATAGATTGTAAGCTGAGTTATACTCGGCCTGAGGAATAATTATCGGATCTTGGGATACCTCAAAGACACCTCTCTTCGAGGCAGTCTTCGCAAACACCGCTTGTAACGCAGCAAGGTTATAAGGAGCAGCGATAGGACTAGCGCGAACGCGAATTTGCACGACAGTACGAATGTTTGGTCCAAATCCAGCGACTGTTGATGGGGTACCGCCTGTATCTATCTGGTCAGGGTTACCTGTGTAATAGTCATACCGCGAATCCAAAGCGGGGAAAGCTGCAGGGGCATCATTATACAAGATAAGCGTCTTACCTGCGAAAGCTGAAAAGTCGATTAACACGTCAGCTCTCTCTGCGGGAGCCAGTAGAAGTGCATGGCTAGTAACGTTACCAAAGTTGAAAGTTGTCGGGTTCGTATTCCAGTCTACTGGCTGGTTGGGCACAACCACCGGTGCAGGTAGGAACCCTCCTTCAGTCCCTATCTGAATGAATGACGGCCCTACGGTTGCTGGGTCAGGTACCCCACCGGCTCTTCCATCAACAGGCCACATACCCGGATATCCGGGGGTCGCATTGGCAGGGACCATTTTCACCTCTGTGTTAGTTCTACCATCTGATGTTGTGACCGCTGGGTCAGCTGTGTACAGCTGCAGGTTGAGGAAGCGATCGTTCGCCGCGTTTAGAATTCGAAAGCGATACGTCTTTGGATCCAATTCAATGTAGGGGTAGAGTGTACCGTTAACCACCGGCGTATCCATGAAGGCTTCCCCGGGCGTAGAGGGATTTGGAGTTCCAGGATTCATCGGCGGTTCCCAAGGAGCATTTACAGGGTCGTAGTATGGGTTTGGAACGGGGCCAAATTCTATGTTCGTTGCTGGAGGCCAGAACCAAGGAGCATAGTGCCATCGGCCGTAGGGATTTGCACCAGTTACGTCATATGGATTTTGGGCAGGAACATAAACGTGAGGATACCAAAGGTCACCAGCGTGTGGCGTCGGAGGCGTTACACCCCAGTTCCAAGTCGGATCTTGAACTCCGATTAGGTTGGGGTCTACATAGGATCTGTCCTGAATTACCAGAGGAACTCCAATATCAGGCAGAACCCTAGCATTGGTGGGATTTACTCCAGAAACGTTCGTGCCGTTTATCATATCTTGCTCTACTTGATCAGTTAGCACGTAACCTGAAGCTTCGCCTACGTAAACGTTTAGCCGTGTTATGCCAATAGCGTGGTCGTGGTAGAACATTAGTCTGGCGCTTTGCTGGTTGTTGTAGTAATAAGTTAGTGAACCTTCTCCTGGATTGTTCGTGGCGCCTGGCACTGGCGGAGTCGTTTGGCCAACGGTGTTAGCTATTACGTTTCCGTTAAGGAACCACATGTCTGGCACATACCCCACGGATACCCCCTTCTGATACTGCGTATTCTCACCCACTGGTGCGGTCCACTGGTGTGGGGTACCATCGCTTATCCAAGGATTAGTTCCGCCGTGCAGGTGCAGTTCAGCACGATTTTCGTTGTAATTTCCGCCTAGCGAACCTGCACCCGCGCCGTCAAGAGAAGTGTCAACGGGTATGAAGAGTTTACCAGCGTTTCCGGTTGGCAGCCTGTTTGTAAACTTAATACGTACTGGACGGTTCTTTTGTGCCACGATCACGGGCCCAAGATAGTGAATAGGGGCGACGGGCTGACCGTTACTGACCTGCACGTACCCTCTGAGCCTTGTAGGCGGCAGATCGGAATGCATTTTCTCCGAGTATTCCTGCAGTTCAATTTCATAGTAGTCCGAGCCTGGAAAAGTTGTCGTATTCGGAACAGCGATTGGAATGTATTGTCCAATGTTGTTGGCACCCGAAGGCCCTAAACCTGGGAGAGAATTAACGAACTTTCTAATGCCCCCTGACACCGTGAGCTGACCAGCTACGACAGTTGCCACAGCCATGGCTCCTTTGGCCCGTGGGCTAGGATCACGCAATGTTACAGTGGGCGCTGAAGTGTAACCGACACCAGGATTTGTAAGGACAAGGCCAAGTATTACACCATTGCTAACTCTGGCTGTAGCTGTGGCACCCGAACCGCCACCACCACTAATCACAACATGCGGAGTAGTGTAGCCGCTGCCCCCATTCTGAACTGTGAACCCTGTTAGAGCGACTCCCGCTGACGGAGTCAGTGTCGGAAGAGGGCTGTTGGCGTAATTGGCTGCTCCAAAGTAATCGGGGGTACCACCTGGCGCGGGCAATACTGTAGCACGGAAATTTGCACCTTTGGGTCGACTAGCAGCAGCAGCTTCCCTGTCAGCCTGCGTTATTTTGCGCTTATAATTTAGTTTAGGGGTTGAGTCAGCCTTGACATCTGACAAGATTTTAGGGGCAACTAACGTTAAGCCCACCAATGCTGCTGAGCCTGCGGCAACAAATACAAATTTTCGCCGCGACATGCCATTAGTCACACTTAATGTTCTTCTCTCGGGAGGATTTTGCGATAATTCATGAGATGAAGTCGTTCTCAATTTGGCTACTCTTGTTAAGAACTCCCTTCTGGAAACGTTGCCGTGATCTTTCTTGGTGGACATAAATTAGCCTCTTAATTATCAGTGGCTTGCGCGGGTTATTTTAAAATATGTGACTGTATCGTGATGCCAACATTTCATCTAATTTGAGAGTGCTCGCGGGTAGTTTCCGGACCGGCTCGGTTAGCGAGACTGTGAATGCTTAAATAAACACATCAAGATATGGACTGTCTTGAAAGCCGTTTGGAAAAACAATACAAGAAATTTCATTTCCAAGAAGTTGACTGGCTAATCTATTTTCCTATCTGCGGAAACTCTGGGAAATACCGCGGATACACAATTTTCCTCGTGGAAAGAAAAGGTGGCAAAATGCAGAGGGAGCAGACGCTCAAACTCGGGGATGTGTTGGACAGGCCAGAAATCGATCAGCATTATCCTCACACTGTCGGCTATTACAGGTCGGCCGCGGGTGACGGCGCTGACTTTAAGCCTGAATATTTGGAGCTACGGGGAATCGGCACTGTTGAGGAATTCTGGATGTTTTTGAACTCTTTAAACCTGTAAGCTACGGAACGACTATATTTTTCCATGGCTATTGGCATTGCGAAGGCATCTCATAACTCAAATGAAAAGATGCCAAAGCTTTGAACCTATATCAGCCTCAGTCTTCAGGCGTTGTGCTCGAGTGAGGTCAAAGAGGCATCCATCCATGTTCACAAACCCTCCTCAAACCTGCAAAACACTCTCAAAACTGGAAAAATTAATCTCCTCAAAAACCGAAAAACCAAACAAAAACGCCCCCAACACCTTCAAATGCAACAAACTCTTGCAATCCTCCACAGCAAAAAAAGCCCAAAACACCGATCATTCACAAATCCAAGCCCAAATCAAACACTTACAACTCAACTTACCCCCCCAAAATTGCAACTTCATTGCAAACCCAAACCTCCAACTCCGCAAATCCCACTAATTCTTAAGATCCCAATTCAACCCGTGAGGTCTGTCCAAAGGCTAGAAGAAGTCGCTACCCAGTAGCGCGGCAATCAATAGGAAAAAGACGCAAATGCCGAAGGAAATGCGATATCGTCGGAAACATAAACCCGAGCCTCGGGGAGGAAATTTTCTGTTCTGGACTTGTATAATCAAGTCCACCGCTCCGCTTCGCTGCGCTGAATCGAGCCGAAGTTTTGGAGCCCCAAGACCCAAAACCTGCAAGCCGAGCCTCTTCTGGAAGACCAACTCCTCTCTTGTCGTGGCCGCCGTTGGAAAAATTCACATAGAAATTTTGAGGTTCTTCGAAAATTATTAAAGCACTATTACGCATACCATACTTCTGGGAACATAAATGCCGAAAAAAGAAAAACCGTTAACCAAAAAAGAGCGAGACGAGAAAAGAAAGAAACACAAGGAAAAGCAAAGCAAAACACAGACTTCTTAAGCCCCAATAAAGAGCTTTGCTAAACTCTTTTTCTCTTTTAACCGTAAGTTGGCTTCTTTAGTGAAATGAAAGAAAGACGCATCAGTTTGGATTTTGTTTGCTTCCTCGATTATTCGAAGGAAACATGTTTTAGCTTGATGCTTATTGTTAATTTGTAGCTGATATTTATGCCGAGTGTAGCGAGACGTAAACAAAAAAATACTCAAAACGCACAACAAAAAAAGAAGGAAAGGGAAAAAGAAGCGAAAAAGAAACAGCAGCTCCAGCAACTTCCTGCCAAGGGCAAGAAACGTTAAAGCCATTAAGTGAGCTATGCGCCATCTAGAAGCCTTTTAACTAGAAGACAACAACAAAAAAACTATTTTTCAATGAGTTAGTGAAAATATTGAGAGGGCACAGAAAAGTAAGAAATGGCTGAGGCTAACATTCTCTTCGGAACCAAAAAAGCTAAAACTATCGTTGAGACACTTCAGAGGCAACCTTATCAAGTTGAGTCCCTCAAATCATAAATAAAACTCTGAACAAAGACAAGAATCAACTAGTATTCGAGAAACCCAAGACAGAAAATAAAAAGGAATTGGCTTGACAGATCCGCTCTTATTTGCCTTCGCAGTTGGGATGATTGCGATACTTGTAGCGTCCTTTGTTACTCGTTGGATTCTAAAACGAGACCAAGGCACTGCCCGAATGAGGGAAGTCAACGGGTACATCATACTTGGAACAAGCGCTTACCTCAAAAGACAACTTAGAACAATCCTTCTTGTCATCCCTTGGATTGCGATAATAATTCTCTTCCTTTTCAGCTGGACCGCTGCTCTATCATTTGTTTGCGGAGTTCTCCTGTCCCTATTAGCTGGATACATTGGCATGAACGTTGCAGTTAGGACCAACATAAGAACCGCTCAAGCCGCCACCCGCTCACCAGGGGAAACCTTGAGAACCGGCTTCTTAGGAGGTTCAGTAATGGGATTGGTGGTTCCGGGGATAAGCCTAATCGCACTGTTCCTGCTCAGAACAGCCATTAACGATATTTCAGCGCTTGTCGGATTCGGATTTGGAGCAAGCCTAGCAGCTTTATTCTCACAAATCGGAGGCGGCATATTACACAAAATCAGCAGACATTGGAGCTGATTTAGTCGGCAAAATCGAAATGGGTATTCCTGAAGACGACCCCCGAAACCCCGCTGTGATTGCAGACTTAGTCGGCGACAACGTAGGCGACTGCGCAGGGCGAGGCTCAGATTTGTTCCAAACCTTCAGCGACGACATAATAACTGGCATGCTGATGGGCGTCCTGTTCATTTCAAAATTCGGCCCCAACGGCGTAATTTTTCCATTCATGCTCGAAGCCGTTGGAGTTCTATCCTCCATGTTTGGAATATCAATAGTTAGACGATGGAAACGAATAAGCGCCAACAGGCTCACTGGTCCTCGGTCTTACCGTAACAGCAATTCTCAGCGCCTTAGGCTTGTTCTTTCTGTCCACATCTTTCCTTAACGATGTCTCTCTCTTCTACGCAGGTCTATTTGGTCTCGCAGCAGTACTTATTTGCGTGACGGTCACACTATACTACACGGGCTTAGGACGCAGACCAGTGCACCATGTTGCCGAATCCTCCCAGGCAGGCGCCGCAATAAACCTGATAACAGGCATATCAACTGGACTGGCAACTCCACTTCTTCCAATAATAGCAGTCTTGACTGCAGTAGTGGCTTCTTTTTTAGTCACTGGTCAAAGCCTTTACGGACTTGTTGTAACAAACATAGGCACAGACCTTGTTATTGCATTCATTATGGCCTCTGACGCCTTTGGACCAATAACAGATAACGCAGCAGGAATAGCAGAAATGTCCGGAATTTCAGGTAAAGCCTCTGAAACGTTAAACTCCCTCGACGCTGTGGGTAACACAATGAAGGCGGCAACCAAAGGCTACGCCATGGCATCAGGCACAGTTACCTCCTTCGTTATTTTCGCAACATATTTCGCAACAGCTAACATCTCCGTAATCTCAATCGCATCGCCATACCCTATCGCAGCACTATTTTTAGGGGTAGTCTTGCCACTTGCCCCTAGCCTCCCTGACTATAAGCGCAACATCCGACGGAGCTTTCAAAATGGTGGATGAAGTACGACGCCAATTCAAAGAAACAATAGGACTCAAAGAAGGCAAAGTCACGCCTAACTATGCCAAATGCATCGACATAGCAACCAAAAACGCGCTCAGCAAAATGGTAGTCCCAGGACTAATTTCAATAGCCACCCCGATTGTCATAGGACTGCTTTTTGGTCCAACAGCCCTAGGAATGTTACTCATAGGGGCTACAGCCTCCGCCGCCATGTTAGGCTTCTTCTTTAACAATACAGGCGCCCTGCTTGACAACGCCAAGAAACTAGTTGAAAGCGGACTATACGGTGGAAAGAAATCAGAAACCCATAAGGCAACAGTAATCGGTGACACAGTAGGTGACCCGTTAAAGGACGTTGCAGGCCCTTCCGTTCTCATATTCATGAAACTCTTAGGCATGACCGCCCTGCTTATGCTTCCGATATTATCTGGATCTTAACAATTCGGGAGAGAAAATAAGCCAAGATAGAGGAACCCAAATCTAAGGCTGTTCTCGATGAAGCATGAGTTATCTTTCGAATGCTTCTGGAACAGGATAATGGCTGCGCCCCATTGCCTCAAGGATATCGTCAGTTAGAGTTTTTTTACTCAAATGTTTTGCAAAATCAGCAGCAGTCAAGATTCCAACCAGCTTATTGTCCTTTATTACGGGAAGTCGCCGAATTTTCCTGTTAACCATTCTTCGAGCGGCTTCTTTGATTGGAGCGTCTGGATCAATTACTTTTAGAGGGGTAGTCATTACCTCAGAAACCTTGGTGTTCACCGATTTTCTTTCTGCCAAGACTCTCCTCACAAAATCTCGCTCAGTGACAATGCCCACTGGAGTATTTTTCTCCACGACTACCAAATCTCCAATGTCATTCTCCGACATTAGAACTGCAGCTTCAACAACAGTTTTGTCGGCATCTATAGTCACTACATTCTTCGTCATTAGATCCTTGACGGTTGGCATCACTTTCCCAATAGTTGCTAATCGCATAAAAGTTTTTCCCAACCAACCAAGGAGGGTTCTGGGATTGCAGCGGGTTCTATTTCGCCTTTTCCACCTTCTGACTGCTTGTGACTATTTGAGAGTTTGAAGATCACGCACTCTGCTGGGAAACTCGAGGCCACCGGGTTTATACCCTAGAAAAAATAGTAGGCAAAACCCATCATCCAAAAGGGTTCGAATCCATCTTCTGGTTCTCATGTCCCGCCGGAAAGTAAATACTCAACGAGTTCCTATCCAATCTATAATAGTGACTAGCCACAATTGGCTATAAGGCAGACATGATAGCACAAAGGAGGAGAAGACAATAAAAGTCGGTATACTAACAGGCGGGGGAGACGCGCCTGGAATCAACGCCGTTTTAAGAGCTATAGTTAGAAAGGCAATTCAAGACTACGCATATGAAACTGTTGGCATTAAAGATGGCTGGCTAGGATTGATCCAAGGTGAATTCATCCCCTTAGAGATAAAGACCCTCGTCGGTATGCTCCCTAAGGGAGGATCAATATTAGGCACGTCGAGGACCAATCCGTTCAAGAGCGGAGATGGAGCAAGCTGTGTTCTGAAAAACGTTTCCGAACACGGAATTGGAGCGGTCATCGCAATAGGCGGAGACGACACTCTGGGTGTAGCCTCCAAACTCTACGAAATGGGACTCCCTGTTGTCGGAGTTCCCAAAACAATCGACAATGACCTGGTTGGCACGGACTTTAGCTTTGGTTACCAAACGGCGGTTGCAATTGCTTGTGAAGCACTTGACAGGCTTCATACAACGGCAGAATCGCATCACAGGGTGATAATCCTTGAAGTTATGGGTAGACACGCCGGTTGGATCGCCTTGGAGGCAGGCATTGCCGGAGGCGCAGACGCTATCCTAATTCCTGAGAAACCCTTCGACATTGAAGAAGTCTGCGAATGCATAAGAAAGAGGCAAAAACGCGGTAGAAACTTCAGCTTAATTGTCGCGGCTGAAGGCGCCAAACCAAAGGGGCACGAAGAGATCGTTTATAGTAGCGGGGTAGACGAGTTTGGGCACGCAAGGTTTGGCGGTGTAGGCTACTACATAGGAAGGGAAATAGAAAAGAGATTCGAAAACATGGAAACCAGGGCGGTGGTTCTGGGCCATCTTCAACGCGGTGGATCTCCGAATGCGTTTGATAGAGTTCTGGCTACTCGATTTGGGATCGCTGCGATTGAAAATGTACACGAGGGCAGATTCGGCGAAATGGTTGCCCTTCAGGGTAACAACATTGTGTCTGTGCCCTTGAAGGATGTTGTCGGCAAACGAAAAACGGTCGATTTGAAGCTCTACGAAATAGCAGCAACATTTTTCGGCTAGATGGGACCAGCGCGCGGTTTAGCTGATAGACTGAGCAGTGTTTGCCACCTAATTATTCCAGTGTACACGGAAAAGGCAAAAACTGCAGCTAACAGCGCAACCTTGTAAACTGCTATTTCCTGAAAAAATGAAATAACAACAAGGGTTATTGGCAGAGCACTCAGCAGCAAATAAACAAATGGAAACAGCTTCAAAGCCCTTCGGTTAACGTTTGCAGTACCAGCTCTTCTGAAGAAAAGCTCAGGCAGCTTCCCCATGCCAATTGTGCAAGTTTTACAGTAATAGCATGTTACACAGCCATGCTTGCCCAGCTCATAGAAAATCAAGAATGCCGCTAAGCCAAAGAACACAACACCAGCCAAAGGATAGAAAAGCGCGCAAGAAAAAGTGCCTAAACAAATCCACAGAATAATAGCCAAGTTTCCGAAAAACAGCTCACTCTTTGAATAGTCCTTTCTATGCCGAGCCAACAGTTTCCGCCATCATGTCTCCACTCGCTTGCCTTTTTCCTCTGCAATTTTCCTTGCAACCCGTAAAGCCAAAGCTGCAGTAGTTAACATCGTCGGCAAACCTTGAGAACGCGGCATGAGTGAAAGGTCAGCTACCCAAAGGTCTTGAGGTAACCATGAAGGATGCATTGTTTCAAGGTCATCTTTAGTCAAGGGTACGGTGCCTCCAAGGTGTCCTCCATGAACCAAACCATCTACATATGGCCCTGTTACTCCCGAAGCTTCCATTATTTCTTTTGCCTCCACTTTTGCGTCTTCCAAATTCTTTTTGTCAACATCTGTTAGGGATTTGACGATTGTTCCGTCAGCGTTGACCGTTCCATTTTCAGTGTCCGCGAGTTTAATCATCATGCCTACCCCATCCTCTACCGGAACACTTTTCCAAGGTTTATGGAACCAGTAGGAAAGCAAGTCAAAATACGGCGAAAGAATGTAGTGGTCCCTCTTCGCAAACCAAACCATAGGCGGCTCGTTCAGCATCCGCGCGCCCTTCGCTACTCCGCCAACCGTCAGGACCACGTCTACCCACAAGCTATCGCTTGGAGGTATTCCTGACCTCCGCAGAATCTGAGCTGTTCCAACACCACCAGCCGATAGAACCACAATGTCACCATCTACGCGATCAATCGATGAGCCACGAGCAACTAGAACGCCTTTGGCACTTCCGCCTTCCACAATGACTTTTATAACCCGAGAATCCGTCTTTAGCGAGACACCTCTACCTAACAAATCAGCGTAAACTTGTCGGCTGTCCCATTTGGCTCCAGCGACGCAACCCAATTCGCAGTAACCACAGCCCACGCATTTCGCGGGAGTCCCAACTTTCGGCGTTGGCTTCGGCGAAAAACCAAGTTTTTCCGCTTGGTCAAACATTTCTCGAGAAAGAGGACGCCATCTCTCCCTAGGAACAGGTCCAATAGTCAACCTCTGCTCTATCTCCTCAAATTCCCGCGTAAGATCCAGTCCAATTTCCTTCAATCCGTTCTCAGCCCTCACCATGTTGCCGCACGAAATAGACGTAGAGCCGCCTTCAGTCACACCCCTGAAAATGACGAGGTCACCGCTTGTGCGGTCGACTTGATAGTGCGGAAACACGTGTTCGATTGACTCGGCGTCTTTCAAGAGCCATGTACCTCTAAGGGGGCTCACCCAAGAGACTTTATGAGTAAGCGGGTGGAAAGGCTGCCCCGCCTCCAAAATTATCACTTCAAAACCGCGTATTGCGAGTTCGCGAGCTGCTGTTGCTCCTCCAGCGCCAGAACCAATTACGATTGCCTTCATGTCTCGCGCCTCTGCTTATTGAATTCTATTTTTGCTCTGCATTTTGGGCAGCCGCTCGTTATTAATTCCTCGAATGTCATAGTAGCATTTGGGTCTAGTCCTCTGACTACCCCTTCGTCGGTTGCGCTCAAGACCCTGCAGGTGAATTCGGAGTACTTCTGCTGCTAGGGCGCAGCGGTTCACAACCAGTGTGGCTTGATACGTGCCGGACCATTCTAGCATTAAAATCTATACCTAGAACTCGGTACAGAATTGTTGCAGCTCTAACGAGGTCCTTCGGACTATCGCTGCTGACGCCCAGTTTCTCTCGAGTTTCTACGCCTAGACGTCTCCCAACTTCGAACAGCGCTTCTCTGCCCAGGGTCAACGCTTCGTCTCGTCCAACTGCGGTCGCCAACTCTTGAACTATCATGGCGTGTTCTGCCGCCATCAGAGACCTCTTCTCCTCAATTGTCTTGGAATGCTGTGCTTTCCGTTCTACTCTCTGGATTTGCTTACTATCGACGCAAGTCGCAAGCAGCGATTTAAGCGCGGCGGAAGTGACCTGGGAAACGTGGTCAAGTTCCCGGCTAAGGATCCAATTCGGCGTCCACCAACACAAAACTCTAAGCCTTAAGCCCATCGCAGTTACTCCTGGCTTTTCCACACCGCCAACGTGTACTTCGCCTTCCGGCAAAACTTCGCCGTATAGTGCGGCTATGATTTTGGCACATCGCTCCTGTACGATGTTTCGTTTCAGCTTTAGGTTAGGCGTCAAATCGCCATTTTCTATGCTAAGGTTATTGACGAGCACTGCCCACATCTTAATCTTTTCAGGATTGGAGAGACATTTGTTCATCTCTTCCACGGCATCATCGATGCTTTTCAGTGTCTTCTCGTTCCACTCGCTTTTATGTACCCACATGAGCGCCGCACAATAAGGTTTAGATTCGCCCAACAAGCATCGCCTCTGCGACACCAGGTAGCTCGCGCATCATGCCTTCTATTTTTCCCGAGTAAATGCACTTCCCATATGAGGTTTTGATGAGTTCCTTTTTCCTTCCGAAAATGACCAGACTGCCTTCATCAGTGACTTCTCCGATGTCTCCAGTCATCAACCAACCATCCTTGAATGGCGATTCCAGCGTCTTGTCAAAATAACCAACGGTTACCTGTGGACCTTTCACCATGATCTCTCCATCTTCAGCGGTCTTTACTTGCGTCATTGGCATAGGTTCCCCTACTGTGCCCAATCCTGTTTCGACCCATGCGGTTTAAGGTAACCAAAGGCGCTTCAGTCATTCCATATGCATTATGAATTTCCACGCCTAACTCGCGGAAGTTCTGCAACAGATTCTCATCGCAACTCGCGGAGCCAGCGATAAGCTGGGCACATTTGTTCAAACCTGCGCGTCTAAGAGTCATGCTTCTAATCGTCCGCCTCAAGACGCGTTTAAGAAAGCCTTTCTTTCTCGAAACGTAAAAGTGCCCAAATGGGTTCGCTTCCAATCCTTCCCAAATTTTCTCGTAGATACGAGGGACCGAAAAGAACAAAACCGGTTTTACTTGTGGTAACGCCTTCTGGAGTTTCCTGAAATCTTCAAGGAAATAAAGGTCTACAGGAGCAGGAACGTAGTAAGCCGAATACGTGGCCAAAATGCCTTCCACGACATGCCCCATAGGAAGGAAGGAAAGGTATGAGCTTGCGCGGTTTCGGGCTCGCCATTCTGTTATCGACACTGTAGATTCAGCCATGTACCGGAGGTTGCAATGGTTGAAAATAGCTCCCTTCGGTTTGCCAGTTGTGCCTGACGAGTACCGCAGAGTGGCCATATCACCGAAACCAACAGGCGCCTTCACATTGGAATCAGTTCCTGAGCCTTTGGACAGAAACTCTTCCCAAGAATCCACTTTCCTAGCCAGGTTTTGCGGCAAAGGTCCTCGACAAATGGAAACAACTGGCACATCCGAACAAAGCTCTCCAACACGCGCCAAAAGGCTGGGCATTCCAACGAACAACACCTTAGATCCACTTGAAAGCAGTATCTGATTAATGTCTGCAGGAGGCGAAGTGTAATACAACGGCACACTGACAGCGCCCACAAGGCCAACCGCCAAGTCCACGGCAAGATATCGTGTACTGTTCAAACCTGTTAAAGCAACTCGGTCACCCGCCTTGATGCCAAAACCCCGCAAGGCACTGACTGCAGCCAAAATGTCTTGGCGCATTTCAGCCGCAGTTTTCCTGACTATCCGGTCTTCAACAATATCATAATAGGTGACAGGGTAGCTTCTGCTTTCAAGCCTAAACAGCGCTTGCTCGTGAACCGTTCGGTCAGACCGATGGAGGAAGCTGTTGTAAGCAGCATACTCCAAAAGATGAGGCAAAATCTCTTTCCACTGCAGATTGTAAGCGCCCATGAGTCTGTCCATGTTATATCCGCTGAAATTGACGGTTCTCGCTGAAATAAGGCGCCAAAGCGATGAGTGCATCTGATATTCGGCGGTTCCTTCTTTGGAAAACGCGTTGAAGCTTTAAGCACCGCCTTCATCGAGGATGCTGACATTGGAATACAGATGGGTCTTGGAAGTTTGACGCCTAATTCTGTTCTTGCCCATTTCTGAACGATATCCAACAGTTCTTCCAACGTTGGGCAACGACTGGTATGGCGCGACCAAATGAAAAGTCTGTCCAGCCGCCTTGGGGTCAAAGGTTAGCTTGGCTACTGCTTCCGCTACGTAATCAACTGGGATAACGTTGATTCTAAGCGAGCGGCTAACCGGCATGAACCGCCTCTTGCCTGTCAAATAGAGCTTTAGTGGATAGTAGAACGTGTTGAAGGTTTTGATTGCCCCTGTTTGAGAATCGCCAACGATCATAGATGGACGAAAGACAGATACAGGAAACTCGTTTTTGGCGGCTTGCACAAGCAATTCGCCTTCATACTTGCTGCGTTCGTAGTTGGTGAAAAATCCAAATTCATCCGTCAGCTCGGTCTCAGAAACTGCCCCAGTTCTTCCCCCCGCCACATATGCAGTGGAGATGTGAGAGAACCGTTCAAAATGATGATGCCTGTTTGCTTCTTTGGCGACCTCCAGAATGTTTGCAGTTCCTTGAACGTTGGTTTTCCTAATCTCGTCGAGCGAGACAAGGCGCCAGTCAGCCGCAGTATGAATGATATGAGTCACACTTTCAACAAGGCTAGCATAATCTGCTTCTTTCAACCCTAAACGGGGGGAACAAACGTCGCCACAGACAACTTTAATCCTATCTCCGATTGCTTCGACAAGTTCCGGCCAGTCCCACCAATCTCTGGCGAGTCTTCGTGACCCTTCTTCGGCATCGGCTGCCCTAATCAAGGCCAAAAGAGTCACTTCCTTGTTTTGGAGAAGACGACGTGCAATTTGCGTACCGACGAATCCATTGGCGCCAGTGAGAAGAACAGACTGTTTCATTTTAGCCACTCCGGATAGTTCTTTTCAAGAAAGGCTTTAAGCAGTTGAGGATTGCGTTTTTCGCGTTCTCGGTACATCTCATAACCTTTCTTCAGTTTGTCCTTAACTGAATCGTAATGGTCGAAAACATCGCCAACGTCGTTACTCAGTTCCCAGAATCTGAGTGGGTCTTCATGGTCGGTGAACAACTCACTCATATCCAGGTCAGCGTAGAGATCTCTGATTCTAAGGTCATGCCCTATTGCCACTTGAGGAACTTGGCTCGCAAGGGAAAGCACCCCCGCATGGTACCTCGACGTAATGAGCAAATCTAAACTCCTGAGTATGCTAGTCATTTGCGAAGCATTATACTCCGAAGAAGTGAATACTTTTGTTCGTTCAGGGTGCTTCATCAATCGCTGAATCTTGTTGGCGAACCCTGCGTCCAAACCCTCCATACTTAGAAGAGCAACATCCTTGTCATACTCCAATATGATATCGTCAGCCTGCACCGCCAACACTTTAGCGAGAAGGTCGCTTTTTTCAAGACTTGCCTTAGAGTGCGTGTAATAGTAAGGCCATCTGTAGCAGTATTTCTTTCGATCCCAAAGTCTGATATGGACAGGCCACACGTAAATGTCCTCAGCTGCCACTCCCACAACGTGAGATGCTTCTGGCCAGACTCGTTTGAGGAGGTCGAGGTCTTGAGGGTTTGGCTCAAATGCAAAGGCATTGTCAGCTGTGACTTCAATCGGAGCCTTCACACCCCACTTCTTGAGTCGTTCAGCAGCTTACTTAGTCCTAGCCAATATGAGGTCAGTCTTGCTGGCTTCCCGCCGAATAAGCCAACGGTTAAAACGCCCAGCAGAACCCGCGTCCACCGAGTAAGCAACACAAGGCTTCTTCATAGAATGCGCACACCTAGTCGCAAGCAAATAACACCAGAGCAAGGGCTGAACCCCAAGTATCCATGTAGCAGCTACCCTCAACAAGAACAATCAAATCGCTCTGTTTCACGAATTTTCTAACGTCCAGAAAGAACAAAGAAGGTCTAACGGATTCAATCTTTAGAGTTGGGCTTTCAGTTAGATATCTGCGGAGGTTCACCTCGTTCAAAGAGGGCACGGTGAAATGGGCGTCGGGACCCAGAACTGAGCGCATCTCATTAATGCTGACGAGGAGTTTCGCTTCAGCTCCTGTGTTGTTTGCCCCATTGTAGCCAACCAACAAAATTCTTGGCTTCATGTTCGACCACTATGGAAAGAGATTTTTGAACCCTTCCTAGGTTATATCATAGGTTCAATTGAACAGATAATATTTTTGTTTTTCACGCTGATTTTCTGACAGTTCTTCTCTTTTCAAAACCCACAAAATCGATATAAGAGAACTCCAAGACGCCATCGCTCAATCACTCTTTATAGCCCAAAAACAAGATTTAGACCAATCAGTATTGAAAACTACGCTCGAAAAGTGCTAATTAGTTAAATGTGGTAGCGCGGGCCTCTTCTTTTCTTGCTGAGGGCAATTTTTCTTTTCTTAAACTCATTAACAAGAAACTCCCAATACTCAAACGAATATGGGGTACCGGAGTCCTTGCGAATGCTGTTAATTAATTCTTCATTACCGTCCCAAACAGATTCCGCAACGTCACCCCAGAAATTGAAAACTATATCCGTTTCTACTAGTTTCATGTAAACGAGTAAACCAATACCTTCAAAATAGTTACCCAAAAGTTTTAGCGATTTTTGTTCGGGTTTTCCAGCGTATTTTGCAAGATAGTCTTTATAGTCGGTATATTCTGTGGAGCACACATTACTTATTGCTTCTTGAATTTCTTTCGCGTCCATACTAAACCATGGAGAAAGTCTGATAATACTTTCGGTTTGCCTTATTCTACGCTGGTGCCTGGTTTCTAGCATGTAATAGACCGCGCTGCCTATTACGCTGGCTGATGCAATCGCAACAGATATCGTTTGAACATCGAGGACGATTGACAAATAATTTCACTATTGGGATTTTGATTGTTTTTACATTAAACTTTTACGATTTGTGCGTAATATAATTAACGGACGACTTACAGAACAGCACCCTCCGCATTGCTGCCTTTGTATTCTTCATACTTCTCCAGGAACGGTTCTATCTAGTCATTTGCGTTTGAAGGGAAGGTAGGAAATAATCTCAATTCAATCTAACCATGCAGAACTCTGGCCTAAGACAAGCAACAAATAAGCCAAAAAGCGCGGAGAGGGATTTTGGCTCTTCTTTTCTCTGGCTCATGAAATGTTCAGGGTTGTAGGTCTAAAGAGGTTGGACACAGAACGAAAGCGGAGCGAGCAGGCAGATAGAGGCTAAGCACATGTTCACTTTTTGCTTCAGTATTTTCCACAATAGTGAAGTGGACCTGCTTGGGTAACAGCCGACCATGTCCCCCGTACTTTGGTGCATCACAGTCTAGAATCATCCGGTATTTTCCAGGGGGAGCTTCAAATCGATAATCAGTAAAGGATATGATTGAGGATTAAAATTGAAGGCAAAAATCAGACCAGCCCTCTTGAAGATTATTACCTTTTTCGCAGAATCCTCATGCAGCAGTTGCGGGACGGATGTCTCCAGAAGGCGGTATGTCTTGACCAGTGCAATCATGTCTCGGTCGAAATGAGATAGCAAATGATACTTTAGGTTAATGTCATCTGCAAGATGCCATTGTCGATGAGCATACTTAAACGACCAGTTGTTTCCCTCCCGGGGAAAGTCTATCCAGTCCGGGTGACCGAATTCATTGCCCATAAAGTTCAGATATCCATTGCCGGCTGTGCCCAGTGTTATCAAACGGATCATCTTATGCAACGCTATTCCCCGCGTCCTACCTTCAGGTTGTCATCATCGATCCGCATGTGATGGTACATGTCTTGACCTATCAGTCGAAAAATAAGTGTCTGGTCTCCCACTAACGCTTGGTCGTGAGATTCGGCGTAACTAATAGTTTTCTCATCGGATCTGCGGTTGGTAAGTTCATACCAAAGATGACTGGTGGGCCAGTTCTCATCTTTGAAATCTTTTGTTAGACGGATCCAGTAATCAGGCACCCCCATTGCAAAGCGATAGTCAAAACCGAACCCGCCGTTTGAGTGGGGAACCGCCAAGCCTGGCATGCCGCTGACATCTTCAGCTATTGTGATTGCGTCGGGTCGAATATCGTGAATCACTCGGTTTGCCAGAGCTAAATAGGCTAAGGCATCTTCATCCACGTCGCCACCGAAGTAATCATTGTATGAAGTGAACACTCTTTTGAGACCGTGCTCCAGGTAAAGCATGCTGGTGACGCCGTCGAACCGAAAGCCATCAAAATGGAATTCGTCTAGCCAATATCGGCAATTGGAAAGTAAGAAATGCAGAACCTGAGGCTTATGATAATCGAAGCACGCGTGAATCCCATGCCGTGTGTTTTCCGCGCGGGCCTTCATGAAAATACTGAAACGGCGTCCCGTCAAAACGACTTAATCCCTCCACCTCGTTCGAGACAGAGTGAGAATGGACCAGATCCATCAAAACGGCTAGCCCTTTGGTGTGAGCCGCGTCAATCAGCAATTTCAAATCCTCGGGCGTTCCGTACCGCGATGAAGGGGCAAAAAAGCTTGATACCTGATATCCAAATGATCCGTAGTAGGGATGTTCTTGGATAGCCATCAACTGCAAGGTATTGTAACCTGCGTCGACGATTCGCGGAAGCACCCCGAGAGTAAATTCACGGAAGGATCCGATTTTTTCTTCCTGCTGTGCCATGCCGATATGCGCTTCATAAATCAATGGGGCCACTTCAGGGCATTTAAAATCAGGTCCTTTCCAACGATACATCTTTGGCGGTGACCATACTTGGGCGTTGAAAATTAATGTTACAGGATCTTGCACGACCCTCCGAGCGTAGGCCGGAATGCGATCACCTTCGCCCCCTGCCCAACGAATGCGGAGTCGATACAAGTCACCGTGCTTCAGTTTGTCAGAGGTTAAGTGAATTTCCCAGACACCATAATCGTTGATCTTTTCCAGCTCAAATTCGCTTCGAACCTGCCAGTTACTCATGTCTCCTATCAAGTAAATCGCCGTTGCGTTTGGCGCCCATTCACGGAAAACCCATTCTCCTCGCCGGAAATGCAAACCGAAGTATTCGTGACCGGAGGCAAAATCGACCAGGCTTTTCTTGCCCTGTGTAAGACGACGCTCTGTTTCTTCAATATGTTCTAATCGGTGTCGAATCTGACCCGAAAACGGCGTGAGGTAAGAGTCGCTTTTCAACAAGCGTTTTAATCGGCTTTCAAGGACACCCATCTAGACACCTTGTTCTGGCTTAGTACAAAGGCAATTTAACCTTTTTCAGACTTTCACACTAAATCCATAGTTATGTGACTTTTGGTTCATTTAAGTACTGGTGGAACACATAAATATCATTCGAAGCTTGTCTTGGAGCAAGAACCTGGGTGAACATATGAGGATCGGCTTTTTTGTTTACGAGTATCCCCCGGCGATTGTCGGTGGCTTGGGAACCTACGCTGACTATGTAACACAAGAATATGTTGACATAGGACATGACGTTTCAGTCTTCACCCTAAATGGGGGCAATTTGAAAACCAGAGAAATCCTAAGAGGCGTAGAGGTCCATCGACCGCTCATTGCTGACGCGAGCAACGTTTTTCCATTTTTCGTCGTTGACGATTTAAAAAAGTGGGGCACCAACATAAAATTCTTCAATGACATCTTCATCTACAACATTCTCAGCGCAACAAAATTCCTAAACAGCCTAATAAAAAAAGAGAAGTACCATTTTGACGTCGTATGCGTGCACGATTGGCTGAGCAGTATTTCTGGCCTTGTTATAAAGAATGAAACTAGCATCCCAGTGGTCTTTCATACACACAGCACTGAATGGGGAAGAAGCCAAGGAAAAGGCTCGGAGGTAGTGTCTCATTTTGAATACGCAATGGCTCAAAACTCAGACAGGGTAATCACCGTCAGTTATGCCATGCAACAAGATCTGATAAGGCACGGATGGTCGCCATCAAAAATAAGCGTGGTTTGGAACGGGGTGGACCCTGAACGTTACAGCATGACAAAATGCAAACCCGAAGACGTCGCTGCAATTCGCGAAAAATATGGCGTCCCCAAAAATTGGAGTATGCTTCTGTTCGTGGGAAGACTATCTTGGGTAAAGGGCGTCAGAAACCTTCTGCTGGCAATGCCCTCTGTCCTGAAAGAATACCCTAACACCATGCTCGTAATTCTGGGCAAAGGGGAAGAACAACGGGATATAGTTGAAACAGCGGACCGGCTAAACATTAAGAGCAACATTGTGTATCGCTTCGATTTTGTTCCGGAAACAGAAAGAATCCTGCATTATGCGGCTTCGGACGTTTGCATATTCCCTTCGACCTACGAACCCTTCGGAATAGTTTGCCTAGAAGCAATGGCTATGGAAAAGCCAGTCGTTGTAGGCGCACGTGGAGTAGTGGGTTTTAGAGAACAAGTACAAAGCTCAGGTCCAGACCAAAACGGGGTGCATGTTAACAGTGAAGATCCGGCAGACATTGCTTGGGGAATAAAGGAGACCCTACGAAACCCCGAAAAAGCCAGAAACTGGGGCGAGAACGGACGCAAAAGAGTACTGGAATACTTCACATGGCGCAAAGTTGCTGATGAGACACTAAAAATCTATGAATCACTAATCTAAAGATATTCTAGACCACTACCGATTGTTCCTTTCCTCAAGGATTGTTAGAAGAAAACCAAAATTATGCTTTCTTTGCCACGTGCACGTATTTGTCCACTAAGCTTCTTTTGTTTACAATGTTGAGCTGTTTGAATAGAAAATCAAACTTGTTCTCAAGTTCAAGGGCAATCGCATCGCGAGTCAGCTGTGGCAACCTCCAAATTTCTTTCTTGAAAGGACCCAACGCTTTCTTTCGAGTCTTGTAAAGGAATTGATCCTCAGTTTCTCCCTTCTTAGCCTCGCCTGCGGCATTGACTTTCAGCCAATCGTAAATTCTCTTCTTAAGAGAAGCGGGAAAATGCTCTGATTCATAAATCATGTTCTGGAAATCAGTAGCCAAATGCACCTCAGCGGTTTCACATTCGACAAACTTGTGGAACGCCTCAGGAGGAAGCGTTGAGGCTCCATGCTGCACAGCTCCAGCCAGCCCATATTCTCTGCGGGCAATGTCAGAAAGAATTCTTAACGTATTGAAATCAAGCTTAATCTGCGCGATTGACCCATCAGGCAGGACAACACCGCCATGAGTGGTCCCCGTCTGAACCGAAATCTTACTCGTACCCGCCAAACCCTTGTCAAGTTTTTCTTTGAGACCAGCCATGAATGCGTGCAGGTCTTCAGGCGTCGAATTCTGTTGCCCAATCTCGCCAATCTCTCCACCTACCGAAATCGTTATCCCTTTCGGCTCTATGAGACGGATAAACTGAGTGAGTCTGGCGCAGACCTCATAATTCAGAAGTTGCTGTTCTTTGAAATCCGCTTTGGATATATCGACAAGCGTTGATGAGTCAATATCGATATTATAGAAGCCCGAACTAATTGCATCCCTGATTAGAGCCTGCAAACCTTCAATTTCCTTTTCAGGATTCTCTTTGAACCTGGCGGCGTTGACTTGAAAATGGTCTCCTTGGATGAAAACTGGCCCGGAATAGCCTTCCTTTAAGGCTGCTGCCAGGACCATGCTTGCGAATTCAATCGGCGGTTGATCGGTATAGCCGATTTCAGACCTGGCTATCTCAAAGATAAAAGCATTAGAATCAATTTTTTTTGCTGCTCTAAATATCGCGCGAGCCAGATCATAAGTCATGCTCCTCAGGTTCATCGCAGGGACTGTGAAACCGCTGAATTCGCCCCTGCCGCGAGCCATATAAAATTCGTGGATGCTCGAGGGATAAACGCCCTCTTCGTAGGCAGCGTCAAAGATCTTTTTGGCTAATTGTTTCTTTTTCGTTAAATCATCGCTCATGACCAGTTCCATTGCAGTTCTTTCAACATCGAAAGATGCTTTTCCCATGAAATAGCCACTTCCTCAAATCAATCCTTACCTTACCAACAGTCATTCTCTTATTTGAATATTAAACAGCACTGCGCGTGCCCGCTGATGAAAAGTCAACGAAAATCTAAAAAAGAGAAACATAATATTAGAAAATAGAGGGTTATGCAAAATGAACGGAAGCCGGCGCGTGTTAATTGTTTATGGCACTCGCTATGGTGCAACGAAGGGAACCTCTGAAGAAATTGCTAAGGTATTTCGAGAGGAGAATTTCGATGTGAAGGTCGTCAATGCGCAGGAGGAAAATGTCAAAGACATCTCAGAATACGGATTGGTCGTCGTCGGGAGCGGTATGGCGATGGGCAATTGGGTCCGCGAAGCTGAGGAATTTGTAAAGAAATTCCAGAAAGATTTTGAAAACAGAAAGCTGGCCTTATTTGTTTCCTCATTGAAACCCATTGAAGAAAAACAAGGAAAAGCGGATTTAGTTGCTAAAATACGAAAAATTGGATTCGAGGACAAAATCTCAAAATATCATCTCAAGCCCATAATGATGGGATTCTTCGGCGGGGTCGTGGATTATAACAAGATGGGCTTCTTTGTTCGCAAGGGTATGGAAGTGGGCTACAAGTCACAACTTCAAAAACATGGATTCAGAGAGGTTGAGCCAGGCGTTTACGACTTGCGTGATTGGGATGAGATTCGCAGCTGGGCCAAGGAACTTGCTAAGAAGTCTCGAGAATGATGTTAAAAAATTATGAGCCGAAGCGAAAAACCAACCAAAGCGTTCATTTTCTCTCTGACAGCGGGGATTTTGATAACAACCAATGCTGTGCTCCTTGGAATTGTTGCGAATTGGTTTATTGGGATCATAAATGCGCTATTTTTTTGCATTGAATTTTAATCCTTTTTTTTATCTCTCGTTTACGCAAACGCATGCTCTAACGTACGCACGAGCATGCTAACAGGCTTTCTAAATTCTATTCAATAAACCAGATATTTTCTCAGAATTCTCCTTCTTTCGTCCAGATAGAAATTTAGAAACTGGAAAATCACCAAACCCACGGCATTAAAGGTCCCCTCGCTTCCCCTCGGAGGCAAACGCAATGGCTCAAAAAAAGAAACGTTGTGTTGTATCTTAACAAAGAATTAGTCGAACAATCAAAAGTGTTTGGCTTCAACTTGAGCAGAACCTTCGGAAATCAATTAAAGCAGCTAATCTTTCAACTATCAAACAGCCAATCTACACATAGTGGCTTACCATCTAAAAACGAAGCTCTGTGGTGGGCCGGACCGGATTCGGACCGGCGACCTTCTGCACGTCAAGCAGATGTCCTAACCAGGCTAGACGACCGGCCCACATTTTCTGCTGCGCTACAAGTTTTCGGCGTCCGATGTATTTATGGGTTTTGCGCTCGATTCGCTGACCAGAGAAGTAAGAATTTCAGGGGGGAGCGGAAAATTTCATGCAGAACCACATACTTTGCCAGGATCCAAGGAAGAACCACAAGGCAGCTCGATGCTTCCCCTCAGGGATTTGATGAATCACAGGTTTTCGCCCACGAATCTTCAAACCTCAAAATGCTTTCCCCCAGCCTTGCTTCAAATAGTGGGATACAGAAAAAAATCAAAGGTAGCCGCATAATTTCAGCTCACGGCGGAAGCATACTAGCTTGATCGCCACCTATACCCCAATTCGTTTTAGGCACATCATGAATAATGACCTGCACTTGGTCTGCTGTAACGCCGATTTCCTCAAACACACGCGTGATTCCTCTGATTAAGCGGGCTTTTTGGTCGTCGCTCTTTCCAACCCAAGTCTCAACGATGACAACTGGCATTTGCTGATTCACCTCCAACAACCGAAACGCTTCTCGCCCTGTGATTTAACCCGCTGCAGTTTTAAGGTTTCTTAACTTTCGATGATGGAATATGTCGAAATTTGGAAGTTGACTCTTAAACTCCAAAGGAGAAAAAGAAGTTGGATTGAGAGGAAGAGGAGAAGGCTATCAATGATGAGGATCCGAAGTTACCCTACGCTGTTGCTAGCGCTCATGGGATCCATGGACTGCTTAACTACCGTAATTGGCGTATTCTACTTTGGGGCTATCGAATCTAATCCGCTTATTGCAGGGGTTGCTAGTTACAGTTTGCCAGCATTCGTCGTTCTCAAGATGACAGCAACTGTCTTCTCGTGCCTCATTTTCATCCAAGCAGAAAAAATCCTCATGCAATCCAAAGACAAATCCAGCAGCTCTATCTCGCGCACTCAAACGTTTTTAAGAGTGGCTCGGGGTGCAGTGGTTGCGTTCTTGTTCGTTGTTGTTGCAAACAACGTCCTGGTCTTGGCAAGTGCATTCTAAGCAAGGTCGGAATGCCTTTTAGCTGCGGTGAGCAAACAGTAGCGAAGCGTGAAAATAAACCGTGTCAAGTCTTAGGCCCACAATCGTGCAGATGATCCTTAACAAACAGACAGAAGAAGCACTTGATATGCTAGCGCAAAACTACCGTGTGGCAACGCCTAAACTCAAAGTCGGCCTGCCAAAAGGACACACCAGAAATGCCTACGGAACGTACAGCCCCAAAAACCAGACTATCAGCGTGTTAAACAGCGATGTTTTCGGCAATCCGTTTGTAATCTTGCACGAGTTTTACCATCACTTGCGCTGTAAAAGCGTGGATAAGCTCCATCGGGGAACGGAGAAAAATGCAGACAAGTTCGCGCTGGAATTCCTCAGGGAATACGAAACAACAGCCAGAGCCATAATGGCTAGAGAAACGAAAGAAACCAGCTGAGTTCCTTATGCTTCTTCGCCTGTAATCTCCAGAGAGATTTTGTGGCCGTTCGAATCGTAAACCGCTATGCAAGCCTCGCCTTCAAAAGGGTAACCTACAATCATTAAAACCCTACCGAAAAAATGGTTCAAGTCTACATGGCTTGGCAAAATGCTCCCTGAGGGATGCGAATGCACTGTTCCCACGAGGCTGAAGTCCCCAGGGAGCATGTAAGGGTTGAAATGTGCAAATCCTTCTCCGTGCACTGCGAAAGGCGCCAAAACCAAATCCGTTATGCCTATGACGCCTTTGCGTTTTCTACCCCTGAGCAGCAGGAAGCTTTCCCGTGGGTAAAGCTGCTTTGCGCCCGCGTAGATGGCTTCAAGAATTTCACGTGGAAGCTGCACCGTTGCTGCTTGACTCATAGCTTAAACCTTGCGAAGCTGCGATTAAGGCTTTTTCCCCCGAAGAACAGAGATTTTACAGTCTGACAGTAACTCCCAGGCCATCGCTACCGAAACCGAAATACTGGCTCATGTATTTGCCGTGCGCACGATGGGGTCGGTAAACATTTTAAGACACCACACAATAGAGAAGATGAATCGCAACTATGCCGAGGTGGCAGAGTGGTTAACGCGCGGGCCTTGAGAGCCCGTGGATCGCAAGGTCCGCATGGGTTCGAATCCCATCCTCGGCGCCACCTTGTTTCCAATGTCTGCTAGTCCTCTGGTCTTCAGGTTTGCACGGTTTTCAAACTCATCCTGGAGTTATGTCGAACATTCATGTTAGAAAATTGTGTTTTCCATTTTTTCGAATTTAGACGGCGGATGCTTTCTTAGATTTTGATAGGCACTTCTATCCCGGACCAAAAGCGGGAGAGCTACACAGCAGTGCATTGCGCGCCCATCGCACTTAGAATGAAAGGGATGGAAGTAGCTATGGGATGGCTACATGCTTGAGCAAATCCAGCGCTATCGAGGGGAATAGCCCCAAGACGATTATGACCCCCGCCAATATGAAAATCGGGATGAGCAACCTCTTGGGCTCCCTGATTTTGGTTTCTTCTTTAGGTTTTTTGCTGTACATGTAGTTGACGAGGCGGAACAGGTACGCCGTCTGCACAACGCTCATTATGACTCCAATAATTGCTAGCCAAACGAAGCCTTGAATCGCCGAAGTAAACACCAAGTACTTAGCTATGAAGCCGCCGAGCGGGGGAACCCCCGCAAACGACAAAGCTGCAATCAGCAACGCTAGGCTTGTAAGCGGCATTCTTCTGCCTAGACCTGAGAAATCACTCAAGGTCTTAAAGCCATAATGGTTAATCACCCCTATAGCCATGAAAGCCAAGGCTGTCGTTAACCCACCTATGAGAAAGAAGTACAAGTTGCCCTGCAACCCCATCGCTGTTGTGCTGGTAATTGCAACGAGGTTGTAGCCGACGTCGGCGACGCATATGTTCGCGATTAATCGTTTTACATTGTCTTGGATGAGGGCGAAGAGGTTGCCGACAATCATCGTGAAAGCTGCCATAACTGCAAGCATAAACGGCCACGCAACCACATCAGGGGTCAGAATGAACAGCAGCACTCGAATAAGGACGTAGTAACTTCCCTGATCTATGAGCCCAGATAGGAAGGCAGCTGAAGAGGCTGGTGCTGCTGTGTAAGCGTCAGGTAACCAGAAGTGGAAGGGCACGATAGCGGCTTCAATGGCGTAGCCTGTCACGATGAATATGAAGGCGATTACTAGTAGGGGGTTGTCGCCGCTTGACATCAAGGCTTGTCTTATAGCTGTGAAGTTGAGGGTCCCCGTGGTGCCGTAAACCAAGGATAAGCCGAAAACCACGAATGCCGAGGCAAGGATAATCATGACGAGGTACTTTAAAGCGGCATTCAAAGAGGTTCGGCTCTTCCTGTAAAGCATCAGGAAGCCTGAGCCTGCTGCTGCGGCTTCCCAGAATATGAAGAGGGTCAGCAAGTCGCCCGAGAACGCCGCGCCTATCAAGGCGGCGGTTAGCATGAGCATGATAGCGTAGTACCTTTCAGATGGTCTCTCGGCGGGGTCAACGAAGAAGGCGCTGAAGAGCAGCACGGCGACGCTTAGTCCAATGAAGATTATCGCCATGTAAATGGATATGCCGTCTATCATGAAGCCGCTGGAAAGCCAAGAGAACGGAGAATCAGAGAATGGCAGAGTCAGCACCTGTTGATCGGTGGGTAGCGCGTAAAACTTTAGTGCCAGATTAGATACAGTGGAGACCGCGAAAACGAACAGAAGTAGGAACCAGCCTGCGGTGAAGACGGTTTTGTGTCGGCTTTTGCTGACAATTTTGATGACAGGTACCGTTAGTAAGGCTGAAGCGGTGAGGCTAATTATCGGCAGAACGGCGTCAACGGCAGTTATCATCGAGGTTCCCTCTGTCTACACGAATCTCACTTTGTTAATTAGGTCTATGAAGAACCCGAAGGGCCCAAAACTGATGCCCATCAATATGACAAGAACCACCAAGATGACCATCGCGGCTTTCATGTACATTGCAGAATCTGTGACTTTCTTCTCTCCTCCGTTCTTGGCTTGCCCGAGGAAAACTTTTGATATGAACCTGAGCGAATACCCAAGTGACAGAACTGTAGCAATCAGCATGAGGGCCGTGGGCAGCAGGTAGAAGCCGTCTCCGTTTATGACTTCAAAAGCGCCTACGAAGATGAAGAATTCGCTAATGAAACAAGCGAACGGTGGCGCACCTGAGATGCTGAGCGCCGCGACGGCTGAGGAGACGGCGGTGATCGGCATTTTTCCTGCGAGCCCGCCCATTCGTCGGATGTCTCTTTCTTCCGTCTGGTGCATAACTGAGCCTGCAGAAAGGAAGAATAGGCCTTTGCTGACGGCGTGGTTCAGAATATGCAGCACCGTTCCAGACAGTGCTGTTGTAACAGCTATCGCACCGCTCACGGGTGAAGATGGAAAGAGGGAAAGCCCAAACAGGACGTAGCCCATGTGGGCAATGCTGCTGTATGCGATTACGCGTTTGATGTCTGTTTCCACGAGCGCGATTAGGGAACCGAAGAAGGCAGAGATTACACCAAAGATTGCAAGTCCATGTAGAAAGTCAGTTGCGAATGGGGTCCCAATCAGTGCAGGAAAGACTGTCCCCAACGATAGACGAAGTATGGCATAGGCGCCCGCGCTGATTATAACTCCGCTCAGAAGCGCAGACATAGTTGCTGGAGCCTCTGAGTGGGCGTCTGGCAGCCACATGTGAAGCGGCACGATTGCCATCTTAACTGCGAAGCCGGCCGTGAGTGCCAGAAGAATCCATTTGACGACGTCGGGTGCAACGGTTGTCAGTGCTTGCTGGACTTGGAACATATCCATGGTGTGTGGGTTGGTGAACATGTAAATGGAGCCGATGCCCAAAAGCACGAAAACGGCGCCAGCGTGAGTGAAAATGAATAGTTTGAACGCAGCTTTGTAGGAGTCTCGGTAACCCCAGCTGCCCACGATGAAGTATGCTGGGACAAGCATGAGTTCCCAGCAGAAATAGAACAGCAATAGGCTTGAAGTGATGAAGACGCCGACCAGGCCTATGCTGAGCAGGCTTAGCAGAGCGTAATAGGCGGGGAGGTTTTTCTTGCCTTCCATGTAGTTTATGGAGAAAACTGCGGCGACGAAGATGAGTATGAGGCTTACTATGGCGATGGAGACGCTGATTCCGTCTGTGAACAGCGTGAACGCCGAGTTCAAGGCTGGAATCCACACGTATGATTCGACGTACCTGCCCGCGGGATTATTCATAACCTCAGGGATAGTCGAGGCGACGAGTCCTATGTTTATCAGTGCGATTAAGGCAACCAAAATAGCTGCGTATTTGGGGGATTTTTTGCCAGTCAGGTACGCCAACGGGACGCCCAAGGCTGGAAGAACGAACACCAACAGTAGAGCTGGGAAAGGCATGTATTTTTTACACTCCTACGGTCACTATTATCAATATCAAGATTAGGATGAAGCCGAGCAGAGCAGCTGCCAAGTAATGCTGCATTGAAGATGAAGGCACCTTCTCCATTTTTGATGCGGAACGCAGCGTTCGGTTAGCAACAACATTGAGTAACTGATCTGCCAAAACATCCAAATACTTGTGAACACCCATCGCGGCGCTGATTACAAAGCCTGAAATCATCAGTGGAAACCGCCCCAACCCAACGTCCTCGAAGGTCCGCAAGCCACCAGAGAACTTTGACACGCCGGAGGCAACGACTCCTTCGTAGAAGTCATCAAAGAAGTAACCATGCTTCAGGATCGTAGTCAAGGGGTTTGCGGTGCTCCGGAATTTCGCCATGAACTCAGATTTCTTGTAGTATGTTGCATATATAATTAATGCAACGGGCACCAACAGGGACAGGAATATCGGAGTCTCTAAGCTGAGGAAGGAGCCAATTAGGCTGAACTCACCTTCCAAATGCAGGAATCCACCCAGCCAAGGTCCAACAAAGCCCCAGGCGATGCAGAGCACACCCAGCACCACGGCAGGAACCAGCATTATCTTAGGCGCTTCATGAACGTGAAGTTTCTTCAGATGCTCCGATTCTTCGCCGAGGAAAACGAGTTTGAGGAATCTGAGGCTGTATGCAAACGTGAGCATCGTCGTGGCAAAGATAATTACCTTTGCCAGATGTTTCCCGTTTCCATGATACTCTCAATTACGGCACCCTTGCTGAAGAAGGCAGCAAACGGCGGCAATCCGCTCGTGGTGATGACCATTATCACCGCAAGCATGAAGGTTACGGGCATGGCTTTCTTGAGTCCACCCATGAGCCGCATGTCCCGCGTGCCCAAAGCGTGGATTATGCCGCCCGCCAGCAAGAAGCCCAGTCCTTCGAAGAAAGCGTGGCTCATCATGTGGAACAAACTGGCAAACCAACCCAAAGACTCAGCTGCATGCACTCCAGATGAACCCAAGGCTGCCATCATGAAGCCCAACTGGCTGACTGTGGAATAAGCGAGAACGCCTTTAATGTCTGGCGTATACAACGCCATCGTTGCGCCCAGAAGCGCGGTTAACACACCTATCCAAGCCACGGCCGGAACCACAGAGACTCGAGCGCGGCAATCATGGGGGCGGCGATCAGAATGAATCTTGCAATTAGGTAGATGCCTGCCTTAACCATGGTGGCAGCGTGCAGCAAGGCGCTGACTGAGGTTGGCGCTTCCATTGCGCTGTAGAGCCATGTGTGCATGGGAAGCTGAGCGGACTTTGCGATGGCGCCGCCCAAGACCAAGAAGGCAACCGTGACCAGAAGCGGCTCGGACATCTGTCCTGCGATAATTGCGTCGATTGTGCCACGAAAGCTAAAAGTGCCAAGTGTCGCGAAGATTATGCCGATGGCCGCGAGCAATGAGATGTCGCCTATGCGGGTCATCAGGAAGACTTTGTTGCCTGACTTGACAGATTCGGGGCGGTTGTTCCAGAAACTAATGAGTGAATAGCTGCACATGCCTACCATCTCCCAGAAGATGAACATCTGCAAAAAGTTGTCGGAAACGACCAAGCCAATCATGGAGCCAATGAAAAGGAGCAGGAAGAAGTAATAGCGTGTTAGGTTCTGCTCGTGTTTCATGTAACCTATCGAGTAAATCGCTATAATGAGTCCGAAGAAGGAAACGAGGCAGACGAACAGTACGCTCAAGGGGTCTATGTAGACTCCTGCGTTTATGTTACCTGGAATCCATGGGACGACGATGTTCAAGACGCCTGAGGTGGCAACGGGAATGAGTGTGAACGCCAAAAAAGCAGTGATGGCAGTAATAGTGATCGTGAAGGCGTTCCTTGCTTTTTCACTTAAACGTCCGATTAGTGGAACGAAGACGCTGGAGATTAGCGGAAGAACCCAGACGAGCCAAACAGAGACGTCAGTTAACTGCATTTGATTCAGCCTCAGCTGTTTTGTTTCTTCTTCCTTGACGACTTTGCTAATGTCGCTTGTACCATACTTCTTCGACACGATTACGAGCAACGCTAAGATAACTGCGCTTACTGCTGTGTCGGTGGAGAAAGCCAGAATTAGGAAAGCTTGGCTCACTTCCCGGCTGGCTTGAGAGGAAAGCATAACGAAGTTCAGCGTTGCCGCAGTTGCTATCAGTTCGATGCTTATGAAGACTTTGACCAGGTGACGTTGGGTCAGTAAACCGTAGACGCCTATCGCCAGCAGAACCATGGACAATATGACGAAGTCCATTAGTCTTTATCCTCCGGTTTTTGACTGGAGCGTTTGCGTTTAAAGAGCACAATGCCGATACCCAATGTAACCGTTAAGACGACTAAGCCTTGAAGAACCACGTCAACCGCTCTCAAGTTCCACAGCGCCTGACCAAAAGATGCCTCAACATTCACGTCGTTGGGTGAGGAAATAGAGAAGATGACCATTGGAACTGAAAGCACTGCACCCATTGCAAGGACCAGAACGGCTTTTCGTGGGGATGTCTTGTTTTTGGGTTTTTCGCTCAACATCTCGCCCGACAGGAACAGAATTGAAAGGGTTCCGACGGCTACGGCGAACTGGAAAACCGCCACGTAGACGGCGCCGTTCAGTGCGTACAACAATGCAGTTAGTATGAGTGTGCTCGCCAGTGCAGCAACGGAATAAACTGCTTCGTCGAAGAATATAGCTAAACAAGCTGAGATTACTAGTCCTGCGCCGACGAGCTCAATGATCATGTTAAGCACCAGCTTTTTTTGACTGCTTGTTGAGGTCTTATGACCAGCGAGCTTTTATCTGTTGTCGCTAGCTCAAAAAGGTCGGTGCTCTTGATGGCGTTCCTCGGGCAACTTTCGGCGCACTGGTAGCAGAAGATACATCGGTCAAGCAAGAACATCGGACGTTTCTTGCCTTCAACCTCAACCATTTCGATAGCTTTGGCGGGGCAGTCCCGGCTGCAAAGTCCGCAACTGACGCAGAGGCTGATGTCGAAAACCTGTTTTCCCCGGAAGCCTTCCGCCGGGATACATTTCACGAAAGGGTATTTTCCTGTCGCAGGCTTCTTGAAGAGTTGACTTAGCACTTCACGAAACATCGGGGAGATTCGGTTTTTTTTCTTTGCCATGTTTATCACAACATCGGGTAAATCCAGTATGCCAACCCAATTGTAAGGATAAGCGACAGCACCGAAAGAGGCAGGACTATACGCCAGTTGGCGCGGACAACCTGGTCAATGCGAAGCCTCGCAAACAGCACCGTCATGTACTCTGAAACGACAACTACGCCTATGACTTTGAGTACAAACCACAAAGTTCCCCAGAACTCCGGCAAGAAGCCAAATGGCACAGGACCGTTTGCTCCGCCCAAGAACAACACCGTTATTAGTGCCGCACCAAAAACGATTTGGACGTCTCGAGCCAACTTGAGGAAAGCCAGTTTTGCACCGCTGTACTCAGTTTCATGTCCTGCTACAACTTCGCTTTCAGCGTGGGGAACATCGAACGGGTCCTTTTCAAGTTCAGCTTGCATGGTTATTACGAACAGCACAAAAGCCCAAGGTGCCAAAATCGCGAAGGGCAACCACTGAAGCTGGACTGCAACTATAGTGGAGATTGTTATGCTCTTTGCCAGGAAGGCTGGAGCAAGAGCTAACATAACCAGCGGAATATCGTAACCTAAGAACTGCGTCAGCACTCTGGCCGCACCAACCGCGCTGTATGGGTTCGTCGAAGACCAGCCCGCGAGGAACAGCAGAAAGTTAGCCACTGTAACCAGCGACATGACGAAGATCAAGTCGCCAGTGAAACTAACTCCTGGAATGACGCTTTGACCGTCCACAGGCAAAAAGCACATTGCAAAAATCAAGAGTTGATAGAGCGAGGATAGGTGCAATTCTGTAGGAATTCCGCTTTGTGTCGCACGGGTGTGATTTCTTCTTTTGTCAGGAGTTTTATGAAGTCGGCGATGGGCTGCAGTATGCCGCTCGGGCCTGTGAAGGTGGGACCCATCCGATTCTGCATTCGGGCCTCGATTTTCCGTTCTACCCAGTCGCAGAACATCGTGAATAGTATTATGAAAGTGAAGCCTGGGAATACGAGCACGCGGAAGAGGAGCAGTAGGTAGTCAATCAATCGCTTACACCGTTATCTGTCAGTGCATGAGAAGCAAGGGTCTAAGCTCACAAAGTTCGGCGGAACGTCTGCAATGGTTTGGCCGATGGCTGTCTGTAGGAACGCGGGAATGTTAGCAAACGTAGGCGTGCGGACCTTAACTCGTTCCGGCATTGTTGTTCCGTTACTTTTGACGTAGTAAAACAGTTCGCCTCTTGGTGCTTCGATGTGGGTTACAGCTTCGCCTGGCGGCACAGCTCTCGGTACCTTAACCCTGAAAGCGCCCACCGGCAAATGATCTATCGCGTACTCGATGATGTTTATGCTTTCTTCGAGTTCTTCCATGCGGACGTTCATGCGTGCCCAAGTGTCTCCTTCAGTACGGGTTATGACTTTGAATGGAATTTCGCCGTACGCCTCGTAAGGCTCGTCTTTTCGGATGTCCATGTCTATTCCTGACGCTCGAGCTACCGGACCGACAACGCAGAGTTTAAGAGCATCCTCTCTAGACAACGTTCCGACTTTCTGCATACGCATCTTCAGTGAAGGCTCGTTCTCGTAAACTTGAGTGTAAAAGGGAAGTTTCTTGCGCAGGTCAGAAAGGACGCTTTTGATTTTGGGAATGTCAGATTCCTGAAGGTCACGTCTCACACCGCCCACAGCAATGGATGAGTCGATGACTCGGTTGCCCGTAAGCATTTCAGTGATATCCATAATAGGTTCGCGGTCTCTCCAGAAATACTGGAATAAGGTTTCGTAGCCAATTTCTAACCCCGCATGACCCAGAGTTAGCAGGTGACTGTGCAGCCTGTTGACTTCCAACAGAATAGTCCGGAGGTATTTTCCTCGGGGCGGAACCTCGGTTTTGAGAATTTTCTCCACTGTCTCAACAAAGGCTGAGGCGTGGCAAGTGTTGCAAATACCGCAGATTCGCTCTACCAGGTAAACGTCCTGAATATATGTACGTGACTCGGAAGCCTTCTCGATGCCTCGGTGAACGTAACCAATGCGGGGCTCAACAGCGCGCACGATTTCGCCTTCAACCATAACCGCGAATTTTTCTGGTTCCAGCAGGGCAGGGTGCTGCGGACCGACCACGATCTTTACCAGTTTGCCCTCTGCTTTCTCTTCTGGTGGAGACGGGTTCAGCTTAACCTCGTTGGGGTTTACATCTTTTCTAAGCGGGTAGATGCCTTCAGGCCAAGTCTCAGGCAGAACTAGGTGACCTCGATTTGGGTTTCCCTCGAAATTCGACGCCAAGCAAGTCCATGACTTCCATTTCGTGGAAGGCAGCACCTGGCATGAGGTCCATCACGGTTGCGATTTTCGGGTTTTCTCTTGGAACTTCTGACTTGATTGTGACTAGTGCGTTTTAGTGCGTATGTGGAAATACACACCCAAGTTTGCGCCAAGGTCGATGCCAGTGATTGCAGAAACCGCGGTTTTCTCATCTGCTTCTAGCATCGCTTTGAGCACATCTCTGTGTAAGCCGGCGTTTGCTATGATTGCGGCTTTGCCTAAGACCAGGTTGAATCTGGACGGGTTTGCCCTGAAGCTTGGATTCAAGAATTTTCAAGATATCAACTTCACTGTTTGCCATTTGGTTTTGTCTCCTGTAGTGTTTCCGCTGCGGGTGCAGCTTCTACTTTGAGTACGACCGCCGCCGCTTCCTTCGATAGCGCAGACGGCGAAGGCGCTTTAAGCGCATTTAGCAGTTTGACGACACCATCAAGGATGGCTTCTGGTCGAGGAGGGCAACCTGGGATATAAGCATTTACGGGGAGAATTTTGTCGACTCCGCCTTCTACTCCGTAAGTTCCTTGGAAGACTCCGCCTGAACAAGCACAGGCTCCGATGGCCACCACAAATTTGGGCTGAGGCATCTGGTCATAAATACGCTTTAGTCTGTCTGCGCATTGCTTCGTCACTGCACCTGTCACTAGCAAGACGTCTGCGTGTCGCGGTGATGGTTCCAGTTTTACGCCGAAGCGTTCCACGTCGTACTTTGGTGTTAGCAAAGCTACGATTTCGATGTCGCAACCGTTGCATGCACCGGAGTTAAAGTGAATTACCCAAGGGGACTTCAGCCTCGCCCACATGGCTAAGTTTGTCATTTTACTCTTTTCCTCCATCAACTAAAAGCAATCCAGCACCCAACATCATGAACAGGTATACCATAACTAGAGGGACATTTACTCAAGCCCGTGAAAGCTGCAAACGCAATCAGTATTACGGAGCTGTCCAAGACCACGAAGTATATGAGGTATTTGTAGAGTGAAACGTTAACTCTTAGCTGAGGAAATGTGACTTTTTCTCCGCAGGCGTAAGCTGTGAGTTCAGCCTCGGTTTGGATGGGTTTTGGCGCTGCCCTACGGCCTAGAAGATAGATAACTAACGTAGCGGAAATGATTAGGACGAAAGCGACGATTGCTTCAATAATCAACTATTCTTCCTCCTCGGAGGGAAAACCTGAACAAGTTTCTCATTGATACTCGACAGACCTTCCGTATGTTTATGCTGAGCACAGTCAGCCTGAACGTATTTAAGGATATCGTGCATTTCACTGGTTAATTGTTCAATAGGCATGTTAGGAATTATGGCTATGCGATAAAAGTATGCTTGCTTCGAACGAGATCCCCCAAGCCAATCTCTTTCCGTTGCGCATGCTGTTTTGCTCATGATGGTCCGAGCTTAACCTTCTAAAAGTAACCTTAGGTGCATTTAAAGTTTAGCCATGCAGTCTATAGCAATCTAAGGTGTTTCAGCAAATAATTTGGTAGGTAGAAGACAGATTAGGCTAGACGCGTCGCCTTATTCCGTTTCTGACCCGTGCCATCTGTCCTCAAGGTACAGGATAAAGCTGAATAGTCCCCTGCTTACTATTGTGAGAATTAGTAGCAAGAACTCCGTATCTGTCCGCACGACCACCGTCTTTATTATTTCTGCACCGATGAAGAAGGCTAACCCCAGTGTCAAATAGCCTGAAAGATGGCGCGTAATTTCGTGCGGTTTGTGCGGGTGTTCCGGGTTGCCTTGCAGGAATCTGACGGCTACTAGAATACCTCCAAAGAAGACGATCCCGCCGCCGATAAGGTAAAGCACGTCCGTCGCCAAAGTGAGCAGAACGTAGATTATTTCATAAATGGTGCCTCCTGGAACGTAGGGTTTTTCTCCTTCTCCGACACCTGGTTGGAGGTCAAAGACGAAGTTAGGGTAAACTAAACTAACAATTATGCCAGCAACTGCAAAGATTGCAATGACCGCTAACAAGATGACCGTAAATTTGTTTGTTTTAGATATTTCCATGCTGGTCTCTACCTGAAAATCGTCTATAGCTTATTCGTAGGTTATGGTCGATTTGCCTTAATATGATTTGCCAATTTCTAGTGGCAAAAGTCGAATTCAGAATGGAAAGCTAGGGTTACAGATGAACCTTGAGAGCGCATTTGCGTCACAACTAAAGACGAAACATGGGTCGATAGGTTTTTAAATGCGGTTCAAATCTCTAAAGTTGCAAACCTGTTAAAAGGGCAATAACTTAGGATTGAATCTTAAAATGGTTAGAAAAGCACGAATCCGCTTAACAAGCACCGACTACGGAAAACTCGAAGAAGTATGTGAAGAACTGAAAAGCATTGCCCAGAAAACAGGAGTCAAAATTAACGGTCCAGTTACATTGCCCACCAAACGCCTTCGCGTCCCGGTTCTGAAGGCACCTTCTGGGGAAGGCACAGCTACGTGGGACAGGTGGGAAATGCGAATCCACAAGCGCCTTATCGACATAGACAGCGAAGAACGCGTCATGAGGCGAATCATGCGCATTCGCGTGCCCGAAGAAGTCCACGTCACAATTGAACTTATCTAAGGCACTAAAATTTCTTAGCGTTTTCACAGTTCTTCTTTGTTTTCCGCTTTCAGAATGGATACCTGAGGTAGCCAACTGCAGCTAACGCCGCGCTCAATGCGAAGGCGGCAGCCCAGACTTTGCGGTTCCAGGTGTAGATTTTGAAGCCGTCCAAAATCCCGAAGGGTATAAGGTTGAAGACGGCTATGTATGCGTTCAGGAATGCGCCGACGTCAAAAATCCAAGCGTATGGGCTTGGGATGAATGCCGCTCCGAGGAAAACAGTGGAGAGGGCGATATTCGTTGCTGGTCCTGCTATGGAGATTTTCCCTATTTCTTCCAATTTTGCTGGTCCCGAAATCATGACCGCTCCAGGAGAAATCAGCTTGAAAGGCAAGAAAAGCGTTAAGACAGTTATGATTGTGCCCCATGTGGTTAAGCGGAATTCTGCCCAGTAGCCTTGTTTTTGAGCGATGACTTTGTGGGCGATTTCATGAGTGAAGAAGGAAACTGTTAATAAGGCAGCCAAAGCGGAAAATACGAGAATTGTGTTGCTATCCCAGTTTGCACCAAGTCCATAGGAGAGCCCGACGCCCGTGACCAGTAAGGCGCCTACGATTAAATGTTTAATTTCTCTTTGGCTAAAATATACGCGTCCGTTGACTCGGCGTGGTTGACCAAAATTAACCGAGAACCCGTATGAGTTGCGTGGGTGCGCAAAACTGTCGGCAACGGTTTCTTGTCTTTGCGTGTAAGCTACCCCGATGCGAGGGCACTCGTGGTTTTCTGGCAGTCGGTGTTGGCTGCAGAATTGTGCGCCGCAGTAGGAGCACTGGAAGGGCATGAGAGTTTCTTGACCGCATCTTTGGCAGTTCATTTATGTGCCACCTTTTCAAGCTATGTGCGAAGACTCGGTTTATAGGTTTCCCCACCAGAAGGAGAAATCCAGGTCCAATCTCCGATACCATTGATATGATTTGCATCTTACTGAAGAAGACAGATTTTTGGACAAAGAAAAGGCAATTGCGACCCCAACTCGCTCTCAGGACCCTACTGATATCGTCTTCGCATTGCTCATTGTTCACGCGGAATTTCCCCACAGCGAACTATACCAAAACTACGCCTTGCCGTTTTCTCGAAAGCAGTTATTGTTTCAATTTACTTTGGCGTGTGCAAGAGCAAATAGCCCAAGAGCCTCCAAGCACAAAACATCCTGACAACTAACCATTATTCCTTTCTGAAACATTTATAGTGTTGTTTTTCAGAAAAGTACGTATCAATTGCTACCGCAATGCATCTGTAGGTTTGAATGCATGAATTCTGAAGTTCTCATCAAAGCAAAAGGCTTAACGAAAAGGTTTAATCATAATGTTATGGCAGTGGATCACATAGACTTCGAAGTATACAAAGGCGAATGCGTCGGTTTCTTGGGACCCAACGGAGCTGGCAAAACTACAACGGTTCGTATGATTTACTGCTTTATGCCAGTTTCCGAGGGAGAGTTGACCGTTGCGGGACTGAGCGTTTCCACGCACGCAAGAGAGATAAAACGCACAATAGGTGTTTGTCCCCAAGAAGACAACTTGGACCCAGACTTCAGCGTAACAAAGAACTTGCAGGTCTACGCGAGGTACTTCGACATCCAAAAGGAAGAAGCCACCAAACGCGCATCCGAACTGCTAAAGTTTTTTTCGCTTGAAGAGAAACGGGATTCCTCGATTTACCAGCTTAGTGGCGGCATGAAACGGCGGCTGATCATGGCACGCGCCCTCATAAGCAAGCCTAAAATTCTGCTGCTTGACGAACCCACTACGGGATTGGATCCGCAGGGCAGGCACATTGTATGGGATGAAATCCGCAGCCTTCGCAAACAAGGCGTCACCATCATCTTAACTACTCATTACATGGATGAAGCTGCAGCATTATGCGATCGCATCCTAATCATAGACAATGGTAAGATCATCCAAACAGGTGTCCCGAATGAACTGATTAGACAGTACGCTGGCGAGGACGTATTGGAAGTTGAATACGACGAAGAAACGGTGAAGACGCTGAGGAAAGAATTGCCTGATGCCGAGGTGGAGGTTTACGGTGACCAAGTTCGTGTTTTCGCTAAAGAGCATGGCGTGTTCGAACGCGTCATCAAGCAGTTCCCTGACAAGACCATGACGATTCGGAACGCAAACCTCGAAGACGTATTCTTGAAGCTGACTGGGAGGAAACTGCGAGAATGACCAGCCGGGTGCCTAGGCTGACTTATCGCGTGTGGCTGGTTTGGCGGCGCAACTTTGAAGTCTTTACCAAGACCATATTCGTGAATTTCCTGCCCGCATTGATGGAGCCAATTCTGTACTTGGCGGCTTTCGGCGTCGGCTTAGGCGCTTTAATCACCGGCACAGTGAACGGCGGCTCTTATTTGCAGTTCATCGGCCCGGGCCTCATCGCCATCTCAGTCATGTACGGAAGCTTCTTTGAATGCACGTATGCATCCTTTGTGCGTATGTATTTCCAAAAGACCTTTGACGCCATCATCGCCACGCCCGTCAGCGTCGAAGAAGTCATCGCAGGCGAATTACTCTGGGGCGCCACAAGGGCAACCATCAACGGAACCATCGTGCTGGCGGTTGTCGCCGCATTCGGATTAGTTTCAAGTCCGCTTGCCATTCTGGTACCCGTGGTTGCGTTCTTCGGAGGGTTGCTGTTCGCCTCATTAGCAATGTGCTTCACAGCTTTAGCAGGAACCATAGACTTCTTCAACTTCCCCACTTTTCTATTCATAACTCCCATGTTTCTGTTAAGTGGAACGTTCTTCCCCCTGCAGCTTCTAAACTCCCCCATCTTGGAGGGTGCAGCTTTATCAGTTATGCCTTTGACACACGTTGTGGATCTAACAAGGGGCTTGATGAATGGGTCGATGATAACGTTTCTCGGGTTAAGTCCCGAAGCCATGTGGGTTCTCGCAATAGTCTGGGTTGCTATAGTCACGCTGCTATTCTTTCTCTTAGCTATTTATTTGATGAAAAGAAAACTCATAAAGTAAAGGCTAAGGTCATATTTTCATGGGTCGGCGGCAACAAAATAGTAGGCGGGGGACAAATGGAGAGACTTTTGCTCTCGAACCAACCATGTGGCGCATATTGCATTTCGGATTCTGCCGTTTGGTTGTTCGTATCACCTGATAGAAGCTAGGACATAAATAAACTGCTGCATTACCTGCTTTTAGAAGTGCGTCTCCAAGCACAAAAGTCCGGTACCTAATGGTTAAAACGCGATGACTTACGGAAGATTCTAGCATTGCATCTAATGTGACTGTACCGATGCAACAACAAATCCATTTAAGGTTTTTTGGCAATCTATGTTTCAGAGGAATTTTCAAAAAGAAGGAATTATATTATGTTAGAAGGTTGGGAATGGTTAATCATCGGAGTAGTTGCCATAGTAATCATAATGTGGGGTCCTTCTAAAATCCCAGAACTTGCGAAAGCCTTCGGCAAAGCCAAAGGCGAATTCAGCAAGGCATCCAAAGAATTCAACGATGCAGCCACAACGACCGCCAACGCACCCACAGCGACTGCTAAAATAGCATCCTCGCCATTAAAATCCAAAGATGAAGTCCTCCTTGAAACGGCACGCAACTTGGGCATAGACACCGATGGCAAAACCAGAGAGCAAATAGCCGAAGAAGTAGGCATAAAGGCAAAGTTGCTCAGCAGCAACTAAGCCTACCTGTTTAGTTTCTTTCTCTAAAATACAAAAAAACAGCGGACACTTTGAAAGCGCCTAATCTAAACAACGAGAGTCTTTGATATGCCGGAAGGACAAGGTCTTTTTGAAGGCTTCTGGGGTCACGTCACCGAATTCATTAAGCGGATGAAAGTGGTCCTCGCCGTCTTCTTGGTCTCCATCCTTGTGATGCTAGTCCTTCCTGGAAACAGTGACTTTTTCGCCACAACTGACACCTACAAGCCATTAATGTCTGTGCTTTTAACCTATATCAATAACATGTTTTTGCCTCAGGAAGCCAAACTCATAGCCATCACTATGTCAGACCCGATTACCCTGTACGTTTATGCAGCACTTGTGTTCGCAATCGGCATCACTCTACCAGTGTTCGCTTACGAAGCATACAAGTTTATCGTCCCCGCCTTGTATCCCCACGAGAAAAAAGCAATTTTTCCATTCATCTCAGTCGTTACTGCACTCTTTGTTGCTGGAACTGTCTTTGGATTCTTCTTTTTGGCTCCCACTTTTGTTCAAGGCTTCTTTCCGTTCTACAGAGCGCTGGGAGTCGAAGAACTAGTGCCCGTTATGGATTTCTACAACATGATTTTCTTCACCATAATAATAAGCGGGCTACTGTTCACTATACCCGCATTTTTTGTTCTTCTGGTAAAGTTCAAGATCTTGCACACAAAATCAATAACCAAGCAGAGAAAGTACATTTATGCTGGCCTAATAATTGCTGCCTTGCTTATTTCACCAGGAGCCACACCCATTGGCGACCTCTATTTATTCATAGCTTTAGCCTCTCTTGTCGAAGTTAGTTTTCTCGTGGGAAAAAGATTCGAGCAACGGGAAGGATCTGGTGATTCTCAGTCTCTCCTATCGAAGTGGCTTGGTGCACCTGCCAAAACCTGCAGGTTCTGCTCGTCAGAAGTAGCGGAACTAGATTGGTATTGCCCAAGCTGCAGGAGATACTTAGGAAAGCCTAGAGAAAGAATGCTATAACCTGCAGAAAGATATGCGTCCCTCGAAAAACAGCATATGCCTTCCAAAACAAAAATCTCCAAAAGCGCAATTTTTAGTCGTCAAGCTTTGTTATTAGCCAGCTTTGCGTTACATCTCTCAGGTCTTATCCCACAACGAGAGCGCATTTGGTGGGGCTGGAGAGATTTGAACTCTCGTCTATAGCGCCCGAGGCTACAAGCCTGGACCAAGCTAGCCGACAGCCCCACAACTACGTACTAGGCTCTACTGTTGTGTGGGAGACAGTAAAATAAGCGTTTCTTAAACTGCTTAAGCTTTCAAAAAGGCTCCAAGACAAATCTGCTTCGAGGGCGACACTTGACCCGCCGCCCTTTGCCAATGGCGGATAAGCCCAGTTTTTCCTTCAGGTGCTGACAGTTTTCAGGCGCGTATCCGTGGAAATGATTGTTGAAGTAGTCGAAAATCTTGACCTTGCCAGCGACTTCTTGGACTTTTGGAACCCACATATCTATTTCCTCTTTGCTGTAGTTGTAGTCAAACCAGATGTGTTTCCCCTTGCCGTGCCAGCGGAAATACGCAAAGTCCGATGTGACATTGATTTCGCCCGGTAGAAACGGCTCATCCACAATCGTGTAAGACACATTGTGCTCTCTTAGTAAAGTCCAAATTTCGTCTCTCAACCACGAAACGTTACGGAATTCAGCTGTGTACCTGAACCTTGTTTTTGGCTATTGAGTAAATACAGCGTATTAATGCATGAAGCAAGGGGAAGGCGAATTAGTCTTCAAGGATGCAGTAGCCTTCTTTGCCTCCGAACGAGGGCGGCGGGCTTATACAGTAATCAAAGTGTTTTCCTCTAACTGTTAGGTCCCGTTAAAGTCTAGAGGCATTTCCAAATAAAACAGTTCGCCTCCCAGTAAGAAACGCTTCCAACGCGAAAAGAAATCCGTCATTTTCTCTCGATTAGCTCGATGAGGGTTCCATCAGGGTCCTCCACGAAAGCCAACAGTTTCCCCCCTGGGCTCAGCCTATACGGCTCGTCTGTTATTGTGACGCCAGCAGTCTGCATCGCAGCCAGCGTCTTATCCATGTCGCCGACTTCGAATGCCAAATGGTCAAAAAGACGATCTTCATATTCAGCTTGGATGAAACGTTTCTGATCACGGTAGAGGGTAAGCTCAAGTGTGGCACCTTTGCCTTCTGGGTCTTGCAGGAAAACGATTTCCGCGTTTGTCTGCGGGATTTCCCTGCGGCTTAACAGTTTTAGTCTCAACAGTTTTGTGTAAAATTCGATGGAGTTTTCCATTTTGCTGACCCGGATGCTGGCGTGCACGAACATGCTTTTTCTCTCCTGCTTTCAGTGGTGTCCCTTTTTCTTAAAGGGGTTGCTGTTTTGGTGGCTGACGCCAAGCTTTCCTCGACAGGGCAAATACAGTCGCTGAAGCTAGTAAAAGAAGGCTTAAGGATGCGAATAATCCCGTATACCCAAAAGCCGTGGCCAAAATAATGCCGCTCACAATGGGTCCGAGCGTCTGCCCAACATCCATGGTAGTGGAAAGGAACCCCAATGAAGAGCCGAGCAACCCTGTAGGCGCCAGTTCGCTTACAAGCGGCGAGGTGGAAGAAATCACCATCGCGAATCCCAATCCATAACCGACTGCAAGCAGTAGTAAGAGCGGAAACTGCACAGTGAACGGCACACCAAACAGTAGCAAGCAGCTGACCAGTGAACCAACCAAGATGGGTAGGATTCGCCCTCTTTTGTCGGAGAGCCTGCCGAGGAGCGGTCGAGCTACAATTAGAGTGGCAACCTGCAATGTGAGGAATATACCGGAGTACAAAGCATCCAGCTTAGCTACATCAATTATGTAACCTACAATGAAAAACTCAACAGCGCCGTAAACGTAATATTGGCTGGCCTGGACAAAGCTCACAGAAAGGACGCCGCGGCTGCGGACCACTTCACGCCAGCCCTGAAACATCTTTACTGTTACTATTCTTACGCCCTCGTTTGTGGTGGGCTTTCTTTGTTTTTCCCCTAACAACAAGAAAGCTAAGATGAACGCTGTTACGCCCGCAACTCCCACAGCCAAGTACAAGGTGCTGAACCCGTTGCTCGTCAAAGCCAGAATCGCGCCGCCTATCGCTGGGGCAGCCATTCTACCTACTCCTGTGACGGAGTTGAGAATGGATATACGTTCGCCGCGTTTCGTCGGGTACAATTCAGCTACTGTAGCTTCGGTAACGGGAATGAATACTGCGGTTGCGAAGCCGTGGTAAAATCGCACGAGCGCGAGTTGCCACCACGTTCCCACGAACAAGTACAGAAACGGGGCAGAGGCGAAGACGAATGCGGCGAAGAGAAGGACTTTTCTTCTGCCCACGAGGTCAGAAAGCGAAGCGGCAGGTAGACTGATGAGCATCCCTGGAATGGTCGAAGCAGCGGCGACTAACCCCAGCAGATCGCTTGGGGTGCCCAAGCTTCTGGCAAACGGGTTCAACACAGGACTTTTGGACATAGTGGAGCTTAGGATGGCGAAGGCCCCCATAACGCAAAGAACCAAGAAATACCCTTCGCTTAGAGCGGAGACTTTGCCCAGCTTCATGCTATCTGACCTTTCGTTTACCATTCTGAAAAGTTGTATTTTGGTTTTGCCTTCACATTCCCTCTATAGGTTTGCGGAAGAGGTGGAAATAGCCTTAAATCTGCCTTTCAGCTATTCCAGAGAAAGAAACAGCGCGATTGATGACTTGTCATGCCCCATATTATCGAAACTAATCAGTTAACCAGATTATTCAACGGGCTTACCGCCGTAGACAAACTTGACGTAACGGTCGACTCGGGAGAAATCTTTGGCTTGCTGGGGCCCAACGGCGCAGGCAAAACAACCACCATCAACATGCTGTGCACAATTCTTAAACCCACAAGCGGCTCCGCGAAAGTCAACGGCTTCGACATTGCCAAAGAAGCCATGCAGGTGCGCAAAAGCATAGGAATTGTTTTTCAAGACCCAAGCATTGACGACCGCCTCACGGGCAGAGAGAACCTGTACATGCATGCAAACCTCTACGGTGTGCCTACTAGCGAGCATAGAGACCGCATAAACCGAATCCTCAAACTGGTCGAACTGGAAGACCGCGCCGACGACCTAATGCGGACCTATTCAGGAGGGATGCGGCGTAGGCTCGAGTTGGGCAGAGGTTTAATACACTATCCCAAAGTGCTGTTCTTGGACGAACCTACTGTTGGGCTCGACCCGCAGACCCGCGACCACATCTGGACCTACATCAAAGAACTCAAACAGACGCACGATATAACTATCGTTCTAACGACGCATTACATGGACGAGGCAGACAAGCTCAGCGACCGTATCGGCATAATCGACCACGGAAAACTCATCGCCCTAGACAATCCGACGCAAGCTAAAGGAGACGCTGGAAGGCGACGTAATCACAATCAAATCCGCCAAAATCGACGAATTCACTGCTTTGCTTGCGGAGAAGCTGGGGCTTACACAGAGTCGCATCATTGAAGACGCATCTCGAAATAACCGTGCGCGGTGGAAGAACCCTCATGCCCCGCATAATGGAAGTAGCTGCTGCTCAACAGATTCTTCATCGACTCCATCCTGCTCAGGGAACCCAACCTGGAAGACGTTTTCCTGCACTACACAGGCAGAAACATACGAGCCGACAGCAGTAGAGAACTGCACGGATTCTCAGCCATTCAGAGGAGGAAGATTCGTTGACCGAACTCCGAGCCTTCTACACGCTGTGGCTCCGCGAAGTAAAACGTTACCTGCGGGACCGCACCCGGATTGTCAGTAGTTTCGTCCAACCACTGCTCTGGCTAGTCGTGTTCGGCGCGGGTATTGGCGCCGCCATTCGCGGGGGAGTGGGAATTCCAGGAGTAAGCTACCAACAGCAGATTTTCCCAGGCATAGTGGCACAGACGCTCCTGTTCACGGCCATGTTCATGGGGATCTCAGTAATCTGGGACAGGGATTTTGGTTTCCTGAAGGAAATTCTTGGTTGCCCCAGTGTCTCGCTTCACCCTTTTTTTGGGGAAGATGGTCGGCGACAGCACCGACGCGATGATTCAAGGTATCATAGTTTTCGGCATAGCCGTTGTCTTAGGAATAAGTTTCAGCCCATTGGCTTTTCTAGTTTGTCTGCCCCTCATGCTGCTCATAACCATCGGTCTAGTCAGCATCGGCCTAGTCATAGCCAGCTTTATGGGCAGCCTCGAAAGTTTCGGCGCCATCCAGAGCTTCATAAACCTACCACTTTTTTTCCTGAGTGGCGCCTTGTTCCCCATCGTAGGATCCAACATAGCCTGGCTGGAAATCGCTCCAGAGCCAACCCGCTCACATACGGCGTGGACGCCCTAAAAGCCGTCATTTTGGGCTCAGCCTATACCCCGATGCAGATTCAACCTTTATGGGTGGACATCACAGTTATCGGCGTCTTCGACATCGTGATGGTGGCGATTGGCACATGGGCGTTCAGCAGAATGAAGTAGGCGCCTCTTAAAGGTCAATTCCGTATAGTAAAAGTGACTCCAACTCACCTAAAAGTCACACAAAAGATTGTTCAAGAGCTTACTTATTGGTCATTTCGTTGATTTGCTGCTCCATCATATGCCCGCGGCAATATACCAATGCTTTCTTCACTCCTGGAACATTTTTCGCAGCAGCTTTTATGTCGGCTGCAAGTTTAAACGCGATGGGGCAAAACGGGCTAGTCGGGATAAACTCAACTTTTACGGTGCCGGGTTCTTCCTCTTTCACGGTAGTAATCATCTGCATTTCGGCGAAAGATTGCCCAGTCTCAGGGTCCTGCACTTTGCCTACTTCCTCTCGAACTTTGTCTTCAAGTTCTGTCATTTTATTTCACTTTCTCCGCATTCCTGCATCATCTACAGGCGAAGCCCCAAAATATAAACTGTTGTGCCATCAATAAGCAAAAACCTGCATTAGGTGTTTAGGTTTTTGACCGGGTCATACGCACAGTAGTTCTAACGTTCGCAGCGACAATAGCGCATTCGAAGGGCTAAGTTTTTATCTAAAACCACTTGAATCACCATTATGCAACCAAACGAAGGCAGACTACAAACCGCAGAACACATACTCTCCAAAACCCTCGAAGACAAGTAACCCGATGCAAGAGTCATCATTGCCGCTTTCGGCAAAGACTCAGGAAGACTGGAAATCAGCACAGCAGAATACCCACGAAAAACAGGCAAAGTCCCACTTGGGGAAATCGTTAACGCAGTAATTGGGCGAAACCTTCGTGTAAGCAAACATTTAGAGGCGCGGGAAGAAGCAGAAAAAGAATTCGACCTCTCCAGGCTGCCTACACAAGTGAAGGAGGTCAGAGTCGTAGAGATTGAAGGATATGACAGGACACCATGCAAAGATACGCATGTCGAAAACACAAGTGAGATTGGGCGTTTTACGATCCTGAACATTGAGCGAGCTGGAAAAGACCGTTACCGCTTTGTCTTCGAAGTAGAGTAAAGCAGTCCTGTTCAAGGGTAACTCTATTCTTTGATGCCATTGACGATGCTCCTCGCCCATTGCCTGGCAGCTTCCAAGTCATCGCGATTTGGGTGACCTCTTCGGGCGAGCGCAAATTTTCTGCCGCCATAGCATGAAAAAGTGTTATTCATTACTCGATGACCCTTCGCTTCCAGAATCTTCGTAAGTTTTGTGAAAACGACTTCGTTGGTTTTTCCCGCTCCTCCCCAAGTTAAAAAGAGGGCAAAAGTCTTAGGATTTCGAAGGGCGATTGATAGAAGAAAATTTTCCAGGTCCGCGTTGGGATTTCCCCAGTAGATTCCCGTGCCAACAAAGACCAAGTCAAAATCGTCCAGATATGGTGGTGCTTTCGAATCCCCGATTCTTGCAGAATCACACCCTAATTCTGACACGATCACCCGCGTGATTTTCTCAGTGTTCCCGCCCTTGGACGAGTACAACACAATAGGCTTTATAGTCAACAGGCATCCCCAGGCGATTCATCATCCGAGTCTTTACCATATAAAACTTTTTGGGAACTGAGCGTATTGAAGAGGTTCGAGAAAAACTTAAACTACCGTGCATCGTTGTTGAATTGAACGAAATGGCTGTGAACATCCTTGAGTGATGACTGCATTTTCTGCAAAATAGTCCGCAAAGAAGCCCCTGCAAGCGTGGTCTACGAAGACAATCAAGTTATGGCTTTTATGGATATTCGACCCGTAAACCAAGGCCACACACTCATCATCCCGAAAAAGCATTATGTAGACATTTTTGATATTACCGAAGGTCTCTTGGGGAACACGCATAAAGTCGCCAAGAAGATTGCTACGGCAATCATGAGAGCCACAAAAGCCGACGGGTTCAGCATCGTACAGCAGAACGGAGCGGCTGCTGGACAAGACATATTCCATATTCACGTGCACATTATTCCAATGTTCGAAGGGCAAAAAATGCCTCACCTAAACGAACTATCAAGAGTAAGCCGGGAAATACTGGATCAAACTGCTGAGAAAATCAGAAAACAGATCTAACTCCGCTCTAAAAGCCCATAGGAATTCTTCCATCGGAGGCTATACGCCTTTGACTGCTCTCACCGTTCGCTGCAGCAACAACTGTGCGGCTTCTTGAGTTGGCCAGCCTCCCAAGCCGCAATCAGGACCCGTAAAGGTCATCCTGTCCCCAAATTTTTCCTTGGCAAAATTGAAACGCTTGCGGATTGAAGCTGGACTTTCTGCAACTTGCTCTGCAGTTGGCTTAGAGATCCCTTTCTCGTACAGTTCAGCCAGGATGGAGTCGATATCTGTTCTTGAAACGCCAACTCGGATTTGTTTGTCTGCGCCGTCCAGCACGCGTTTCGATACGCCGTCAATGTTCTTGGGAGAAGCTGCGTACTCGAACGAAACAACGTCCAAATTCCTGACTGAAAGCAGGTCAGGCAGCATTACCGACGAGTGCAAATGAATCTGCCGTTTAGCGCCTTGGAAGCTGAACGCTTTCTCTAAAACCTCGCAAAGATTGTCTTTTCCAGCGGCTATGTTTAGGAAACCGAAGCTGGGTTCGTCGATGGAGACTACTTCTGTTTTCAGATACTTCGTGTCGAGGACGCTGTTCTTCGCAAATCGTCGAATCGTCTCTGCGAAACCGTTAAGCACATCAGTATACGGTGTAGTGCCAATTTCTTTGAGATACTGTTCCATCGGTCCAAACAGTGAGACTCTGAGCAGAATCTTTTTCCCAAATTCTTCGCTGAGGCTTTTTGCCTCAGCACTGATGACCTTGACTTCAGGGAGAAAAGCGTCCTTTTCTTCTACGATGAACGTGCCGCTGTCCATTGCCTTATGGATGACGTCGCTGACTTGTTTTATTCCATCGTACTGCTGAGGATAATTTGGTACGTCAAGTCCAGCCTGAAGCTTCTTTCTAAAGGAGTCAAGCAAAACCTTGCAGAAGTTGTCGCGTGTGAAATGGTCTTCGGGGTGTTTTCCACGGCTAAATGCATCTCTGGCGTAGGCATATGCTGTGTTGAATGTTTCCCTGCCGATTCCTACTGGCAAAGGGAAACTGCCCACATCGTCGACCAAAGTACTCATATCATCAGATAGTCTCCAAATTACCTTAAAAACAGTACCTTACAATATAGACTAAACGCAGCTCCACGAAGCCCAGGTTATTAGGGCTCATTACAGCAACTATTATTTAGGGCAGACGTTGAAAGTCAATTGCGGAGGGGGTTAGAATCGTGAGCGTTGAAAGCAGAATAGTCAGAGTTTCCAAAATCAAAGACGGGACGGTCATCGATCACATCAGCGGCGGATACGCGCTAGATGTAGCCAAAATCTTGGGTGTCACGGGGCATGAACGCCAAGTTGTAACCATAGCCATCAACGTACCCAGCAAACGCATGCGCGAAAAAGACATAGTCAAAATTGAAGGCAGAGCGCTTAGCCGCCAAGAAGTTAACCGAATAGCCTTGATAGCGCCCAAAGCCACAATAAACATTGTTCGCAACTACGAGGTCGTCGAGAAGCTGGAGGTTCAGCTACCCCAGGTAATCGAAGACATTGTGAAATGTGTTAACCCGTCTTGCATCAGTAACAGCAATGAGCCTGTCGCGCCAAAATTCTACGTGGAAAATGAGGAGCCTGTTCTGCTTAAGTGCCATTATTGCGGCTACATTTTGGAGAAGGCTGACTTGCTAAGACAGTTTTGATTTCGTTTGCTGAGTATTTTGGGCGTCGCTCACCAGCTTCACTTAGAAAGCTCGGGGTGGAATAGCCCTTCAAATGTGAATTTGCCAGCTGTAGGAGTGCCTCAAAAAAGCTCCGATCTATCTTTTTAGCCTTTTCGCCTCTTGTGAAAGAAATTCCGGGGCACTCATCTGTTGCATTAAAAACGTACGCCTCGTTTTCACTCCCTTGTAGCTCAAAAGGATAGAACCTGCAGATCAACGGTCTTGTGCCGTAGATTGTGCATTTGTTATTCTTTAGGAAGACACATTTTCCCTGGGTCGACTTGTTCATTTCGAAAACGTAAGGGTCTTTGCCTGCAATCGGCTTGGCGAAGCTGCCAATAGGCTGATTCGTGACGGCACTAATTTTTCGCGCGTCAGAATACGGAAGAAGAATGTGTCGAGTTTTTTTAGGCGTGTCACCGCAGCACAGACCACATTTCAAGCAGACGAAGCAGACGTGCTCTGGATAATTCAACTGCACCGTTTAGTTCACTGCAGTATCTTGGGTTCGGGTAGAATAAAAATGCTCAGAGAGAACCGGCTGATTCTAACGTTCTTTGGAGCTTTCCCGATGGCCTTCGCCGTATTGATGAGGCCTGCCGAGGTTCTTGGCGAGTTTCCAAGCGAACATCTCATCCATGTCAACGTCCGGACATGCCAGGCGGCTCGCGTCCAAAACGTAGAAGACGACGTCTATGAGCTCCTCCCCGATTTTCTTTTGGCTCAGGCCTTTCTTCCATGCATCGCTGGCTTCTCCAAGCTCTATGAAAGCGAAAAGCAGCTTTTTTGGGATATCCTCGGGTTTGTTGTAGAACCCTTTGGTTACGACCAGGTTTTCGATTTCTTTCTTCATTTCTTCCAGGTGCATTCGGTTCTTCTCCTTGCTGGGATCTATTTGGCTTTATTACTTTACGTTTCGGTTTATTTACATGTCGAATTTCCTGAAGCGCGGGCATTCGTTGAGCCCAGCCGTTCAGACCGGCAATCGCCCACAAGACAATTTTTTGTCATTAATTTTCTATCATGTTGTCTCTTGTATCCTAGAGATGCCATATCTTTTCCTTTTTTTCAAAAACTTGAAACCTATAACAAAAGAGAATCAGCCCCGAGAACATAAACCTTGAAATCTGCCAACTCTCTTATGAAGATTCAGAGGCGCCTAAGAGAAGTTGGCATCTGAGTCAGAACTGACTGTCTACACAGTTGGTCATTCCACCAGGTCGCTGAACGAATTCATTTCGCTTCTCAAAGCATACAAGGTCACCATGGTGATTGATGTTCGCACTGTTCCCCGTTCCCGCCATAATCCCCAATTCAACAAGGAAACCTTTCCAGACAACCTTAAGACAGCAGGTGTAAAATACGTTCATATGCCTGAACTCGGCGGTTTACGCAGGGCGCAAGCGAGCTCTCCAAATCTTGCTTGGAAAAACAAAAGCTTCCGTGGGTACGCGGACTACATGCAGACAAAAGAGTTTACTGAAAACCTGCTCAAGCTTGTGGCGCTCGCCCGCGAAAATTGTTTGGCTATCATGTGCGCGGAAGCTGTGCCTTGGCGTTGTCATCGCAACCTAATTTCTGATGCTCTTGTCGCAAGGCGTATGAAAGTGAAACATATTTTGACCGAGACCAGCCAGACGAGCCATGAGTTGACTCCGTTCGCGCATTTGGAGGGGTCAAAAATCACGTATCCATTGTTTGTTAAGGAAAAGCCTCAGAGGACGCTGGCAGATTTTGCAGCACAACAGCAGTGACGCGGGAAATAAGCGTTTTCCGAGGCAAATTCTGGAAAAACTATAATTTGCAAGGCGAAAAGTACTGTGTCGGGAACGGATTCGGCATAATGAAACTTAGAGCCAACCGAAAACAGATTCTGACTTGTCTGCTCTTATTCATGATAGCCTTCTTTGCCTACTGGGCGACTGGGGAAGGGCATCCAAGCTACTATGATTACTACGTGCGCCTCTCAGATGCCTTCCTCCACGGCAGGCTATACGTCATCGACAACCCCAGTTGGCTAAACGAGCTCGTTCCAAATCCCAGCGGCTCAGGATACTATGTGGTCTACCCGCCTCTACCAGCGTTCCTCATTACCCCACTCGTTGCTGTATTTGGCTTGGACCTGAACCAGACAATAGTCTCCGTCTTCATAGGCGCCATAGCGGTAGTAGCCGCCTATTTCGTAGCAATGGATGTGCTCAGAAAACCTGATGAAGGACAAGACAGAAGCAAACAATCACCACTGTGGGCAGCCTCCTTGTTTGGATTTGGCACGATTTTCTGGTGGCTGGCTAGCACAGGCTCAGTCTGGCTAATCGCGCAGGTTTTCTCTGTGCTCTTTTTGCTGTTGGCGATTCACGAAGTTTTCAATAAAGCGCGCCCCATGGTCATTGGTTTACTTGTTGGGGCTTCCTTCTGGTGTAGGCTACCCACAATACTGGGTATTTTCTTCTTCGCAGGCTTCATAATCGCAAGGCAGCCAAGCCAAGAATGGACTGTGAAAATTCGCGTAGCCCTAAAACCACTCGCCCTGCTTACCGCTGGTGTGGGCATCTTCGTCGCATTCGACATGGCATACAACTATGTCCGATTTGGAATACCTTTCGATGTGGCTTATTGGATGATTCCAGGCATACTGCAGGAGCCATGGTTCCACCTGGGATTGTTTAATCTCGCGTACATCCCCGAGAATCTCGTGCCGTTTTTGACGGGGTTGCCCAGCTTCACCACTACGGCGCCATTCATGATTGCACCCATAACGGGACTGGCAATCTGGTTCACGACTCCCGCATTCATTTTTGCCTTAAAATCCAATTTCAGAGAGGCCGTTACCTGGTCTGCTTGGATAGCCATATTCGCAATCGCCTTCGTGATTTTCACAAAAGGGCTTTCGGGTTGGGGTTTTGGGTATAGATACGCTATGGATTTCTACCCATTCCTGTTCGTCCTTGCAATGCGCGGGATGGGTAGGCAACTCAAGTGGTACCACAAACTGCTCATAATTATAGGCACAGTGGTTAACTTCTGGGGCGTGATAGCCTTCAACAAGTTCCCCACATAATACAGACAATTCTTAACTTTTTGTTCAGATTATGCTTAGCTTTACCTCGTCATCAAACAAGAATGCCGACAAACGCAGCCACAAGAAAGACGACACTTCGTTTATGTGTCCTCAGCCTCGCGTATGTTCCCGGAAAAGGAAAAGAAGGTTTAACGCCGTGACTGCAAGAAGACAAAGAAGAACCAATGCATTGACTGACCTTTTCTCAATTTAACAAGTCCTTTTTCCATATGTAGACTGCTACAGCTGTCAAAACGGCACCAACAGCAAATAGGGCGACATCAGTTTTTCCGGTAAGACTTACGTTTGATACGCTGTTGCCAAGACCTGAAGCAGAGAAGGCGGCGCCGTAGCCAAAACCTGCAACAATCAATACGACTCCGACAATAAGCAATGCTATCCAGAGCTTTTTCCTTAACGTTAAGCGCTTGACTTTCCTTAAAGCTGAACTCATGATTTGTATAGAAACTTCAGTTCGGTTATAAGGTTTCGCGTTGAACCTGAAGTTTATGGAAAGCAACTTGAAATGCTATGAATGATAGGAAACCTCAAGTCCATAAAGAGGGAGAAACGGTACCGTGATAAGGAAAGAAATTACGGGTTTGACGTTGCTGCTTTTTTACGCACTCGATTGAGCCTTGAAACGCCGGCAAAACGTCGATGCATGAAGCCCATTGCGCTAGGTCTATTCTCCCCCTGAATGGCGCCTATACTAACCTTTGACTTCGGAATAATCATGAAATGTGTCCTGTTTGGATAAGTATTTGTTGTATATTAATTGGCCAATAGTTAGTAGTAGTAAGAAAAGAAAGAAAACAAGCAACAACCAACTTAATGACCGAGAAAAAACGTCAATGAGGAGAAGCCCATTGTTTCCTTTCCGAATACCGCACCTGTTCTTGCCGATTTTGCTTCTGTCTTCCATAGATAAAGAAGTGTCCTTCCTAAACGTGATTCTTTTCAGACGTAAAAAGACACGAGAGTGGTAAATTGCAGCAACTTTTAAATTCTTACAGTCACGAAATAGCGATTATGTGAAAAGCTTGGTATCCACTAAATATCTGGCTGTTGGGCTTCTTCTTGCTCTTGCCATAAGCTTATCAACGGGTTTTCTAATGTCACAGTTTTCTCCTAGAATCATACCTGACCCATCTTCTACTCTTAGCACTGCTGATTATACGAAAGTTAAAGTCCCAAGTGATACGTTGGCTACGGCTACATTTGGAGTGGAACCCAACAAGAGGATTTACTTTTTCTATTACAAATCGTTGGGTCACTATGATGTAGGAGGGAATTGGATTAGTGATTATGACTATCAAAGACCGATTACAGTTGAAATCCTCGGTCAAAACACTAAAGATTATAATCTTCCAATTACCGAGGGCGAAACATATGATGTTTATGGTATCAGAGTTATTGTTTCTGAGGTTCATGATGACTATGTGGTTCTGTTTGTGAAATCACCTTAGCACGCTTTTGGGCGCGGTTTTTCTCTTCATTTCAATGCGATGGCTCCCTGACTGACACACTGTCTTGGAGGCGATGACGAAATAGTGGGAGCAGTCTAGAATCACCTTGGGAATGCAGCTGGAATGTGGTTTTGTGGATTAAGATCTTGCCAAGGTTGCGGAACACGAGAATAAAACCAAACTCTAACGGGTTTTGGCACGGGAAAATTGTAGTCCGTTTTTGAACTGACTAGTTGTTAAATGCTTGGAAATCGGGTAAATTAGGGAAAAAGAAAGGAGCCAGAGGGAGGTGAGCCACGCCGACCCCTCTCCTTTTCCCCATTTAACCGAGCTACCAAACATAATATAAAAAAGTTCCCCCCGAAACCTGGACTTTTACACGAAAACAAGAGTCAAGGAGATCCTAATCTTAAGAATCGATGGTGCGCGCGATGGCAGGCTTTCGAGTCTCCGTTAACCTGATGTTTGCTTATCCATGCTTTCACCGCTTCGTAATCTTTTCATATTGACGTTTTTGATAGCAGCCTGAAAACGTCTTCATCGCCTTCCAGAGTTCGCTTCGCGGTAGACCCTTTTTTTGAATCAATAGAAGTGTGCACAATTAGTTTTTTATCTCCTGAGAGCTAAGTTATCTGCTGAGCGGCGCTGGGCTGGTACACTTAAACACCATTGGTTTAGTGTCTTTACAACCTGAGATGCTAAAACCGCCAAATTACTGTGTCAAGCCCAGTACTTGCTCACCGTTTTCAAGCTTTCTTCGCCGCAAACAAGCGACCTCACCGCTTCAGCGTCATAACTAATCAAGCCAGCAGTAACCATCGCTGCTTTCTTAACCAAGCCCCTTGGCCAAAGCCAACATTCATCCAAGACATTGTCCTTCAAGTGCCCGTTAAACTGCTCAACAACATACTCTCTTAGACTTCAACAGTTCATTCGACTCAATCTTGCGACTTTTCCCCTTCTTCCTTGGGTTATCAGCAATCACCGGCTCAGCACCTATTCCCCTAACAGCCTCAAAGTTCCTCTTTGAACAGTAAGCTCCATCTGCCAACACGTAGTCTGCTTCCAAATCTTCAATCAACTTCGGAAGAAATGGCCCGTCAAACCTGTTACCCGCAGTGACTATCGCTCTCAGCGGCAAACCGGACTGGCTAACGGCGGCGTGAAGTTTGAATCCTCTGAATTTGCCCCTGCCTGTGTAGCCCCATTCTGCTTCCATATCATAGAGATCCACTAGCGGCGTTGAGTCAACAACCACGATGCTGGTTGGCTCAATCATCTGCAGCATGTCAGCTGTCTTCACGAAAGTCTCTTCCAAAAGCTTCAGGTAACGTCTCCACCATCTGCCGACTGTGGTTCTATCTGGAACTTTTCCAAGGCCAAGCGTTTTTGAAACGTCTCGAATGCTTCTTTAGATGTTCAACTACTCGCGTGTCGTTGCTTAGACCTTTGAGTCTCGCGTAGACAAGAACTCGGAGTGCTTTGACTCTTCCAAAGCCTGGATTACCGCGTCTTTTAGGTTCGGCTGGAACTATCGCTTTGTTGACGAAAAGCCTGACAACCTCACAGGCTTCCATAACAAAACATGAAAGAGAAGCAGCTTAAATTCTGCACACCCCTAGAATCAATATAAGAAATTGATGATGATTGGTTAGGTTGAGTTGGTGGTGGGGCCGGCCGGATTTGAACCGACGACCTTTACCCAGGAGCGACGCCAAGGCCGCCCCTTACGGGTTTCTCTAAGGACCGCTCCAGAACTTCGTCATCCCTTGCGGTCAGCAAACCCGTTGCTTGCTTTCTGGAGCCCGTCGTCATACCTGCCTAGACTACGACCCCACCTCTAGGCACGAGGCAATACATGAAGCCTGCAAACATAAAAATATATTGCAATTGAAGCAATCGGCGTTTGCTTGGCATTGGGATTGGCACTACCCATGCGGAATGTAGTTAGCCAGAAAATCGAGCAAGGTAATTCAGTGTTGAAACCGGTGAGAACCACATTTCTTCACACTCATCAAAAAACAGAGATAGTGGTTGTGTCACGGAGTCTATTCGAAAGACTAATAGAAAGAGGTCAAATATCAAAATACGAAGAAAAGCATTCCAATCGAGCCTACCATGAATAGTTGGGGATGTAGGATTTTGCCTTTCGGCACGATTGCCTGTCTGCAAGCAGCAATTTTAGTTGATGCAATGATAGGTTCGTAGCTGTTGGTCAGCCACTTTTCTTTATCATCTTCCAGTCCATTTTGGCGTCCAAGTTTCTTCTGCCGCTAGCTCCAGTAGACAGCTTTCGGGTTGTAACGGGGATAAGCGAACAGTCCCACGATTCAGAGATGTCAGTCTTAATATTCACTCACGAGAGCCGACTTCAGATTCAACCATTAAGAAGATAAACCTCTAAGCTCAACGTGCTCCTTTGGTGAGTTGACCAGAATTCTCCCCACACTTCAAACCAGCCAAGCAAAAGCGGAAGGTTTATGAAGGGATGTCGAGCATTAAAACTGGGTTTGCCGGCCATAGGGCGCGGGTTCCACCTGATCCCATTCCGAACTCAGAAGTTAAACCGCGTTCCGTTCTTGGCTGTAGTGTGGTCTTCGGCCACGCGAAACCTAGAAAGTTGGCAACCCACTTATCTACATTTAAAAGCCAGCTTAGATTTGGCTAAGCTTTATAACTGTGTGCAAATAGTTTTGATGCGAAGTGATGGTGAAAATGTTGAACATGCTATCTCACTCTTCCATTGTTGCGAACCAACTGGGGCTTGGTTCAGGCGATATCATTGTGCAGATTCTCAGTTTACTATCTTACCTGTTCATATTCGTGTTCATCTTTTACGGACAAAGAATCCAGATGTACGTTATGATCAGAGAAGTCGAAAGCTCTCTGTTCAAACTTAAACTAATGAGAGAAGAAGGTAGAAAAACAGCCATTGAAACCATCAAAGAAATCGGCAAACCCACCGCGGACCCTTCAACCAAAGTAGACCGATACTTGGAATACTTCACTATCGCACCCCAAAGCATGGATCCCGCTGGCATAGTCTACAAGCTAGACCACATCCTCGACGTCAGGGACGAACGAATGAAAGACGAAGTCAAACTCATGGCGCCCGCAACTGATGAGGTTCAAGTGTACAATCTTGAAAATACATTGGAAGCGGCGATGGCTTTAAACTTCATCTACAAAGTGGTTCGCCACTATTACCTGCAAGGCAAAAAGACGCTTAGCCTCTACACAATAATGCAGCTGCAAATGATTCTGCCACTGGTCATGAAAGAGGCAGAGGCATACGCAAGTGCGCTTAAAGCTTTCGCGTACGGACAGCCAATAGGCGACGGCGCGGGGCCCCTCGTAGCAGCAAAGCTTATGCATGGCCACGAAACCCGCAAAGTTCCAAGAGACTGCGTGGTCGCAACTGTACCTTTCGAGAACCGCACTGCACTAGTCCTAAAAGCTGAAGGTCCAGGCGGAAACGTCGGCAAACCCGGCGACGCAGTCAAAACCCTAATCGAGGAAAACAAGGGCAAAATCGCCGCCGTAATCATGATTGACGCAGGACTGAAACTTGAAGGCGAAGCACTAGGCGAAATCGCTGAAGGCATCGGCGCAGCAATCGGCGGACCTGGCGTAGACCAGTACAAAATTGAAGAAGCCATTATGCATGATAAAATCCCGCTCTACGCAGTCGTAATCAAGGAAGACATCGGCGACGCTGTTTCGATGATGCGCAAAGAAATCTCCGACGCAGCGGACAAGGCGATTGAGCGCGTTAAAGCCGTGGTTACGGAAAGAACCAAGGAAGGCGACCAAATAATTATCGTCGGTGTAGGCAACACCATAGGAGTCGGACAATAGGAGGAGACTCAAGATGACCACCAAATCCACTAACTCAACATCTGGAACCAATAGAATCTCAACCTTCGTGCTTGCAGCAATCTACATAACATTAGCACTATCCGTAGTCGCCATAATCGTTGGCGTAGCTGCCTTTTACCAAGGCAAGCCTGAAGTGACAATCTACCTGCTCGCAATAGGATTCATAGCAATGGCACTTTCGGGGTACTACCTGTTGCAGTCGCGCAAACATGTGTCTAACCTAAAAATCGAGAACCCGCCAATCCTGACAACAATCGAATGCAAAACCTGCAATGAAAAAGTCACCCGCGAATTCAAACGCGGCGACTACGTGTTCAAAGAAGGTGAAAAATGCCCCAAATGCAGCAGCCTAGGCATGATTGTGGCTATCTACAGGGAAGTCAAAGAAAAAGAAAAAACCGTCAACGTTTAGGTCAAGACGGCACATCCATCTTCCTTTACTAGAACTGTGTGCTCAGCTTGAGAAACGGTTTTCTTGGTCATCTCAACAAAAACAGGATACCCCATAATAGCCTTTGTAGCCAAGAGTTCCCTGAAGGCTTTGTCATGCTGTTCTCTCGGCAAAACTCCTATGAGCCAGCGCTCAGCAAATGGCAGCGTGCGGAATTCTTCCTCAATAAATTTGAGAAGCTGCTTTGCCTGATGGGTCTTGGCTGCCTTAGTTTTGACGAGTCGGAATATAGTTTTCTGGGGCGCGTCCTCAACCGCGCCCGCGGCGTCTCGGGTGGTGACGAAGGGTTCGATGGCGTAGATTTCGCCCGTCTTGAGCTTTGTGAAGGAAACCTGATGTACGTTCGGAATACTTGTGCCCGCGTGTATTTGATACCTTCCAACTGAGTGACCTGTTAGATTCTGGATGGGTTTGAACCCACGGTTCTTAATGGTGTTTTCAATGACGCCGCCGATTTTTGATGCCTGCACATTGTCTTGGACGACTTCTATCGCCGCTTCCAATGCTATTTGCGCGGTTTCAGTCATGGTTTTGTATTCGGGATTAAAGCAGGCTGTGAAAGCGGTGTCTGTAACGTAGCCGTCAACCTGCACGCCTATATCAACTTTCACGACAGAGTTAGGTGGAATTGTTCCCTTGTCTCCCGGCGGCGACGTGTAATGTGCAGCAACCTCGTTGATGGAAACATTGCAGGGAAAAGCTGGCTTTCCACCTTTCTCACGGATTAACGACTCAGCTTTCTCACACACCTGAATAATCGGCATGTCCTCGCGCACGTAGTGCCGCATTTCTTCGCGGGTTTCACGCAAGATCTTGCCCGACTGCCTAAATTTTGCAAGAGCTTCTTCGTCGTACAGAGGCATTTTGTTCTTCCTTTCGCGGGTTACGATGTTGTCATGTTATGGCGCATGCTGCTTAAATGCGTTAAGCCCTGTTCGATAAATTCAAATCAATGGAACACCCAAACTCATAGTGAATCAGGGTATGACCGACAAGAAAAGGGTACTTGTAACTTTGCTGCAAGCATTACATTCCTTAGTTAGGCAGAAATCATACATGCAAATCAAGAAGATTCCTGTATTTGAGGCAATTTCTTCTTTAAACTTCTGAATCTCATTAGCATTTTTGGTAGCCTCACTTTCATAGGACGCTCTCCAATAGCTTTCGTTCTGTCCAAAGACCCATTATGGTGGTCCGCCATACCCTATTGTTGATTCCTCTGTAACATCTCAAACAGGTGGACTAAGTTCAATACAATTATAAAATGAATACTTGATCAAAGAATGCAAAAGCCTTTAAATTTGTCGTGATCTTGAACTCAGATAACAAGTTCGTAGCGTACATTACTTCAGGTGCAATACTCCACATCCTGAGTCTATAGCTAGGACATGAATTTGTTCGAATTATAGGTGAGGATAATAAAGAGGACCTTTAAGTTTATCCAGGAATTGTTACTAAAAACATTTCAACAATGACTACTAATCTTGAAGCTCTTCGAGAGATGACAACACAGAATCTTGACTTTCTTGTCGCTACAGATGAGAATTTGAATTTGAAAGGAGTAGTTGAAAGAGAACGAATTGTGAGCAGACTATTACTAGCGATGGCGGCTTAGGTGTGAAGCGTAGGGGACTAACCTTAAGGCACAATCATTCTGATCGTATATCATGAAAATTGTTACTTGGATTTGTTTGTGAAGTGAAAAAAAAGAAATACTTGTAGCCAATTAACAAGCTAATATGAAATTACTCTTTGAAGAAGCAGCCCAGAGATGCTTCAAACCATCAGAAGACCGAATCAAGAGATTCAAGGATTGGATTGAAAAGGCAAACCAAGCAAGAAGAACAGGCAATCTTGAAGCTAACCCAAATCAATATGACAAGGCAGAAGAACTAATTACTTTCTACACTTTCGCTCCCTTAGTTCTCAGCCTGAACAGACTAGGCTTAACCAACAGAATCCTGGGCTTGGCTGGTATCAGTCCCTACGAAGAGAATATAGTTGGCGTGGGTCTGGAAATGCAGTACAGTCCACCAGCAGGCTACTTGAAATGGATTAAGGAAAGGGCAAAAGACCATCCAATAAGGTACATTAGGCAACGTGCTGCTAAACGAGCACCAAACAAACCGCTGGAATCAAAAACTCATATAGATGCAATTATTGAAACCGACAAGTTGCTCATCCTTTTTGAAGTGAAGTTCACCTCTGACATAGCAGATAGTACAACCTTTAATCCTTGCAGAAACCAGTTAGCAAGGCTGATTGATGTTGGACTAGAAGCCACAAAACACAGTGGCAAAGAAGTACTAGTTATCTTAGCTACCCCTTCCAAACTCTGCGAGAACAGATGCAGACTCTACTACTACAAAGTAAATGAGTATTCAGACCCTGCGATGATTCAGAGAGACATCGGCTGGAGACCTGTTTCGGTGATTAAGGATTTCCTTCTAGGAGTTGAATGGATTGCTCTGGAAGACCTGATTAGCTTGCTTTACAGAGATTTTGTTCATCCTGACAAAGAAGAAGCATTGAAGTTCTTTAGCGAAAGAAACTTGGCTTAGGATTTTGAAGTCTTTGAAATAATATAAGAAGAGGGTTGGAAGTAATGCCTGCATCCAGAGAGGAGAAAGGAGAGAGAACCTCTAAACCGCAAGCACTACTTCATCTTACCCTTCAAAAGCTCAACAATCCAAGAAACTAAATATTTTTTCAGAGTCTCACTCAAATCTATCCCAAATCAAATTGGAATGTCTCTATAGTCAAAAACGAAATGTAGAAGGGTTGTTTTGAAATATTTGAGGGATTAAAGTTAATCCAAATAAACGGAGAAGTTAAGAGAAAGGAATATTCCATGCTATTTTAGAGGAATCACCTTTGTTACAGATGATGAAAGGTTTTTCTAAATGGAGAAATGTTATCGTTAAGGCTTGCTTTTTCTGGACCTTAGTGATTCTTGTAGACCTCATTTTAGTCTATTTCTTCGGTTCTCAAAGTTGGTTTAAAGCTGGATACTTATTTGGAAACGATGCGAGAATCACATTGAGCGTTATCTTATTTATTGAGGGCGGAGTTCTCCTCGCAACGGGTACACTGTGGGCTTCAGGTTCTATGGACAACGTGCACTATGGCAAATATTATAAGATTACTGCCTCTTTGAGCAGGGAAGATTGGGAACAGCGCAAAGAGCAAACAGAAAACCCGAGCAATGTAGTCAAGATTCTAATTCTTATGGGAGGTTTATCCTTAATTGGAGCCTTCCTTTTGCTTTTGGCATAGAATAGCTTTTGTTTTCACACTGAAATTCTTACCGCACGCGTGAAAGTGGTAGCGAGCGCCTATATCTTTGCCATTATGCTCTTTTTTTTCTGTTCAAACTCTTCCTGTGTGATTGCTCCCATGTCAAGCAGCTCTTTCAGCTTCTTCAGTTCATCCATAGGTAATAGTGCTGCTGAAGAGGAAGTCTTGACTTTTTCAGTAACTGTTCTTTGGGCGTCGTCTACGCAAAGACCACTTTCGTTATACCAACCGGAATCATCCACCCATTTCGTGCACTTGGGGCATTTGTGGAAGTGCCCTATTACCTCGTTTTGAGCCAGCTTGAAAGCTTCTTCGTGCTCTTGGTGCCAAGCTGGTGACATCCCTTGAAATCTTCCAGCTATCACGTTTGTGCCTTGTTCAACATGGTATCCTCCCGAACCACCCAAAACGGATGAGCCAATAGCAGCGGCTCTTCCAAGGCCTTTCAGAAAACCAGCTCTCTTGTAGCTTTTTGATGGGGTGAAATTCGTTTTGGTCCCACTGTTGCATCTGTCGCAGAAGAAGGTGAATTGGAATCCGGATTCTATGCTATTGTCTGCGTAATTCCGAGTAAAAGGTGCTAAGGCCATCTCAGAATCTCCATCAATCTTGTGATATAATCGTAAAGCCCGCGCTTCATAAAGAAATGTGATAGTGCCAACACAGCTACAATGTATACCTTCGCAAGGGTAACCACAATGGCGACTCCGCCTAAAAGTCTGTTTGCATAAACTCCAAAACCGTTTTCTCGCTTATTGAATCTCAATCTGCAATATTTGCCAAGTGTTATAAACAGAATTCGTTCATATGGCATTAATGTACCTTTCAAAAGAAATCAATTTGGCGAGAAAGGAGGTGAAAAAATGAAGAGAACAGCAATCGCAATTTCAGCGTTGGCTTTGCTAGTGATGTTTGCAGCGGTAGCTCCAGTTATGGCAGCATCACCAAATAAGTTACCTGCTACAGCTGTAATAACAGGAATCTCAGGTTATGAACTAAATACTCTTGAATACAGAATAACAGATAATGGCATAGAACATCTCATATATTTCAAGATGTGGGGCACAATTGATCTCAGCTTAAATGGTGGACCGGCAATACCTATAGAGTGGGTTGACATCTGCGAAGGGCTATACAATCCAAGAAGCGATACAGGCATATACAGATTTGATGAAGTATGGACCACGCCAGACGGAACATTTGTTGGAACCGACTTCGTGAATATGGACGGAAACCTTCTTGGTATTTACACTGGTATGCACACACACATTGTGCTTAAGGGCGTTGGTTTCTACCAAGGACAAGTTCTTAACCTTAAAATGGATACGTCCGATGTGGAAATGTTCGTAGGATCCTGGTTAAAACCATAGGCTCATTCTCACACCAAAATGATTAACCAACAAAACCTTCAATCTAAATTGAAACAACCAATATCAGCCGTATTGTCTTCATCTTCTCTTTTTCCTTTCTTTTTGTTGCTACTATGGTTTGACCGTCAATGGTTATTGTGTGTGATAAACGTGATATACAGTGAAGTGAGGGAGAAAGAGAAGATATACAAGGGAAGATAAGCAGAGAGAAGCCAGAAAATTAGTTAGAATTAGTTGGTAAAGGTTTGGGTCTCGACTAAAATGTAGCCCGCACCAGATTACTGCAAGGCGTGCATGGCGTCGTGGCGTGGCAGCTTGAAAGCGGGCTGTGATTTAGCTTTCGGGAACGCTTTATTAAGTGCACGTGGTTCTGTTTGCGGCATGACCCTGGTCTTTAATTTCAACTCAGCCTGGTATATGCTGTTCTTCGCTTTCCTCCTTTCCTGGGCAGCAATTCTGGTTGTAAGGCGCAGGAGCCAGGGCAAACGAGAGGCTAAAGAACAGGTCTTCTTGGCTTTCAGCGGACTGTTCGCATTGGGGCTCATGGAGTTCTTCGCCGTTTCCACTAATCTTTGGCACTACACGCCTGGAGACTGGCCCGTGATTCTGTGGCCGACGTACTTCGCGGCGATATTGTTCGGTTACCAGCTGCTTAGGTCAATAGAGGGGCTAGTGCGCAGGTCAACGCTTGCCTCGGGAGTATAGGTTCGTCTGTGGGCTGGTTGGATTAAAATTAATCCCGCTGTCACAGTTTCAGCTTTTCTTCTTTAATGGCAACCAACCAGCCAGCCAAGCGGTTCCACCGACGAGAGTGAGGATTCCAAAGACCAAACCCCAAGTCAGAAGGTCTCTTGTTCTCAGTTTAAATCGCTTGTGACGAAATGCGAGCTTCTAAGCCCGTATACTCGATTTCGACCAAACCTATACCCTATACTGATTTGATTTCTACTAAGAGGAGAGCCTTGAGGCAAGAATAAATGGGCAGTGAATTTCCTCTACGAAACTGAACGAGGCGGAAGAATTGAAGAAGCGGTTAGAAATTTAGTATCGATTGCTCAACTCAAATAGAAAATTCGTCTATCTGTGACTGCGCATAAGCTATCACATTGTTTTAAATTCAGCACCTAACGAAGAGTTATATTGTGAAGTTTAGATTATACGAAATTTTCTCTATGGAGGTGAAAACTGTTGATTTTTGTTAGTCTTGGCAAAATGAGGAAGAAACCTGATAAGGCAATGGCTGGAGACGCCACCGAAAAAGTGGCGGAGTTCAAGAAGAAGGGAATAAACATTCTGAACTGGTATTGGACACTAGGGCGCTATGACACAGTCGTTGTATTTGAAGCAGCAAACGAAAAAGAAGCGCTAAAATTCTCCTTAGGTGTGGCGGAGTTCGTAGCCACAGAGACCTTAGTAGCCATTCCTAGGCAAGAAGCCATAGAGCTTCTTTCATAAAAGTCCCATGTTGAAGTGGAAATTCGATTTGAATGTAAAGGAGGGTAGACTTTATGTCGAAAAAATTGCAAACCCAAGAGGCACATCATGAAGAGTTAGTGAAAGGACTTTACGAGCAGATGAAGACAGTTTTGGATGTTTCAGAGCAGCCGATTTTCATTTACTTAGACGATAATCACAAAGCCTGCAACAACAAGTTTTCCTCTTTGTTGGGTTTTAAGTCGCCGCAGGAATGGGCTGCTGTTGAAGGATTCTTGGAGCCTTATGTAGCTGAGAAAAGTCGAGATACACTAATGAATGCATATTGGGATGCGATGAAGAAAATGGTAGCCTCAACTAGCCAAATAACATTTGTCAAGAAAGGTGGAGGAGAAGTAAACTCGACAGTCGTTCTCGTTCCACTGCCGTTCCAAGGGCACCTTTTCGCAGTTCACTTCCTGACAAACGTAGTTTCATAAACAAAGCACTTTTGCAGATTTTTCTATTTTTTTTAAGCGATTTCTCGGTATTAACCTATTGGGTTTGAACTAACAGATCTAAAAGCCGTAGTTGTTGCGGCGAAATTAAGATTCAATTCCAAGTTTTGCGTATAGTCGGATATTTGTGTTTTCTTCCCTTCTCATCTCGTGTTCCGTGAGCGCGTTTTTTGAAGCCTGAAACCTCAAACTCACATTCACTCAAAACTTAAACCCCCAAAAAAAGAAAGGCTTAATTGACAAAAGAAAAAAAGAGAGGTTGGTGCCCGGGTGACATGAAGGCCAGAATAATTTTCCATTTGGACATGGACCACTTCTACACGGCAGTGGAAACCCGCGAAAACCCAGCGCTGAGCGGCAAGCCAGTGATTGTCGGCGCTAATCCAAAAGGTGGACACGGCAGAGGCGTTGTCTCCACAAGCAACTACGAAGCCAGAAAAGCGGGCGTCCGCTCAGGCATGCCTATCAGCTATGCGTGGAAAATGTGCCCAGAAGCATTCTACTTGCCACCAAATTTTCCATTGTACATTCAGGTCTCAAACGAAATCATGAGTATCGCACGCAAATACGCTGACAAGTTCGAGCAGTGGGGCATAGACGAGGCTTTCCTCGACACTTCCTCAAAGGTGAAACGCTTCGAGGAGGCAGAGGCATTAGCGAAACAACTTAAGCAGGAAATCTACGAAAAACAGCATCTAACCTGTTCCATTGGAGTAAGTCTAAACAAGCTCGTCGCGAAAATAGCCAGTGACTACCAGAAACCCAACGGCTTGACTATCGTCAAACCCGAGGAAATCGCGAAGTTTATGCATCCTCTAGCCGTCCGCAAGCTGCTCTGGGTCGGTCGCAAAACCGAAGAGAAACTCAAAGTCTTGGGGATAGCCACAATAGGCGACCTTGCACGCTGCGATCCTGCCGTGCTCTTGGAAACCTTTGGCGTCACTGGAACCCAGTTGTACCTTTCAGCACAGGGAGTAGATTGCAGTGAAGTTGAAGAACACACAGAAGCAAAGTCAATAAGCCATGAAACTACGTTCGAAGATGACACTTCAGACAAATTGACGATCGCACAGGCACTGGATGCAATCTCGGAGGAAGTCAGCAAGGAAGCCCAAGAACAAAATTTGTTTTTCAAGACCGTCACCATCAAAGTCCGCTTCAGAAACTTCGAAACACACACCAGGAGTAAGACCCTCCAGTTCATGACAAATCGTCCACAGAATCTTAGAAAAATCTCGCGAGAACTGTTTGCGTCTTACCTTCAGTCGGGCAGAGAAATCAGGCTTATAGGTGTACGAGTATCAAACTTTGTTTCCGCGGAAAAACAGCAAACGTTGGCTTAGCTGCTTAATGGCAGTTTTGGAAGCCGTTTTCTTGGACGCACCGCCTCAACCAGAAGCAAAGCCATCGCGGCAACTGTGACCACGATTAGAATGGCGTACGACTCGTCGATGGGGGAACTGTACCACAAATGAAAAACCAGAATGGCTACAAATGCAGCAGTAAGAATAACGAAGGACAAAGCGAACAAGACCGAAGTTGAAAGGAGCCTGCTTCCAATCCACACATATCCGCGGAATCCAACCTTCTTTCTTACAAAATATCTGCCGTATTCATCTTTGTCTGCCCAGTCCCAGTCTGTGAGTTTCTGTAGATGTCTGTGAACGACTCCAGAGCTTTTTATGTCCATTGCTCGCATGATTTCCCTAGGTCCCGTCGGCTCATGGACTTTAACGAGATACAAGTAGATGTCGAAGGTTGTAGTATCCAGTTCGTCGCCGAGTTGTGCCAGGGCAGGTCACCGTTCAACATCAGTTCAATACTTACAGCTTAATAATTCTGTGCTCATGAAGTGTGCTCTGCAACGTTTATGTGTTTGTCGTCCCAGAGCCCATTTCCTGCGCCTAGCTCAGCGGAGAAAGTCTTGCTGTCTCAAGAACCTTATCACACCTCTCTTTGGAAAAGGGCGTCTGAAATGAGCTCTGGCGGAATTTGAGGTCTGAACTCTTCGAAAACGTCCACTCGGAACCCAGACAAAATAAAGAGGATTTTTGGCAGGCAAGATTTTAGTCTATCAGTAGCAGCGCGAAGGATTCAGGATTTTTCTCAAACGGAAATGTCACGGCTATACCTGCGTTCTCGGCAGTTTTGCGAACATTCACACCCACAGCATCTTCACTGTACCTTGCCATCTCTGGGTGAACGCAAATGCCAGAAGCAACGTTGCATTTTTCGCAGAGTTGGCATGAGCCTGAAACGAAGCCAACTGCCAGGGAGTAACCTTTGCGCATGGCCTCCTTCTCCAATTTTACAACTGAGTCCAGCATCTTGTGTTTGTCTGCTTTCCAAACTGCCCAGAACTCGTCCGCCTTCAACTTCATATCAGCGGGCAGCGTTGTGTCCCCTTGAGATTTTCCAAGGCTCTTCTGAAGGTCTGAGTCTGCTTCCGCCTTTGATGTGAATTTCATGAACAAGGCGTAACTGTATTCACCTACGATTTTGCGAAATTCCTCTGCTGAGGGCGTGTAGGGTGGGCAAGCAAGGGTTTTGCCGTAGTTGGTGCACCCGACTTTGCATTTTAACACAACTCGGTCTTCGACGACTACGCTGTTGGATGGAATGATTTTTGCGTCTGCTGCACCGAGCTCCAAGGCGAGTCTTTGAAGGAACTCAAATTTCTCTAGCTGCTTTCTGGTCACCATAATTTCGCACTGGCTTTGGGTTGACCAATACAAAAAATATAAACTTTTGGCAGGCGCCAAGGCATATGAGCATGTGGTTTTTAATACAAAACTACCCAACGCTCCACCTATATTACGAATTGTGGAGCGCAAGAATAATATAGGTAATCATATCCAAACTCTGGACTGGGGTTGCTTTGGCTAATAGGGGCAAAGTAAGCAGCATCGGGTACGTTAACAGGGTCAGAGATAATATTTTAGGCATAAGCAAAAAGAATCTTGCTCCACTATTCGAGGACCTGAAGGCAGCTGACTGCGTCGTCTGCGGCGGTTCCGGGAGATCGCTTTACTCTCTTAACGCCGCCATGAGCCAAATCGCCCTAAGCCAAGTGGGCTGGCGAAACAAAGTCGTACTCACACCTGACGACCCAGGTTTTCCAGGAAAAAGCATGTATGATGCAGCCGCTGACCTCGAACGCAGATACAAAAAAATCCTTCTGCTCATGAACAGCGGCAGCGGTTTCTCCGACGATCCCCTCGCTATGGCACGCGATTTGGCGAGGTACATTGACGAAAAGCATGCAACCAAGTTCAGAATGGGTCTGCTTACAAGCACTTTGGAATCACCTTTGGCAGACGTAACTGCCAAATACGGAAATGTAGTTCAGATTAAGGGACGCGGAAAACTTAAGCCCTCTCTCGACTACAGTGAAGTAGGCATGATGGGTGATATCTTCGAGTTGGGCACCCTTGAACTCATGAACCTTCTGATCGAGGTTATCTATCGGAACCTTGAAGTTGATGACCTTTTCCCCATGTGCGAAGAAGAATTCCAAACCATTGGCGCGCTGATCGATGCCAACGTGAACTCTGAGACTTATGCGAGACTGGTCGACATTTTGGAGCGGCGAACCCACGTTTATCTAGGCGGGAAGGGAACAGGCAACGAAATCGCAAAAATGACCGGGGTGCGCCTATTTCACATCAAGACTTTCCTGGGAGACAACGTATTCATGACGCGCGGAGTGAACACGCCTCACCCAAGAGCTGGCGACCTGGAGATTCTGCTGTCTTTCACGGGCGAAAGCAAACCTGTCATTCTCTGGTGTGATGTTCTAAAGAAATTCAATGGTACTGTTCTGGGAATCACAGGCAGAAAAGAGTCGACACTAGGAAAGAAATCAGACCTCCAAATCATCTTGGAAGAAGAATCCAAAAACGGTGCGCCAAGACGTTTCTACACGCGGGCAGCATACGTGCTTAGCCCATTGCCTGTGCGGCTGGCGGAACGGCTGGAAGACCGCGGTCTAAGACTACCAGAGTACATACTCAGCTGGTACCACAGCGTCACACAGTAGGATACAACTAATTCTGCGACAAAGTGGGAAAAAACATTTGTTACTTGCAGGCGCTGTTCCATGATATACATGCAAATCTGCAGCTAAGGATTTTTGACCTGGCATAAACATTCTCTTGCAGTAGCGAGTTTCAAATTCTTTCGAGCCATTTGGTAAATTGTTGCTCGCTTAGTCCTGCGCCGAGTTCGCAATCAAGTCTTTTGAGCAATTGTCCGTCGTCGAACAGAATAAGTGATGGAACTGCCACCAAATCGTAGGTCTCCCACATGGGATTTTCATCGTCGTCAATTTTCACCTTGATATAGGCCATGTTGCAGGAATCCTGCCCATGCTTGTTAAAGATAGAAACGAAGCTTCTGCAGAACGGACACCAAGAGGCGTAGAACAAAGCTAGAACCCGGATGTTTGCATTCAGTTGCTTCTCCAGGTCGGCTTCGTCAGTAACTTCAATCATTTGTTGATTTTCCTTCAGAATCGCCTTCGAAATGAGCGGCGTCAAGGGTATAACAGCTTGCACACGCGGTGCAGTCTTCACAATCTGCTTCAATTTTGCACTTCACGTAAATCACTCCAACAATCAAACATCAGCTAAAACAACATCACAAGAAAAAAGTTAAAGAGGCTTATTATCTATTTCTGAAACAGTCCGTCAACAGGAAATCTCAGATGTCTGGCGGATTGTTCGCAAGCCGCTGAGCCCTGAGACATTATAAAAATCCTCCAAGAAATGATTAATTGCTAAGGCTTGAATCTTTTTAGCCATTCGAGGGCGGGTTGAAACCATCTCTTTCTAAGTGAGAAAAACGCGATGAGAATCGACAGGATCTCCACGCGCCCGATCGTCATCGCGACAATCATCAACCACTTGTAGCCAGAACCCATGGTCACCGTTGTGGCGCCCATGCTGATGCCATTGGTAGTTAGCGCAGAACCTACCTCGAAGAGCGCATCCGTGAAAGTCACGCCAGCTGTGGTGAATATCACGGCGAAAACCACTAGTATAGCGACAAATAGAAGAATTGTCACCAAAGCTGATGTGCTTTCCAAGGATCCGTTCTCCTCTCCGCTTTCCTCCGAAGGCTTCCTTGGGTTACGCGTTGAGGGTATCGCTTGCTCTTTGAATAGCACGCTCATAATGCTTTCCTTTATTGTCTGGGTTGAGTTAAGAAGCCTAAAGACGCGAATGCCGCCTGCCATTGAGAAGGAGCAACCGCCGATTAGCATAATCACTATTAGGATAGAGTATCCTGTGTTGCCAAATGCGCTGAGAGGTAGGTAGCTTTGTCCTGTGGAGGATGACATGCTAACAACGTGGAAGAACGAGTCGAAAATTGTCACGTTCGTTAAGCTTGAAATGACGATAGCGGCAGCTGCAATGATGACGAGGAAGGCTGCAATTTCCGCGGAGAAGGCATTTCTGAGTTTGCGGGTGAACAGGTTGTAACTAAAGGCGAAGTTAAGCGAGCCTAGAAGCATGAGAGCTATTATGCAAATTTGAGGTGCCAACGAAAGATAAGGTTGGTAAGCTGCTGTTGAAGGCTGGAAACCGCCCGTTATGGTATCTATGACGAATGCCCCGGTGTTGATGACGTTCGTAAACCCCAATGCATAGAAAATGCCCGTGAAGGCGAGAATATATGTAGTGTAAATGGCAAAAACGGAGAAATACGTCTTCTTGAGGCTGCCACAAACGTTTTCTATCCCAGCGAAGTTGCTGAGGTAGTTGAGGGATTTTTTTGACTGGAAGAAAGCTAGAAGCAGAAAGACTATGCCTACGCCGCCCATGAGTTCAGTTAGACTTCGGTAGACGAGTAGCGAAACCGGCAGCGTTTCAGGGTTTGTGATGAAGCTGAACCCGGTAGTTGTGAAACCCGAGACGCTTTCGAAGTAGCCGTTGGTGAACAAGTCAAAAGGGTTTGGGGTATTGAAGGGATTCATGTAAAAGTACGGCAAGGCGCCTATAAGGGGCAATACTACGAAGGTAGTTAGAAACAGAAAGTTTGAACCTTTGAAATCAAGTTCCTTCCGTTCGCACAGAGCATTTAGCAGAAAACCGCAACCCAGAAATGCAACACACGCAAGAAAAAGCGAGATGACGGCTTGTGATTCATTATTGATTAAGCCTATCACGATGGGGAAGATAGTGAGCAAACCTGCTATCTGAAGCATTAAACCCAAGTTGGCGAAGAGACGTTTGCTCATCTGGCTTCCCAACGTATTTGTGAGGTTTTAGCTAAAAGACTTGTGGAAATTTGACCGCCGTCGATGTTAAGTTAGACGCGATTTCCAGATAATCCCGAAAAGTTGCGGGAAAAACCTTAAGTCAACCTTAAAGAACAATTAGATGCGCTGAGAGTATCCAAATGGCAACCGAACCTAAAATGGAGCATCCGAGAATAACTCGAGAAAAGAAAACTATCCAAGCAATGGTTCACATTTACTGCAAGGCTCACCACAAACCCCTGGACGATATCTGCCCTGAATGCGCAGAGTTCCTCAGCTACGCACATATGCGCCTTGATAAGTGCCCATTCCAAGAGAAGAAAAGCACATGCGGAAAATGTCTCATTCACTGTTATCGGCCAGACATGAAAGAAAAGGTCAAGACGGTGATGCGTTACAGCGGACCCCGTATGCTCATAACTCATCCGAGCTTAGCTTTGCATCACGTTTGGGATGGGCGAACAAAGCCCCCGAAGTTGGGTCAGAAGACCGCTTAGTCAATTTTAGACTTCGGCCTTCGTCAACAGTTCCTGGGCGTTTCCCACCGCCAACTTATAAAACAGCACCGTCAGAACCGCCGATATGATTCCGCTCAGGATCAGCGCTTGGTATAATTCCAAACTGGGAAGAATTTGCATTCCAATTAATCTGACAATTGCTGTGGGGAGCAGGGGCAACAGCACTGCGAAAGCTGCCGCGGCGCAAGTAGCCATGTTAATTAAACTCCATTCAGCCCGTATCATTCTAGGTCTTGGGACTTCTGAGAAGTCAGCCCCTTTGATGCCGTTCGCCAAAGACAGCGTACCCGCCACGAATGCCACAAACACAGCTTCCAAGAGGAGTGTAACTGTTGCGTTCAGCGTTGGATGATAAATGAAGAATCCTACGGCGGACGTTATCGGAAGAACGATGAAGGAGAAGAGCAGCATGAAGGCTAATTTGCTTTTTACATAGTTTTTGGCGGAGATTGGTGAACTGTAAATTCGCCAGATGTTCTGCCCTTCTTCGCCGGTCATGAAGCTTCCAAGGCTCATAGCCATAACAGCTACGGGGAACAGAGAAGTGAAACCAAACCAGACTTGCGGCAAAGGCAAGCCTTGCCCTGCGGCTTGAGTACCGTTCACAGAGGACATGATTGGGATTATTAGAAATACAATTGGCACGATGAAAGCGGAAATTAGTTCTCGTCGACGCGTGAAAGCTTTTAAATCCTTCCGCAGAAGAGCAGCTTCAACCGAGGAGAACCCGAACTTGCCCAGAATACCTGTTTTTGGTGCATATGTTCCTCTGGATATGGTTATAGCAGGCGGCTCATAGAGACCAAACCGCGCGTTGAGCCACGTCCCAAGATAGAAAAGGCCGATGAGAAACAACAACGAGGCAAGCAAGAACGCAACGCCCTGAAGGAGTAGACCATTAACCAATGAGTAGAGCGTCATGCCTAACCAGACGAAAGGCACAAACCACACTGCACTTTGTGCTGAAGCGATCGCTTGAATGAAACCCAATGTGTTAGCTCCAGAGGTTATGTAGAAGTAAATTACGTAGAATATGATGAAGAACAGCAGAGACCCAGCGAAACGAACCCAGACGGCTGCTCGCCCACTGGACCTGTAAACGGCGCCCGTAAACCTTACCTGCAGAACCCTAAAAACCTCTGTCGTTGCGCTGGCCATGAAGGCTGCGCATAACATTGCTATGATCGCTCCAACTGCCGCTAGAGAATTGTCCGATAACTGAAGCTCCCATTAAGATAATTGGCGAAATGAGTGTAATGGCGAGCATCGGCAAGCCTAAAACGTCCGCGACTATGGATGCTAATGTGTGCTCTTGCCACGTGACTGGCAGCCAGTAGGGAGCCTGTCTAGTGAAGTTGGCTCCGCTGCGCTGAATCTGCTGCATCATTGAGAAGATGAAAGTGAAAACTAAGATTAGCGTGGGAAGCGAGAACTGGAAATTCAAAAATCCCTGACTGAAAACGGCTTGCAGCCCATCTTCAGCCTACCATCGAACTGTAAATATAGCGAACAAGCGCTCCTGCTGCAACGCCTATTGCTGCTGCCGTGAAGTAGGTGAGGTAGCTAAACATGCGGCTTCTCTTGACGTTGTATTTGATGAGGCGTTTTCCACGAAGAAGCCTGGTGGACTTCATGTCCACGCGTACAAGCTGCAGGACGGTCTTCCAGTTCATTTGACCAGTTCCTCAACCACGGCTTTGATGTCGCCTGTACCTGTGAGTTTGAGGAAAATATCCTCTAGGCCTGAAGATGGTAGTTTCGCTAATTGCTGCAACTCTTTCATGTCACCCAACGCAAGAAGCTCGCCCTGATACATTATGCCGATTCGGTCGCAAAGCGCCTGAGCAATTTCCAAAATATGAGTTGACATTATGGTTGTGACACCCTGCAATTTTAGCTCTTGTAAGAAATCTTTGACAATTCGCGCAGTGCGGGGGTCTAACGCATTCAGGGGCTCGTCGAGAATGAGAAGTTTCGGCTTGTGAAGAAACGCAGCGATTAAAGCAACTTTTTGTCTCATGCCTTCGCTGTAGCTGCTTATCATGTCGCCCTCTCTGCCTTCAAGCTGAAAAGCCTTTAAGTAATCAGTGATTCTGATGCGTTTTTCTTCCGTCTGCATACCATAGAGGTCGCCGATGAAATCCAAAAACTCAATGCCTGTGAGGAACTCGTAAATGCGCGGGGTCTCAGGAGCGTAGCCAACTAGCCGTTTGATCGCAACGGGGTCTTGTTTTGCGTCTATTCCCAGAACCTTGACGCTTCCTTCGTCTGGTTGAACCAGACCCAGAAGCATTTTGAGTGTTGTGGATTTCCCCGAGCCGTTGGGACCTAGCAAGCCAAAGATTTCGCCTTGTCTAATGTTTAGGTTTAGGTTGTTTACGGCTATAAGTTCGTTGTAGCGTTTGACAACACCCTTGAGTTCAACTCCGTATATACTATTGCTGGTCAACAGAAACCCTTCTTTGGTTTGTTTGCTTAAAATAAAGCGTCAGTATTTAAGAATAACGCACAACCAACGCGTCTCTTGGAAGTTTTCATTAAATATACCTCTCTACTCCAAACAGCAAGAGGATACATACCTCAGAATGCATTTTCAAACATGGTTCTTGGTAACTTGGTCAAGCGTTTCGTTAACGAGTTCATCTGCTTCTTGAATATACTTATTTGTACGGGGCAAATTCACAAAACGAATTTTCTCGAAACGACGCCTCAATTCATTGGCTTCCTTCCACAATTTCTGGAGGTTCGGATTACTCACTTTGTATTCCCCTGAAAGGTGCTTGCTGACGAGTTCGCTGTCTAAATGGCTGACGACTTCTCGCGTACCTAAAGATGCAGCAGCTTCCAGTGCCGCAATTAACGCCTATATTCTGCTTGGTTGTTAGTGCGCTTACCAAGAAAGAGTGAATCTTTTTTGATAACCTTGCCTTCTTCCGTGAGAATTAGATAAGCCGCTGCAGCAGGTCCAGGGTTGCCACGTGCGCCTCCATCAGAATAGGTCTTTAGTCGAGTGTACATGCTCGTCGCTTTCTTCTTGGGTGTTCTTGTTTATTTATGCTGCGCGGTTTAGTTTCGGTTTTTTGGCTAACTTTCGAAGTTATACGTTGCTCCAAAAAGATGATTAATCGCTGATAATGGCGGACAAAGCAAAAGGTCACTCCAGAAGGCGAATGCCCGCTTCATAGCCGCAGATAGACGGCACTAAAGGTAAATAGAGATAAACACCTGGATAACCAAAATCGAAAGAACATTCGGGCTAACTTATATACTGGATTTGAGCTTCTGGAACTTTGGCTTTAACCTGCTCGTTGTCGAAGTTTCCAAGTTGAGCGTTGTCTAAGAGCCATTCAGAGAGTTTCTTGCATTTGTAAGGACTGCAGGAGAAGTTTTTTCCCTTCGAATTCCACTGGTGACAGTTTTGGCAGGGAATTTCCGAATTGTTACTCATGACAATCAAGAAATAGACATGTTGGAAGTGATTTATCGTTTATGAAGCCTCAATCAGGAGCATAGATGCACTGCATATGTCCCGACAGTGGCTTTTCTTATCCAAAATTTTGGAACGCTAGAATTGACATTGCCCTCGTAAATTAAATGCGTCAGCTTTAGAGGACCTTCGTGTTAAACACTCTGAGAATATCAACACACATTTCAAGTTTCCTGCCTCTCTCCAAATGCTTATGGACAGTATTTCAAAGAAACAGTCATCCTTTTTCGGGTGAGACTGCCCCTCGTGTTTCTCTGTCTATCCTTGTTTCGACTTTTCCTCCGCTTGCGTGTCCAAAGCGGGCTATTTTCCAGTTCTCCATATTTCCCCGTATTATCTCGAGGATTACACGTTAAGATGTAGAAAGATATCTTGGTTTGTGATGTATGGTTGCCTAAATTCCGAAATTCATAAGTCGAAATGCACAGTAGGCAGGATTTCCTTTTTCGAATACATTTCTTTGTTCTTTTGCAGCAAAATGATGGATTTGCAGGCGGGTTTCAGCCTAAGTCTGAAACACTAGTAAATAGCTGGATTGTCAGCTAACAAGTACACAAGCGATTAGAACTATGGGAAACCATTCACCATCCAACATTAGTCCAGCAGTGGCCCTCTTGCAGTTGTCCTTGAAAATCACCCAGATGCTCATGTATCCGTAGAAAACTCCAAATATTAGAACAGGCAAAAAACGGAGAAACATTCCCGTGGTTGCGCAGTAGACCGACAAAAGCATCCCAAAACTATTTACGAGTATTAGGAGTTTTTGGGTTTTGTTTCTTCCCAGTCTTATGGGTATTGTTTCTACTCCTGAAGCAGAATCACCCTTCTTATCTAACACATCGCAAAGTATCGTTCCGACTAACACCCTAATAAGAATGTAGAGAAAAACAATAGCGCTTGCCTGAAGTTGTTCCACACAAACAGAACCAGGTAAAAGACAACCTGTTGTAGCCCAGCTCACAGCAACCACGATGCTCTTTAAGCCTACAACCTCCTTAAGCCTCGGGATTGACTTTGAAATTCTCACACTGTAAATCACCCCAATTATCACGGGCATAAGAAGGACAATGAAAGGCCAAATTCCTGTCAGCATGCCTATGGAGAGTCCAACAAGCATTGAGGCGACTGAGAAAACCAAGTAGTAACCTGAGTCATTTGGCGAAGTTTCAGGTTGGTTGATTGAGTCCTCAGCCCTATCAGTTACCTTGTTTAGCCCGTAGACTGCAAATGTCACCAGAAATGCGGCCAAAAGTAAGAGTGGCGATATTGTGGATCCGTATGAGAAGAAGCCAAAGACAACAACCATTACTCCGTTAACAGCCAAAAGAAGTGAGGTTGAAATTAGTAGTTTCAGAATTTTGAATATTGAAAAATGTGTTAAGTTAAGAACGTGAGCCAAAAGATTCTTCTGAGCGTCCGTTGATTCTGTGGGAAAGCGTTGGTTTTTCACTCAACTTGTCCCCATCCGAAAATATTGATTTCAGATAAGTAATGTCACTTATGAACCGCTAATCTATATTCAGAATAAACACTTGTAATTCATTTTGTTAAAATTTGTTTCAAAAGAGGCAATAATGTCTATTCCTAAACAGCAAGATTAGCTGTGGTTTTTTAGACCAATGGCTCCAGCCCGATTCTTTTGCTGTTCTTAACGACCTCTTCAAAAAGATGCTCACCCCACTCTATCGCCTGGGCATTAGTCGATAACAAGTCCATGGTGTCATCGTACATTCCAGATAGGCCAAAAAGACCAAGCGAGAAACTACTCTCAGTTAACGCGAGCGCAATTTTCACGTCATCTCTTAAGAAAATCTTCAAGGCTTCCGTAACGAGATACTTCTTCACCGACTCAAGATCTACAGAATCCATTATCTTCTTGAGAACATTACCGCTCACTACTAATTCGATGGTGCATCCTTGCTCAAGCAGTTGACCAAACAACGATATGAAGTCCCTATGGAATATGGGTGAGATTCCCTTGATTCTTTTTGATGTTTTAATGTTTTCCAAGAATGTATTGTGGACAACGCCGAGTTCTGCTGCTTCGGCACAGACTAATGATGCGCTGCTTAAAGCGCCCAGGTTTAGTAGAAGATGTGGTGGTATGTCAGCAACATTATGTGACAGCCAAAAATCCTTAAACTTTTCAATCACTTCGGAAGTTGAAATAACCTCTTTGAAGATTCTTGCTTCGATGAGGCCAAGTGAAGATAGTCTGTAGACCCCTTGTTCCTTTGTTGTTAGGTTGAGGTCGTCGAATTCTTCGAGGATGTGGAGAATGGTTGTGTCCCTAGTTTCTTGAGCTAGCCCTTAGGTCGGCTATTTTTCTCTCCCCGCCTAATAGACTTAACAAGATCTTAAGCTTAAGTTCCGATCTAAGGGGCGATAGATAGTCCAAGGAAACCAACTGTTCACTTGGTTGAGTTGATATTTAAACTTTCGTGATTCGCGAGAGTTCAGTTACACGCTACTGTCCGTTTCGATGGTTTTCGCTCGCAATAAATTTTATTGCTATTGTAGCCTTTAATTCATAATATTAACTATATAGAATAATTGCTAACAAAAAGCAAAGTTGTTTAATTAGAGCAATGGAAAAAAGACAAATGTTTATTAAACTATAAATTAATTGAATACACGGGTACACAAATGAGACGCAGTAAACTTGAAACTTACATTGACATACTCAAGGTGCTTTCACAAAAAGGTCCCACGAAACTGACACACATCATGTACAAAGCCAATGTTAACTGCAATTTGCTGAAAGAATATCTCGCCTTCTTGCTCAATCAGGACCTAGTTGAAAAACGAACCATCTGCAAATCTAAAGTTGTCTTCGCCGTTACTCAGCAAGGTGTTGCTGTGCTGAAATACTTTCGTGAACTCAAGCATGTGCCCCCAATTGTTTACGAAGCCAGAAATCAAGCCATACCATCCTAGCAAAGCAGCACGTCCTCTCGCCTTTTCATTTCAATCTAATTTTCTATATGCATATTTATGAACAATACTAAACAGAAACCTTCACTTCCCAGTTAACATAATTTTGATCCCCAGATTCCATACACATTTACCCTCTAACTTACCGCTTACTCACAGACTCCCTTACTGAAATACATAAAGCGCGCTCACACAAAAAAGAAAAGAGGAAAGGTTGACACGGAAGACGAAAGTGGAGAAACCACAAGCAATCTTTTTAGTTCGCGTGTTCAAACTCATTGCAGCAGGGAACCTGTTGACTTCGCAAGGCAGACAGCGAATGCATATTGGCTTTGACGACACAGACTCGACAAGGCAAGGCTGCACTACACAAGTCGCAGCCTTGTTGGTGGCGGAACTGGAGAAGATAGGCGTTTCCTTCGTGGACTTTCCAGGCCTGATAAGGCTGAACCCCAACGTGCCCTGGAAGACACGCGGTAACGGCGCACTTTGCCTTAGAATCGAATACGATGATCCCTTGGAGTCAAGAATAAAAGAGATCACGGTAGATTTGGTTGAAGCCTACTCAGACTTGGAATGGAGGGGTACCGACCCAGGGATTGTCTTTTTCAAAGCGGCGATAGTCCCTGAAGAAGTTACGACCTTCTCAAAAAAAGCCCAAACAGGCATCGTAACCCTAGGAGACGCGCTTAGACTAATCCGAAAATTCCACGCTGAAGCCCTAGGCTACAATACCCAACGCGGAATAATCGGAGCCTTGGCAGCCATCGGCGAAACCCTAACGGCAGACCACACTTTTGAGCTGATTACTTACCGCAAATCCGAAAACGTCGGCACAAAAAGACAGGTCGAAGAAGACTCAATCTTCAAAATGGACGAAACTCTAAAACCCTACACTTTCAACAACGTAGACACAGAAAAACGAAGGGTAATCATCACGCCACGTGGACCAGACCCAATACTATTCGGCATACGCGGAGAAACCCCCCAAACCGTCAGGCAAGCCTTCAATATGGTTAAGACATTGGAGCCTGTGGAGCGATGGATGATTTTCCGAAGCAACCAAGGCACAGACGCGCACCTCAGACCTATTCGAACCTTGGATTCGGCTCAACCTTACGGTTCAATTGTCGCAATGGGCACCGTCTCGCGAAAACCAGAAGTCTTTCCAGTACGCCATGTGATTTTCGCAGTCAAGGACAGCAAAGCCGAGATTGATTGCGCAGCGTACGAGCCAACAGGAACCCTTCGTAAAATAGCCATGGAACTCATAATCGGCGACAAGGTAGAAATTGCTGGCGCTGTTCGCAAACCCCACGGCGACAAACCATTAACGATTAATCTGGAAAAAATCCGCGTTCTGCAGCTTGCAGAGAAAAAAATGGCTGAAAACCCAACTTGTCCAAATTGTGGCAAACGCCTAAAGTCCATGGGCAAGAACCAAGGCTTCAGATGCGAAAAATGCAAGGGCAGATTCAGCAATCTGAAGAGAATCGAGATTAACCAAGCCCGCGAACTGCAGCCTGGGTTATATGTGACTTCTACTCGTTCTCAAAGGCATTTGACTAAGCCGCCTAGGCGGTATGGGCTTGAAAAGCAGCAGAGTTATGTTCCCGAAAAACCGACCTTTGGATGGCATTCTTAGTTTTCATGTTCCAGTTTTTCTTGGTGAAATGATTTAAATTTGTGAAGTCCGTAAACCCAAGCAATCAGGTGCGGTTCATGTCAAAACGGTTCCCAGCTGAAGATTACGCTTTGCCCTTCTTCAAACAAGAAGGTTTTGTGCGCAAGCTTTGCCCTCAATGCGGAGAATACTTCTGGACCCAGAACGCTGAGATGGAAACCTGTGGCGAAGCCGGCTCAGACGAATGCGGTTACTACACATTCATCAACAACCCAGCCACAAAGCGAAGCCTCAGCTTACCACAGATGCGAGAAACATTTCTGAGCTTCTTTGAGAAGAACGGTCACACAAGAATTAAGCCTTACCCTGTTGTAGCGCGTTGGAGAAGCGACATTTACCTCACACACGCAAGCATCATCGACTTCCAGCCATACGTCACAGAGGGTATTGCGCCGCCACCTGCGAACCCGCTGGTTATTTCACAGCCAAGCATTAGGCTCACTGACATTCCGAATACAGGACCCACGTTTGGCAGGCACTTGACGATTTTCGAGATGGGCGGAGCGCACGCCTTCAACTATCCAGACAAAGAACTCTATTGGAAAGACCAAACAGTGCGTTTTCACCAACAGTTTGCCACTGAGGCGCTAGGTATCCCTTCAGACGAAGTTATTTACAAAGAGGGGGTTTGGGTTGGCGGCGGAAATGCTGGTCCAGACGTAGAATGCATCGTTCGAGGCTTAGAAGTGGGTACGCTCGTGTTTATGCAGTACAAGGTCGTGGATGACGAGTTTGTGGAGTTGCCAATTCGCACGGTGGACACTGGCTACGGCATTGACCGTTTCGCTTGGATCAGCCAAGGTGTGCCAAGTTGTTTCCAAGCCATCTACGGAACGATGCTGGACAAGATTTACGGCATGGCTGGCATAACGAACATTGACAATGATTTTCTGGCCCAAGTGGCCAAGTATTCTGGCTTGGTAAACGTAGACAAAACTGCAAATCGAATGGTCCTGAGGAAACGTGTGTCGCAGCTGACCGGCATAGACTTGGCAACGCTTGAGAAGAAACTAATTCCGATAGAGAACGCTTGGGCAGTAACGGACCACACAAAAACCTTGAGTTTCATACTTTCGGAGGGCGTTGTTCCGTCCAATATACAAGAAGGCTATTTGGCGAGGCTCTTGTTCCGCAGAGTTTATCGCTTAATGCGCAGCTTGAACATGAATCCAGAAAAACTCTACGACATCGTGGATTTGCAGACCAACTATTGGGGCAAAGATTTCCCTCAAATTAAAACAATGCGTGACGAAATCGTTGAGATGCTTAAAGTGGAACAGGAGAAGTTCGAAGACACTTTGAAGCGAGGTGAAGGCATGGTGAAACGCATAGCTGCAGAACTGAAAGCGAAAAACGCGAACCAGATTTCGAACGAAACGCTGTCGGAACTATATGACTCTCATGGGTTACCGCCAGAAATCGTCAAGCAAGCTGCTGAAGCTGAAGGCGTGAAGGTGGAGGTTCCTGAAGACTTCTACGCGCTTATAGCTAAGCGTCACATGACGGCACACAAGCCAGTTGAGGAAGAATCTGCGTCTGAGCAGGCGTTGGAAAGTGCAGTTCGAGACCTTCCTTCAACAGACATGATGTATTACACTGAGCCTTACACCCGGGAATGGGACGCCAAAGTCCTTAAAATCATAAACAAGGAACACATAGTGCTGGACAAGACATGCTTTTACCCTGAAGGCGGTGGACAACCCTCTGACCACGGATACTTTGCGTATGGCGGTGGCGTGCAGGCTGAAGTTGTGAACGTGCAAAAAATCGGCAAAATCATTGTGCACAAAGTCAAAACCGAAAACACATTGCCCCACGAGGGCTCAACGGTTCGGGGCATTCTGGATTGGGAACGTCGTTACAGCCTAATGAAGGCTCACACAGGGACGCACTTGATTAATGGGGCGGCAAGGCGGGTTTTGGGCGAGCACGTTTGGCAATGTGGCACGCAGAAAGGTGTCGAAACGACGCGTTTGGACATTTCTCATTACCGCAGATTGACGCCAGAGGAAGTCCATAAAATCGAGCGGCTGGCGAACGAGGCTGTACTAGCGAACATGGCTGTGGAGACTGCATGGTTTCCCAGAAACGAGGCTGAAGCACGCTACGGTTTTCGTCTTTACCAAGGTGGAGCAGTTCCAGGAAAAGATATTCGAGTCGTGAAAACTGGCAACTGGGACGTAGAAGCTTGCGCAGGAACGCACCTGAGAAGCACAGGCGAAATCGGCTACGTTAAGATTCTCTCCACGGAACGTGTGCAAGATGGTGTCGAACGGCTGGTTTACTCCGTTGGCATGTACGCGGTAAAAGCCGTGCAGAAGCAGGAAACTCTGCTGCAGAAGGTTGCGGAAACGCTAGATGCTCCGCTGGAGAAGTTGGACAAAACCGCTGAGCACATCGTGAAAGAACTCAAAGAAGCCAACATGGAAAAGAAGAAGCTTCTTAAAGAGTTGGCAGCCAAAGAAAGTGGCGCTTTGACCAAAGCAGCATCGGAAACACAAGAAGTCGCAGGACTAAAGCTAGTGAAGCGTGACTTCGGAGATGAAACCGACGTGGACAGGATGGTGCAGACAGCGAACGAAATCATCAAACGTAATGAAGCAACAGTCACGCTGTTCTACGCTGCGGATGCAAAAGCCGCGAAGATCCTGGTCATGGCTGGTTCAGAAGCAGTTGCGAAGGGCGTTAACGCAGGCAATGCAGTTAAGGAAGCTGCGCCGATTTTCGGCGGTGGCGGCGGTGGGCGACCCAACTTTGCACAGGGCGGAGGAACAAAACCTGAAAAACTTGTGGAAGCCGTTAAGGCCGCCGAAGAGGTCATTAGAAAGCAACTTGCGCATTAGTTACTTTTTCCATCTGCTCGTGCGTCTATCCCCTTCTATTCATAGAATCGACATGCGTTTCTTTGTCAATTACATAGGGTTTGCGCTGATTTGGAATGGGCTTTGGTTGAAAATATGGAAAAGCTATAATGCAACCCTGTGTATGTATGGGTAATCCATAGATTGGAGTGTTGAAGAATGACTGAACGCGACAACTTGACAGACCCTCAAAAATCTAAAGCGTACGCCCAAAGCATGACGGATAGTGCAAAAGAACTAGAAACCCTCAGAGCAGAGCTCCAAAGCCTGATGGTTAAATTCGGCGTGCGTGCGCTCAAGCTGTATCAAACGGGAACACCCGAGGCTCTGCAATCCCAGCAAATGTCGTACCTCATTAAATATGAGTTAACGAATGCCATCGCTGACCTGCAAGAACCCAAAACAATGGAAGCAATAATCAACCAGACCAAAGAAGAATACAATAAACAACAACAAAAGGAGTAACCATTCTCCCTTTCCTCGTCAAATCTTAACTCCCCAAATTTCCTTAATTGAAATCATATCGGCGGTTTGACACGGCTAATCTCTGTCGAACCCATCTTCATCCACTCCCTAAACTCCTTTGAAGGCGGATTCTCCTCGTACAATCGTTTTCGGTCATACTCCAAGAATAGGTTCTTTTCGCCTAAATACTCCGCTGCGGTCACTAAGCAGTGCCCAGCAGCCTCGGCTGCGTTGAATATTTCTTCGGTTTTTTGGCGCCACTGCTCATCTCGCAGCATGTGGTGTTCTAGAATAGTATCTGGAATGACATTAACGATGGTCTTTAGGTTTGCGAAGCCCTTCTGCAACTGGGTATCTTCGACTTTAAAGCCGCCAAGATAGGAAGGTGGGCCGCCAACCATGAGCACGTCGGGTTTCTCGGTTAGAATCATTTCCAAAGTGTGTTGAGACATTGGGCCTTGGACGTCAGGGGCATGCAAAAATCGCTCCTCACCATGCTCTACAGTCGTCATTACAACCCAGCCCAGAGTGGAATCTTCTGGGCCATGGGGGACTGCTTTAGAGAAGCGCACTGAGGTCTTGCCGAAGGCAAAGTTGCGCCCATCAGCTACCTCTAGTTTATGTGAGTATTTGCCGCCCGTTCTCTGGAACATCCATGCTCGCTGGCGTTGGCTGGCGTTTATTTTGTCTTTGGGGTTTTTCATCAGAATCGTTTTGCCTTCGTAGATTTGCCTTGCAGTTTCCGTTGCTTGGGTCCAGTTTACGAGCCAGTCTTCATAGCTGGGTGTGTGGTGGTCGAAGTGATAGTGACTAATGGTAACGACTTGAGCCTTGTCGGCGGCTAGAGCAATGCGTTTTCTGAGGTTGACTATCGCTTGGAACTCGATTGGGTGGGGCAGCAGACTAAACCGGTAAGGCGCCAATGAGACCCCTGCATCCAACAGAATGCAGAGGTCGGGCGTTTCGACGAGTGTACACATAGAGCGCGCGCCGAAGCTTTCCGCAGCTAACGGAGTGATTTTTAGCTTTTCTAACATGGATTCTCCTTGTCTCTTTGGGGACAAGTCTTAATATTGTTTAACCAGGTTTGTTAAAAAGCGAGGATTTCTTGAGCTAAACAATAAAGATGGCACCTATATTAGAACCAGCGCTAATGGCGCTGCATTTGAAAAGTCAGACGTGCGCTAACTATATCAACTAGGCAACTTGTCCTCAACGTTTTAATTAGCGTTGCAGCAGAGTGGGCCTAGTGGGCGATGACGACTTTGGCCCGAAGACGCGTAGGATGATTACGATCTTGAGTACGAAGCGTGAGTTGGCTACTGCCGATTCACGCGTGAGCCCACACTCCCGATTAGCGGTTGAAGTTCGTTAAGAACAATTATTTTTTGTCTCTTCTTTCCCAGAGTTCAAGCTGCTGCTTCTTGAGATCGCGACGTTTCTTCTGTAGGAAATTGTACACCGAGTGATGTTCACTGCCCTGGATAATCATCTGCACTGCGTTTCTGGCAATGTCAACCTGCTCAAAAGTGCCTATGAAGCCCACAGTGTGACCATAAACCACCACGTCTGCTTCTGTCAGCTCTTCGATAGTACGGCGGGTTTTGCCATTCATACCTATGATTCTGCTCTTGACGCGTCTGATGTCGGAGTCTGACCTGCCGAAGATGGCGCGTAGGTCTATGAAATCGAAAACCACGTCTTCGTTACGGATTAAGCGAAAAGCCTGGTCGGGTGAGAAGCCTCTGCCTATGGCGGTTACGACGTCTTTTGCCCTAAAGAGGACAGACGGGTCAGTTGCCTTTTCGTTTAGATTGATTTCTACTCCGCCTGCTTCGCTTTCGATTTCCAGTTTCACCTGTAAGCGTTCTTCAATGTCGCGTTTCACTTTGCCATCTGGACCGATGAGGACGCCGACTCTCTCTTTGGGTATTCGGACAAATGCATTAGGCTTTGACATTTTGCTCAGTAACCTGCCTGTAAATTCTTTCGTTCGGAAGAACTTTTACGCCTTGGCGACTAAAGAACCTATTCACATTCGTAATGTCCCTCTCAAGAAGAAACTGCGCCAGGGGATGCGATGTGGGAACGGATTGGGACATGTCAAACATGATTAGCTTGCCCTTCCAAGTCATGAGGTTATACTCGCTTAGATCGCCATGGACGAGTTCCGCTTTCTGGTAGAGCCTCTTCATGTAAGTGAGCAGCGCCTTGTAGGTTTTCCACGGGTTCTCCGGCGGCTGCTCTTTGAGGCTGGGCGCGCTGACCCCATCTTTGCCGATGAACTCCATGATGACTATGTTCCGTTCGACTGCGATGGGTTTGGGCACACGCACCTTGGCTTTGGTTGCCGCCTCCAAGTTGCGAAATTCTTTCTGCGCCCACGTAGAAATCAGGGAACGTGTGTCTCGTTTGACGTTTTTGAAGCGGTAGTCGCCTTCGATGTACATCATCATGCCTTTCTTGAACTCAGCTGATGACGTAAGGTAAATTTTGACTGCTCGATCCTCGCCCGTTTTGGTTTTGCCCCAGTAAACACGGGCTTCTTTGCCTGCGCTTACCACGCCGTTCAATTCGTTTATGACGCCGGTGCTGAGAAACCTGTAGAGTACCATCCTCGTGGACTGATCGAAGACTTCCTCTATGGTTGCACGCTCAGAGTGAAGTCGTGGATTCAGCATACGGTCCCTTCGCTCCACAGTCTTCTCTTGGCGCGTGATTCTCTCTCGGGCTTTTCTTGACATGAATGACCAACAGACTATCCATCTAACAACTATTAAAGCGTTTAAACTCAGAATGAAAGCGGAAAAAGTCACAATGTCAAAAAACATGCGAGTTGCTAAATGGTGAGTAAGCCTTTTCTGCGAAGCGTTTCAGCTTGACCATGCGTGTAACGCCATGTTACGTCGCCGCGTGTGTCGCTTTGGAAATCCCACGGCGAAGCCAGAACCATGTCGCCTTCGCGGATCCAGACTCTGCGTTTCATTTTGCCGCGGATTCGGCAGAGCCTCTCTTTTCCGTCTTGGCATTTGACCATGATGCGGTCGAAGCCGAGTAGTTTTGTGACTACACCCAGTACTTCTCCTTGAGAGGGGAACACTAGTTCGTGGAGCTTGCCTTCGCTTAGAACTTTCTTCTTACCCATCGTGACATCTCAGATATGTTTGGAAAAAAAGAACATAGCCCTGCTTAAAAAGAATGCTCGTTTAGTCTCGTTCGGCCACTTCGACATGGTCTCGGTTCTTCAAATGCCTAGCAACATGGCAGGAGGTACTGTCACCATGATGTTCATGGCAGGTGGTGCCCTTTATGAGTGAAAATCACACCACTGCTCACTTGAGACGAGGAAATTGAAGTTATGAGGAAGGCTCGCAAGATTAGATCTACGACCCGTCTAGAATAACTCCTTCCCTTAATTGCTGGAAGCGAGCAAACGTCAAGCCAAAACGAGCAAGCTTAATTCCTTGGCTTGCACATGATTTTTACGTTTCAGCTGAGTTGATCTTTGATGTCGTACGTGTTTAAAATCCCTTACAAAGATAACACAAAGCTTCAGCAAGTCATGGAGAAGGTAAGACAAGATAGGAAACTGCAGGCTTACTGGCGATGCAGCAACGTCATGGCGATTGAACGCATGGGGTATACGGATCACGGACCCACCCACGTCAAGATTGTCGCAAACCTCGCTCTCAGGCTCCTGCGTATTCTTGTCGAAAACCAAGTGACGCCTAGCATAGTCAAGGACTACGGACTTAAAAACGAGGACGCCGAAGTCGTTGTGGTCTTGGGCTCCATTTTCCATGATTTAGGAATGATTGTCATCCGCAATCACCACGAACTATACAGCTGCTTGGTCGCCATGGAATTCATCGACAGGTGCCTATCAGGAACTTACAGCGAAGAAGAAAAAGCTATAATCAGCTCGGAGATAATGCATGCCATCGTCTCCCACGAGCGTCCCCACGTGCAGAATAACAATCCGTTAACATTAGAAGCGGGCATAGTGGGTATTGCGGACGCTTTGGACATGGAGGCGGGTAGGGCAAGAATCCCGTTCAAAGCTGGAAAGATAGACATACACTCCATATCAGCTCTAAGCATCGAAAAAGTGGAAATAATAGAAGGTGACGCTAAGCTAATTACCATTAAGATAACGATGTCTAATTCCGCAGGCGTCTTCCAGATAGACGAACTGCTCAAACCAAGAATTGAAAGCTCAGGACTGCAGAAGTACTTCCACGTGATCGCGGAGATCACGGGAGAGAAAGAACAGAAAATAGTGGAGAGATTCGAAATTTAGCCTCAGCGAAAGCCAAAATAGATTTGCAGACCGTGGAGGTCTTTTTTGGAATTGAGGAAAAAAGCTCCTTAATCACGGTGAAGAGTTTCAATGAAAACGCGCTTGCGAAAAATGCACCTGAGGGGAAAAAGCCCTCAAAAACAAAAGTCGGAGAACGTTCATCTTAACAGGATGAAAGACGTCCACCAATCTAACGCTAAATCACTTTAAATCGCCTGCGCGCTAACTGGAGAAGAAACGGCTGGCTATCAGAGTTACGCACTTGAAGGTGACCTCTTGAAGTTAAGTTTGTCTAACGGAGTTTTCTCACAACGAGAGACTGTCCCAGAACCTAGCAGCGGTCAGGGAGCTGGGCTTTGAGAACATCGAGTTTAACATGCGAAGCGTGGAAACTGAAAATGACCTCTCAATCTACACCGCAAAAAAACTTGTCGAAGAAAATGGCCTGAACTGCCTAACTCTTCACGCTGCAACACTTCATGTAAGAGACGAAGTTGAAGTACACAGGGCAGTCTACTATGGCAAGATTTCTTTAGAATTCGCCTACGCGCTTTCAGCACCCACAATGGTTGTCCATTCCAACGTAGTGCGCAACCTACCCCCACCCCAAAGGCGCAAATGCTTGGCAAGAATTTTTGGGGAAATCAAGCCTTATGCCGACAGTCTAGGCGTGAAGTTGGCTCTGGAGAACCTTTCCTATGCATCGAGTGGTTACGGAAAAAACGTAGCTGAAATCGAAGAAATCTTGGAAATAATTGACGCTAGCAGCACAATGGGTTTTACTTTGGACTTCTGCCACGCGATAGCCACAGGAACTACTTGGAGCTTGCTTGAGAAGTACAATGGTCGTCTCTGCAACGTGCACGTAAGCAATCGGGGGCATAAGCCTTTTGACGATCAGACAGCTGAATTGGCGGCTCTTTTAAGCAAGCTCAACGAATACTCATATCAAGGCCCGATTAGTGTGGAGTTGAGCAGGAAATGCACGCTCGCCGAGATTCTCAAAACAAAAAATGTACTCGGAAAAGCGTTGGACAGATTTGTGCAACCGAAATGTTGACCTCCCAGTGCCTCCGGATGCATCGGGAACCTTTAGGTTGTTGTGGAATTTGAAATAGCGTGGTTGTAGATTAGCAGTCACAGTACTGCAGCTTTTCTCCTGAGCGTCTGTATGTAGGCTGGCAAACTTTCAACGCATTGCACATCTCGTCCAAGCAGTGCCGAGAGGTCTTGCCAGAATTTCAGATTTGGCGCAATCTTGGTTTTCTCGAGTTCCTGCTTGAGGCGTTTTGTGCCTTCTCTCCCGCGCCTATCAAAATCTAAAAGAAGAATGGCTTTTCTGGGTTGCGTTTTCTCTATTTCCTGAACGGTTTCAGTGAAGGTTTTGCCACCTGTTTTAGCAGTCAATATTGGTCCTGTTATTTCGAGGTAACGAAGAGCTTCTTGGTCTTTTCTTCCCTCGACAACTATGAGGGTTCCTTTCGACGATTCTTCCGTTAAGGTGTTCAGGATTTGCTGGATTTTTTCCAGTTTCTCTTTCAGTCGCGTTGACAAGATAGTGTTTACCTTGTGATTTTTGCCTTCCTGATGGCTTCTAGACATTCTTTTGCTTCTTTATTGTTTTCGAAGTAACTTTTTACCGGTTCAAGGATTTTGCCCAATTCTTCTGCCACTCCGTTCTTGAGGTCCATAGGATGCAGTTTCCCTTCAGTATACGCTGTTGCGAGCTCATCAAAGCTTCCGAATTGGATTTTGCCGCCGAACTTTTGTGGTCGCTCAATTGCAAAATCGGATTTTTCTCTGAACACGATGTGCCTGCAAATATCTATGATGGGGTTGAACTGGACGGTTTTTTCTGGGCAGAATGCTTTCGCCATTTTTTGTTTGATTTCTGCCAGTGTATCGTAGATGAATATGCATGTTTCGGGTTTGCTTTTACTCATTTTGGCTGAGGCTATGGCTTCTTTTTGTTGTCCTTCGGGGATTGGCCAGATTTTAGGTTTTTCCAAGCCCTGTAACAGGTGATGATGTACACAAACCGGTTTCCAGTAGCCGATTTTTTCGCCGATTTCCCTGGCAACGACGTTGGCTTTTCGTTGATCCATACCAAGCTGGCAGATTTTGACTTTCAGCTGGAATATGTCTGCGACTTGCATAGGTGTGTAGAGGAAGTCACTCACGTAGTGGGCTTCGGCTTCCTTTCTGCCCGCAATTTCTAGTGTTCTTGTGGTTCTGGCGATTGTGAGGTTCTTGGCGATTTTGACGGTTTTTGCCCAGAACTCAATGTCATTGTACAGTTCATCTGAGTAGATAAATTCAACTTTATCTGCCGGTACACCAAGCGAGATCCAGCTGTGGCGAAAGAGGTCTGCTGCTTTCCGAATAAGCGCTAAATCTCCACCTAGCTTGTTGTTTAGCCATGCGTGCCACGTGGACAAATACGCTTTGAAATGTATACCTGCCTCGATGAAATCCTTCATCTTGTATGCGCAGATTACGCCTGTTCCTAAGTGCACAAGTCCTGAAGGTTCAAAGCCGTTGTAGGCAATTGGGTGCTCTTCCGTTTCGAGCAGCCTCCGAAGGTCTTCTGGGGTAAGGACTTCTTCTGTCGGTGATCTGCATATGAGTTCAATTCGTTTCTCTATGTCCAAAGTGTAACCAGCTTTTCCTTGATTTCTGAAAGTTTAGTGTCACGTTGAGCTTAAAAGTTTAGTCTATACACTTGGAGGATTCTGGTCTGCCATGCCGTTCTATACCCGACTTATCTTGAGTTGGGAGCTGAGAATTATGCATGTTTTCTATGGGGTTCCAAACTGAATTTTCGGGTTAAAAACACTTGAGAAGAGAGATAACTGACCCCTCCGCGCTTCCCAAGGCTTCTTGTGAACCTCAAGTTTTTTTACGAATGTTTCTTAGCTTTGCCTGCGTCACTGATTGTCGATTTGTAGGAGAAGGCAAGGATGAGCGCAAACTTACAAACGTCACTTCGCATTCGACTTTCTGACCTATATGTACGTAAATGAGCGATTGGCTTCCATGCCTGAACCCGCAACCATAATTCAATAGGTTTTCCGGCGAAGACTATTCCCTGATGTGCCCTCTACCCAAAACAAAGTACTTTATGGTAGTGAGGTGCTGCGCGCTCATGGGTCCGCGCGCATGCAGTTTCTGTGTTGAGATGCCGATTTCCGCGCCCAAACCAAACTGGTTGCCGTCTGTAAATCTAGTGCTCGCGTTCCAGTAGACCGCTGCTGAATCCACCTGCTTGATGAATTTTAGTGCCTTGTCGAAGCTTGCGGTGATTATGCTGTCGCTGTGATGGCTGCTGTACTTATTGATGTGATCTATAGCCTCATCTATGCTGTGAACCACTTTGACGCTCATTATCAGGTCAAGATACTCCGTGTGCCAATCTTTTTCGGTGGCAGGTTTGACGTCGGGGACGATTTTGAGGGTTTCCTCATCACCTCGGATTTCCACACCCTTCTCACGCAGAGCGGCGATGGCCTTTGGCAGGAATGCCTCAGCTACGCTGAAATCGACGAGAAGCTTCTCTGCCGCGTTGCAGACTCCAGGACGCTGGCACTTAGCATTAATAATAATTGGAATTGCCTTCTGCAGGTCAGCGTCTTCGGAAACGTAGATGTGGCAGTTGCCTGTGCCGGTTTCGATCACTGGTATCCGAGACTTCTCGACGACTGTTTTGATTAGATCAGCCCCGCCTCTGGGAACGAGTACGTCTATGTATTCGCGCATACCCATGAGTTCCTCAGCAGCTGCGCGGTCGGGAGAAGCCACAACTTGGACTGCGTCCGCGGGTACACCTGTACCAGTCAAAGCCTCTTGAAGAACCCCTCCGATAGAGACATTGCTGTTTATCGCGTCAGAGCCACCTCGTCAGAATAACGGCGTTTCCTGACTTGATGCATATGCCCGCGGAATCCGACGTGACATTGGGTCTGGATTCGTAGATTACGCCGACCACGCCCATGGGTACCCGCAAAATACCGATTATCAGGCCGTTGGGCCGGGTCCACGTTTTTTCAATTGCGCCAACCGGGTCCGATAGTGTCGAAACCTCGCGGAGTCCCTTGGCCATTTCGCCGATTTTTTTCTTGTCCAGCGCGAGCCGGTCCAGCAACGCGGGTTTCATGCCCTTCGCTCTTGCTGTTTCCACGTCCAACTTGTTAGCAGCCAAAATCTTGTCGGCGTTGGCTTCCAACGCGTTTGCCATGCGGCAGAGCGCCGCATTCTTGGCTTCGCCTGAAAGTTTCGCAACCTCGTAAGCCGCTGCGCGTGCTCGCCTGCAAATTTCCAGTATAGTTGTCATTTTTTTTCCCTCATTAAGATGAATGTTTCTGTGTTCGATAACTGCTTTGGGGCATTTCGGTCCCAGCTTTTTGCGTACATCTGCGACTTTGAGGCCTTTGATTTGGTTTAACTCTTCACTGGCAAAGTTAGGATTGCCCTTAGCGAACTCTTCTCCTTCTTCATTGACCAGGCTGACTACGTCGCAGACCTTGAATTGACCTACGACTTTGGTGACACCGATCGGAAGCAAGCTGGAGCCTTCCAGTATCGCTTTTTTTGCGCCCTCGTTAACGTGGACCTGCCCCTTCACAGCGGCGCCGTAGGCTATCCACCGTTTGATTGCCGGTATGCGCTTCTGAGGCTTAAAGTACGTGCCTACTTCTTTGCCTAATAGGATATCAACCACGACATTTTCCCTTCGAGTATTTGCTATAACCACAGGGATGCCGCACGCCGTGGCAATTTCTGCGGCTCGGACTTTGCTTTGGATGCCACCTCTGCCAAGTTTGCTCTTACCTTCCAGCGTGTTTTTCAGCTCAGAGGTAACGTTTTCCACGGTCCGAATTAATTGTGCATCGGGTTTGGTCGGCTCCATTGTGTAGAGCCCCTCAACGTCTGAGAGTATGATGGCGAGGTCGGCACCTATCGCGTTGGCTACAAGCACGCTTAGGATGTCGTTGTCGCTAAAGTTCACCTTGTAGCCTTCGTTGAGAGGCATCAACTCATCTATGCTCGTCACGTCATTCTCGTTAATTATGGGTACCACGCCTATCTTAAGCAGCATTCCAAGCACATTGCAGGTATGCAAGTACGAAGTGCGGTTAGACAAGTCTTCTGCAGTGAGCAAAATCTGTGCCACCTTTAACCCGTGCTTCTTGAAGAGTTCACGGTATTTTGCCATTAAAACGCTTTGTCCAGCTGCTGCAGCTGCCTGTTGGAATACCAGGTCTCTTGGCTTTCCAGCTCTTCCAAGCTCGGCTTTACCAGCAGCAACTGCCCCAGAGGTTACAAAGACTATTTTATCTCCGCCCTTTACAGCGGCGGCTATCTGATTTACCAAGCGCCTCATTTCTTCTTCGTCGAGCGCTCCTTCCGCGGTGGTTATGCTACTAGTCCCGACTTTGACCACAGCCAATCTTGAAGACATTCAAGTTCACTTTTGTCGAATACTATACGTGATGATTGAAGGTACGTCCACTTCCTTAAAAATCCAACTACACCGATATGAGTTCAAAATAAAAACATTGCTACTATGGATATTCGTGAACCCAAGCCGAGAAAACATATATAAACAAATGAGCGTTCCTTACCGAAAAGGTTGACTTTCATGGTCTTGCCGCTTCAATCCATGTTTGGAATTACGGTTTTCGAATCACCCGCTGTCTTCTGGATGGCACCTATCGCAGGCGCCCTTGCCATCGTTGTTTCCCTGCTCCTCATGCGCAAAATAAACAAGATGAGCCCAGGAGGTCCCAAGGTTGTTGAGGTTGGCGAGGCTATTCGCGAAGGAGCTTATGCCTTTCTCAAGCGGCAATACAAAACTATTGCAATTCTGACGGGCGTCCTCTTTGTTCTGCTAGGTTTTGGTCTTGGTTGGGGAACTGCAGCAGCATTCCTCGTCGGCGCAATTGCCTCGCTAGCCGCGGGCTACTTGGCAATGGACAACGCCACAAAAGCCAACGTGCGAACAGTGGCGGCAGCCAAAGATGGCGCTGAAAAAGCTCTTAAAACAGCATTTTACGGTGGAGCCACTATGGGTTTCGCTGTAGTCGGTCTTTCTCTTTTGGGTGTCAGCTTGCTATTCTTAATCTACAATGGCTATGGTGCTCTTTTCGGCAACAACAACGTTGCAGTCGCAGCTGACCTTGGTCGTGAAGCTGCGACTGGAATTGTAGGTATGGGCTTTGGCGCATCCCTAATTGCTTTGTTTGCTCAGCTGGGTGGCGGGATTTACACAAAAGCTGCGGACATTGGCGCCGATCTCGTTGGAAAAGTTGAAGCAGGCATACCTGAAGATGATCCCCGCAACCCAGCTTGTATCGCCGACCAAGTAGGAGATAACGTGGGCGACTCCGCGGGCAGAGGCGCAGACTTGTTCGAGTCTGCGACGGGCGAGAACATTGGTGGCATGGTAATAGGCGGCCTGATTAGCGCAGCCACCGGAAACCTGATTTTTCTGATTTTCCCGCTTATCGCACGTGCGTTGGGCATCTTTGCTACCTTTATCGGCATGCCTTTTGTGAGACTCAATCAAGCTGAAGCTAAGCACCCTATGAAAGCGCTCAGGAAAGGTCTCTTGGTCACAACAATAGTCTCTGCCATTCTGTTTTTCTTGGCAACCATTTTCTTTTTGGGTAGCCTGTATCTATACTTTTGCTTGCTGTCAGGACTCATAGCTAGCGTAACAATAGACTACATCACAGACTACTACACCGGACGCGACAGAGGTCCGGTCGTAAAAATAGCCAGAGCAAGCGAAACTGGAAGCGCAACCAACATCATAACAGGCTTCGCAGTGGGACTCGAAACAGTCGCGTTGCCCATAGTATCTCTAGTCTCCGCGCTCCTAGCGTCATACTGGTTCGGAACCCAATTCGCCGTGCAAGCGGGCATCGACCCTTTCATTGGCGGAATCTATGGAACCACCCTCGCTACGATGGGTATGCTGGCGGTGATGGGCATGGTCTTAGCTTTAGACGGCTTTGGACCAATCGCTGACAACGCGGCGGGCATAGCAGAGATGTCAGGCGAGAAAGGTGCTGAAGAAACCATGGAGGCCCTTGACGCCGTCGGAAACACAACAAAAGCATTAACGAAAGGATTCGCTTTGGGCTCTGCACTATTGGCTGCGCAGCTGCTATTCCAGACATACACGCAGGAGACAGTTTCTTACGCTTCCAAGGTCAATTGGGTTCTGCCGGTTGATCCGCTCAACCATTCGATACTGATATTCAACATATCCAATCCCGCAGTGCTCGTTGCAGGCTTTATAGGCGCCATAATGCCTTTCTTATTCTCCTCGCAAGCCATCGACGCCGTAGGCAAAGCTGCCAGCGAAATGGTCGCTGAAGTCAGACGCCAATTTAAAGAGATGCCGGGCATTCTTGAGGGCACGCAGAAACCCGACTACGGCAAAGCAGTAGACATCAGCACGAAATCAGCACTGAAGGGCATGGTGCTTCCAGGCATAATTGTCTTGGTTGTTCCTATTGTTGTCGGCGTCCTCATGGGACCAATAGCAGTGGGTGCCCTAGTCATAGGGGCGACTTTGACGGGTGTGCCGCTGGCATTGCTCATGAACACTGGAGGAGGCGCATGGGACAACGCCAAAAAGCACATTGAAAACGGCAACTTTGGTGGAAAGAACTCGCCAGCCCATCAAGCAGCAGTTGTAGGCGACACAGTGGGAGATCCGTTCAAGGACACGGCGGGACCCAGTTTGCACGTGTTGATTAAGCTTCTGAGCACGCTGTCTATCGTATTCATTCCGCTTTTCATCAACCTACTCCACCTGATTTAGGACGCAAAAGGGAAGTTTTCTATCTTCCCACGGAGCTTTTTTTCTTTTGACAAATCCTGAGCCGGGTCTTCCGTATAGAATATAAAAAACCTCGCCCCATAACTATGTAGGCAACCGCTCGTCAAGAATCGATGTCTCTGAGAACAACGATTTTGGATAAGGTGGTTTTCAATATGAGCTTCTTTAAGGATCGAGTTGACGCAGGAAAACAGCTAGCCAGTGCCCTCAACGGCGCAAGCAAGGGCGCGATTGTGCTGGCGGTTCCCAGAGGCGGCGTAGTCGTCGGCTTCGAAGTCGCTAAAGCACTTCAAATCCCCCTGGATATAGTAATCACGAAAAAGATTGGCGCTCCAGGAAACCCCGAGCTTGCCATCGGCGCCGTGGCGGAGGACGGTACTCTCCTGCTCGACGAGGGCATAGTTGAAATGCTGAACGTCCCGCAAAGCTACATCGAAGGAGAGGTTGAAAACCAAAGGGCAGAGATCAAGCGGCGGCTACAGCGGTACAGGGGAAACGCTCAGACTCCGCAGGTTTCGGGTCGCGAAGTCATAGTTGTTGATGATGGCGTCGCCACAGGCGCCACATTGAAAGCTTCTCTTCGTTCCTTGCGGAAACGAGGCGCAAAGCCTCTAGTAGTGGCGGTCCCGGTTGGTCCAATAGACACGATCACCGCGCTAAAGAAGGAGGCGGACCGAATCGTCTGCCTGCAAACACCCGAACCCTTCTACGCAATAGGTGAGTTCTACAGGAACTTTGACCAGACAAGAGACGAAGAAGTCATCGAGCTGCTGAAAAAGAACAAGCATGAACTTCAGGGCAAGAAGGTTACCGCATGAAGTCGGACAACGAAATGCGGAATGAGGTGCGAATTCTATCGAGCAAAGTCCACATAAACGCTAATTTGGAAATCCCGCCAAGCACGCGAGGCATTGTACTGTTTGCACACGGCAGCGGAAGCAGCAGGTTCAGCCCACGGAATACTTACGTCGCGCGGCTAATGAACAAACAAAAAATCGCTACTCTGCTCATTGATCTTTTGACAGCGGAGGAGGAAGCCGTGGACGAGAATACGGGACAGTACCGCTTTAACATCAACCTGCTGGCAGAACGTCTCGTAGATTCGACCAATTGGCTCAAAAAGAAAACGGCAGCCAAAAAACTCACAGTCGGCTACTTTGGCGCAAGCACCGGCGCAGCCGCTGCCTTGATCGCAGCTGCAAAACTTCCCGATGACATTAAAGCTATTGTCTCTCGCGGAGGACGCCCAGACCTGGCAGCAGAATACCTGCTTATGGTAAAAGCGCCAACTCTTCTTATTGTAGGAGGAGGTGACCGTGAAGTTCTGGAACTTAACAAACAAGCTTTCGCGCTCCTGCGGTCAGGAAAGAGGCTGGAAGTTGTGCCCGGAGCAACGCATCTTTTTGAGGAGCCCGGAAAACTCGAGCAGGTCGCCAAAATAGCCATAGCATGGTTCAGCAAGTATCTGTAACGCGAATCAGTTCCATCAAAGCGTTAAGCCATCATCCGTATTTGACTCAACATTGGTTCACAGTTTCTTGTCTTCTCGACTTAGTGCTTTCTCTCCTGTGAACCATCAGATAAAGCAGTTTTCGATTGTCGGGAGACCAGGTGGAGTCAAGAAAGCGACGCAAGGTTATTCCGAAAGGTATGTTGAGGGGCTCAACAGTTTTTCGTATTCTTCGCTGAGCATGCCTTCTGCCTTTATTTCCTCAGCAATTTTCTTGCCTAAATCCGTTAAATAGTAAATCTTGTAAGTGTTCCGTCCATTCCTTGAGACGCGCGTGTCTTCCCTGAAAAGCTGGGCATCTCGGAGAAGCTCACAGTTTTTGAGGTCTGAAGAAGGAATAATCATTCCTTCGCTAGCTTCAAGGTACCAGATGCTTTGATCCTTGTTAGCTAGCGCTGCTAGAAGATACTTCTTGAATACGCCCGTTCTGCCCTTGATGTACTCGGAAAGATATTCCGCAAATTTCTGCGACATGGCAATCACACAGATTTGGGTTCAAAATGATTTAAGCGTTATCCATGATGGGCCAGTTTTGCCACAATGATGCACACCTGGGCTCTTCTCTAACGCGATGGTTCCCATTCACTTTAACTTCCCCCTCCCCACTGCACTACGTATTCGTTCCGGGAACAGCTTAAAAGGAGTAAACCAACCCAAACAGTTCCAGAGACAAACAGACGGAGCATTCAAAATGACCCTTAACATGTTAGCTAAACCAGTAATGCAGCAGCAGTCTCTGTTCTCGCTGAACATAAGAAATATAACAGAGTTGTTCCCAGGCTTCGCACCCGGAGACTTCGCAGTCATCTACGGGTCACCATCGGTGCTTTCTCTCACTTCCCTGTTATGTATCCGCGCTCAACTGCCCGTCCAGCTGGGCGGTTTAAGCAGCAGCGTCATCTTCATAGACGGCGGCAACACATTCAGGCTCTATCACGTATCCCGGCTCGCCCAAATTCACCACATGGACCCGCAACAGGTTCTGAAACGTATTTACCTTTCCAGAGCGTTCACGGCTTACCAGATGACCGCGCTCATCATGGAGCACTTAAAGGACGCCGTGGAGAAATACAACGCTAAGATCGTGGTGATCTCCGACGTCGCTGCACTGTTTCTCGACAAAGACATATCTGAAGAAGAAGCCAAAAGCGTCTATAACCAAGTCATGGCGTATCTGCAGAACTTCGCACGCGAAAAACAAATTATCCTCATCGCCACCTGTCCCACGCACCAAAACAGCAGCCGCAGCAGCTACCTCCAAGCATTAACCTGCACACGAGCAAACGTCGTTCTCTCCCTCAAGCAGACAACGTATGATCGCGAAATCTCATTGGAAAAGCACTCACGCTTCATGCTAGGCTCTGCGGAATTCCCCTCCGACAACCTCACCTTAACCGATTTTCTGTAGTGCATATGCCATCTTCCATTTTCATGATTTGGATTTTCAGGAAATGGTTCTATCCTAACACTTCTTCTCTAGTCCAAGGAACAGTGACTCATTGAATTCAAGAGTAGCCAAACCGAAAAGAATTTGATAGCAGCTTTCGCGAGGAAATCACAAACCCGCAACCGATACACCTTCTTCGCCACTCAAGCCAAGAAAGAATGATACGAGCAGATAGCTGGCATATTCTAAGAAACCGCAGACAATGAAAAAGAACGCGATGAACTCTTTTTCAAGCAACTGAAAGGCGTAATGACAGAAATAATGGCGGCTATCCAGAAGCCGCCTAGCCGCCAGCCGCCTGCCTTGTCTGTGGTCACCCCAGAGTTAGTACGAAGTCCGGATAGAACCGTACCAGACCCTTCTCTCTTCTTTTCTAGTTGATAGTTACGTTCCAGAAAAACAGCTGCTCGTAATGACTTGTGACTGTGTTAATGAATTCTGGGTCGTTGTAGACGATGTCCAAATTCAATCCGTACTGGGTTATCAGCTTGTTTGTGTCGCTCCAAATCTTTGGGGCCAAGTCATCAGCGTTCCAGATTCCCCATATCGTGTCATCGGGGCGTCGTAAGCCGAACCCATAACCGTCTGGCAAGACGTAAGCTACTTTTCCATCCTGCGACCTATGCCCCTGTGGGTTGCCCTTAACGTATTTCCAGAAGTCTTTGAGGGCATCAAAGTGCTCGTCAGTAAGTATGCCATACTGACCAACGTCAGGATAATCAAACACAGCCGCGTACTTCGCTCCAGTTTTATATGCCAAAATTAAGTCGTCATACAGTTGCTGGCCGTTCTCTATGTAAGGCGCTGTGTCGTACATCCAAGTGATCATGATGCCCCAGTCCTTGCCCTGAGCTTGCGCGGCGCCCCTGCATGCTGAAATCGCGATTTGCCTGCTGTTATTCCACACGAACTCGCCGAAGACTGATTCGTAGCCACCTTTGTAGTCAAACCAGTAGAGCCCATAATCAGATGTGAAAATCTTAGGGTACAAAACTTGACTAAGAGCCTCCAAATGCAACTGCAAAATGTCCAAGTAGAGTCTGGCTGCGTCCTCGTAGTTTCTCACGTTCGGGCCAAAGTCTTTTTGGTTCAGAAATCGGTCAGGTGAACCTCCAAAGGTTGCGTTGTCCAGTTCTTTGCCGCCTGGTTCGTCAAATCGGTAGACGCCTAAAAATTTGCTCCCATACCTCTGCGCAGCGCCGGACGTCCACTCACTGAGGTTATAGGGATATTTCGTCGTATCTTTGTACAAAACGATGACGCTTAAGCCTGCTTTACCTGTGATATAGTCACACGACTCGGTTAGCAACGTTTGGTTCAAGGACACCTCGGGTATGCCGATGATGAAAAGGTTTGTGTAGCCGTCCACCTTGTCGACTAAGCCTTTCAGGTCGCTTAGGATGACTCGAGAATCGTTCAGGTTGTGGCTGTAAGCAAACTCCACACCCACGTAAAAATCAGGTATGGCTTCGCGTAAAGGGTTAAATGTGATGAACAAGGACACTGCAAAAAGGAGAACAAGCACGATGGCTGGTCCTACTTTCTTGGCGTTCACTGTTGCTTCAGCTCCCACTCAAAGCTGGCACCAAATAGCTTCCCAACATTAAATAGTATTTCCTAAACTCTTCGAAAGCTGTCGCGGTCGTTTCTTTAGCGTCGATAAAGCCCAATTAGCTCTCCCTTTGCTATTATATGGCCCTGCATGGCTTTCTCCAAATCTTTCTTCTGCGTCGCCTCGGGCTTCAATTCCAGTCTTTGTCTAAGGCATAGGCTTTGAAGAAGTACCTATGCGTGCCTGACGGTGGGCACATGCCCACGTAGGTGCGTTCGGCTGCGCTGTTGACGCTTTCTGTTCCCGGAATCGAGTTCTCCTCAATTTTGGCTGTGGGCGATATGTTCCAGACTACCCAGTGGTTAAAAGTTCCACGAGCCGCATCAAGGTCGTCAACAATTAACGCGAGCGTTTTTGCCGCTCTGGGAATGCCCTCGATGGTAAGGGGTGGATTAACTTCTTGGCCATCGCAGCTGTACTTGTGCGGTATGGGCGTATTATTTTCGAACGCTGGACTTTTCACAGTCAAATCTTCCACAGTTTTTTCCTCACAGAAACCTCATGGAACTATCGGTTTTTCAAACAGAAAACGGTTCTTCTTAACGGAAATAGGCGGTTTCAACATGACTTACTTTCCTCTTGCGGTATATTGGGTAATCTTCCTCATGGTTATAGCGCGCAAACGTAAATCCAGCGTTTGAACAAGCATCTTCTTCCTGCGCGGTTCATGACTGCGTTTTTTGAAGCTCGAAGCCTCAAAATCGCGTTCACTAATGAGCCTACGCTCACAAGAAAGAACACATGGGTCAAGGAGGCGCGTGATAGGCGAAAATTCGTCAGACTTATCAAGAGGGCCTAGATATTGTATCTTAGACAATTATGAAAGCGTACATGGCATTAGCTTACAAAAAAGGTGCTTTAGGCAGAGTATTGGACAATCTAATAAAAATGGATCTTACCCAGCAAGATGTGTTCTTGCTTCTTGGTCCCTTTGACATTCTCGTCCAATTGCGGGAATTGGCAAATCTTGACGAATTTATCAGCAAATGGTTTGATCCCATCAGAACAATGACTCCTACAGAACCTCTGATTGAGAAAACTCAAACTCTCATAGTTATATCAGAAGGCAAGTCATTCACTGAGCAACCATATGCTTTCCTGTTCTTTAATACTCAGCCTAGAAATCTCGAACAGGTCCAACAAGACCTTCAAAGCATTCCCCAGGTGCTGTCAGCTGAAACGGTCTTCGGTCTCTTCGATGTAATATGCGCCGTTAGAGCACGCGATCAGGCAGACCTAATACGACTTATTTCTCAAATACAAGAAAAAGTCCCAAACATTCAGGGAATAGTAACTGCCATCGCAGCTCCTCTTTACTAGCACTCACTCACACTTCTGAGAGTTCAAATTGCTGGCAAAACCCTAATCTTAGTTCCTATGTAAAACGATCACCTCACCTCCTCCTTCAATGCTTTGTTCGCCGCTGTCTACTAGCGCGCCACAGCAGTTCCCGCCGTCACCTGGACTCAGGGTTTGTAAATCTTGGGGTCCAGCACGGCGAAGTTGTTGCCGCCCGCGTGGTAGAGCATCCGCGTTGCCTCAAGGCTGTACCGTTCAGTGAATATCCCTGGGTTCGCATAAGCCGCCTCGACCTTACCCACGAATACTGTGTGGTCCCCCGTAGTGAACTGATCTTCCACAGTGCATTCGAGGTGGGCTATGCACTCACGTATTGCCGGTGCGTTCACTTTTTTGGCAGGCACTTGTGTTAAGCTTGCCTTCTTAAATTTGTCAAAACTTCGTCCGCTAAAGGAACCGCACGCGTAAACCGACTGGAGCAACTCAAGCGTGGGCACGTTGATAATGAATTCTTGCGATTCTTGGATGAGTCCGTGACTATACCGCTGGGGCGAGATGCTGATTGCTACGAGCGGTGGGTTGGTGCTAGTAGGCATAGCCCAAGCGATTGTTGTAACATTGGGTTTTCCAGCTTTGCCGACGCAGGAAACTAGGCAGAGTGTGCATTGGGTGAAGGAGCCTGTAGGCGTACTGGGGATTGACTTCAGGTTTTCCGGACATAATGAATCACACATTCTTACATAATTCTTCTCAATTTGCTGATGTTTTCCAAGCTTATTTCTCTTCTTCCTTCGGTTTCTTCCGACTTAGGTAACTTGGGCGGTATCTTTAGATCGTTGGTAGTTTTGTGGAATTCAACCTGAACCTTTAAAGGCACTCCAAGTTGTTCACCTTAAGAATAACGGTGGTCTAACGCTCATGAGCAAACAACGAAAATTTGCATGTCCCCCAGACAAGTCCAAATGCGATTGCATTACAACATGCCCCACAGACCTTTCAGAAGACTGTTCTGACAAAAGTAACCCTGAAAAATGTTGCCAAGGATGTATGGCTACCGAGGAAGAAAACGAAGGAGAATAGCCGTAAAAGTTCTGATTCCTAAACCAAAAAAGGGTAATATCATTGACAGATTACTGGATTTTCAAAGTGCAAGATGAAGCTGGAGGAATCTTCGCAAGAAGAGGTATTGACCTTTTTGAACATCGCATTAAAGAAGGCTTCTGGAGCATCCGAGATTATAATGAGAACGGCAAATTGAACGCGAAAGTAAGCTCTCTCAAGAAAGGCGATCTTGCGGTTTTTTACTTAATAGACAAAGAGGATAGCTGTTTTCTTGGAAGCTGCGTCTTGGATTCAGATTGCCTGCGTTTGGATGCTGAGCAGACCAAGAAGCTTGTTCACCGCGAATACCTTGACTCAAACCAAGGTGTCTTCTTGAAATCTATGACCCGCTGGGCAAGGTCTTTACCTGTTAATTATCTTCGTGGGAAAGCCGTTAATGGGGGCAATTTCAGCTCCTACTTCCAAGGTAGCTTCAAAAGGTTAAAACATCCGCAAGACTTCCATACCATAATCCATGAACACAAGTTGATGCTTAAGAAAAATCCGTGAACACTTAAAACCCGGCTGTCTCAGTGCCTTCTAAGACTTGGATAAGGTGTGAAGCGTGTACGGCGCCCATGATGAGATCACGTCAGTATGAGCAGGGGATTAGGCTAAAATCGGTTATTCCCCAGATGATTACAAATTAAAGTATGTTCTGAGGCGTCGTGACGTTGACGTCATCAAGGTTTTCAACTGCCTTCGCGCGTTCAACGCCTCAAAATCTCCAGAAATTCTTCTCTGAAGTCCATTTTCTTCTTATTCAATTTGCTTCTTGTTTAGGTGAATAATGAGTTTGTGGTTTCTCTTTACCAGAACGACATTTTCTTCTGCAACTTTATCTACAACCACTTCTCCATTGCTTTTTATACGGCTGTCGTAGCCCAAATCTCTCAGCTCTCTCACGAGTAGCATGCGCTCTTTCGTCAAGAGTTCGCTTGATGTCTGCGGGCCTCTGTCAAAGCAGAAAGTAATAGTCTTCTCGGCGGAATCGTAGTTTGCTTTTGTGCCCTTGCCTATCTTCTCCACTTGACCCCATGTGATTTTTTCAGTGGATTCTCTCAAATCTTCATCCTTCTATTTCTCTCTCTTGAAGGTGCCGTGTCCGCCTGCTTTGGTTATGTTTTCGACGACGTTTTCCCCCACCTTCTCAATGAGCTCCTCTGCACGTTTCCAATTGTCAGCTGAAACTTCCACGCTGTATCTGGGTGCAGCGATTACGTAGAATTCGATTTTTGCATCTTTGGCTTTTTGCGATTTCTTGGCGCTCATGAATGCGTCTTGGATGCATTTGACGCCGTTGGGTTTCATGCATCGAACTTCCAGGACGCCTTTGACTTTTACCAACTTAATCTTTATACGTTCTTCCGCGACCTGCGCAATGACTTTGACGATGTCTTCAGGAATGTCAAGTTTAGTCAGGACTTCTTGGCCGTCTTTGACCACCTTTTCGAAGCCTTCGTATAACCCGTATTTTTCTTCCATAATTACTCCGGCTTTTTGGTAAACCTCGTCTACGGGTAAACCAAGCTTCTCAGCTACTGCATGCAGGAGAGCTTCGCCTTTGCGGTCCTTTTTCCAAGATTTGACTTTCTCGATTCTTTCGCGTTTTGTGACGCGCCGTAGCGATAGGTCTATGTGCCCTTTTTCTACGTCTACGCGGAGGACTTTAAGAACCATTTTTTGGTTCTCTCGAACAAAGTCGCGGACATTTCTTATTCGAGCGCTGGAGATTTCTGAGATGTGCAGAAAGCCTCGTCTATGGTACTCGTCGAGGTTGGCGTAAGCTCCGTAATCCATCACACTCTCTATCGTGGCCATTACGAGGTCGCCAGTTTCGGGCCACTCAGGCTTATGTTCAGACACTATATGCATCCCCTTTTTTGGACTCCAAGAAACTCCTGCAATAAACTTGCATCCTTAAAGATAAGGTTTCGTGCCGAGAACATGCATTAAGTGTTTTGAAGGATGCGTGAGGTTGCGCTAATCTTTCCTTGTCGAATTTAACGATGTAGATTTCTTTGTTGCGGACTCTGAGGGCAGTGTTGAATTTTCTGTCAGGATTCTTATTGTAAGACTTCACGCGGAATGAAAATGGTGCGTACAACGATTTCACTGTTTTTCCCTCAACCTCGACCTTAAACATCTTCTCTGGACTCTCGATGATTTGCCTAAAGACGGCGTCGTACTCGGGTCTCTTGGCTAGTTTCCTTCCTTGTGGGATTTCCTTAACTGGAGTTGCTTTAACGACTAGTTGCTTGTTTTTGTTCTTTTCTAGTTTGGACATAGAGATAACAACACTATAGATAGTATTAATCGCACTATAAATGACTAGTCTGTAACAATAATCTAATTTAACATGCATTATTCTATACGATGTACACTGTCAACATCATTTATGCTGAGTTCTTGCATCCGAAAATTCCCTGGCGTTTCATCGGTTCTTATTAGCTTTTTTAGCGCAGGCGTCGCTGCAGTACTTTTTCTTGCTATCAAATGTCATGTAAACTTTTCCGCAAACGGGACATTTCTTATCCATCTTAATCAAGCCTTTGAAATATCATGTATGCTGACACGACCTAAAACCTTTCTCCTTTGGCAACTAACATTCGAGTGAAGGAAGCCCTTAGCGCTTTACGTGATATTCTTCTATTATGTTTTTGGCTCTCTCACGGCGTTCCCTGTGGGTCTCGAGGAACTTGTTGAGCTTGCTGACGATGTCGAGTTTGCATTCGCCACAGAGCATTTCGCCGGCGCGGCACCTTCGTTCCCGATCTGACAGCTTCGTTGAGCCCTCTTCGAACAGGAAGAAGTAGTACTGGAATATGCTGCATACGGTCGGATCTGCGCCTGAGCTTGCGCTGTTCCGCTGCCGTGCCTCGTCCGCCCGTGAAGGCGTTCCAGATTTTCTTCTTAACAACGTCAGGTGGATCCATGGTGAATATGCTTGTTTCGGGCATGCTGGCGCTCATTTTTCCTCCTGCTCCCAGTCCTGGAAGGAAGCGGCAGTGAATCTGGGCGGGCTTGTAGTAGCCCAGCTTCTGTGCGATGTCTCTGGTGACGCGCCAGTACGGGTCTTGGTCAATGGCTGCGGGTATGAGCGCGGGAACGTTTTCGCCAGTTAGTTTCTTGTGTATGAAGCATGGTGCGGCTTGGATGGCAGGCCAAAATACCCAACCGATGTTGGTGCTATCTTGGAAGCCAAATGTGCTACGCGCTGTGCTGAAGGTTATCCGTTTGGCGACTTCCAGCGTGACGTCATATAGCAGGTCAATATCTTGGGAGTCATAGATGATGTAAGTGTCTTCTGGCTTGAAGCCAACCGCAATTAGGTCCAGCGCGTTCTCGTAACTCCACTTCTGCGTTTCCGCGAGGGTAGTTTCGTCGTCTATGAGGAACTTTTCGTCATCTGTCATCTGGAAATACAGTCGCGTATGGAATTTTTCTTGTAGGTGACGGGTGAAAATCCATGGTACGAGATGGCCGATGTGAACGGGCCCGCTGGGTCCCCTTCCCGTGTACAGCACAAACTTGGTGCCCTGCTCATACAGGTTCAGGACTGTGTCGAGATCGCGGTGGCTGAAGAATATGCGGCGTTCAATCTGGAGGTGAAGCTTGTCGGTGTATTTTTCTAGTTTGGCAAGAAGCTCATCTGTTAATGGTTGGGTTCCGAATTCCCGAATAAGTCGCTCGTAGTCTACTTTGCCCTTAACTTCCCAGGGAGTGACGACCATTTCGCCACCGTTTGTGCCTTCACTGTTTGACGTCATCTGCATCGCACCGTTCGCGTTCTTAAAAGAAGATGAGCGCTAGCAATATATCTCTTCTTTTATCAGCATCTCACGGCATGAATGCATTTGTATTTGCCTGCACTTAGGAGGGTTGATGCTTTTTACGATTCTCTATAGATCCGTCAAGTCTGGACTATAATGCGTGCTGATTTTCGAATTTTCAGCATATATTAGAGGAGAAGCACGAGAAATAGAGCTAGCACGCTTTTTATTAACCACCCAAGAACTACATTAAACAAAACATGCACTTTCGCACTTGAAGAGGGAATGAACGGGTATGGTTGAGCTCAGGGAAAACGAAATTCGAATTCTTGCTGTACTTGACAAGCTCAAGGGCGAAGCAACCGTTGAACAGCTAATGGCGGAATGTGAACTCCCAGACGCAGCCGTAATGCGCTCAGCTCTGATTCTCCAAGAAAACGCTCTTGCAAAAATCCACGCTCACCTCACAACCAAAATCAAACTTACGCCAGAAGGAAAAATTCACGCCCTGAACAGTCTGCCTGAAAGACGCCTCGTAAACGCTGCAATAGCTTTAGGCGGAAATGCAGCGCTCAGCGAAGCGGCAAAGGAAGCAGGATTAGAACGACAGTTCGTCCAAATCGCGTTAGGATGGACACAACGCAAGAAATGGGCGACGTATGACTCCAAAGACCAAACCTTACAAGTGGAATCCTCACCAAAGGAGGGCAACGACGAAAAACTCCTTAGCATCCTCTGCGCAAAGGAAGAGACGGCAACCAGCCAACTCAGTCAAGACCTGCAAGCAGCTATTGAACAGCTCAAGAAACGCAAAGCCATAACGGTTGAAGAAAAAACTCAACGCATCCTCCAACTAACCAAAGAAGGCAAAATGGCCATCGAAGCAGGAGCAGCAGAGTTAACTGTTGGCGCAAGAGAAATCACGCAGCTGACCTCTGAGCTCATAATCAAAGGCGCGTGGCGTAACGCACGCTTCCAAAAATACAACATCCAAGCTCCGGTGGCAAGCACGTGGATAGGGAAAAAACATCCCTATTTGAGTTTTCTGGATGAAGTTAGAGAAAAACTCGTTACTTTGGGCTTTCAAGAAATGACTGGCACAGCTGTTGAGCTTTCTTTTTTCAACTTTGATGCCCTATACACGCCCCAGGATCACCCAGCTCGGGAAGTGGATGGAATCTACTACGTAAAAAATCCCCAGTACGGAGACACCACCAATTACACGGAGACCGTAAAACGCGTCAAAGAAACACACGAAAACGGAGACCAAACAGGGAGCTCAGGATGGCAATACAAATACCGCGAACAAGAAGCTAAACGGCTAATCTTGCGTGGACACGGTACATGCCTTAGTGCTAGAACGTTGCTTAGTAAGGATCTTAAGAATCCCGAGCAGGCACTTCAGCATCGCCAGAGTATACAGACCCGAAGTCGTAGACAAAACCCACCTCTCAGAATTTAACCAAGTTGAAGGCATTGTAGTCGACGAAAAACTTACGCTCCGAGACCTTTTAGGTGTGTTGGGCAAATTTGCCAAGGAAATTGCCGGAGCAGAAAAAATTCGTTTCAAACCTGACTACTTCCCGTTCACCGAACCCAGCGTGGAACTTAGCGCCTACAGAGAAGGAGTTGGCTGGGTCGAGTTTGGCGGCTCAGGAATCTTCCGACCCGAAGTCACAGAACCTCTTGGCATAAAGGCACCCGTTATCGCATGGGGACTTGGCGTCGACCGCTTATTCATGATGCGCGCTTGTATGGATGACATCCGATGCATCTTCAGCCAAGACCTTGATTGGCTCAGAAGAAAACAGGTGAATTAACATGCCGACGATAGACTTTGACCTCTCAGAATTCGAAAGACTCCTTGGCAAAACCCATAATGGAAACATGGATGAACTCGATGACCTTTTGGCGTTCGTCAAGAGCGAAGTAAAACTCTACAACAAAACCGAGAATGTCGTAAGCGTAGAAATCAAAGACACCAATCGGCCCGACCTGTGGAGCGTGGAAGGCTTAGCACGTGGCCTTCGCACATACCTAAAAATCGAAAAAGGGCCGCGGGTATATGCCTCTGCCGGAATGGCAGGGGAGGTCCAAGTTGACGTACGCCTCAAAAACATTCGACCGTTTATCGCATGTGCCATCGTCAAAAACGTCAACATGACGGACACCATTATTCGCGGACTTATGCACATGCAAGACAAGCTTGACAAAACCTATGGCAGAAACAGGCAAAAAACTTCGATCGGAATCTACAACCTTGACCTGATAAAGCTTCCATTAAGCTACACAGTTGCGAAACCAACCGAATTCAGCTTTGTCCCGTTAGGGCTCTCTGAGAAAATGACCTTGGGCGAAATGCTGGAGCGACACCCTAAGGGTCAGGAATACGGCCACATCGTTAAGAAACACAACGTTTACCCAATTCTGTTAGACGCAGACCAGAAGGTTCTGTCTTTCCCTCCTATAATAAATTCAAACGACCTGGGCAGGGTAAACGAAGAAACACACAACCTGCTCGTGGAAGTTACAGGAACGGCACACAAGACTGTCCTCAATACATTGACGCTCGTTACAACAGCGCTCATCGACAGGGGCGGAAAGGCACAGTCACTCACTATCTGTTACCCAGAAGACCCAATTTACACCAACGAACGCTTCATTACTCCTAACTTCGACAGTCAACGAGTCAACTTAAGCGTCGAATACGCAACCCGAATGATAGGAATTCAACTGGCAAGCAAACAAATCGCTGATCTGATGGCAATTGCAGGATTGGGCGTTGGCAAAATTACCGAAAAAATTGTTGAAGTCTTTGTTCCCTGCTACCGAGTTGACATCATGCACCCAGTGGACATCGTGGAAGACGTTGCGGTTGCATATGGCTACAACAGTATAGAACCGGTTTGGCGGGACTTGCCAACCACGGGCGTCGCAAATTGTGACCAGCGACTGCTGAATTTGATGCGTGAACTCCTGGTTGGTGCGGGTTACCAAGAAATTCTAAGCTATACCTTAACAAATCCAGAGAGTCTCTTTGTTAAAATGAACCGCGAACCTGCCGCAGTTGTGGGCGTCTCTAATCCAAAACTTGTTACGATGACGTGCCTACGGACCTGGCTCTTGCCAGGAATCATAGAGTTCTTGAGCATCAACAAATCAGTCGAGTTCCCGCAGAGGATATTTGAGCTGGGAAAAGTCACACTTTTAGATGAAGCCAAAGAAACCAAGACGCGCGATGAAGAATGGCTTGCAGCCGTAACGAGTCACGCTAATGCGGGTTTCAGCGAGATTAAATCCTGCTTGGCCGCGTTCTTCATGAACCTGGGCATGGAATGGCAGATTAGGCCAACGAGTCACTCAAGTTTCATCGAGGGACGTGTAGGTGCAGTCATCGTTAGTGACGAAGAAGTTGGCGTAGTTGGCGAGGTGAATCCGCAGGTACTGCAGACGTGGACGCTGGAGAACCCTACCGCAGCGTTTGAGGTGAACATTCAGCATATCCTCAAAAGAAGAGTAGATGTATGAGGTATTGCGCAGAGCCCGGGGGAGCTTTGTTTTCAAATAAGCCTGATATGATAAAGACGGCCAATTTCAAGTTTGTTTGACGTCTTACATCGAGTTATCACTTGTTGGAGCCCTAACTTGAGATTGATGCCTCCGTTTTGTGTTTCTATGGAAAAATTTGACGTGATTCCTGCAAAAGCTTTGCTAATTTTTTGGTGAAATGCTTCGTTTGGATTAACTTAATACTTGACTTTGAAGTATTAAGACGTCATATATAATTCACACGAATATACCTGCATATTATGAACACTTAAAACCTGAATTCGCATGATTCATCACCTATCCTCGCGAAGAACCAACTGGAGGAACGAGCGGATGATTGGACTAACCTTTGACGAAGATAGACTGAAGGAAATTTATGACAAAGTAGTTGAAGAACCAAACGAGAACTCCTGCAAGAAAGGCTTCATAAAGTGCCCTGAATGCGAGGAAGAAATACTGTTGATCCCAACTCTGCGAGTGATGAACTGTGCCATTGAAAACCATGTCCACAAACACAAAGAGCAGCTCAAAGACAACCCTATAATAGAGCATCGTACAGCAATCGCCGTTCGACTTGCTCTCTTCAGCCAAGTCCTACAGAAAGCCTGTAAAATCCAATTATCCTAAGCAGAGATTTCCGTCAACATTTCTTCTCTTCTTTTGTCTTTGGAAGTTTCAAGTGTTTCTTCCGAACTCGGATTGGATGGGGTACAAATAAATTAGGCTCAGAGTGGTCTTCAATTGCTGATTTCGTTTCAGTTGGATTTTGACATAACTATGAAAGTCACTATGAATGGCGCAAAACTATCAGCCCAGATTCTTCAACCAACCGGAGCCTTATCAGCTTCCACACATTCCCTTGCGTCAGATCTATTGGCTGAGACGCTCGCTTTGTCTATCGACGTGATATTGATATTTATACCAAACATTTATGTTTAGAGAAAACGAGTTTTTTAGACTAAGAGATTGTGAACCTGTTGTCTGATCAAGAAGGTGAAAAGCAGGACTCTGCACAGCGTAGAGTAGAGTTCAAGTTTCCATTGCTGACTCTGAGGACAAAGATATTTTCAGGGGTCTTTGACAGGTTAGGTTCTCTTGGTGCTTCACGATATATCTCTTGGATCGCGCTTTTTCTTGTTCCCTTCGTTGCTGCAATCGGACTCTATATAATTGTCACCAGCTTGGTGGCTTTGCTGTCAAATCCAGCTGTTGGAGAAATAACTCGAGAGCTCGGACCTGGAACAATTCTTCTTTTGCCTGGAATTAATCCTATTCTTCCTATCGCATACGGCTGGGTGGCAATAGTGTGCGCAATAGCTATACACGAGGGCGCTCACGGAATCGTAGCTAGAAGTGCTGGTTTCAGAGTAAAGTCGAGCGGCTTGCTGTTCTTCTTGTTCATTCCCATCGGGGCCTTCGTGGACGTTGATGAGGAACAAATCAAGAAGGCAAAACCCAGAGCTTCTTTAAGGGTCATGGCTGCAGGAGTTGGCGGAAACGTCGCTGTGGCGGCAATATGCCTAATTGGTGTCTTAATCATTGTTGGCAGTTTGACTCCCATTATAGATGGCGTATACATTAGTGATGTCACTGATGGTATGCCCGCTAAAGCAGCGGGCTTGTTGCCCACAGATGTTCTTGTATCAATTGATGGCCTACGCGTCAACAGCACCAAGGATTTGAGAGACTTGCTTAACAACAAAACTGCTGGAGATATTGTAGCTGTTACCATGGCAAGGGGTGACAAGTGGCGGGAACAGTACCCCACCTTTGTGAATTTGACTTTCTCAGAAAATCGTACAGTCATGGGGGTGATTGTAGGTGATTTGATGACTGAGAACCGGTTGAAGAATTATCAAAACTTAACCTTTGAAACGATACCTATGTATTTGGTTCCCCCGACTTTAGCTTCTGGTCTTGTGCCTTTCTCAGACTCGCTTACGCCTTTTTATACTAGTTATTTGGGTCCGCAGTGGCAGATCTTTGCAAATGTTCTTTTCTGGCTATGGTTTGTCAACATTAACTTGGCCATATTCAATGCCCTGCCAATATACCCGCTAGATGGAGGAAGAATATTCAATATTACTTTGAAAGGAGTATTGAGACAAAGATCAAGCGAGAGAACAATTTCGCTCATAACTTCTGCAGTTACAGCGGTTTGTGTAATTATTGTGGCATTGGTCGCCATTGTCCCTTTCATTATGTAAGGAGTTTCCAAACCTTCAATCATCTGCGGTCATTTTTGCAAAAAGAGAAGATATCTTTGACAATTTTTTGCGATGGGCCAATAGAGATACGGAGCATCCTGTACAAAATACCTTTCTTCTACCTCTGTCTCTGGGATTCGCTCTGAATATAGCGCTAATTTCGAATGCAAGATCAACAGGTTGTTCCATTCTTTTTGACTAGGCACCGCTGTTACCAGGGTAGGGTATAATCCTTAACGCGGCTGTGCATAGTGCAAAAACTTCTTGACAACTGAAGAGAGCAAGCATGATTTTGCCTCGTAACAATTTAGCCTAATATGTCAAAAGCTGGAGTAAGAATCAGAATATTTGATTTGCATGCTTAAAATGCTGGCGCTTAGTACTCTAAAAGAGGCGTTCTTGTTGACTTATTCTATTGGAAAGCTTTTGTTTCGGAAAATCCATAGTGCATCGGTGCTACGGTGACCGTGATGAATGCGAAAGAATTCAACAGTTTAACCACATCGATTAAAGAAATGAGCAAGAACCACTTAGATATGCATTTTGATGCAGCCCATTCAGTTAGAACTGCTGCAAATAGTGCTGGTGCAATAAACAAACTAAGCAAGAGCGGAAACAAATCCTTCCTAATCAAGGCTGGTTTAGCGCTGATTGTTTTTCCAGAGCCGATAGTGAGTGATATGCTTGGAACTACTCTCTTGGCAGCGGGAGCCGTTCAAGAAGGCATCAAACGCCAATCAATATACCTTGATGACTTACCCAAAGCATTCAAGAGCGCAATGAGAGACCTAAAATCCACCAGGGACTTGCTCTGATTCGGAATATCCTTAGGCATATTCAAATAGTTCTTCTCACGCGCGCATGTAAAAATCACAGTAGCCATCGTCATTGGTCCAACGATTGCAGCTCTAGATACCAAGAAGTACTTCCAATGCAAAACCAAATCAAACGAGATCCCCTTTTCTACATTACAAATTAACAGCCACCCAAGAAAAAGAGGGCGTTAAGGGCGGTCATTCAGCTATCCAGACAAGCGATAGTAACTGAACATCTATGTCGGTTTTGCCCACCCCAACCGATAGAGTTACCAGATTCTCAGCAACCGGATTAATTTTGGATTCAGTTGCAGCCACTTCCGACTTAAACTGAGATTCAAGTCCTGCACGTTCTTGCTGGACCGCTTTCAAGTTCTCTTCAGCGTTCTGCTTATCCCTTGATTCTTTCATGCTACGCGATATTTCTCTTGAAGCCCTTGTTACACGAGTGCTCGACCTTCTGCCAAGAAACGAACTTAATAGACTTTCGCCTATCGATGCTGCAACTTGATACTTCTGGCCTTTCGCCTGGGCTTTTTGTTCTTCAACAACCATTTGTGCTCTTCTCACACGTTCATCGAGTCTGGCAAAAGCAGAACTGTATTTTTGCCGAAGCTTATCGACCTGTGCATCCCGCTTTTCCCTTGCCGTCTGTTGCAGCCTAATCCTAAATTCACGCTCAGTTTCTTCAGGTTTCGATATTTCGTCAAGACAGGGGCTCTTAAATAGTTGTATTTTCTGGGTTCTAGCAAGCCAATTGGAGAAATCCTTTTTCCAATCCGCGTAATTCTTCGCTTTCAGAGCCTCTGAGGGCAGGTCAGCGAATGGAAGATTCTGGGGAGGAGCATTTTTTAGATCAGCAACTTTTACGTTTGTCTCTTTCGCCTCATCCCAGTTAACCGGAAGAGGATTGTCAGTTACTGGAGTCACGAACACTTTTGATTTCACTGTGTCAATTCCGGATTTTGAATCACTAAACCTCACCTGCGCAGCCCCAAGAATTACAGGACGATAAACCTGATTGTTGCCTGCCACATTTTTCTCAAACGGTATATAGTATTCTGGTATTTCTGGCGGCAAAACAGGTTTGGAAGCTGTGACGAAGCTGCCAATCAGAGCTGAAGAGGTTGCTGAGTGTATTGAGGGTGAAATCTTGGAGGAAGCTGAAATTATCTGCCGCTTTGTTGGCTCGACAAGCTGCTTGATTTGCTCTCTTGTTAACGGTCCCCGCAGATAGGACATCGCCCACCTCGTTTCGAAAGTTACTGGCACGTCGTCATGCACATTGTTCATTAGGAAAATGCGGTTCCCTAATCCAGACAACATTTGATCGAGGGTCTTCCGATTGAACTGCTTTTGACCCGCGATGGCAGCGCCTTCCAGTCCATCCAACACACGCTCCTTGTCGCGTTCCGTTTGTAACCTGCCCAAGAACCAGGTTCCCGCATTGGACAGAGCCTTGTAATCCAAGTCAACAGGATTCTGTGTCGCCAGCACTATTCCTAACCCGAAGGCACGAGCCTGCTTCAGCAGCGTTAGTAAGGGCAATTTCGACGGCGGATTAGCTACTGGGGGTAAGTACCCGAAAACCTCGTCAATGTAGAGGACTGAGCGCAGACTGGTTGTTCCAGATTGAGTCCGCATCCATCCAACAATTTGGTTTAAGAGCAAAGATACAAAAAACATACGCTGGGCGTCATTAAGGTGGGCAACATAAAATATTGAGACCTTAGGTTTTCCACTTGGCGAATGGAAGAGACCATTGACATCAAGTGAGTCACCCTCAAGCCACAGACTGAACCCCGGCGCGGCTAGGAGACTATTAAGCTGCATAGCTAAAGCAAAACGATCTTTTGACGGATAAAACGAATCCAGTTCGAGAACTCCAATTCGCTTTAGAGGCGGAACCTGAATAAGCTGAATCAGCCGCTCAAGGTCAAGATCTTGACCGCGTCGCCAAGAATCTGCGAAGATGTTGGATAGCAATATATGTTCTCTTGATCTAATCTGGTCAGCATCTACCCCTAAAAATCCAAGCAGGCTTGTGACGGTGGTGTTTATGCTTTCCTGCAGGAGCTCTTCATCTTGCCTTATTTCAGGCTGAGGCGCCGCAAACGATTTTAGGATTGAAATCTGCAAGCCAGAACTGCTGCCTGGCGTGTATATGACAAAATCCGCAGATTCGCGAAGACGCTTAATCCGCGCTCCGTCTTGACCCCACTTTGCAAGACCGTCCTTCCAAAGAGCAGCTTGTTGAGCAGCAAAGTCCTGCTGGGAAAGACCCTTCTTCAAGGCATCCTCAGCATTTATCCAAGGCAAAAAATCCTGGGTCTGCAAATTGGGAAATGTTAGAAGCAGATTGGTAATGTCCCCTTTAGGGTCAATGATGATGGACGGGACGCCGTCGATGGCTGCCTCTTCGATTAGAGACATGCATAAACCAGTTTTGCCACTGCCAGTCATGCCTATGCAAACGGCATGGGTGACTAGGTCTTTTGAATCGTACAGAAGCAAATCTTCTAACCCAGATTTTTTGGCCACGTCATAGAGACGTCCCAAATAGAACACCCCAAGTTTTTCAAAGTCTTGCATTGCTCTCAAGCCTCAGACACTACAGCAAGTATTTTCTGCCAAAGTATATCTTTCTTGTGTAGGGAAACCCGCCGCGTTAGCGGTTAAAAGCCCGGTAGGTCGAATAAACATCAAATCCAGAAATCAGTCTGAATCCTAGTTTAAATAGGGAGAACAAGAGAGTGCATTCATGCAAAATCTCAAGGTGCTTGCCGTTTTTACGCTGACCTGCCTTTTCGCAATGATGGCAGTCACGTCGGCCAAGGTTGCAACGGTAAAGGTCGACATCACGGGCTTGGCTGACTTCATCGTTGATGGTGATACCTTTTATGTCAAAGCTACAAACGGTACAGAGTACAGGATTAGACTTGCAGACGTAAATGCCAAGGAATTAGGTCAAGTTGGATACGTTGAAGCGAAAGAGCATCTGAGGACTTTAGTTTACGAAAAAATGGTTTATCTCGATGTTGACGATATTTATTTGTGGGATGCCCATGGCACCGGAAGCAGGCTAGTTTGTGTCCCCTATGTTGAATATAACTCGACTCATTTGTTAAACGTTTGTGAAGCCCTCTTTCTTGCGGGTCAGGTTGAGAAAAGAGAGTATGACAACGAGTTTAGCCCTTATTCCTGGAGTCTTTACGTCTTAAAGGGTGAAGCAATTCCTGAATTTCCATTGAACTTTGCTCTCAGTTTGATACCTATATGCATGCTCTTTTTTACATTAGCATACCTGAGGGCGAACCCGCGGAAATCATGTTGAATTACGAAGGAAGATGTTTTATAGCGAAATGACATTGCTAGATGTTGGTAGTTATGCAACGTCCAAAATGGCTGAGTGGGTGGGGAAAGGGAAGCAATCTGCTGGAAGCGTCAACTATAATAGACATTGCGGGCGTCAAAGTCGTCGAAGCTAGCTTCAACAATGAGCTCCTTCTCTTCGCAGTAGGGACAACACAAAAGAGCCAGAGAGCCCTTTCAGACGAAGGAAGGGAAGAAGAACACGAGTCCAAATCTGAAGCAGACTTAGAATGGAAAATATTTTATGACTCAACTGTTCTCCCACAATTCATGCCCTTTGACAAAGCTACAAGTTTAATGGCTGGAATTGTTGCACTGTCATCTGGAAAAACTTCTGTCTATGATACAAATACAGTATATGTTCCAAGTGGAAGCAGACCTTCAAAAGGAAATACTCCGGTTCTTCTGGATTACGACATAGCAAAAAAGATAGAAGAAGCAAAAAGGAGCAAAACAAGCTAAACTTAGCGTCGGCGCGCCTTTAAAAGAGCGAGTATTATCGCAAATACTATGCCGATAATCGTCACCATGAGATCCAGGTTTATCGAAGGTAAATCTGACTGAGACGGAGCTGGTAAAGGTTCTGCAACGAAAGTTAATGAGCCTATAGGGTATGCGGTCCACCCACCATTTTCGTAGTCAGGAGGAGTCCAACCTAAAGGATTTGAGTTGCCCGTCGCCTCAACCCATATCCAGCCAGCGTCTCTGTCATCGTTCGGAAGATCCCAATAGTTGTTCGCGTTCGAGAACTCGGGAAGCCAAATCAACAAAGCCGCATGGTCGACAGCATCAACAACAGCAGCATCAAATCCTGCCCCAACATAGATTGTACCACACAGAAAAGCCATGTCCTCACAGTCTCCAATAGCTTTGACACCGGTTTCTTCATCGAAAGCGTGCGCCATCTCATCGGCGTTCCATGCCCACTCCTCCTGAGGTACACCGTTTCTGATGACATTATCGCTGTCATACCCGTATTCTGTCAATTTTTGAACATATTTTAAGATCGCAACTGCTCTTTCGGTGTTACCTGAATATTCAGATTGAAACGATTGACCTATGCTGTATGCCTAGTTCCTTGTTTTCATTAAGCGTTTCAGTAGCGAGGTTAGGCAAGTAGCCGTTAGGACCCTCGTAGTTGTTTCTGTCTATTCCAAAGTTGTCGTACCAATCTCCATTTTGAAAGGTAAATTCTGAGGCTGGAAATCCAATGGCATTCTGACTAAACGTAAGAAGCAAAATACCGAGAAGGGAGAATATGGTGAAGTACCGAACGCGATTCATTTGCTGTCCTCAGCTATCCCATCGGGAGAGTCAAGCTTGCGAGCACTATAAGCCCAAGGAATACTTCGTAGCAGAACAGGAAAATGCCCACAGCAATGGGACGCTTGTTAATGTCATCCAAGTCGATACCGAAAGGTCTGAGTTTGGCGAAAACTACGTAGAATAGGCCACCGAAGAACAAGCTTACAAAGAAGCTTATGATTACGACCAGGAGTCTCTGCAGATTAAAGTATGCCCCAATTGTCACTGATTGTGAAAGAAAGAACGGATTTACCATCGAACCATAAACGACCAATCCAGCGTAAACAAAAAACCCACCTACAAATAGACCGGTCGCCAAAGAATCGCCCTTAAGGCTCTCGAATTCCTTAATTTTCGTGGTCAAAAGTGTAATGGCTCTAATTCCCACATACCCAATAAGCAAACAAATCAAGCTTGAAACGAAAGCACGAACAAACCACAAGCCTAACGATACGAGGAAGTCTGAACTTGCCATACCCATTTCTCCCCATTAACGAATACTATAACTCAACAAATATAACTCTTTCAGTAAACATCAATGAGTCATCAGCGTTCATTGAGTCAGCGCCAAGTACATTTGGTCTGTAATTCGCCCATATATGAATTTGTCAAATCTTACCCAGCCAGGGTCATTTTCGTTAGTGTAGCCATATATGTTTGCTTTGTCAGCGTCTGGTAAGCTGAATCCTTTTGCGTGAAGAAGCTGACTAAGGGCATGATAAAATTCATGAACCAACGCTGTTGCAGTTCTCGTTTTCCAGTTAGGTTCCACCGGCCACCAGCTTATGGAGTCTCCGAACGCAATTCCCACAAACGGGGCGTTTCTCGTCTGTGGCGAAGCTTGAAAAGAGGCCCCTCCGTAAGCTGTCTTTGTGCTTTGAATGTCGTAGATTACAATTTGTACGGTGACGTTATACGGTAGTTTGGCGAGGGTTTCGGGGTGAACATACCAAGGATCGACAAATGTGCTGCCTCCTGCCCCAGGTATTGGGTGGTACTCGTCGAGTGCTAGTGGCGGATACTTGTTCAAAGTGATTTGCAGGTCAAGTCTGCTGTTTTGTTGAACAAAACTCTGAAATTCTGATATTGCCTCGTCCAAGTTGAAGTACGACGCAGTGCCGAAGACGGTTACTCCAATTTTCATTGGAAAGCGTTGCGGCTGAACAGGTTGTGGCGGTTGTCGTGGTTGTTCTGTGCTCTTCTGTGGTTGAGGTTTCAAGCGTCTGAAGTCAAATGGAATTCTTGGGAACGTCATTTTCAATTCACCTGCAGATATGTAGGTTCCATTTTTAAGTTCTTCCTTACTCCCCTTTGGTCGGCAGGATTGGTCTAATATTCTCAAGCCATGCTTTTTCCTCTATTCCTTCCAGCGCGTTGCATAAAATATTTTTAGAGCCGTTGGAGTAGAGTCAGATCTTGCTTCACGATAAATCATGATTTAGCTGGTCCGTTTTTTTAAGCCTGAACCTCTGGTGTGGGCTGGGGCAAAATATTAAATCAGATGAACTACTACTCTCTATTCAGGTGAATGAGATGGCAGTTGTAAAAATTGTTGAGTTGGTGGGTAGTTCACCAGTAAGTTGGGAAGAAGCAACAAAAAATGCCCTGGCTGAAGCCGCGAAAACAATTAGAGGAATTAAATCCATTTATGTGAAACGATGCAACGCCAAAGTTGAGAAAAACAAGATAGTCGAGTACCGTGCTGTAGTTAAGATCGCCTTTGTGGTTCAAAGAGAGCCCTAATTGACCGGGCATTTCACCAATTTTTTTTCTTCAAATATGCTGCAAAATTCAAAGCAGCATTTGACCTGAGGATTTCCAGAATCTTGGTGTGCGCACTGCCAAGAATTGCGTATTTATCATTTGAAACAAAAAGGAAAAAGAATGGAAAAGAGAAGTAAAGAATTTAAACCTTTTCTTTTACTTTCTTTGCTGCTTTTTTTGCTTCTTCGGTGCCTTTGGCTCCAACTTTCTTTGCCTCTTCAACGCCTTTAGCACCCGCCTTCTTAACTTCCTTAGCGCCCTTTACTCCAGCTTTTTTAGCTGCCTCAGCAGCCTTCTTGGCTTCTTCCTCTGCTTTCTTTTTTGCTTTGTCTAAGAACGACATACTGTGTCCCCAACAGCTTACTCTGGTTTTGCTTCCACTATTTTGGCGATTGGCGCGTTTTTCTTGACAGCTTCGATGCCATTGGCGCAGCCGTCTTTGGAGTTGTAGGCTTCACTTACGGCTATTATTTCTCCGTTTCCGGCTTTCAGTCGGAATCTAAACTTTCCTTTCTTGTCTTGGTACCATTCAAACACTGGTTCAGCCATAATATTACCAGTGTTTAATATTTCTGGGTTGATTTATAAAACTATGCATCCTTCTCTATCGGCTATTGTGTCAGTATGGATTATTCACTAATCAAGAAATTCTCTTAAACGAAGACTACTTCAGAGTTTAAGAACCAGTTCGCAGCAGGAAAGTAGTTTAAAATTCAATTCTTGGAAAATATGGAATTTTGAATTGTTGATTTAATAGATGCATTGCAGTTTTTACTTCTCGTCTAAGGTTTAACGCATCTCAGAGAAGACATGTCATCATTTTTTACGCCGAAGTTTTCTGTCCACTCGTACACTCCTGGGCCGTATTCACCATCATACGGGTTTTGATAATTGGCATCTCTAAATAGCTTCCAAAATCCCTTCACGATTACGAATGATGAGACAGCATCATTGAACGTCGGGTCGTCAGGGTGTCTTAAATCTGGTTCCTCATTGAAAACGTGCCTGTGGCCCCCCCGCAAGTTTCTGTTATGGTAAATTACAATTTCTCCCATTAGTGGTCTACCATACTTATCCAGTGTTAACACCTCCTTATCGGTCAACGGTCTTTCTTATCTATTCTTGGTATATATAACATTTGAGTTAACATGTTTCAACCTCTTTAGAGATGCCTTCTTTCCAGTCGATGGAAATTTTGTGAGTGGTCGCTAGTACAAGTACAAAACCATCAAATATGAAAATTTCTCGATCGCTTCTGCAAGAACTTTCAAATCACTATAGGCGAGGTAGTATTCTTGGTGAAAAAAAATTTGTCTCCGTAAAACGTTCAATCATTTTACGGTAATAGTCTGTGTGGTGCTTCTTGAGGGTTTGGCTTTTTCGTTGCCGCCGAATATCGCGTAAATGTCTCCGGTGTTTTTGCGCCAGCTTAATGGTCTCGCTTTCCATTTGATGTCAAAAGAGCCATCTTCTGCTGTGTTTCCGAAGGCTAGATAGTCATCGCCAAGGATTGACTTGTCGCGTTCTAGGATACGTATTTTGGCTCCGGATATACCTTGTTTTGTGTCAATGCGTTGTAGCCTTCCCTGCAAAGCGATTTTGTCGCCTTTAGCAATATTTCCAGAAACTGAGTACAGCTCAAGTTCGGTATCAGCAGGGCCGTGGTCTTCGACGATTTCTTTCTTAGCAGACAAGATTGGTGCTGCGGGCGTTAGATCTTCTTTTTCTTCTTCACGTAATGTGACTTCTGGAGTTGATTCTACCTGCGGGGGTTTCGGGAGTTCTTCAATTTTCGCCTCAACTTTGCTCTCTGCCTTAGCCAAAGTTGGTGCTGCGGGCGTTAGATCTTCTCTTTTTTCCTCATGTAATGTAGCCTCGGGTTTTGATTCTGCCTGCATGGATTTTGGTAGGTCTCTAATTTTGGCTTCAACTTTGCTTTCTGGCACAGTTTTGCTGCTGAAGGGATCCTCGACCGAGGCGTTGGCGCTGTTTCTCACGACTTCTATGCCGTTTAGGCAGCTTTCCATTGATTCGTATCCTTCGCCTTGTGCAATAGTCTCTCCATTTGCAGCTTTCAGTCGGAATCTGAAATCACCAGAGGCATCTTTGTAAATCTGATATTTTGGATTTGGGACTTTGGGGCCGCTCTCGATTGTTAGATCTTCAATTGGCGCCCCGCTGTTTCTTTGTACGCTTCTGATTCCGTTTATGCAGCTTGCGTACTGTTCATACGCTTCTCCAAAAGCTACAATTTTGTTGTTATTGGCTCGAAGTCGAAAACGGGTTTTTCCGGCTGCATCCTTGTAGACTTGAAATTTTGGTGACATGGGAATACCACTTGCATATTGGGATCTAGTTGTAGAAAAGCTTTTGCTTCTTTCCAAACTAGGCGGCTAGACCTAATTCCCGTATGCTTGCCCCATTCTCAGTCGCGACCTCGTTCTACTTGCACGCTGCAAAGGCCGATTAAACATAGCCGGAGGAAGAAGGCTCGGTTCCCCGGAGACTGGGTTGTTACTTGGCGGGTTTTCTGGCAAGTTGTTTAATCCCAATTGTTTCGGGTATCGCAAGAAACTGTTAAAAAGATAGTGCATGAAACGCACATGCTTCTAGCGCCAAATTGGAAGAATGGAAAAGCCCGAAAGAAGGGCTAGCAAGAAGCTATCAATCGGTTAGAGCTGCTTTCTCTTGGACGCCAGGGCTGTCATTAAAACCGTCATCAGCGCATTTGGCAGAATCATCCGAGCTGAGAGCTGCACTTTGTTTCGTAATAATTCATAAATTATTTATGGCAGTTTTTGGGGAGAGTATTTGTGGGTGAGGAGCCTTGCCTAGTAAAGCCCTGACATTCAACATTCTCTCTCCTTTCTCCCCGATCTTTCTCCTCTTTAAGGGTCAAGGCTTCCTCACCAAAGATAACATAGCCAGCATTCTGCAGATTGCGGGCGGTGCGATATTGAAATTGTTGCTATGAAGTCCTATATGCTCATAGCCATCAGGTAACTACCGGCTTAACCAGCCGGAAAGACTGATTGTGAAGATTTCCTCACACAAAAAACTTGCCGATGTACCAAAGATCCAGCAACCAAGCTAAAATTCGTGCGCCTTGGAAACGCGCTATTTTCTTAAGCTTGTCAATTAGACTGGCTAATCTTTTCGTCCGTATGCGTGAGGGTGATTATTGGAGCCTTTGCTGAGGTCCTCATATATAGCTGGGTTGCTGGAGCATTTATGCTCAATAGAGAAACTGGAGAAACTGTGATAACTCCCACATATTCTGATTCATTTTCAGTTAGTCGTTTGTTGGACGCTAATGGAAAAAAGTTAAATGCCTTTCCATAGAAATATGGCTTTGCCAAAATGGAGAGAAATGAATGTTAGAAAAATCTGCAAAGAATACAATTCAGAATAGGCGGACAAAGCTGGCTACGATTTTAGCTTTTCTGCTTGTTCTTTCGACGTTCACAGCTATCCTTCCGGCAGCCATTGCACACACTCCGGCATGGAGTATCGACACTTGGACCTACACTGTGGTTTCCCCTGACATCGTGGGGGTTGGACAAACTACTTGGGTTGTCTTCTGGCTAAACGCCGTTCCCCCGACAGCTGTAGGTGCCTATGGAGACAGATGGACCTTCAACGTCGACGTAACCAAACCAGACGGAACCAAGCAGACATTAGGACCTATAACATCTGACCCAGTTGGAAACGGATACACATCTTTCACACCTAACACAGTCGGAACATACTACATCGAAGCATACTTCCCAGGATACACAATAACCAACAATAACCCACACCCATCAGGCACAACCGGCCAGCAATACATAGGCGACTACTACAAACCAAGCAGAAGCACATCCGTAACGCTCAAAGTTCAGCAAGAAAAAGTACAAGACATACCGCCAGCTCAACTCCCAACTGACTACTGGGAACGACCGATAGAAGGACAAAACAGAGAATGGTGGACAATCTCAGGAAACTGGTTCGCCCCCAACGGGTATAACGAAAGCCAAGGCTACTACTACAAAGGAGGCGGCTTCAACCCATACACAACCGGACCAGGCAGCGCCCACATAGTATGGAAACAGCCAATTGAAATGTTCGGAGGAATAATGGGCGGCGACCAGTCAATAGACGGCGGGGTAGGCAGCTACTACAACGGTATGTCCTACGAACAAGCCTTCGCACCACCAGTAATAATTCAAGGTCGACTATACTACACAACACCCCCAAGTGCAAAACCCAACTACGGCACCAACTGCATCGATCTTCGCACAGGAGAAAAAATCTGGTGGCAAAACATCACCATAAACTACGGCCAAGTATACAACTACATCTCGCCCAATCAATTCGGAGGCACACCCTACCTATGGTCAACCACAGGCAGCACGTACAAGGTCTATGACGCTTATACAGGCAACTGGATCCTGAGCCTGGCAAATGCAACTAGCGGAGGAACCGTTGGATTCTCGGAAGACGGAAGCATGCTAGTTTACTTATTCAACAACGCCAGAACTTGGTTTGCAATGTGGAACTCAAGTCTAGCAATTTGGGCAAACATGCCTAACCTCTGGTCAGGCAACAACTATTGGCTTTGGCGTCCGCCTCAGGGATCAACACTTGACTGGACAAAAGGAGTACAATGGAACGTCACAACACCCAAAATGTCTGGAAACCCAGGCATCTACAGAGTCAACGGAGAAGTGGCAATTTGCCGATCTAAACTCACCGAAAACGGACTTGTCATTGCGCAAGATATGGGAATAAGTGTTACCCCTGGAGATGAAGGTAGAGTACTTTGGGGACCATTGAACCGAACGGGGCAGCCTAGTTTGTCGTTTGGAAGTACACCAATGGCTGACGGCATTTACACAGATTACATAGGGGAAACAATGAGCTTTATTGCTTACTCAATATACACAGGGCAAAAAGTCTGGGGACCAGCTAACGCAACAAGCAATGCCTTCGCGATGTATGGCTCTTTCAGAACAATGTTCGCTGCTTACGGAAGACTCTATCAAGTAGGAATGGATGGCGCAGTGCATGCCCTAAACCTGACTAATGGGCAGTATCTTTGGAGTTTTAACACTGGAAGCAGCGGAACCGAAACCAACTACGGTCAATGGCCTTTGCTTAGCGCTGGCTTCTTAGGCGGTGCACCAGGAACTGGCGGACTAAGAATCTATGCAACTGGCGGACATACGCACCTTCAACCTCTCTTTCGCGGCTCAGAGCTTTACGCCATAGATGGCGAAACGGGCAAATTGTTATGGAGCATATACGGCTGGTGGCAAGCAGGCTCACCAGTCGGAGCAGACGGATACCTTGCAGCAGTCAATGGATACGACAACCAATTGTACTGCTTTGGCAAAGGAAAAACAACCACTACAGTCTCAGCGCAACAGACCATAGTTCCCAAGGGCACGCAAGTTCTAATAACTGGAACAGTTACGGATCAATCTCCAGCCCAAAAAGATACACCTGCAATATCTGACGCAGACATGTCCAGTTGGATGGAATACCTAAACATGCAAAAACCAAAGCCCACCAACGCAACCGGTGTTCCAGTCGTACTTACCGCACTCGATCCCAACGGCAACATACAAAATATTGGCACTGTCACCAGCGACATGGGCGGCCTCTTTAAGATTCTGTGGACTCCACCAGTTGAGGGAGCATACACAATTTCTGCCAAGTTCGAAGGTTCAGAATCCTATTGGCAGTCCTCAGCTGAAACTGCAATAGGCGTTGGCCCAGCCCAAGCTGTAGCATCAGCGTCACCTACAAGCATTCCAACCGTAACACCCACAGTCACACCCACACCAACTATTCCAACGACACAGTCGCCATCGCCAAGTGAAGCAGTCCAGCCACCGACAAGCGCTGCACCTACAACCACATACATCGCCATTGGGGTTGCGGTCATCGTAATCGTCGCAGCCGTAGCAGCGCTAGTCCTTAGAAGACGCAAATAGACCCTATGGAAAACACAAAATATCCCTTCCCTTTTTTTAGGGAAGAAATGTCTAGGACAGCAGAGTCAGAGGCTGCGAGGGCTCTGCAAAGGGCTATTAACGTTTCACGCTTAGGTTTCATTTCCTCGATTATTAAGCTCGGAGCTATAGCAAACCCTTTGGGCTGAATTCTGGAATATTCAATGTGACTACTTCTGTCGTAAGACGCTCTCGAGGGCATTCCCGCTAAGGGCAGCGAAATACCACGCAATTGCATGAGCGGCGCTAGACGTTCTTCAAGATGAAGTCTCTTACTCGCGTGTGTCTTTGGAGGGCAGTCACTATTTTCTTGACTAGTTTAACCATTGGTTTCTCAAGTAGTCTAGTGATGGCAAGTGAAAAAACAAAAACGAATATTCCCAGAATGATTGTCTGGATAACGTTTATGGAACCCAAAACCAAGACAACGATGAAGAAAGGAATCGAACCTAACAACGAAATGAAAATTGACCTGATAATGAAGTATAATCTGTAGGTTTGAAGCGTTGACAAGAACGTATTCCGAATTATTTTTCTCGCCTGCACGCATTTTTCGTCTTCTGTGCTCTCTGAGCGGGCGTCGGGGTTACAGTTGAATTCCCGCAAAAGACTCTCCAGGTCTTCGCGTAAACCTCTGACTAATTCATCCTCATCAATTTTCGACACAAGAGATTCCAGCAGTCTCTTAACCTGTTTGAAATGGCAAATTCGCTTTGGAATCTTTAAGTGTTTGTGACTACCTAAATACAATAACAACGTGCTCTCGGGGTTAAGTGCGCTTAATCTGCTAAGCAAGCTTCTCTACGCTTTCGAATTCGTTCTTGCCCACCTTGAGTAGAGTAGTCCACATTGTGGCTTCATAGGCACTTTTGAGCAGGTTGACATTGCCAGAAATGCAGTGCAGATGATTATCCAGGGCAGTTCAATTGTTGCGGCTCGTTTTTCAACTTCTTTTCCCTAAGCGTTTCTAAACCTAACAAAGGTACTACCCGATCTGTAATGTCTACCATTCTTGAAAGATAAACTGGTTTCAGAGATTCATTTGCAGTCTGAAAGTGCAGTTATTGATATAGGAAATCAGCGGTTAACCACAACAAGCTGCGCCTTGTCTAGGTCAAACAACTGCGTCAAGACAGGTTGCCAAATGTGGCGGGTTTCAGCTTCATAATAGATATTCCTCTCTGAAGTTTGGTATTTTCCGCTTAGAACCTTCAATGTCTCGCAGAGAGAGAAGCCTTTAGTTTCGAGCTTCAGAAATTCTAGACTTCTTTCAACGACTTCATTCAAGCTAACTCCTCCAAAATTGAAACGCGGATTTCAAAATCGCTGTAGGTTGTGGTTTGCCTCAGCATGTCACCTTCCAGCTTTATCTCTCGACGACGCTGCTATGTCAAGAAGGAGTAGCGTTTTTCGAAGGTGGGCAGGTGGTATTTTCTGCAAATTTTGAAGTAAGCTTCCAATATCTCGAAGATGCCGCTGTCAGGTAGAACTTCCCTAAAAGACTTAACATCTGGAGGATGGGTCCAGTTGTAGGTTAAGTGCCAATAGAGCCGCAAACAGACTTCGTATTCTTAAGCGTTATGCTGTCGAGCGTCTACTTTGTCATAGATTGCTTTCATTTGGTATAGGACCTTGAGAAATACTCTGCCTTGTCGATCTTCTCGTGCCTTAGGAATATTAATCTGATAAGGTTCTTCTGGTTCTTCCTCCGCGGTTGGCTAAACATTTTTGCCTCTTCTTGAGACTGCGGATACTTTTCTAGAAGGTACTTGCGTGTTTTCCCGTATTTTATCATTTTCCCATTCTGCACCAGACATTAACGACAAATTATTGCCATAGGGATCTAAGTACTCAGGAAACAGCTGTCCCAAATCAACGTTTTCAGGGTCTATTCCTTGTTGTTTAAGCTTCTCACGAACCTCTGTTGATAAAGATGCATCTTATGCTTCTTGCTTGTTCTTGCTTTTTTCTCGTATTTTGTTTCCAAAATCTTCAAACATAAATTAGCTTCAAATGGTCAATTGACATAGAAACTATAGCCCAAGAAGGGACTTAGAATGAAAAACAACAGATGTGCCAGATTTCTGCCACTAGAAAAAGGGGAAAATTGGAAAATTGTGGTATAAATGTTAGTGGTGGGTGGCGCCGCCGAAAGGATTCGGACCTTTGACCGACTGGTTAACAGCCAGCCGCTCTACCGGGCTGAGCCACGGCGGCACGCTATTCTGCTACTGCACTTCAGTCCAAAATATACTATTTAAGTTTAGCCTTCAGTGAAAGCCTTTGACCTTCTTTTTCGTTTTGCGTTCAGCTATCCAAGCGAACATTTTGTAACCACCCTTCAAAGCTGGGCTGTACCATTTTCCGCTGAAAGCAATGTCTAGAAGGTTACTTATCCAATGAAAATCGTGCTCCGCGCACTTGACCAGCAGTAGTTTGTGCAAATCTGTTAAGGCTGTGTCTTTGAACCAGTCTTCGCTTTTTAACTTGCCCAGGGGAACGAAGAATAGAGGAACTATGAGGCTACGGTAACCCTTGAGATCGTCAATTAGTTCCATCGTTTTAAGGAGGTCCTCCTCGCGCTCCTCAGGGAGCCCGACTATGAAGGTTCCAGCGGGCACCATCAAGTTATCATGCATTATCCCCATGCCCTGCTTTATCACCTCGGGCCACTCTTCAGGCTTAAAAGGCAAAGCTTTGGCAGGCATAATTTTCTTTGCTAGTTCAGCGGATCCAGTTTCTATGCCGATTTCTGCACCCCACCAAGCCTGTTTTAAACGGATAATTTCACTTATCTGTGCAAAAAGCCGGGGTTTAGAGGCAACTGTAGATAGAGAGCAGTGACTCCAAGATATGCTGTTGGCTTCTTTCATAACCAAATCATGCAAGCGAAGCAGCTTCTCGTCGTTGGCCTTCACACTGTTGCTTCCGTATAGCATAACGTCCTCGCCATGTAGGCAGACCATTCTGTTCTTGCCCTTTTCCACATTAACTCTGATTTCGCGCATTATCTTCTCAAGAGGGTACCATCGCAAAGGCCTTAACGTGACATTGCAAAATTCGCATCCTCTGCAGCAGCCTCTGCCAATCTCCACCAGTCCATTAATTGAAGGCGAGACTATATCTGGGATATCTTCGAGCTTAGGTGCATCGTTAATTCTGACATCCCAGAGCTTTGGCAGATCCTCGCCACTGAGGGCATCAGAGAAAACTCTCCCAAGAACGTATTCTCCTTCGCCTACGACGACGCAGTCGATGCCAAACTGCTCGACGAATTCAGGTCTGTACTGGAACTGCCATGCTCCAGGGCCGCCCACAACAATTTTCAATCCGTGTTTCTTCGCTTCTTGCACTTCAGGTTTGCTAAGCAACGCCCTGAAATGTCTCGCAAGAAACGGTTCCTTTTTGAACAAGGCAGCAAGTGTTGTTGATGCAGGACCCAAACCGAACGGGTCCATGACATGAATACCCAAGACCTCTGCCGAGCTTAGGCAACTCTTAAGATGATTGGGGCTCGCGGTTACCACGTCAAAGCCCTCCTTTAGAAGTTGTGCTTCAGCTTTTCTAAGACCGTAGGGGGCTGCTTCAGGGACCCCTTTTGTGGTTTTTAGGTTAGGGAAAAATAGATAACTGTATAGCCAGTCCGGAACGAAGTTTGGAGGGGCGCATGTGCCAAACCCTATGAATTCGTTATTGCGGTAGTTGCTCATCAGTGTTCTATCGCTTGTTAGGACTATTCGCGCCATTCCATTTTCACCAATCAATTAGTGTTAGCCTCAATTCGAGGGCAAAAGCTTTTCGAGTTCCCTAAAAACTTAAATCGCGACTCAAAACTTAAACCTTATATGTGGCAACACAATTTGTACATGAAAGCCGATAGAAACATTTCCCAGCGAAAGTGCTCCTTTGCCAAACGACATGCCGAGAGTTGCACTTTCTTCAAAGTTAGATTGATTGACGTTTACTATTGGCCAAGAATATGAGGCGAATGGTCGATTGAAAAAAGTGGTAGAGTTCAGATGGCATGGAAGAGGCGGACAAGGCGCATGGACCGCAAGCGAACTGCTAGCTCAGAACGGCTATTTTCGAAGGTAAATATATCCAGTCGTTCCCAGAGTTCGGACCAGAAAGGATGGGTGCACCCGTAACAGCCTTCACCCGCATCAGTACAGAGCCAATCAGACTACATTGTCTTGTTTACGACCCAGACGTTGTTGTAGTTTTGGATAACACGCTGCTAAAAGCGGTGCCAGTAACCGCAGGAATAAACCGAGATGATGACGTCATAATAATTAACTCCACTGAGGAACCTGCCAAGGTTCGTGCGAACCTCAAGCTAGCTACAGGCAAGCTCTGGACGGTTCCGGCAACTGAAATAGCCCTAAGAGTCTTAGGTGTCCCAATAACGAATACAGCGTTACTTGGCGCTGTTGCCAAAGCAACAGGCATTGTCTCTATGAAAGGGATAGAGAAAAATGTAAGAAGCCGTTTTAGACCGGACGTTGCCGAGAAAAACTTCGCTGTTATCAAGGAAGCCTACGCGGAGGCAAAAACTGAATGAGCAGCAAAGAAAAAAGCTGGAAAGAAATCGCGCCTGCAGGTGTCTGCTCAAAGTCCAGCGTCGGATTCATGACGGGTGACTGGAAAACCTATATGCCCATTCGCGACTTGGAAAAATGCACTGCCTGCCTAATGTGCGTGTTGTATTGCCCTGACGGCGCGATTCGTTGGCGTCCTGACTTGGGCAAAATAGAGTTTGACTATAATTTCTGCAAGGGCTGCGGAGTCTGTGCCAACGAGTGCCCAACTAAGGCGATTACGATGAAGTTGCCTGAATCCATGGAGGGTGAGTAGAGTGAAAGAGAACAAAATTGAGCAGGAACTTATGGCTCTTAACGGTGACGAAGCGGTGGCCTACGCTGTGAAACAGTCGGACGTTGATGTAGTTGCTGCCTATCCGATTACACCCCAGACTATAATTGTCGAGAAATACAGCGAGTACGTAGCAAACGGCGAGGTCCAGACAGAGTTCGTCTGCACAGAATCTGAACATAGCGCTATGGCAGCATGTATTGCAGCCTCTGCAACAGGCGCAAGGACCTTCACAGCTAGCGCCTCAGCGGGTTTGGCTTTGATGCATGAGATGCTTTTTGTGGCATCAGGATGCAGAACACCAATAGTTATGGCTGTTGCGAACCGAGCGCTCTCTTCACCGCTAAACATTAATGGTGACCAATCAGACAGCATGGCGCAGCGTGACGCGGGTTGGATTCACCTTTATGTAGAAAACGCTCAGGAAGCCTACGACACTATTATGCAGGCTTTCCGAATCGCGGAGCATGGTGACGTGCTCTTACCCGTAATTGTAGGTTTAGATGGTTTCATCGTTAGCCACACACTCGAAAACGTGAACGCGCTCACTGACGAGGCTGCAAAGAAATTCGTCGGCGAAAGAGTAATTCCCAATGTGCTCACACACGAGGGTAAAATGGTCCCATTCAAGCTCGATCCAGACAACCCCATGACTATGGGACCGATTGCGCTGCCTAATTACTACTTCGAATTTAAGCGCCAGCAGGAAGAAGCCATGAAGAACGCATTCAGCGTCATCAAACATGTTCACGATGACTACGCAGCAATTAGTGGAAGAAGCTACGGCAACGCATTAATCGAGGAATACAAGCTGGAAGACTCTGAAGTTGCTGTAGTCTGTGTTGGTTCTGCTTCTGGCACAGCTAAAACCGTTGTTGATGAATTGCGCGCAGAGGGCTTCAAAGTTGGATTGTTACGACTTCGAACATTCAGACCGTTTCCGGATGACGATGTTCGCCGAGCACTTGAAAACGTAAAGGCAATTGGCGTCATGGACAAGAGTATAAGTTTCGGAGGCAACGGCGGCGCCGTATTCCATGAAGTTCGCCATGCACTTTACGATTCGCCGAATAGACCTGTTATAGTAGACTACATCTATGGCTTGGGCGGCAGAGACACTAGCCCCATGGACTTCAAGAAAGTCTTCAGCGAACTCCACATAATGGCTAAAAACAAACAGATTAACAAACTTGTGAACTACGTGGGTCTAAGGGAGGAATAGAAAATGACGACTCAAGAATGGAAATTTACAGCAAAAGACATCGCTCTAAAACCAGAAGCTTTTCTTCCAGGTCACCGTGCATGTGCAGGCTGCGGACCGGCGACCGTACTGCGTATGGTTATGAAAGCCACCCGCGGGCCAACCATCGTAACGGAAGCCACCGGCTGCATGGAAGTTGTCTCATCTATTTATCCTTACACTTCGTGGGCAGTACCATGGCTCCATACGGCTTTCGAGACAGCTGCTGCGAACGCTTCAGGCATTGAAGCAGCTTTAAAGATAATGAAGAAGAAAGGTAAGGTGAAGCAAGGCCACATCGACGTGATTGCTTTTGCAGGCGACGGCGGAACCTACGACATCGGCTTTCAGGCACTTTCTGGAGCTGTGGAGCGGGGGCACGATTTCCTTTTCATACTATACGACAATGAAGGATACATGAACACAGGCATTCAGCGCAGTGGCGGAACTCCAATGGGCGCAGCAACAACCACAACACCTGCTGGCTCAGTAATGCCTGGCAAGCTGCAGCACAAAAAACCCATTACTGAAATAATGATTGCTCATTATATGGAGTACGTTGCTACAGCGACGCCTTACTACTGGAAGGACATGCTCCAGAAGGTTCGCAAAGGGTTGGAAGTCGAAGGTCCAGCTTTCCTACACATATTCGCGCCTTGCCCAAGAGGTTGGAGAAGTGATCCCGCAAAAACCATTGATTACACAAAACTGGCTGTCGAATCCTGCGTATTTCCAGTATTTGAAGTTGTCAAGGGAAAATACGAGTTATCCACTCCAAGCAAACTTATCGCGCTTGCACCGCAAAAGAAGAAGCCGATCACCGACTATCTCAAAGGCCAAGGCAGATACAGGCACCTATTCAACCCGCAAGGCAAGAAGGTATTGGATGAGCTGCAGCGGTTCACAGACGAGCATTGGGCGAAGCTGCAGAAAAAAGTTGAACACACAGCATAAAAACCCAACTTCCTTTTCTTATAACCCAATTAAAAAATACCAATTGACATTCTGATAGTTTTCGTTGCCAAAACGAGATTTAAATGAAGTCTCAGCATATTAGCCTTAGAAGCTTACATGCCATGCACAAATCTCCCGCCGCAGGCTCCCCACATTCCCGGCATCTATGGAACTCCCCCTTTTCCATCACGCCTACTAATGCAGGTCGCAGCTTCTCTATGCTTTTGTAGACCGTATATTTGGTTCCTGCATGCCTCTCCTCCATACGGTTGAGGAGGCTACGAACGTCGTTGCGCATTGCCTCCCCTGCATAAGGGCAAGGAGTGCTCTGGAAGGCGATATTCTTCACGTACGCGTACAAAGCGCTTTCACGTTCAGGGACTTCGCAAAAAGGCTTCACCTTCTGGACCAAGCGCGGATGAATTGAGTCCGTAACGGGCTTCTCTGCATATAGTTTTGAGAGGTCGCCGTGGAATATATTAAGCAGGCTAGTCTGCACTTCGTCGTCGAGAGTGTGCCCTGTAGCAATCTTGTTGGCTTTCGCTTCTATCGCTGCCAGATTAAGGGCTTTTCGCCGCAGTACTCCACAAAAGGAACAAGGGGTCAAATTAATCCCCCGTTCTCGAATGCGCTCTACAATTTCGTCCATCGTGAAACCATAAAGCTGTTTGAAGCTAACGCGGTAGTGCTCAATGCTGAGTCGCTTGCATATTTGCTCTGCGATTTGCATTGCCTCGTCCCTGTAGCCCTGTATACCTTCGTCTACGGTCACTGCCACAAGCTTTGCCCTTGGGTATTTACGTTCCATCTTTGCAAGGATTGTGAGCAAGCTGAGGCTGTCTTTGCCTCCACTGATAGCTACGGCAATTCGGTCATTAAAATCCAACATTTTATGTTTGGCGATGGTTGCACGGACCTTTTCCTCTATGGACTCGATAAAGCAGCGTTTGCAGAGCCGTTCGCCACTGTAGATTCGGTGGAAAAACGGTTCTTTGCGGCTGCAGGAGGAACATACAGCGGCGACTTGGCTCATTCAAGACTCCTTAGTTAGGAAAGTCCTTGGGTTGAAAGTACTAATAAATAGTGCTTGCCTTAACAGGGAATCCTAATGTATGATTTATTTGTTCACGAACAATATTATTTTCTCACAGCAATCTGATTAGATGAGGCAGCGGTTCGTTGAGCGAGAAACAACAAAAGTACTCAGATGGAGTTGAAGTGGTCTACAATAAGGAGCGCTGGGACCTCCTAAAGACATATCGGCAAAAAGCCCAAACCCTACTCGAAGCCCTTCACAAACGGAGCATTGAAGCGATCGTCCACGGCAGCGTCGCGCGAGGCGACGTGGATAGAAACAGCGATGTAGACCTCTTCATCCCCATTCCCCCCAGCAGCTTCCAAATTGAAACCGCCCTCGAACAAGCTAAAATTCCAATAGCCATACGTACAGTGATACAAGCGACGCCCGCATACGCAATGAAAGCATACATCGAAATCGGCTCAGAAACCACCGTTTCGTTCCCGCTTATGAGACTTCGTAGAGTGGAGCGGGAATTCTACAGGTTCAGTGGAGAAGTTGACCTAAGCCAAATCAATAACGGCACGAGGGCGGCCGGCGTGGACAAACGGTTGATGCTAATCGAGCCAACATCGAAAGGCCACACTGAAAACAGAATAATCGGCAAAGAGGAACCAACAGCGAAGATGCTGGGAATTGCCATTCAAACGATTCAGGATAGAGTTCATGCCCTGATGAAGAGAGACGCAGTTGGGAGAACAGGTGTATTTGTGAAACAGCAACTGGGACCTGACGAAACCTTTGAGTTAGTTTTGAAGCGCCTTGCTATGGAGAACCCAGCGGTTCGCCGAAGGTTGGGAGTCTCCTTTTTCTAAAGCAAAAGTCAAGCGAACTGGTTACAGTCCTGTGATAATCACTGTTGACTAATGGTGGATATTTCTTAAATAGAACGCTCCCGCCTTGTTTACGTAGGACACGACTTGGAGAAACAGGGATGCAACGTTGCGAAAGAAGAGGTCGTTCGATGGGCTTTCTCATGACATTTTTATGGCTTAATCGGGAGGCACACCAACGAAAATCCTGCTCGTAAACCCGCCCCAATCCTTCTTTCCTGGCTCGGACCTCGTTTCGGGCAACCTTCCACTAGGCATAATGTACGTTGCCGCGGTCTTAGACAAACAAGGCTACCAAATCGAAATCCTAGACGCATTTATGACTGACTCACCTCCGCGAACGGTAAACGACACAATGGAAGTGGGCATGACCTACGACCAAATCAAAGAGGAAATACAAAGGCGAGAACCCAAAATCGTAGGCGTTGCCAATCCTTTTTCAACGCAATTGGAGCATGCGAAAAAAGTCGCCGAATGCGCCAAAGAAGTAAATCCAGCAATTCTGACAGTATTTGGCGGTCCTCACGTAACCGTCGTCCCCAAGGTGTTTCTTACAGAAGCAAAGAGCGTTGATGTGGCGGTAATTGGCGAGGGCGAATATACAATGCTTGAAATAGCCCAGACCTACAAAACACAAAAATCTCTTGCCGATGTGAAGGGTATCGCTTACCGCGAAAACGGCGAGGTCAAACTGAACCCGGCAAGGGCGTTTCTAAAAGATTTAGATGAGTTACCTTACCCTGCCTATCATCTGGTAGACATGGAACGTTACCTGAACCCAGGCAAGATTGAGTACCGCAGCTTTAAACCTCGTGCTCTTGCTATGATTACTAGCCGCGGTTGCCCGCACCATTGCTGTTTCTGCTCCGTGCACCTGCATATGGGGCGCGGTTTTCGAGCTCATTCGCCAGGCTACGTAGTCGATCATCTTCAGTTTGTTATAGATAAGTACCGTGTGAAGAATGTGTTTTTCGAAGATGACAACCTCACTTTTGACCTGAAACGGATGGAAGCCATCTGCGACCAAATAACGGATAGGAAACTGAGCTTCCGTTGGGAGACACCAAACGGAATACGAGCCGACCGGCTGACGACTGTGCTTTTGGAAAAAATGAAGAAGTCCGGGTGCCGCAGCGTTTTCTTTGGAGTGGAGTCTGGCGACCAGTGGGTTTCCGATAACATCATACACAAAGACTTGGATCTGCAGAAAGTAGTGGAGATCGCCAAAATCTGCAAAAGAATCCATCTCAAAAGTGGTGCCTTCTACATCATTGGCTTCCCAGGTGAGACGAAAGAGAACATGCGCAAAACCGTCGAGTTCGCTCTTCGACTTAAGCGTGACTACGATGTGGGTATGCATCTGCTTATTGCGACGCCATCGTTTGGAACCAAGCTTTATGAGGAATGTATGAAAAAAGGTTACCTAAAGGAAGGGCTGACACCCCGAGCGTTAGCCGAGGTGAGGCAGATTAGGGGCAAACCCTTGATAGAGACAGAGGACTTCACGTCGCAAGACGTGAAGGAAATTGCCCTTCAGGCACTCAAAGAGTACAAGCGATTATCGATGATAAATAGTGTCAAATATCCAGGAAAAACTCTGGGAACGCTTTTATACGAACCGCATATTGCCGCAAGGTTTGTCAAGAACCTGTTTTCCTGAAGCAGCTTGGAGCAAAATGACAAAAATACGTGAAATCCATAAGACTTACAATACAAAATGCGGAGTGGCGAAAAGGAAAACTCTTCTATGCTTCTTGGGGCTGGCGCTTTTGCTGACCATGGTTTTTGCCAAAACAGCTTTCTCGAATAGGCCTCTCCTCTTGACATCCTCAAAGGGGCAAACGACTTCCGATGAATGGTTAACGTTCCACCACGACATCGCGCACTCGGGCGCCTCAGCCTCCGTAGGTCCTAAGAGCAATGAGACGTTGTGGAGGTTTAACACGGGCGGACCAGTAGACTCGCCTCTTGTTGCGGACGGGATTGTTTATGTAGGTTCGCTTGACCATAATCTGTACGCTTTGAACGCTTCTCAAGGTTCAGTGCTGTGGAAGTATACAACAGGAGGCAACGTTCTGTCTCCTGCGGCATTAGGTGGGGGTTTGGTTTTTTTTGGCTCCGAAGATTACAACGTCTATGCTTTAGATGCTTATACAGGCAGCTACGTTTGGAGTTACACGACGGGATATTTTGTGGATTCCGCCGTTGCCCATTCGGAGGGCGTGGTTTACGCTGCGTCTGAAGACAACAACGTCTATGCTTTGAACGCGACCAATGGCGAGAAGATATGGAGTTATCAGACAGGCGGTCGAATCATGCTGTCATCGCCCACAGTTGCCAATGGCGCGGTATACATTGGCTCGCAGGATAAGAAAGTATACGCACTGGACTCGCTAACTGGAACTTACCTATGGAGTTACGCGACAGGCGACGAAGTGGTCTCCTCACCAGCTTTCTACCAAGACGTAATCTATGTTGGCTCGAACGACGGCAACTTATACGCCCTCAACGCCTCAGACGGCAACGTTCGTTGGGTGTTTAAGACTGGTGGCCCTGTGTTTTCCGGTCCCTTGGCTGCCAATGGCATGATCTATTTTGGTTCTCAGGACGGAAAGCTTTACACGGTTCGAGCTTCAGACGGGGTTGCAGTTTGGAACTTTTCGACCGGCAATGGAATTGCAGGCGGTGCTGCTGTGGCTTCGGGCATTGTTTGTTTTGGTTCGCAAGATGGCAAATTCTATGCGGTCAACGCTTCTTCGGGCGTTCAGCTATGGAGTTTTCTAACGGACGGCATACTGATTTCTACTCCTTTTATTTCAGGCGGTATAGTTTACGTAGGCGGATGGGACGGCAAAGTCTACGCCATTAACTCTCAAAGTGGTCTTTTGCAGTGGACTTTTGTTACTGGCGCTGCAATAGATTCTTCGCCAACAGTCGCAGGGGGTTTGGTTTTCATTGGCGCATATGACGGCAATGTTTATGCTCTGAACTCTTCAACTGGCACCGTTGCCTTAGACGAATTTAGTAGCGACGTGGTCTGGCAGTTCAGGACGGATGGCATGGTAATGCTATCCTCGCCCTCAGTCTATGATGGAGCAGTCTACTTTGGCTCTTACGATGGCAGAGTCTATGCATTGAATGCATCAAACGGCAGGTTGATTTGGAAATTTCAAACTGGTTATGCAGTGGTTTCCACGCCAACGGTTACAGACGACAGGGTGTACGTTGGTTCTGAAGACAACGTTATGTACGCTTTGAACGCCATTTCTGGGCAGCAACTCTGGAATTTCACAACTGGGGGGCAAATTCATATGTCCTCAGCCGCCGTTGCAGGAGGTATAGTCTATTTTGGTTCAAACGACCATAACGTCTACGCATTAAACGCGACGGATGGCAAACTGCTTTGGAACTGGACAACAGGGGGCGTGGTAATTTCTTCTCCTGCGGTGGAAGATGGTTTAGTGTATGTTGGCTCCTACGACGGCAACGTTTATGCTTTTAACGCTGAGAACGGAGATTTTATATGGAATTTCGCTGCAAGTGGACCCTTCGGAAGCTCGCCGGCTATTGCAGACGACAAGGTTTACCTTGGTTCAGCAGACCATTCTGTCTACGCTCTAAACTCATCAAATGGCAAACCAATATGGCGCTTCGTAACCGGTGGGGATGTGGCTTCTTCTCCTGCAGTTGCCGGCGGAGTGGTTTACGTAGGTTCATACGACGGTAAGATTTACGCCTTAGACGCCACTTCGGGCTTGTTGATTTGGGACTACCAGACTGACGAAAAGGTGGTTTCATCTCCAGCGGTAGCGGACGGCGAGGTTTACGTAGGCTCATATGACCATTTCGTTTATGCTGTTGGCTCCTCCGCCAAAGCAATTTACTTGTTGAGTTTCACTGCAAGCGGGTTGCCCACTGGTCTAAACTGGAGCTTGAAGCTGGGAGACGTAACCGAAACATCGGACTCAAACGTCATCGCCTTCACGGTTCCTATTGGCACTCACGCTTTTGAGGTAACCGCGCCAAAGGGATACACGGCATCTCCAAACATGGGTACTGTAACTGTGGAGTCCGACCTGAACATCGAAGTCAGGCTTGGGGCGGAAGCATCATGGACAGGCATTCTTACAGTCGTGGCATCTCTGCTGTTGGTAGGTGCCCTTCTGGTTTTCTTGACTTACAGACGAAAAAAATTCGCCGCTAATTGTTTAACCAGAGGGTAGCCAACTAACTTGAAGTCTTCCTAACAAACAACTCTGCCTCTTAGAATTATCTAAGAGCGCCAGTTCAGTTTTTCACAATATTTAGGACTAAAACGCCTCAACGTTTGAGATTTAAGCCGCCTCCTTGGAAGGCAGCGGTAACAAAATTTTTTTGTGGGCGCTCTTCCTTGGTGTCTACTTGACATTTTTCCTGCAGACTAAGAGGGGTTAGAGGCGAAGCAGCAGAATCTGGACTTTGGTAGGCTAGTTAAGCTACTCATGTACAACTATGGTTCCTGAAAGGTAGTTGAAGATTCTTTGTCTCCTTCGCTGGTACAGTACCCAACCTAGTAGGATGTCCAAGAACAAGAAGAAGGCTTTGCCTATGCTCTGCACAATTGCCTCGGGGAAGCCTACTCGCGTGCCATCCAGCTTTGTCACTTTCAAGTGCATAATCATTTTACCGATGGACTGCCCATAGGAACCTTCAATTATTGTCCAGTATAGGAAGTAGACAAAGCCTCCAGTACCAAAGTTAAAGAGAGGGAACCAACCCGGTAAGCCGGATAAGGGCTGCCAAGCAGCAAACCACGTGAACAAGCCTAATATGCCCACGAAGAACCCAAGAATCACCACATCTATGAGCCAAGCGACGAAGCGTTCGCCCCAGGAAGCCAATTTCAATCCTGATTCGTGAGTTGAAGCAGGCGCATATCCAGCTGATGGACCCACGGCGACTGGCGTTCCGCATCTGGGGCAGAACTTCGAATCGGGAAGAAGTTCGTTTCCGCATTTCGAACAAAAAGGCATGAACCTGTCCTCACAGGCAATATAGGTAGTCCAAGTATATCTCTTTTTCAGCAGGCACGGATTTTCGAATTGACGTACCTGATCATGGACCAGACTCGTTCTAATCTCTCAAGACTTCTACCAAGCGCAGGGGCTAACGCATACCATAGGGAGACAAGTGGGCAGGCATGTTTAACTGTGGCGATCAAGTTACGCCTCTACTGCGTAGTTTTTCCTAAAAGTTTAAGAAAAAGTCCTTCTAATCAATTGGTGAGGAAAAGGTGAAGTTCTTGGCAGAAGAAAGGAAGTTCACAGTTGAAGAACTGTCAAAATTTAACGGAAGAGATGGCAACCCCGCCTTTATAGCTTATCAGGGAAAGGTGTATGACATATCGCAGAGCGGTTTTTGGCTTGACGGCGACCATCTAGGCGCTCACCAGGCAGGAAAGGATCTTACAGTGGAGCTTGAGCTAGCGCCGCATGGACCTGAAAACCTTGACCGTGTAAAGCAGGTGGGCAAATTAGTCTAAGGCCGGCTAGAATAGCGCTTTTAGCATGTGGTCTACCGCGTGCAGGTCAGTGATAGCTGCTTTGGCGTCGTTGGGACCCAGCTTTCCCTTCTAACTTAGTGCTCGAAGTGTCACAGCTGCCTTGTGGAGTGTGTCAAACGCAGATTCCACGTCTACATCGTTGTCCATGTTCTTCTGAAAAGGCACTTTAAAGTTGTGAGCGAGAGTCTTTGCCTGTAGTATCGAGTGACCCGCGCTGTTTTTTTGCAGTTCGCTGACATCGTTTTTCATGTCGGAGAGTTACTTGCTTGGTCTAGGAAGGTGTTGCCAAGTGAGGTTCATTTTTTGCGATATGCGTGGTAGATGAGAAAGAAGCGAATTTGTTCGTTGTTGTTCTTTGCAGTCATCCCCTCTGAATTGATTACGTTGCTTGTGCTCCTGGACATTTTCTTGCCGTTCACGTACAGGTGCCTTCTCTTCTGATGCCACGCTACCACGCTTACCGCGTTTGTTCGGCAAGGGCTGATTCTCACTTTTGGGCAAAACTAAATACCCCGAAACTGCCAACAGAAGGTATGCATCCGTCCGAGGAAGAACGACGTGAATAAACGGGGCAGTTCGAGGCTCGAAGGCATTACCTTTAGCGTATACTGGTACGTTGTTAAGCAGGGGAAGCCCATTGGTCCACGAGATGCAATGAAAGGCGCTCACCTAAGTAGCCCCAGCGTGGCTTACAGACACCTGCAAAAACTCGAAGATATGGGCTTGCTTCAAAAAAATGAGTATGGCGAGTATATCGTCAAGCAAAAAGTCAACGTTGCGGGATACCTTTGGGTTGGGCGGTTCTTTTGGTCAAAAATGCTCCTCTATGCTCTACTCTTCGCAGGCGCCCTAATAATCGAGCTTATGATATTTGGTATTCACTACAACGTTGAAGACCAAAAATTCAAAATACTCTTCCTGCTCCTCATTTCAATCACTGGAACAGCGGTAGGATTGTTCACGCTTGAGGGTATTCTGCAACGGAGAAGGCTTGTGCAGCTTGTACAGAACAGCAAGTAACCCTGAGCACAGCATCGTTTTCAATCAGAAGATTACCCATATAAGCCAGTTTTGAGTCATGGAAACCGAGAGATTGGGTTTTGACGGAGAAAACGTTTATTTCCGGTAACTACAAGTGCAGAATCCTTATACAGGTGGGAGAAGGGCTTCCGGTCATTTTCCTCCACGGCTCGTCCTACACAAGCGAAGTGTGGAGAAACATCGGGGTTACTACCCTCCTAAAGGAGAAGCACGTACCTTTCCTAGCCCTGGACATGCCCTATGGGCTCAATACGGAGTGTCAGCCTAAAACGAACGACGTCAAAGCAAACATCGAAGTTGTCAGAGAAGCCGTCAGAACCACTTTCGCTTCTATGACGCCTATTGTGGTTGGCGCCAGCTTGGGCGGGCATGTAGCTCTTATGTACGCTGCCCAGTTTCCTGTGCAAGGGCTACTGCTTGTTTCGCCCACGCGAGTCTTTCATGAAACGCTCCTAGAAGCCTATGCCAAGTTCGCCTTTCCGGTTCGAATAGTCTGGGGTTCAGAAGACACAATCGTGTCCGGCGAAGATATGCGCAACTTGGCTGCGAAATTGCCCCAAGCCAAGCTCATCACTTACGAAGGCGCGGGGCACTCAGCATATCGCTACCAGCCAGACTGGTTCAAACGCGATCTCTTGGCGCTTTACGCTGCAGCACAATAAAACTAGAGTCCGCAGTATTCGCTAGGTTTTGACATTACCAGATAGTGGTATGGTCCCGCGTCTTTTACTTTGCTACGGTTGAACCCCGCCATCTTTAACAGTCCCAGTGTATGCTGTTCGCTGAACCGAATTGCAAAGGGCGGGCCAATTGGCATCTGCGCCTTCTTCCAGTCCAAATTCGCAAGTGTTCCAGAGGGCTTTAGCATTTTCTTTGCGTTCAACAGTACCTGCGCAGATGCCTCAAAGTCATGTAGCACCATGCTGTAGAAGACAAGGTCGATGCAGGCTTTACAGAAAACCGTTTTCTCTGCTGTTCCAACAACGGCCTTAATGTTTCCTAGATTAAGCCGTGTAGCTTTGGATCTGAGGCGCTCAATGGCTTTTTCGTCGGAATCCACAGCAAACACAGTGCCTGTTTCGCCCACAATTTGTGCTGCAAGAATTGAAAAGAAGCCGTCTCCGCAACCTATGTCGGCGAACATCATATCTGACCTCAAGCCAGCTTCGGATAGGACTGCTTCAGGATTATACCATGAGCGTCTGGTTGGCTCGTCTAGCGAAAAGCTGCCGTGGCATCCCATTGCTAAAACCTACCGCTCCAGGAGCAACTTCTAATCTGTTTTTCGTGGTTTTCCCTGGTTGTTGAAGGACAAATTTCGCGGTCCACTTCAAAAAACATTGGATCTTCACCTATGACCCGCGAAAGCGTCTCATCTGAATCCATGTTCACTATGAGCATGGTACGCTGATGACCGGCAAGATGGTAAGTGGATTTGAGCGTTTCCTCCCTCTCCAGCTTGTCGAAATATCTGAATCGATGAGTGGGCAACTTGGTCCAATTTTCCATCAGAACTTCATGCCTAATTCTTTGAATTGCCAAGAACTTCATAAGAATCCTACAGACAACTCTACATGTTTAGTGTATAAAACCTTTCTAAGAATACTTTAAGGGCGAAAAACGGGGGCAAAATAGGAAAATGACGCAAAAACATCTTAAGGAGATGTGCCCTTGTATTGTTGTGAGAAATAATTGGGCGACAGGAAACTCGGGATTGCAGGCATCGCTGGACTGGCAGCACCCATCTTCACCTTCGCCTGCATTCTGATAGCTATTGCGTCTTGGAAAGGGTTTAGCTGGACAAATAACGCACTAAGTGATTTGGGCGTACAGAACGGCATAACTGGCTTTGTCTTCAACAGCGGACTTGTCATAGGCGGCTTTCTGTTTCTCTTTTTCACTATTGGACTGCTGGACTTGTCTGGCAAGCGATACTTGGGGAAGGTGGGCACGGCAATCTTTGCCTTCACTTGTATCTCCCTTACCGCAATTGGGGTCTTCAACGAGCACTTCAAACCAATGCACTACCTCGTTTCCGTGGCTTTCTTCGTTTCCTTGCCCGTCTCGATGCTAATCCTTGCGGCTGCATTTTGGCTGTTGGGCAAACGAAAGCTTGGTTTATTCACTATAATTGTTGGTTTTGTTGCTGCCGCACCGTGGATTCTGCAGTTCGCGTTTCATTACGTTCAAAATGTTGCTGTTCCTGAGTTTGCTTCAGGCTTGGCTGGTGCAGCTTGGGCTATGGTTCTGAGCTGTTTGATGTTGAAGGAATTCTCGAGGCACTAAGACGGCCTGTTGTTTTGCCGCATGTCCTTGTAGATTTGTGCACAACAGTAAGGAGAAAAGGTCACTTCGTATCCCTGTGTCTTCGTGTATTGGATGGCTTCTTGACTCGGAAACGCGATGCCGTTCACTCCTGCTTTTAACGCCAAGATGTCAGTTTCTGGTCTATGTTTACCTTTTGGGCGCATGCAGCCAAGAACAAGCGGCGTTTCCGAAAACATCGCACGTGCAGCTGCTGCGCTTCTGGCGATATCTTGCGGTTCTGGGGGCTTGGTTTTTTCCATGATTGTTCCGTGAATGGGCATGAAGCTGATTACGACGACTGCGGCGGGATTGTTGCGCTTTATGATTTTGAGGGCGTTGAGTTCGCCTAAAAGTTGGCCGTTGTGCAACCCTGTAATCACATGTGGCACGACGTCTATGCCAACTTTGCTCAACGCCTTTAGTGAGTCTTCGTATTGCCGCACTGTTATGCCTAAGTTGTAGATTTCTCGTATGGTCTCATCTGAGCCAATAACGTCGATTAATGCTGCGTCCACGCCTGCAATTTTCAGCTGCGCAGCGGTTTCCGGTTCTACAATGCCTGTGTGGACAAAAATCGTCAGACCCAAATAGCGCTTGACTTTTGATAGCGCTTCAGTTAATTTTCCGAGAGGGACTGAACCATCTGGCAAGCACCCGCCACTAACCAAAACTCCTAAAGCACCATCTTCCTTGAGCTTTTTGCAAAGCAAAAAAAGTCTCTTAGGCGTATTTGCATGATGCATTGTTTCGAGGACTTTTCCTCCGCAATGTTTGCAATTGAGCGCGCATCCATTTCCTGTTACGGAGATCGTTGGGAATTCTTTGTTGGAGCCGCAGAAGCTGACTGTCTTATGGTAGCTGAAACTTGGAGCATAAAAACGGATTCTCTTAGGTTTCGGAACAAAAACTTCGGAGTTCAGGAGGTCCAAAAGTTCTTGTTTGTCGAGGTTCCAGATTTCTTCCGCGGTTGGCTCTACCATGATTTATCAACGGATGATGCTGCAGCGGGTTAGTTTTCTGTTTTGGTTTACTGAGCTTGTTTTGACATCTGCTATGGTTTCTCTGGTTGTGCTGGGATTTCCTGCAGGCTTTGCTCTGCCTGTTTCGCGCTGGTTTGATGTTTTTCGAGGAATCTTGCTATGCAGAAGGTTTTGAAAATCGCCAATCCTCTTCTTGTCAAAGTATAGAACTTCCTGTTGTCGTGACCAATTTCAGTGGATGTGATGTTGTTTTTGACCAGAAATTCTAGGCGCTGTTGCAGAGTGGTGCAGTTCATGTTGCAATTAAATGCTAAGTCGTCTATGGTTAGAGCTTTTCGAGCTAAGGTGCATATGATGTCTTCGTAGAATTCCAGCTTTGACTTTCTCATCCTATTGCACCTTCTGCTCTTCTTGGTTCTTTTTCCAATAAAGCATTTGCGAATCCCAAATCATTAACCGGAATTCACGAAGCCTGAGAGAGAGGATCCGTCTGAAGAAGCTTTATCTCCCTGAACTTAAATTCATCTATTCAGCAAAGGTGAAGGGAGAAAACGCCTTTGAGCAGCAACTTGTTGACAACAAAAATAGTAGATTTGAAACTGCCCAATCCCACTGCCTTAGCCTCAGGCATTCTCGGCTACACGGGAGATTCCCTGCGAATGATAGAGGAAAATGGCGCTGGCGCAGTTGTTACCAAGTCAATCGGGGTTGAGCCACGAGTAGGCTACCCGAACCCAACCTTAGTCCAGGCAAAAAGCGGGCTAATTAACGCAGTAGGTCTCCCTAACCCGGGCATAAACGACTACATAGGAGAGCTAAAATACGCGAAGACAATCCTCAAAGTCCCACTCATCGTGAGCGTTTTTGGTTACACAGCAGAAGAATACGCTATAGTGGCTCAAAAAGCTGTTGGAGCAGGTGCAGACGCGGTGGAATTGAACGTATCGTGCCCACATGTCCAATATACGGGGTCAGAAATCGGGCAAAATTCAAGACTCTTAATTGAAGTCGTCTGCAAAGTCAAAGCCGCCGTTCAACGACCAGTAATCGTTAAACTGTCGCCCAACGTAACCGACATAACAGAGCTTGCCAAAGCCGCAGAGAAAGCAGGTGCAGACGCCCTAACAGTCATTAATACAGTCCGCGCCATGGCAATCGATTCCGAAACCCAAATGCCTGTGCTCAGTAACGTTCGAGGTGGACTAAGCGGACCTGCAATTAAACCCATCGCGTTGCGTTGTGTTTTCGACGTTTTCGAAGCCGTTAAGGTGCCTATAATTGGCTGCGGTGGCATTAGCGACTGGCGCGACGCCGTCGAATTCTTACTTGCGGGTGCCTCTGCAATCCAAATCGGTAGCGCGGTAGCTCTTGAAGAGCCCGCCGTATTCCAAGCCATAAACCGTGGACTAACTAACTACCTAAAAAGAAAAGAATACAGGAGCATAAAAGAAATTGTCGGCCTCTCACACCAAGCATAACACAATGCGAACCACGAGTATTGTCAACGTAAAGACAGAAAGCTCAACCGTCAAAACCTACACAATAGTAGATGATCTGTGCGCGAAGGCAAACCCGGGACAGTTCCTCATGCTCTGGATACCCGGCGTGGACGAGATTCCGCTGAGTATTCTGAGCGCAGGCAACGGGCAAGTCCAGTTCACAGTGAAAGCGGTGGGCGACGCAACAAGACATCTTCAAGCTCTGAAAACAGGTGACCTCGTTGGAGTCCGAGGACCCTTTGGCAACAGCTTCACAGAAACACGCGGAAGAGTCCTCTTTGTCGGAGGCGGCACCGGAACCGCGCCCCTGCTGTTCTTGGCAAAGCGCTTAGCGGTGAAGGCAGACCGCCTAAGCTTTGTTGTAGGCGCCAAAACCAAAAACGAACTCATATTTATAAACGAGCTTGACGCGCTTTGCACGGACGAAAGCGCTGTTGCAACTACCGAAGACGGCAGCTACGGCCTGCAATGCCTCGCCACCGAGCCACTTGATAGGTTGCTTGTCAAAGACAAATTCAATATGGTTTACGCTTGCGGACCTGAAAAAATGGTGCGTAAAATTTTCGATATAGCCGAGCAACGCCAAATCGCCATGGAAGCCAGCTTGGAGCGGTTGATGCGCTGCGGCATCGGCTTGTGCGGAAGCTGCATGATTGGCAAGTACCGTGTGTGCCGTGACGGACCGGTATTCAATTTGGCACAGCTGCGCGAAGTCAAAGACGAATTGGGCATTTCCAAACTCGCCTTCGACGGCAGCTACATCGAAGTCTAGCGTGGACGCTGCACATGTCAGAATCAGGCGGGGCTGGAGGCGGCGGTGCGCAAAGCTGTCGTCTTGTACAACCGACTAAAAAGCCCTCAAGCGTTCATCAAAGTCGTCCGCGTTTCGCCAACGGTCGTTACTGTCTCATTCTCTGGCTCTTTTTGCTACAACTGCGCCATCCCCCTCAACTATGTCGAAGATTTCACACGCGACCTCAAGCTCATCAACAAAAAGGTAGACCTGAAAGTCGGAATGACTAGGCAGATCAGTTCAAACAGTTTCGAAGCGGATTATCTAGTAACAATTCTATGAAAACCCCAACTTCCTTCACCGTGGCAGCGAATATACTTAGTGATTTTTCAGCTGGACCCTAACGGCGTTGTTATCGATGGCTCGGGACTGTGAACCGTCCCGGGGGCAAGTCGATATCCAACCCTGTAACGTGCCTTCTTCGAAAGATGCCCTGCATGGGGGCATCGAGATCTTGGACCTTAGAGCCTGTTGTTGGAGTCTACGATTGAGGCCTCTTGTCTTTTACGTTGGACTGCTTAATGGAACCCGCAGGATATCAAAGGTGTAACCGAAAGAATTGTTTTTTGTCAGCCGTGACAATAGCTTCTCTATAGGGTCGCGCGGAACCCCTTAAACACGTCTTTGATGCTCTGGATTAGCGGATGCTCAATTTTCTCTGGATTTTCCAGTTTGGAGAGACGTCCCACCCGGAAGTAAATCGGCGGGTGGCTGTCAAGACCCAACCATTCTTGGAGGCGGAAGCTGGGTGTACGTTCAAACAGCAACCGCTGAAACCCAATTTTCTCCAAGGCACCAGCAAGGACTTTGGGTTGCCCCATAACGATGGCTGAGACAAGGTCCGCTCGGGCTTCCAAGAATTTGGCTATGAAGAATATGAGCGTCATGACTGCCCAGAAGTACACGAAGAACAGGAACGACGAGAAAATCACTGGAAACAAGTTGAACAACACGTAAAACCTGAATAAGAATTCTGCGCTAGTGAGGCCATAGAGAATCAGCGGATCCCTGCCTTTCAAGTGCCCAAACTCGTGTCCAAGAACGCTGATGACTTCTGGCTCCTCAAGCTGGACCAGCAGACCAGTGGTAATGAGGACTATTCCTCGACTTGGGCTTGGACCAGAAGCGGCCGCGTTAGGCGTCATCGTGTTGGAAACAACAATCTGCGGTGTCTCGTATCCAAATTTATCAGCGATTTTCTTAACCAGCTCATAGACGTTGACTTTCCTAGCAGACAGATTGCCTTGTCGACATGAAACGTTGTATTTTTTGAAGATCTTTTCAGCTTCGGTGCAGTCGAATTCCCCGCATTTCGCGATGATTTCATCGTAAATCTCCTTTTTCAAAGCGGCGAGGTGCTCGGGCGGTATTTGCTTAAGGTCATCAAGAGTTTCAAGGGCACCAACTGGTAGGTGGTACTCCAGGAAATGGATTATGGGGTTGTCTTTGGTTATGCTCCAGTCACCTGTCCGCGCGATTATCTTGTTGCTGTACAAAACAAAGATGAATTGCACGGCGATGAGCACGAGCGGCGCAACCCAGAACCAGTCTGGATAGACCACGCTCATCAAAAAGAAAAGCCCCATGCCCAAAACGATAAAAACAACGAAAAACAAGATTTGTGTCTCGAGAAAGAGGCGGTTAAGGCTCTTCTCCTGCATTTTGACCCTTTCTGGGACGATTTCTTCGCCCTCTCGCCACGCGAAGTACCATGTCGCTTTGCGGGCTTTTTCTTCAAACATTTGAATAGCAATGACCACATCCTGCCTAGCTTCTTCAATAATCTCAGATGGAATCTCTACATCCAGAGGCGTTATTGTCACGTCTATTTCGTTGGTGCCTGCAACTTCGACCTTGAGAATCTCTTTTCCTTGTTGGTCCAGGACTCCGTAAGAAAACGTGGTGCCTGTTTGGGTTGTTTCTTTTGACAGATTGGAGAATCGCTGTTTCTGAGGCGCGAGGTACTGCCTAAACATGAAGTCAAAAAGCTTCTCGAAGTAACTGGACGGGACTTCTGTGGCGATTTTGTAAGAGAATGGCATGGATAAGTGTCACTTTCATAAAATGTTTTAGATACAACGACCTTGACAAAACTATGTTTTATAAACTAATAGCCCTTTCTGTAGCCTCTACCTTAGCTTAAGCGCGCTTCGGAGACGCGTCGTCTCCCCTTCTTCATAGCGTTCTTAAAAGAACAAGCCAATAGCCTGCGCTAAGAAGAGGACTGAGGAGTCTAAATTGCCAGCATTTCGTTAAGCTTCAGCAACGAAGTATCAATCGGCTTGGTTTTGCAGCACGCGTCTGCCAGCTCGATTGTAGTTACTTTACCGTTCTGGAGGCCGACAACTTTGTTACCTTTGTTTTGAGCTAGCAAATCAACGGCCTTCTCTGCGAACAGATTTGCGAGCAGTCTACTTCGTGCAGTGGGGCTGCCTCCTCTCTGTACGTATCCCAAAATTGTCAGGCGGACTTCGGCGTGGGTCTGCTCTTCGATGGCCTTGGCAAGTTCGCTGATTCTTCCGCATCCTTCTGCGGCGACGATAATGCCCGCCCTCTTGCCTTTGCGAGTGTTTTCTTTCAATGTGTTTACAATCCCTTCTACGTCGCATTGGCTTTCAGGGACGATTATGATTTCCGCGCCCACCGTGACGCCCACTGTCAGCGCAAGGAAGCCCCTTTGCCTGCCCATAACTTCAACTATGAATATGCGCTCGTGACTGATGGCGGTATCTCGGATTTTATCAATTTGCATCACGGCTGTGTTTACCGCTGTATCGAAGCCTATTGTTTCGTCTGTACCATAGACGTCGTTATCTATGGTTGCGGGGATGCCTGCCATATGAGCATCGGTTTTCCTGCTTAACTCAAGTGCTCCCTTAAAGGATCCATCGCCGCCGATAACGACTAACCCGCAGATTTGGTGATTCTTGAGGGTTTTGACTGCTTTCTGGATACCTTCAGGCGTTTTGAATTCGGGACAGCGAGCCGTGTGCAAGATTGTGCCACCCAGCTGCATAATACCGCCGACGCTTCGAGGAGTTAGGTGCCTGAAGTTGTCAGTGATTAGGCCTTCCCAGCCCCGTTCAAACCCGACGACCTGATAGCCCTTTGAGTGGGCGATACGTGTGACTGCGCGTATAGCGGCGTTCATGCCGGGCGCGTCTCCGCCTGTAGTGATGACTCCTATGGTTTTGGCTTGAGTCAACTTTGTGGTCTCCTTCGATAGTAAGAATTCTGTAAATGATTATGTTCTGGTCTGAAAATAAACTTGATGCTTGCTGGCAAAGAGGCACCACGGACATAGCAAAACATTTCTTGTTGCAGCCCGGTTAATGGATTAGGCGAACTATGTGAAGACACAATATGTAATCGTTTTAGTGACTACCCAAAACAGACAGGAAGCAGAAACTATCGCACAAAGTTTGCTCGAGCAGAAGCTAATTGCCTGCGCCAACATCCTCGGTCCTATGACATCTCATTTTTATTGGTCGGACAAAATTGAAGAAGCCGAAGAATTCTTGCTTCTTATGAAGTCTCAGTTAAACATGTTTGATAAAATTGCGGCGGTTGTGAATAAGCTGCATAGTTATGAAGTGCCTGAAGTTTTGGCTTTGCCCATCATGGTCGGCTCTGAAGCGTATCTAAGTTGGATTGACAGGTCGTTGATGAAATGAATCGTGTACATTTATGTACAAATAAGCTTTAAATAAAGCATAAACGTATGCATGTGAACCATAGGGGCAAACAGAAAATGGGGTATCGTCTTTGGCACACAAACGCCAACCATAACAGAAACATCAACCACTAAACTAGCTAACCCGCTCAGCTTCAAGAAAATCTCTATAGAAAACACACCTCTCGAAATCTTTTCTCAACTCTACAAACATTACGAGATAGCTTACTTGCTGGAATCGATTGAAGGACCAAAGAAGCTGGCACAGTTCTCTTTTATAGGATTCGGTCCAAGGCTAAATATTCAGGTAAAAAACGGGTTTGCAGTAACCCACAACGAAGAAACGGGGCGGGAAACCAAGGAGGCGGTCACTGATCCGCTCGAAGTGGTCAGACGGGCGGTCGCGGAGCGCGCAACAGCTAACAAGGATTTTCGGTTTGCAGGAGGCGCTGTAGGCTACATCAGTTACGATGCAGTCCGTTACTGGGAAAACCTACCCACATCGGCAAGCGATGACCTTGGTTTTCCAGACCTGGAGATGGGAATCTTCGACGACGGCATCGTTTTTGATCACAAACAGAGACGCGCGTATTACTATTGCTATGGAGCGAGCCGTTTGCAGGAGCTTCAGCAGCTCCTTAAGCAGCAACCCGAATCTGAGGCACTGACTTTCGAGGCACCCAGAGTAAACACTACTCAGAAGCGTTACGAACAAGCTGTGGAGAAAATAAAAGAATACGTTGTCAAAGGTGACATCTTCCAAGCTGTCATTAGCAAACGCTTCGATTTCAAATTCAAAGGCGACCTAACTGAGTTCTACAGTGCACTTCGAGAGATTAACCCTTCGCCGTATATGTACTTCTACAAGGGCGGAAAAAGACAGATTGTTGGTTCCAGCCCCGAAATGTTGGCACGAGTGGAAAATCGAACTATCGAGACCTTTCCGATTGCGGGCACAAGACCCGCAGATGAAAATGCCGCTGAGAACAGGCGCCTAGCCAAGGAGCTCCTTGCTGACCCGAAAGAGCGCGCCGAACACATAATGCTCGTCGATTTGGCGAGGAACGACGTGGGCAAGGTCTCCAAATTCGGTAGCGTCCGCGTCCCAGAATTCATCCAGGTAAACCGCTACAGCCACGTGCAGCACCTCGTCTCCCGTGTCATCGGCGACCTCAGAGAAGACTGCAACAGCTACGACGCGCTAAGAGCCGTCTTCCCTGCCGGCACGGTTTCCGGAGCGCCCAAGGTACGAGCCATGGAAATCATCGAAGAACTCGAACCTACTCGACGCGGACCATACGCGGGCGCTGTGGGATACTTCAGTTACAACGGCAATTCGGATTTTGCCATAACCATCCGCACCCTTTTTGCGCAAGGTATGAATGCTTGTATTCAGGCGGGAGCAGGTATCGTGGCCGATTCTGTTCCCGAGCGCGAGTGGTTCGAAACTGAGCACAAGGCGAGTGCACTCATGAAGGCACTGCAGATTTGCGGAGGCAAAGCAAAATGAAGGTATTGGTAGTCGACAACTACGATTCGTTCGTCTACAATCTGGTTCAGTACATTGGCGAGTTCGGTACCGAGGTAATCGTCTACCGAAACGACCAAATTACACTGCAGCAGGTTCGCGCATTCAAACCAGACCGAATCGTCATCTCACCTGGACCAGGCAATCCACAAGATGAGAGATACTTTGGCGTGTGCAAGGCAATTCTGCAGAACGTGAGCTACAATGTTCCTACCCTGGGCGTCTGCTTAGGGCATCAGGGCATAGTTACCACTTTTGGGGGAAAAGTCGTCTTTGCCAAACGACTTATGCATGGCAAAACCAGCAGCATAAAACACGACGGCAAAGGCGTATTCGCAAAAGTGCAGAATCCCTTCACGGCAACTCGGTATCACTCTTTGGCTGGTGAGCAGAACACGATTCCGCCCTGCTTGGAAGTGACTGCGTTCGCAGTGGATGATGGAGAGATCATGGGAGTCCGCCACAAACAGTTCCCCATTGAAGGCATTCAATTCCACCCTGAATCCATACTCTGCGAGGAAGGCAAACTTATAATCAGGAACTTTTTGGAGGGCACGCAGCAATGATTAGGGAGAACATTCAGACACTTGTCGAAGGAACAAGCCTTTCGAGCGAGGCGTCCCGGCAGGCGATGCGGGAAATCATGGCGGGGCAAGCGACGCAAGCGCAGATAGCTGCCTTTTTGACTGCACTTCGAATGAAAGGAGAAACAGTCGAAGAAATCACTGCACTGGCACAGGTGATGCGGGAAAACTGCGTTCGAATCAATCCACAGGTTAAAGGGCGCCTGGTGGATACATGCGGAACGGGCGGTGACAAAATCAAGACTTTTAACATCAGCACTGCAGCCGCGTTCGTTGCTGCGGGCGCGGGAGTAACGATTGCGAAACACGGGAACCGTTCCGTGACGAGCAGAAGCGGCAGCGCAGACGTGCTCGAAAAGCTGGGGCTCAACCTGAACATGGATCCTCAAGAGGTTCAGGGTGCAATTGAGCAAGTCGGTGTCGGCTTCATGTTCGCCCCTGCTTTTCACCCAGCCATGAAGTACGCAATTGCCCCACGCAAAGAAGTAGGGATCCGGACCATATTTAACATCTTGGGTCCGCTGACTAACCCGGCGTCCGCGAACGCACACTTGCTTGGCGTTTACGCTGCGAGGCTGACAAAGCCTATAGCGGAGGTGCTTGAAAAATTGGGCTGCGAGGAAGCCGTGGTTGTGCATGGATTAGATGGGCTAGATGAGATCTCCACTGTGGGCAAAACAGTCATTTCACATTTGAAAAACGGCGAAGTCACTACGACAGAGTTTAGTCCTGAAGACTTCGACATAAAGAAAGCATGTGTAGATTCATTACGTGGATCGACGCCCGAGGAAAATGCAGAATTGCTCTTCAAAATCTTCAGTGGCGTTTGTCCGATTGGCGAGCCCAAGGCGGAAGTTGTTCTGGTCAATAGCGCAGCAGCTGTTATGGTAGGTGGAAAAGCGGAAACCTTCAAGGAAGGCATGGAAATTGCTCGTGAATCCGTCAAAAGTGGTGCCGCATACAAGAAACTCGAATCTCTGATTAGCTTTTCTGGCGGTGACCTATCAAAGCTACAGGAGCTGGAATGGAAACATGCATGACTTCCTTGACTTGCTCGCAGCGGATGCAAAAGCCACGGTTGATTTAGGCTATTACGAGAGAGGAGTCTTGACAAAACCCGTTGCAGCCAGCCTTAAGAAAGCGATTCTAAATAACAGAGGCGGGGCAGTCATCGCTGAAGTCAAAGGCGCGTCGCCGTCAAGGGGCAAGATTAGGCAGGATTTTTCTCCAGCCCAAATCGCGCAGGACATGGTGCAAGGCGGGGCAATTGGCATTTCCGTGTTGACCGAACCCAAATACTTCAAAGGCTCGCTCAGCAACATAGCGGAGGTGAGGCAGAGCGTGAATGTTCCCGTTCTCATGAAGGACATCGTCGTGAGCCCACTGCAGCTGGAAGCCGCCTCGAAGCTGGGAGCAAACGCTGTCCTTTTGATTCAGGCAGTGTTTGATAGAGGCTATTGCGACTCTGAATTGCCCGAAATGGTGGCGAAGGCGCATTCGAAGAATCTCGAAGTGTTGCTGGAAGCACACAGTGCTGGGGAGTTTGTGCGCGCCGTCCAAAGCGAGGCAGATTTGTTGGGGATAAACAATCGAAATTTGTGCACGCTCGACGTGGATTTGAACGTGACCAAAAGCATCCTTTCCCAATGTCAACACACTGGCAGGGTGATTGTGAGCGAAAGCGGAGTCACCACGCCCGACGATCTGCGTTTCCTACGGGAGTTCGGGGCAGACGCCTTCTTAATTGGCTCCTCGATTATGTCAGCTGATAATGTTGAAGCCAAAATCAGGGAATTCGTGAAAGCACAATGATTGAACGAAACCAAGAAAGAAAAACATCAGAGGCAAAAACCGTGAAACTAAGCAGCTACCCATTGAACGGAAAATATGGTAAATTTGGCGGACGTTTCGTCCCCGAAGTCCTGATGAAAGCGCTGGAGGACTTGGAGGCAGCTTATAGGCAGGCTACGCAAGATAGGCAGTTTAGTGAGCGGCTGGACTATTATCTGAGTGAATACGCGGGCAGACCCACAAGCCTCTACTATGCAGAGAACCTCACACGGAAGGTTGGCGGAGCAAAAATCTACCTCAAACGCGAAGACCTCGCGCACGGAGGAGCCCATAAAATCAACAACACACTGGGACAAGCCCTACTCGCAAAGCAAATGGGAAAAACCCGCATCATCGCAGAAACGGGCGCGGGACAACACGGCGTAGCCACAGCCATGGCGGCAGCCGTTTTAGGGCTGAGGGCGGAAATTTACATGGGCGTCGATGACATGGCGCGACAACAGCTTAACGTTTTCCGCATGAAGCTACTGGGCGCCGACGTGTACCCCGTTGAGGCAGGCAGTCGCACAATGAAGGACGCCATAAACGAAGCATTCCGTGATTGGGTAACAAACATCGAAAACACATACTACCTCATCGGCTCAGTCGTGGGACCGCACCCATACCCCATGATGGTTCGAGACTTCCAAAGCGTGATAGGCAACGAAATCAAATCTCAATTCCTCCAAAAACAGGGCTGCCTGCGAGAAGCACTCGTCGCCTGCGTCGGCGGTGGGAGCAATGCTGCTGGCACATTCTTCCCCTTCGAGGACTGTCCAGAAGTGAAACTCTACGGAGTCGAAGCAGCTGGCGAAGGCATAGTATCCGGCAAACATGCAGCATCAATAAGCGCAGGAACCGAAGGTGTCTTCCACGGCATGCGTACCTACGTTCTCCAAAATTGCGACGGCCAAATCCAGAATACGCACAGCATCTCGGCAGGTTTAGACTATCCAGGCGTAGGTCCAGAGCACTCGTTTCTGAATGATTTGAAACGGGCAGAGTACGTGGCGATAAACGACAAAGAAGCCGTAGACGCTTTCCTCACACTATCCGAGGCGGAAGGCATCATTCCCGCGCTTGAATCTTCACACGCACTTGCATACGCAGTGAAACTGGCAGCGAAAATGAAAAGGAAGGAGGCTGTTGTGGTAACTCTGTCGGGTCGTGGGGACAAGGATGTGGAGACAGTTGCGAAATTCACAGGGGCGAAAATATGAACGGCATAACCAAAACTTTCGAGGCACTCAAAGCAGACGAAAACGGCGCACTAATTGGATATGTAGTTGCAGGCGACCCTAAACCAGAGTTAACGCCAAGTATCGCGGAAGCCCTAATCAAGGGCGGAATAGATGTGCTTAGGAATTAGGCTTGCCATTTTCGGACCCTATCGCAGACGGACCGACGATTCAGGCTGCGAGTGCAAGAGCATTGGCGGCTGGAACCACACCGAAAACGGTTCTGGAAATAGCAAAATCCATCAAGAAGAAATACGATGTGCCCATTGCAGTGATGACATATTTTAACCCAGTGTTCAAGTTAGGGTTAAAAACATTCCTTGCCTTCGCCGAAAACTGCCAAGTTGACGGAACCATAATTCCCGACTTGCCATTAGAAGAAGCAGACAAATACAGGAAAGTGGCAGCGGCACGCAACATAGCCACAATATTCCTTGCTGCACCATCTACCAGTAACGAAAGGCTTGCCAAAATCGTTGACGCTACCTCCGGATTCCTCTACCTTGTCTCTCGATTCGGCGTGACGGGTGCAAAAACCCAAGTCGCTGCCTCAACTATCGGTCTCATCAAAAGGGTGTTGCCATTTACCAATGGTAAGGTTCCGCTTGCCGTCGGGTTCGGCGTATCCAAGCCAGAACATGTCAAAAGTGTTATCAAAGCGGGGGCAGACGGTGTCATCGTTGGCAGCGCCTTCGTAGACCTCATCAACAAAAACCGAGACGATAAAGCTAGGATGCTGCGGGAAATCGAGGAGACCGCGCGAGGCCTCAAACAAGCCACCAAATAGTAGTTTTCCCACTTCTTTCTTTAAAGAAAAAACAAGTCTTATGTACTCCTTGGCAGACATACAGAAAGAGGGCTGATCCCTATGCAAGACAGAACCGACCCTTATATGAAAAACGAGCTTCGTGCCGAAATCGAAGCGCTACAACAAGAGTACATTTCGATCATGAGTCACCTTTCTGGCTCTGATTACGATAGCTTGGAAATTGCTGGAACCCTGCAGGTCTTCAAGGAACGCCTAAACCGAATAAGCGCGCACATCATGGCGTTGTACACCTTGAAGGGGCAGCGGATCAAGATTACGTGGGAACCCCTGCTGGAAAACATAGGCAACGCATTGGAGAGTATGCAGAGAAGAGGCAACTCTAACCAGGGAGCAGCGATTGAGCTTGCGTTAAACATGTCAGAGCCCAATGCGAATCAGGTCATGTCTTACTTGGAGAAGCTTAAGGCATCTCTGGTATGAATGCGGATGTGCCAGTTAAATCGCACTCTGAAACTGCATAAAAGTCTGGAAGTAGAATAGTGTCAATGGGTTTTTTTCGGATTGTAAGTTGTAGAAGACTTATCATACTGTTAGCAAATCATATGTCAGGTTAATCCAAACTTACCGGGTAACACGAATGACTAGCCCCAAAGCCAAGTTTGAGCAGGACCTTGCCCTATTGATTTCGCGATTGGTAGTTGATATGGAGGAGAATCAAGCGGGCCGACTCTACAAGCTCAGAGACGACCTGCTGAACCTCCAACGTGCGAATGTTGTGAAGATAAACCACTCTGTCATGGAGCTGGTCTGTGCAAAATACCTCATCAAAAAAGGATACGATGTCTTACTTGAGTACCAGTTGAACGACATTCTAACGTGCGACCTTTACTCGACTAAAGGCTACGGCAACCTTATTGTTGAAATAGAAACGGGCTACATTCCGCCTGAGCACGCTTTGGACCCGTTAACGTACACCTATGCTCGTTTGGCAAGCAAGATTGTGCGGTACAGCAGTTATGCAGGAAAATTTGCTATTGGCGTTCCGCCTCATTATATTCTGCCGTTGCCCCGTGCTCTGTCTATTCCCCCTCGAAAGAGAACGCTACATGACATCGAGCAGATCAAGAGCCTTTGCGATTACTTCTACCAGAATCCTCCTGTCACTGTCGACGGAATTCAAAATGCCCGTATCCACGAAATCTACATAATAGATGTTGACCGAACCGGAATCCAGGCGATGGACCCTGAAGCATACGTGAAGCGCGCGCTCCAAAAAGGCGTAATCTTCTCATTAGAAAGAGAGTCGCAAGTGTCTGAAAAGGAAATCGACGAAGAAGAGACTCTCGATTACTACTTTAGGCCTTGACAAGGGAGAATCTCGCTAGTGACTTATTACGTTTATATTTTGCTTTGCCACGATGGAACCTTCTACACAGGCTACACGAAGAACTTGCAGGAACGCTTGAGGCTTCACAAAGACGGTAAAGGGGCAAGATACACTAAAAGCCACAAGCTGAAAGAACTTGCTTATTCTGAAGGCTTTGAATGCAGGGCAGATGCTATGCGACGAGAAAGAGCCGTCAAGAAGCTAAGCCACAAGCAGAAACAAAACCTCATAAAAACAAGTAAAGATGTTACCCGTTAGGAAAGATTTGATAAACCCAAACCCACAATATAACCTCTGGGAAGACTATGCCTAAACCTAGGGCGACTTGGTCCGAGAAATTGAATGACAGCAAAGGTCTGCCAAAAGTCAAGCCTATCCCGGATTCGATGAGCAAAACATGGGGAACGGGCACTCTGGTTATTCCTGCTCCAGCGGAAGTGGACGAATTCATGCGGAAAGTGCCTAAGGGCAAACTCACCACAATTAACGATCTCCGCGCCGCCCTCGCCAGAAAACATCAAGCTACAATTGGCTGCCCAATGACCACAGGAATCTTCTCAGGGTTTGCGGCACGTGCGGCTGAAGAGCAACGCCAAAGCGGTAGGGCAGACGTTACGCCATATTGGCGGACTTTGAAGGCAGGCGGCTTGCTCAACGAGAAGTATCCAGGCGGGGCAGAAGCCCATGCGGCGCTTTTGAAAGCTGAAGGGCATATGGTTGTCAAGAAAGGCGCGAAGTATTTTGTTCAGGATTACCAGAAGGCTTTGGCAAAACTCTGAGTGTCGACCCCTACAGAGTGAGTGTGTTTCTTTTTTGTATCAAAAGCATCAAAAGTACCAGACCCGTTGCTAACCCGCCGAGGAATCGACTATTTGAAAAACTGGCATACTGGACTGTTGGTTCATTTGCAGCTTTTGATGCGACTGAAACTTCGTCCTTAACCCAATTTCGATTGCGCCGGTTGGCTAGACTTCGTTAGTTGTAAGGAGTACTTGACTTGTTTCTTCCAACCTTTGTTGTAGTGTGGTCTGAATTCCCAGGTCTGCTTGTCATTTAGAAGACCTGGCTTATCGTAGGGAATTCTATGCATCTCGTGTAAGTCAAATCACTCGGCTCAGATGGAGCAGAAACCTTGCAGGTGTTGCCTCATCAAACTAGAAACATCAACACCAATCCGGTGCAAATTGGCATGAGAAGGTTATCGTTCACAGGCAAAGGCAGATACTCTACAAGCATTCCAATCGCAGCTCCAGCCAAGGCTGTCCAAGGGGAAACAAACAAGGTTGCAGCCAAGAAGGCAAAGGCGAACCCAGCCAAGGTTCCTTCAACTGTTTTCGCCCGGTTAAACGGCATTGTCTTCTTTGATATTCGTCCGCCCACGAGCGATGCGACGCTATCACCTATAGTGAAGACGGCTATAGCTGCGTAATTTGCGGGTGCAGGGAAAATCAGCAGCGTCAACAAGATGCCTAAAGCAAAGTAAATGGGCGCAAAAGTGAATTGGCACAACTCTGACTGCGAAGCCGCGTAGCGTGTGATGAGCGAGAAGAATGGCATGTTCTTTCCCCTTATGCGGAACAGCTCCGAAACTACGTGCAGCACCACCACGGAAACAACGAACAATGCTGTAGACACCAAACCAAAAAGTATTGCTATGACAGGTATGAACAGGCCTGAAGCGTGAATAATCTCTCGTAACAAATCGTTCCTCGAAAGCGAAGAAGGTTGTGTTTCGTGGTTTATCACGGGTAGAATCTTGGTTAGCTTGCCAGAAACGACGACATCGGCTTTGACTCGTATTAGGAAGTCCGGGTTGTATCCGATTTTCAGCGAATCCTTCAGGAATAATGACGCATTGTTACGGTCATCTACCACCACCACACAGTTAGCCGCAGTTACGTGCTCGTCCTCCATTAGCTTCTTAAAAACTAGAAACTTGCCGTTACGTTCGGTGACGTCTCCCCAGACCTCACCAGTCAGCACGCCGTTTTCGATGCCCACATCAACGCCTATTGCGTAGTCGGCACCCACTAAACCTGCAATTTTCTTAACCAGAAAAGTTGGCAGTCCAGAACTTATCAGGGCGGTTTTACATCCTTCAGTTCTTAATCTATCGAAAACTTCGGGCGCATTTGGCATTAACGGCAGCTTTCGCAGTTTCTCCTCCAGCAAGTCCACAGTTGCGCCGCGCATAACCCAGAAAATTCGCGTCAATGCCCGTTTTAAAGTTGAAATTCCCACCGCATAAAGAAAGCCATAAAAGAGCACATGCATCAAACGCATTGCGCCAAGACTTTTGGCTACGTCAAAGAACAGGCGGTTTTTAGGAATGAGCACGCCTTCAACGTCGAACACTACAAGCATGGGTTTCTTGCTGTCAGTGGCAGTCAACGCTTTCACTTAACCTTGGTCGAGGCGCATATATTGAATAAAGAACGGGAGTTCGGCTCTAAAAAGGGCTTCTCCCTTAGGGCGAGGCTTTGGTCATGAAGAGTCAATGCAGATGTAGCTCGAGTTCCTAAGCTCAAGAGGGCACCCGGCACCGCAAACCTGCAGTTGAGGGCAGTTTTTGCATTTTTCTTCCGCGTAAGCCCGGCTGCGGATTTTCTTAGCTGTCGGATGGTTCCAGATGCTTTGCCAGTCTGCCTTGAGGATGTTGCCCAGGCTTTCGAAGTAGCTTTGGCAGGGGTAAACTTCGCCGTTGGGCCCAACGCACATGTTGATTAAGGCTGCAGTACAGGATTTGATGCCTAACCCATGCTGCACTGGGTCAAACTGGCAGTACTGCGTCGGCGTGTACCATAGAAATTTGAGTCCAAGCAGATGGGCTTTGTCGCGGATTTTAGGGAGCAAAGCATCCAGCTCGTTGATGGTTAAAGCGAAATCTTGGCCTACTGAATCGGCTTTGCCTGAGTAGATGAGGCTGTTGCAGCCAAAAGCGTTGACGCCAAGTCCTTTGATGAAGTCAACCGTGTCCAAGAAGCTGGCTGCGTTATGCTTGCTCAGCGTCGTGTTAGAGGTGACGTAGATTTGCGAGTTCACAGCGTTCCGGATGCCTGTGGTGGTTTCTTTCCAGCTTCCCGCAGACGCCGTCATCAAATCGTGAACCGCCGGCTTGTGAGATTCCAGCGTTACCTGCACGAAGTCGAGGCCTGCTTTCTCAAGCGCGTTCACGTAGTCTTTGTCTTTGAGCTTTCTGCCATTCGTTATCAGCCCTGTGACCATACCCTTGTTCTGGGCATACAACAGCAGTTCAGGCAGGTCCTCTCGCAGTGTGGGTTCGCCCCCCGTGAAAGTCAATATAAAAATGCCCGCGTCGCTCAAACGGTCAATTGCTTCTTTCCATTGTTGCGTGGTGAGTTCGGCTGTTTCGTGGGGTCCGCCTGCGTAGCAGTGGATGCAGTTGTTGTTGCATCTAAAAGTCAGAGCCATATCCATGCGTAGTGGCGCTGAATACTCGTGACTGAATGGTTCCTCTTTTTCAATTCCCAGAAAGGTAACTGGGTCAATTTTTTCGGTCTGCGCAAGGGTGCTGATTGTGTAAACAAGTTTCTCATAGTCAGCTTTGGCCATGTCAGCGTTCACACGGTACATGCGGCGCACCTTGGCTAAGACTTCTTTTTGGGTTAAACCTCGCATGAAATAGTAAGCGAACGCGGTTGCCGTATGATTTAAGTGCAGAACCGTGTTGGCATTGATTACCATGACACCTTGTCGACTTTGTTCGATGCGTAGCTGAAGTGACATTCCTGTAAACTTGTCAGTTCCTCGGTAAGTATAACGACCCACAGGAATCTTTGCTTTTTCAACTATTCTCTTTATGAAACTCATTTAATGGGCACCTCCGCCTGCACACGCACAAGCACATGAAACGCAAGCGCAAGCACAAGCACAGGCTGCACACGCGCAAACGCAGTCCGCTTTGGGATGTGCGGGGTCGTGAGAAGTTTTTGGCGGTGGCGGAACGATGGCGTTGGCGAATTTTTCCAAGTTTACTACTACGTTGCTTGAAGTTTTTTCAAATGCAGTAGCTATGTTGTTTGCGAATTCTGCTCCTGGAATGGCTGGAGGCGGACCCGATTGTGTCGGAACACTAACGTTAGGTGTGTATGTTGGATGCGGATGATAAATGGTGTAGCCGTACCACCACCAGAACCAGAGTGGATTTGGCTGAATAACGCTGTCTCTAAATACGGTTTCAGTTCGTGCCCGCTGGTTTGGATCAAGCAAAAGCCAAAGCAGTTGCTCATCATAAGCGTTTGAAGCTAACTCCACCGTGCCGGCTTGTTCCACTTGAGTCCAAGCTTGCGCCGCGATTTTTCGGTAGTAGTCAACGGTGTCTTTTCGGCTGTAACCCTGCAGTTTCTGCCCCACTGTATCACGGAGAAACATTACGGTATGCGCAAGCTTCTCTTCATCCAGAGTGCCATCCGCTTTGAGCGAGTTTAGGAAATCAATCTCATAGTAACGCAAAGGATCCTCTTTGGGGCCTATTCTATTCTCAAACGGAGGCAACATCTTAAGTTTGAGGGCAGGTTTTACTTCTTGGGCCCAAATCGCTCTTTTCTTCAAAAGACTGTAGAGAACTTCAGTAACTATCTGCGTTGGCTTCAAATCAAGAAGATAAGACGCTTCAACAGCAGTTAAGCCACGTTTTACACCAAGAGTTTCCATGCCGACTTTTGGCGATGAATACGTGCTTTTGCGGACCTTCAAAATGATTAAGCCAAAAACTAAAACAACAGATAAAACAGCGACAGCTGCTATAACAGCCCCCAACAAGCCAAAGCTGCCTCCTCCCGAACCCGGATTATAGTCAGGCAAGAATTTAGCTGGAAAAGAAACGGCGAGGGTATCCTGCTGGTTTGGTAGGAGGACTGGAATCTCCCAATAAACCGCAACATTCCCTTCCACTGTTGATGTGTTATTCCATGGTTTTGCAGGGTCATATTTTATGTCATTCGTGGTTACGCCTGGTGGAAGAACAATTTGCACGCGTACATCGTTAACGGGTGTATCTGAAATCCATTGGGGCGCAAATAGCAGTCTATAGTTGCCTAGATTTGTGGTGTCGTTGTCTATTAACCCTGCAACGTTCGTTGTGACTGTGAACCAGATTGAGTTACCGGCATTTAAAGGCTGGTTTAATGTTACGTCGACTCTGTAGTCGCTGCCGCTGCTGGCATCCGCAACTTGGAGCGAGTTTCCATATTGGTCAACTGCTGCTTGTCCTGTGGTAAAAGCAAAATCAGCTTTTGGTTGACCAACGTAGAATCCGTGGATAACTCCTGAGATAGTAGTCAATGTTATGTTGTAGGTTAGGTCGATGGTGCCATCTTGATTAATGAAGATTTGCGACCATTCCTTGTCTACAGTGTAGACGATGCTTTGAGCGCTTACGAGGCTTGCTGCCGAAACCGAAACTATGGATAAGGCGATTAATGCAACGAACAGGTGGGCGTGGGTTACCATTTTGGTTCCTCAGTAACCTCAAAAGTGGTTCCACAGTATGGGCAAGTAGCGTAAGGCACGCCGGAGACAATTCTTATCTTGTTTGCGTCCACTGAGGCAGAGCAGTTGGGGCATTTTATGGCGACGCCCTTCATTTGTCCAGAAATCTCCAACTGCTGGACGATAGTCGTGGGTTTACGCGAGAAAGCGTATGTCACGTAAACGATGGCAAATCCCACAAAGAGCAAAATTCCCCCCTCAATTAATCTTAGAGTTTGCTGCTGGGTTGTAAGCGCGGCCGCGCCAGCTGATAGGACGAATATGAAGCCGAAGAATAGAAGAATCGCCGCCGCGATTGCGCCTAATATGGTGGTAATTTTCATGATTACCGTTGTATAGCAGGTCAGAATTTAACTTTGCCCCAAAGTCAGAAAGCTGCATTGTCCAGAACGAGTTTTGGGTCAAGACTCTTTGCTGTTGCAGCTACTAGAAAAGCAATGGCGATAACGGCATATGCAGAGCTTTCAAAATAAACCCTAACAAAAGCTGAAAGCCTTCTGCCTTCGATGTACGCACTTGACCCGTCGTGTATTGGGGAGGCGTATTAGTCTTCGAAAGCAAAGAATTATTCTAATAGCTAGTTGAGTTTGTTGAGCTCCGCCATGTTCTGGTGAATGGCTGCCACGGTTGCTTTGACGTTCTTGTCTTCCACGACGATGATAATTTGGCTGGTGTGGGGTGCGAATATACCTCGTTTGATGTTTATGCCTTGTATGCTGCCGATGGCGGTTGAAGCGACGCCCGGTGAATTCTTCATCTTGTCGCCGATAAGAGTAACTACGCCTAAGCCGTACTCGATTTTCAACTCCTCGTCAAAACCCTTCAGTTTTTCCTCGTTCTTTTTCAGAAAATCCGAGTCTAAAAACAAGAAGTCGCGGATCCTCTCGCCTGTCTCCAATGTTTCAGCGCCCAAATCCATGAAGTCATTGCGTTTCTCCCAGATGCGTAGCGAATCCTCCAGAGAACGGCTTTTTTCATCATGCATAGTTAAAATAGCGCAGCCTGCCTTTCCCGTAAGGCATTTGACGATGGGACCGCTGCGGCTCGTCTCCTCTTGGATAACAGTATTCATCGCGGGCTCGTCAATGGGCACGACGTAGATGGGACGCAAAAAATGTCTTGCCATGGCGATTGCTGGGCTTTGCACGATTTTCATGCCCATCAGGGACGCTTTATGAGCTTCGTTGTAGGTTAACGTGGGAACATGTTCGGTTGTTTGACCTTTCACAACTTTGGGGTCAGCACTCTGCACGGGAACGTCCTTATAAAGGAGCGCTTCCGACTCGAAGGCGTCTTTGAGCAAGCAGGACACGAATACGGCTGTTAAGTCTGAGCCGCCTCTTCCCAAAACTGTTTCCAACCCGTCTCCGGTGACGCCATAGAAGCCTGCCATCGAGAGGACTTTGCCTTCCTGCAGGGGTCTTATGAGGGCTTCAACACGTTTAAGGCTTAAATCGTAGTTTGGTGTTGCGTCTTCAAAGTCATCATCTGTGACGATTGGCCAATAACCAACGGTCGGGCAAATCGCCTCGATACCATGGCTCCTCATAACGTAGCTCATCAACGATGCCGTGGCGAGTTCTCCACCGTAAGTTAGTACTTTGGCCTTAATGCTGCCACTGAACCGCTTATTGATCTTGCCGAGAGCTTCTTCCGTCTGTGCTTCATAAAAAGCCAACTCGGATTTAGTCTGTTCGAGAAACGGGCTCTTGACGTAGCGGTCAATGAGGTTCTTGTAAATCTGAAAAATTGCTTTGACTGAAACGCCGTTGGATTGAGCGCATGATTCTCCTATGCGAATTAGTTGATCTGTGCAGCCTGTGGGGGCGGAAAAAACAACAACTGGGCCTAATGCGTTTGCTGTTCTGAGCTCGATGACGCGCCGAAGAATTTTGGATATGCCCTTGCCCTCTACGTCTAGGAGGCTGCCGCCAAATTTCGCTACTGAAACCCTGGCTTTCAAAGGTGATACGCCCAGATAATGGTTCTACCACAGGGAATCAGTCTAAAATAACTTTTCCCGTACTAAAGATGCTCTGAACGTCTAATCGAAAGAGGCGAATGAGAAAGTGTGACAAAGCATATGTATCAAAACGTTGTAGTTGGTGTGACCAGGGTTGTTGCCTGCCGAAATCCCTCGCAATGAGAACTTGAAGGAGCATATGAAATCTTGAGGTTCATTATTGTTTTGTCTGCTATAGTTCTCCTGGCGTCTTTAACTGTGGTCTTCGTTGTGCCGCTTAACTTGACGGATGAACAAAACAAGGAATCTCCGTTCTACTTCGGTGTATCCTTTTGCGGCAACACGACCAATGAAGCAAAACTGCTAATCGACAGAGTCAGCGGCTACACGAATCTTTTCGTTTTGCAGTCTTGGCCGATAAGCCGAAACGAGACCGCTGTTTACGAGGTCGCCGACTACGCTGTGGCCAAACGGTTGAACGTAATTGTTAATTTGGGTACAAGGACTGATAATTTGACTTGGGCTTGGCAGCTACAGGTCTGGAAAGGTGGCAATGCCAGATGGGGCGAGAAATTTCTGGGCGCATACTATGATGATGAGCCAGGTGGGGCACAAATCGATTACGACTGGAATAGTTTCTTTGAGCAGCGCTCCAACTACTCGATTCAACCAAACTCCTCGAGATGGATGATTGATGTCTATATGAAATGGCTCGACTGGAAAGTCAATAGCACCCAACCAAGCGACTACGACGATGAAACCCAGGTCTTCCTCAACTACTTCACAAACAACCGAAGCGCTTTCCAGGAGCTCAAAAGAAACGGTATCAAGACCTTTATCTCCGACTATGCGCTTCACTGGTTCGACTACCTTGGCGGTTATGACGTGGTTCTTGCTCAGTTTGGCTCAAACAACAGCGTCATCCAATGCATACAGCAAGTTCGCGGAGCAGCCCGCATACAAAACAAGGAGTGGGGCGCGATCATAACCTGGAAGTTCATGGAGCCCCCGTACTTGGACAGAGGCGAAGAAATCTACAATCAAATGGTAACCGCCTATCGAGCAGGCGCAAAATACGTCGTCGTTTTCGATTATCCACAAATGCCCGACAATCCCTATGGCGTCTTGTTGGACGAGCACTTTGCTGCGCTGGAGAAGTTCTCAAACACGGTTAGGGCGACAACGAACACGCATACCATAGACGACAACAAGGCAACAGCAGCGCTAGTTTTGCCAAGTAATTACGGCTTTGGTTTGAGGCGAATTGACGACAGAATCTGGGGGTATTGGGGACCAGACGACAAAACCGAACAAGTATGGAATGCAACTCAGACGCTCCTCGCCCAATACGGTTTGCAGTTGGACTTAGTCTACGATGACCCCGCATACCCTGCTTTGGACAAATACAGAACTGTCTATCTCTGGAACCAAACCTTGGTCTCTTCCATCAGTATGACTCGTTAACCAATAATTGGAGTTCACAATTTTCATAATAGGGCCATAACAATACGTGCATTTGGGGCTGGGGAATAGTTGCAGACCTATTCGGAGCTTCCTTTTGCAAAGTCGTTTCTCGAGGCACCAAATAGTACGTTCCTGGAGAGTATCTCCATCGTTAATGAGTGCTATGGCAGCGGATATTTAGAGTACAGCATCACTGACTGATAGATAACTGTCAAACCTTTGTCATGGTCTGAGCAATGTTTCGCCCGCATCCCCTACGGTTCGGCGTTGAACCATCTTTTCCTCCAAAGCCACAGCGCGGGCAAAATAATTGAAAGCGTGATGGCGGTGAAGATTACGATTGCTTCTGTTCCTCCAAACTGGCTTATGCCGAAGAATGTGGCAACAGTGTTGGGAAAAGATGTTAGAGTGGTAATTATTGTTAAGTAGAATATGACTATGGTGAGGCTTTTTATGGAGAAATTGATCTTGTTCGATACCGCAGACAGATGCACATTTATGGCGTCGGACATAATTTCGCGGTAAGTCTCCACAATGTCAATTTGCCGTGTTAGGTCCTCATGCGTCGTGTCAAAGAGGCCCCGGGCTTTCGCTGCCATGCAATCGTCGCTGCATTTGCGCAAGTTAAAGACCAAGCCTCTTTCATACCAAAGGGTTTTGTTGAAGCTAATAAGCTGAGATTTTAGTTTGAAAATCTGCTTGAGAGTCTCGGGGCTTGTTTTTTCAACCACTTCTTCTTCCACATGGCTGGTGAGGGCTTCAAGTTTTTCCAACTGTGTGAAGTGACTACTTACGATTTCGTCTATTATGAAATAGGTTACTTGGGCGGGCGGGTCTACCTTGGTTTTGCTCATGCGCTCCTTGGCCGTTGCGATTGTGTGTTGATCGGACTTCTTGGACACGGTGACGAGGAAATTTTTAGAGAAGATCATTACTATAGGACTTACTTCTCTGGATGAAAGAATATCCTGCAATATGACGAAGTTTATGATGGTTAAGTCGGGCTCCAACCGCAAATTAACGAGGTTATGGGCTTTGGGCATTTTCAGGAAGTTCTTCGGTATCCCTGTTTTGTCGGCCACGGCGTTCAGTTCTTCCGCAGTTGGGTCGACGAGTTGTAGCCAAATATTCTTCAAATCTAGCGGTTTGAGATTTTGAACGGTGCTTGGGGCTTCACTGTTATTGTCGAGGTCGATGACGCTAATCATGGTCGTATTGTGGGTTGTCTTTGAATAAAAACGTTGTTTGACCCTGTGGCGGCCCAACTGATTCGAGACAGCTTCTGAGCTGTGCTGAGTAATTGCTTTAGTTTTCTGCTCGTTTAGCCCTTCTCCCGGTTCTGCGTCAAGCGGTTAACGACTTCACTTTCAATGAACAGAAGCACCGTCGGACAATTACTCAATTTGGTATTAGTCACAGAGGTTCTGTCGATTATCCACCCCTTACGAGGCGGGGCGCTGGGCTCTTCTCGGTAAATCTCTCGCAGATGGGCATGAACCTGCGGGAATGAGAGCACCAAGAAGCATAGAACAACGCGAACATATTTCAGCGCGAATCAATGCGTCTTCAAAATCGTTTGCGTGTTCATGTTTCGTTTTTTCCATGGGGGGCATGTTCCTCCGGATAGTGACTGCTGTCGCAGAAAGGTTTGTTTTGGGATTTGCCGCATCGGCAAAGAGTGACACGGTTACGCATCTTGTAGATTCTGCCATCTGTTGATTCGACGGGGATGCCGCCGCGAACCCAGATGGGTCCGCTTGCACCTATGGCAGGGTCCTCGAGGAAGCAAATTGCCTGCTCAAGTTTTGGCTCTGTGATAGTTTTGGTCTTTCTGTCTTCGAGGACGAGGCGTCCTGAGGGACAATCGGCAGATTCTTCACACGCGGTTTTGTACGCTTCCGGGTTGTCAGATTGCTGAACAAGGTTCCAGACGCCGCCTGCCCGGTGGCAAAATCGCGCCGAAGCACAGAGTTCCTTGTGGTCCATGAGTCGGAGCGCGGGTCCTTCGATTACCTCGGGCTTGCTAAGGTAGGTTTCGTCGTTTGCATTTTCTGTGCCGTTAAAGAAGATGGCCGTGTGTGTTCCGTCGCAGTAGGGCTTGTTCTTGGATCTTCCGCAACGGCAAAGAAAGCAACTTTGCGTAGTAGGGTATTTGGTGCTTGGCTGATATTTGACGGGTGTCCCTTCGGCGTCCGTTAGGATTATTTCTGCCCGCATCGGGATGGTGCCCGAGACTTGGTAGGGCCCGTTTTTGGTGACTCTAATTCTTGAAGGAGTTGTTATCGAGCAATTTGATTTGGAATTCATCTCATCATCGCCTGTTTTGCACCCCAAAAATCGATAATGAGAGGCTGAAAGCGGGTATTAAGCCTATTGTTGAGCGCGAGATGTGGCAGATCCCAACCCTGTCAAGAAGAATTTAGACTCGCGCGCAATGAATGCAACCGCGACAAACCATTGGGTGAATTTTAAGGTCCAAAATCCTGCGAAGGTTAGGAATGTACATCCCAATAACCCTCGAATGCTAATCGGCAAGGCAAGCAAACTTGCGTGACAGAAGTGCAATGCCTCCAAATGAGTTCTCTCCTTGCGTCAATTTGGTGACAAGCTTGCTCCGTTTTGGATTGACCTTAGAAAAATATTTTAACTCATCCTACCCAACTGTTAGGTGAGGTCATACAATGCCTACAGCGTTTGTGTTGATTAATACGGAAATCGGTTCAGAAACCGACGTTCTAAAGGAGCTTAGAAAAGTCGAGGGTGTAGAGGAATCTTCTGCAGTCTACGGGGTATACGACATTGTCGCACGAGTCAGAGCCGACACAATGGACAGACTCAAAGAAATCGTAACTTGGCGCATACGACGACTAGACAAGGTTCGCTCAACGCTCACCATGATCGTCGTAGAGGAAAAACAGTAAACAACACTCCCTTTTTCCTTGCGTAGCAATTGGCAAGCCTTGCCTTTGTTCTTAGAATTATTGCAGTTTGCTTGAAATCATATTTATTTTAGAGTCTGAATTAGAAGTGTTTCGTTGGGTGATTTTACAGAAAGAAGAGCCAATGTGTGCTTAGTGCGCCATACATTTTGAAGATGGACCAAAGACTGTGTACCTACGTTAATGAACGCTAATAACGAAGAACTAAATGCTAAGAACCACAAGAACGCGCCCAATGCTCACCAGCTTCCAAAGTTAAGTTCCGATAGGGCAGTATTTACAGTTAAACATTTAACTTCAGGTTAGAAACTGCGTTATAGGGTGCAGATAGAACAAAATGACCGTAGAATCGAAAAAGAAGCGGAAAGTCCCGGTATTCGCTATCTACATTACCGCGGCAATCATAGCGGTGCTCCTCATCTCTGCATTCATCGTTAGTCTTCAGCCTTCAAAGGACCTTTACCCTGCGGAAATTCGCAACTATCAAGGCGAAGACCTCTCTTCAATAGCCAACGTTAGGGAAAATACCATTCGGGGTCTTCAGTTCATCAACGAATCAGCATATCGCCTTGAAATTACGGGGCTTGTGGACAGGAACCTCTCACTTACCTACAGCGAAATAATTGAACGCTATCCAAGCTATCGAAAAATCGTTACAATTCAATGTGTTGAAGGCTGGCAAGCAACTATCCTGTGGGAAGGCGTTCTAGTTAAGGAATTGCTGCAGTCAGCGGGCGTCAAGGATGGCGCGAAGGTTGCCATTTTCTATGCTTCAGACGGTTACTCCACAGCGTTGCGGCTTGACTACCTCAACAGCCAAAACATTCTGCTGGCTTACAAAATTAACAACCTGACAATTCCTCCTGAAAGAGGCTTTCCGTTTGAGCTTGTCGCAGAAAGCCAGTACGGTTACAAGTGGATAAAATGGCTAAACGCCATCGACGTCTCCGACAACGAGGGCTACTTAGGCTACTGGGAAAGCAGAGGCTACCCTAACAACGCCACCCTTAGATAACTGCTTCTGGAACAAAAAATACTTCATAGCTTTCTCAACTCGATTGGATCCCGAATAGATCGGGAAGCCAGCGCTTGATAATAAAGGGGCCAAAGCAGATCCGCTATGATGAAGGGAATCCACCTTGCTGGTCAAAGAGCTCTCATAGCCAAATTGACAGCTGGAACAATTCTAAACGGTTATTTGGAGTACTTGAAGAATTTCGCGGTAAGCCTGCATCGTGGACTTTTCATCAACCACGTTTTTTATGAGCATTCGTCCTCCATCAAACAAACTGATTTCCAGCTTTCCAAAATCAAAAATTGTCGCCATCTGAGACTTCATGCGAAGTCTGCAGCGATGTCGCTTAATGTCTTCCTGTGCCTTGGTCATGTTGAACTTGTACGGCTGTTCAGGCGTGATGTCTGCGGTTTTTCCGCCGCACAACCAAACAACCTTAATTGGCAGTCTCTCATCCAAGTCCATTCACGCTTGCTACTTTGATATGTTCATATTGGAACAGTTGGTTTATGAACATTCCCACAAAATTGCCTAAGAGCAAGATTCCGCTGGTTCTGACTTTGAACTGAATCTAAATGGAATTCTCGTAACGCTTATTATATTCGGTCCATACAAAACTGGCATGCAATATTTCCGACTGAGGCTTGGTTCCCTGAGTAAAGGCGGTTCCCTTGCGAGGTACATACTCAAATGACGATTCTGCTCATGACAACTGCTCCACCATCGGACGCACCATGGTACCTTGGCAAGAAGTTGCCTCCGTTGGGATTGGCATACGTTGCAGGAGCCCTCGAAAAGGCGGGTTTTCAGGTTGAAATCCTTGACAACTATATGCTTCGAAAGTCAATCGAGGAAGTTAAGGAATTAATTGGAAAACTAAACCCGGAAATCGTCGGAATAACCTGTGGTTCAGCAACTTTTCGACGATGCGTCGAAACCGCCCAAGCCATAAGACAGACGCTCCCCGAGTGCAAAATCGTTGTTGGCGGATGGCATGCATCCTACGTCCCTGATAGCATCCTGGAGGTTCCGGAGATAGACTACGTTGTCATGGGCGAAGGCGAGCAGGCTATGATAGAACTTGCTACAGCCATATCCAAAACCGCTAGGAGCAGCACAGAGGATCCTGGCGAAACCATTTCGGGCGTTGGTTACAGGAAGAACGGGCAAATCGTAAAGAACCCCAGTCAGTTTATCAAAGATCTCGACCAGGTTCCATTTCCGGCGAGACATCTGCTGCCCATGCATCTTTACGACCGCACAATCGAGTTCCTAAGCGTCAAGCCGGCAGACACCATGAGTATCGTGCGTGGATGTCCGTTTAGCTGCGCTTTCTGCGAAACTAAGAAGTTATGGGGAAACACGTGCCGGACGTTTAGCCCAAAAAGGATAGTCGACGAAATCGAGAACTTGGTCAACAACTACAACTCGAAAGGCATTTACTTCATCAATGATAACTTCACAATAAAGAAAAATGTCACTGAGGGAGTCTGCGAAGAAATCATCAGGCGCAGATTGAGCGTTCGCTGGGTATGTGACACCAGACCCGACTTGATTTCGCAAGAGCTTCTGCACAAGATGCATGCTGCAGGCTGTGAAACCATCTGGTTCGGCGTAGAATCAGGGGCACCTCGCATTTTGGAAATGCTCAACAAACGCATTACGCTTGAGCAGACGACGCAGGCAGTGAGGCTCTGCAGAGAAGAAGGCATTCAAGTTGCTTGCTCGTTCATTATGGGTGTTCCAGGCGAAACAGTTGCTGACATGGAAGCCTCTCTGAAATTCGCCAAAAAGCTGGATCCCGATTGGTGCAGATTCAACATTTACGTAGCCTACCCAGACAGCGTTTTGTATGATGAAGTCAAGCAGAAGCACCTTTACGACCGAGAGGACGATTTCCTGCTCTATGTAAAAACGGACCAGTTCGACTTTGAATCACTATTGAAGATTCAGATGCGTTTCCACATGGCATTTAGCAGGTCGCCGCGAAGAATAATCCGTAAGATCAGGCGGGAGGGTTTCTTCCATACGCTCAAACAAAGTTACAAGCTGATAGCGCCACCAACACCAAAAGAATAAGCTCGAGACTGGTGTTCACATTAGTTCTTGGGTTTAAGTCTAACTTCTTCAAAATCCATGTACAGGAAGTCGCCTTCACGGTAGGGTGAGCCGCCGAAATCCACAACTTTACTTTTCTTGGAAAACTTCTTGATTTCTATTGCTTGTTTGAAAAGGGGCGCATCAAGAGTTGTAGAATGGTATTCGCCTGGTTCCCCCGAAATGTCAATGCCTTTTCCAGCTGGACCTACCAGCGGCTTCATGTCCTCTATGCATTTTTCGTCGATTTGGCGTCCCAGCCACTCCTCAGAAAAGTAGCGTTGGTCTATACAGCTTAGTACTGTCTTGACTCCAGCGGAGAGCTCGATGTTCATGATGCGTTTTCGATAGCGGCTGCCTGGAATTATATTAAGCGGTCTATCCCAAAGGGGCATGATGAGTCTCATGTTAAGCTTCTTGCAGGCGTCTTTCCATACCCGCCTGTGATGCACGTTGTCTATGTCGCCTGTCACGATGGCTTCAACTTTCTGCTCTTTATGCAGGCGCTCAAGGGTTCCCATTATGTCATCGTAGCGATTATCTGAGATTTTGACAAACATGTGGGGGATTTCAAGGGCTTTAACTTGCTGTTCTATAACTTTGAAGCTGTGAAAAATGTAGGGATCCATGTAAATGTAAGTCACAAGGCAAGAAACCTCGTGTCCTTGCTCGATGACTTTGTGCAGGGCGGTGCAGCAATCTTTGCCACCGCTCCAGTGGACAACAACTTTCACTTTATGACCGCCTTGATGTTGAAGATGGGGATAAACCCTTGGCAAGTATATTAAACCTTTTTGCAGAAACCGTGGCAGCAAATCAAGTTTCTGTGGAAACTGCTGGTTTAGCTGTCCGTCAGTTGAAGCGCTAGTTGTTACCGGTATCTCCATATTTTTGCTTCGTTCACCCGACTGATCCCTCTGCGGGCCGCCAGTTTTTTGTCTCCACTAATATCTTTATTAATGCGTGATTAACGTGGTGCAACAATAAAATAGTCGGCAAAGAACTTGCTTTATAGTGCTCCAGCGTCTATGATGATAATTGCACGTAAAGAGCGGCGGACTGGTAATCGCCGAGCATGACTAAAAGCATTAGTGTTCTGAGGCGCAATGGCACTGTGCGGCTAAGTTTGATGTGTCATCTCAGTAGAGACTCACCCAAGAACAACGGAGTTCAAGCTTCCTAGGATGCTCCTTCTCTCGTATGTTCGATCTCTTTTGCGATGCGAAGCGACGCCAAGCCAGAGAGTGAGCAAACTTAAAGGGGCTTGCTCATGTGTGTGGAAGCTTAATTAGACGTTTCGACCATTAGTATCTTGAGGAATTTTCTTGGCGACACCTCAAGAGGAAACAAAAAGGAAGTTGCCGGGCGTCCTTGACATTGCTTATGAGCAGTACAAGCGTGATTTACCGCGTTATCAAATCGCGAAGGAATTAATGAGCCAAGATGTTGTTACCACAACTCCAGAGACTTCCTTGGATAACGCTGCTCGAACAATGGGCGAGAAACATATCGGAAGCCTAATTGTAGTGAACTACAAGACACCCGTGGGAATAGTCACTGAGCGGGACTTGCTAAGCAAGGTCTTAGCTTTTGGACTTTTTCTAACAGATGAAAAAGTCGAGGAAGTAATGTCGTATCCACTATCTGGTGTTTCTCACGCAGCAAAGGTAAAAGAAGTTGCCCAGCTGATGATCAGTAAAAAGGGCAGGCTTGCGGTATTTGACGCTGGAAGGCTTGTCGGCATCATAACTGCTTCGGACCTAATCAAGAGTCTACCTGATGTTCCCGAAACTGAGGTCAAAGTTGATGACTTCATGGCGAAAGACGTCGTTACTGCTGATGAAGAAACATCCGTAATAAGGACAGCTGGTATCATGGGTAGACAGCGCATCGGCAGTGTCATAATTACCCGCAAAGGAGAGCCGTTTGGGATTTTCACTGAAAGGGATTTGCTCACAGGTTTCTTAGCAAGCGGCAGGGCGTTATTTACTGAGGTAGGACCTGAGTGTTCATCGCCGTTAGTCACTATTCTCGCTGGCACAAGCGTTCATAGAGCTGCAGCTACAATGGCTCTAAAACACGTTAGACGATTGCCCATAGTCAAAGACGATAAGTTGATTGGCATTATTACAGCACGCGACCTCGTCGAGGCCTATGCAAAATAGGCCTATCCACCCTTTTTTTAGCACGCTAGGATTGTCAGTTCGGGTCTGCGGTTGTGGCTGTCAGACAAGTTTTACTGATTCGAGTTCGGTTAGGCTGGTGTGCTTGCTTAGGAACCTGAGCGCTTTTCTGGTGAAGTAATTGGTGTAGTCACTTTTGTTGTCGTTTTTCATTTGAATAAGACCATTCAAGATTGGGGTGGTGTATTGGATTTTTGGGCATGGCGTGTCATGAAAACAAAGGAGAAAAAACATCACTCACCTATCATTTCTTGAAGGAAAAGAATAATTGTTCCCCAAAAGAAACAGACTTTCAAAACCTGACAGCTCAGCAAGTAATAGAGAAAATCAGAGCTTTTTATTTTCGACTTGAAAAGAAAAATACTCACCTGAAATCTGACGAATTGCTGAAAGCATTTTTCTTGAGCTGATGCTTACTACCCCTTCAAGTGCGACTACAACATGACTGAATCGCTTAAACTGACTGTGCACTTTTCTATTTTGACAGCAAACCCACAGAGAAACAGCTTCTAAGAAACCGATCCCTGAAATTACAGCTATCAAGACTTAGCGTTAATTTTCGACAGAAGCAAAGCCACAATACACCAAGCAATCAAGCACAAAATCAGAAGCCAAAACCATGCTTCAAGAATCAAGCAGAGCCCAAATTAACATAGCCCTTCACATCATAAAAAAAAAAGATTCTTTCACGGTTAGCAATATCCAACATTGGCAAAACGGTTTTGGTGATGACCAAACATATGCGGTTTCAGTTAAAGTCCTTGACCCACAAGGCCAATTGGTTTTAAGTTATTCGAAAACTAAAAGTTACTCTTTTGATTATACAGCTTTCTATTCAGGAGTATATACAATCCGATTTTCTTCTTCTTTTGAGTATCTTCCGCCATCTGGGTTAGAATATCCAAAAATAGCCGTTAACTATAATGTAGTCTCATCTGTACAATCAACATCAACACCACAAGTACAAACACCAATTCCAACACCATATCAGCAACAAGGACAACCATCTCAACAAGCACAAACCAAACAGCCTACCGCATTAACAGCAAATAATGCGATGAATCCACTAATTCTTATGGTAATAGTGGCAGCAATAATCATTTTTATTGGTGTTATATTAATCGCAGTTTTGGCTAAAACTGGAAAACTAAGGTAAGCTGCAAAGCCTAATTGAAATCGGAGAAGATTCTTCAAGATTTGTCCATAACTTTTGTTCAAAGAGATAAAATTGGATTTCATTTAAGCCAAGATTTCTCTTCGTTATTATCGTTTTCAACATCGTATCCGAGTAGCTCTAGGTTCAACAAAGAAGTGGGTCTTTCTTCATATGCGTGCATAGAGTTTTCCATTATCCACACTTCTTTGGCTAAGCCGGATAACTAACTTCTTTCTGGAAGGCTGGACTATCGCACAGGTTTATAGCTGGACTGGATTAAGCCTCAAGGCTTTAGACTTCTACCTGTGCCTGTAGCGGATATAGAAAAGATGGGCGAATCGCTATCAAAATCTTAAGAAGATTTACGGGAATGTCTGCGTTGCTTGACTAAATACTCCGTCAGTGGTTACGACTTTAACTGTATGAGTACCTGTGCCAATCGGATTAAACAAACCGAGGTCAATAGTTGATCCCGCAGCAAGAATACTTGAACCTAATATTGTTCCAACGGAGACGCCGTCTACATAGATGCACGGTGTAGAGAAAGAAACCTCTAAATCACCTACGTTCTGTACGTATACATGGCTAGTTGTTACACTTTGTATTTGAATTGCTTTTTTGATTCTGCTGGTTGTTAAATTACCGTAACCTAACTCATTTCGAAGAACAGTAATATTAGCTTCCATTTGAGAGTTTTCATATTGGAGCTGGATTACTTGATTTTGAAGGGTTGCCAATTGTGTTTGAAGGTCGCTAATTTGTTTGTCTTTGGTTGCCATATTTGTTGAAAAAGCTGTTAGCTGAGTAAAACCAAAGAATATCGTAATTCCAATTAAAATTCCGATAAATACTCCCAAAAACAACTGTCTTGATGCCATGTCCGACACAACCATAACATTATTTCAGTTGGTTTGGTTTATACGGTTTGCATATTTGCCTCTTTGTAAGACTTTTCTTCATTATCAACTATTATTTTATAGGCGCTCATTATGGGGAATAGCTCAGCAGCGCTTCGCATAGCACTTATGCTTTCAGCTTTAAGTTCTCTCCTTCATTTTTTTCTTTCTCAAGACGCTTACGTTCTGCTTTACGGTCGAAATATTCTAACACTCCTACTCTTGAAGGCTTGGCGATTGTAGCTTGTTTTTTAGAAGATAACTCTGTTTTGAAGGAATTGATTGTTCCATAATAAATATCTTCATGCCTAATCTTATTGTTTATCTCCAGAAGCCTTAATTTCTGACTTGAAGCAACGCCAAAGCCTTTCATGTCTTTGTATTTAAACTGATATTTGGACCATAATCCATTAACAATTTCAGACCAAGTAAGTTTGTTTGGTTCATGTTCTCTTAGGAAAGCTACAATATCTGTTTCAAATGCGTCTAAGTTTTTGCAAGCTTCCGCCTATTAGTTGCTATTAGTGCTCCATATTTAAGTGTTCTACACTGCGATAAAACCGATTAGTATGATACCTGAATATCAAGGAAAAATCGCCTTTAGGCTATCAACACAAGAAAGACAAACAATAGAGCAGCTAATCAAAGAAGGCAAATTCAAAAGCATATCCCAAATTGTCAGAACAGCTCTAAACGAATTTCTCAAAACAGCTTAGAGGTTTTTCGCCAACCATGACGAAGCCCGAGAACTCGCCTAAAGAAACGCTTCTCAGCAAAACCTTCACTACACATAAGAAACAACGACCCACAACCATAGACATAATCAAAAAAGGCAGCATAGTACAACGAAAATGCAAACAGCTAATCGACGAGCTTCTCCTGATGTTTCCAAACGGCATATTCGAAGATGAAGACTTAACCTATTATATTCAAAAATACATCGGAGCCGACAAAGAAACAATACGCGCATACAAAGGATACCCGGGCAGCATACGAACTGGTAGGTGCGGAGATACCAAGATTGTCGGCTTATCAAGAAAAGGTTATCTTGAGAAATTCTTTTATGCAGCGAAAAGGCCGAAGATGGGTTATTCCAATTCAGACGAAACTCCCCTCTCAAGCTAATGAAGGGTCACATGTAGGTTACAAAAAACCGTTGTGGAGCTAAACCAAACACACCAACCCAACCAAGGCAGCATAATCGTAGATTTCCTCTGGTACTTAAAGAAGCAAGGCCGCTATTCCGATGCAACCATAAAGACACGCATTAAAAGCTCTTAAGTTCATGACCAAAAAAGGCGTTAACCTTCTTAGACCCGGAAGCTGTCAAGCTATTCATTGCCAAAGCAAGAAACCTGGGGAAACGGACACAAACAAATCGCTGTACACGCCTATGACGGATTCGCTGAAATGCTAGCGATAAAATGGGAACCGCCTTACTATGAAAACAAGGAATCTCTGCCTTTCGTGCCGACAGAAAAAGAAGTCGATGCACTCATAAGCGGATGCAGCAAGAAAATAGCCACATCACTACTAGCCATGAAGGAAACAGGTTTCAGAATAGGCGAACTCTGGAAATGCAAATGGACCGATCTAGACGAGGAAAACAGCACCCTAAAATGTATAGCTGAGAAACACGGCAACCCACGACAAATCAAAATCAGCAGCCGATTAATGTCTATGCTCCTAGCTTCTGCCAAAACCAAACGACTACATATTTAGCAACGCTAACTTAAACGCGCACCGATGGAGATATGACCAACAGAAAACCCAATTGGCCAAGAAACTGCAAAACCCAAGACTGAAACAAATAAAATTCCATACCCTGAGACACTTCAAGGCAAGCCAAGAATACGCGAAAACAAGAAACATCCTTCACGTTAAAGAGCTACTCGGACACCGCAACATCAACAGCACTTTAGTCTATACGCATTTAGTGCCTTTCGATGATGACGCGGAAAGATACCACCACGCAACCGCTAAAACCGACACGGAAGCTGGAGAACTTATAGACCAAGGATTTCAGTTTGTTTGCACCACTCCGCAAGGAACCATGATGTTCAGGAAGCGGAAATGAATGCAGACAAAAAGCCTAGGTGGGGTTAGTGAAATAGGCTGGTGTGTTGGCTGTAACCCGCCTTTTGTTGACTGTGGCATTCGGCTAATCGGGCTACCCGCGCTCTCAGGTAGAGACCTCATCGGCGCATGTTTGCCCTTTCCACTTGCAGGACGGCCGTTTCACCGTTCCAGTTTGGCACACTCGACATTGCGCATGCGTCATCGCCAAGTCCAGGTGGACGTTTCGTTTCTGCTCCGTTGCCAAGGCTCTCGCCTTCCTCTTGCGGGGTGCAATTCTACGCGTGGGCGGAGTTTCCTCAAGCCCTTCATATTCGGGGCTCGAAAGCCACACACCAACTCGCCAGCCCAAACGCTATACTGTCACCGAAGGCAATAAGAATTCCCCTGCTTTTGTTTTGTGTATGGGTAAACGTGTCATCCTGATTACGGGGACGCCCTGCGTTGGCAAAACGACTCTTGCACGTAAGATGGGAGAGCGGCTTAAAGCACAATACATTAATTTGACTGTTCTCGCGGAGACTGAGTATTTAGTTTTGGGAAGGGACGAAGAAAGGCAAACTACTATCGTAGACGAAGCCAAAATTCGACGCAGGCTAAGGTCAATCATCAGCAAAGCGCAAAGTGATATCGTGATTGATGGACATTTTGCGGCCGCCGTTACCCCCAAAGCCTTGGTCACACATGTTTTTGTCCTCAGACGTAACCCGATAGAACTTCGGCAATTCATGCAAAAATGCGGTTTCAAGCAAAGCAAACAGGACGAAAATCTTTCCGCTGAAATGCTTGATGTCTGCCTATTTGAGGCGTTGCGTAGCCAAGACAAAGACAAAATCTGCGAACTTGATGTGTCAGCGAAACCCGTTGAAGAAACGCTCTGCGAGGTTATGGAGGTTCTTGAAGGTAAAAGAAAATGCTGTGTGGGATGCGTGGATTGGATTAGCATGATTGAGCGAATAGGAAAACTTGACGATTACCTCAAAACCTGAACTTCGCAGCCTTAGCGGAAACTCGTAGTCAGTTTCTGCTTGGTCAACAGCGTAATCTTGCGCCTGTTTGAATACGACTTTGCATGATCGCTGAACTTCTCGCCTATCATTATTGGGTTTGCCAAGTTTACGTCAGCGGAAGCCGTGTCTAACCCGATAATTACGTTAACGCCTATTGTCCGGTTCCAGTCGCGGATCCAAACTGCCTGTTCATCACGACCTTTCTGGACGATGAGGTCAAACTTCCGAGCTATGCCGCTATTCCCCTCAAGTGCAACCGCTTGGCTTTTCACCTTGTAGCCCTCTTTCTTAAAGAAGCTAACCGCGAAGTCAACCAAACGAGAATTCGGCTTAAGTTTTTCTGCGTCGACCATGCCCTGCACTCCTTGCCAATAACATTATCAAGCTGTGTGATGAAAAGGCTTTCGGAGAAGAACAAAAAAAATTGCCTTCAACCGCTATCGCCGAATGCAAAAACTGCCACGGTTTACTATTAGCCTCTACCAACCAGAAGACCAGAACATGCCCTTACTGCGGCGCAAAAGTGGACCTTCAGAAGACAAAACGCTTGGCCGTCGCTCAGAACCCTTTTGAGGCTTCTGCAATGCTTCGTAAACTTAAAGCTGAAAGGCAAGACAATACGCGTGAACCTAAACCAAAAAGTGCCGCCAGATTGTGACATGGCTTTTTGCTGTGTCGGACGCCGTGCAGGCAGCTCTGATAAATCAGGTGTGCGCGTAGGTGACAGAAGCAAACCACATGGAAAATCATCTGTTCAAAAATTGACTCGTTTATGTTAAATTGAGCTTTCAATGTCTAAAAACGACGTGCCATAGCCTAATTCAACAAACTCATATTTATCACTCTATGTATCTGAATTCAGTGAGCAACGTGCAAGCGTCCATTAGGATTAAGTTCCTTTGCCAGATTTTAGTGCGAGAAGGTTATATTCGAGTTCGTGCTGTACTATTTATTGCAGGCCGGGGAGCACGCTTTAAACGCGATGCATCAAGGCAAAGAGCGCAAAGGTTGAATCAGCGAAAAATCTTTGTGCGACCGAGACTCTGCTTTGGTGGGCTGAACAAGCGATGTTGCATTGAGGCAACGAGTGACGTGGTCAAAACGGTGAAAGACCATATCGCGCCCAAGACGAAGCCTCTATGGACCGATCAACATACTTAAGGCTTAGGCTCGACCTGCACTTATCAATCTCTTAACTTGTTTTCTCGGTTTGTTTTCGTGTCTGTAATACACAGCTTTAGCACCGTGGGTTAGACAAACTGAACCTAAAAGGGATCTTGATGGGCAAAAACACAGGTGCATCGGACATTCTTTCGTTATAACTCGCTGGTCAACCTTCCGACTGATATGTCCTCAATTTACCCAAGACCTGCCGTGCATTTGACGGATATACTGGCTTCCCAGTAGTTGCGTTCGAGAATCCGTTTGCCTTCAGCAAATTCAAAACAATGTGCGCTTGTTGCGAAACAGCTTCTTTCCCGTATGCCTCAAATTCTGAGGCAGAAGAGTAAAATTGCCCGTCTTTCCTGTTGAGTTCTATCAAGGGCTTGCCGCTGTATCCGTAAACCAGAAAGTCGCCATCCTCTTTCAACGTGACTTTTTCAAGTTTCACTTTGGCTTTTGCCAGAAGCGGTTTCAGTTTCTCCACAGATACATTAGCTCCGAAGAATCTGCCTTCTTTATCTGTTTGCCATTGTCGCGTAAACACAATTTTTCTTTTGTTGTCCCTTTCTATTTCGATGGGAACGATTCTGACAGCCTTGCCATCAGGCTTTCTTGGTTTTGTGCTATGTTTTTCCATGGCTTACTCAACCTTGGCGTTGTCGCTGCTGTCTGCCTACTATCCCAATTGCTCATAATAACTGTTACACCGTATCCAGAAACGGGCTTTCTGTAGAATGGTATATCTCTATCTTGCATAAGTAAAATGAATATTGCTGAAAGAAAAAGCGCGTAAGGTTGACAAGATGTCCCCTAAAACTTCAAAGTATAGAGTTCCTCATAACCGCATTAGAATCCTCGTTAAAGAAGCAAAACAGATGGTCAACGGTCCCTACTACTGCCCAAACTGCAAGAAAGAGGTTCTCAAGATTCTTGCAGATTCAAAAAACAAAGAGGTTTTTGCAGTCTGTACCTGTGGCATAGAAGAGAGACTGACATTTGCACCGATTTTCCAGCCTGTAGATTACTATAACAAATTCAACGATATCTTCAAGAAGAAACGGTTCCAAAAATCGCAGTCAAACCCAAACATGTCAAAGCAATAGTCTAACCTCTAGGGTACTTCGTCGTTTTCTTTCCGCCTACAGGCATGAAAATCGCGTCCTCAAATGGACTATAAGGAACGCTTCTTCCCTCCAAGAACAGCTTGCCTACGTAAGCACATGTGATTGCGTCAAGCTCATGGTCACTCAAACCATCCCAAACCGCAACTATGCCCAGTTGCTCCAACCCTGCCTTGAGCCCATCTATACCCTGCTGCTTCCTTGGGATCCCCAGAATGTCTTGAGCCCCGCCAGGATATACTTCAATCACTTTATAGCCTTCGCTTTCCAGAATCCGCCTTATCTCTACACCTCGGACAGTCAGCATTCTCATAGGACCTAAGGTTATGGGGAAGAACCGGATACCTCTGTGCAGAAGTTCCTTGTCACTCGTCCTTAGGTGTTCACCAGCTCGGTCTTCAATAGTTCTTCTTCCAGGCGGCAAGCTCAATGGGGCATCTATCCCTATAACTTCGGGCTTGCTGTCCCGAGTTCTTGCTAGGAATTCTTGGTCGGTGTAGACATCACATGTTTCAGCTTTCAATCCGACAAGCCTGCAGAAACCCGTTGGTCGCTTTTCAACACCAGCCAAGTCTAAACCAACTACTATCGACTTCATATTAGAACGTGTGTAGTTTCATGTCTTATAGCTGTTCCACCATCAGGTCAAGAGGGCTGTGAAGGTATTTTAGAGCCGGTCCAGCAATTCAAAGCATGCACAATAGTCTTCTTTGGAAAAAGCAGACACTCTCAAACAATTTAAGGGTGCTGACTTATCCTAAACCGTCGGCCTTGACTGCTCAGTTGGCGATGGCCGTTGAATATGGCGCGAATGATGATTCAGATGAGCAAGCTGGCGCAGCTCATTTTTTGGAGCATTTGGTTCCGGGCGGTTCACCAAGCCGGATAAGACGTTCTCGAGAGTTTGAGCGATTGGGCGGGGTGAGTAATTTCTTCACCAACCCTGAGTACACATTGTGCATTGTTGACGTCACACCCAACAAGTTCGCTGAAGCGTCGGAGGCCTTATCTTCTCTTATGTTTGACGCATCTTTTGAGGAGCAACAGTTTGGCGTGGAGCAACGAATAATTCTCCACGAACTTGCAGAGGTCGAAGATGACCCACATGAGAAAATAAACGAAATGATCACCCAAAGCCTATACCAGAAGCATCCAATCAGACGTCCGACTGGGGGTTTCAGGCGAACGGTTCGTGCTTTGTCCTTGTCGGAGTTAACACAAATTCATAAACAACGGTATTCTCCGCAAAATATGATATTGGTGCTTTCGGGCAATTTTTCCGAGAAAGACTTTAGTGTTGCAGTTGGCGACTTCACTCGAGAAGGATGCCAGAAAGCGCTGAAAAAGCAATTAACTCGTCCAGAGACTGTGCATCCAAGGAAAACGGTCGCAAAAACGAAGCTTGGTCTCTCACAAACTTACCTAAGCTTAGGTGCCAGAACAGTCTCCAGCAGCAATCCTGATGTGGCCCCGCTTGACGTGCTCAACGTGATACTGGGAGTCGGAGCCAGTTCGCGGCTGTTCATCGAGCTACGGGAGAAGCGGGCACTCGCTTACAGCATCGGCTCGGCTCAAACTGACGGCTTAGACTTCGGCTATCTCAACGTCGACTGCGCACTGAAAGAAAAGCACACGCAGGAAGCGGAAGCTTTAATCTTGAGGGAACTGGCAAAACTCCGAAACGAGTCAGCCACTGAAGCTGAGGTTGCCAAGGCCAAGGACATGATTCTCGGAGACGTCTTCCGCGGTATAGACGACGCTGAAATCTGCCCTGAAATCTTGGCCTTTATGGAAATGCATTTTGGCAGCGAAAAAGGCCTTGTCGATTACATTAATGAAATCAAGAGGGTGAAGGCAGAGAACGTACTCGAAGTGGCAAACAAATACTTAGCGGAAGATGAAATTGCCACCGCGATTCTTGCTCCTAAAGACTAGCTTCACCAGATGGTCAGTTGGTGGTGCCGTACAGACTAACTTGCACGGTAGCGTTGCTTGCTGCGGAGTTGACTTTGGCGTCGACCAAAATTGCCCAAACCACATTTTCCGACGGGTAGAGCTCCATCATGTCATCGTCAGTCAGCCAGATCGAGCTGTTTACGTTAAAAATTTTTTCTACGTTTCCTGAAATTGAGTTGTCCACAAGCTCCAAACGTATGCGCACAGTGACCGTTTCGTTGCTATCGAAGCTTCCTTGGACTGAGATGTGCGGTTTGAAACTTGAGATTCTCTGCGGTCGCATCTCGACGACGATTGGCTGTTGCTGATAATCAAACTGCCCAACCGGAATGGTAACGTTTTCGAGTTTAAATATGCTTCCTCCGCTAGCAACCCAGTTACTATAGGGATTGTTAATCCGGGCTGTCCACTCGCCCAGGAAACTAACTCCAGCCTGCAAAATAGGCGTTTGGAAAACGGTTTCTTCGATGCGCACGCCGTACAATGCATTTTCGGCCAAATTGCCTTTAGCAAAAGACTCGAACACAACTCCATCTAGAATGGTCTGATACATCGAGGCGTTCACGTTCAGCAACAGCCCCGTTTGGTTTCGGTTGCCGAATTCGCCTATCCATACTCGGACGTTCTGAATTTGTCCGTCTGTCCATTCGGCATCTTCCTCGACCGTTATTGCGACGGAATTGTCCAGCTGGTTAAAATAGCACCTTGTGAGAGTCGTACTACCATAGGAACCAGTCGAGTTCTTCCCGGATGCGGCGTCGCTAGTGTTACTCCGGAACACGATGCCTTGGACACATTTATCGAAGTGCACTGTGTCAATCTCCGTTCCCTCTGTCCATGTGTTTGAGTTAGCCAATTCGATGCCCACGGCGCTGTCTCGAAAAATCATATTTGTAACTGTGGTTCTGAAGGAATTCTCAATTCTTACAGTTCCGTTGACTACTACGAATCCTGAAATCTGGTTGTTCTGAGAATGCTGGAAGTCGCTTCCGAAGATGACGATTTTGTTGCCGTTAGAAGTTAAAGTCGCGCCATCGCTGTCGAGGCGTGAGTTCTTCTTGTTTTCAAATCGGACGTCAGAGTTCAGCACGTACACGTTGGTATCAGATTTTACGAAGACAGTACTTCCTTCTTTGAGCGCCTCGTTGAGAACTGTTGCGGCGTCGGTGGAGTTGAATTCGACGACACCCGTTTTGCCGTTCTTCGCTTCCACGGTCGCGCCTTCACGATAAATCATGTAGTCATACTGCGCGACTGGCAAGAGATCGTTTACATTATTAATGCTGACATTGAGAAGGACTTGCCCAGCATAGAGATTCTGGATTTTGCTGTTGCTTTGGTTAAGCGCCGCATTCGCCTGTTCCAGGGCATGGTTCAGGTTGGCCATGTCCTGGTTGCGCTGCCTTTGCTGTTCATCGTTGTAATGCAGGATTAGGTACGTATTTGCAGCTGACAATGCTAAAGTCATAATGAATAGCACCCCGATGGTACGGTTGGATGGAGTGAACTTCATTCTGAATCATCCCAAAGCCTAGTAAACACCATTAGTCGAATTACAAGTAGAGGCCGAGAACATTAAATAAAGTTTCCATAAGAACGTAATTGACAAAGCAACGCCACAAAAAGTTAAATCGTACAAAAACTAACTTCACAGGGAATCCAAATGCCAGCTTCATACTCACGCCTGCTGGGCGTTATCGGAAAGCCCAACACAGGTAAATCAACGTTTTTCAGTGCCGCGACACTCGCTGCAGCGGAAATCGCCAACTATCCTTTCACTACAATTAAACCTAACCGAGGCGTAGGATACGTCCGGACTTCATGCGTCCACTCAGAATTCAAGGTTCAAGATAACCCAAACAACTCGCTATGCCTCGACGGCATACGCTTGATTCCAGTGGAACTCATCGACGTCGCGGGCTTGGTTCCTGGAGCCTGGGAAGGACGCGGTTTGGGCAACCAGTTTCTAGACGAAATACGCCGCGCAGACGCACTGCTGCACATTGTGGATGCTTCTGGAGGCACTGACTGCGAAGGAAAAATCTGCAAAGCAGGCGAAAACGACCCAATTGAAGACATTCAGTTTCTGGAGAAGGAAATCACGATGTGGATGGCAGCGATTCTTAAGAAGGACTGGACAAAAGTAGCACGAACGGCAGAAACTGAGAAAAAAGGCATCTATGGCCCTTTAGAAGACCGTCTTACCGGTTTAGGCATAAAGCGCAACTATATTTTTGAGGCAGTAAGAAAAACTGGGCTTAACGCTGATAAGCCCACGTCTTGGAGCGATAACGATTTCTTACGATTTGTGGACACATTGCGGCGCATCAGCAAACCTATGCTCATTGTAGCCAACAAGATCGATTTGCCAACAGCTGAAGCCAATGTTGAACGGATGAAGAAACTCGATTACACAGTTATACCAGCGAGTGCAGAAGCAGAACTTGCGCTGAGACGAGCATCTGACAAAAAGCTCATCGAATATAGACCCGGCGACTCCGACTTCAAAATCGCTCAGCCCGAAAGACTTTCGCCTACCCAGGTAAAGGCTCTCGAATCCATACGCGAGAAAATCCTCAGCAAATTCGGTTCTACAGGCGTTCAAGAAGCGATAAACACTGCTTACACAAGGCTGCTTAACATGATAACAGTGTACCCAGTTGAAGATGTAGAACACTTATCCAACCATAATGGCCAAATCTTGCCGGATGCATACTTGATTCCACAGGGTACAACCGCGCATCAGTTCGCCTACATAATCCACACGGAACTTGGCGAAAGCTTTCTTTACGCTGTGGATGCACGACACAAAACTCGAATTGGCGAAGACGCACTTCTTAGAGACAAAGATGTCATAAACATCGTGAGCACAAGGAGACGGGGTTAAACGCAAGGCTTCTAGCTGCCGAAACGTCGTTTGCGGTGCTGGAAGGTTCTGATTGCCCTGAGCAAGTCTATTAGGCGGAAATCTGGCCAGAAAACATCCAAAAACAGGAGCTCACTGTACGCTGCTTGCCACAATAAGAAGCCGCTGAGGCGTTCCTCGCCTGATGTTCGTATTATCATATCGGGATCTTGCTTGGGCATGTGTGACGTGTAAAGATACTTCTCAAACGTGCCTTCGTCCACGTCCTCTACGTCTAATTCGCCTGCCTTGACTTTGCTGGCTATGGTTTTTGCAGCATCCACTATTTCTGCCCGACCACCGTACGCAAACGCAAAGTTCAAGAACTGGTTGTTGTAATCTACAGTGGCTTTTTCGACTTCTGCGATGAGCTTCTGCAGTTTTTCAGGCAGCATGTTAACCCGTCCGATGACTTTGACGTGAACGCGGTTCCTATGGATGCGGGGGTCAGTTAGGAGTTTGAGGAACTTTGCCTCTGCAATATGCATGATTTCTTCAACCTCGCCCGAAGGCCGATTGAAATTCTCTGTGGAAAACGTGTAAAGCGTCATGAATTTAACGTTAAGCATAAGGCACCAGTCAAGGAGGTTTTCGACTGTTTCTGCACCCTGTTTGTGTCCCAGCCAGGGATTTATTTCCTGATCATTTGCCCATCGTCTATTACCATCTAGGATAATTGCAATGTGCTCAGGGCGTTCCCCGTTTTTGATTTGCCACCAAAGCCACTTCTCGTAAACTTTGTAGGCGCCGATGACTGAAAGGAACCCCTGAAGCATCTCTACGTTACTCCATCTGCTGCAAGTGAGTTATGGGAAAGGAAAGGTTTGCGCACTAGAACGTAAGCCGCTGCCGATTCAATTAAAGCTTATCCCAATTGAGAAGCAACTCGACCGAGGCATCATAATGAAATTCCTTAGTTACTGATATAGGAGGGGCTAGTTTTCCTCGAATTCGTTGGCTCCAGCTTTAGATTTATCGAAGAAACCTTTGGCTGAGCGGTGAACAATCATTATCACGAGAACTGAGGCTATGGCTATTAGTATACCAACTATTATGAAGAAAACCAGGTTCGGCAACCCAGCGGCGGGGTCTATGAGAACGTCTGCCGCTCCATTGACAATCATACGGGACCAAACCACGGAAACAATGAGTGCAGCGTTTCGCAGCAAGCGAACATCACGCTCGAAGTACATGCGGATAGCTCGCCCAATCAATACCGCTCCCAAACCCACAATGACTAAATCTACGGCGCCTTTTAGGAAATACCCGGCCAATCCAGGGACTGCACTAATCCAGCCCGCGGGGTCTACTGGCGGAGGCGAGAATTTCATAGCATTTGAATAGCCAGAGTAGATGCTGACCGCAATGCAAAGAATGCTGGCAATAGTAGCGTAGTTTGCAACTTGAACGGGTAACGCTGGAGGCGAATATTCCTTTGCCCAGTGATAGAAGTTCTTGGCTGCTCTGTCTACTCCGAAACCTTTGATGAGCATGAAACTGCCCATGACCAGAACTATGGCTACCGCGTAATAATAGACGCCAACACCTAGTAGCGCCAGTATGCTCCAAATTAGGATCAGGGCACCTGGCAAACCTAATGCGATTCGACTGTACTTTGGATTCTGCACCAGCATCCTCATGTACCTAGAAAACAACGCAGCTGTTTCCTCGATAGATTCACTATGCTTTACGACTATTCGCCTGACGGAGGAAACTGGAACCCTAGACTCTACAAGCGGCAACACAGCCTCATCTGTGTATCCATCGGTGACCAGGATAACTTCTTTTGCGTTGAAGCCTTCAAGAATGGTGTTCAACTCAGCGACAAGCTTCCTGTCAGCTCCAACACCACCCAACTCGGAACCACATATCGTGGCGATCTCGAAAACTTCATCAGCTTTCTTCTCTCTCAAAAGGCGGTCGTAGAGGCTCACTGCTTCGAACATGGCGTTTGCGTCAGGTTCCTCGGGGTCTTTCAGCGCCAAGGAAACTGCGCCATCTAAGTTTGAGGCTTTTCCGACAAGCGGCGTTTTTATGCCTGCTTTCGTGCTTAGGTCGCCGTCTCTGTCGACGCATAAAATCAGGATTCGCTTTTCAGCTTGTTCCCCGGTTTTCTCAGACATCAGTCTCTAAATCCATGTAAATAGGCGATGATGAAGTTTAATCTTCCGTTTCCTTGTCATCGCCTGCCAGAAGCTGGAATTCGCGCCAATCCACTTTCTCGCCGCGTTCAAGCTTCTCCTTCGCTTCTGAGCCAACTTTTTCCTTGATTTCCAGCTCTTTCGCTTTCTTCTGTCTCTCATTTTCTGCTCTGGAATTTTCGAACTGCTTCCGCTTGTCTTCGTAATCTTTCTTCCTTTCTTCGTACTGTTTCCTTTTTTCGTCAAACTGCTCTTGTCTTTCACCAAAAAGTTTCTGTCTCTGCTCGACACATTTGGCGATTTCTTCATGCATGCCTCTGATTCTCTCTCTGCTCTGTAGATACATAGCGTGTAGGCCAGTGGCTTCTTCACGGATCTTCTTCATTTCCTCAAACTTGGCAAGCATTTTAGCGTGCAGTTCCTGGCTTTTCTTGGCGTTCTCAGTAAGTGCTTTGTGGAAGGCATCCGCTTTGTCTTGATAGATTTTCAGCTCAGCCTTAATCTCATTGATTTTCTTGTTGTGCTGATCCATCTTCTTGTAAGTGCTCAACTTAATCTCAATTTCCTTGACCTGATCAATAAGCCGCTTTTCTTCTTTCAAGTCAAGTGACGTTGTCGCAATTTTGAATTCAAGCGCGTCAAAGGCTTTTTGTAGCTCATGACGATTTTGACCCGCTCGTTTCTCTCTTAATTCGCGGATTTTTTCGCCATGTTCCTTTATCTGATCGATGAAGGGTACCATTTGACTGCGTACTGCGTCTCTTTGCTGTTTCAATATTTTGACACTTTGGTTTAAGGCGTCTCGTTCCTTCTTGATTTCGCCGATTTCTTGTCTGATTGCTTTTACATTTGCGTTGAGCCGGTCTCTTTTTTCGATGTGTTGCTTTATGTCTTCGTGGGTCTTGTTGAGTTGGTCTCTGAGAAGGGTGATTTGCTTGTTGATGGCATCGATTTTCTGGTTGACCGCTTCGAGCTCAGCTGTTTTTTGTTCCGTCAAACACGTTCCTCTTCGCGCCAATTTGAATGGTATGATTGTAGCTTTCGAATTAATATGGGTTTCAGATGTGGCTTTTATGTTTAATGGATAAAACATGCACCCTGCTGTTAGACTATGTTGTTCCGGCAGCGGTTTAGCCCCAAAAATTGCCCTTCCCTCGGCGCGGGCTAGCGAAAGATTACATGTGATGTTACAAACGTTCAATGAATAATGATGCGGAAGCAGATCACCTCTGAAAAATCGGAACCGGTTTCATCGACAAAAAGTGTTTAATAGTCTGTTGCGCCCATGTTGAGCGAGGAACCCAGTTGAATTACAATTACGATGAACTATTGAAACGGGCACGGGCCCAATTTCCTGATGTTACGTTAAAGAAAGAACGTTTAGAGCTGCCTCCGATGTATGTCTCAATGGTTGGCATGCGCACTACAATATCAAACTTCAAAGAAATCGCCGACACGTTAGACCGTGACCCTCAGCACATCCTCAAATTTCTAACCCGCGAAATGGCCACAGCCGCAACCTACCATGAGGGCAGAGCAATCTTCCAAGGCAAATTTCCCCGAGATACGTTTGAGCGGCTACTGCAAAGGTATACGGAAAACTTCGTGACCTGCCCAGTCTGTAAACGCCCTGACACGAAGATCCACAAGGAGAAGCGACTCTCGTTCATAATCTGCAATGCATGTGGAGCCAAATCTTCAATCAAACAACTCTAGGCGAACCAGATGGAAGTCTACTGTAATCTAAAAAGAATCGGTAGGAACGTAATGCTGGCAATCTGCGACAGCGAAGTGCTGGGAAAAACCCTCCGAGAGGGAAAAATCGTTTTCCACGTGAAAGAGGAATTCTACAATGGCGGGCGCGTATCGGTGGAAGAAGCAGTAGACATGATCGCGAACTCTACCATAGTAAACATGGTGGGAAAATGCTGCGTTCAAAAAGCCATAGCTAGAGGGTACGTGCACCCCCAGGCAGTGCTGAACATTGAAGGCGTACCCCACGCTCAGATCGTTAAGCTCTAACCAACTGCCACCTTTCATCAAAAGACTTTTCTTCAATTGAATTTAACTATGAGCAACAGAACAATTCGTGCGCGGAGAGAATAGAAGGCGTGGATAAGGCAGAATCTCTGAAGTGGAGCCGAAAATATGAAAAGGACCAAGCCCTCTGGGCGCAAACAGAGCAGGAACTGGGTGCCAGGTTTCGTCGAACCAAACTTCTCACGAGTGAGGATTTGGCTTTGGTGGTTGGGTGGAAATTCAAAGACCAAGATTCAAAGAGAGCTAATATTCTGGAAGCAGTTGCCAAGAACGACCAAGACACGATATGCCGCCTCTCAAATCAAGCCTTCAGTATTGTTGGAGCGGAAGATGCGTACCGAGTAAACAGCCTTTGCATGCTCAACGGGGTCAGCCCCGTGTTGGCGAGTATCATACTCGCGTTTTTTGACCCAAGAAACTACTGCGTTTTCGACCTCTCTGTTTGGAGAGCGCTGCTGGGTAATGAGCCGCCTAACCTTTACACCGCGCAAAATTACCTTACGCTTCTGGCTTCACTTAGGAAAGTGGCTTCCAAGCACAACTTGGATGCGCGGACGGTTGAGAAAGCACTTTTCAAGAAAGCCCATGACAAATCTTAAGGTCTGAAAACCTGCAGAGAAAGAATCGACGGGCAAAAGTCAACGATTAGCCGCTGTGGTAGTTTTCAGGATACTTTTAGTCAGAATTATCCTAAGGTTGCTTGTCTTTTCGCAAAAGTTTAATGTAACATACCTAGGTAATTTCTAAAGGGTGTTCAACCATGCGAAACGTGAGTTTGCCAGATACAATCTACCAAGACTTAGTCTCAATAGCCGAAGAATTATCAGCAATGACGAAAAAGCCCGTGTCTCTTGGTATGGCGGTCTCCCTGCTTTCGGCAGTCTACCGTGCCCATTTGAGCGAACCGTGCGCGAGGGATGCTTTTCGCCAGAAGATGGCGTCTGCCAAACTTATGAGTCCAGAAGAGTTCGAGAAAGCCTGGGATGTGACGCCTTCGAAAAAGTCTGGTGTCGCAAAGGGAAGAAAGGAAAGCTGAAGCCCTTCTTTTGCTGCATCATACTTGTGGCAATGTGATTGTGGTTTTCTCTTGTTCTGCTATTGATTCTCTATTGATTTGAGACCGACGATATGATGGCCGGCTCAACCTAGACCCAAAAAAGTGTAGAGGCCGCTTCTTGAACTTACTCTAGAATTATTCTTGCATCCACCACTTTGGTTCCATGTGGATAGGCCATCACAGGGTTAAGATCCAACTCACGTATCTCAGGATAATCCATCACCAAATGGGAAACACAGACAAGCTGGGTAACGATTGCTTTGACGTCTGCTGGCGGCGAACCACGGTAGCCGTTCAGGAGCGGAAAAGCTTTCACTCCAACAATCATCTCTGCAGCATCTTGCTCCGTAATTGGCGCAACGCGGAAAGTTACATCCTTCAGGAGCTCAACAAAAATTCCGCCTAAACCAAACATCAATGTTTGTCCAAACTGCGGATCCTTTACAGCGCCGATTATTGTTTCTATGCCTTGTGGAGCCATCTCCTGAACCAAAACGCCTACAATATTGGCTTTGGAATTGTATTTCTTAGCGTTTTCAATGATTGTGTTGTACGCCTCCCTCACTTCGTCTGTATCCTTTAGGTTAATCTTCACGCCGCCAGCTTCTGACTTGTGGACAATTTCTGGCGAAACCACCTTCAGAACCGCGGGAAAGCCAATTCGCTCAGCTAGTTCAGCAGCTTCATTTTCGTTTTTCGCTAAACTGAACCTGTTCACCGTAATGCCGTATTCCGCGCAAATGGTTTTGGCCTCATGCTCAAGCAGGACCTTGCGTCCATCTTTTCGAGCTTTAGCGATGATTTTGTCTGTTTTGTTCACGATTCCATGCGCTCCGCCAGTTGGATGCGTGATTAAAACGCTAATCCAGGTTTAAAACGGTTTTGCCACCAAAAAACACTAACCTATTAAATCACCGATAAAAGAGCAAAAACCTTTGCGTCCGCAACAATGTTTGCGATCCGGGCATACTCATCAGGCGAATGTGGAACCTCATCGATAGTACACCAAACAACAGCCGGGATTCCTACCTGTCGAAAGAATGCTGCACATGTTCCACCACCCACGCCGCCAATTGTGGCATCTATGCCTCTCGCAACCTTAAGGGCTTTCTTGAGTAAAGTTACAATTTCGGCTTTGCCATCTGCCAACGCTGGAGAAACTTGTCTCTGCAAGACTTCGAGTGAGATTTTTGTGCCTGTTTTCTTTTCAAACTCAGTCACAACTTGCTTAATATCTGCTAAGACTTGGTCCACATCGTATCTCGGAAGAATTCGGCAGTCAAAGTAAACTGTGTCTTCCCCTGGAATGATGTTGACTGCATCCATGTTCTTGTCTTTGCGTGTAGGCTCAAACGTGCTGTTTGGAGGAGAAAAATACTCATCGACAGCATTGTACTTCTGATGGAGCATCTCATCCAAAGCTAAAGCAACTTGCATTCCAACACGATGTGCGTTTAGACCCTTATTCGGTAAGCTGCCATGCGCTTGGATACCAAACGTAGTTATTTTGAGCCAGAGGATGCTTTTCTCCGCAATTTCAATGAAGTCGCCTAAGGGAGTGCCGTGATCGGGAACAACAACCCAATCGTCTTTTCGGAAAACCCCCTTGGCAAGCAAGTGCAAGATACCCTTTGTGCTTCCCTGCTCTTCATCCGAGACAAACGCCAAAGCAAATGTTCGGTTAGGCTTAAGTCCCAGAGTTTTCAGAGCTTTGGCAGCGTACAATGCGGCAACGACGGATTGCCCGTTGTCTTCGCTTCCACGACCAAAAATGCAGCCGTTCTTAACTTTCGGCACAAATGGCTTCGTGACTTTCCATAAGGTGTCTTCGCCTGCAGGAACCACATCCAAATGCGTAACCACCCAAATGCGGTTCGTGTCAGACTTGCCATCAACGTAAGCCACAATGTTGGGTCTCTTTTTGGATGGCACACGTGGGTCTTCTGCATCGAAACGTTCAATACGATCAAAACTGGTTTCGGCGAGGTACTGCATAAGGACTTCAGCTTTTTTGAATTCGCCATGGCCGTCGCTTTCAGGTCCAACAGCTTGCACTCGGATGAGCTGTATCAGAGCGTTAACCATTTCCTGCTCAAATGTGTCAATTTGCCTGAAGATTGTTTGGATCTGCGTTTCCAAGAGAATTCACTGGGATACTCATTTGTGCTGACTCCGTTTTAACGTTTGTGAAAGCTGCTTGGGCAAAGAGAGGGAGACTGCGTTTAAGCAATTGCGCCGTTCTTGAGCTCCTGCAAAGCACGCAGCCTCTTGACGACATTGGGATGAGTTGAGAGCGCTTCGATGAGTTTATCACCGAAAGTAATTCTCTTCGTCAGAATGTCGTCCACAAGTTTCTGATTGTTCTCAAACACGTAGACTGATGTTGCGTCATCATTTGCCGTGGATGGGTCAGCGATGAAAAGTGATTTAAAGCCACTGAAATTCTTTGTCTGCTGTTGCTGCTGCTGAGTTTGGGTCCTGCTGGTTCTGGCGGTTGCTTTTACAATTTTGGCTAATCCCGTGCTGAGTTTGTCTGCCCCACTGTCAACCACGGATACACTGTGTCTGTCAGCATAATATTCTCTAAGTCTGCTGACCTGCAAGGTGAACAGGTTAAGAACCCAGCTGAAGGCGATAAAGGCGATACCGATTATTGCGCCGTTGCCATTGTTGTTTTTGCTGTTTTGGTTTCCTCCAAACATGCCTGAGAGCATCAACGTGTAACCAATGTAGTAACACAACGCTGGTAGGAAGCTGATTACCATCATGACTTGCACGTCACGGTGCTTGAGGTGTCCTAGCTCGTGTCCTAAGACTGCTTCAACTTCTCCTTCGTCTAAGTTGCTGAGTAGGCCTTGGGTAACTGCAACTCTGTTGCCTGAAAGTGGTGAGCCATAGGCGAAGGCGTTTGGCAACGGGATTTGCGCGAGCATTAGTTTTGGTTTTGTAATCCCGCTTTTTTGGCTAAGGTCGCTGACGATTTGGTGGAGTTTGGGGTTTTCATCTTGTTTCATTTCACGGACTCTGTAGATTGCGCCAACTAGGTATGGCGCGATGAGCCATTGCACTATGTTGAAGGAAACTACGAGCATCGACGTCGTTAGAATATCAAAGGTTCCGAGGTAGAACAGGATGCCAGTGAACACTAATGTGGACAAGCCTATGATTAAGGCTAGAGTGGCAACCATGGATAGCCGAAGTTTCCATAATTTCATGTTAAAATACCTGTTCTTTTTCATTGGCTATAGCGCGCTTATAATGTTTATCCCAATTTTAAACCGGAAATTGATGTTGTACAGGATAGTGTGAAAGATTTCCAAATAAAAGGAATTGAAAAGGAAAGGTTTACATTCTTTTGTCAGTTTTCTGCTGCTGCGGCTGGGCTATCGGTATAATGGTGGCTTTTGAGAGTTGTTCTTGCTCGTTGAGGATTAGCGAGATTGCTTTACCTTCGGGCACGATTATCTTCGTGTTGTTTTGCAGCGACGCCTGCACTGTCTCCAATTGCTTAAACGTAATTGCGCTTTCTTTGAAGTAAGTTGTTAAAGCTTCGTTCCGCAACCTCGTTGCCTGAGCGTCACCTTCAGCTATTGCGACGGTCGCTTGCTTCTGCCCTTCCGCCTGCAATATGGCGGATTGCTTTTGTCCTTCGGCTCGTTGGATGGCGGCGTTTTTCTCTCCGCTGGCCAATGTGGCTTGGGCGATGGCGGTTTTTTCAGCTGCTTGCCTTTCGTTGTCTGCCTTTAGCACGGATTCCATGGAGATGATAAGTTCTCTGGGCGGTTCGAGGTCTTTGATTTCTGCTCGGATGATCTCGATGCCCCACTTCTCTGTCTGTTCATCCAACGCTTCTTTTAGGCTGGCGTTGATTATGGGCCGGCTGGTATTGGCGATTGCCATGTCCATGCCCCCTATGATGTCTCGGAGTACAGTACGAGCGAGGGTATCGATTTGGGCGGCGAAGTTCGCGACGTAGTACTGCGACGCTTTGACTGAGGTTTCATCCGGCTTGATTTTGTAGAATACGACGGCATCTACACCCATGAAGACTTTGTCCTTGGTGATGACATCTTGACGCTGAACAGGCGTCATGCGCTCAGTTATGTTGACTTTTATGATTCTGTCTGCGAATGGAACAAGAAAGGTTATGCCCCCTTGCACGAATCGATGATATTTGCCAAACCGCTCAACTAAGCCCTTCTCAGTTGGTCGCACGATGCGAAGTGAGGAGACAACCGCATAAAGGATTACGACTAAAGGAATTACTATTGCTGCTAATTCCATCAGGTCAACCATTTTTTGTCCCCTTTTGTTTTTGTGCAGTACTAAGCGAGGGATTTAAGATTTTCCCCGCAGTTCGGGCTTTGAATCAGATATTAGCGGTTTTTCAATTGTCAGCATAACGTTTTTTTGCTTTTCGCGGAGTAATGTTCAAAAGACTCCTCTCTCAGTTTTCAGGTTAACCTATGATAATTCCTTTGCTAGATGTCGCGTTGCAGGACTATCCCGATTGGTCACTTAGCGAACGCGATGTTGATGTTCTAGCTTTCTTGGGAGAAGAGGAATTCCAAATCTTCACTTTCGAAGGTCTAAAGCGCAGACTATGCCTGCATCCTGAAACGCTCTCGCGGATTCTTGATCGGCTCGAATCCGAAGGCATCGTGAAGAAAAGCAGCCATGGATACACTGTAACAAAGGAAATCGCCAAGCATCTGCGGCATCACGCCAACAACAGCGGCGAATCTCGGGCTGTCCTGTTGCAGACTTTTCTGCCTTCCGATATGACGGCTGAACTCATTGTTTCAAACCTTAGAGGCAGGTGGTTTGGTCTACTTCGATGGCTTGGATTGGCCGAAAACGCGGATGTAATAGCTCTGAAATGGGTCACAGAAGACGGCGACGTACAGGTTGACGCGAAAATCACGATGAACACGCTTACAATTGAAGCGAAGTTCCTGCGCGGTTTCAATCAAGACCTGGCGTTGAAAGCGGCTTACCAGTTGATGACACACATAAGCAAGTTGTCTGAACGGTCGCATTCGCCAATGGCCAGGCACGTTGGTTACTTCAGCGACTCGGGCTACTTTTTCATGCCCGCTTAAGTCTCATTTTTGTGACTGAGTTTTGCGTGACCTTAGTCAACAAATACCCTTTTGGATATGTATTCTATAAGGTGCAACAATAATGAGTCAACTCGTTAGCAGTATAGAATTACTCAAATCCCTCAGCGACGCCACAACTGCCCTTGTGCAGAAACTCTCCAAGAGTGTCGTAAGCGTAAATTCGCGGATGAGCCGAGGCACTGGCGTGGTTTTGGACAAGCAGGGATACATCGTAACCTGCAACCACGTCTTGACAGGGTGCAATACTGTCCGCGCAGGACAAGGAGAAAAAACCTTTGAAGCCCGCGTAGTGGGCACAGACGCCTACAGCGACCTGGCCTTGCTTAAGACGGAAGGCGGTAGCTTTTACCCCATTGAGCTAGGCGACAGTGCGAACTTGAACACAGGTCAATTCATCTTAGCTTTGGCTAACCCATTCAACCGCAAGCAGCCAACGGCAACAACAGGCATAATCACAAACCCTGACAGCAGCATTCGCGGATTCCGAGGCACTGCCATGGAAAACGTGATTGCCACCGATGCAAAACTTAACCCGGGCTTCAGCGGCGGACCTCTTGTCGACGCCGAAGGCAGACTTATTGGCATAAACAGCGCCTACGTCTGGCAACGCGGCATTGCCATACCCGTAAACAAAGTCAAAATCGTTACTGACCGACTCATCACAGGTAAGAAACTCAGAAAGGCATACCTTGGAATAGTTGCCAACACTGTTGCCATCCCGCAAGAAATCCAGGATGAAGCAGGAATTGAACAGGAAACAGGTGTCATGGTCTTCCAAGTTGAGCCCGCATCGCCAGCAAGAAAAGCTGGGCTGACAATGGGCGACGTCGTTGTTTCTTTCAACGGTAAACCAGTTACGGACTTCTATGACCTGCCAAGATTGCTCTCTGAGGACATTGCAGAACGCAAGACTTCGCTTGATATCATACGCGGGGAAAAACTCCTTGAACTCACAATAACACCAGTGGCCAAGGAGGGTGAAAACAACGAATAATTGCACTTCAGCGCCAGCTTTGATGGAACCTGAACCGCCGCAGCCGCTGCACCCAACGCCAGGACCACACCGACCGTTCCCGTCGCCAACCCCGCACATCAGTATACACAGAGCTGCACTAGTCCCATTGCTTCAATCATTGGGGTTTCCTTCATCAGTGGCAGCATAGACGCTCTAAAGGTTCCAAATTAGGCGGAAAGTATATTTTCTGTCATGCAGGTTTAAAAGTTGCAGGCGAGAAAGGCGAATCACGAAATGAACGAAACAGACAACAAAGAGGAAGAGCGAGAACAGCCGCCCACTGCCGAAAATTTGGCGAGGCTGCTGGAAGAAGAAAAAAAGCGCGTCGAAGAATACCAAACTAGACTAAGCTACATGCAGGCGGACTTTGAAAACCTCAGAAAACGCTGCGCCCGTCAAATCCAAGAAGTGACGACCTATAGCACAGAACGACTGGTTATCCAACTGCTCGAAGTCGTAGACGAGCTTGAACTTGCAGTGAAAACCGCCCAAACCGCCAACTCAGTCCAAACGTTGGTTGAAGGCGTGCAGATGACGCTGAGGCGCATGCGAAAAGTTCTTGAGCAAGAAGGAGTCACTCCAATAGAAAGCATCGATAAGCCTTTTGATCCTTCAAAACACAACGCTATCGTCGCTGAAGAACGTTGCGACGTTGAAGGGTGCGTGGTCACCGAAGAGGTCAGAAAAGGCTACATGATGAAAAACAAAGTGGTCAGACCGACCATAGTGAAAGTCGCAGTTAAGAACACACAGTTACAAAACACAGAGGTAAAATCAAATGAGTCAAGTTAAGTCTGGAGAAAAAATATTAGGAATAGACCTTGGAACAACAAACTCAGCGGCAGCCGTATACGAAGGCGGAAGAGCCACGGTGATTCCCAGTGCGGAAGGACCCACCATGGCGGGAAAAATGTTCCCATCAGTTGTCGCTTTCACCAAAGACGGCCAACTCCTTGTCGGGGAATCCGCCAAACGTCAAGCAACCGCCAACCCCGAAGGCACAGTCTTTGAAATTAAGCGCAAAATGGGTACCAACCAAAAAATAACCGTCTATGGCAAAGAATACACCCCGCAGCAGATCAGCTCATTTATTCTGCAGAAGATCAAGAAAGACGCTGAGACTTACCTAGGAACCCCTGTCCGCAAAGTCGTTATCACTGTTCCCGCCCACTTTGACGATAACCAGCGTCAAGCCACCAAGGACGCAGGCGAAATCGCGGGCTTTGAAGTGATGCGCATAATCAACGAACCAACAGCTGCCTGCCTTGCTTATGGCATCGACAAACTGGAAAAAGAGATGAAGATCTTGGTCTTCAGCTTTGGTGGCGGAACCCACGACGTCACGGTTATGGATTTCGGAAAAGGGGTCTTCCAAGTCTTAAGCACCAGCGGGGATACCCAGTTGGGCGGCACAGATGTAGATAAGGCTGTCATGGGGTACGTTGTTGACGAGTTCAAGCGACAAACTGGAATCGACTTGACACGGGACCAGATGACGCAGACAAGGCTCAAAGAAGCCGCGGAAAAGGCCAAAATTGAGCTGACCACACTGATGACAACCGATATCGACTTGCCTTTCATCACTTCTGATGCTACAGGACCCAAACACCTTCACCTTACGTTGACACGAACGAAGCTTGAGTCGCTGGCTCAGCCCATTGTGCAGCAGACTGAAAGAACAATCCTCAAAGCCCTTGAAGACGCAAAACTAACACCTGCGGGAGTGGAGAAAATCATCCTAATAGGGGGTATGACTCGCATGCCGTTGGTTCAGCGCTTCGTAGAGCAGATAATCGGCAAGCCGCCTGAACGCGGCTTAGACCCTATGGAAAGTGTGGCAATAGGCGCATCCATCCAGGGCGCAGTTCTCACGGGGGAAGTCAAAGACATCCTGCTGCTGGACGTTACTCCTCTTTCATTGGGAGTCGAAACCCTCGGAGGCGTTTCCACGAAGACTATAGAGAAGAATACCACCATCCCCACGAAACGGTCGCAAGTGTTCACGACTGCTGCGGACTTTCAAACCGCCGTCACCATACATGTACTTCAGGGCGAACGCGCCATGGCTTCAGATAACGTCTCCTTGGGCGTGTTCAACTTGGAAGGAATCCCGCCATCGCCTCGCGGCATTCCGCAAATCGAGGTAACATTCGACATAGACGCCAACGGCATACTCAACGTAACCGCGAAGGACCGCGGGACAGGCAAAGAAGCAAAAATCCGAATAACAGCCTCAACTAAGCTCTCCAAGGAAGACAAAGAACGCCTCATAAAGGACGCAGAACAATACAGCGAGCAAGACAAGAAAAAGCGCGAAGAAGCCGAACTACGTAACAACGCTGACAGCATGATTTACACGGCGGAGAAAACTAAGAAAGACGTCGCGGATAAACTTACAGCAGAGCAAACGGGCAAAATAGACACAGCCGTTGCAGCGTTGAAAGACGCATTAGCCAGAGTGGACTTCACAGAAATCAAAGCAAAGACAGATGCCCTGGGAAAAGTACTCCAGGATGTTGGCACCGTGATTTACCAGCAAGCAGCGGCGGCCGAAAAGGCACAACAGCAGGCACAGGGTGGACAAGGCGGACCACAAACTCAAGGTCAACCTGAACCTGAAGGGGCAGAGCAACACGCGGGCGGCGAAAAAGTCGTTGACTCCGAAGATTACAAAGTTAAGTAGCAGAGCGAAACAGTCTTAATCTACCCCCCTTCCTCTTTGTTTGTCCGCGGTAAACTGTATGGCTGAAAAAAGAGACTTCTATGAAGTTCTGAGCGTCGCTAAAAACGCTAACAAAGACCAGATTAAGGACGCCTACAGAAAACTGGCCATGCAGTACCATCCCGACCGCAACAAGGCACCTGACGCAGAAGAGAGATTTAAGGAAATTAGCGAGGCGTATGCGGTTCTTTCTGACGACTCAAAACGGCAGCAATACGACACATTGGGACATGCCGGCTTCGATCAGCGGTACACAGAAGAGGACATTTTCCGCGGCGCTGACTTCAGCGATATTTTCCGAGATTTTGGCGGAGTCAACGACATTTTCCGTATTTTCTTTGGCGGCGGAGGCTTCGGTGGTGGAGGTTTCAGCGAACGCGCAAATCGCGGACAAGACCTCCTGTACGAACTCAGCATAACCCTCGAAGAAGCTTCTCGAGGCGTAGAGAAGGAAATAGAGGTTCCCCGAACTGAACGTTGCGACGTCTGTGGGGGTTCAGGTGCAGCTCCAGGCACTCAGCCCAAGATTTGCTCAAGATGCAATGGCGCCGGTAGAATCCAGAGCGCCCGCCGAAGCGCATTTGGCACATTCGTTCAAGTAACACCCTGCCCTGCCTGCAGGGGCAAAGGTCGAATAATCGGCACAACATGTCCAAACTGCCGTGGCACTGGCTTAGTCAGAAAGCGCAGGAAAATCACAGTTAAAATTCCCATGGGCATTGACGAGGGTTATCAGTTGCGCCTCAGAGGCGAAGGCGACATGACAGGCGATGGGGGCGAATCAGGCGACCTTTACGTGCTAGTCCATGTCTTGCCGCATGACTTGTTCGAAAGAGATGGCGATAACCTCCATTACGTGCTTATGGTCAGTTATCCTCAAGCAACTTTGGGTGCTGAAGTCCAGGTTCCTACTTTGGAGGGATACGCTGCTTTGAAGATTCCTCCTGGAACACAGAACGGGGAGACCATGCGCTTGAAGGGCAAAGGTATGCCGCGGTTTCGAGGCTATGGCAGGGGAGACTTTGTCATCCGAATAGGCGTGTCTATTCCAGAGAAGCTCACTGCAAAGCAGAAGGCGCTGGTGGAAGAGTTGGCAAAAGAACTGGGCGAGGTACCACAGTTCAGAAGCCGGAAGTTCAGGTTTTAGACTCGACTAGAAATTTTCAAACCCTAAACACGAATGTGAGTATCTCTTTGATACAGACTGTCCCGAAAGCACAATCAGAGTCCAGACTGAGGCTTTTCACTCCAGACAATCCTTAAATCCCGATTCCGCACACATGAAAGCGGGGATAAACACATGACTTATTGTAACCATTGCGGCGAGAAAGTTCCTGAAGATGCCTTTTATTGCCCAAAATGCGGCACTAAAACCGCAGCGGGGGTTGAGGCAAAAGGTAGCACCCCCTCTGAGGAGATGCGTGAAGCCTTCAACAAGATGAGCGTTGAGTTGGAGAAGGCCTTCAACGTTGCAGCTAAGGAAATTCAAGAAGCTTTCCAGCTGGCGCGGGCTAATATTCAGAAAGCAGTGCACAAGGAACCCCTTGTATGCTCGAGCTGCGGAGAAGCGAATCAGGAAAGCGCAACCTACTGCCACAAATGCGGCAAGAAGCTGTCTGCCTGACATTCGAGAACCCATGGAAGGATTCCACAATGGGGTCTCTTCTCAAGGTTTTTTAACCATAAAGCTCACCATTTGTTCAAGGGAATGGGGACGCATGCATAGAGTCAAGCGACTGTTCATCACTGCGCTTTTCAGCTCAATAATATTTGTTGCCAACTTCTTTCTTCCTGCCCCCGTTAACAATCTTCTCATAGTAGTGCAAGCGGTGGTTATCGCGCTAGCGGCGCTTTTCGTTGGAAGAGGTGGAGCAAGCTATGTGGGTCTCGTAGGAGGGGTGCTTTCCGCTCTATCTCGACCAGCTTTCGGTCCATTCACTTTTGTCTTCACATTCATGTTCGGGGTGTTAGTTGACGTTTTCTTCTTAGCCTTCAAAGTAGCAGCACCCGAAGCCAAAGTTGACAGAAATAAAGCGATTCTGGCAATGGCTCTCAGCACGGCAATCATGGCATTGACCACATACTACACGTTCTCAATTTTAACGAACATTCTGCCATTGGACATGATGCTGGCTGGGATGATGCTCTTCTTGGGCGTTGGGAGCGGTATCACGGCGGGATATGCCGCGGCTTACCTATGGAATAAGTACCTGCAAAGCCTCCCTCTCTGAGACCGCAACTGCTTAGAGTCGTCGTGGAAAACTTAAACTACCCCCGTAGATTCTGAAGTGCCTAAGAAGGAGAATACCGAGATGGTTGCTGACAAGACCCAAGACAAGCCCACAGTGGAAGAGCTACTGGCAAAAGCAACGAAACCCGTGCAGATCGCTCCCGCGTTGCACAAATTTTACGGAGGAAAAATGCAGGTTATGCCCCGGTGCGCAGTAACCAGCCCAGATGATTTTGCGGTCTGGTACACGCCAGGAGTCGCCGCGCCTTGCCGTTTGATTCAGGCGAACCCTGAAAGAAGCTTTGATCTAACGAACCGATGGAACAGCGTAGCAGTGGTTTCTGATGGAACACGCGTGCTCGGCTTGGGTGACATAGGACCAGAAGCAGCTCTTCCTGTCATGGAAGGCAAAGCCTTGCTCTTTAAATACCTTGGTGGGGTCGATGCAGTGGCCATCTGTCTAAGGACTAAGGATCCTGACGAGATTGTTCGAACGTGCGAGCTGCTTGAGCCCACGTTCGGGGGCATAAACCTCGAGGACATAGAGAAACCAAAATGTTATCACATCTTGGAGAAAGCCCGAGATAAGATGAAGATTCCAGTTTGGCACGACGATCAGCAAGGAACCGCAACGGTGATTCTTGCAGGACTAATTAACTCCTTAAAAATTGTTGGCAAGAAACCTCAAGATACGCTTATCACCCTAGTAGGGGCTGGCGCCGCCAACATACGAACAGCGTATGTTCTTATTCGCTGGGGAATAAAGCCAGGTAACATAATTCTCGCAGACACCAAAGGCGTTGTCCACGGGAACAGAAAGGACATTACTAGAGAAGAGGATCCATGGAAGTACGAGCTAACTCAGGTGACAAATAGCGAAGGCAGGACGGGAGACATCTCGGAAGCGTTCAAAGGAGTGGACATAGTGGTCGCAGCTTCAAAACAAGGACCTGGCACAATTAAGCCTGAATGGGTAAAGACCATGGCAGACAAGGGTGTGGTCTTCGCATGTGCCAACCCAATCCCAGAAATTTGGCCATGGGAGGCCGAGGAGGCAGGAGCTTGCATAATCGCCACGGGCAGGAATGATTTCCCCAATCAGGTGAACAATAGCTTGGGCTTTCCAGGAATCTTCCGAGGCGTCCTAGATGTTAAAGCAAAAACCATTACAGACGACATGTGCATAGCCGCTGCCCTAGAACTCGCAAAATTTGCTGAGCAAAGAGGCATGAATGAGAAAGATATCCTTCCAAGAATGGAAGAATGGGAAGTCTTTCCCCAAGAAGCCGTTGCATGCGCCCTAAAGTCCATCGAACAAGGAGTTGCCAGAATTAAATTAAGCAGGCAGGAACTTTACGAAAATGCCAGCGCAATAATCCGAAACGCTCGAGAATCGACCGAAACACTCATGAGAAAAGGTCTCATAAGGCCGCCGCCATCAGAAGCTGAACTGCTAAAGTAGCTATTAGTGGCTAACCTCCAAAACCTGCTTCCTTTTCGATAGTAGAAAATTATTTAAGCATTCGCTATTTAGATAATGAGGCTGGGGTTAAAACATGCGTCTGGATTATGCTCTTTACGGCCTAGCAATTGTGTTATTTGCCTTGTCAACAGCATTCTTTATGCTAATTCCAGAGGGAGAAGGGAAGCTGGTTTACGTCATTCCCACCGCGATTCTGGGAGTCCTATCAATTGGGGCGGGTTTTGCCCAAAGACCCAAGCCAGCAACTGTGGTGGTCCCTCAGGAGGTCGAGTCGCCACAAAAAGGGGCTCCTGCCGAACCGGCCTCAGTAATTGCGACACCCGTTGCTGAACAGCTAGCCGCACCCGCCTTTTACGCTCCAATTGAACCGGCACCTGTTTCATTGCCTGCGACAACTTCTCCACCACCAGTGACGGTGCCCATCTCGGTATCCCCAACAGCTCCAACACTTGAATCCACAACATCTCCAGCTCCGATAGCAAAATCGGACCTCACCCTAATCAGAGGAATAAACGAGAAAAGGGCAGACCAATTCAAGGCAAACGGCATCAACACCATTCAAGACTTGTCAACCGCGTCTGCAGAAGACCTTGCGGCAAAGCTTGGTGTTTCACCGAAAATAGTCAAGATGTGGGTTGGAAGCGCGAAGAAGCGGGCAAAATAGTAGAGGGCTTGCTGAGGACACTTTGAAGCTTAGACAAGCTTCACTATATTTCTTCTTTCCAGGCGTCTAAGTGCATCCAAGAACTCGTTTCTTTTCTCTCCGGCAAAGTTTAGATTGTACATCATGTCGTTGACTGACATTTCTGATTTGCCGAAATTCTCGTGTCGCCTGTGGAGGTGTTTGACGATTGACCTCTCGAGTTTTCCGCAGCGCCACGTTGTGTTCCTAATCAAGACAACGATAGTCCTCACGAATGTCTGCTCGCTGGTTTGTCGATTAGACAAGTCTGGATTTGCCCCCAATACAGTATGGATTCCGAGTTTCTTAAGGGTTTTGTGCCAGAAACCTGCTGTGACACTCTTGAACAATGCTACGGTTCATATAGAAAGTCCAACTTTGGAGCATCAAAGAATGAGCGTCTTCCTAAGGTACAACCCGTGCTCCCTGCCGTAGTAGTGCTCCAAATCTGAGACTTTGCAATATCCCAACTTTCTGTACAGCCCCAAAGCAGCGACGTTGTTTTCTCGCACCTCCAAGAAACACTCACGAATGCCCTTTAGCCTCAAAATCTTCTCAGTTTCTAACATTAGTCGCGTGGCTACACCCCTTCGTCGAAGCGTCGGAGCAACATCCAAGGTCATTATGTGGCCCACAGGACGGCCCCAAACCAAATCTATTCTACCAATGACGAAACCAGAAATTTTGCCCTCAACCCGAGCGACTATACTAATGGCGTTGTAGTCAGCTAAAAGGTAAGCGATTTGCCGCTTGGAAAACGCTTCCTCTTCGAAGCTCTGTTTTTCAATTTCGTAGAGTTCATCCAGAAATCGGACAGAGGCATCTTCAACCGAAATTTCCATTTTCTGCCAAATGAAAAATGTAGGGAAGAGCCATTTAGGTTTTGTCAATTAGATTGTCCCTGGCTGGAAGTATGTAGGTTCTTAATTCAACCCATTGCTCAGCGGCAAAACCGATTCCAAATCTCAGCCACAACGTAATTATCCTACTCAAAATCGTCGCCGTAGCAGCTATCCCTGCTGGAACGCCCATTGAAGCAAAAAGGGTCGTCATGGTGATTTCTGGAAGCCCAACTTCGAAGGGCACACCAATAGGGACGGATTTCACGGCCACAACTATTGAACTTACTATGAAGACCAAACTCCAGGGGATTTGGTAGTCAAGGGACAGAAACACAAGGTAAGGAACCGCCATACTGCACAACCAGTTAAGCAGCAAGAATATTGTTGGAAGAATCAGGCTCCGAGGTTTGCCGATTACGTATTTCATCGAATTGTGAAAGACATCAGTTTCCCTGAGAGCCACTTCTTTAATATGGGATAACCTTTTCCATTTTCCTCGAGTAACAAATTCGCCCACTCTAACAAGTGAATTGATTAGCTTCCTACTCCATGTTTCTTTTGCGCTCACAACAAGGACTAATGCTACTGCGGTTGCTATTGCCAGAGCGAAGAAAAGGATAAGGTTGAAGACTAGGGGGTTAATTGCAGTCTCTAATGAGAGTGAGCTAACGCCGACTATGAGGAAGGTGACGTTCATACCCATACCCAGGAGACGTTGGGTAACTACGGAGGCTGTTACTTTTCCTCCTGTGCCGCGCTGTTCTCTGTTTATCAGGTATATTCGGCACAGTTCGCCGCTTATGGATTCGGCAGGGATGACTATGTCCATGAATATGCCGTACCAGACAAATATGTTAGCGCGCACGACCGAGATTTTAACGCAGAGAAAGCTTAGAAGTGCGCGCCAAGAAATAGCGTAGAAAAAAACTTCGGCTATACTTATCGTGATTGCTGCTGAATACATGAGGGGATTAGCATGCTGGGCGGTGGCAACTATCTGTGGGATGTCCACGTTGAACAGAAGAATGTAGAGGAAAAACGCGGTTAAACCAACTAGGGGGAGCATCACTGTCTTCCACGTCAGCCTAGCCCTAGATGGTTCCATTAGACTGCAGCCTCTTAAGACAACGCTGAATGGATTCGCGCTTCCCATTATATGCTTTATCCAATTCCGCGTCACCCATTCAACAAGGCAGAATTATCACCTTAGTCTCTGTGGCGACAAGATGTGGCTTTCTCATTAAAATTGTGGATTTCGGCTTGTGTATTCTAGATTCATATTCGGTTTTCATAAGGTAGTTAAATACAGAAGGTGTAATGTGAGCCAATAGGACCGGTGGGCATTCCTTGAACGTAAATTTGGAACTCAAAGAACGTAATGCACTCGAAGCAAGAATGATTGCTGTTTTTGCAAAGGAAATCAAGCAACTCTCGACAGATTTGCAGCAAATACTAATAGATGATATGGTCACAGCGTTCGAAAATAGAATAACTGTGTTAAATCGCACCAAGGCTCGAAGCCCATTTCGATATTAGATGAAGGCAAAAAACATGAATTTAATCTACACAAAATCTATATATCAAATCATAAGAAAGAGCGAGGAAAGTGTCACACATGCGACGCAGTAAACTGGAAATGTACGTTGATATACTTAAAGTGCTCGCACACAAAGGCCCATTGAAACTGACACATATTATGTACAAAGCTAACGTTAACTGCAGCGTCCTCAAAGAGTACCTGGATTTTCTAATCAAACAGGGTCTGGTCGAAGAGCGCACAATTGGCAAAGCCAGAGTTGTCTTTGCGGTTACTCAACGCGGCATAACCGTACTCAAATACTTCCGCGAACTCAAACAAGTGCTGCCAATCGTTGAAGAAGCGAGAAATCAAGCGCCCATACCTTACTAGGTAGCACCTTATTACTTTCTTCGATCCGTCAGAAATTCTTCTCTTTTTTAATTCTTTTCTTCTACTGCAAAATATTTTTTGTTGTTTCTCATGGTTGTTTCTGTGAGCTCAAATAAGTATATGAGTTTCGTAACACTTAATAAACACTATAGTATTCGTGTACTACAACAGCGCGATAACATTGGGGAATACTTTGTGAGTAAAGAACAGGTACTCGGGAAGAAGCCAGTTGCTATCTTGGAGAAAATCAGGGAAAACCTCGAGCAGCTAAACGAGAAAATTGAAATCATGATTGAGCTCCAAAAACAAGACAGCAAAGATTTACAGCTGCCAATCCAAGACGCGCCGCTTGACGTTATGACGCTTCTGTCGATGCCAGATCACCTGCGGAAGACCGCCATGGCTGTTTGCCGCTCAGGCAGGGCAACAGCGGACGAAATCGCCCAACAGACAACGCGTGCAAGAGCAGTTGAAAGCGCATACTTGAATCAACTCGTTTTAATGGGCTACCTTAAGAAGGAGCGAAATGGCCGGAAGGCATACTTCCACGCGGAACGGGAAAACGAAGGGGGTCGTTAGATGGGCAAGATAATCGCTGTACACTCGTATAAAGGCGGAACCGGAAAAACTCTCCTCAGCGTCAACTTGTCGGCAACTTTTGCAAAGCAAGGCAAGAAAGTTTGCCTTCTCGACTTAGACTTTAGGGCTCCAAGCTTATTCACTATCCTCAAAATTGCCTCTGCAGAAAACTGGCTAAACGACTATCTAAACAACGTCTGCGATATCGACAAGGTTCTCATAGACATAAGCACCCGAATCCCGGGCAAAGGCAAACTGTATGTAGGGCTGGCGAATCCTGCTACTGAGGCAATTAGAGACATGTCTGCAAAAGACCGCAAATGGGAAATGCGCGCCCTCGGTCGGCTTCTGTATTTGAGAAACGCGTTAATTAATGAGAAACAATTTGATTACATAGTCTGCGACACTAGCCCTGGGCTTCAGTACTCGTCAATAAACGCGATTGTCGCAGCGGACCTTGTGGCGGTAACAACCACCAGTGACCGATCAGACGTTGACGGAACTAGCCGTATGCTCAAAGGACTGTATAACTTGTTTGAAAAGAAGACTGGAATTGTTCTAAACAAAGTGCTCGACTTCAACTCTAAGGCTCGTCGCGACGAGCTGTACGACAGGATAAAGAATGTGTACCAGGTTCCTCTACTGGGTATTGTGCCTTGTTTCTGCGACATTCTCCGCGCTGAAGGCAACTTCATATTCGCACAAGACAAACCTGATCACCCATTCTCTACACTGCTGGACGAAATGGCGAAGAAAATTGACGCCAACGAGCTCAAGTAGCTCAATCCCCCATTCATATTCAACTGCTGGATTCTCTCGTCGCCCGTATACAAAAGCATCAACGAAACAGCACCGTAAAGTCTTAATTTGTCAGAAAAGCTGTTTAAGCCAAGGGCTAACATGGAACGTTCAGCAGTTGTGCTCGCAGGAGGCTTCTCCAGCAGGTTTGGTCAAGACAAGGCTGTCTTGGAGCTGAGCGGCAAACCACTGATACGGCATGTGATTGATGCTGTTCGACCAATAGTGGATGAAATCGTAATTGTTACCAGCGACCAGGAACGCGCTGCCAGATACGCAAAACTGGTAGGTGAAAACGTAAAGTTTGCAGTAGACCTTGTAGAAGCCAAGGGCCCTCTTGTAGGAGCCCTAACCGGTTTTGAATGCGCGATAGGCAAATACAGTCTACTTTTGCCTGCAGACACGCCTTTTGTCTCTCTCGACATCCTGGATTTTCTCTTTGATTTGTGCCATGGCAAGTCTGCGGTGATTCCGCGGTGGCCAAACCAGCATATTGAACCGTTGCACGCGGTCTACCTAACTAAGGCTGCTTTGGAGAATTCTCGAATTGCAGTTGAACAAGGTACCTTAAAAGTGCAAGCTATGATTGATCGGCTGTGGGGTGTGCGGTACGTGTCGACTTTGGTCATTCAGGAGTTTGACCCTGATTTGAAAGTCTTCTTTAACATTAATACGCCTTTGGACTTGAGGATGGCAGAGGGGTTGCTGAAGAAGAGAATTGCAAAAAGGAATAGGTAGCGCCAAAGTCTTTTTGTTACTGGTGCAGAGTCAGACATGCGCTGCGTGGTCGGTTGCGCCTCTAGCGCCTAATAATGATGTATCTGACGCGATCAGACTGAAGATATTAATCGATTGAGGGTGGTCAGTTCGGGATCAACTGTACAAAAGTACTCATTAGCGCGCACTGACGAAGTCTCCTTGTCTAATCGAATTTTCTGAAGGCTCTTTCTCTCCTGAATGTTTCTCCAATGGTTATTAAATTGGGCGTCGCATGCAGCTGATTATGGTTAAGCGTCTGGTTGTCTTGGCGTGTATGATTGCGCCAAGTAGCCACGTTACCTCTTTGTAACTACGGACCGTCTTTTCTTCCGAAGAGGCGCGAACCTTATATGATCATAATGTTCAAACCGTCGAGTGAAGCTAAACTCGACATAATGGGTTCCAAACCGATGTTCGGGCGACAAAATACACTTCTATTAACCCAAGCAATAGTTGCTTGCCTTATTCAGCATGGCTTGCTTTGTTTTTTCATCCTGCTGCCCCGCCCAGGAGGCTCATGGCCCAATTTTTGGTTGTGTTTGAAAACCGAAATTAGGTCGAATAACCCATGTTTACAATAAAGAGTTAAAATGAATCTTGAACTCTGACCAAATTCTAACGAAAACAGTTAAAATTCTTGAAGAGTGTCTCTTTTCCTTCATGAGGAGGCGGCGAAGCTACAGCGGATTTCGAGGTGATTGTTTTTGTGTAGCGGCGGCGAGAAATCGTCTGGCAAGTTATCCAATTTATGTTTGGCAACCTCACCAAGTCTTCTTTGGTGTGAAATCATATCAGCGCGAATGCCCTTTATCCCTAATCTGCGAGCAGCTTAGCTGGAATGGTCTGAACTCTTTTGCTGCTTTAAGGTCTTTGGGCGCTTCCATTTTTCAGTCTTTGCCTCATTTTGTTGGCCGGCATTTGCCATCTCAGTAAACATTTCAGAGTTTTGGTTGGTTTTGAAAGCGCGAATTAGCCGAATAGTCCATGATTTGCAGCGAAAAAAGGTACGTTATCCTACTCCGCAATGCGTTCAGACGGTTGAGGTTTTATTTTGTGACTAATTTTTCCTCACTTATGGGTTACGGAGTGCCTATCGGCGAGGCTTCTTTGGGGCGGTACGCTGGTACTTACGTCATCCCAAGAACCTGAATTATGATCGTTCTCTTCCGTGGGTGCACATCTGTTTCAACAAACATGAGAGACTGCCAGGTTCCAAATTCAACTCTGCCATTAATAACGGGCAGGGTTTTGTCTGGCGGAAGCAGCATTGACCGTAGGTGCGCATGGGCATTAGATGGATGACTGTAATTGCCGCTTCTTGGTGAAAGCTCCTCCATAAGCCTTTCTATGTCACTTAGAAGCGCTGGATCGTTTTCGGTTAGAATCAAGATTCCGGTGGCGTGTGGTGCAAACACGTGAACTAGTCCGTTTTTGACTCCTGACTTGAAAACGGCTTGTTGGACTCTGTTTGAGAGTTCCAAGAATTCGATTTCGCCCTTTGTGGAAAACGTGTAACTATCATTTACGACTTGGAAACTTGACATTAATGGGTCACCTTAAAGTATCTGCCTGATGTGTCCTCAAAAAGTTTGCGCCAATTTTCCCTGGCTCTGCAAGGATTTTTCCAGCTCTGTCTGAAGGCGCATTCTCTACAGGTGATCTATGACCAAAGAAATGCCACTGCGAACATGCAAACCAGTGCTCGTACGCAGAGAATGAAACCCTCCTTTCTACTTAGATTTTTTCCAGAGTCAATGGCAGAGCAATCTTCCTTCTTGCATTTGCGGTGACTATCTATTCACTTCTTTTGCGCGAACTCCCCCTTTGCTGACCACACTGTAATGCACGGAGTGAACCGACCGGCATCTTTGCTCTCTCCTAGAAATTGTTCCGCCATACCCGCCTTTTTTTGCGAGTTTCATCAGGGGTCGCGCGTCTTGCACCAAGTCTTGGCTTTCATTGTCGTTGACTTGGGAAACGTCTCTTGAATGAACTCATTAACTGTGTAGGCGATGACTGGTGGTTTTCTGACTCTGTCTGGGCGATGCTTTTGTATACGAGACGCGAGGCAGTCAATCTGCGGTGCTTGATTTGTGTGATGTCCTTGCATTAATTAATCTACCACTGTATTCACGCAGGGCAAAAGTAACTATGCCCTGTCATTGCTAGCTTACCCTGCAAAGCCCTCTCTTTGTGTAGATCTATATCTGCATGTGTTGATAGGCATCAAAATCCACGAGAAAAGGGCTCTTCCAGAAATTGACTTTTTAAGTTTTCTATTTTGTGAATTGCCACTCGGTGTAAAAAATCTCCGGCGCAGGATTGGATTCGAGTATTTTGCCGCTATGCGCCAACTCTTGGCTTCTGGATGGTCTTGTGTGAGAATGAATAAACCAAGAAACGTTCGTGTCGAGCGGTTTGAGTGGCAAGCTTGCCTTGACCGCCGCAATGGCAGTACTGGTCCGATAGCTGAAGTACAGGTGCAATTAGTTCAGCGTGCCAGCAACATCTTTGCAGAGTCTTTCAGTTTTTCTCCTACCCTTGTTTAGGCGTGGCCAGAGAAGAGCCTTCACCTCTCGAGCCACACATATTCAGAGCGAAATTTACTCTATTTGAATATTGTCCCGAATAGCTCATTATGTAAAATGGACCCGTTTTTCGGTTCATTTTTGCTTTAGGACTACTGTCTCAACCTGATAGCTTTCGAACGCAAGGAGATACAAAAACACCCATAGTTTTTTCAGTTACGAAAAAAATTAAAGCTTATATTTAAGCCTGAAATGTCAAGATAAGCTCATTTTGACCTTTTTGACCTATCCTATAGAGGCAAGTGATGGTGAAAACCAGTGCCTCATATAAGTACCTACGAAAATCTCCATGCGAAGCAAACAACCCCGTTGTTCGGGACCCCTTCGAAATTTTGAGCCAATTCTCTACAGGTTGGCAAAAACTGCGTTCTCTTTGGCAATATCCGTGGGGGAGCCAGTCTTGCAGTCAGAGGAGACCCTACGTGCGGCTGATTTAGTTGAGCTCAAAACAGTCGAGAGGTTCACAAGCGATATTGCTGCTTGTGCGGCAGTAACTTTGCAGTTCCGTCTAAGCCTACTGGATTTCTTGACAACCGAATTGGGAACATTTAATTGAGTGCGTCTCTTATTGGCTCGAACATTTGTGCCATTACTATTTTCTGGGAATATCTGGGCTAAGCATTCTATAGGGTGCGGCTTTTCTTGACTTTGCGGGTATGTTGCGTCAGCTTTGAGCTGCAAAAGGCTGTGGCTTTGAGTTTGTTTTCTTCGGGTTAAGGGGGTTCTGTTGTACCAGATGTAGTCTAAACCCACAAGATTAATTCAATCTCTAAGGAGTTTTTTCACCAGTAAGTGGCTTTGGTTTACAGTGTATTACGTGATACATGAATGTATCACCAGCACGTTTCTAAGTGTCGTAACCTCGAGACGTATACGAAAGCATCACCCAGGCCACACTTTTTAGCCTGTTTGCAATAGTTTTTTATCGCAGCTAGCCTCAAAAGAGGAGCAGCAATGCTTGGCGGAAGTAGGCAGTGAAGGAAATTGATAAGATTGCCCTTCGTCGATGGCGTAAACGAGGCTTCTATAGCGAGACTGTGCTGGTCAAACTGCTGCAGAAAAACGGTTACAACGCTGTCCGCATACCCGTTAGCAACCCCAGTCTTAACCCGCTTCCAGACATCATGGCTAGGAGAGGCGAGCACGTTTACGCCTTCGAAGTTAAGAATGCTACGTATTATGCGTACTTTCCAAGACAGCAAGTAGACAAGCTTTTCCGTTTTCTAAATGAATTAGTTCCGGCAGACAAATCCTGCAAGCATGCCGTGGTCGCGGCGCACTTGGGGAAGAAATGGACCTTTCGGGAAATCAACTGGGCTGACTGGGAAAGAAATAAGCTTCCAGACAAAGTCCGCATTCTCAAGCGTGACCGTGGAAATTTGAGCCTCGAAAAGAGCTACTGATCGCTGTATGTATTTGACTGTACCTCAAAGCATATTATCCCCCTGAGGCTATTGCTCAAACATGCAGCCTGAAACCAAATCGGTCATCGTGGCAACGAACCTTTGCAAGGCATATCAAATCGAAGAAGCCAGCATAGCTGTTCTAAAAAGTATAAGTCTGACTGTACAAAAGGGGCAATTTGTTGCAGTCTATGGGCCTTCGGGCGCAGGTAAGACGACCCTGTTGAACCTGATAAGCGGTATAGACAAGCCCACAACCGGCAAGATCGTTGTTTTCGACCTGGAGCTCGCTGAACAAAACGAGGACACCCTCTCTGAATACCGATGCAACCAGGTGGGTTTTGTCTTTCAAAGTTACAACCTCGTCTCCACGCTTACTGTTGCGGAAAACATAGCATTCCCGATGGAGTGGAAGAGAGCCAAATCCGAGAACATCAAGAAACGTGTGGCTGAACTCATGAAAACGTTTGGGCTAGAAAACAGGGCAAACCATTTTCCCGCCCAACTTAGTGGCGGAGAACAACAACGCGTTGCCTTTGCTAAGGCGCTAGCCAATGACCCGCCTTTGTTACTAGCAGATGAACCGACAGGTAACTTGGATGCGAAAAATGGTCAGAAAATAATCCAGATCTTGCAAGCTCTCAAAGGCGAAGGAAAAACCATTATTGTTTCTACACACGACGCCGAAATCATGCCTCTTGCCGACCTGAAATTGTATTTGGATGAAGGAAGACTGGCGAATTCCTAATGAGCGAAACGACTTTCCCAGTTAATGACTTGCTCCGCAGGAAGCTTTCCACAGGATTGACTATCCTCAGCTTGATAACGTGTGTGGCTTCAACTCTTTTTCTGTTGATTTTCAGTGGACAAGTAGGGTTCGGAATAGCAGCGGTTGCGCAGGATACCCTTTCAAGCGGCATTTCAGTGGTGCTTTCGCAGTTTTTGACCTTCAGCGGAGCTCTTATTTTTGTCGTCGGAGCGGTCATCGTTTCGTTTATTGTGTTTCTGATGATGGCGCAGCGGACACGCGATTATGGGTTAATGAAGGCCACGGGGTGCCCAAATGGCCTCGTTTTTGGCTACTTCTTCACGGAGCTTCTGGGAGTTACTTTCATAGGTTGTGTTCTTGGCACTGTCCTGGGGCTCGGTACAGACTACGCAGTCATTGGCATGTTTCCTTCTTACAACAAGGCGCCAAATTTTTGGTTTGTTCCTATAGTTTTCGCTACATTCTTTGCCTTTGCGCTAATTTTTGGAGCTAAACCCATCTTTGACGCAGCAAGGATGTTACCCGTTAAAGCAATTTCTTCCGTGCAGTACTTTGGGTTGAGCAAGGGCACAGCCCATAAGCCCCTGCAAAAGTCTGGCTTAACCATAAGAATTGCGACTCGAAGCCTGTTTCGGAGGAAATCAGCTACAGTTCGAATTGTGATTTTCCTCTCTGCGGTTTTCTTGCTTTTAACCGTGTCCATTGCAGGCGGGATCGTTGCAAACGATACGACCGCCTCGTGGGTGCAAAAAACAGCGGGCAAAGACACAATTATGATAGCGAACAAGGAAATGGCCGCTCAGTATACGGAATTGTTGTTAAGGTTCTCCGGGAAAGGTCAAGAAAACCCCCATTTCAACTACTCAAATCCAGCCTTCGGGCTGTCAGACTCATTGATTCAACAAATGAGTCAGGTGCCAGGCGTAACGAACGTTGACACGCGGCTGAGTATGGCGGGATAATGTGCAGGAAATAAGCGGTTTTAAGACTGATCCCGATACTCTGGCTACTATGACCGTGGGAGACAGCCGACAATGCGAATCAATTATCGTTGGTGTGGACCCTGCAAAAATGGCACATGAGATTTTCACGGAGGGACGATTCCTGGATTCTACCTCCAGTCTGCAGGCTGTCGTGGGAGATTCCCTGACCCAGGCAATTTATTCGCCATTCACTGCGTTAAGGTCTTATGGGCAGCAAACTATTCAATCAGACCCACTACTTGAGCAAATAAGAATTCAAGGGCTAAACTTCAAAATAGTCGGCATGGTAGTTGACGCTTTGAACAACGGCAACACCACGTACATCCAGCTTGACAAGTTGATGAACCTTACAGGTCTCAAAAGCCAGAACGTGGCGCTTGTAACCGTGGGTTCTACCGCGGACTACATGACAACGTTGAACGCGATTCAAATCAAGATGCAAGGGATAGACGCGAATCTGGCGGTGGTCGACTTAAACCAAGTTTCAATCAAGAATGTTGATTTTTTGAGTTCTCTTTGGGCCGTAATCATGTTTTTGCCTGCCTTTGCCCTTGCAGCTGCTACTCTCTGCCTCATAAGCTACTTGATGTTGGCCATTGATGAACAGCGCCAGGAATTTGGGATTCTCCGCGCTACAGGAGCTAAACCCCGCACTATAACATCTATCTTGGCTGTTCAAAGCCTGGTCGTCCTACTGGCGAGCTTCGGAATAGGAACTTCTCTTGGCACGATAACTTGTATTCTCATTTTGACCTCAAAGCCAGTTGTCTCTGTCTTCACAGTTCTATCCATTTCGGGGTGGCTACTGGCGGCGTTGTCAGGCATATTTCTGCTGAGTCTATATCCTGCGATTAAGTTCGCGCGCAAGCCTCTTTTGGAAATAATGTCATAAATGGACAAATTCCTTGCTGAAATAATGAAGCGATTCCACGTTTGCTGGTAGCTGGTTAATGAAGTCCTGAAGCATTAGCACGGGCACAATGGGTATTTCCCTGTAAAACTTTGCGCAAGTTGGAACAAGAGACAAAATCACGGGGACGAACTTGGCTCTATCCCACTTAGCACAAGGGATATCGTGTTTCTTACTACGGCAAAAACTTGGCGAACGCTGCCACGCGTTCCGCTTGGGCTTCAGCCATTTTGCTAACAGATGATGGGTGCATTCCGCGGCTCCAGTGTTTGCAGTCGATGCAAACGACTAGAGGTTTTCTGCAGCCTACAACGTCGATTTCCCATCTTTGGCTGCTTTGTGTGAACCGGACGGTTCGTTTCGTGAAATAGCCGTTTAGGTTCAGTGTCTCTGCTGTGATTTCTTCAAACTCCTGCCACTGTAAGAACCTGCTCAATCCCTCGATATCCGCGCCTAAAGATGCAGCTTTGGCGGCTATTCTTATCCTCATACGCGCGTCAGCTTCAACCGTGCCGTCTTTTACATAAACAATTGTTTCGTTTTTCAATTTTTCAAGCAAAGTCGCACATAACTGCGAAGGAATATGCGCATCAGAATTGACAATATTCTGCATAACTTTGCCGCTTTGGGTTAGTTTCAGAAGCGAAATTAACAGATTCCTTTCAACTGACAGAACAATCACCGGCAGACATAAACATGAATCCGCCAAATTAATGTATTTTGACCACGAGACATAAACCCTTCATTAAGATGCTCCGGCACACTACATAACAGTACACAAAATCATCAACCATACTCCCGGAATGTGCTGATTTACCTTGTCGGTTCCTCTGTTAGGCTTAAGTCAAATAAGCCTTCTCTATTGCAAAAGGTGGTCTTCTTCGCAGCTTGCAGCCAGAGTCTTGTTAAGAATCAACATGATTATTGCTATTTTTGCTTATTTCCCGAATATGCAATACACTGCATTAACTTTTTATTGTAAAAAATATTGATTCGATTCTCTTTCGGATGTTCTGTAAGATGAACTCTGAGTGCTTTCAAAGCAGGCATTTCGCGATGGTCGACTTTATTGACGCTTTTGCACCTCTTCTTATCCGCAGCAGAAGTGACTGCTAGCTCCTTTGGCTTAGAGGAAGGACCTCTGAGCGCCAAAAAGCGTATTTCAGAGCTATTACATATGATTTTTGGTCAATGTGCTATTCAGGTGTTCACTGGATTATCTTTTAACGGGCGTCTTTCCATGACTATATAAGGTTCGCTTTAGGTTCGAAAATTTTCGCTATCTTTCAAAAAAAAACCATGAAGAAACGCGAAATGATTGGGGAATTTGATTTCTTGTTGATGCTTTCGTATACCAGCCATAAATGAATAGGAAGACTGCCGGAAGAGCTTTCAAACCCTTAATCCAAATAGTCTTCCGCAATTTGGCGGAGTAATCTCTTTGGAATGTTAATAACTGGGTAAATTCGGATGTGGTTTGTGGTCGGTCTTCGTGGGTGTTCACCGAGCTCTTTATTCTGCCAAATGTAGTTTTAAATCAGCCTTGATGGTTTTCTCGATGTCCTTGGCAGTGCCCTCTAAGATCTCGCTCAAGACTGCGAAGGAATCTTTAGGATTAGGTCGTGTTTAGATGTCGCTTGACTCAGGATCCATCTTTTCGCCGTAATAAACATCTTTGAAACTCGGAGACAATAGCTTGACCGATTATGTTTAACCGCGTTCTCTGCGGACCTGTTTGTAGGATCCTCTTGGCCTCATGCGGGCTTTTTTCTTTACGTCATATTTCACCAGTGGTTTGTCCGCCACGTCTTCCACGAGACCATCGGGTACCACTTCAGGCTCCGGAAAATCCGTCAGCGTAGCTTGCATGGATCCCACATCAGCCATAGTCTGGAATGCCTCGTCCACGTCGCCTGGCTTTACATCCAAGCCACGAGTACCATCAGATAGAACAACAACGTCAAACCCTAGTTTTCGCGCGTCAAGGGTTGAGTTTACGATACAGTAGTCTGTGGCTACTCCGCAGATAAAGATTCGCGTAATTCCCCAAACCGTAAGTTGTTCGTTCAATCCTGTGTCGTCAAAAACTGAGTAAGCTTCCCTCTTTGGGTCCGTTGCCTTTGAAACAACAAATACGTCGTCTGGGAGCTTGAGACCAGGGTGGAATTGGGCGCCTTCACTTCCTTGGACGCAATGAGGAGACCAGGGCCCGCCATGCTGAATGAATGACATGTGGTTGGGAGGATGCCAATCTCGCGAAGCAATGATTTTTGCTTTTGTGGATTTGAATATCGTAATGTATTCGTTGATCACTGGAAGTAACAGGTCGCCTTCTTTGATGGGCAAAGCGCCGCCAGGTAGGAAATCCTTTTGCATGTCTGTAATGATTAGAACATCTTTGCTGCTCAAAATTGGATAAATTGTTTTTTCCAATCAAGTCACACCTTACAACATAATGCCGGCACCCAAACTACGAGGGTGCAGACTTGACATTACTCTATTAGGTGGTTATGGATAAAGTTTTGTCCACGCAAAAATGCCCAAAGGAAAAGTAATTAAACCCTCAAGCAACTAGCATCAACTTGTGAACTATCATGTCTGGAATTTTGGCTTATATCATGTTTAAAGTCAGTTCGGGCACTGAGCGAGAGGTTGCGCAGAAACTCATCGAATTCAACGAAGTCATGGAAGCAGCCGTGGTCTTTGGAGAATACGACGTTGTAGCCAAGATGATGACTAAAGACCTGGACACACTGGAAGATTTCGTCTCGGATCAAGTCAGGAACGTGCCAAATGTTCTCGTAACCTCGACGATGATTATTTCGCGAGAATACAAGGCGAGAAATCAGCGACCCAAAGTCAAATAGTCTAATTTTTTCGCCTGAAGGTACTTTTCCAGTTTGACAGCGAGTTACTCGGCTGAAAGATGGAAGTTTCGTTGATGCTTTTGTATACGAAACCTTCTCCAACTCGTTTCTTCTGAGGATAGGCTTATTTCCTAAAGCACGGCAATAGGTAACTAAGGTGTTTCAAATGGTCCAAGACTACATTTCAAGCAGAAACATGCGCGCTCTTGAGGCAAACGCAGAGTACTTTGGCATCTCGTTGCTGCAACTTATGGAGAACGCTGGACGCGGTGTCGCAGAAGAAGTCAGTTCTCGTTTCAAAAAGGACCAGCAGATCGTGATTTTCTGCGGACTAGGTGGAAACGGAGGCGACGGCTTTGTTGCAGCACGGCACTTGTTGTCTTTGGGTTTTGGCAAGATCATGGTAGTTCTTGCCGGAAAGAGCCGAGACATAGCTCACGAAGCGGCGAAGGCAAACTGGCTTGCCTTGCAGAATCTGAGCGAAGTCATCCTAATCACGGAGTCTTCTGATGTTTCCGAGCTTCAAAAATTGGACGTTGATGTGGCAGTTGACGCGCTTCTGGGAACGGGGACAGAAGGTAAACTGAAGGTGCAAATGGCGCAGTTCGTAGAATATATCAATTCGCTCAAGGCTGCAAAGGTCGCAGTTGATGTTCCAACAGGCATTGATGCGGACACTGGTGAGGTCCTTGGTTCAGCGGTGAAAGCTGATGTCACAGTAACTTTTTATAGGCCAAAAATGGGGTTGAAAACTGCCAGAGCATATGTTGGCAAGATTGTGGTTCGGGACATTGGATTGCCCCAAGAACTGCAGCAGCTGGCGGGTCCGGGAGACGTCATGCTAGTCACTAAAATGCGTCCTACTTCTGCGCACAAGGGTGATTCTGGAAGGGTTCTATTCATCGGCGGCAGCGAGGTTTTCTCAGGCGCACCTTTTCTCATGTCAATGGCGGCGTTGCGAACTGGTGTGGACCTAGCGTACACCGCAACCCCCGAAAAGACTGCGCATGATGTTGCTTCAATGTCGGCTAATTTGATATTGGTGAAGTTGGAAGGTAACCATTTGAACCCGCAGAACGCAATTGCATTGAAAGATTACCTGAAGATTGTTGACGCGGTAGCTATGGGTCCAGGTGCAGGTCTACACGCAGAAACAAGGGAATTCGTGAAGCTGTTTGTGACGGCCGTTGAAGACGCGAGCAAACCGCTTGTTCTCGACGCGGACGGGCTCAAGGCTTTCGCGGAGTTCAAGCGTCCCTTGAAGGTGCCGCTTGTCTTGACACCTCATGCGGGTGAATACTCAATTTTAACAGGTAGCAAGCTGCCCCAGGATTTGGATTCACGTGTTAAGATGGTCAAGCAAACAGCGTCAGAACTCAAAGCGATCATCCTGCTCAAAGGACAAGTAGACATTGTCTCCGATGGAAACCGCGTGAAGGTCAACTACGCGGGCAACGCTGGAATGACTGTTGGCGGCACGGGCGATGTCCTCACTGGCGTGGTAGCTGCATTGCTGGCTCAGAAAGTAGACCCCTTCGAAGCTGCTGTTGCCGCAGCCTACGTGAGCGGCGCTGCTGGAGATTTTGTGGCTTCAAAGATTGGTTTTCATATGGTCGCAACAGATCTTTTTGAGTATATCCCTCAGGTTATGAATGACCCTATGAGTCATGTGAAGGTGCGAAGAGCCAAGTGGAAAGACCCCTTAGCATCAATATTACTATTTACCATGCGAACCAGTGTGACCGTAAACGCTGCACGGGACTGAAACTGAAACGCCACGGACTAGCAAGGATTGTCACGCAAACACGGTTCCTCCCCAAAAGAGCCATAGTTCTGAATCCTTTCGCGAAGACCGCTTTTTCAGCCGCAGACCGCGACCGCATTATCGAGGCGGGTTTAGCTGCGTTGGACTGTAGCTGGGAACATGCTGAAAAAGTGTTGTCGCACCATGTTAGGGGAACCTCACGGTGTCTCCCCGTACTGATTGCTGGCAATCCCACGAACTATGCAAAAGCTACAAAGCTCTCGACTGCTGAAGCTTTGGCAGGCGCCCTTTACGTTGCAGGCTTCAAAGAAGAAGCTCAAAAACTTTTGTCTATCTTCGCATGGGGACATACGTTCCTCCAGCTGAATGCCGAGTTGCTTGAGGACTACGCAGCTGCCAAAGATAGCACCGAAGTGATTGCAGCAATGCAGAGTAAGCTTGGGGGAAAACTCTGAAACTTTCAAGAACGTTTTTGAGTCGGTTTTTCGGTTGATTTGTATATCTTGGGGCTAAGGTACGTTGGCTTTGATCACTGACTTTCCGCTTTTCTTAACATCTGTAACCTTCATTTCCTTGTCTGGCGTGCTTCTGCCCGGTCCTCTGTTTGCGGTAACAATTGAAAAAGGCTCAAAACGCAAAACAGCTGGCGCTCTAATCGCTCTCGGACATGGGATGGTGGAGTTTCCACTCATGTTTGGGATTTTCTTTTTGCTTTCGGAGTTTGAGGTTCCGTGGTACTTTCAGGCTTCTGTGGGGTTGATTGGCGGATTCTTGCTGATGATAATGGGTGTGAAAACATTCGTTGACCGAAACAAGAAGGAACCTGCTTATGCCGGATCAAACGCAGGAATCGCTATTAGCTGGGATACGCACGACTGCGGCTAACCCGGGCTTTATTTTATGGTGGCTCACCATAGGTACGGCGTTGATTCTGAACTCAAGGCTCTTCGGGTTGCCGGGGTTTTCTGTTTTTGCAGGGGTCCACTGGTTATGCGACTTTGCATGGTATACGGTCGTGGCTGTCTTGATCTTCAAGAGCCACAAATTCTGGACTCCTAAGTGCATCAGGGGATTACCTTTTTCTGCGTGGCGGTACTATTTGGTTTTGGAGCGTGGTTTTTTAGCTCAGCCATTTGGCAAATATTGGCCACACTCCCCTAAGGTGGAAAGTAAAATGGCAAGCTACGAGTTCAAAATTGGCAAGGCAATTGTGCGCTTGACTCAAGGTGACATAACCGAGATGGCAACAGACGTCGTAGTTAATGCTGGGAACCCTACGCTCATGGGTGGCGGCGGAGTCGACGGAGCAATTCACCGAAAAGGTGGACCAAGAATCCTCGAGGAATGTAAAAGTATCCGCGCCGCAGAATACCCCACAGGTCTCCCAACGGGCAAAGCAGTCATGACCAACGCTGGCAATTTGAAAGCGGAGAAAGTCGTTCATACCGTCGGACCCATTTGGCACGGAGGCAACGCGGGCGAACCCGAACTCCTCAAGCAAGCATACATAAACTCCTTGATGCTGACAATTGAGAATGGATTTCGAAGGGTGGCTTTTCCATCAATTAGCACTGGCGCTTATGGATACCCGATTGAGTTGACGAGCCGAATAGCCCTGAATACAGTTAAGGAGTTTCTCTCGTCAGAAGACAAGCTTGACGAGGTCGTTCTAATTTTGTTCAAAAGCCGTGATTTGGAGCTCTACAGAGCAGCTGCAGTTGAAATACTTCAAACATAGCAAATTGAAAGCATTTGTGACTGCTAGACGTTTATCACAGCAGTTCATATCGCTAGCTGATAGCCCTAATTGGAAGCGTGACTTTTTGTCAATTTGCTGGTGCTCTGATTACGTAAGCATAGTCTTCGTGGTTGATGGCGGAAACCGTGAGGCAGCTTTGGAAGCCTTCAACGGGATAGCGTTACAATAGCCTCAATTATGTAGGCTGAAGAGACTATACCTCAGTTGTAAGCCTATGTACCCGCTTGGTCTATTGCGGTTACCTCTCTTCTCCTTCATTTCTCATTTTAGCAGCAAACAGCTCTTGCTTAGCGAATTCTGGCAGTTTCTCTGTTTTGGGAGTTAAGAGTATGGAAAATGTTTTATGCTGAAACGTCACATATCGATGAACCGGAGGGTGAAGATATGGCAAAATGCCCCGATTGTGGAAAAGACGTAAAGACCGCGAAGAAATCTTGGAAGATGGCCGGTAAGCCTGACAAGGCAGGAAAGAGGACTCAACTCACTATAGGCCTTTTTGAATGCTGCGGAAAGACTTTCAGGCAAGTCATGGAAAAGAAGAAAATTTAAGACCTGATCTACCTATACCCTTTTTTCTTATTTCTTTGTCAAAAACTCATTTTTTGGCTTGATTCAATTATTATGGTTCATTGGAGTAGTCAAACATGTGTTTAGCAGATTGTAGTGGATGGTTTAAGTTGGGCTTCACTTGTGGAAAACGATAATGAATGAAAATGGAGTGGTTGCCTTGGTTGACACAGAAAAAGCTTAGACATACCCCTTGTATCTTCATTTTCAGTTGCTTTTGAGGTCATGCTTATATTGCTTAGCTCTTCTTGATGAAAGGAACGCAGCCTAACACTGCCAAATCATAAGAGGAAAATAGATGGAGTTTTGTCCAGCTTGCGGTTCGAGGCTTGTCCCAAAGAGAACTGAGACAGCCGTTTCAATGGCCTGCTCAAAATGCAACTTTGTGAAGAAACCAGCTTCAAGCAAGGAGTCAGATGTAAAAACGGGAACCAAAGTATTCAAGCACAATCTTCACCATCAAATGACCATAATCTCCAAAGAAGATCAGGTAAACACAATGCCAACTATGCGGATGGAATGCCCAAAATGCAGAAATATGCTGGTTTTCGTTTGGCAGGTGCAGACTCGCGGCGGCGATGAAGCCTCGACTCAGTTTTTCCGATGCACAAAGTGCAATCATACTTTCAGAGAATATTCGTAAGCTGTTCTAGAACTATAGGTCTTCTTCAGATGTTCGAGCCTCCTTCGACAGAAGGCATCTAAAAGCCTTGATAAAGCCCTAAATTCAGCGTACAATGGCAACCCCCAAGCACAATCTAATGCTCAAAGCAGCCAGGAAATAGATTGTGAAAGGGATATTTCTGGCGTTTTTCCCGACCACAAGTCTTCTCCATATTTTTCTGGACCTCGAAGTACAAAATCGCATCCGAAAACACATTTGTTCTTTCGAGGCGAACCTTGTTTCGGGAACATCCCCCAAGCAACGCATGCCCGCGCTTTGGCTGGACCACCCTGAGCAAGATGTGGAGGCTCCTTAGCCCGACTAAAGCTGACTTGCGCATCCTGCAAAGACATGCTGTAACCAGCCAAGCGCACTTCCACCTGCCGCCGCTAGTCCTCTTAAGCGTTCGCCCAATTGGATAATTTTGAAGGTTAAAACGTTAAACGCTGAACTTGAGATTGATTATAGGCTGCATAATGTTTAGAAGTTAATCGACAGTTTTGTAATTCGCATAGCGAAAAATCGAGTTTGCCGTTATTTCTGCGTCGAAAGTCTGCTTCTAAACAACTTCTTAAAAAAGAAAAGAGAGGGAAATTTTTACTTGCGTCTTCTCAGCAAGACTGCTGTCGCAACAACTACGACAATGATGACTGCTGCAGCGATCGCTACGTACAGTTCTACTGGAGTTGGCGCTGTTGGCGGTGGAGCGACTGTTGGTGATGCTGTTGGTGTCACGATTGGAGTTGGCGTAACAGGCGGAGTGACGGTTGGCGTTCCAGTTGGTACGACTGATGGTGCTGGCGCGGCTGATATGCCTATTGCGGTTTCGTCGAATGATGTCCAGTACGAGTTGCTTCCTTCGAATGTTGCAACGATGGTGTATTCTCCTGTTATTTCAGGGGTCCACATCATCTTGAACATACCGAAGGCGTCGCTGGTTACGTAGCCCAAGTCTTTTGCGTTTCCGTTGGGATCAGTCGCTGTTAAATGCACTTGGACACCTTTGATGTTGGCAGTGCATTGTTGCTGCTGGTAGATGTAGTTCATGAATCCGTTCATCGACTCTTCAGAGACCGCGGGTATTAGGTTGAATTCACCCGAGGCGACTTTTGCTTTTGCACCAGGCGATATATCTTCAACGGTTCCTGATATCAGCACTGCTGATCCTTTGGTTTGTATTGCGGGCGAAGCAGTCACTTTAACTTGGGTTGGTCCTTTAGCGAAGGCATATATTTGGTTGTCGTAACAGTTGTGTGCTACGTACTTGCCGTCTCCGACAGCTCCTTGTTCCCACCAGCCCGTGATGTTCCAGATTTGTCTGCCCGTTTTGTAGTCAACAGCGTATAGACCCTCACCTTGGTATAGCGGAGTTACACCGTTTCCGTGGTCACTAGTTTGCATGAAGAGTTTGCCATCCATCACTAGTATACCGTTGTACAGAGGGTAGGTTCCGTATGGTGTGTTGAGTCCAGCATCGCCACTGCTGAAAGACCAGAGACCGGCGCCAGTGGTGAGGTTGAATGCATGAATTTGGCCGTCGTAGCCCCAGTTGTACAGGTAGCCGTCAGGAGTCAAGAGTTTGCTTTCCCAGTTGTAGAGTGCAAATCCGTTTGTTGCAGGTGTCGTTGGACCCCACAGGAACTGTCCTGTTCTGATGTTCCAAGCGTAGTACGAAGCCGTCTCCTTGCACCATAGTGGCAGTATATCATCTGGTCCAATCTGCCGTGCTGCGCTAATGGCATTTGAGTAGTACAGGGTTGCGTTCTGCGGGATTTTCTGCGAGAAGTCAATCGTTACGGGTCCCCAGAGTTTGGAGCCGTCTGTCATTCTATATGCGCAGAAAGTTCTTACATAGGGCATGGCAAAGATTGTGCCGACTACGGCTGAGCCGTTAGCGACGTAAACTGTGTTGTCGTAGCCTACTTGGATAATTGAGCCGCCTACTGGGAAGTCCTGTAGAGTAACGTTGTACTGCATGCCGTCTGTGTTGCGGGTTGTTGGTATGCCTGTGTTTGGTGCTGGGAATGTTGAGTTACCAGTTGCGTTTAGGGTTGCACCGACGAATGAGTATGGTCTCCATTGCCAGAAGTTGGTGCCTGTGTCGCCGAGTTTTGGTATGCTTTGGCTGGAGTTCCACAGAAACAGGGTTCTTGCGGATGCGCTGCCGCTAAGGCCATAAACAAAACGTCGCCGGCCCTTGTGGTGTCTTTCCGTAGAACGTGTTGCTCAAAAGGGTTGTTCCTGAAGGTACACCTGCCAAGGTTAGTATGTAGTTTCCTGTCCATGCATCAAACATGCGCCAGTAGTTAACGCCGCTGAGGCTTCTGGTTTCCCACAGGTACGCTAAGGCGCCCGCTTGGTTTGGTGAGACGTAATTGTAGATTTGACCAAACGACAGGGTCGCGTTGGGTATCGTGAATATTGTCTGTCCATTTTTCATGTCAACGCATGTGATGGTGCTATAGTTCACGGCTGTAACTGGCTCTTCTGCCTGAATAGTGTTATAGTATAGTCTTCCGCTGATTATCACTGGTGGCTTGAAGAACTGTTCGTATGATCTACCGTCAGTGAACTGAACATTGCCAAATTCTCCTCCGACTTCTCCGCCGAAGGTCATGGGAGTCGTCCACAGTATGTGCTATGAGTCCGGAGCATCTCCAGCTTGGGGTGGCAGATATACGCTTCCTTGGTCAAACTGGCGACCGGTTCCATCCCATGCCGCCATAAGCCAGTTGCTTGAGACTGGCCCCCAAAGCCAGTTCTGTCCGTTAATTGGTCGTGTCCAGTAGCCGGTAGGTGCAGGGTTACCCGACAATACTGGTAGAGGATTCTGCTGCACTGTCAATTTTATGGGACTGCTTTGGCTTGGTAAGAACACTGTTTCGGGGCTTGATCCACCTGGTCCGACAGTTGCTGGCGTGGTCTCTCCTGGATAGCTGAATATGAGCGTGTAGTTGCCTAGCTGGTCAGGTCTGTAAATGAAGAAGGCGCTGCTTACTGGGTCGGCTGTGTATGGTCCCTTCGTTTCTTTTGTTCCGTCTGGCTTCGTTATTGCCACGCTGAAACCGTGGAATCTTGCGCCTCCTGTGCCTCCTGCAGAGGCCTGAAGGTTCGATAGGAACATGAAGACATAGACATCTTGATTGAGACCTGCGGGGGTTGGGTTCACCGCGATGAAAGCATATGTTGCCTGTAGATCTGCTGCGTTTGCTGTTCCGATGCTTAAACCGATGGCAGAGACTGACAATAGCACAACTAATACTACTGTCATACAGATTCGTGTCTTTTGATTTTTCATTTTTTCTTTCTCCTATAATTAGCGATGTAGAAAATTTGGCAAGAGGGTATATAAAACTTTGCCAAAACCGAAGTGGCGTATGGTCGCAGGGAACTCAAGATACATATTTCAGTGAGGTTTTGGCTGTTATTTGTTTAACACTTTTATTTTTGACGCTGCTTATGTCTTTGTTGCCGGATGATGAGAAGGCATTAATTTGACCGTGAGGGATGACAACTCAGAGTTACTCGGACGGCAACGGATGATTAACTATAAATACTACGCCAAATCCATTGTTTTGGTGTCAAAAGTGACGAAAACAATGAAACGCCGAGGATGCGAAAGTTCGCGCGAGAGTACTTGGCGAAGTATCCTTCTGTTAAGAAAGTGTACACGGCTATTGCGGGCAACAGACGAAGAGGTTCAGAAACTACAGCTGAACATTACATTAATACATCTCGTTTTTTGTTAAATATGTTGGTTATGAAAACCCTGAAGTTGCTCTGGCAGACATTCGCTCAGGCAAAGTTGATGCGCAAAAAAAGATAGACGAATTCATTGATTATGCTCTTGATGAAATGCCAAGCAAACAGAAAAACCAACTCAAACAGAAGGGCAGGTCACATAACACTGTCAGAAACTATGTTTTCGGTGTGAAGAAGTGGTTTGACCAGAACGACATCAAAGTCAATTGGGATAAAATAGAGATGCCCACCGGAACAGAAATCAAAGAACATGATCGAGCACCAACAAAAGAAGAACTTCGCACTATGCTCGCTCACTGCTATTCTTCAAGAGACAAAGCAATTATCTACTGCAATACAGCTTGTGGGCTTAGGATAAACACGCTTCTGTCTTTAACGGTTGGTGATGTTGACTTTTCTTATCCTGATGTCGCTAGGTTTACTGTTGATTAGGAAAGCGGGGAGAAAGTTTGGAAGCAAGCGCTCAGGTAACTCAGGAAGCTTATTCGTTTCGTGGATTACCCCTGAAGCTAAGCAAGCACTAATGAGTTACTTGGAAGAACGTGAAAGGTTAGGGGAGAAGGTTACAAAGGATTCCCCATTATTCACCGATGCGTACAATAAAGGAACATTCATCACCATAGATGCTTATGGTCGTGTTTGGGCAAGGCTGCTCCACAGAGTTGGGCTTAGCTAAAAAGAGTACTAATTGGCATGAATTGCATATTCACACTTTGAGGAAATACTTTAGATCTAACTGTGTAGGTGTTGATGCTTCTTATCGTGAAATGTGGATGGGTCATAAAGGGCAATACTTAGATATTAGCTACTTTAGTGCAGAAGAGCAAAGGCATCTAGATGAATACCGAAAAATTGTACAATATTTAACCATTCAAGAAGTAAAAACTGACGAGACAATTTTAGAATTCAGTACATGATGGACATGGCTTAGAATGATTGGTTTCTCTGATGACAAGATTAAGAGCTTGAAGACACCTTGCAGAGAGCTAAAGACCCCGATGAGGCACTTTGAAGAGTTCAGAAAACTCAAAGATGAACATATCAGAAGAGTTCAAGAAGTTGGCAAATAATGCATCCTTAGCCAGAACCCTAAGCCTCAACACTCCAAGTTTGTACGACAACAGAAATATAGTGTGGCCAAGGGCGAAAATGAACTTGTCAGACGACTAGACGACGGTTGGAATCTAGTCAAGTCTCTAAGCGAGGATAAATATCTCTTAGAAAGGTTCTAACAACTTTCCTTTTTCGCCTACTTAACAAGTTTAGAACAAAATAGTTCAATTAGCCGAGTGAGATCGCCACGTTGGCATCGTAGAGGTCGCGGGTTCAAATCCCGCTCCGTCCACCATTCTAATGTTTTGGTTTAACCCCTGTAAGCGTCCAATCGCCTGTTTTAAGGCGTTTTCACAGATTTTTGATGTGTTTAAGCCCATTTCGTGGGCTAAATTCGCTAATTCGGGGTTTAACTCGATTGTTGTATTGACTTGTGATATCATTTTGCTGACCTCCACGTTGATACGTGTCCGTTGTCCGGTTGGGACTTTATAGGAATAGCGGTAAATTAGAGATTTTATGATTCTTTAAACGCACGGTCGTTATCTTACCAGTACAATTTTGGACGCATCGATTTTGTCCTTTATAAGCAATTGAGGAATATTTTCTTCACGTATGCCAAGAAGCATTAGTTCATTTATTCCTTGGTCAAATGCGTTTTGAATGCTTCTTCCTGATGCAAGAGCAAGATAAAAAGCAGATGAGAATGCGATTGCAGCCTCATCACTTATTGAAGACGACATACCAATTACGCAATTAACGCTTTGGTTGATGGCTTGAGCCTGTTCAAAAGAGAAACATGCATTGAGCACTACACAATTTACGTTATCCTTCAATGTTAGAAAAACTCTTGCAAGTGCAGTTGGGGGAATTGCAATGCTGATTCCCATATTATCCTCAAGAACAATTTTTCCGTCATTTGTTCCATGACCGCTAAAATGAACAATAGTTGGTCTTTCTTGGTTAAGGTATAATTGAAGGTCGCCCACTCTTACCGCGCCTTTTTTGACTAGTACGAATTCTTCCTTTTTTTGAGCTAACATGATTCTGTGCTCTATTTCTCTAACCTCTTCATCGAGCCTTAAGTTTACTGTATCCTTTGGGTTCGCCGCAAGAAAAAGAATTTTGATAGGTTGCATTTTTTTCCTCTTTTGCTTTGACTTAGCAACGGTTTGTTTTTCTAAAGTCCTTTGTGGAGTTATGTGTGGAAATAAAGTCATGCGGAGTCGTGTTCTTGCTTGTTCATTTTGGGATAGTCGCAATATTTTGTCTCTGTTTAAGGAATAGAAATCGTCTTTCAGGTATATTAGCCGGCCATTTGCTCTAATTTTATCTACTATTTTTGCCTTATAGAGTACAAGTGCCTCTTGTAAAACTCTAATATAATCAACGGTATTTTGAAAGCGATTTCTTCAGCTGTTTTTCCTTTGCTACCGCCACCGTAAATCTCTCTAAATACTTTTTGCCTATCCTCTGATTTGCTTAGAAGTTCTGCCGCATGAAGTATTTGTATGTCGGCGTTCGACCTGACGTCAGATGTATCAATCGGCATTTCCAGATTTTCCCTTCTTCACGTTTGGAAACATTGCTCTGATATTACTCGCTCCCTGACCTGTTGCCTTGTCAATTTCTTCAGAACTTGCCCCACTTTTAAGGAGTTGAAGAATTAGCAGGTTCTTAATTGATTGAAGCTCCTTAAGCTCCTTTTTTCTTCCGTTTGTTCCTTCACTCATAATATCCCTCCTGCATCAAGTGATTAGAGAGTCTTGCGTAGTACTCTTCGCTACCTGATTTGAATTTTTGGGGACCTCAATGCCAAAATCTTGCAAAGAGAATATTCGTTTGTACCGCGTTCCTCCTCCTTTGGAACCTATTTCGGTGACTATACCAGCGCGCGACCATTTCTTCCAATAGTTTGCTATTGTTACATGGCTTACTCCTACGATGGCGCTGATTTCTCTACTCGTTTTTCCGTCGCTTTCTTCGTATGCAAGTTTTTCGGCGTCCGCCTTTAAAAGGACTGTTAATGCATTTTGCGCCTTTTCCAATCCTTGAAGTTTTGTCCATTTTAATAATTCTTCAAGCAAACTGATAATGCGGTCAAATTTTTCTTCGCTCATGTTACTCCCTGACTTTGAAGTAAAATCTTTGACCCTTTTCGTCCCTATGGAAAATCAGTCCATAATCCTCCAAAATACTGGTATGATATGAGACCTTTGGAAGAGATTTTTCAGGCAGCTCTCCTTTGAATATTTCTTGGGCTAAATCCGTTACGGTTCTCTTGTTATCAATTAAATCGTAGATTTTCTTTCGTATGGGAACCTTCAAAACTTCGTCTCGACCTGCTTCAATGCTTTTCATGTTAACAAGTTTGAAAGCTGAAACTTGGCTACTCAGCAAGCGTCTTATTTCTTCAAGTTTTTTGTAGATTTCCTCATTAGTGATTTGGGTTTTGGGCATCAGACATTTCTCCTATGTTTTCGTTAGTTGACTGAGCAGTAACCTTTTCTTTGCTTTGCTTCCACGGTTTCCAATCTTTAGGGTAAATATCCAGTATTCTTTTTGGATAACCACGCTTCTCGCTTACAACAAGACCCATATTTTCAGATTCTTGGATAAAATATTGCACAGCGCGCAGAGTGACGCCAATTTGTTTTGCTATCTCCTCGTTGCTTCGAGAACCATCTGCACGTCTCCAAATTTGTTGCCTTTCAGGTGTCGTTGCAACCTTATTGAGCAAATCCATAACGGCGATAGCTGAAAATACTTTCAAATATTTCTTTAATTCCCTTAACTCTCCCATGATTTTGTCAACGTGTTCGCTTTCCGTGTTAGCTCTCTCCAGACATTTTACATAAGCATTATTATGCCAGTTTGCTTATAAGCTTTTTTGTTTGTGTAAATGCATCTTAAAGATAATAATAATATTATGAAGCCATAACTGCGAAAACTCATGGTATTAGCTTCGTTTAATGTAGGCTAACGGAACATTACACTTGACACAGCAATGGCAACTCGCATTTACTTTTGCTTATAAGTAACAAGCGCTTAAAGTGTGCTTATGGAACTTAATAATTAAGAATTCACGAGTCACCGCTGACGTTGTTGGAAAAACATCTGAATTTCCAAAATACACGACTCAAATTATGAATCTGGCAAACCAAAATGCTCAAGGAACACGACCAAATGTTGTTGGGCAAATGTCTGAACTAATAGAAGAATGCCCTAAGGGTACTTATGAGCAATGGGTCAAGTGGTATTCAGAAAAAATGCCAAAAGCGGTTGATGATGCAACTGAAAGAGTTTATGAAATGGTTCAAAATCTCAAATCTGCTATTGAGCTTATCGATAAAGCCCTTGTTAGAAAATGGGTTGAAGATTTGGTTCTAACTAAAACCTTCACAGGTTTTTGTTTTCAAGAAAGCATTCTCAAAACAATAGCGGAGAGAAAATGGGTAAAATATAGAAGGGCTACACCTGAAGAAGAATCACAATATATCGATGGATATATCGGAGAAGTACCTGTATCTATCAAGCCCATAACCTACAAAACAAAAAACATGCTTCACGAGAACATTAATGTTAAGCTAATCTTTTATGAAAAACTCAAGGATGGAATTAAGGTAGAATATGATTTTTAGTTGTGTTCCATCCAATTTTTCAGCGACTTGCCTTTTTGAAGTAAACCTCCTTCTGACAATTTGGAATGTCGGGGTTTCTTTGTATTCAACCTCAACTTCATTTTCTTTTTTGATTTTCTTCAACTCGTCAAAATTATTTCTGTTTCTTGGCTTGTCATGACTGGAAAACCATAAACCTTGCTCACATAGCCTAATGCACCTTTAGTTTTCATTCGCTGACGAAAAATTTGAGATGATTCGCTTATTCTGTTTTCAATTAATTGGTTTGAAAAATCAACAATGCCTTTGAAATGTTGAAAATAGATGCTTGCCAAAGTTGGGGTCAATTTCAAACCCTATGCTATTTCTTGCAGTTGCCATTGCTGCCATTGTTGTGGTTCCTGTCCCAAGAATGGGTCTAAGACCGTATCTTCTTTGAGTGAAAGCATGTTAATTAAACGGTAAGCCAACTCAAATGGGTAAGCACCACTTCTTTCCCTGATTTCTTTGTCGATGTTGTTTTGTTTTGTCCCTTTGAGGTCTTCCCATATGTCAGAAAACCAAACGTTGCGCTCTTCCCAAAAAAATGCGCTTTTTTGTCTTCTCAGCTTTTCTTCTTCTGTCTTGAACTCTCGTTTGTTTCCTTTTCTTAAAACCAAAATGTGTTCATGTTCTAAGGTGACATAAGCTCCTGCCGGAAACATTCCAGAACCCATGAATTTGTTGGGTGCATTTGTTTGTTTTCTCCACAAGATTTCTGGCAAAGAACTAAAGCCTAACTTCTATGCAATATTCGAATTCTTGAATGGTTTGAATATAGTTTGAACTCATCACCAATTTTTCTTGTAGCGTTTCCAATGTTAATGCAGGCAAATCCGCCATCTCTAGCACTCGATAAACTTCTTTCCAGACTTTGTCGAGTTCTTTATTCATGAGTTCAAAGGCTTTGTCGCCATTTTGTTTGCTCAATGCTTTGCCAATTGAAGAGTTTTGTTTGGAAAAAATTTCGTCCCACATTTCAATCATTGGATAAGGCGGCGAAGTGATCATCAAATCAATTGAATATTGTCAATTATTTGCTTCTTGAAGAATTTCCAAAAATGACGTTATGTTTAGTTTTCATCAAACTTCTCCGTTTGTCTGTGAGCTTTTCAAATTCCTTAAGTTATGAACCCCTTTAGAATCTCTTGACAATTCATAGAAATTATCGTTTTCCAAATAAGCTATGGAGTCGCCTTTTTTTATTTTTACGAACATACGGTTATTATCAAAAAGCTGGATTTTTGACCCTTCTATTCCTAATAATCCTTTAACTCCTCCTCCAGCTTTAATTTCCGTATAGCGTTCAGGCGATTTTGTTTTGACCATATTTTCAACCCAAATGAACTATTAGTTCAATTTTCTTATTTTGGGAGGGCGCTTTCAATTTCTATAAGTCTGTCTCTTAACCCTTTCATAAACTCTGTCGAAACGTCACTATCAACCAGATTTTTTTCGGTCATTATTTTTTGTAATGCGTCTTCGCGTGTTGGCATTAACTCCCATGGAGCTTGCGGACCACCTGTCATCTCCATTTCTCCAATATCTTCGACTGCTTTCATGTATTTCTTAAGCACAATATCAAGTACGCGATAGCCAAATTTGTCGGCGATTTCTTCAGCTTTCTTTCTTCCTGCCATATATTCTTCGCCTTTTTGTTTCTGAAGTTTCTGTATTAATGCGGTCATATCGGGGTTCTTCCTCAATTCCAGATATTGAACAATACCCGTTTTTGCAACATTCGACCAACTCACTTAGGAAAGGCATCCATTTGGTTTCCCAAATCATCAGGTAACGCAAGTGTTATGTTCTTTGCCATATTACTCAACCGTTTCCTGTGAATACACAGTTTTCACAAATATAAAAGCGTTGTGTAAACACAGTTCTCACAAGGACAACTAATTGATCTTTTGCGTTGAGTAAAGTATGTTAATGGAAAGGATACTTGCCTCACCACTAAAAAGTATAATTACTTAGATTTTCGGACTTTTTAACACGTTGGTTCGTTCAAAATCGAGTAAAATCTCTCTGCAAAATCGAAAAATAAGGGCAATTTTACCTTATTTCAATGTTTACTTAGCATTATGCGTTCGATGAATCGCCAATCCGTTCATTGAGGTCAAATCGCCTGCCACGATACCTACGTGGCGTCACTAAATATGATTTATCTTATTTTCATTAACCGTATGAGGCTTTTTCCCAAACAACTATATTGAGAAGTTTGCGTGGGCACAAGTCGCCAGTTTACGTATTTGCTCAGTCTGACAAACGATAAATACTCTGACTTTAGAGGAAGCGCGCGAGCTATATTTTTGCTGGTAAATTTAGGTTAGGATCCACTTACTCGGAAAGGAGTGAAGTTATAGTTTTAATCTAATGATCCTTGATAAAACAAGGACTATGCGTCGTTAAAACTACACGTTTAGTTCACCAAAAACGGCTTCTTGGAAATGGAGAATGCTTACTCATCACATGGTCATTTTTTCGAACCTTTAAGAGCCAAACTATGTTTACAGGTTCGAAACTCTTAAATCGATGAAAGATTAATATTATTTTGAAGGAGGTTCCTGAAATGGAAAAAGAGATTAAAGCTAAACAATCACTACCTGCTGTAAAAGTCATGTACAGGTCTCCCAGTGGGCGTAACATAAACAAGAAGTTGTTTGGATATGGACCATGGAATGAAGTTAAGTCAGGCAAGGTATATCAACACAAACCTGTCCCAGGGCTTCTCCAGGGAAAATTTGTACAAAAATGTGGAAGAGCTTGCTTAGTCGTGCCTCAAGAAATGGTTGGTCCAGTGAAGACTCAGATAGTCCGGCTTGGCGGAGAAATTAAGTCAACTACGCCAATGATATTGACTAAAAAAGAAATTCAAGAAACAGCAGATAGAAATTACGCTTACTGTTTGAAAATACTTGGAGGCTTGTTCGAAAACGCTTCTACTTCGAGAGACAAACAGGATTTCATTAGTAATATTAAAAGAGCCTCAATTATAACCAGACGATTTGAAGCATACATTAAAGAAGCTGCTAAATACGCTGAAGAAAAGCCAGAATCAATTGAATTGGAAACTCTTTTCAAAGGATTACAATCGATCTATGATGAGGATTTCGAAGCTGGGAAAATCCAAGCGGAATTCCTTGCCAAGAGTTTAGAAAGAGAGTACACTGAAATCATGAGAGCGCAAGAAAAATAGAGTGTTTCCCCCATTCTTTCCACTCTTTGACATCCAATTTAGGTCCATTATCGATTTCAAGTCCAGGCGAATTGCAACGTTGCCATCCGTTCTTCTCAGCACGATCATAGCAGAGGTCGAGCCACTTGCTTCGGGTCAAGTCAATATTGTCGCCAAGTATTCGCAAATCAATATCCTGCTTCTTGTCGTTGACCTTAACTATCGGGGTATGACCGAATTTGATGAAAAATAGCACAACTTTAGAGTCCTCCAATTGAGGCTTGTATGAGACAAGAGAATCATGCACACGGGCGTCGACTCTGGTCAACTGACCCCTGCAATAAACAAGCGTTGCAGGTTCCCAATCTTCATGATCTCTCTCAAATCTGTCGCAAGACCAGAAATACCAAAAAGTAACAAACTTCCAGTGCTTGTGTTCTCTAAGCTCCACTACTATCCGCTCTGGAGCAGCCCCGCAGACTATCGGAGATTTATCCTCAATTGCCTGCAAATCAAACAGGGTGCCATTAACCTTCAAGGTTTCTAGCATTTTCAACTTATTCTTTTCATCTTCAGAAGGTACGGCGGGCCGATTTGCCAATACCCGTGATAGACGACGAATGTTTTCTGTTATGCTTTTGTACGACAATAGTATCTTTCCATTGGATTACTCTGTCTGTAGTACGATTCTCTCTTAAGCTTTTGTCCTAAGTCCAAACTGGGCAGTCTGAGTCGAAAAAATTTGAATATTTTTTCTGGCAAATTGGTGTAGTATCCCAAGATTTCCTCTTTAACTTTTCTAATTTACGCGCTTAATTGCTTTGGTTTTAATATTTCAGCGCAAAAGAATGAAGACTATTATATACTGAAGGGTACAAAATACCCTTATGCGCAGAGAGAAAGATTTTAGCGAGAAGACTAAGCTTAAATGTCTGCTTTGGAGCGACAGGCATTGCGGTATTTGCGGAAAATCTCGTGGCTTAGATATTGAAGTGCATCACATAGAACCAAAGAGCAATAACCGCCTTGAAAATGCAATTCCAGTATGTTATGATTGTCATGCGCGATTAGGACGGTATATCGATGAGCAACCTCGCGGTAACAAATATCGGATTGACGAAATTAAGAAACGACGCAACCAAATTTATGAGCGTTACACCTCTCATTTGATCCCTGGTATTGTTGCTTTGGCGCATCCTTTGCGCAACGAAGGAGGCATAAAGTTTCCAAAAGTAGGTTTCAGCTTAACTCCATCAGGAAGATTTATTCCCGTCAAAGCGAAATTGTGGATCAGTGTTTATTTGGGGAAAAGAAATTTAGGAGAAGTTACTAATGCAGAGAGGCCTTACTATTGTGGTGGTATCCGTTGGAATCTAAACCCAGGAGTTACTTTCTTGGGCAATTTTGTTGTTCCTGATGAATGCGTTAATACCGTTAAAGGCGTTAAGCTTGAAATGAGAATGACTATTATCGATCCCTACGAAAGAGAGCATGAATTGCTGCCCCGATGTTTCAATTACGTTAGACCTAGAAAAGAAGAACCTGAAAAAGATGGCTGGTGGTTTCTGGAACCCACCTCTTTTAGTGAACTAAAACGGTACATGAAGGATTAAATTCTCTGATGACCGAGTAGCCGCTCCTTTCTTAAGGATGGAACATAGATTCGACGCACTTTGGTTATGCACGGTTTTTGGTGGGGCTGCTGGAGTTTGAACCCAGACTGTTGGCGGTATATGTTAGGAATGGCTGAAGAATTACTTTTACTAGTGAATTAGGGTGAGTATCCCCCTTTCGCTCGTTGTATTTTAGGCAGCTATTTCTTTGTTAAGGCCATTTTCTAAAAACAAGCTTGTTCAAACAAAAAGCAAGCAAACAGCAGAGACCGATTCAAATAAACAATGTTTTGCTCAGTCTGACAAACGATAGTTGTTCTGACTCCAACCTTCAGGCAATTCATAAATTATCTTTTAAGCTTTGGGTTTGTTCGATTCTCTTCGTTTTTAGTCCTATTTTAACCGTTTCTTCTCGAAGAATAAAGAATGTGGCGATCTTTATACCCTTGTTTGAAAAATCAACGTGTCTTGCTGCTTATTTGAATTGAAACTTTCGACAATGCTTAATCCCAGGATTTTTTTAAACGATGACAGTAGGTGCAAATGCGATGATAGAAGATGTTGATGGTGCCAAGTTTCCAGAGGATCATGATGAAGCGTTAAATGTAGCAAAAAATCTGACAGGCCTCAACAAACCAGAGTTTAACAGCTTCCTCAAAGCCCTCTCCAAAGGCTATCTGACCATTGTAGGTTTTGGGTCCTTTGATTATTTCTCTGTTGTTTTTGAAATCTCATGCGATATACTCAGCTTAACTTTCAATTTGGATACCGGCTTGATGGAAAAGAGAATCGCGTTCAGGTTCCCAATGAAGGATCTGGAGCTATCCGATGAGGAATCCTGTTACGACCTGACAGATGGACAGCCTAGGAGGAAATACCAGTGGATAGGACACAGAACAAAGTGAATCCAAAAAAAGAAGAAATCCTCAGAACCAAGAAATCCTGAATGAAAATTGGAATTGATTGAAGAGGACAGCAAAGAAGTACTGCAACATGCTAATGCTAATCTTCGACAACTCCACATTTTTGCCTTGAGCATAAGAGGAACCTAAAAAAGAGTTTAGGCTATCCTTTCTAACCCGCGCGTAACAAAACGCTTAGAGCAATTGCGCTTCCATGGTTTTTTCCATTTTCATTTTAAATCCAAACTATCCCGAAACTATTCCAAACTCCCGTCAAACTCCTGCAATGTCTTCAAACTCCTCCCACTTTTAGTGCTCTCTAGGACTGTTTGTTGCGCTCCTGAGATAGGTCGCGCACATTTTCCACTTTTTGAGCATTAGCTTTTTCCAGCAATTGAACAAAGGTCTTTCGTTCGCGTGTTCCATGGGGATCTTCTGTGAAGAACTTATAAAAAAATGTGTTAAAGCTGTAACTTGTACACTTTCATTGTGAAAAGAGCAATGTAAAACTGGCATAATTAAGTAATTCCATCATACATGCCATCTGGTGAAGAAACTGTTGAATTCACATCAAAAGTAAGCATAAAGTCCAATTTTTCAGACGCTTTATAGAAGGAAAAAGACCTTGTTTTACCTACCCCATTGACCATATAAAGCTGCTAAATTGCAGAACGATGGTAAAATCAGCCAAAAAACCTCTGAAAACAATGGACTTTTCAGTTCAAGGAAAGTTAGCTTTTTGACCATCTAAAAGTCTGAAAATGAGGAAAATAGCAGAGCGAAATCGGGTGATTGAAAAATGAAAGAAGAAAATTCAGATAGGTTTTTTGAACTCGTTAATGTCTTCCCTAAAAGTTCTCGCCATAAGACTGCAACAGATATTTAGACTGGCTTTTCTGAGTTGCTTGTTTCAGTCACAATTAGAGTAATCGCTCTTGCATGGTCTTTTCCATTTTCATTTTAAATCCAAACTGTCCCGTAACTATTCCAAACTCCTGCCAAACTCCTGCCAAACTCCTGCCAAACTCCTGCCAAACTCCTGCCAAACTCCTGCCAAACTCCTTATAGTGTCTTCAAACAGAAGACAACAAAATGCTGTAACATTGAACCATGGGATTGTCAATGTGTGAAAGGCAATCCTCAAAACCGATACAGAGACCTCAAGACAGGTCGATTCATCAAGAAGCTAGAGAAGACCTTTCTACAGTCTTATTTACGCCATTATGAGTGCACAGAAAAAAGCGCAGGTTGCACGTATACACATTACTGTGTTAGTTTTCAGAAGAGTCTGATTTACCATACAAAACAAAGAAAGCGCGGTTAAGTAATATGTTAATGATTTTGCGTATTCGGTAACATTCTTTTTCATCTGATTGTTAATCTTCTCAATCCGTCCACGTAAAAAGTAAGTCTTGTCTGAGAATATAGACGTGAAAAATATACCTAAAGACAAGGTTCTCAACTTTTGCATACGCTAGTGGCAACCATGTCACAACAAGCGATTATTTTCCTTTCAACATCAACTTCAGTTTGGCAGGCATCTTGAGGAAAGCGCGCGTGTTTGGGGCCGTGAACTTCCGTCTTCTCAATACTTTGATATCTTAAACCCCTGAATTACCTAAAAACTGGAAATGACACATCAAACAAAATAATTCAGCTACGCTTCTGTATCGGCGAACGCTCATTACACAGTTTACACATGCTCAACACATTGCAGCTTCCTTATGCAATCTCGCCTAATGTGACAATCAGATGTGCTTCACCCCATTAGATCATTCCAACTAGGGTGTGCTTCGCCTCTACAGCTTTTACATATCTAAATCAGAGGTGTGTATGTCCTTTGAAATTCATTACACATCTAAAACAGCAGCTAAACATCAGAATAAATGTGCAAATATGATAAATATTTATGCAGTATTAATTGCGAATTGACTGAAAAACATACTTATTTAACATTTCATATACTTATTATTGTAAAAAAGTGCCGCTGAAAGGGTCATTTGAAATAATGCAACCCACAACTATCACCCGTAAGCTGGAATTGAGGATGCAGAAGTTAGCAGACAGCTTAAACATTCCTCTAAGGGTAGTGTGGAATCCTGACTCTGAAGCTAAGTGCCACGGAGAAATAGCTAACAGACGAATCGTAATTTATGACAACAATGAAGAAGAAGCATGGGACACCTTCACCCATGAACTGATTGAATACAAGCTAAAGAAGGTCACAAATATCTACAAGGAAACAGTCAATGCTCTTATCGAAGTCTTACAAAAGGTAGCGTACACTGAAAAAGAATCCTTCATAGAGTCCATCCCTGTTCTGATTGGGGCTGTGGAAAATGCTAAGACCTCTTCCTAGAAATAGAAAACGCACACAATTTCTAACAAAGTTCAATAGAAATTTTAGAGGGTGCTTCTCCGCGCAAAAAGAAGCATAAGGTTCTCCATAGTATTCTGAAACTACAAAATTGAGTTACTCACCCTTTAATCGTCTGTACAATAAAGAGTCTCTCTGCGGCACTTCGCAAAACTATAAGTTTGAAAACCGAGAAACGTCAGTGACTCAGACGTAAACGTCGTACAACAAGAGAATGAATGGTAACAAATGATCTTAAAGCGTTGCTTGAGACATTCGATGGCCAGAGTGGTGTTACTCCTAGTTCTTGAGGGCCTCCCACGATTTAGGGCAGGTTTAATTGGTTTGGAATCAGTTCAGTGGTATGCTTCGTTTGTGGTTTGATAGAGGCACGCTCCTTTTGAAGGGTGAGGTGGGGACTCCATACGGGAAATGGGATCCAAGACTAGACTGCTATAGAATTAAGGCATATCACTACCGAGATGTCATAGAATACTTGGCAGAAAGCAAACTTGAGATTGAAGACTGTGTTTCTATGCTACCGCCTCTTGAGCAGCTTCGGAGTAATGTTGCGCTCAGGGAGTATCAAAACGAGGCTTTGGACAATTGGTATCGAGCACACAACAAAGGTGTTCTGGTGTTGCCCACTGCGGCAGGAAAAACCTTCATCGCTCTAAAAGCAATTGAACACCTGAAAGTGCAGACGTTGATTGTGGTTCCCACCTTAGACCTGATCGACCAATGGAGAAAACGCGTCAAAGACTATCTAACCTTGGAATCGGGTGCCGTAGGCGGAGGCGAAAACACTCTACGGATGGTAACGGTTACGACATACGATTCTGCCTACCTGCACGCGGAACAGCTTGGCAACAAATTCCTGCTAATAGTCTTTGACGAGGTGCATCATTTAGCATCCCCAGGCTACCTACAGATAGCTGAAATGTACATTGCACCATATCGCATGGGCTTAACAGCCACATACGAAAGAAGCGATCAAAGACATTCTTTACTTTCACAACTTGTCGGTGACCCGGTGTATTCAGTTGACGTCGAAGAACTTGCAGGAGTACATCTTTCGCCCTACACTTACGAGAAAATATCAGTTGAACTAACGCCTCAAGAGCAACAAACCTACCAGTCCCAGATGGGGATTTTCAGAAGTTATCTTCAACAGCGAAGAATAACTTTGAGAAGCGCTACCGACTTCCAAAGATTCATAATGACCACAGGAAGAGACCCCAAAGCACGCGAAGCGCTCCTTGCAAGAAACCGAGCCGTAAGAGTAGCAGTGAACTCCGAAGCCAAGCTAAACATGCTATCTCAACAGCTTGAGGCTTACAGAAATGAAAAGATTCTGATTTTCACACTCTACAACGACTTAGTATACACTATTAGTAAGCGATTTTTGGTTCCGGCAATAACATATCAGACTCCACGGGAAGAACGCCGAGAAATACTTGCTAACTTTGGAAATGGGAAATACCCTGTAGTTGTTACGTCTCAAGTTTTGGACGAGGGTGTGGATGTGCCCGACGCTTCAATAGGCTTAGTTCTGGGTGGAACAGGAAGCAACAGAGAATACGTTCAAAGACTCGGACGACTACTTAGAAAGAAAGAAGGCAAATTAGCTCGGCTAATCGAGATAATCTCTAAGGAAACAATGGAAGTCGGAACGAGTCGTAGGCGTCACCAAAAAACTGGAGGTGCAGCATAGGTGCTTCCAAGCGATATGCTTTTGGTTTGGAAGAGGAAGGGCGAGATTCTGCCTCGCTACGCCAAACCCTCCAGCAATAATGATGAAGTTGCGAACTTACTAATTGAAGCGTACAAAATGCATATTGGCGAAAAGAAGAAAGTTCTAAAAGCCTTGGTCGCTGAGCTTGAAGACAAAGGCTATGAGTACCGGTTTGTCAGAGCTTTGTCTTTGCTGCTTGACCGCAAAAGCACATTCACCTGTCACAGCAAAATTGACCCAGTTGATTTGAGGAGAAGAACATTTCAGGTCACCGAGCAGTTTGGTTTGCCTACCACTTTTGAGCAACGACGAAGAATCCTGGAGAATGTAGCTTCAAAGACGTCTCTTTCGTTAGAAGATATTGAGGCGGACTTTTACTCAGATTTGGATGACGAATTGGTTCTTGAAAATTTTGTGGCGTCTTCCGCCTCGGAACTGCTGGGTGAGTACAATTTGGGTTTGACTCAGACGTTGCTTTTTGATGCTACAGAGCTAAGTTTCACGGCGTCAGGTAATTGGCAAGACCTCTTCCATGCTATAAAGAAGTTTGGGTTGATCTACGAAGTTTACAGAGATAATGGTTTGTGGGTGAAAATAGATGGCCCCGCAAGTCTTTTCAAGTTGACTCGAAGGTATGGCGTGGGCATTGCCAAGTTGCTGCCCTTCATCGTCGCTACTCCTGAATGGACTGTTAAGGCGAAGGTTCTTTGGAAATTTTCAAATGAAATTTTCGACTTCAATCTTGAAAGCCAAAAACATGCCTCATTACTGAAGAAAACGTGCTTGCCGACTCTGACTTATGATAGCTCTATCGAAGAGGATTTCGCTTCTCAGTTTAAAGCTTTGGCCTCCAGCTGGGTTTTGAGACGGGAACCTGAACCTGTACCTGCTGGCAAACAAGTGATTATTCCAGATTTTTCTCTTGAAAAAGCTGGCATTAGAATTTATTTGGAAATTGTGGGGTTTTGGACAGAAGAGTACTTGCTGCGGAAGGTAGAGAAGCTAAAACAGGTGGAAGTAAAGATGCTTCTGTTGGTCAATGAGGCTTTGGCATGTGAAAAGCTCTCTGCTTTAGAAAAACGACCGCAGCTTGATTTAATTTATTACCGCGACAAGATTCCCTTGGCCCCGATTCTGAGGTATTTGGAAGCGAAGTTTGAAGAAGTTAAATCTAAGGAGATTAAGCTTCTGGATGGGTTAGCAACTAGATTTACTGAACCAATAGTTGCTTTTGGTGAATTCGCGGATAGGGTTGGCGTCTCTGTAGAAGCAGTAAAAGCCTTTCTAGATGCTAATCCACCTCCCGGCTATGTTGCATTGGCGGATACTTTGGTTAGCAAAGAAAGACTCCTGCAAATCGGCAGAAGAATTAGAGAAGCACTTAGTCAAACAGGTAAACTGTCGCTTAAGGAAGCCACAAGAATCATAGAAGAAGAAGGAGTAGATGACTCATCCAATGTGTTAGCGGAACTTGGCTACAGGATCAAATGGCGAGGAATCGACAGCGAACAAGCTGAGGTCTCTAAGGGCCCAAAGAGCCTTCATGACTAGAAAAGAACAATTTGTCAATTCTGCTTTGGAATCCGTTTAATTTGAAATAACTTGATTTCTCCACCGCTTTCATAGCCTTTGCGCGAGCCAGTCTCTGATTGTACACACATTGGAGACTGAGTAACTCAATTTGTAGTGTTTAGGAGAAGACTCACACAAGCTATCAACCAATGCAAGGAAGGCGCCGAGATATTGCTGCCCCGAATCATTCGTCACACTCCTAGCCATAGTCTATGCCTACGTTTTGCCCGATTGGCAGCTAGAAGCTGCTTCGTGCACACCCTTAACTAGTACGTTGACGCCTAAAACGGCTCGACTACGCCAGCATTTGATGGTGAGCGGCCGAAATAAAGATTGGCATCGCCCTTTTCTGTGAAACAGAATAAGGACGTCACAATCGCAATAGATTCTAGCAAAATCAAAGTGTCCAACCGAGGCGAGTGGATTCACAAGCAATTGACGGTAGATACGGCAGTGGACGCCAGACCAAGCAGGAGCTAGCCACAGATGTGACAAGGGAGGATGTGGGAGACGAACGTATGTTTAGTCGGTTGATGAGGATTCTGCGGAAATTGCTGATTTTAGCGAGTAATTGGATATTGCGTGAATGACTCCAAGGACAATTTTCGGATGGCTAAAGAAATAGGTTTGGTCCCTGATTAGAGTACGTAAGAACGCTTCTTTGAAGGCGGGTGGACGCATGCTGTGAAAATTCGCTGTTGCGGAGCAACTTCAGCATCTCTATTGGCCTAAGGAGGGGGTTTGCAGTTAAATGGGAGACGGTTGAGATCGCTCTAGGCATAAAGAGAATTCTCAGAGAATATATATGCTCGGTGAACTGGCGAAGATACTTAACGAAACTGTTGCTTTAACGTGTCAATTTGCACTATTTTTCACTAAAATAAACCTAAACTTAACAACGAGCGGAAAATCAACAAATATCTGACCTGAAACGAGCATTCATTCGTTCAACACAGCGCACTTCTGCAAAAGCTTATAGGCAAATTCCAGCCAATTGACAGAATAGGATAGGCTGCAATTGAATGCTATAAATGTCGCATCGTTTTTCTCGGATAGGAAAACGGTTGAAAGGAAAACAAGAATCCGACCATCAGGGTGCTTGCGGATCAAAGCATTGTGCTTTTTCAGTCTTGTTTTACTAATCTCTGCAATGACTATCACAATGGTGCATGCCGAAACATACGCTTTTATACTTAAATGGGGTCGTCAGGGATCTGGTGACGGCCAATTCAATCACCCTTGGGGTATTGCTGTTGACGGTGCAGGATACGTCTACGTAACTGATGACAACAATAGTTGTGTTCAAAAGTTTACTAATGCGGGTGTTTTTGTTACTAAATGGGGTAGCAGAGGTTCTGGCGACGGTCAGTTTAATGGAATTCAAGATGTTGCTGTTGACGGTGCAGGATACGTCTACGTAACTGACTCTGGGAATTATCGTGTTCAAAAGTTTACTAATGCGGGTGTTTTTGTTACTAAATGGGGTAGTTGGGGAACTGGTGACGGCCAATTCAATCACCCTTGGGGTATTGGTGTTGACGGTGGAGGGTACGTCTACGTAACTGACCCCGGTGCTGACCGTGTTCAAAAGTTTAGTAGTGTTGGTGCTTTTGTTACTAAGTGGGGTAGCGAAGGTTCTGGTTCCGGTCAATTCACGTATCCTTATGGTGTTGTTGGTGATAGTTCAGGGTACGTCTACGTAGTTGACTCTGGAAATGGTTATGTTCAAAAGTTTACAAGCGCTGGTGTTTTTGTTACTAAATGGGAACAAAGCGGCAATCCTTATGGTATTGCTGCTGACGGTTCAGGAAACGTATACGTAACTGCTTGGTCAAGTAGTAGTGTTCAAAAGTTTACTAATGCGGGTGTTTTTGTTACTAAATGGGGTAGCAGAGGTTCTGGCGACGGCCAATTCATGATTCCTTGTGGTGTTGCTGTTGACAGCTCAGGGCACGTCTACGTAGCAGATCGTGACAATTACCGTGTTCAAAAGTTCACTGGTTTAGCGCCGTTGACAGCCTTAATCTCTCAACAAAGTGCGGCAGTCACAACTGGGCAATCGGCCACTTTCACCGTCAATGCTTCTGGAGGAGCCGCCCCTTACAGTTATCAGTGGGTTGAGGGTTCTATGGCCATGACTGGAAAGACCTCTGAGACTCTTTCCGTCGCCAAAAACACAACGGGATCGTACATCTTCTACTGCATAGTCACTGATGCAGCTGCCACGACCATAAACTCAAACACTGTAGTTCTAACAGTAACTACTGCTCCCGTCACTACCGCACCAGTAACTACCATACCAGTCACCACTGCCCCAGCAACTACCGCACCAGTTACTACCGCGCCAGTCACTACTGCTCCCGTCACTACCGCACCAGTAACTACCCCACCGACCACTACTTCGTCAATGCCTGGGCAGGCATTAACCGCCTCAGCAGCCACAACAACAACAGAGATTTTGACGAATCAAACCGCAACCATCACAGCCACAATCACCGGCGAATCAGCTCCTTACACATATCAATGGTTCGAGGGGGCGGAGTTGGTTAGCGGACAAACCTCAGCAACACTCACCGCGACAAAGACTGAACCTGGCAAGTACACTTACTACTGCAAGGTAACTGACTCCGAAGGCATAACCGCTAATACTAATCCCGTGACAATCACTGTCGCTTCTTCGCAGGAAGCAACCCAGCAGGACACAGAATCATCATTGCCGCTCGTCGCAGGCATAGCCGCGGCTGTAGTCATCGCAGCAGTAGTCATAGTCGTTGTGCTCAAGGTTTTGAGACGACCAAAGAAGATTCCATCCCCAACACAACTAAGAGTCACAGCCGAACCACCGAACCTAGTGGCTGACGGAGAGACGAGGTCAGTGTTAACTCTTCAGTTGTTGGATAAGAAGGGCAACCCAATTGCGGCTATGGCTGATACGCCTATTAGGATTACAGCCACGAAGGGAAAACTCGAAACCCCCATCATAACAATACCCAAAGGAAAAGACACACAAAAAACCAGCCTAATCTCCTCCACCGAAACCGGACCCGCACCCATATCCGTCGACTCCGAAGGCCTCAAAAGCATCACCATCACCTTGAACTTCACAGAAAAAGCCAGATACTGCATGCACTGCGGAACCCAACTCCCACCTAAGGCAAGAGCATGCCCCAACTGTGGCAAGATGCCTCCAGCAGGCGCAGACACCAAAGCATGCCCAAACTGCGAAGCAGTAATTCCGATTGTTGCCAAGTTCTGCGGCGAATGCGGAGCAGGCCAAAAAGAATAGACACAGAAGAATATGCACTTAAGGCATCACATATGATTTGCTATTGTTGTGTTCAATCGCATCAGTGATTGGGAACGAGCACCCACACTTTTCATTTCTCATACCGATGAAGGCTCTGAGCACTCCTGATTGATTTCTCGGTGGTCCCTTAGCACCACAAATGTGGAACCACCTGTACGAAGTGGTTTTGGCATAAGGCATTTGATACGACACCCCAGCAACACCAACTATGTTGAAAGCAAAACCGGCGTGCTAACATTCCCAAAAGAAACGTACAGTACCCGCACTCACGTCAAAAAGAACTAGAAGCAGCATTAGAACAAGGGCGGAACTTGTCGTCGCCCTTTAGCCGAAATCCAAAAACTAAAATTGGTTATCTTTGCTGCAGTTCCATCGTTCTTCCCTTCGTCTCAACAACAGTACTTGCAGCAAGAAGGAAGCAAAGCAAACCAAACATGTGTGTTTAAGAGGCAGTCTCTGTAAGACTTATGGCAACAGCATCTATCACGTTGTTACTAAGCTGGCAAGGAAAAAAGTCCAATTGTTTTCTATCTGCTGGAGTGGGATTCGATTTTGTCAAAGCTTAAATATTGATTGCGTGTTACTGACAAAAGAGGAAGGGAAGCGAGTGAAGTGTTTTAGGTTAGCTGTGCCTTTTTTGGGAAGAATGACAATTGAAAGGAGAAGGGGCATTCCGCGTATGGGTTGTTGGCTGGTTAAAGTGTTTGTTATTTTTCTTCTTGTTTCTTTGCTTTTTGCGGGTGCCGCCACTGTTGTGCATGCCGAATCGTATTCTTCTATACTGAAGTGGGGTAGTCTGGGTGCTGGTGATGGCCAATTTAATCAGCCTGAAGGTGTTGCTGTTGATGGTGCGGGAAATGTGTATGTAGTGGACTTTCGTAATCATCGTGTTCAGAAGTTTACTGAGTTCTGGCGTATTTCTGCTAAAGTGGGGTAGTTTTGGTTCTGGTGATGGTCAATTCAATTATCCTTAATTGCGTTGCTGTTGACAGCTCAGGAAACGTCTACGTTGTGGATTCGTACAATCATCGTGTTCAGAAGTTTACTAGTTCTGGCGTATTTCTCCTGGAGTGGGGTGGTTTTGGTTCTGACGACGGAAAACTCTATTATCCTAAGGGTATTGCTGTTGACAGTTCAAATAACGTCTATGTAGTGGATGCATATAATCATCGTGTTCAGAAGTTTACTAGTTCTGGCGTTATTTCTGCTAAAGTGGGGTAGTTTTGGTTTTGGTGATGGTAAATTCATTATCCCTTATGGTGTTGCTGTTGATGGTGCAGGAAACGTCTACGTAGTTGACGAATCCAGTTATCTTGTTCAGAAGTTTATCTAGTTCTGGTGTGTTTTTGGCCAAGTGGGGTGATCTCGGTCCCAACGACGGACAATTCAGTCAACCTATTCATGTTGCTGTTGATGGTGCAGGAAACGTTTACGTAACTGACTATTTAGCTCATTTTGTTCAGAAGTTTGCCAGTTCTGGTGTGTTTTTGGCCAAGTGGGGTGGTCTTGGTTTTGCTGATGGCCAACTTAACAATCCTGTTGGTGTTGCTGTTGATGGTGCAGGAAACGTTTACGTAACTGAGGAAGCTAATCATCGTGTTCAAAAGTTCTCCGTCACGCCGGACTTTAATATTACCGTTTTGCCTGCCATGCAACCCGTTAAAGCAGGTCAAACTACGGCTTTCACGGTTTCTTTGGTTGGGTCTGGCGGTTTTAGCCAGCCTGTGGCTTTGACTGCAGCTGGGTTGCCTACGGGGGCTTCTGGGATTTTCAGCCCAGCCTCTGTTACACCGACATCTTCTGGGGCAACAACAACCTTGACTATTCAGACTGGCGACTCAACTCCACCAGCAACCAGTACGTTAACTATAACTGGGACTGCAGGAGCACTTACGCATTCAGCAACCGTGCAACTAGTAGTCAACCCCACTCCAACCCCCATACAAACAGCTACCCCCACTCCAACCCCCATACAAACAGCTACCCCCACTCCAACCCCCATACAAACAGCTACCCCCACTCCAACCCCCATACAAACAGCTACCCCCACTCCAACCCCCATACAAACAGCTACCCCCACTCCAACAACTGGTGCAGCGCCGACAGTTGAGTTTACCTCTTCAGTTACAAATGGGAGTGAGGTGAAGTCATCGTCGCTTCAAATCACCTGGAAAGCAACCACTGGTAGTTCTGCGGTGGATCATTACGAGATTAAACTTGACGATGGTGCATGGACAAACATAGGTACGCAGACCAGCTACGAATTCAACGGGTTGATTGTAGGCAAGCACACGTTCTATGTAAAACCTGTGGATGTAGATGGTGCGAGCCAACTCTACTCCATAATTGCTACAGTGGCTGAACCTGGTTTCCCCCTCGTGTATGTTGGTATAGTAGTTGCGGTTGTTGCAGTTGTAACTGTTGTTGTTTTGTTTGTTGTGAGGTTTTTGAGGAGGCGGCCGAAGCTTCAGTTGAGGGCTAAGTCTGAGCCGGAGAGTCTCATTGCTGATGGTGCGGCCAGGTCTATTATTACGTTACAGCTTGTGGATGAACAGGGGACTCCGATTCCTGCTCTGGCTGATGTTCCGGTGAGAGTGACTGCCAGAAAAGGAAGACTGGAAAATCTCGCGGCGGCTGTTGCAGAAGGTGAAGATGTGAAAGCGAAGATCCCGGTGTCTTCGATGGTGGTGACTATTCCTAAGGGTAAGGAGGCTGAGAGAGTTGTTTTGGTTTCTTCTACGGAGGCGGGTCCTGCTCCTGTGTCGGTTAATGCTGAAGGGCTTAAGAGTATAACTATTGCGTTGAATTTCACTGAGAAATATCGGTATTGTATGCATTGTGGAACCCAGTTTGCTTCGAAAGCTATGGTTTGCGAGAGCTGTGGTTTGTCTCCGCCTGCGGGGGAAGATACTAAGGTTTGTAGGAATTGTGGATCCGTGATTCCGGTTGTGGCGAAGTTCTGCAGTGAATGCGGCACAGGCCAACAAGCGTAGGGCAACCGATTAGTGGTTTGCGGAGACAGAAAGGCGCTTTTGCGCCTTCTTTGTTTGACGACGTGGAGCGAGCAACACTGCCGTAGTGGGTAGTGCTGGTTCAATATTGAATCGTGCTCGACTATTATCGTCGGAGCACCAATAATTGTAGAAGTGTCAAGGCAAACCAAACGTGTGTTTTAAGGATGTAGTTGTGTCGACAACTAATCATGCTGCTAATAGGCTGAAAAGGAAAGAGCCCTTTTTTTGTTTCTGCCTTTAGAGCCTATTTGACTGAGCGGATGAATCGTTGATAAATGCAAACAAAGTAGATCAGTGCAAAAGTCGTGAGCACTATTTCAGATGAGAGTATTATAGGATTTGCTTCTACCGCCCTAAAGTATCCGTTTTGCAGTATGCTTGAGAACGCTATGATTTGGAGGAATATTGCGCCGCCTATGCAGCTTAAGCCTAAGCCGTGGAAGAAGATGTGGTTTCTTCGGTTTCTGGTTTCATCGGGCGTCATTAGTGTTCTCGGTACAATTTATTCTATTGGGGGTTATGTCTTATGAATTCCTGCTCATAATTTCGGCTAACTCTCGTGAATGAGTAAATTCACGAAATAATACACTCCGATTAAATTATGAAATGCCATGATTTCGGAAAACTCTTCCTTGACATTGCCGTGCTATCGTGCTAAGTCTAGATTGAAGATCCAAGTTTCTGAAGTGAGGGAACGTTTAGATTGAATTGGGCATTTAAGTTTGGTCTTGGAAGACTTAATTTCATCTTTCAGAACAGACTTTCTGCCTTGCTGTGTCGTTTAAAAGTTGGGATTCGATTTTGTCAAAGCTTAAATATTGATTGCGTGTTACTGACAAAAGAGGAAGGGAAGCGAGTGAAGTGTTTTAGGTTAGCTGTGCCTTTTTTGGGAAGAAGGACAATTGAAAGGAGAAGGGGCATTCCGCGTATGGGTTGTTGGCTGGTTAAAGTGTTTGTTATTTTTCTTCTTGTTTCTTTGCTTTTTGCGGGTGCCGCCACTGTTGTGCATGCCGAATCGTATTCTTCTATACTGAAGTGGGGTAGTTTGGGTGCTGGTGATGGCCAATTTAATCAGCCTGAAGGTGTTGCTGTTGATGGTGCGGGAAATGTGTATGTAGTGGACTTTCGTAATCATCGTGTTCAGAAGTTTACTAGTTCTGGCGTATTTCTGCTAAAGTGGGGTAGTTTTGGTTCTGGTGATGGTCAATTCAATTATCCTATTGGTGTTGCTGTTGATGGTGCAGGAAACGTCTACGTATCGGATACTTATAATCATCGTGTTCAGAAGTTTTCTGGGTCGGGTATTTTTTTGGCTAAGTGGGGTAGTTTGGGTGCTGGTGACGGTCAATTCAATTATCCGAAGGGTGTTGCTGTTGATGGTGCAGGAAACGTCTACGTTGTGGATTCTTATAATCATCGTGTTCAGAAGTTTTCTGGGTCGGGTATTTTTTTGGCTAAGTGGGGTAGTTTGGGTGCTGGTGACGGTCAATTCAATCTCCCTTATGGTGTTGCTGTTGATGGTGCAGGAAACGTCTACGTAGTTGACGGCTCCAATCTTCGTGTTCAGAAGTTTTCTGGGTCGGGTATTTTTTTGGCTAAGTGGGATAGTTATGGTATTCATGTTGCTGTTGATGGTGCAGGAAACGTCTACGTAACTGACTCTTTAGCTAATTGTGTTGGGAAGTTTTCTGGGTCTGGTGTTCTTTTGGCTGAGTGGGGTAGTTTAGGTGCTGGTAACGGCCAATTTAGTAGTCCTGTTGGTGTTGCTGTTGATGGTGCAGGAAACGTTTACGTAACTGAGGAAGCTAATCATCGTGTTCAAAAGTTCTCCGTCACGCCGGACTTTAATATTACCGTTTTGCCTGCCATGCAACCCGTTAAAGCAGGTCAAACTACGGCTTTCACGGTTTCTTTGGTTGGGTCTGGCGGTTTTAGCCAGCCTGTGGCTTTGACTGCAGCTGGGTTGCCTACGGGGGCTTCTGGGATTTTCAGCCCAGCCTCTGTTACACCGACATCTTCTGGGGCAACAACAACCTTGACTATTCAGACTGGCGACTCAACTCCACCAGCAACCAGTACGTTAACTATAACTGGGACTGCAGGAGCACTTACGCATTCAGCAACCGTGCAACTAGTAGTCAACCCCACTCCAACCCCCATACAAACAGCTACCCCCACTCCAACCCCCATACAAACAGCTACCCCCACTCCAACCCCCATACAAACAGCTACCCCCACTCCAACCCCCATACAAACAGCTACCCCCACTCCAACAACTGGTGCAGCGCCGACAGTTGAGTTTACCTCTTCAGTTACAAATGGGAGTGAGGTGAAGTCATCGTCGCTTCAAATCACCTGGAAAGCGACCACTGGTAGTTCTGCGGTGGATCATTACGAGATTAAACTTGACGATGGTGCATGGACAAACATAGGTACGCAGACCAGCTACGAATTCTACGGGTTGATTGATGGAAAACACACGTTCTACATTAAGCCTATGGGCGCAGGTGGGGTGAGCCAAACCTACTCAATAAGCGCCACGGTAGACACTTCGACAGCTGCTGGCGGCGAATCTGGATTTCCACTAGTGTACGTCGGTGTAGTCGTGGCAATTATTGCAGTGGCAACAGTTGTAGCACTGTTTTTAACAAAATCCTTCAGGAGGCGGCCAAAGCTTGCGGCGCCTGCTCAGTTGAGGGTTAAGGCTGAACCGGTTACTCTTGTTGCTGATGGAGTGGCAACGTCAGTTATTACTTTGCAGCTCTTGGATAAGAAGGGAAACCCTATAGCCGCTTTGGCTGACACACCCATCAGAATCGAAGCTGCCAAAGGAAGAATTGAAAGCCCAGTTGTAACAATTCCCAAGGGCAAAGACAGCCAGAAAATCGTTTTGGTATCCTCTACAGAAACCGGTCCGGCTCCAGTTTCAGTTAACGCTGAAGGCTTAAAAAACATAACCATAACATTGAACTTCACCGAGAAAGCCAGATACTGCATGCACTGCGGAACCCAACTCCCACCTAAAGCCAAAGTCTGCCAAAACTGCGGACTAGCACCGCCAGCAGGATCAGACACCAAAACCTGCCAAAACTGCGAATCAGTAATCCCAACAGTCGCAAAGTTCTGCAGCGAATGCGGAGCAGGCCAAAAAGAATAGGTGGAATGCGAACCTGTAACCCGCTGTTTTCTTTATAATTTTCGAATAGCTTATATTCGAAACGGCTGCATTAAAGAGATTCAGGGAGCACCAAAAAGGAGAGCAGCAGGACTTGGACTTAAGAGATAGCCAGTCTAACGTTTTAATTGGTGTCAGACCCGGAGAAACACCACTTAAAGGGAAGATTCGATTGAACTCGATTAGAAGTATCGTTCTTGTCATGTTTTTGTTGGTCGCTTCACTAACGATGTTTATCCAAACCGCCAAGGCAGCAAACGTGACAACATCAGTGACATCATTTACAGTAACGCCCACCACGCAGTATATGGGCACAAGTGCCGATCCATTGCTAGGTACCTTGGTCAGAGAAACAGGACGAATCCAACCCAATCCTCCAGCGGGTGGTTTCAGTCTTTATCAACATTGTGCTAAGTCAGACGGGTCAGGAGATACTTTTAGAGCTGGCCCGTACCAAACCGACAACACGGGGGTGTTTGTTGGTGATACTTGGAATCCAGCCTGGTATTTCAAGGCACCAGGCACCTACAATATTTGGTACGTTCACTGGGAAGAAACGTTGGGGGGCAATGTTTATTCGTATTGCGAGTCACCAAAGATAACCATAACAGTATTACCACCAGATTTCAACATTTCCTCTTCTTCCTCCAGTCTAAACATTTACGCAGGGGCATCGGCAACATACACAATCGCCCTGGCTCGCCTGGGCGGATTCACCCAGTCCGTGACCCTGAGTGCATCTGGCTTACCGTCAGGCGCCACACCAAGCTTCAGCCCAACCTCCGTAACCCCGACGGGAACCTCCACCCTGACAATCGCCACCACAACATCAACACCCGGAGGAACCAGCACCATAACAGTAACTGGAGTTGGAGGGGGACTAACACGCACCACCACCATAAGCTTAACGACCTCGACGCCGCCAGCAGTCACAACTCCGCCAGCAGTCACAACTCCGCCAGCAGTCACAACTCCGCCAGCAGTAACAACTCCGCCGCCAGTGGCACTAACGGTTTCCGCATCTCCGTCCGTCATAGACGGAGCCATCGGGCAACAGAAAATATTCACTGCCTCCGCCGCTGGCGGAACAGCACCCTACACCTACCAGTGGTACCTCGGAGCCAGCCCAGTCGAAGGACAAACTACCCAAACCTTAAAAGTAGCACCCGCAGAAACCGGAATTTACATGTACTACTGCAAGGTCACAGACTCGAAAGGAACAACAGCCAACTCAGGTACAGTCACCCTAGCAGTTACGCAATCACTTTCAGTCTCGGTATCCCCCACAGACAACCCAGTCGCCACAGGAAAACAAGGCACATTCACCGCCACAGCCACCGGGGGAACAGCACCCTACACCTACCAGTGGTACGAAGGAAACAACCCCATCAACGGACAAACCACAGCAACCCTCACAACCTCAAAACAAACAGCAGGTGCATACAACTACTACTGCAAAGTCACAGACTCGAAAGGAACAACAGCCAACTCAGACACAGTCACGCTAACAGTCACCGACCTACCACCACCAGAACAAGCACTAACTGCGTCTGCAGTTACAGCAGCAACAGAAATCCTAACTAACCAGACAGCAACAATCACTGCGGCAGTTGAAGGCGGAACAGCACCCTACACCTACCAGTGGTACGAAGGAAACAAACCTATCAGTGGGCAGACGTCACCAATACTCACAGCCGCAGAAACCGCACCAGGCCAACATACGTACTACTGCAAGACAACCGACTCCAAGGGCGCGACAGCCAACACGAACCCCGTAACAATCACTTTTACCTCACAAGAAGAAAGCCCGCAGGGCACAGAATCATCCTCACTAACCATAGCCGTCATCGCAGTCGCGGTTGTTGCTGCGATAGCAATAACCATCGTGGTCCTCAAGTTTCTAAGAAGGCCAAAGAAGATTCCATCACCAACGCAACTAAGAGTTACGGCGGACCCGTCGAACCTCGTGGCTGACGGAGAAACCAGGTCAATCTTAACTCTTCAGCTGCTGGACAAGAAGGGAAACCCCATAGCAGCCATGGCTGACACACCCATCAGAATCACAGCCACAAAAGGAAAACTCGAAAACCCTATCATAACAATACCCAAAGGAAAAGACACACAGAAAGCTGTGTTGGTTTCATCGACCGAGACGGGGCCGGCGCCAGTATCCGTCGATTCCGAGGGCCTCAGAAGTATTACTATTACCTTGAATTTCACGGAGAAGTCTAGGTATTGTATGCATTGTGGAACTCAGCTTCCATCTAAGGCCCGAGTGTGCCCGAATTGTGGTAAGATGCCTCCGGCTGGCGCAGACACTAAAGTGTGCTCAAACTGCGAAGAGGTGATTCCCATTGTTGCGAAGTTCTGCGGTGAATGCGGCGCAGGCCAACAAGAATAGGAGCATAGTTTATGGGTAAACCTGCAGCCAAGCAAGGCGACAAAATCGTTGCCACCGACATCCACATACTAATGATCCCAGCTGCAGCTGGCGTTCCAGTGCCCACCCCAACTCCCATGCCTTTTAGCGGAATGATAGCCACTGGCTTAAGCACTGACGTGTTCATTGAAGGAAAGCCCGCGGCAGTCGTGAACAGCGTTGCCATAAACCAGCCGATACACATTCCAACGGGTGGTCCATTCCAGAAGCCGCCTATGAATCAGGGCAAAATCCTTGTAGGAAGCACGGGCGTTTTCATAAACGGCAAGCCCGCAGCTCGATCGGGCGACATGGCTATGACTTGCAACGATCCGGTTGACATGCCGATAGGACAGGTCGTAGCGGTGGGAACAGTATTCATTGGCGAGACGGGGACTGGGGCACCACTGGCGCCGCCGACACAGACAAAGCAGTCATTCATTAACGCCAAATGGGGGCAACAAGGCTCCGTCACAAGCGCAAGCTGGGAAAAAGACAAAGCAAAAAGCAACGACCAAACAAGAATGACACTCAACGTGAAAGACTTCGAAGACGGAACCCCCGTTCGGTTCATGGTTTGGGAGAGAAAAAACGAAGAGGACACCATCGTGGCGCAAATGGAGGGCAAAACACATCAAAACAAGGCTGAAGTCGTCTGGAATCCGGACTTTCAAGAAAAAGAGGAGGAACTGAAGGAACAAGTGGGAGAAGAGAAGGAAGTTGAGTACTTCTTTGTCGGCGACGTTGAAGGAGAGGAAAAGGTTTCAGGACCGCTAAAGTTCACACACCCCTTGGATATTTGCTTAGAGGATGAGAATGGAAGTCCCCTAGACGATGTGAGGTACACCGTGACGCTTTCTGACGGAACCCAGAAGAAGGGAAAAATCCAAAAAGGGCACGCCAAAATAGACAGTGCGCCCTACGGAAGATTTACGGTGGAAGTTGAAGGATACGACTTCGTTTTCGAATAACCAACAGGGAAAAATTAATAGTCTATTTCACCAAATCTGGATACTCGGGTTAAATAGAAATGTCTACCTCGTCTCAAGGAATCGCTGGCAAAGCAACCTTGTTCACCGGCGTGGTGTGCCCAAGATTTATCACTGTTACATTACTGGACGATAAGTGCAAGCCTATTTCTAACGTTAAGTGCGAGGTGACTTTCGAAGAGGGAGATGAAACTGTAACTGTGGAGATAACGAGTGACGGTCAGGGTGTTCTCAAATTCCAGAGGAAGGCATCAGGGAAGTTCACGGTCAAACTGTTAGACTGAACGATTCATACCACAGGAAAGTCTTCGTCTCCATCGCAGGAGAACAGAATATAGCCTCTGGATGGTAAGTCCCTGTCAAAACAGCTTCCGATAGTTTTTTAGCCGCAGTCAGATTGTAGATATTACTATGCTGAAAGTGGCACAGGTTTTTGTCGAGAGCAGAAATGAAGTGCGCTATGAGCAAGCCAAGAGATATGCAGAGAGAGTTCTTGCGGAGTATGACACCTACATTGTAGCTGAAGTTGAAGAAGCCCAGATTCGCAGTTTAGAAGCCATTGGCTTCGCTGTTAAAGAAAGATCGGAATATCGCAAAATTGAGATTGGCCACGTGGAGTTTGAGGCAGAGCCAAACCGTGAGAGCTTGGGCCTGGCTAGCCTGGGCGGGGATTATGAATTCTATGTTCTGCAGTTTGTTGGACCTGTGAAAGAGGATTGGATGGAGACCCTTGAAAAGTTAGGTGTGCGTTTTCGCGGCTACGTGCCTCACAATGCTTATGTCGTAAGAATGTGGTTTCACACGATTCACCAAGTCACCTCAATCAGAGGTATGGAATTCGTACGGTTCATAACAAGATACATGCCTGAGTTCAAAATCAGTTCGAGGCTAAAAGGGAGGAAGGGGATGTTTCCGTTGGCCGAATTCAAAAGCCTCAAAATAGCTTCTGATTCTTTTCCATATGATTCCCGAGGAAACATCGAGGTAACGCTTCACGATCCCGCCTACATGTCAGACGCCAAACACATGATCGAAGAGCTGGGAGGAGCAATAATAGAATCAGCAGAAGACTACATCATTGTTGCTATTGATCCTTCATCTAGACCCATCGAAAGAATAGCTGCATACAACTACGTCGTGTGGATACAAGGTCACGGGCCAGCAGATGTGGCTCTTGACCGAGCTCATCAGTTTGTCTATGGGATCCCATTGGTTGACTGGGGCACCCATCGTCTTGAGGGTGCAAGTCAAATTGTAGCTGTTACCGACACCGGTCTCGATACCGGAGTGGATGACGCCACCATGCATGCTGACTTTAGGAATGTCGGTGCACCCACAAAAATCGTGGCGATCCATGCTAGGGGCAGACCCCCCAATGATGCGAGTGATTCCGCTTTGCCGGTTTCTCCTCCAGCTCCTCTTTGGAGAGTTAACAAAGGACACGGAACCCACGTAGCCGGAATAATTCTTGGAAATGGAGCAGACGCTGCTGCTCATCTTGGGCTGCGACTGCGAGGCATTGCTCCTAGGGCAAGGCTTGTTTTCCAGTCGGTGATGATTGCAGATGGAACTTTACGCCTTGGACCTCTGTACCCCCTATTTCGTCAAGCATACAATCACGGCGCCAGGATCCACAACAACAGTTGGGGGATAAAATTCACATCTGGCCAGTACCTTCAGGCATCTCGGGCAGTCGACAAATATGTTTGGGATCACAGAGATTATGTCATTGTGTTTGCTGCAGGAAACGAGGGAGATGACAGTAATCCAGCAGACGGCATCGTGGATTGGAATTCCATTCGCCCACCCGGCACGGCAAAAAACTGCATAACAGTTGGTGGCTCCGAAAATAGGCGACCTGAAATAAATACCAGATGGGGCAGTTTTCATGGGACCCCGCTTGCTGACCCACCTCCCCCTTCTCGAAGAATGGACACGGATCCCATAAGATTTGATCGGGTGGCAAATGAGCCTGAAGGAATGATGGCTATTAGTAGTCGAGGACCAACCGACCCGCCTGATTCTAGGATAAAACCAGAGATAGTTGCCCCCGGAAGTAGTATCCTTTCAACAAGATCCAGCCGGGCTGCCCTTGAACCGCCACCCGAGACTTGGGGAACAAGCCCAGATACGCGCACTCCTCCTCACTACATATTTATGGGCGGAACAAGCATGGCAGCTCCAATAGTCAGCGGTGCAGCCGCACTTGCCAGAGAGTACCTCATCGGTCTGAAACCGTCCGGGCAAGCTGAGAGAAAAATGTGGAGGAAGCAGTCCACGAGTGTGTTGGTTTGCGGAGGAGGGGCCGCCTGCCGCCCGCCAGAGCCAGACCCTCATCCTGCTGGCCTGCCCGAACGCGGAAACATCAGTCCCACTGCTGCGTTGATAAAGGCCGTCTTGATCCATGGCGCGACAAAAATAGTAGGACAATATGGTTTCGGCCAAAATGACGCGGACCCTTCTTTGGCTGCACTCTCCGCGCACGCCTTCCGCCGTATTCCAAACAACAATCAAGGTTTCGGCAGAGTGAATTTGGAAGAATCACTGTTTCCACCAGCACCGACTGCTATGGAGATATTTGACGGTCATGTTTTGACCACAAATGAGACAAGAGAATATCAATTCCTAGTCAAAAGTGCAACGGTGCCGTTTAAGGCTACCCTAGTTTGGACCGATGCACCCGATTCACCGACAGGACGTCTGGTTAATCATCTGAACCTGATTGTTCACACGCCAAATGCAAGGGAGTTTCATGGCAACTATGCGTGGCCAACTCTTTTTCTTGACAATGTCAACAATGTTCAGAAAGTCATTCAGGAAATCCCTGTGGCGGGTATCTACCGTGTTGAAGTGACAGCTGTTGGAAATATTACTTCCATGCCAGGAGGTCGAGGACAAGACTATGCCCTTGTCGTATCCGCTGATCAGACGGCAACGTTGAAAGCAGTTCTTGGAAGGGTATATCCTCCTAATCTTGGCCTGCTGAAACCAATTCCTTTATGCGACAACAATGGATTTTACGTTAAAGACGCTAAAGGAAACCAACTTTTCGACAAAAAAGGCAAAAAACTTGTCGTAACAGAGGGAAAAGGACCACTAATCAGACGTGACGCCAGAACAAACGACGTCAGACATCTGCAGGAAATGCTGCTTGCGCTCGGGGCTCCTAATCTTGGAAACACAGGCCGAAACCATAACGGTGTTGACGGCGACTTCAGAGATAAAACCGCAAAAGCAGTCATAGATTTTCAGGCGAATCACACAGACTGGAATGGAAACCCCCTAAACCAAGATGAAAAGGTTGGGCCTAAAACTTCTGATGCCCTAAACAGAGAAATGGTTGGCAGATGGTATGACGAATACGTGACCCCAATAGATCTAACAGGAGACACGCCAATCTTAACCACGGTCAAGAAATCGAGAGTTGGCCTGAAAGTACCGCTGAGTGACTACAGAGATAGGGTGTACTACAACTACAAAGTGATTCTGAAGAAACCCTTTTCGCCAATAATTACTCTGTGCAACCCTGAAGGAAATCGTTTTCTTTTTGCAGGCAACGGCCAATTCGAGATCTTCGACAAGCTGGAAAACAGCCTGCAGCCCGCAGGAAATATGGTAGCTGCGGACGACATTATTCCTGTGGATGCGGTAGAGCTGCCGTTTACCGTTGAGTTGAAAGTTGACAGAACGTTTCGCACGTTCTACGGAGAAGAAGGATATACGTCAGGCAGTGAAATTGCGATTGGATACGAATCGCCACCCGTTGTATAATCGTTTCCTCTACTCGTTCTATCGCGTCGCTAGACTAGCTAAGATGTTGGCGCGCGCTTGTTGGCCACTCCACTTTAGCCATCTGGGCAACGATGCAACTCCTAAAGCTGTGGCTTTATTTTGCACGAGCCTCAGCTAGTCTTGCTTTTGATAGATTGGCATCATCGAATTGACGTGTACTCAGCACGCCTGAATCGGACGATGAAAAGGCTCATATCTTCGTTCAGACCAAAAAGTCTTGGTTGAAGAAATGGTCAAATCAGCTGAAGGAGTAATTGAGGAAGCCGAAACTTTTACAGGAATTGTCCGCAAGATAATTGATATCAAACCCAGAATCAAACGTAAGAGCTACTCCGTCACGCAATGGGAGAAAAAGGGCATCGACTTAGAGCCTTTCATATAGGCAGTGTGCTTTCATGGTTGGACAAGAAAAGATCAAACATGCTATGTTCCAGGTTGGAGGTGACATCCAGACATACCCACCGGACCATGAAGGCAGGAAAGTCGGGATAGAAAAAATAGGCGTGATGTACGAATTCGTAACGTCAACTAAGCTTAAGATCACGCCGAGAGTTGCTGGGCAAGGATGGAACGTTGGACTTGTTGCGGTGTTTGACCTAAGTGACTATTTCAAGGCTAGTGCCGCGATAAGTGAGGAACAATTGGTGAATATCATCAGGGATCTACTGGACAACCACAGCGAGCGCGCGCTTTGGACATATGAAGTGAAAGGCACTACGCCCCCCTTCTATTGTGAAGTCGGAGAAAAATTCGGCGGAATATCCCTTATGATCGTTGTTTGTGTTATTAAGCCGAAGAAGCCTGTTTTCCGTGCGCCTTTTGTATTCGGACAGAGGTTTATACCAGCAGTTACTTTCGTATTCGGCTTTGGAGCGGACACGACGATATCACGATGGGGTAAAGACTACTGGGTTCTAGAAAAAGCCTATGCCGTAAGGCTTCCAAACGGAAGTTGGACTCGGGCTGCAAGTGTTGAAGAAGCTGAGAAGAAGCTCGAAGACAAAGACTTGGAAGCTCTCGCTATGTTTGACAAGTTAGCACTTGTGAAACAGATGTTTCAACCAGAGAAAAAAATCGGCAAGGCGTACCTGGACGACATATTCGACACGATGGAGAAGGAAAACAGACTTGGTGAAACGCGGACTCTGAATCCTCTTGCACTGTATGCGCTTGCCCCCATGTATAAAATGGCTAAATTCTTTCTGCCAAGTCCCTACGAAAACTGGATAGAAGCAACCAGGCAATTCGAAATACTTCTCGACCCGAAATCGACTTGGCTAGAAAAGGTAGGTGGCGCCTTCGGATTTGTGGGTTTCGGTGCTTTCGTAGTTTTGGATTTTGTACCGGGGAGCAAAGCGCTAAAAAAAGCTGACGACGCAATAGCCGTAATCAGAGGCACAAAGAAACTCAAGACTGTTGAAGAGGCAGTAGAACATACAGAAAAACTCCTTACCAAACTTGACGAAGGTTTCGACGATATTGCCAAACGCGCTAATGATTTGAAGAAGGCTGAACCAAAACTTGCGCCTGCTTTGGAAGAGAGTGTGCAGAGACTTCGACGTGCAGCGGAAGAAGGTAGAAAAGCTGAAAAAGAGCTGCTCAAGGGTGCAAGCCAACTCAGCATTGACGAGGGAACCCGGATATTTAGGGATGCCCAACGAGTGCAGGATTTGACGGAACTCATACAGTTTGCAGCCAAGCAGGGGCACCCCATGACGCTAAAGGCAATACAGCGAGCAACAAAGGGTTGGAGTCTGAGAAGAAAATGGAAGGCGTTTGTTGAATGGATGAAAGTCCCGCGAATGAGCGGGAAAACTATTGAGAATGTAAGAATCAGTGATGATGTCAAAAAGATCATATCAGAAGGAGAGGAATTTACTCACAAAGCCCATTTCAATCTCTCACAACCCGGGTTTAAAAAAACTGCACAAAACATCGAAAAAGGGCTGAAGAAAATTGTGGCCGAAGGTCTTTCTAAGAAAGAGATAGATCAGTTCAAGGAAGCTCTGAGCGATGCCTATAAGCGCTTAAAGCAGTCAAAGATGATGAAGGATAACCCCAAATTAATGGAGTATGTTCAAGGAATAGAGGCCTCAGGAAAAAGCGGAGCTGCTTTTGGCGACTCCTCAATAACTCACCTTGATGACATCGACTGCACCATATGGCCAATAGACATACCTGATCCAAGCAAGCTGCCCAAAAAAGACATAGCAGGGCGTCTGGCAGCCCAGAAAACCAGAGAGGAGGTCTTGAAGGTCAAAAAACAATATTTTGACTATCTTGAAGAGGCGTTTCATGGAAAAACCGGGAAAACTCTGAAGGAGAAGAACATTTTTGTTTATCCTGAATTTGGCAAAGGTGCATTCAACAAAACAACCGAAGGTTACCCAACGAAGCTCAGGTCAATCTACGAACATGTTGAAGCGAAGGGGGGAGTAAGCTTTAGTCCGGACGGTAAAATTAATCCCGTCACTATGAGAAATCCCATGAGTGCTATCCCCAAACCAACAAAAAAAGAGATACGCGAATTTGCCAAATGGGCCCTGAAGGAATTCGAAAAAACCAAAAAACCAAAGTGGATTCTAAAAGTCAACACAGCCAATGAATTTTCACGAGTCAAGTATCCTAAAAGGGAAAAGGAGATAATCAGCAAAATGGGAACAGTGTATGTGCGAGACACTGGGAAGATACTTCCAGGCGAAGAAGTGCTTATTGAAGAAGGCATGCAATTTCTAAGGAAATATGCTGGAGAAGTCGACGAAACACTCCAGCCTATTCGGTACATATTTGTATTCAAGGACAAATACGGAGCCCAGAAAGCCTATGCCTATGCGAGGTCACTCAAGATGGCCCAGCGAGTAATAAGGACACTCTACGTTGAAAAACAACCGGCAACGCGCAAGAAGCCCCCCATGCAAACTGTCAAACTGTATAACAAATAGAAAGGAAGGGCCTAAAGTCATGTTTGACGCGCCTGAAGCTAGCTGGCTATTTCCCCAAAGCGACCCGAGAATGGCAATCAGCAAGTCAGCGCCTTCCTTTCAAAATATAAACTCGTAGTCTTCCAGTTTCACCACAAATTTCCCGGATGGCGCGTCTCCTAATTCAACCAATCCGTTCTTCACAATCCCTTTCTTGCTGGACCCATCTGAGAACGTAATCGTGCACTCAGCACTGTCAATAAGGTTACCTGACTCGTCCCTTAGGCAAACCCCGATGGGAAACGTGAAATCTATCGGTGTCCCTTGAGTTTTCTTTTCATCTTTTTCGCCCTTGTCTATAAATGCGATAAAACTATACTGTTCTTTCTGAGGCTGCTGGCTCAACTTTTCCTTCAAGGGAAGACTTACCGCGCGTTTGAATGGGGGCTCCCACTGCCCAATCCCTTTTTCCCGTCTTACAACTCCATTGACCTCAGTAATTTTTTCCTTCTTTTGACCGGTCTGCTTCCAAATTTCGAACTGCACAAGTCTGCCGTCTGGAAATCCCTTGGCATCGACAAGAAGCGTAGCGGGTTTGCCATACTTGACTTTGGTTGCGCTCATCTTCTCACAGCATAATGCTACACGGACTGGTTCTTAGGGCTAAAGGTTTCTGCGACTGATCTCAATTCTTTCCATCGGGCCGACGATCTGTTCCACGCGCATTTGCTTCTCAACCGAGTATTTCAACTGAACTATTTGGGTTTTGCCTCCTCCTTCAGACTGAAACGCTCCGCCAATCGGCTTTAGTTCGATGCCCTCTTCTATTAGCTTGTCGTCCATTGTCACAAGGGCCTTAACCACTTTCTCAGCAAGAGAGTCAGCCTCACGCCTGTCTGCCCCCATCACATCGATAGAGTATAGACCTTTCACAATCAGGCTCTTCAGAGTCATAACGCGCTTCCGAGAGCAGTATCTGACGAGAATGTTGTCTTTTCCCTTTCCAGGAGGTTTTGCAAATTCTATCGAGCCTTCATCGTAGTTTATCGTGTATTCATCATTTTTGGCATGGGGCGTTCCTGGAGGAGATTCTACTCGAACACTGTCCTTGAGCGGTCTCTCTTGAAGTTTGAAGGATTTCCTGACTTCATCACCTTCAAGCCTTTCAGTTATTTCCACCTCGCCCATATCCATGTTTTCAGCCATGTCCCCGTTTTGGATCTTAAATTTCAGATTGGAAATCTTGATAGCTGGGGGCTTGCTTGGCCAAACATCTACAGCTACGTGCTCCTTGGGAATCTCCGCTAATTTTTCCCTAAGCAGAATAGCAAGTTTGTCTTCGATTTCCGTGAACATTGTTGACACTAACGTATAATTTTGCTGGGCGTGATCTTGCATCTGTAGTGAATCACGTTTCCAATCCTCGGAGTACACTCCCCGAGAATATTCTTGAAGCTGACGCTGAGAACTTCTTTGTCAGGGCACGGGTTAACGACCCTGTACCTGTACCAGACAAACTCGTTCGGCGAAAGCAAGTATTCAAGATAAGGTGTCTGCGTACCCTTAGGTCTAAGCTTTGTTCTATCGTGAACAAACATGCCGCTCACAACTGAATTGGTCCCATCAATATAGTTGAAGACAACTTCGAGTGTCTTCTGGTCACCTCTCTCAGCGCCTGACCAATAATCGATCGACTCTAAATGAGCAACGATGCTGAACTTGCATATCTCACCTTTTTCCCCCCTCGGCAGTAGCCACTGTCTCGTCAGAAGCCCCACAATCGGTGCATCGTAACCTGAGGTTTCACCAGGCAGAACTTCATCAAGTTTGTAGGATTTACCCGCAACACTATCCATATTCAGCAAGGTCAAGCTCTCCTCCATATTGTCCACGTAGTCTCTCAACACCTCGAGTTTGTGCTCAAGCTCGTCGAAATCAGCGCGAATTTCTTCTTGCATTCTGTTCCAGTCTTCCGATCTTATAACCTCACCTGGTTTTCTCAAGATTGGACTGAATTTTGTCATGATTAATCACTCCATTACTTTGACAATACCCTTTATTCCCACGGCTTTCCTAGAGTTTAGCATTTTCTCTACGTCAGACTCGACTAGACCACTTCTAAATAATGCTTCAGCTTTGATCTTTACCAGGAAAGCGGCAGGCTCACGCCTTTTCCACTCAAAACGGACTCTGACCGTGGGTATATCAACGGCAAAAATCTGATCATCGAACTTCCCTGTATCAAACATGCCTATCTTCTCCAATAGGGATTCACTGTATTTCCAAACTGAGCCCCTCCTCAGGAGCCGAAGTGGCCCATGCATTTTGACCTTTTCAGCAACGTTTTTTTCGTTCAGCAAAACCTTGTTTTGACCTATGAATAGCTGTTCTCCAGTCTTCAGTATTCCCTCATAAGTCACGGACTGACCCGTGTCCATGTTAATTATCTGAGGGTTAATAACCTCACCCTCTTCTTCCACAACCAAGAACAATCTGGTTTGCTCATCTTCAATGCTGGAACTGCCCAGAGTCCAAGTACTGTTTGCTACTACACCGAAATCAGCAGCGACCTCAGATTCAGGGTTTTCTTCGATTTCGACTTCTCCAGGCTTGGCTCCTACTAATCGCCTCATTTCATCTAGAATCACTGAGACAGTTCCGCCTCCCTTGTATTCATCAACAGTACTTTTCAAGCGACCTCGAAAACGTTCGTCGCCCTCTTGCGACATTCGACTTGCTCGCACGAGGGACCCAATTTTGTCAAGATCCTTGCCATTGGCAGTACTAACCCAATGAGCTTCTAGCAACTTCGTTATTCCTTGTTCTGCCTCGTCTAACTGTTCACACACTGACTCAATAAAAGCCGAGACAAGTGACGTTCGATCCCAGTTCCTGTAGAACCTGGGCAATCTGCCACTTATTCTCTCTGTTCTGCTCAAACTCTGCTCTCCTCAAAAGAGATGTTGATCGTTTTAGGTTCAGCTCTTTCCTCGTTGCTTATCTTCACACTATTAGCTTCAATCTCGGAGACAGTCCCGTCAGCTCTTAACGCAGTCATCAAGACATCGCGCACGTCCCAGACCCCTTCGATGCTCACCACTGATTCGACTACCCTTGAGAACAGTACATCATCGCCAATCCCCAATGAGGAAATGTAACTCCGAATCCGTTTCTCCGCCTCCTCTACGATGAGCGCTTTGTCAAGGGTCTTCCTCACCATCAAAGTCAACAAAACGTCTATGTATACTGTGCCAGGTCTGAAAACCTCAACTCTTATGCCAGCCGCTCTAGGTATCGTTAACGATCTGGTTGATTTGGTCAATATTTCCTCCATCAACAATCGCTTTCACTATTCCGGACACTTTGTCAGGCATATCCTCAATGAGCAGGGATCTTACACCTTCAATTGAACGGATGGCCGATTCTAGCGAAGAATAAGTTGCCTTCCCTGCAAACTCCAAGGCATGCTTTGCTCTTTCTCTAAGCTCATAGTCCTGTTCAGTCTCAACGCCGTTGGCTATATCGCCCCTATTGATAACGTACTCAACTCCTGGGATCGGTTGGGGCATAACAACAACAGTCCCGGCCAGAACGTTTCCACTTCTCCCAGCAACAGCAGCTACTACTGGAACTTCAGCTTCCCATTTGCTATCAGAGGTTTGCTCCAAAGTTCTGTATTCAACAGTCGTAAACAGTCGCGTTTCCTCAGGCCGAACAGATAATGTAGCGACATTCATCCCCGAAGGAATAGCGGTTTGTCGATAAGCAGTGTAGTCCAGTCGAAAAACCGTTTTAGCATCTGGCTTTCTACCTCCTGGAATCCAAACAATGCTCTGCTTGGACAACTCATAGTCAATGTCTTTCTCGAAGGTTGCGGGCGATCCTTTGCGAACTCCCTCGAATTTTATGATGTCTTTTACTAGCGGGTTGCCCAGGGGGTACGAGGCTGAACCATCATACAGGTGGACCTCACCGGTCACAGTCAAAATCTCCGGGTCATTGTTCCTGCCAAAGGTTACGAATCCAGATGAAGGCTGAGGGGGCTTGCGTTCAATACCGAGAATCGCAACCACGAGATCCAAGGCGTTTCCAGTAGCAGTCTCCAAGAAACCAGAAAGGTAAGCCTGTTCCATCTGAAGATATAGTGATTCAATTTCTCTACTTATCGCTTCGACAATTGTTCTAACTACGCTTCCGGGATGTACGTCTGATATTTCTGTCTCCCTGGTGAGTGTGCAATCAACTGCGAAAAACGTGTTATCATCAGGTTGCTCTCCCCCGCCAAGCCATTCTATCGAGTCATTCATCAGACGGTAGTCTGAACCTTTGGAAAAAAGCTTGTCCCCCACACCACGATATGTCCCAACAACCCGCTCGACTCCAACAACTGGCGCATTTGTCAGCCCATAAACAGTCTTACCCTTAACAAATGTGTGCTCTTCAGTGAATTTACCTCCACAAATTCGTGCGAGAATATCTTGTGCTATCTTTCTGTACGTTTTTCTCTGAAAGCTCATCTCTCATCCCTCCAAACGAAAAGGATACGATATTCTGAGGTAGACGTTACTTTCGACCGGCAAAACCGTGATGTCAATATCCACACGATGGGGATCTTTTAGGTGAGGTGTTACATCGATGTTGGAAATCTTTCTTATCCTCGGCTCTTGACTTAGACAGCCTTGAACCTCAGCTTTGAGCCTCTGCCTCGTGGCAGCATTATTAACTTCCCCCATCAGTTCAAACAAACGCGAACCGTAATCTGCATGCCCCAAATCAACCAACTCTCCTTCATCCGTAGACAGCCTCGATATTATGGCCTGCACCAAATTATCTTCCTTCGCGACCGTCTCAAAATCGCCCCTAGGAGTCGCCACTAAATCTGCTCCAATCTGATCTAACTTCAACCTCAGATCCTTCCCCAATTTTTCCTCTCCCTTCTCCACACAATCTTCTCCTTTACTAATTTATGTTAACAACTTGGCCTTTTATTTTCATCATTGCACTCGCCTCTACGGTCATTTGAGCTGACGATTTAATCTCAGCAGAAGCGCCAGAATTCATCTTCATATCGGTGCCTGACTTAAGATTCATGTCCTTGTCGCTTTCTATCTTTATGCTTGCACCAGTGATGGTCATGTTGCCTTTTGACTTCAAAGTAGCATCTCCGTCAGCTCTAACAGAAACGTTTGCTTTCGATTCTATAACAACATCCCCGTTTCGAAGAACAACAACCTTAGTGTCTCCTGCTTTGATGTCTACCTCTTCGTCGGTAATCTGAAAAATCATTCCCTGAGGAAACTCGAAATAAATCCTTTTCACTTTCGGATTCGCCTTGTAAGGCGGAATATAGACAAGCTCTTCCCCCTTGTTTAAGGGCGGTCTATCCTCATCATTATAAAGCCTGCCCACCACAATGGGTGCGTTAATGTTTCCATTAACAAAAACCAGCAAAACAAGGTCACCAACCTTTGGAATGCCTGCCAGACCAATGACCTGCGTGGCAATCGGAACCTTCCTCAATTCCACATCTGCATTCTTAAGCCTAATATTACACTCGTAGTTGTCTTTGTCAGATCCACTCGAATGCGGAAAAATCGAAGTCACTATTCCCAGCGTCGGCAAATGCAGCCTCTGCAACTCAATCTGGGCAATGCCCTTCATTGTCTCAATTATGCTCATTCACTATGGCCTCCCCCAACAATTGACTGTAGTCGTAAATCCATTAGACTTGCTTAAGTAATGCCTAACACCTCTAACCTCCAATTGCCCGCCAACATTTGGAATAGGAACATCTTTGAGTGTGACGGTGTCACCCAACTTAATTCCAGCACTACCCACGATCTCCACCGCAACTCCAAAAGAGTACCCCAATTTGGAAGTCTTCGCTTTTGCTACGGTTTCAGCCGTTTTCTTATCTCTCACAGCAGGGTCTTCCATCTGAAAAGTTGTTTTGGTACCGGCTTCTGCTTTAACCTCTTGCTTGGTCAGCCAATGAGAAGTGTCAGAGCCCTTCATACTGGAAGGGCTTTCTCCATAAACTTGAGTTCCGGCATAAAGGGGTGAAAAATGGAGAGACCTGACCCCCATTATTTCCTTTCCATATTGCAGAAGTATATTCTTTCCCCCTCCCCATTCCTTAAAAACCAATTGCTCATCCTCCGTAAAATAGGCGTCAAAATTGCAGCGTTCGGCAAGCTTCAAAACATGTTCGTACGCATTGGTAGCAGCGTCTATAACGTATGTCGGGAAATTTACTCCATCAGCAGCCTTCCTAACCTTGACTTTGGCTTCCTGAGCAATGCTGCTCACTATCTTTCCAGCAGTCTGGTTAAGATAGACCCTGTTAAACCTTAAACGAAGAAGGGAAACAGCAAATCCCAAAGCGATAACCCTGACTCTAGACAACAAACGCTCAATTTCCTCTACGAGCCCACTAAAAACTCGCTTCAAGTCAGTATCGTACCCAAGCTCAACCTTAACAGTATCTCCCTTCTTGAAAGCATAACCATCACTATGTGCCAGCAAAACTTCGCACCGATCAGTAGGCAATCCAATACCGAGAGTAACTCTAACACTAACGAGCTTGCCCGACCTACTGTCAATGTCAAACTTCTGAGAACCTATTGTTACCGAGTAACTTGGGTTAGTAGCCTTGCTCAGCTTGGTCACCACCTTTCAGATTTTCGGCTTTCTGCATACATCTTGCCGATCTTCTTCTCAATTTCCCCCTTAGCGCTTTCCTCCTGACTCGGCGGCGGCGTCTCACCTGGACCTCTCGAGGTTTTCGTACTCGTAGAAGCATGTTCCTTGAGAACCATTGAATAACGTACTCCTAAGTTGATGCCACTCTCAAAATGCACCACAAAGTCTTCTATAACAACCTCGCTGATGCTGTTTATCAGAGCTACATCAGAGGAAAACGGAACCGGCTTCTTCGTTTCAAACTTTTCAGTCAGGTCTTCAAGCAACTTGTCCATGTTCGGACCAACGAGTTCACCACAGAAGGCAATCGTTATAGGGTTTCTACCCATGTCTTGGAAAGCATTGCCTACGGATCCCGGAATCGGCAGCTCAACAATGCGTCTCTTTCCATAGACGGAAAGACTATTGATGCTTCTGATTTCGCGTATTGCCCCGTCTTTGTCCTCGCGTTTTACCAGCTCCATACCGTCAAGTTTTACATGCATGTATGTGCCCTCACAGTTTTGATGTTCCGTAATATCGGCTCAACTGTTCAGAAAGGATTTTGCTTATTTTCCTTTCCAGATCGCTAAGGTCTTCTTCTTCAACGCCCTCTTCAGTCGATGTGGAGTCAATACTGTCTTGTGCAGATGATGATCTTGTGACGTTCGATCTTGGCAGCGGTGAAACTGAAGTCACTGCATCAGCTTTAAACCCAATCGGATATTGAGCCATCAACGTTCCTCTCGCATTTGTTTGACTGCTTATCTTTTGAATCCCCGACGTGCCTAAGATGCTAATTTTCGCATATTCCTGATTGGACGCCTGCATTGCAGTTGACTCTTTCCTCAATGTTGTCAGCGCACTTTGTAATCGCTGATTAATCAGACTCTTGGCGCCGGCCAGAGCAAGCACAGTTGGCAATGTAGATGCTCTACTCTGCTTCCCTACAGCAGCACCCTCAAGTACAGGCTGTGCCGCCTGTGAACCTGGCGCTGCATTAATCAATGTTTCATTTACGACTTTTTCAGCCTCTGAAGCTGCAATAGGCACCGCTGAAAGAGGAACGCCCGTGCTTCTGAGGACTTCAGCACCCTCGTAGATCCACGAAGTCAACGAAGGGCCGACTTCATAGAGTGAAGGGTGGGTTTTGCCAGGCAAGATCGACGCGAGGGAAGACGCGGAAAACGGGAAAACCAGAGGGAGATTCAACCGTGGGGAAAGAGGCTGCTGTTGGAACCGAAGAATATTGAGAGAGGACTTCAGCGATTTCAAAAAATGGCTTCTGCTGCTCTGAGATAGTGCTCAGGACTCCCGATGAGAGCTGCCAAACCCCAGTACTCAGACTTGTGGATGATTGCATTTCTCTACTTTCTTCTTTGGCTAAGGCTGGTTCTTCAATGACAGCTCTCGTAACGCCTCGTCTTTCTTTGAACGCTTCCTCACTTGCAGGTTCTAGCGTTCTGTAAGTTGCTATTGCTGGCTCTGCTGTTTGGGCTGTTAATTGCGGTATTGAACCCATAGACTGTACGATAGCCGCCATTGCTGCTATGGTTTGTACAGCCGCAGCAACCTTCTGCGTTTTTACAGCTGGTTCCGTAATAGACTGCATTTCTCTACTTTCTTCTTTGGCTAAGGCTGATTCTTCAATGATAGCTCTCGTAGCGTCTCGTCTTTCTTTGAATGCTTCCTCACTTGCAGGTTCTAGCGTTCTGTAAGTTGCTATTGCTGGCTCTGCTGTTTGGGCTGTTAATTGCGGTATTGAACCCATAGACTGTACGATAGCCGCCATTGCTGCCATGGTTTGTACAGCCGCAGCAACCTTCTGCGTTTTTGCAGCTGGTTCCGTAATAGACTGCATTTCTCTACTTTCTTCTTTGGCTAAGGCTGATTCTTCAATGATAGCTCTCGTAGCGTCTCGTCTTTCTTTGAATGCTTCCTCACTTGCAGGTTCTAGCGTTCTGTAAGTTGCTATTGCTGGCTCTGCTGTTTGGGCTGTTAATTGCGGTATTGAACCCATAGGACTGTACGATAGCCGCCATTGCTGCTATGGTTTGTACAGCCGCAGCAACCTTCTGCGTTTTTACAGCTGGTTCCGTAATAGACTGCATTTCTCTACTTTCTTCTTTGGCTAAGGCTGGTTCTTCAATGATAGCTCTCGTAGCGTCTCGTCTTCCTCTGAATGCTTCCTCACTTGCAGGTTCTAGCGTTCTGTAAGTTGCTATTGCTGGCTCTGCTGTTTGGGCTGTTAATTGCGGTATTGAACCCATAGGACTGTACGATAGCCGCCATCGCTGCCACGGTTTGTACAGCCGCAGCAACCTTCCGCGTTGTTTCCAATGCTGGCTCTTCGATGACAGAGCTGTGAATTGTTTTTTCATTGTGAGGATCTTCACTATGGACTTCTTCTATCGCTTTATGAGAAGCAACACGCAAATCTGCGAGACTAAACACTGCCGGCGCGGACATTGTAGCATACGAAGCCGACATAAACGGTACTTTTTTCATGGAGTCAAGGCGAGCCAATACGTTGCCTATGTTTGGAGAGACCCTATTCACGAAATCGACCTGCCAACGGAAAAGTTTGACAGTTGGGGTTCTTTCACCCGAATATTCCCCTCGCTCTTTTTCAGGCTCCTCTACGAGAATTGGTGGACCTGTCTGAGGCATCTCAACTATAGGCTTCGGCATAATAGGCGTTTCAAAAACCTGTGACCTCATTTTCTGGTTCAGCGCGGCATCCAACATACCTAAAAAAAGGGGCGTTCTCTTCTCAAGTTCCAAGTGCTCTCCTTCACGTTGCGGTTCCCCCTCAATCAACAGACTACGAGGGAAAAAAAGATCAAATCTGCTCAAAGTTATCTTGCTAATCGCTCTTGTGAAAACAAGTTTCTGAATAATGGCTCTATTAAGAACATCAAAAAAAAAGGGAAAAGAGGAAACTATGGGAACACAAAACCAGGCAACTCTAGCTCCAAAACCATATAGTCTTGCGAGTGAATTCCAACTCGATTTTGCCAATTCGATTTGCTTTTGCAGGAATTCAACTTTCTCCATAATTTCACTCAGTTTCTTCTTCTCCTTCAGTTACAACTATCCGCGTTACGCCGTCCGCTGCTAGCTTTGCCGTTTCAACCCTCTCGATTCTTTGCGCTAACGCTGCCGTGAGGAAAAGGACTTGGTCTCTTGTTAAATCAGCAGGACTCTCTGCGAACTTGTAGCCGCAGTCAAGGCATAATGCAGCCAGTTCGGTTCCTTCGGGGGTTCTCACGAACCGTTCAATCTCTAACTTTTTTTTTGTGCCTGTCCTTCAGTAACGCCACTTAATTCCAGAACTTTCATCCCTATGTATTCGGGCACACCAAATTTCATTGATGCTACTTCTTCAGAGGTCAGTTTCGGGTCGTCAAGTCCTAGCGAGGCAGCCATTCTCAAGGCTTCGAAATTCTTACGTAGATCTACTTTATTTAGCTCGGGCGTTCCATCCTTTTTCAATGGGATATTGCCTATCACTGAGAAAATTTTAGTAAGCTCACCGTCCGTGAGCGGGCGAATGACTACTTCAGCATTTCCGTATTCTTTCACAGTCACTGTTAGTCTAGCTTTTGTCCCCTCGAGAATGGCTTGCTTCGTTAGCTTTGGCATTTAAACTACTGCTCCCGTACTCTTGTAGCCGTGAATGAGTAGTCGCTTATCCCAACTCCGTTCGCATCCAAAGAGAAACTCTTTCCCTCGAGAAAACAATCATCAAAAGAAAGAGTTTTCACCGCTTGCCCTAGCTTTTTCAGTTCAACGACAAGCTGGAAAGACTTGACGTCGGCAACTCCTGCAATCAACATAGTGTCAAGTTTTGGATACGATGATCTCACTCTGAGGCTGCCAGTTACGTACATGGGTCCATAGTCCACGCCGATGCGTTCATCAATTCCTATATTGTGCACGTTTTGCCGGTTTCTAACAATTTTGTATTCAATCGCTTGGAGACCCGCGACAACTTCACCGTCAATTTTTATGTTGCTGACGTTTGCTGACATCAACACTGGGCTTATTGGCAATTTCAGTCACCTCCGGTTAGGCCTGCACATTTATTGTTGCGTAGATATAGTCCATGGCCCTCACCGGTCTAACAGCGAGATCCACTCGCACGATTCCTTGGGCGAAATCCAACTGCGAAGAATAGACGTCAACGAGGAATGCAGGTGATTTTCCGTCTACACTGGGCACTATCGATTCTTCCCTCACCATTGTCAAGAAGGTTTCCGTCAGTTTCTCACGAAGGGCTGTTCGACCTCCAGCTGTGTTCAATGTGCCGATGAAGTTTTCAGCCACGTTCTTGGCTGCTCTAACCGCATGATCTGCAATTCTCATGACGCCAATCTGCTCTTTGCTTGTAGTGATCCCTTTCTCCACAATTATGCCTCTGCCACGTCGTGCTTCGAGCGGCAACACACCAGCTTTAAGAAGCTCCATTAATTGCGAAGGTGTATAACGTTTCTCCAAATCTGATATGCCTGTCAATGCTTTGAAGGTTGGCGAATCATAATAATTTAGTTTGCTGATTAATCCTGCAACTGCCCCGCTAACTCCGTATGGCGCTACGAGTACAAATCTATCGCTCGCCAAGACGCTTGTTCTCTTTATAATATCCTCAACTTTCTCGTTAGGTCCAACTGTTCCTATTCCTATCCTGTTCTTGGCATCTTTGCTCATGTTCTGGCAATGGGCATCCACCAATGCATGTACACTTGAGTCCCAAGAGTCAGCAGCACAAACCATGTCAATGTCTTCTTCCATTTCCAACATTTCGAGAGCCTGTTCATAATCCTTTAGTTGAGGCTGAGCGGTGAGTCCTCCAGACAGCAATGTTTCCCCCAAGGCTAAGTCCTTTGCTGCTTTAGCGTCCTTTGCCGTTCTCAAATCTGAAGCGGTTACAAGTTTTGAGCGATTACCTAAGACCTCAACCAGGTATTGATCGCTTTTCTTATCAGGCAACAGGTTATCGAAAACTTCAAATGCCGTTCCATCGGTAACTTGTATCGCAACTGAACCATCAGCGGCTCCTTTCATTACACCAACTTCTATTTTGTTGCCCATTTCCCCAGGGTTTTTTGCCTCGATTCGTATGTTTTCGTCGCCATCAACACTCTTAAGTACAGCGCACGCTTTTTGAGAGCCACTTGCTTCAATGCGAGTTGCAAAAACTTCAAAAACACCGTTTAAGAAACACAGTCGCGCTTCCTTTGTCAGGCTTTGGTTTGGGTCGGAACCGAATTTTTCTTGGAATTCTCGAAAGCTTGTGACTGGTGTCGCCATTAGAACTGGCCCTTTTTCTGCAGTTCCCATTATTCCAACAATTCCAGATGGATGAAGTTGCTGGGGTACTATCTCTTTTACTACTTTCACTTCTACGCCAGGCAAAATTCTAGTCATAATTCGCATCCCCTTTTTCCGATTCTACTTCCGATTTTTCCTCCACGTCATATATTGTTCAGTTCATTTATAAGCTTTAAACTTGTGACTTGCGATTAAATAGAAAATATTCATAGATCTCTCTTCTTTTCAATACAAAGAGGTCAAACCTATTACAATGAAAAATCTTCAATCCTGTATACTGAATTTAATGGACTGACTCTTGATGCGCCAGGCTCGCTTTACTGCGATTCCCCTGAAAAATTACTATCAATAGGATTATTTCAAGCTTCAAGATTCTGAGGCTCTTTCTAATACTTGCACCAATAGAAGTTGCAGAATACGTTCCACTTCCGAAGCGGCTTCCTTCGAGTTCTTCTCTCCTTTCCCATGTTCAAATGCATGATCTTCAATAGATTCACTCATAGTCTCCACACTGGGAACCAGAAGGATTTCCGCACCGCACTCGCATATTATCAGAGTCTCTTTACTTCTTTGGCTCCGACCCGCAACTCGACCTTGATCGCGCAATCGATTTCACCGATGCTGTTGCTTTATGCTTTAGCCAACATAGGTTTAAAAGCGTATTCTGATGAGTCTCATGCTTTCCAGGTCCAGACCCTTCTTGTGCTCTGAATCTGCTATTTTGCTTTTTTTGATTAACCAAATTGAAATACAAAGAAGGCTTTCCACCAACATCTGCAACAAAGCGTAACGCGCACTATGAAAGAGCATTCAAATTTAGCAGTCCATCATCTTAAATGTTGGCGCATGCTGAATTGAATATTAAGAATGGTCTACTGATCATGTCTTAAGGGTTTTCCACATTCACTGTAGGATTTGGCAATAAGAGGTATTACAGCGGCGCATTTTACGCGAGTCTTCGTTTCCATTCCAGAGATCAATAGCGGTTTTTGGCAATTCTGATTCGGATAACATTCATTTTTTCGTGGAAGCTGCCAGCCACAAAAAATGCAGTATCGGATTTTCTCTGTGAAATTAAACGTTACAGTACCGCTTTTGAGACCCTCAGCATTAACCGACACGGGAGCTGGCCCTGTCTCCGTCGAAGAAACCAAAACGATCTTTTCCACATCTTTGCCCTTGCGAATTGTCACCACTGGGCTTTCCAGTCTTCCCATAGGAGCGATCACTCTTACTGGCGTATCAACCAATGCGGCGCTGCGCTTTAGAAAGAAATAGGACGACTGTCACAACAATCTTTCTTTCCAATTAGTTAGTGCGCAGCGGAGAAGTGTTGCTCTCAAAGTAACACTTCATCTTGCTTCTTTGATAAAATTCAATCTCAGTTTGGCAACCGACCGATGGCTAGAGGTAAATCAATTCGTCAACGCTAAGAAAAACGAGACAAGAAAAAAGTCTTAGCACACGCGGTTGTTTTTCATAGGTCTTCTGCCGAAGATGGTCAATGCAGTAGAAAAACGCCAATCAAGACAAGCAGAGTTGACGTGGCAAAGGGAAACTCGGGAATAACTAGAGAATCGCTATTTCTCAGGCTTACCCACCAATCCACTGGCAACTTTATTTTGTAGGTATCTATGGTGCCGTCTCCTCCTCGCCAGTCAGCTCCCCAGTAAATCGTCGTTCCGTCGCCCGAGATTGGCGAGAACGCTTCCTTCTCGTAAGCCAGTGGGTCTTCGGAGTTATAGTTGTTGTGGGTGTCGCCGATTCTCCAAATTCTCGGGTGTTCAGTGTACGGTTTAATCTCTAGCATGACAGCGTTATTGCGCACCCAGCTCTGACTAGAGGATTCAGAGTACGTAGTCAAGTAGACCCAGCCCCTGATGTCGCTGTTATACAACCTGCCAAAGTGCGTGCCGCCCGCGTCCCAGCCCATATCCTCAGCATAGAGTATAACATTCACTTCTCCCGTGCGGATGTTAACGTAGGCAAAAGTGTCTGCGTCTGCCTTGTCCCAGTTGTCGTTGTTAATTTGGCTGACGTACACTTCGTCGCCGTTCTGGTCGAAAGCCCATCCCCCATGCGTCTCATCATTGCTCACCTTAACAGGGTGGGAGAAATCGAAGTCGTATGCGTGGGGTCCGTCGAAAACGTCTTTTCTGTCATTCCTGCCCCAAAGAATCACAACCTTTGTTCCCAGCGGAGAAACGTCGACCATGTTGGGTCTGGGCAAGAGGTTTTCAGCACCGCCCATAGCTTTGTACCTAGCATAATCCATCGTTCCAAGTATTGCGTCAGCCTGTTTGTCGTACGTTATAATAGCAAGCATAGGAAAGTTGCTGCCATCGTAATGCCCCTGAACCATCCACACCCAATACCGAGAGTCACCGCTCGAGTCGCCCTCCACATCATTCAAAATCCGCTCGCCGTCGGGGAAATCGGCTGAAAAGTCCCTGACAAGCTGGGATATACCATGTTTCATGTTGTACTCTCTAAATTGCATCCCACTGATGTAGTATAATGTGTACGGTTTGTTGCCTGAATAGTCCCATCGGAATTCGGAAGCCTCCATGCCGTCAACTTCTGAGGCGACTTTGTAGATGGAGTCGTTTCCTACGTGGTAGAAAACCATCTGCCCCACGCCGCTTCCTGGAGGGGTTTCCCCTCCTTTGACTAAATAGTACAGGTCTTGGGCGCTGTTGTCGATTCTCCACCTGCTGTAAACGGGTCTCACGTCTCCGTTGCTCTCGTCCGAGGGGAACTCGTTGGCGTCAGCAACCTTGATGACAGTTGTGCCGTAGACGGTGTCAAGCACTCCTTCACCCTTCGCAGGTTCGCTGGCAGAAGATAATGGGCAAACTGGAAAGTTGGAGACATCGCCTTTCACGTAAGCACCTATGTCTGCCTGGAAGCCTTGCGCGGAAGCGGGCGACGAAAGCGCAGACGCACCTATAACAACAGTCAAAACTAACCCAAGAAAGGCGAGAACGCTAATTTCTCGACGGGACATGTGTCCTGTGTATGTTGCGCTGGGTTATTTAATTTAACGCGCATTAAGAAATGAAAAAATGGGATTTGCGGCAGACATCTCCAACCGTTAATGTTCAAATTCCCCCACTTGCTCTGAGGACCAGCCAACTATCCAATGTTCGCCAGATCCGATCTCCGCTCTTCGTCACGGTTCTGGATCCTTTTGGGTTCGCGTCCCGTCGGGTTCACTCTTTAGGTTAAATTGTGCTGAATTCTCTATCGAATTTTTAAACTCGAAAAATTCAAACCCTTTTCTTAAGTGGGTGCCCGCAATTCTTCGTGTTTGTCACGAACTTGAACCTGTTCGGGTTCAAAATCCGGCAGAGATCCAAACCGTTTCAGGCTCGAATCCGATTTATTTCGCCAAAGGTCAACTCAACTTGTGTCTGCTTGAGGTCTTGAAAAACTGGGCGAGGAAGGGATTCGAACCCTAATTTACTAGTAAAGTGCTCTGAGTCATAAAGAAAACCATTATTACTAGACTACCAATACTGTTAACTGCCTGATGTTTCAACAGGTGCTCAGCAAAGAACTTTGTCTTGGATGTATTAATTATGGGAGTATTAATGCAAGCTTTCTACTGGGATTGTCCAAAGTTTGAGAACAGAGAATATAATTGGTGGGGTTTCGTTAAAAATGAAATTCCACGATTGAAGAGGGTAGGGTTCACTGCTTTGTGGTTACCGCCGCCGGGTAAGGCAGCCAGTAACCCCTCGATGGGATATGACGTGTACGACTACTTCGACTTGGGGGAGTTTGACCAGAAGGGCTCAGTACGAACTTGGTTTGGCTCAAAAAGAGAACTACTCGATGTCATCAGAGTTGCTCATGATAATGGCCTACAGGTTTACGCTGACATTGTCTTGAACCATAACAGCGGTGGCGACGAAGAAGAAGTAAACCCCATCGACCGAACAAAGCGGTGGACAAAATTTAATCCGCAAAGTGATGAGTTCAAACGAGGTTGGAAATGTTTTCATCCTTCACCCTACGAAAGATGGGATAGGGAGCCGTTTGGTGCTATGCCCGATTTGTGTCATCGAAACCCCTATGTCCTAGGGTACATTCTCAAGTATGTCCGTTGGCTTATTGAAGAAATAGGTTTCGATGGTTACCGCTATGACTTCGTCAAAGGCTACGGAAGCTGGATGGCAACTTCCATCCAAGACCTTCGAGTTAGGAAGAACGGCAAATTCATCGACCCCTTTGGTGCAGGAGAATGTTGGGCCGAGTACTCAGTCATAAAGGATTGGCTCACTGAAACCAATGAGTTGTCAGATAATCCCGCGTGCGCCTTCGACTTTCCCCTCCATTATAGGCTCAAGGATCTATGCGATAAGTATGGCTATAGCCTCAGGAACCTCGCCCAACCTGGGACACTGCAACGAGATTATCCTTGGAACGCTGTTACCTTTGTTGACGACCATGATACCGCGCACCAAGAGCCAATAGTTAACGACAAGATATTGGCATACGCTTTTATTTTGACTCACGAAGGGTACCCTTGTGTGCTATGGCAAGACTACTTTAACTATGGATTAGCCAAAGAAGGGTCAAATAACGGAATTGACGCCTTGATCAAGGTTCATAAGGAATATGCTGGCGGAACAACTACTTTACTATACGTTGACGACGATCTCTACATCATGCAGAGGAACGGAGTGGGCAACCAAGAAGGCTTAATCTTCGTCCTGAACAATCGTGGAGACTCTTGGAATGGGCATTGGGTTCAAACAAAATGGGGAAACGTTAAGCTCACGCCGGCAGCTTGGGGAACCAACGCAAACAACGTTTATGCCCCTGTAGGAAAGTGGGTACAGGCTGATGGCTGGGGAGAATTCTATGCCCCGCCAAGAGGATACGTAGTCTATGTACCCGAACATGCGTAATACCCAATCCATCTCTTGCAAGGCACCCTTAACTTTTTTCTCGCCAACTTTTTGCTTTCACTCCGTTTTCCCTAAAATTCAAAAAGCTTTTAGCTTGGCGCCAGGTAAGGATTCGAATCCCACCCCTTGCATCAAAAACAAAAGTCTCTGTTTCTTAATTGTTGAGCGTTTGCTGGGGCTCCGGAATCTCGTAGGCGAAGCTGACTTTTCATTCAAATCAATGATTCATGTTAAATGCTCTCAATTCAATCAGCTTTTATCGAATATCGAGTGCGTAAAAACTGTGAAAAACGTAGTTCTGTAGGAATTAAAGTAAACTGATATCTTAAAAAATTGTTCATTTCAAGAATTATGTCCCAAAATATGTCGTGAATATATCTTTAGCTTTTAATTAACGATTAGAAATGATTCACTTTTCATATTTTTGTGTCCAAGCTATCTTAAATGTTGACAATGCTGAAATAAGACTCTATGGAAAATTTGTTTAGAGGTGAAAATCGATGAAAGAGATTTGTGTTATGCAAAATGCAGACGGTCGAATTGAGATGTTTGCCTCAAGCAATGACAATGGTTTATACCACGTTTGGCAGACTGCACCCAATAACGGTTGGAGCGACTGGGGCTTCTTGACATAGGTTGGGGAACCAAGATTGCTGTTGGCAGAAACTTGGATGGACGACTCGAAGTCTTCGTCATCGGCACCGACAAAGCGGTATACCATATTTGGCAAACAGCGCCGAATAATGGCTGGAGCACTTGGGCCCGAATGGGGACAGTGCTCGGAAAAGATATTACTGTAGGGAAGAACTCGAATGGGGCACTCGAAGTTTTCATAATAGGAGTTGATGGCTGTATTTACCATATCGGACAAACTGCGCCGAATAATGGTTGGGGAAACTGGATTCGACTGGGCTTGACTACCCAGAAGGCAAAAGAGTTTGGTTTGGGAACAAATGCTGACGGACGCCTCGAATTGTTCAATGTCGGCACCGACAACGGAATATACCATTACTGGCAAAATTCACCAAATGGTACATGGAGTAGCCGGGGCAGACTGGGGACAACAAGCAATTTCGCAGTAAAACTTGCAGTAGGGAGAAATGCTGACGGTCGGCTTGAAATCTTCACAATCGGAACCGATTCTCGAACCTACCACTTTTGGCAGACCGCTCCAAGCAACGGATGGAGCCAAGAAGCGCCATTCGGCGCGTCAAACGATTACGCAAAGGAAATCGCAGTTGGTTCCAACAAAGACGGCAGGCTTGAAGTCTTTACAATTAGCTCGGGAAATCAGATCTATCACTACTGGCAAACCGCACCTAGTAACGGCTGGAGCAACAAAAGTAGACTCGGGACATTCTTCACATTTGCGAAGAAACTTGCAGTCACACAAAACGCTGATGGTCGTCTTGAAGTGTTCCTAATTGGACTGGACAACCAGGTTTACAACTTCTGGCAGACATCTCCAAATAACGGATGGAGTTCAATGGGTTCGAAACCAATTCGCTGTGTAAGCATGAATGCAATCCTTGTAGGATTGGACAAGTTCTCAAATGCAGACCGCCAAGAAGTAAGTGATTCTTTAACCAGCTCAAGAGCCTCATATGCTCAAGTGGGACTGGTAATTGATTCGATTCAATGGTACGTTATTAATTCATCTGAGTCCAACGGTCGTGAAAACATTGATAGTAACGGAGAAGCAGAGGCACTCACTTCCGAATGGACAGTGCCAAATAATGCTCTGGACATTTTCTTCGTGCTAACCTATGCCGGAAGCGTTATTGGATTGTCTAAAGTGGACGGACCATGTGATAAGGACTCAAAAGGTATGACTGGAAGTGTTGTAGCAATAGAAGGTAGCCCTTACACCACCGGATTTGTACTAAGCCATGAAGCAGCGCATTATCTCGGATTGCAGCACACAAATAACGACAGTACCAACCTAATGTACCCTTATGTTCCAAATGGAGGAAAGTTGACGGCAGCCCAGGGTGGCAAAATGAAAGGACATTGTTTCGTCCACTCGATTTAATCATGGAGGTGAAGAAGAATGGTCAACATAAAATTTGATTTAAGTCAGAAAAAACATATTGATGTTGTTTCGGGTAAAGACAAAACTTTTCCAAGAAACATCGCAATAAATATGTTGTCGCAATCAAAAATAGCTAGCGCTGCTGAAATCTTGAACGGATTATTGAAAGACACAAGAGAACCAACAACCGTTCGACATATTGCCGCCATTAACCTGTGGCGAATGAACACAAAACAAGCGCACGAACATCTCTTATCAGCTGCAGACACTGAAAAAGATCCCAACGTGCTCGGGGCAATAGTAAAGTCGCTGGGCAGATTTGGAGATGAACAAGCCCTGCAAAAAATTTTGAGAATAAAGAGAGAAGCAAGCGGAAATCTTGCCAACCAAGCAGCATTCGCGGCATCGCTCATATCATATCGCTTAGGACTCAAAGACAATGACTTGGTCATTCCCGCTGAAGTCCAAGAGATGCCAAGAACTAAGAAGGAAATGTCAATTACTCATCCAGATGATTCTGAACGTGCGCGGTTTCTCAGTGACCTTCAGAAGGAGCCCTTTGGAATAGAATTTCAGGAAGACCAGCTAGTCAAAATCGACCACCCTGCTGGAAGCGAGATTCCTAGCATTTAACAAAGGCTTTCCGGCAACTAACATTGTAGAGCTTCTGACGAAAAGAAAAACGTTGTTAGGAGTAATAGCTACAAAAAACACTGAAGACGGAAGCTATCACTGCAATTATCTAATCTTTACATCACCAATGACGGAAAACAGCAAATTTAAGGTTATCATTACTCGTATAACTGGACAACCCGCATGGGCAGGGGAAGCTACATCAGAGACAGGTGACAAAGCTGAATTTGCCTTGAAAACCGTTGGTCGGATCGGAATAACTCCAATGGAAACGGAAGGAACAATTTACAAAAACGGCAAAGTCGAAATCTCAAGTGCAATAACGGCCATTACAGTAACTGAGAAAAAACACCCACAACCACTCAAGATGTAGAACACGGAACCCAAAATTGGATGTGGCAAACAAAGAGCAGTGAGCTCTAAACAAATTCCCCAAATCTTTTTTTGTCTCTTATTTTTCCGAAGATTCCCGTCCAGACTGTCTGCGGAAGGTGGTAAATTTAGTGCCAGCTGGCAATAGACTTGTAGTTCGTGGATTTCGCATGAAGGGTTTGCTGGGGCTCCGAACTCGGATTTTAGAGAGAATGAGAATAAGAAATCAAGGAGCTCTCATCAGGAACAAGAAAAAGGGGAAAATGGGGTGACATCTCCACTTGGGGTGCGGTTCAACCTCCCGTTCCATTCCAGACCGACTTTTGTTTGGACTTGAACCCGTTCAGGTTCAAAATCCGGCAAGGTTGTTCCTGATTTGGGAGCGCTCCACTGGTTAGAGTCTAGGGTTAGGCGATGAGGGACCCAGAACCGTTCGGGAGTAAGTCCGGTCCTAAGCGATTCTACTTGATTTGTGCATGTTCCTTCTATAGAACACTACAAAACTTAATTACTCTGTCTTCAGTGTGCGGACAATCAGAGTTACTCGGACGGCAAATTCAGATAAACCTTAAATGGAACGACACGTGTGCGGGGTGCTTGTATCCTATCTTGTGACAGAATAGTCTTGTTTTATTGGAAACGTTTGAAAGAATGCCGTTCTAATTATGGGAAAGCGTGATTTTGAGAGCCTGCGGTTGGTGGTTTTCTTCAAGGATCACGACTGGACGAATGAAAACTTGGTCGAACCAATAGTCTGCTACGTCAAGACACCTTGAGCAATTCTGGTCTCTTCGAGCGAGATTTTTATTGTTATTCAATAATATGAGAGCCAAACTTGAGGAAAGAAAATGAGAAAAACCCTGAAGATAGCATTCATAACATTTGCCGTGCTCATTATCGTAGCGATAACGAGTTTCAGCTTAATTATGTTTGATGTTGCAGGAAGCTTGGCAACTGAATCTAAAGCCCTCCCTAACGGGGCAGCTATCGGAAAAGCACTTGTTGTTTATGACCCGGGGTTAACTGGAACCGCTAAGGGCGTGGCCACAAAAACAGGGTATAGGCTACAAGAGTCCGGATATGATGTGACGCTGGCAGGAGTAAGAAGCTCAGCTGCAGCTCAAATTGCAGGTTATAGCGTTATCGTGGTGGGTGGACCTATCTACGCAGGTAGCCCAGCCAGCTCAATACAATCTTACCTCGATAACCTTGACCCGACGCAACAAACAAGAGTCGGTGCATTCGGATGCGGCAGCTTAAAGCTCGACAATGGCAACACTACTGTGGTAATTCAGGAAGTGGCGCCCCTTCCAAGCGGCAGCTCAGTAACCCTCAGAGCTGTAATGAAAGTAAGTTCTGGAGACGACCAGGATAGTCTCTCCTCCAGTTTTGTCTCTACCTTGCTAAAATAGCTAAGAAATTAATAACTAACAAATGCTTGAGCCTTGATATTTATGTATGGTTGACCAGTGGGGCTGGCGGAACTAAAGGGTTGAATACTAGGCGCACAATGGGTCGTAATCTTGTGCGTAAGTTGTGAAGAAGGACCGCAAGGAATCCCTCGCCTCTAAGGTTTAGGTTTAGGGCAGTTCCCGTTTTTCCGTTCAGAGTGTGCTGAGGCAGTAAAGACCTTTCTTATAGGAGCTCAATTGCCTCTTGCCTTGGTATGGCTATGAGGGTTTCCGTTGTTACCCATTTGGCTATGTCGGTGGATAGTTACAGTTCATGTTTTTCGGTTGTAGCTTGTCTTGTGGAAATGCTTCGAATAGATATAGACGTGAAGAAGTTTAGATTCTTTGAAGAAATTACCACTCTTTTCAACGACCCACCAAGCTTCCAAGTTTGCTGAAACCGAAATTTGTGTCAAAACAGTAATCTGTTGTCGAAGTATTGCTAAAGTGGTAATATCGCTTTAGTAGTCTACTTACTCATCATTCAAGTGACCTCATATGAGCAAGAAAAGGATGACCGATGACGACGTTGTCTTGAGGGTTGTCAACGAAGCTCGCAAAGTCAACATCAAGCCGGCTAAACTCGAATCAATTTGCCCTTTTTGACGGTTCCTTGTATGAGATATGTTTCTCACTCTGTTAACAAGCAGCAAAGATTGCGTTGAAGTCAACTATTGTAGGTTCGCTGCAAACGTGATTATTTTACAGCTTCCTGCAGCCTAAGCTTTTACTTTTCCTCAAATACGACCAGGCTTTGTTTGCCGTTTGGCAGAGGTGGCTTTTCTTGGAGCCAAGGTCTTGACTCTGGTTCCAGTCTTGTCTTTCTGTTTGTCTTTGCGAAGTTGTTCTTCGCATGCCTTGGCCAGTTTTGTTAAGAAATCAGCCCAGGTTTTGCATCCGAGTTCAGCTTTTAGGCGTTTTAGTTCTTCCAGTAGTCCTTCGGGCAGGTTTTTAACGAGAATTGTTGTCATTGAAGACCATATGAGGTATTTGGCTAATCTTTGAGATAACGGTTTCTGGAGGTTCAGCGTAGTCTTATTTGATGTTTGTCATTTTCGTTGGTCGAAGAATTACGAGCGTAAGCTGAAGTCTATTTTGTGTCTGCTTTTGTTTCGGATAGTGATTTCTTTTGTGTTTTTGATTTTCCTCGGGTAAGCAGTGCTCCGAGAGAGGCGAGTACAGCAAAAGCTGCAATCCCGGTTGTTGTGGTGAGTTCTGGGTATTCTGTCTCCAGAGTTTGTGATGTCTCTTGGTCTGGGTTTGGTGTGGGGGTTTTTGTCGCGTAGATTGTAACCTGCGGCGATAAGGGCGGCTGAGGACTTGGGGTTGACGACAGGGTTTCAGTAGGCGGGGGCGGCTCGAAAATAACTGGTACGATATACTGTTGTGTTTCTTTGATGGGGTAGATTTTGGCGGTTCCGTTTTGGTACTCGTCTGGCATGTCACCAATGTCCCATCCGTTGCCTGTGGTTTCGCAGTAGTAGTACCGTTCTTGATCATATGTGTAATAGTATCCGTCTAAGTCGTCTCCCAGAACCCCGACGGCCACGTGATGCGGGGGGTTAATGTAGACTGCGCTGTACCCCAAGGCGAGCGTTAGTGTCGCGAACAGTATCGAGGTGTCCTCGCAGTCGCCCCCGTCGTCTACCAGTGTTTCTAATGGGAACCTTGGGTACTCATCGTAATTTGTTGTCACGTTGTCAGAGGTGTACTGCAGGCTCTGCACAAACGCCAAAACAAAGCTCACCGTCTCAAACACTCCAAGCCCTTCTTCTGTTGCGGATTCATTCAGTTTCGACGTTAACATCTGCACGTATGGGTCCTCTGTTGTGGTCAGAAAACCGTAACCTGCCACGCCTTTGCTTGTTCTCCTTAGAGCGGAAACGTCCCCGTAGGCGTCATAGAGGCTTTTGGGAATGCTCAGGTTCCAGTAGTACGTGTAATCTCCGTACTTCCATTCGAAGTTTTGGTGATAATCGTTGTCTTGAGCTTGGATCTTAATTGGCGAGAGAAGACCTAAAGACAAAGCTAGGAAGATGGCCAAATACGCAAGCAGGCGGGCGTTTTGGTTTGGCACCTACGGCATCGCCCATGTATTCAGTTCAGTTATTCTTCTGTTATAATGCTTGTTAATTCATAATCCAACTTAGTCATAACGGAATCCTTGGTTAACGGCTTAGCATAATCCTGCTGGTGCGAAAGAAAATCTCATAAATGAGATTAACTCATATTTCCTATTATGGTAGAAACAGTAAAGTACGAAATCATAAAGAAATTGGCAAAAGTTGAGATACGGCGCTATCCAGCAATAGTAATTGCTAAAGTTGGCAACTATGAGACTGATAGCTTTGGGCTGCTCTTTCGTTTCATCTCTGGCGAAAACATACAAAAGGCAAAAGTGAAAATGACCTCGCCAGTTGTTTCCCGAGAGATAAAGATGACGGCACCTGTTTTTTCAGATTTTTCGGGTTCCGGCTATATGGCTTTTGTGATGCCGGCAGAATTCGCACTTGAAACTACCCCTCAACCATTGGATAGTCGAATAAAGATAGAAGAGGTCCCGGAGAGGGTTGTGGCGGTTCTACGGTTTTCTGGGAGTTGGTCCGAAACTCACTTTGATGCAAAGACCCGAGAGCTACTGGAAGAAATTGCCCAAGCAAAAGTTAAAACTAAAGGGGCCGTCTTTAGCATGTTGTATAACCCTCCATTCACGCCTGGGTTTCTTCGAAGAAACGAAGTGGCAATAGAAGTCGAGCTGGAAAGGCGGTGACCACCTCTTGAGCGCTGCTATCAATAGAAGGAAAAAACTAACGCAGACGAGTTAACCTGGTGGTTTGCAACGTTTCTTTGGTGCAGTCAAGTCAACTCTCCACCATATTTGCGTTGAAAATGATTTCATTTATTGGATTTGCTGACCCATAGAAAGGCACGCTAGCTTTAAGTGTGGAATTGCTAAAATAAAACGTGTAGGTTAGAGTTCGGGTTTGAGCAAAATTAACTTTTTGATTTTTGCTTGTATTGCAGTTTCCTTGGTTTACTGGTTTTCCGGAGCAAGCGTCTTAATGACTGAGTACCTCGCTTTCAGCGGAGAGAATCTGCTTCAGGGAAAAGTGTGGACCTTGTTCACTGACTTATTCCTTCATGCTGACGTTGTGCACTTGATTGGGAATATGCTGTTCCTTTATGTTTTTGGAAATACATTGGAAAATCAACTGAAAGCAAAAAAGACCCTTGCAGCGTTTTTTACAGGAGGAGTTTTGGCTTTCCTTCTAAGCACCTTCTTCTACTCGCCATCAGCTGTTATGATTGGGGCTTCAGCCGCAATATTTACCTTGACTGCCATCGTCATGCTTGTTAAACCCCTGAAATTCTCGCTTATTTTTCTTATGCCCCAAGGACTGGTAGCAATAGTCTATTTCACGTACAACGTGTTGGCAGTCTACTTCGGAGAGCAAAGCAACGTCGCGTATATTTCCCACGTAATTGGATTCGCAATTGGAATAGCTTTCGGCGCAGCATGGAGCAAAAACTTGGTCAGGAACCTCCTCATAACAGCGGGTTTGTTTCTCATTTACCTCGCAATCACCATTTTTCTTATTCCACAACTGGTGCAAGCCTTATCCTAAAACCAAGCGTGCGGTGTAGGATAAAGACCTGATTCAAAAAAGAGAGACATTCACTCCTTCTCGCTTATCGCCTCCAAATCAAGGGTAAGGATAGCCGCAATTTCAGAGTCTGTGCATCAATTTTTTTCGACGGCAAATCCTTGAGCCTTAAGAGCTTTCATCTCCAGAAAATCTACAAAGCCAAATTTTAAATTGTTATCCAACACCTAGTAAAACATGGACCCAGGAAAAATACTGTGCTTCATTCCTGTGGGCGGCCAAGCTAAGAGGATGAGACCTCTACCCACGACACGTCCAAACCCTGTGTCAGATTGTTAAATAGACCGCTGATTGAGTTTTCCCTGGCGACGCTAGCTAAACAGGGCATAAAGAACTTCATTTTTGGAGAGTACGGCTACACTAATTACTCGGACCTTTTTGACCAGTATGGGGAAGGCGTTGGTTTCTCCGCAAAGTACCAAATCGAGCCGAGAGTGCACATCAAACATCAACCTAATCTAGATGACTTGGGAAGTGCCGATTCATATAGATTGAACATAGATTATTATGATGTACGCAATCCTGTCCTTGTCGTTCAGGGAGACAACCTATTCAACATCGACTTGGCTGACTTAATAAAGAAACATGAAGAACGAAACGCGCTAATGACTATCGCGCTTACTAAGGTGGACAAAACTGACCAATATGGAATAGCTGAGTTAGATGCTCATGGAAGAATCAAGCGTTTTGTTGAAAAACCTTCTGCGGAAAATGCTCCGAGCAATTTAGCTAACGCTGGAATTTACCTCTTATCGCCCGAAGCAAGAAAGATAGTTCAAAGCGATGAAATAAGAGAGATAACGCAGAAGAATGCTAGACTTGATTTCGGCTTCGATTTAATCCCGTATCTTGTAAATAACGGATACCGCGTGTTTGGTTATGAAATATCTGAGTGGTACGACATTGGAAACCCTGAATGCTACCTAAAAGCTATGCATGATCTGCTGTATGGAAAACTGAGCATAGGAATAACTGAAGAAAGAATTTTGCCCGATAGAAACATTTGGATTCAAGGATACAGCGACGAGTCAATAAGGCGAAGGAAAGAGACGATTCGAAGACTCAATGAAAACAGGCTGACGCTGGAAGGTGCCGCGCTAATTGGCAGACACACCAGTATAGGAGATTTCGCTAGGATCTCAGATTCGAACATCGACAATTTCTGCATCATCGGGGAACATGCAAACATAGAAAGTTCAGCTATTATGGATGCTGCAAAAATCGGGGACTACGCCAACATATCAGACAGCATCATAGGAAGAAAAGTGATTGTGGAATCAACCGATGAAAACGTAACTAGCATCGAGTCAACTTCGGTTGTAGGCAATGCTGTTCACATTAGGGAAGGCTGCAGGTTGATTAATACAAAAGTCAGCCCTAACTTGACGATCCCCCCGGGAATGGTATTCAAGGACAAGTTTCTGCAAACTTACGAAGACATTGCTAGACTACCACGTGAGATGCAGTCCTGAAGAAGATTTTCTTGCATGCTTGTCCTGAAACTGAACAGGTCCTGATGTAGTATTTGGCTGTTAGAAAGGAGAGAGCCCTTGTGTGGGCAGCGGTAATTCTCTGCGCTACCGCAATCTGGTAAATGAGGTCTTTGAACGGACGCATCCGTTGTTAAAATTTTCTATGTTTCTTTGCAGCAACTAATAGCACAATTATTCCAGCACAAATTGGCAAAAGTATCCATGTTGATAACTCGGGAATTGAAGGGGAAGGCATCTGGCTTGGAGTCGGTTCAAACGTTGGAGGCTGAGTTGGCGGGTTTGAGGGTGATGGACTCCGTGATTGGTTTGCCTCTGGGGATTGCGTTGTTGTCTGTTGGGTTGGATTTGATGTTGGCGCGGATGTTAGTGTTGGTTTTGGCGTGATCGTTGGTTCGGGTGGTGCTGGGGTCGGGGCTGGTGTTGGCTGAAATGGCTGCTCTAGGGTTTCGGTTTTAACAAGAAAAACGTCTTGGTGATATTCATTGCCAAATGTTGTGGATCCCGCTATGGCGTAGCTTCCGTCGCTAGTTCGAATCATGCTGTTTGCTTGGTCGCGGCTTATGTTTGTTGCGTTTTGTTTTGCGTTGTATGTTTTTGTCCAGATTGTTTGCCCGGATGAATCCAGTCGCAGTAGACCTATGGTGAAGACTGTTGCTGTGGTGTTGATTTTGGTCCATGTTCCAGCTATGGCGTATCCCCCGTCGGTTAGTTGAACTAATGCGCATGGTGTGTCTGTGCTTGTGTCTCCGTAGGTTTTGCTCCATTTTAGTTGACTTGTAGAGTCGATTTTCATCAAGTAGAAGTCGTCGTTTTGGGTGCCAGTTATGGCGTATCCATCGTCGGTTGTTTGTATGATGCAGTATTCTCTTCCGGGGTCGTTTGGGGAGTCGTATCCTTTGTTCCAGACGTGTTTTCCTTGAGCGTCGGTTTTTACCATCCAGGACGCGTAGACTACCGAGGATGTGCTGGCTCTATACAATGAAGCGCTTCCTGCTAATGCGTATCCACCGTCTCTTGTCTGAATTACGCTCTTTGCTTCATCTTGGCGTGGGTTTTCGTTTCCCCACGAGTCCTTGTATGTTCCGCTGTTGTAAGTTTGGTTCCATTGCGCTTTGCCTCTGGAGTCGGTTTTCAGTAGCCAAAAGTCGTTGCCTCCTTGGGATGTTTCTGTTGATCCAGCTAATGCAAAGCCTCCGTCGTTTGTTTGGATCATCGAATAAAGGGAGCTGCCGGATGGGTTTTCGTCGTCGTGCGCGTATGATCTGGTCCAAAGGATTTTGCCCTGAGAATCGACTTTCAACATCCAGAAGTTGTCTGTTCCGCTGCTGGCTATTGCGTATCCTTGGTCTGAGGTTTGAACGATTATGTAGGGTTTGGAATATATCAAGAGGGAAGGGGTTTCATGGTTCGGGTCGTCAATTTTTGTGAAGTTCTGCCTCCACTGTACCTCGCCGTTTGAGTTGGTTTTGATGATTTGCAGCTCGTAGGATTCTGTGAAGTGCCCCTGAAAGCCTATGTTGTCAATGCGTCGGGCATAAGCGAAAATCGCGGTGGCGAATCCGCCATCGCTGGCTTGGACTAATGATGCGGGGGTCAGTATGTCTAAAGGTTCTCCTTGGTATGTTCTGGTCCAGCCCGTTGAGGCTATGGTTGTGGGAAGAATTAGCAGAATAGCTGTTAAGCATGTGACTACTATGAATGCCTGAAGCGTGCTGCTTTTCACTTTTTTGCAGTCCCCTTTGGTTTGTTATGGACCAAGTTGTATTTAACTACTGAGAACGTGCAAGACTATTCCTAAATTAATCTGCAGAGTGTCTGTGTGTGCGTTTACTCATCCTATGAGAGTTGGGATACACACCTGGTTTTTGACTTAGGAAGACGCATGAGCTCTTTTCTGGTTTGCTACCTTACTTTGGTTCATTGGTAAGTTTTTTGGGTCAGAAATCTTCAAGCAGCTTTTTAGGCAGGTTAAAACAGCTGAATCTGAAAATGAACAGCGGTATCTAGAAATTAGAGTTTAATCCTCACACAAAACTGCTTTGCGGAAATGAGGTTTCAGATCACTCTTTTGCTTTTTGCCAGTCGGATTCAAAACTGTTTCTTAATACGCCTATGAGGTTGCTGTTGTTTGTCCAAAGAGAAGGGCTTTCTCCTAAACCGCTTTCTTTAGAGGTGGTAATCAACGCTTGACTATCGTCAGACATTATGAAATGATTCAAGGCTTCACTACTAAACTTGATGTGAACTGAAGCTCCGTCAATGAGTTTCTTCACTTTTTCCATCAATTCTGCATCCGGGTTTTCTTCTTCAAAAAGAATCCGTATGACTGCACCTTTCGCAATCGCCAGCTTGAAGTCATCTGAAAACTTAGAAATTGTCGGCATGATTCTTCCTTTGTCTGCGATTAATGCAAGTTCTTTTCTTGAGCTTTTAATGAGTCCTGAAGTCTTAGCTAAAATTGCTTTCTTTTCCCCTATCAGTATATAGATGTTTTCTTCTCTCCCGTGGACAGTGTCCCAGTCTTTAAGGGATAGCCTTTCCGCTATGCTTTTCATGCCTTTTAGGCGGTCATCTGACTTGCCTTTTTCCTCTGCCAGCAGAAAGCCTAAAGCATCTGAAATAGGGGTGGCTTGAACAAGAGCAGGTTTGCCTAGAGTCTTTCAATCAGACCCAGTATTTCGAGTGAAGGCAGAATTCTGTATACATCTTCCCTGCGAACTTTTGACAACTTGGCAATTTGTGACACTGAACTTTTCTCTAGTTTGAGTATAGCTAAGTAAACCTTTGCCTGATTAACAGTCAAACCTAAGCCAAGAAGAAGATCCATGTTTTCGCCGTTGGACATCTCCACAGCCCAAACTCACTACTGCAAAGAATTCATATATAACTCTTGTTGGAAAACAATAAAACTCTTCGGTCCCTAAATAGAAAAAAAGGTCAACTAACGTCTAGTTTACTAATTTTCTTTAGCAACAGCTCGCAGAGCAGTTCACGAACATAGCCTGAAGTTTCTTCAGTTCTTTTCAGTGGGCCTTGCTTTTTTCCATGTTTTTTAGAATGGGTTTCAATGGCGCGGTCCATAGCCTTCAAATCAGGTACTATCAGTATATCAGCTCCACATTCGCATGTAATAATTGGCATATTCTGCTTCAAGAATTCGTCAGTGCTGATGCTTTCAGACAGATTAGAAATTCTTTCTATTTCAGTGGACAAAGATTTCTGAAATTTCTGAGTTCTATTCTGGCTCATCGGATTCGAAACTTCCGTCAACCTCAGTCCATTATTATGTTGGGATTCCTTTTTATGGTCATGTTTGTGTATCATCACACCTACAACGTTAAAGGAGCTCATCTGTGTTCCAAAATTTGGTTTAGCGCGAATTTTTATTCCTAAATTGGTTTGCGAAATATCTGATGCTTCTCTTTAGTGCAAATTGTTTTGTTGCTTCTTCTATGAGCGATTTTATGTTGCCTTCATAATGTTTTGGCAGTTCTCAGTTGATTGATAACTGTAGAAGGGTCTCTGTTAGATCATGATGCTAATTGGTGGAGGGTTTGGCGAGCGTCGTCTATTTGGCGGGCGCACATATGACAGTTGTCTAGAGTCAATCACTTTTTCTTTCCGTCTAATCCCATCGCTTTTGTTGAAATGGCGAGCCTGCATTTTTTCAAAAGGTCTGTGTCTTCCGTGACCAATGTCATGTCTTCTTTCTCGGCGATGTATGCGTATGAAGCATCGTAGAAAGTTAGATGCCTTTCTGTAGCAATTGCCAAGACATTGGCGATTGAGTCAATATTGATCTTCGTCAAAGGTTGCATCGCTTCAGAAAAAATTGTTGCCACTCTTCTGGGGTCTTTGAGCTTTTTGCGTTGAGTTTCTCTCCAGAGTACGTTCCCCACTTCGTATTCCGTTAAAGTGCTTACTGCACATTCGTCTGCATTGAATGGCAAACCTGAAATGAGTAGTGGATAAAGTGCTGAAGTGTCAATAAGAAACTTGCATGTCTTGCCTTGTAGCTTTGACGTCATTTGCCCATTCCTCTGGTTTGATGTCCATCAAATCGCGAAGTTCTTCTGCGATTTTTTGGGCTGTTGTTTTCTTCTCAGCAACGAGCTCTTCCAAGGTAGCTTCTACAGCAGCCTTTACGTCTACACCCAGTTTTTCCGCCTCGTCTTTCAGGCGTTTCTTGACTCTTATGGACAAGACCTCGGTAGCCACATTCTCGCCTCGTATACATTTAGAATAAATGTATACAAACAATATTTATAAATATTCGTAGCGCGTGCGGAAAACATCTCTCTAGTGCGGTGTTAGGCTTATGTGCTCGTAATCTCTGGTTTTTGGCAAATGATAACCAGCCTAAAAAAAATAGGCTAGGAAAGAAAAAGGAAGTCTATCTATTTCTTCACTGCACTTGCTGCAGTTGGATTCGTCATATCGTATGTATATCCTTCTTTCACCACTTTGGTGATTGTTATGGTGAATGTTGTTTTTCGCCACAATTGCAGATTCTGTTTTCTTTGAAAAGTTGTCGCTAGAGTCTGAGGACGTCTATTATTTTTTCAATCAGGTTCAGTAGTCTGCTAATTATCCTGTTCAGTCCGCCGATTCCGCTGATCATGCTGCGTAGGTTGCTGATGTCCGCGCGGGTTACTGTCCGTGTGAACAGGGCGGCGGCGATGTAAACAACGATGAAGAACCCTGCCCCTATAACCAGTCGTGTCCAGTTGCTGACCCCAAGCTGGGAAACGAGCACGTAGGTCGGTATTGCGGCGAGGGCTGAGGCGAACAAAATCTTCGTAGATGAGCGCCAGTCTACGGTTAGTTCGTAGTGTTTTTTTATCCAAAATATCGAGATGAGCAGGCTGGGAATCCCCGCAATCAAGGTTGTGGCTATTAGGCCCAAAACGCCGAAGGTCATGATTAATATGTAGCCCATGGGGACACCTATAGCTGTAGTTAATGCGGTTAGAAGAAGGATGAATTTGGTTTTTCCTTGGCTGATTATGAAGTTCCCGGTTGTGAGGCTGCCCGTTGCCGTATAGAAGTAAGTGATGGACAGTAACGCCAGAAACAAGGGTGCTGTGCCGTATGTATCTCCAAAAAGTGTTGCGACGGCTGGTTCCGCTAAGCTCATGACAAGGGCAGCTACGGGCACGACCAGTATTGAGGCGTATCTTATGGAGAATTGGTATACGTTCTTGAGGGTTTCTTTATCGTCTTTTGGGTTGAGTTTGCTAAAGGCGGGGAAAAGCATCGATGTTATCGGGGTTGCGAAGAAAGTGATCAGGACAACAAATGTTGTTGCTATGTGATAGTTGCCTATGATAGTGTTGTCGCTGAGGTAGAAGATCGGCAGCAGAAAGCCGAAGAAGTTGCTTTGGAAGCCCGCTATGATATTGGCCAGCGATAGGGGCGTTCCGAATGTGAGCAGGGTTTTTATGTAGTTTTTCATATTTGATGTGTGGGTGGCTTGTTTGGGGAGTTTTTTGTAGAGCGTCCACATTAGGAGTCCGCCGATTAGTCCTGCGATTATCATGGCTGTCGTGTGGCCAATCACTGCGCCTGACGTGCTGAATCCTGCGATGACTAGTGCGATGATAACGCCGGTTTTGATTGCGGACTGGCAGATGAGCATGAGGCTGTTGTGGGCTATTCTTTCCATTCCTGTGAAGGCGGCTGTTGCCGCGTTGATTATGCCTTGGGCAAGTATCGTGAATGAGGCTATCTGGATGAGCGGGGCAATGTACGGCCGATTGTAGATGGTGTCTGCTAAGAAAGGTGAAACTCCAATGGAAACTACCGAGAGCGCCAGTCCCACGGCGATTTCAAAGATGAGCCCCGAGATGAAGACGCTTCTGACTTCTGCTTCTCTTCCCTCAGCCTTGTACTGGGCGGTGAAGCGTATCATTGCTTGGTTTACGCCCCAGTCCCTGAATATGCTAATTAGCGAGGGGATAGTGAGAACTATTCCGTATAAGCCGTAGAGGTCTGAGCCCAAAAGCCGGGCAATGAATATGGTGCCCGCTGACGAAATAACAGTGTCAGATCACTGAATAACTAGCTTCCTAATGGATCGTCTTTCAAGTAATACGTTAAAAGTTACATAAATCAGGAGTATCACAGCAGCTAAGATCGCTGCATTTAGCAGGGTTATTTCCCGCAAACCCTGCAAAAGGAACGAGTACTGCCAACTGCCTTAGATAAAGACGACTTTATTTGGCTCAATTTTCCTCAATCCTGAAAGCTGTAAGCAAGCTGCTCTTATTCTGCATATTGCGCATCGTCAACGCCCTCTAATCAATCGATCTTCTGAGAATCTTCCTATATAAGTTGACTTTTCACCAACTTGTAATATGATACCTGGCAATGATTTCCTTTTATTCCCATCTAAGTGCTATTAGTTTCTGTATCTGCGCCGATCTGCCTTCAATTTATACTTGTTCCATATAACTCCAGATATACTATATAGCTTTTTAGATGATTGTTAAAAATTTGACTTTTCATATTTTTAAGATAACCTCTAAGAACATTATCGAGAAAGTAGCTTCCATCTTCCGGCTTGCTGCCTCTTCTGTACTCCATCCTCAGCCTTACGATAGATCCCGGCTCAACATGTAGAGGCGGATCAATTACAATAAAAATATCCTCACCCATGAAGATCATGTCTTCCCTTTTCAGAATAATGTCTTTTGCGACTTTGACGGGACTATAAATGAGCAGAGAGTTGACCAATCCCGATCTAATAATAGGGATGGCTATATCAATTCTGCAATCCCGATCATTTTTCTGATTAAAATCAATAGTATTATATAGAAATGGTTGGGAAAGCTCTTGAATTTATATATCTGCCTTCTGCCTGGGAAGGAGAGAATGATTCACCGAGTCTCTTATTCGAGGGTTTTTCCGCCTGCGCCAAGATCACATAGGAACTCATGACCTCCGGTATCACTCGACCGGAAGGGCTGATGAATGGCAGCAGATGATTGACGATAGGTATTTGCATCTCATAGAACATACCGGCATAAATATTTTCGCTGATTATGAGATCGATTTGCTTCATAGGAGTCCAGGTGGAGGCATCTGCTTCGATCAGGTTCAGGTTTTTTTCGTTGAAAAAACCATTTTTTATAAACACCCTGGAGAGCTGCCTGGCCAGATCCAAAGTATCTTTATTGATCTCTATTCCATAAACTTCAGCTCCAAGAGTTGCAGCCATTATGGCCATTATGCCGGTTCCCAGCCCGCCTCCACAACCACATCTCCGAGCTCAACCGATTTCTCGATGGCCTCCAAAAAGGCAAATGTTCTATTCTTGTCCAGGATGCAGTGAACCGCATCAACTGTCTCTAATCCATAGGATGGCACATCAATCCTGGTCATGCGATCATCGATGGATTCTTCTCTAATAATTTATTAATATGTTCAATATATCCTCCTTCTTTAAGAAAACCCATAGTATCATGATAAATCTGTAAGGCTAATTCCGATGCAGTCATCTTTCCTCACTAACTACCTGCAACCCGAGACGTTCCCACGATGGCATTAATATTATCATTTGACTCTAGGGTTCCTATTTACAAGCCTTATCGACTTAAATTTGCTTCTGTTTTTTTGCATCCTTGCTCGTTCGATCGTAAAAGGGAAGAACCTTGGAATTACAGACTGTCCAGAACTGGATTTGCTGTATTCATCAAGATATATTACGACTTCAGCCACCAGGCTTTGAGCCTTCGATGTAAAGCTTTTTTAAGCTCCTCCTATAATTCTCTCATCCATGTTCAATATCGGAGAATACGATGAAGAAGAGGCCAAGGAGATCCGGACCTTTCTGTTGACGCCGGCATCAGAGTCGAGTTGAAGCCTTCCCTGGTGGTAGAGGAGGAGGAGACCTGCTCCCTTCATGGCAGGCTCAGCCTGCTCAGAGAGTCTGGCAAAAGACATGGACGAGTACGAGCGCTCTTTATCAGTGCTTAAGAGCGTTCTCCCGCGGAGCACGACCGAAGAGGAATTCGAGGAGCTCTTCATGGAGGAGCTGGATCCCACCATGACGGAAAAGAGGGATAAGATTATGGCGCTCTCTGAGGACCCGGATAGCCTTTCTGAAGCCGAGAAGGAATCCCTGGATTTCAGTTCACCAGAATGGTTGAGCTTTCTATTAAGGTCGGGGAGAGCCCAAATCTTTGCCAAGTCCGTCCTCTCTTTGAACGATATAAAGATAGGAGAGCCGCTGGAAGATAAACTGGACGATCCTCTGCTGGATATTCCCGTCGATCCAGGAGATTATGACCCAGAGCCCGACAGTTGAAGACCACCATCGAATTCCATCTGCAAAAGTCAGTTGGAGTCTATGCCGATGAGTTCACAACGCCGCTCTCCAGCGAGCTCGATGAAGAGTTCTTGATTTATATCCGGACGAGTATCAGTGTCTCAGGGTTTTGGGATTGCTGATCGAGAAGCTGGCCACATCACCCACCTCCCGAAAGATGGATTTTGAGGAATTTGTAGAAAACTGCTCCATGCGGCTGAAAGATGATGACGGGGACATCCTGATCGATGGGAAGGATGTTGCCGAGGAGCTGGCCCGGGTGCTGGAGAAGAGCGACGTGGTGAAGGTCAAGGGCGATAAAGTCAAGTGGAAGAGCGAAAGATAAAGGACGCATGAGGCGGAGGATGTGCAGCATCCAAGATGCATTTGTGGCGAAGAGGGAAGGGGGTTGAAACTCCCGACCTTCCTTGAATTGAGATCATGTATCCTGGGTTGAGGTTGAAATTATTTTGCCTTCATTTAGTATCCTAGGCTTGCCTTTTCTCAGGCAGCAGACCTGAGTATATTACTCCGACTGCAACCAGAAGCATATTCATTTTGGACCAATGCTTTCGGCATGATTAGCTATTTAAGCGAAAATTTCCATTTATAAGCGATGATCTTCCAGATCCTGGACGCCAATTACACCTACGATTCAGATAGAAATCCACTGGTGCAGCTCTTTGGCTCACGCCTGAGGGAAAAAGCGTTACCTGCCGCGTGGCAGGATTCCGGCCTACTTTTACGCGGGCGTCGAAGACGGTTGCCTGAAAAGGCGCTCGGCGGGTCTGCAGGCGTTGGGGCTGGAGATCGAGGAGGTAGAGCGCTTTGAGCCCATCGGCTATCAGCTACTACGGCCTGGCCTGGAAAGAAATGCGTGGCCATCGCTGAGCCCGAACCACTGCCAGCCCTCACCGGGATCTGGGCTCGGCCCGCAAATGACGTCTACATCGTCGGAGCCTACGGCACGATCCTCCGCTACAACGGCCAGGGTTGGGATGTGCAAGAGCCACCGACCGGCCATAGCGCCACGCACCTGAGCGCCGTGTGGGGCCGCAGCAAAGACGAGGTCTATGCCGTGGGCGTAGATGAACAGGGCGAGGGCATCATCTTGGTCCGCCGGGGTGGCGCGTGGACGGTATTCGACGATGGCCTGCCAGGGGCGCCGTCCGCGCTGTGGGCTTCGGATTCCGGACCGTTGCGAGTGGCCTCGGATCAGGGGGTGTTTGTGTGTGAGCTGCCCTAATCTGCCCTTGACCCATCTGTAGCGCAGCGCTACATATGTAGCAGGACGCAGCTAAAAGAGGAGGCGCCCATGGCCAGCTCTGCTCCCCTTCGACTCGATGCCGAATTGATCCGCGCTGCCAGCGCCGCGGCCCGTCTGCAACGGCGCTCTGTTCCTCGCCAGATTGAATACTGGGCCGAGCTGGGCCGGGCCGTCGAGAAGCGCGTGGCCATGGAAGACCTGCTCGCCCTGCGCGAGGGCCTCGCCCGCCTGGTGGTCGAAAAGGCGCCCTTGTTCGACGAGAGCCCGACGACATCTTCCAGGACCTCGAACAAGCTCGCCGGTCAGGCTCCCTGGCCGAGGCCGTGACCTCCTCCTCCACGAGATATCAGAGCTGCCGAGGTCGACCTGGCCTCCTCGAGCGCATCGCGAGCGACGGCAGCAGGACTGCCGGCAGATTTCAAGACGGCGAATTCATCCCCCTCGAACAGTGACTTCCAAGACAAAACAACTCTGGCTGCTCGCCGGTGCCAACGGCTCGGGTAAGAGCACCTTCCATCGCCTCTTCCTCGTCCTCGACGGGGCCTGCCCATGGTCAACGCCGACAGCATCGCCCTAAAGCTCGACCCCGAGCGCCCCGAGGCGGTCAGCTACGAGGCCGTGGCCCAGGCCGAGATTTTACGTGACGACCTGCTCGAAAGCGGGGCGTCCTTCTGCTACGAGACCGTGTTCTCTCATCCCTCGAAAGATCGACTTCCTCGCCAAGGCCAAGGCCCACGGCTATCGGATCGTGCTTGTGTTTCTCCACCTCGACTCGCCGCAGCTCAACCTCCTACGCATCTCGCAGCGGGTATCGACCGGTGGACACGATGTCCCCGAGGACAAGGTCAGAGCCCGGCTGCCGCGCACCCTCGAGAACATCGCCAAGGCCCTGCCCTTGGTCGATGAAGCGAGCTTCCTCGACAACTCGAGCGCGACCATCCGCTGCGAGTCGTCGCCACGCTCAAGAACGGCCTCCCAACGTTCGACCGAGATTCTGCGCCGGGGTGGGTGAAGCAGCTGCTGTTGTAGGGGCGTTCCAGGCGCTCTTCGAACGTCTGTTTACAGCGCACCCGCGATAAGCGACAGCTCCGCTAACGCGGCAACCACTTCGCCTGTCAGCTCTATGGGATAGAGAAGAGAGGGTAGCGACCAGACGCCGAGGAGTAAACCAGCTCGTGAGCATGCTCGACCACGAATCCACCGCCGCCCTGGTTGAACGCGCGAAGCGCGGTGAACGCACAGCGTTTGGTGACCTAGTGCGCAGGCATCTGAGGATGTCCTTCTGCTTGGCATTGTCCATCGTCGGGCGGCCCGCCGACGCAGAGGACGTGGCTCAGGATGCCTTCCTCGTGGCCTTTGAGCGGCTCGAAACGTGTCGCGAGCCAACCAGATTCTCCGCCTGGTTGTTGCAGATCGTGCGGAACCGGGCGCGCAACTGGCTGGATAGCCGAAGGCTGCGCGACGTGGCCAACCCAGACGACCCGGAGGCCGCTGGGAGTGCCAACCCGAGCTCGATGGTTTTGGCCTGCAGCAGCGCATGCTGGCAGCTCTCCTGCTCTTGCCCGAGGCGCAGCGCACGGTCGTATTGCTCCACGATCTCGATGGCTGCACCCATGCGGAGATCGGGAGTCTGCTCAGATCTCCGAGGCGATGTCGCGCCAGCACCTGTTCATTGCGCGACGCGTGCTTCGTGAGCGACTGTCCATGGACGCTCCGACACAGGACAAGACATGAATGACGATAGAATAGACCTCTCTTGCCTCATTGAGCGGCCGATCCCAGCGCTGGGAGCGACTGATCGACACCATCGCGGCGCAAGCTGCGGCCGCATGGCATCCGCCGGTCACGGTCCTCGGACAGATGGTCGCCTGGGTGCGCCCAGCGCTCGCCCTCGCCGCTGGAGTGGCTGCCTGGTGTGGCTCCCAGCCCTGCTCAGCATCGAGGGGCCAGCGCACCCTGAGACAACCAGCGCCGATCGCGTTCTGTCTGGATTGGATTCGACCCACAGTCCTGGGTCGGCGTGGGACGACCTCGACGTCTTGGAGGGCATCGATGGCAAACCCGACAGAGCTGTTCGGCGCGCATCGCGGCTCAGCGCGCTGGTCACGGCGGCGCTTTTTGTTGCCGGCGGCGTGACCGGGGGGCTGGTGTGTACCATCTGGTGGCCGGCGCCCGTATGGCTGATGCACCCGCCTCCGCCCCCTGGGCTGATGCCCCTCGACCAGCTCGATCTGTCGGCGGATCAGCAGCAGAAGGCCCACGAGATCGGTCGGCGGCATCACCCGGAACTCGAGGCGATCCGCAAGGAGAGCGCGCCACGGGTGCGGGCCTGTGCGGGAAAAGATGGAGCAAGAGCTGCGCCAGGTGCTGACTCCAGACCAGCGCGAGCTCTTCGATCGATTGAACGCGCAGTGGAAGCAACGACCCGAGCGACCAGACGGTCCCCCTCCACCACCGCCTCACTAACGTTTTGCCCGGCTCACCTGTCTCCTTTGCCGAGACCCGGCCCGCCACCCACAGGAGATTCGCGATGACGATGAGCAACAGGATTCTGTTCTTCGGCCTGGACTCGGCGCTGTTCTGCTTGCCCTGGGCTGCGGCGGCAGTGACATCGCCGCGGACTCGGACAGCTCCACGCAGACGGCCTCGGACTCTGACTCCACGACTCCCAGCGTGGTGACTTACCCGGTCGTCGATACCGCAGACCACCTGCTACAACGACTCCACCGAGATCGCCGCCCCGGCGGCCGGCCAGCCGTTCTACGGCCAGGACGCCCAGTTCACGGAACCAGCCCAGCTACACCCTCAGCGGCGACGGCCTGACCGTCTACGACAACCGCACCGGCCTGACCTGGCAGCGCAGCCCGGACACCAACGGCGACGGCAGCCTCACCGCCACCGACAAGCTCACCTGGACCAAGGCCCAGGCGCGGCCCGCCGCCCTCAACGCCGCCGCATTACGGCGGCTTCAGCGACTGGCGCCTGCCGACCATCAAGGAGCTCTACTCGCTCATCGACTTCCGCGGCACCGATCCCAGCGGACTGTCGGGCACCGACACCTCCGGCCTGACGCCGTTCATCGACACCAACTACTTCACGTTCGCCTACGGCGACACGAGCGCGGGCGAGCGCATCATCGATTCGCAGTACGCTCCAGCACCCTGTATGTCGAGCACGGCGGCCGGGCAGCTGCTCTTCGGCGTGAACTTCGCCGACGGCCGCATCAAGGGCTACGGCCTGACCGGCCGGGCGGCGGCGACAAGACGTTCTTCGTGCAGTGCGTGCGCGGCAACCCGAGCTACGGCATCAACCTGCTTCGCGGACAACGGCGACCAGACCATCACCGACCGCGCCACCGGCCTGATGTGGTCCAAGGCCGACAGCGGCGCCGGCATGAACTGGTCGAACGCGCTCGCCTGGGTCCAGACGAAGAACGCCGCGAACTACCTCGGCCACAGCGACTGGCGCCTGCCCAACGCCAAGGAACTCCAGAGCATCGTGGACTACACGCGCTCGCCCGACACCACCGGCTCCGCCGCCATCGACCCCGTCTTCACCTGCACCGCAGATCACCAACGAGAAGAACGCCGACCGACTATCCCTGGTACTGGTCCGGCACCACCCACGCCCAGTACAACGGCTCGGGCGCGGCCGGGCGCCTATGTCTGCTTCGGCCGGGCCTTGGGCTACATGAACAGCGCGTGGGTCGACGTCCACGGCGCCGGCTGCCAGCGCAGCGACCCCAAGGGCGGCAGCCTCAGCAGCTACACCTAGCGCGCCAACGGCTACTACAACTCCATCGCGCCGCAGGGCGACGCCATCCGCATCTACAACTACGTCCGCCTCGGCACCAGTGGTGAGGTGACCATCGACACGGACGGCAGCCCCTCGACCGACAGCAGCGGATCGACAGGCGGCGACACCGCGGACACGGCGACAGGGAGCGACGCCAGGCCCCGACGACCTGCGTCGAACAAGCAGACTGCGAGACGGCGGACGCCTGTCCGGCCGAGGCGGCCAAGGGCTGCACGTGCGACGACGCCGAACGGCATGAACACGTAACTGAACGAAGAGGCGACAGTA